>NZ_VSJK01000019.1 GCF_008085915.1 Oceaniovalibus sp. ACAM 378 | reverse complement strand
GGGGCGCGCCTCAGGGCAAGACCCCGTAAGCACGCATTGCGTGCCAAGGGCAACGACACCTCAACGCCAACCGTTCAGCAAGTCACAACGGCAATGATTCGCGCCGAGCCCCATTACGGCATCTCCCCTCGCGCCTGAGGTGCGAATTTCAAGCAACACGGACAATGTGTTGCGACAGCGCCCGGGAACATCGCATTTTCCCGGTGGCGCCGATCTGGCCAATCACTGGGGTCACGCCGGCCTTGCGCGCGACGGCTTTTCCGCCGCCATGCCATCGTTAAATCAAACCGATCCGCACTTCGGCGGGCAAAGTGTTTTGTCGCCCGGCACGCCTGTAGACGAGCAGAAATCAGCCATTACAGTTAAGAGTTCCACTGCGGATCCGACACTTCAAGAGCGCGTCACAGGATTTCCGGCGGTGCCGCAGCTTCATGAGAATCGCTCGTCAACCTTGCCGGGCATTCCGTTTGGCAAAGCTTACGATTCGCTATTCATTGCATGGACCGATCCCGCCAGACGGCAGGAAAGGGAACCTTTGCACAAGATTCCGGCGGGATCGATTGCAACCGATCCTCGCTTGAACGCGGAGCCGAAGCCTGCTGGCGAACTTGCCCAATCCGCGCCCCTCGGTCGTGCGTCCGACGCTCCTCTCCGGACGGATTCGGCCGCCCCATTCGTCTCTTCGCCCATCGGGCCGTCGAACCATCCGGGGTCCGTCATGTTCCACGCCCCCGTCGACGGTCAGACACCTCATCTGTCTGCGCGGTTCATAGGTGACTCGCTTGGCCAGGCAGCCAAACCACAGGCACAGGCAAAGGGCGGATCGGTCGAAACCCGCGATCATCCATCTTTCAATCCGACCGCAGCCCGTCCGTTGTCACCCCACCGGCCGAGCGACGAGATGCTGTCTCGCACGGTAAACGCCATGGATACCGGTCCGGCGGAACACGGCGACAAAGCCGATTTCGGTAAGCGGGGATCGGCTAAAACCACCGCCCTATCCCCCCTTGAATTGCCCGCTCACCCGTCTTTAAAAACGACAATACGAGCCACAGCGACCTCGACGCCAAGCTCTGCCACCCTCCCGACCCAATACCGCATCACAAAGGCACTGGCCCCGCAATCCGTGACACTTTCGGTTTCAGCCCTGACCGAGGCTTCCGTCTCTGAAAATGCCCCCGCGGTCAGTCCGGCCCCCAGCAAATCTGTGGTGGCACTCTCATCGGCCGGTCCACTCCCCGATCCGACACAGGGCAAGACGGGACAAGGACAGAAAACGGAAGGCAGCCTGATTTTGCCAGCCAGCGTAGATCCTGCAAACCACACCGCGCCAACAGATCGTCGCGCCGGGCTGGAGACTGTCCCGAATCAGCCAAACCCGCCAATGACACAACCTGTTGGTGGAACTGCCGGATCTCCCGAAAGCAACCGCAAGACTGTCCCCCTTACGATCCCGATTTCCGAGACAATGGATCCGTCCGACGGCCCAGGAGCGCCGGGCGTCGCGCCCTCTACTGCCCCCGAGGCGCGAGTCATTGCGATGCAGACTCCACCTCCCCAGCCATCCGCCCCGCCCGTGACCCAACAGATTGTTCAGGCCATCGGTGATCTTTCGCGTGGCCCGGTTGAACTTCGTATGGCGCCCGAAGAACTCGGCGCGGTGCGGATGACGCTGACACCGACGGAACAGGGGCTGACGCTGACGATACACGCGGATCGTGACGAAACCGCCGCGCTGTTGCGCCGTCATCTGGATCAACTTGCCGCCGATTTCCGCGATCTCGGGTTCCGCAACCTGTCGTTCCAACTCGGTTCGGGTGGGGCGGGTGGATCGGGTGCCCACGTCGAACCGGGCAATGCGCCCGTCGGAGTTGGCGACACCGAACAACAGATCCAGCCTGCACAATATCACACCGTGAACCGGGCCGACGACAGGCTTGACCTCAGACTTTAAGGACAGACCATGCAGATCACGACCAACAGCGCTTTGACTGCTCCGACCAATGGCGCAGGCACCGGAGCGGCCGCCATTACCTCGGATTTCAATACGTTCTTGCGCATGCTGACGGCTCAGATCACCAATCAGGATCCGCTAAACCCGATCAATTCCGAAGAGTTCGCGGTGCAGCTCGCCACTTTTTCGGGAGTGGAACAGCAGGTGCGCACAAACGAACTTCTGGTCGCTCTGGCCGGGCAGATGGGTCAGAGTGGCTTCAGTCAGATGGCCGGTTGGCTTGGGATGGAGGCGCGGGCCGCCATGCCTGTGGCCTATGACGGCACTGCGGTGAGCATTCTGCCTCCCAATCCCATCGCCGGGGAACGCCATCAACTGGTGGTTTTCGATTCGACCGGGGCCGAGGTTGACCGGCAAACAATCACCGCAAGCGGCGACGCCGTTACATGGGATGGCACCGATCCCTCGGGCGCGCCGCTGGCCCCGGGCCAGTACGATTTCTGGCTTGAGAGTTTCTCTAACGACACGCTGGTCGCATCCGAACCGACACAGACCTATGGCGCGGTGCGTGAGGTCCGCATCGACCCTCGCGGCATGGTATTGGTGATGCCCGGCGGCATTGAAATCTTCGCCGATACGGTCACCGCGCTGCGTGCGCCGGGTGCAGTGGATGCGACGTCCTTAGCATCCGCCGCTTGATCGACGCACGGACCTGCTCCATGGCTGCCCGGTACTTTCGGGAAACAGGCGATGCAACACAAAGACATGGATCCGGCGGCTGCCAGCCCGGCACAGCCCGACGTCGCCCTGCGCCGCGCGCTCGAAGAGGCAGGTCTGGCCGAACCCGCATCGCTCTGGCAGCGTTTACCCGGCGGACGGACAAATATCGTCTGGCGGGTCGACACCGGGTCGCGCAGTCTGGTGTGCAAGCTGCATTGTCACGACCGCGCAACACCATTGTTTCCCAACGATCCGGATGCGGAACTGGCGGCGATGCGTTTCATGGCCCCCCTCGGGCTTGCACCGGGTGGGGCAATGTCGCTGAACACTGTCGCAGGGCCCTGCCTGATCTATGACCATGTCCCGGATCGGGCCATTCCGGTCACCGCCAGTGACATCGGGCGTACGCTGTCGCGGGTTCACGATCAGGCGCCGCCTGTGGGATTGCGCCGGGTCGCGGATGATATACCGGCCATTCTGGCGCAGGCCGAAGATATTCTGCGCACCTTGCCCGTGGCCCTACGCGCAAGGCTTGCGACCCACCGACCCGCGTTCCACGCAGACGCCCTGCCCGCGCGGCTGTGCCTGCTGCATGGCGACCCGGCCCCCGACAACATCCTTGCCACCCCGGACGGTCCGATCCTGATCGACTGGCAATGTCCGGCGGCCGGGGATCCAGCCCATGATCTTGCAGTGTTCCTTTCTCCGGCGATGCATGTATTGGCCGGGCGGCCACCGCTTTCGGAAACCGACCGCCACGCCTGTCTTGTGGCCCACGGCGCAGCACAGCGTTTCGCAGCGGTCGAACCTGCGCATCTCTGGCGGATGGCGGTTCACTGCGGCTGGCGGTTGGCGCACGGCGAGAGTGATTGCAAAGCGGCGATGGAGGCCGAGCTAGAGCGCTTGAACCAGTTGGACCAGCCAATAGACCGCTGACACCGCAACCGCACCCAGAGCGATCAGTCCCGCCGTCTCGACCACGCTGCGCCCCACAGGAGGCGCGGGATTTTGGGTCTGGCGCATCAGCGCCGCCTCAGCGATTTGCGGCAATTTCGGTCCGAACCGGCCCAGTACCTGCACAGTGCGCGTCAGATCGCGCAGCAGCGCCTTGGGGCCGATGTTTTCCTTGATGTAATTCTCGACAATGGGATGCGCGACTTCCCAGATGTTGATCTGCGGATACAAGGATCGTGAAACGCCTTCGACCACCACCATTGTGCGCTGCAGCAGGATCAGTTCGGTCCGGGTTTCCATTCCAAAGCGCTCGGTCACCTCGAACAGATAGGTCAGCAGACGCGCCATGGATATCCGCGTCGCATCCATGCCGAAGATCGGTTCGCCCACCGACCGCAGAGCGCGGGCGAATTCGTCGATATCCTTGTCGGCGGGCACATATCCGGCCTCAAAATGCACTTCGGCTACACGGCGGTAATCCTTGCGGATAAAACCGAACAGGATTTCCGCATAGACCCGTCGGGTGTATTCATCCAGCCGCCCCATGATCCCGAAATCCAGCGCGATGATATCGCCGTTCGGTGCGATCTTGAGGTTGCCCTGATGCATGTCAGCGTGAAAAAAACCGTCGCGCAGGGCATGGTTCAGAAACAACCGCAACACGCCTTCGCCCAGTGCCTTGCGGTCATGGCCCGCCGCGATGATCGCGGGAAGGTCGTTCGCCGGGATGCCCTCGGCCCAACCCAGGGTCATCACCCGCCGCGCCGACAGGAACCACTCAACCTGTGGCACGCGGAACCCTTCGTCGCCTTCCGTGTTGGCGGCGAATTCGGCAGCCGAAGACGTTTCCATCCGCAGGTCCAACTCGCCCAGCACCACGCCTTCAAAGTGGCGAATGACTTCCATCGGGCGCAAACGTCGCGCCCCGGGGGCCAGCAAATCAACCATCCGGGCCGCCAGATAGAAGGCATCGACATCTTTCTTGAACGCCTTTTCGATGCCGGGGCGCAGGACCTTGACCGCCACTTCCCGCCCCGAGTCGCGCAACGTGGCCTTATGGACCTGCGCGATGGAGGCCGCCGCCACCGGTTCGGAAAACGAGGAAAACAGCGCGTCGATCTCGATATCCAGTTCCTGCTCGACCATCGCCCGCGCTTCGGCCAAGGGAAAAGGCGGCAGCTTGTCCTGCAAGACGCGCAACTGCGCGGCCAATTCATCGCCCACCACATCGGGGCGGGTCGACAGGATCTGGCCAAACTTGATGTACGCCGGGCCAAGTGCGGTCAGCGCGCGGGTAGCCGGGGGGTGCCTCGGATCGCCCTTGTATCCCAGCCACTTGAACGGCACCGCCAGCACCTTGGCCGCGATGCGCAGGGATCGCGGCGCCTGAAAGGCATCCAGCACGACGTTCATCGCGCCTGTGCGTTCCAGCGTCGCGCCGGTGCGGATCAACCGCCAGATGTTGTGTGGGCCGCGCATGTTACAGCTTCCATCCCGAATGGAGCGCGGCGACGCCCATCGTCAGGTTGCGGTATTTCACCTGCTCAAAACCGGCGGCGCGTATCATGTCGGCAAAGGTTTCCTGATCGGGGAAATTGCGGATCGATTCGACAAGGTACTGATAACTGTCACGATCCCCGGCAATCACCTGTCCCATGCGGGGAATGACGTTGAAGGAATACAGGTCATAGGCCTTTTGCATCATGGGGTTGGGGAGTTGCGAAAACTCCAGCACCATCAGCCGCCCGCCGGGTTTCAGCACCCGGAACGCCTCGGACAGCGCATCGGGGATGCGGGTGACGTTCCGAATGCCGAAACTGATGGTGTAGACGTCAAAGGACCGGTCGGCGAAAGGCAGCGCCATGGCATCGCCGACGATCCAGTCCAGCGATCCGGCCAGCTTTTCCGCCTCGGCACGTTTCTGGCCAGCGATCAGCATCGATTCGGTCATGTCACAGACCGTGGCATGGGCTGTGGGCGCGCGGCGCATGAACCGGAAGGCGACGTCGCCGGTACCCCCGGCAACATCCAGCAGCCTCTGACCGGCGCGGGGCGCCAGCCAATCCATCATCGCGTCCTTCCACAAGCGATGCACACCGCCCGACATCACGTCGTTCATGATGTCGTACTTGCTCGCCACGTTGGTGAAGATGCCGTGCACCTTGCCGGCTTTTTCGGATTCAGGCACCGTCTGGAACCCGAAATGTGTGGTGTTGTCCTGCTCGTCGGTCATCTGCTCTTGCGATCCCCTGAAACTCACCTTTCTTATAGGGCGCTTGGTGTAGGTTACAATCAAAGGGGGCGTGCAGATGCCTGAATTGCCCGAAGTCGAGACGGTTCGTCGCGGACTTGCCCCGGTGATGGAGGGCGCGAGGATCACCTGCGCCACCGTGAACCGCCCCGATCTGCGCTGGCCGTTTCCGCCCGACATGGCTGCGCGGCTGACCGGAAAGCGAATCATCCGGCTGGGGCGACGCAGCAAATACCTGCTGGCCGATCTGGACAGCGGTGAAACCCTGATTGTGCATCTGGGCATGTCGGGACGCATGCTGGTCAGCGGCGATCCACTGGGCGTTTTTCACCGCGATCACCCCACGCCGGAAAAGCATGATCATGTGGTCTTTGACATGGAATCAGGTGCGCGGATCACGTTCAACGACCCCCGGCGGTTCGGTGCGATGGATCTGGTGGCAAGTGATGCGACGGAACGTCACTGGCTGATCGAAAAGATCGGCCCCGAACCCTTTGGCAACGCATTCAGCGAATCCTACCTGGCCGATGCCCTGAAGCCGCGCAAAAGCCCGATCAAGACAGTGCTTCTGGACCAGAGAATCGTTGCCGGGCTGGGCAATATATATGTCTGCGAAACACTGCACCGGGCCGGAATCTCGCCGCTGCGCAAAGCGTCGGACCTGTCACGCGCAAGGGCCGCAGCCCTTGTTCCGGTGATCCGCGATGTGTTGTCCGAAGCGATCGAGGCGGGCGGCTCGTCCCTGCGCGACCACCGGCAAACCGATGGCGAACTGGGGTATTTTCAGCATGCGTTTCGGGTTTATGACCGCGAAGGCACGCCCTGCGTCACCGCCGATTGTTCCGGGACCGTGCGCCGAATCGTTCAGTCCGGGCGATCGTCCTTCTATTGTGCACAATGCCAAAGATGACTTGAAGTGCGGGGATTCCCAGTTAAGGCTTGGTGTCTCACGATCCAAGCGAAAGCTCCGAAACCATGGCTTACAAGACGATCATCGTCGAACTCGCAGACCACGTCGCGCTGATCCGGCTGAACCGGCCCGACGCGATGAATGCGCTGAACTCGGTCCTGCTGGGCGAACTGGCTCAGGCCCTGACCGAGGCTGACGCCAACGACAAGGTGCGCTGTATCGTTCTGACGGGTTCGGAAAAAACATTCGCCGCCGGTGCGGACATTAAAGAGATGTCGGAAAAGACGTTTACCGACATGTTCCGCGACGAACCCTTCGTCGCCGAGTACGCGGCAATCGAACGCTGCCGCAAACCGATCATCGCCGCCGTATCGGGCTTTGCTTTGGGTGGGGGCTGCGAACTGGCCATGGCCTGTGACTTTATCATCGCCGCCGACACCGCGAAATTCGGCCAGCCGGAAATCAATCTCGGCGTCATCGCGGGCATGGGCGGATCGCAGCGCCTGACCCGTCTGGTCGGCAAGTCGAAATCGATGGAAATGCACCTGACTGGCCGGTTCATGGAGGCCGAGGAGGCCGAGCGCTCAGGTCTGGTCTCCCGCGTCGTACCCGCGAAAAAACTGATCGAAGAGGCCATGGCCACCGCTCAGAAAATTGCCGTGAAATCGCAACTGGCCGTCATGGCGGCGAAAGAAGCCGTGAATCGCAGCTATGAGACCACCCTGGCCGAAGGGTTGCTGCACGAACGCCGTCTGTTCAACGGGCTGTTTGCAACCGAGGACCGGACCGAGGGCATGGCCGCGTTTCTGGAAAAGCGTGAACCGCAGTTTCGCGACCGATAGACACAGAATACGCTCGACAATCGCGGCACGGCGCGATATTCGACGCGCCAACATGCGTGTGAGGCCCGCCAAGGCCGGATGACCCGGTAGTGAACCCGGGGGTCGGGGTTTCCCACGTGCGACAGCATTTTTTGAAACACCGATTCGGAAAGATCACACCATGGCCAACACCATCCAGTCCAAGAAACGCGCCCGCCAGAGCGAAGCCCGCTTTCAAGTGAACAAGGCGCGCCGTTCGCGGATCCGCACCTTCCTGCGCAAGGTCGAAGAGGCGATTGCCTCGGGCGACAAAGAAGCAGCAACCGCCGCCCTGCGCAGCGCCCAGCCCGAGTTGATGCGTGGCGTCACCAAGGGCGTGGTCCACAAAAACACTGCATCGCGCAAGATTTCGCGCCTGTCGTCCCGTGTGAAATCGATCGGCTGACCGCCACTTTCCATCGTGACGATTCGCACAAGGCGCGCCTTTTCAGGGCGCGCCTTTTTCTTGGGCTGTGGGCAAAAAGACACCCTTATTGCCACCACCAAAGGGCGTCCGCAGATTCGTGTCAGCATTGTCCGAGTCAAGGCGATAGATCTATTGCGGAAGCGTGATCACCGTTGCTACGTTGACCAAGCGATTCACTTCGCTTGGGGACATGACGCAGAGCGGACCTTTTCACAGCTGACACAACAGGGGTCAAATCCCCGGTCGGTACACTGGAACAGGTTAAGCAGCGGGCCGTAAGGCACAGCATTTCGTGGGGAATATGCTGTGGCGACAAGGTGCTTTCTGGCAAGGCCAGAGGGAATTCCGGGGGGCAACATCCTTGGACATGCCAGTTAAAGTCTGCCGCTTTCCAGCGGGGTTCGGTCACAGGCCGGGCGGAATGTTCCGCCCTGCTTCAAGGTCGCACCAATTTGTCTTTGCGCCGCAATGGCGCCTTTCTCATCCGGCAACTCTGCGTTGCCGGAACGGGGATGGTGTGTCTGCGGTCCCGTCGAGTGATTGCACCGGAGGCGTTTATTACGCCACCGGATCGGGCGGCAGGGCCGGTTTTTCGACTGGTTACGAACAGGCAAACACTGGGGGCGACAAGGCACAATATGACGAATGAAACCTGGGGAACAGTCCGGCAAGAGCTGCTCAAGTCGATCGGGCACAGCAACTATGTAAACTGGATCGAGCCGCTCGAATTTGCGCGAATCGACAATGGTGTGGTCACGTTCAACGTCCCCACGGTCTTTATCGGCGACTGGGTGTCGCGCAATTTCGGCGATCGGATCATCAGCCAGATGGGCAAGTCCGGAGAGACGGTAAATCGCATTGAATTTCAGGTGCAGAATGTCGCGTCGCGCCCTGCCCCGGCAGCTCGCACAGATGAACGACGCGCCCCTGCACCCCGCGCCGCACCACGCCCCGAGGCCGATCTGCCGGGGGCACAGCTGGACACCCGGTTTACCTTCGACACCTTCGTCGTGGGCAAGTCCAACGAACTGGCCCATGCCGCTGCCCGCCGTGTGGCCGAGGGCGAGGTCGTGACCTTCAACCCCTTGTTTCTTTATGGTGGCGTCGGGTTGGGCAAGACCCACCTGATGCAGGCCATCGCCTGGGAACTTCAGGCCCGCCATCCAGAACTGCGCGTGCT
The DNA here is from genome assembly GCF_008085915.1 of Oceaniovalibus sp. ACAM 378. Taxonomy (GTDB): domain Bacteria; phylum Pseudomonadota; class Alphaproteobacteria; order Rhodobacterales; family Rhodobacteraceae; genus Oceaniglobus. The sequence goes on along the minus strand of NZ_VSJK01000019.1, from coordinate 78,635 downwards.
GTACCTGTCGGCAGAACAATTCATGTACCGGTTCGTTCAGGCGCTGCGCGACAAGCAGATGATGGATTTCAAACAGATGTTCCGTTCGGTCGATGTTCTGATGGTGGACGATGTCCAGTTCATCAGCGGCAAGGACAGCACGCAGGAAGAGTTCTTTCACACGTTCAACGCATTGGTCGATCAGCGCAAACAGATCATCATTTCCGCCGACCGCGCGCCGGGTGAAATCGAAGGGCTGGAAAGCCGTATTGTGTCGCGACTGCAATCCGGGCTGGTCGTCGATCTCCACCCGACCAGCTATGAGCTGCGGCTGGGGATCCTGCAAAAGAAGGTCGAACAGTACCGCCCGCAATTTCGCGGTGTTGAAATCGGCGCCGGTGTACTGGAGTTTCTTGCCCATCGGATCACCACCAACGTCCGCGTTCTGGAAGGTGCCCTGATGCGTCTGTTCGCTTTCGGCAGTCTTGTCGGACGCGAGGTCGACTTGCAGCTGACCCAGGAATGTCTGATTGATATCCTGCGCCAAAGCGACAAGCGGGTGACGGTCGAAGAGATTCAGCGCAAGGTCTCGGATCACTATAATATCCGACTGTCCGACATGCTGGGGCCAAAACGGGTGCGCACCTTTGCCCGCCCGCGTCAGGTGGCGATGTATCTGTGCAAACATCTGACCCAGCGATCCCTGCCCGAGATCGGTCGCCGGTTTGGCGGACGCGATCACACCACGATCATGCATGGCATCCGCAGAATCGAGAGCCTTAAAGATTCGGACAACCAGATTGCGGAAGATCTGGAACTGCTGCGCCGGTCGTTGCAAGATCAATAGTCGGTACAAGATCGATAAACGCGCCACAAATGGCACCGACTTCGCGGATGTTTCGCGATTGTTTCGGAAGAGGGCCTTGACGGCCCGTTATTATCCTTTGAAAAATACATAAATGTGTTGCGCCGGGATGCAGAACAGTTAGGTTTTGCTCCCCGGCATCTGGTGGAGTGGGTCATGAAGTTCAGCATCGAACGCGGTACGCTGCTTACCGCCGTCGCTCATGCGCAATCGGTGGTGGAGCGGCGGAACACCATTCCGATCCTTGCCAACGTTCTGATCGAGGCCGAGGGCGACGTCGTGAGTTTTCGCGCGACCGACCTCGACATTGAGGTGGTGGACAAAGCCGCCGCCAAGGTCGAACGCGCAGGATCGACAACGGTCAGCGCGGTGACGCTGCACGAAATCGTGCGCAAATTGCCCGACGGTGCGCTGGTGTCGCTGTCTGACGACGCCGCAACCGGGCGCCTGACAGTGGCGGCGGGGCGATCGAACTTTCAGCTCGCCACCCTCCCGCGGGAGGATTTTCCGGTGATGGCGTCATCGGAATATGTCACGAACTTTTCCATCGCCGCACCGGTGCTGCGGCGGCTGTTCGACAAGGCAAAATTTGCCATCTCGACCGAGGAAACCCGATATTATCTGAACGGTGTTTATATGCATCTGGCCGATGACTCGGGCCAGATGACCCTGCGCTGTGTCGCCACCGACGGTCACCGCCTGGCCCGGATCGACGCGCCCCTTCCCATGGGCGCCGAGGGCATGGCCGGCGTGATTGTCCCGCGCAAAACCGTAGGCGAGATGCGCAAGCTTCTGGACGACGACGAAGCACAGATCGCTGTTTCCGTTTCCGAAACCAAAGTGCGGTTCGCCACCCATGACATGACGCTGACATCCAAGGTGATCGACGGCACCTTCCCCGACTATTCCCGCGTGATTCCCAAGGGAAACACCAAGCGGATGGAAGTCGACGCAAGCGATTTTGCCAAGGCGGTCGACCGTGTTGCGACCGTCAGTTCGGAACGGTCACGTGCCGTCAAGCTGCAGCTGGACGAGGATCGCCTGATCCTGTCGGTCAACGCCCCCGACAGTGGCAACGCCGAAGAAGAACTGGCCGTGGCCTATAGCGACGAGAAGCTGGAAATCGGATTCAACGCGAAATATCTGCTGGAAATCGCCAGCCAGGTGGATCGCGAAAATGCGGTATTCTTGTTCAACTCACCGGGCGATCCTACCCTGATGCAGGAAGGCAATGACACATCGGCGGTCTATGTCGTCATGCCGATGCGCGTGTGAACCCTGTCGGACGCTCCGCGGGGAGTATTTTTACAAAGAAGAAACCGGGGGGCTGAATGAGCACCCTTGCGGTAACGCATCTGGCGCTGTCGCATTTTCGGTCGCATCGCCACGCACAGATTGATCTGTCCCCCGGGCCTGTCGCGATATTCGGTGCGAACGGGGCAGGCAAGACCAACCTGATCGAGGCGATATCGCTTTTGTCGCCGGGGCGCGGGCTGCGCCGGGCGGGGGCCGAGGATCTGGTGCGCCGCCCCGAAAGCGTCGGCTGGCGGATCGGGGCCGAGGTCACAGTGCCGGGGGGCGGCCATGAAATAGACACGCGGGCCGAGGCCGGACGCCCGCGGGAAACCCGCATTGATGGCAAAGCGGTGCCACAGGTGGCGCTGGGACGGATCGTGCGGATGCTTTGGCTTGTGCCCTCTATGGACCGGCTGTGGATCGAGGGCGCGGACGGACGGCGGCGGTTCTGGGACCGGATGACCATGAGCTTTGAGCCCGGTCATGGGGATGCGGTTCTGACCTATGACAAGGCCATGCGCGAAAGAAACCGCCTGTTGAAGGATCAGGTCCGCGATTCCGCCTGGTACGGAGCACTTGAGGCGCGGATGGCCGAGGCGGGCGCCGTGATCATTGCCAATCGCACCATGGCGCTGGACCGGGTGCACGCCGCGCAAGGGGCGGCAGCCACGGCATTTCCTGTCAGTGCGCTAACCGCCTTGCAGCCGGATGGAGACAAGGCCGTCACCGCCGAAGACCTGAGCGCGGCCTTTGGCGACGGGAGGCGGCGCGATCTGGCGGCGGGGCGGACGCTGACCGGGCCGCACCGGGCCGATCTGGGGGCTGAGTATACCGCGAAGGGCGTGTCGGCGGCACAATGTTCGACCGGGGAACAGAAGGCCTTGCTGATCTCGCTGATTCTTGCCAATGCACGGGCGCTGGCCACCGACACCGGCGCGGCGCCGATCCTGTTGCTTGATGAAGTGGCGGCGCATCTCGACACCGGGCGGCGCGCTGCGCTGTTCGACGAGTTGCGCGCACTTGGCGCACAGGTGTTCCTGACGGGAACGGGGCGGGAATTGTTCGCCGAACTGGATGGTTACGCGCAGATGCTGGACGTGCGCGACGACCCGGATGGCTCTGTGGTGAAGGCAGGATGACCGACATCGGCCCATTGCGCAGAACCAGCCACGGCGGGCAACGACCCAACACCAAGATTGGCAAAACGGTGTTGGTTGGCCTGCTGGATCCGGTGTCGTAGCGATGACTTTGGCGCTCTATGATATGCTGCTGTATGCGGGCGCGCTGGTGATCCTGTTCTTGACGCCCGGGCCTGTCTGGGTCGCGTTGACTGCGCGCGCGCTTTCGGGCGGGTTTCACGCCGCCTGGCCCCTGGCGTTGGGCGTGGCAGTCGGCGATGCGCTGTGGCCGCTGCTGGCGATCCTGGGTGTGACCTGGGTCGTATCCGCCTTTGCCGGTTTGATGGCGGTGCTGAAATGGGTGGCCGCGGGGATGTTCCTGCTGATGGGCGGGTTGTTGATCCGCAATGCGGACCGGTCAATCGCCACGGATTCGCGCCTTACCCGCCCCGGACTTGGGTCCGGTTTCGTCGCCGGGGTGGCAGTGATCCTCGGAAACCCCAAGGCGATCCTGTTCTATATGGGCGTGTTGCCCGGTTTCTTGGATCTGACCCGGGTGACAGGAGCCGACATTGCCGCCGTCATGGCGATCTCGATCATCGTACCACTTGTCGGCAACCTGTGTTTCGCGGTGTTCATCGACCGGGCGCGGCGGATTCTCGGGTCGCCCGGGGCGCTGCGCCGCACGAATATCGTGGCCGGATGGATGCTGATTGCCGTCGGCTGTGTGATCCCGCTGACCTGAAAAGTGCGGGCCGGGATATATATGCGCCCTTTCGCCCCAATCGGATGCCAAATCTTGTGCCATCGACGTGACAAGTCGATGTGAAAGCCCTATAAAACGGCGATCAACAAAAATGCAGGCTCACATGTCCGATACGATCCCCATGCCCGAAGAATATGGCGCCGATTCCATCAAGGTTCTCAAAGGCTTGGATGCCGTGCGCAAGCGCCCGGGCATGTATATCGGCGACACCGACGACGGGTCCGGTCTGCACCACATGGTCTATGAGGTTGTGGACAACGGCATTGACGAGTCACTGGCCGGCCATGCCGACGCGGTGAACGTCAAGATTCACGCCGACGGCAGCGTTTCGGTGTCCGACAACGGGCGCGGCATTCCGGTGGGCATCCACGAAGGTGAAGGCGTGTCGGCGGCCGAGGTCATCATGACCCAGCTGCATGCCGGGGGAAAGTTCGACCAGAACAGTTACAAGGTGTCGGGCGGTCTGCATGGCGTCGGCGTATCGGTTGTGAACGCGCTTTCCGACTGGCTGGATCTGCGCATCTGGCGCGACGGTTTGGAGCATTACGTCCGGTTCGAGCGTGGCGAAACAGTGAAACCACTGGAGGTCGTCGGCCCCGCGAATGGCCGCAAGGGCACCGAAGTTCGGTTTCTGGCCAGCACCGACACGTTCTCCAACCTCGACTACAGCTTCAAGACCCTGGAAAACCGGCTGCGCGAACTGGCCTTCCTGAACTCGGGCGTTCGCATCATAATCGAAGATGAACGCCCGGCCGAACCTCTCAAAAGCGAATTGTTCTATGAGGGCGGGGTCAGGGAATTCGTCAAGTATCTGGACCGCTCCAAGACATCGATTCTGGACGACCCGATCCATATCATCGGCGAATCCAACGGCATCACCGTTGAAGTCGCCATGTGGTGGAACGACAGCTATAACGAAATGGTCCTGCCCTTCACCAACAACATCCCTCAGCGGGACGGCGGCTCGCATTTGGCGGGTTTTCGTGGTGCACTGACGCGGACGATGAACCTGTATGCCGGTTCCAGCGGCATCGCCAAAAAGGAAAAGGTAACCTTTACCGGTGATGACGCCCGCGAAGGCCTGACCTGCGTGCTGTCGGTCAAGGTGCCCGATCCCAAATTTTCGAGTCAGACCAAGGACAAGCTGGTTTCATCCGAAGTCCGCCCGGCCGTTGAATCGCTGGTCAACGAAAAATTGTCCGAGTGGTTCGAGGAAAACCCGATTCTGGCCAGGCAGATCATCGGTAAGGTGGTCGAAGCCTCATTGGCCCGCGAGGCGGCGCGCAAGGCGCGCGAGATGACACGCAAGAAATCCTCTCTGGATGTGGCCAACCTGCCCGGCAAACTGGCCGATTGTCAGGTCAAGGATCCCGCCCAACGCGAGGTGTTTCTTGTCGAGGGTGACAGCGCCGGCGGCTCGGCCAAACAGGGGCGGTCACGCTATAATCAGGCCGTCTTGCCACTGCGGGGCAAAATCCTGAACGTAGAACGGGCGCGGTTCGACCGCATGCTGGGCTCCGATCAGATCGGCATGATGATTACCGCCTTTGGGGCGGGTATCGGGCGCGATGAATTCGACATCGACAAGTTGCGCTATCACAAGATCATCATCATGACCGACGCCGATGTGGACGGTGCGCATATCCGCACACTTTTGCTGACCTTCTTTTTCCGCCAGATGCCGGAAATCATCGAAAACGGATATCTCTATATCGCGCAGCCGCCGCTCTATAAGGTCGCGCGCGGCAAATCCGAAGTCTATTTGAAAGATCAGGCCGCGCTTGAGGATTATCTGGTTGATCAGGGTGTCGAAGGCGCCATGCTGCGACTGGAAACGGGCGAGGAAATCATCGGCGCCGATCTGGCCCGGATCGTGACCGAAGCACGCACTTTGCGGCGCATCCTGGATGCCTTCCCAACCCACTATCCGCACCGTATTCTCGAACAGGCTGCGATCGCCGGGGCCTTTGTCCCCGGGCAGGTCGACGCCGATCTTCAGGGCACCGCCGACCGTGTGGCGCAACGTCTAGACTTGATCGCCGTGGAATACGAAAAGGGTTGGCAGGGTCGGATCACTCAGGATCACGGCATCCGCGTGGCCCGCATGTTGCGCGGTGTCGAAGAGGTTCGCACATTGGACGGGCCAGTCCTGCGCTCGGGCGAGGCGCGGCGTCTGGGGAGTGTCACCCAGGCGTTGCAGGATGTTTATCGCGCGCCGGCCACGCTGGTGCGCAAAGATCGCAGCCAGCCGATATTCGGCCCGCTGGGCCTGCTGGATGCCGTGTTGCGCGAAGGCGAAAAAGGGCTGACGCTGCAGCGTTACAAGGGGTTGGGCGAAATGAACCCCGGTCAGCTGTGGGAGACCACGCTAGATCCAGAAGCGCGCACCTTGCTTCAGGTGCGGGTCGAAGACGTGGCCGAGGCCGACGATATCTTCACCAAATTGATGGGCGATGTCGTCGAACCGCGCCGCGATTTCATCCGCTCGAACGCGCTGAACGTCGAAAATCTGGACTTCTGAAGGCATGTGGCGAAGCGCGTAACGTTGCGCTTCGTCGATGCGGCTTCAAACTCTAAATACACCGCTTTTCAATGGCATATGCATCTTTACGGCGCGCCCTGTTTCATGCCCCGATGTCGCGGAGATGTGCCTCCAGCTTTGAAAGCCGTCTCGATTGCGTTCAGATCCGGCTCGTTTCATAAATCGCCAGGACGATTGGGACCTGACGTGCTTTCTAAGCAGCCGCGAGGGCGTCCATAATCTGCCGCGAAAGGGTCATCGGGTCGAATGGTTTAACAATAACCTCTATCCCACCGGCCTTTAGCAGGGCCGCCCTTTCAAAATTGTGCGCTTTGCCTGTCATGAAAATCGCCGGAACGTCACTATAATTCGGGAGTTCACGTAGCTTTTGCAACAGGAGGTCACCGCTCATGTCCGGCATCATCACATCCAGCAGAATAACGTCTGCGGCAAAGCTTGCCGCGCAAACCAAGGCTTCTTCCCCCCCGGAGCACTGCTGAAGATCGAACTCACCAGAAAGTTCGATCGACATTCTGCAGATTAGTAAAACATCGGCGTCGTCTTCGACATGAAGGATTTTAAGTTTCTTGTTCAACGGTCGTCACCTTTTGACCTCATCTGCTCCGCTGTTAGCCTTATTGAAGCGTTAATCCAACCCGATGAGGGGCTTTCTCGCAAACTGAACTGGTAGTAAAGTCGTGAACCGAACCGCGCCGGGTTTACTGGAAGCTTTGAAACCTGAGAAAATCGCGACCCCGGGATAAAAGCGAGATAGCGACCCCCTGTCCACCGGAAGACCGTTGCCGCGCGGTGCTGAAGTATCAAAGTTCCTATGAGACGCCGGATTTCGGATAGCGACGATTCCACCGAAGAATGGCTGCATCTCTGAGACGCTTGCGGTCTGTCTGAGGAATGCAGCGAAGGATGCTGGTGGTGCTGCCAGCGACGAAGGGCAGCAGATCAAGCGGTCCGAACACCTTGAATTGTAACAGAACAATGAGATCCTCGGCAAAGCTTCAGCTAAATACGCTCAGGCGAAGCCCGACCGCAAGTTGAAGCGATGGTCGGAATTATGGGTCACTATCCTGCCGTCAAAAGAGCCGAGCCAATCAGCCGGGTTCACGCGATGCCCCCGCCGACATCTTCCGCGCATCTGGCCATCCTCGCCGCGACACCTCATTGCCAACTTGCAGGCAGGACCGTGATGTGATCTATGGCCAGAATGCCGATATTCCAGACCGTACTCCACGTTGACGACGACGACGATGTGAGGACCATCGTCGGCTTGGCCTTGTCGATGAACAGTCGCTTGACGGTCGTCCAAAGCTCGTCCGGTCCCGAGGCGGTGGAATTGTGCAAAAATTTTCGTCCCGACCTTCTTTTGCTTGATCTGATGATGCCGGGCATGACCGGGGAAGAAGCTTGGGCTAAAATTCGTAAGATTCCCGGCTTGAGCGAAGTCCCCGCAGTTTTCCTGACGGCAAAGGCTGACTCGCAGACCAATCTGCACCTTTTGGCTAATGGTGCACTGGGAGTCATAGCCAAACCATTCAATCCAATTGAGATCAGTAAGCGGCTAGACGATATCTGGGTCACAGCGTTCGAATAGCTGCGGCTTTGCCGAAGCAAGGCAAAAGGTTCCCGCTCAACTGAACAACGCAATTTCTATGCACTTTCAGAATCCAGCGAGCCCCGGTGGTTGTTATTCCGTTTCACCAAGCGGCGATACTGAAGATCGGAGTGGCAGGGTAATAGTGAATGTCGTTCCAAGGCCCTCGGTGCTTTCGAAGCTTATGGTTCCGCCATGCCATTCCACAATGTGTTTTGCGATCGAAAGTCCCAGACCCGTTCCACCAGCGGATCGGGTGTCGGATGAGTCCGCCTGAGTGAACTCTTCGAAAATTCTGCTCTTGAAACTCTTCGGGATGCCAGACCCGAAATCTTGAACCGTTATCAGCGCCTCTGTATCTGTCCGATCGACTGTCAGGATGACGTTCGTCTTGTCATCGGAAAATTTTATAGCATTGGACAAGAGGTTAGAGATTACCTGTTCTATCCTGATCGGATCCGCCTGCATTTGTATTTCACCGCCAGCTTTATTCACGATGCGGATCAGTCGGCCTATTCTATAGATTTGGTGAGATTCTGCTGCAGTCTCCGCAAGTTGCGCCAAGTCAAAATCTTTGACTTTAAGATTCCAACCCTTACGTTCTAATTTTGCCGAATCCATGATATCATTAATAAGCGCTTCCAGCTTGCTGGAGCTGCGATAGGCAATCTGCGACATTTCCAGAGCTTTGTCGCTCAGCGGACCTAAAGCCCCCCCAACGAAAAGGCCCAACACACCTTTTATAGAGGTCAGAGGTGTGCGTAATTCGTGGCTGACCGTCGAAAGAAATTCGACCTTTGCTTTATAGGCCGCTTGCGATTCCTCAAAGAGCCGAATATTTTCGCTGGAAATTCGGCGATGAGACCTCGCGTCAATATAGAACAGGGCGGCCAGCAAAAGCGATACAAAGGCAATGATGCTGCCAAACATCGCAGAAAATTGGGACAGACGCCAGATTTCCTCCCTTGCTTCGAGGTCGATTTCGGCCTGCTTTTCCTTAACGAGAATTGTGAATTCGTGCAGCGGTAGAAAAAATTCTCTGAAAGCCGTGTGAAGGTATTTCGCCGTTTCGGTGTCGCCGTCTTGCAGCGTGACAACCATGTTGTCCACTTCGCGCAGAAGGGTTCCGAATTGCTCAACCGCCTCTGCTTCGGCAGCCCGCGACCATTCAGGGCTATCCCGGATATCAGACGCGGGCGCGGCCTGGCGACTCCAGAGAATGTCGAAACGGAACCTTACATTATCCGCAGTCGTGTCCGGATCCTCTGCGATGAACATTGCCAGCGAATTGGAGAATCTGAGCAGCTCGAATTCAAGTTGGTTTGCTTCCCAGATCGCACCTTGGCGTTTGGTCGATGAGAGATCGCTCAGATTGTCCCGTAAAGAGAAGTAGCCCAGGGTGGTCATTGCGAAGACCACCACCAATGCGGCCGCTACGATCCATCGCAGGGCGAAGAGTCGTTGCACTGCGTTTATCACTTACCGAGAAGTTCCACCTCGGACAGCTGCCAGACCAATCTGTCGTTGAACCCTGGATCCTGTAGCTCGGGATGTTCGCTCATCGGATAGATCACCCAGAACGGGCCCTTGTCACGAACCGACATCGGCTGTCCGTCCTGCAGAACCGCAATGATCACATCGTAATCGATCACTTCCTGCGCCGGGATCGTGGTCTTGTAGTCGTTTAGTGCCGTTATCTGAATCTCGTCGTCCGAAGTAAGCGACTCAGCGCCAATCAGATCCCGCAGGAGCGGGCCGGTAAAGGTTGTCATCTGGTCAACAAAGTCATTGTCGGTGCGCAGCTCAACGGTATCCATCGCGAGAAGATCGTCGGACGTATATTCTTGGACGGTGGCAACGCCCTCGGGGTCGATCGTTGTTACCTTGAGAGTTCCCGCCGCTGATGCGACTGCTGGAGCCAACAGGGCCACAGTAAACAGGGCGATGGTCAAGAACTGTTTCATGGGTTTTTCTCGTCATATCAGATGCATTGAGAGTGAACGTTCTCTTGTGACGACCTGATTGACGCAAATGTGGTGATGGTGCAAGACCCGTGCATACCTTCAGCCCAGAACATCCTCAGGTTGTGATCTGTTTGTCGACCTGGCCACTTTCAGTGGTTATGGAGAGAGAGACACGGTGAGAAGATTTAGCCACGCAGGCTATCGGCAGTAGGCTGGCACCGAGAGGTGTGCCGAAAGGAAAAAACGAAATATGTACAAGTTCTTCGAGAAGTTGGTGGATCCGTTCGCCAACCCCAGTTTTCTTGCTGCCCCGGACTCTGTCTGGCGATTTCTGCTGGGCCATATTCAGCCATTCCGGCACCTTTTGCCGTGGATGGTGCTGCTCGGTATTCTCAAGGCTGGACTGGAGTGTGGGCTGATCTTCTACGCCGGCCGCTTGCTCGACATCATGAGCCAATCGGGAGTCGACGGATTCTGGACGAACCACAAATTCGAGATGGGAGGGGCGCTGGTTGTCCTTTTGGTCGTACGACCCTTCCTGATATGGGTTCACCATCTTTTCCTTGACCAGGCGGTGGGCTCCAACCTTCAGGAGCAGGTGCGGTGGCATGCACACGGGCATTTGCTGGGTCAATCGACGTCATATTTCGAAAAGGAACCTGCCGGACGCCTCAGCAATCGGGTCATGCAGGTCGGGCAAGCGGTCGAGGAAATCTTTCATTCGGCGTTCGAGGCGATCTGGTTCAGCCTGGTCTATGTTGTTTCCGCCATTGTCCTGCTGAGCGACATCGATATCCGCCTCGGTCTGCCGCTCGCGATCTGGCTGGTCGTCTACCTTCTGTATGTACGCAGGATGTCGGCACGGATCGCCATAGCGTCGATGAATTGGTCCGGAGAGCGATCTGCCGTGTCGGGCACAGTCGTCGACGCTTATACCAATATCGAAACGGTAAAACTCTTCGCGGACACCGGCAAGGAACGGGACTTTTCTCTTTCCGCAATGCAACGCCTGCGTCGGCGGGCTCAGCTTTACCGGCGTGAGCTGACCGGTCTTTCACTGGGAATGAACCTTTTGAACGGCGCGATGATTGCCGGAGTCGTCGGGCCAGCCGTGTGGCTTTGGACGAAGGGCGACGTAACATTAGGGCAGGTTTCAGCCGCTGCCGCCCTGACGATCCGATTGAACGGGATGACCGGATGGATCATGTGGGTCGCAAGCAGCGTGTTCCAGAACGTAGGTATCATCCGGGAAAGCCTTGCTTCCTTTGCACGGCCGCACGAGATTGCTGACCGCGCCCAGGCGCCGGGTCTTCGGATCAGCAACGGCGAAATCCGCCTTGAAAACGTGTCGCACAAGGCCCTCCGAAATTCCGGTCCGCTGAGGTCCATGGATCTGACGATACCCGGGCACCAGAAGGTAGGTCTCGTCGGCGAATCCGGTTCTGGAAAATCAACGCTGATCCGACTTGTTCTCAGGCTCATCGAGCCCGAGCAAGGCCGCATCTTTATAGACGGGCAAGATATTGCAGAAGCGCGTCAACACAGTCTGCGCAGCCATATTTCGGTTGTAACGCAGAATCCTTCCTTCCTGAACCGGTCCGTTCGCGAAAACCTGCTGTATGGAAAACCTGATTCCACCGAAGAAGAGATGATCGCCGCGACAAGAACGGCTGAAGCGCATGACTTCATCACCAATCTCGTCGATCACGAAGGCCGCAGCGGCTTTGACGCGCATATCGGGGAACGGGGGGCTTCCATTTCCGGCGGACAGCGACAGCGGCTGGCGATTGCCCGGGCCATCCTGAAGAATGCACCAATCATCATAATGGACGAGGCGACTTCCGCGCTGGATGGTCAGGGAGAGTCTCGGATACTCAAGAACTTGCAGACCGTATTTCGTGACAGGACAGTCATTGCAATCGCGCATCGGCTTTCAACCGTTGCCGAGTTCGACCGGATTCTGGTGATGGAGAGCGGCCGCATCGTCGAAGACGGCCCACCCGACGTCCTGAGAGCGGCAAATGGTCCCTTCGCGAAAATGTGGAACCATCAAACGCAGCTTGAGAGCGGCGTGTTCAGTTTGGTCGCCAAGTCTGGTTAGGTCCAGACTTGGCAAATTGCCATCAGCCGACGTGATACAGAGATTTGAAATACTGCGGCTCGAGGCTCTCGGTGGCAAAGGTCGGGCCTTCGGTCAGCAAACTGACCGCGTCGTGGCTGTGCAGGCTTTCCTGATGGCTTGCGACGACACGGAAGTCCCCAATTCTGGGATCGCCAGACAGTTCTTTAGCGAAGGCACGCACGGCATCCTCGACGAAAATGGGGTTGGCTGCGTTCAATTCAGCAAACGCCTGTTCGTCCTCGCGTTTCACCATCACCTGCGTTTCCGTTGGGACGGCCTTGCGGCAGAGTTTTACCAGATCTTCGAACCACAGCTCTTCGGTGTCCTTCGCCAGAACAACCGACACACGGGCGACCGACCGCTGGGAATGGGGCGTTGCCAACTGGCCGCGAACCATCCGGGCATGCTCAGACAACTCCAACGAGCAAGGACAGGTCGACGAATACACATAGTCCAGATGCACGATATTCGTAGCGCACGGCCCCGAGGCAATCTGCTCAAGACTGATATTATAGTATTGATACCCTTCCAGTCCCGAGCGGAGTGATCGAATTTTGACTGGATAGGAGAATGCCAGATGAATTCGCGCCGTCGTACTGTCGAGATCGGTCAGATAGTCTGACAATGCCTCGGAAATGACATCAAAGCTGAAGCTTCGTTCTGCGTGTCGATAGAAGCTGCGCATGATCCGCGACATGTTGATACCGCGCTTGTCCGCGTCCAGCCGAACTGTGCCCGCTACCGAGGTTTCCAGAGTGATGTGGCCCCCCGACGGCAGGCGGTAGCGCAGTGGCAAACGAAAGTTCGAGATACCCACATGCTGAATTGTTGAAGAAAATTCGGCCAGATGGTCGCTGTTCTGCAGGTCGGGAAGAGTGGCTATATAGTCCCCGTCGGCGGAAAAGTCTTGATCGTAGGTGCGGCTGAATGCGGGATATCGTCCTGAACGATCTGCGTCCACGAGTTGCAGTCCGATATCTGCCGCGACTTCGCTTTCCGGATTGTTCTGGGCTTTGAGCCAAGTCTTGATCAGTCTTGCAGCCTGCTCCACCTCCTCGCGACTTGCGACAAGGGACTTCTGGGACGTCATTTTGTTCATGGTTCTCTCTTTTCGAATTCGCGGACGCACCCGGAGGGTCCTGCTGAACCAGAGCTTTGATCGTCTGGTTCGTCGGAGCGCGTCGTCTCGTGAGTTTCGGCCAAATAAAACCGCGAAATGGAATCGGCCTCGGACATCATCGGGTCACGATCCACCTCGCGCTGCCACTCTTCCGTCAAGGCAAGCCTTTCTGCCAGATGTACGGAAATCGGATCGGTCAGCCTGCGATCATCGTGACGCAGGTGCTGAAGCAACCTGTGCGAGTGCATGATTGTCGGCCTTGCATCCAAGGGTTCCCAGGCATCGAGCATGGTCATACGGCGCAGATTGAATTCGGGCGGCAGGACATAAAACCGAAGGTCGCTGGACCATAACAGGTCGCGAAAGGACACCTGATCCCGCTTGACGCCAAGCTCAATATATTGGTGTTGCCAGCTTTGCAGAAAACGCTGCGTTTCCTCGCTGCGCCGGTACAGAATGACGCCGGCATTCATCTGCGGGAAAGCATAGGGCACACAATGGCGGCCTTTCTCCCGGATCAATTGCGAGGTTCGCCGAACGTCATGCGCGACGGCCAGCTCGAAACGATCGAGGATGTCGAACAGATCGCCCAAAGCAGCCAAGACCAGCGTATCACAATCCAGATACAGGGTTCTTTCAAAGCTCGTATGGGGAAGGCAGGCAAGTTTGGGGGACGGTCCCGCGATAAGCGAACGAACTATATCAAAACAGTCATCCTTGCACTCTTGATCGGTGAAGATCTCGATCCGACACGCCGGATCGACGCTCTTGAGCGATCGGGCGGACTGCTGCGCAAGCGCCAAATAATCTTCGCCTTGAGCGACGTATACTATACCCTGGTTTGTCATCAGCGCTCTTCGAGGTGCAAATTCAGTTCGACGCAGATCTACACGGCACTACTAAGCAATCATAGATGGGGAGAGATCTACTGGAGGTTGAGTGCATGGAAGTTGTTATTCTGCATCGCTTTCACCGCGAATTGCGCTGTATGTCTCAAGCCCGCTCACCAGCGCCCCGACTGATCCGATGATGCCCATGCGTCATCCGTTGCGGAACAACACATCGGTGGTCCCAGAAATGATCGCGGTGTTTCTGAAGACTCAGATCGCCGACGCTGATGGCGTGCTGCTTTTCACGCCTGAATACAACAACGCGATCCCGGGTATGTTCAAGAACGCGATCGACTGGACGAGCCGCCCGGCGAACGACATCGCCAGAGTCTTCGCTGGAAAGCCCGTGGCGGTGCTGGGGGCCTCGCCGGGTGGGTTCGGAACGATCCTTGCTCAAGACGCATGGCTGGCCAGATATCGCTGTGACTTGTCCGGACGCGCCGGTTGGCTCAAAAGCCATGGCTTACGGCGACCACAAGAAAGAGGCAGGGGGCAGGGCTGGAGCTTGGGGCCGCTCTGCGCTGGAATGCGACGCGGGCAGTTCCCCGTGCTGTTCACCCGAGCTTGATCAACGCGGGACCCAGTGAAGGGTGGCGATATCTGCCTGCCTGCGCGGGACAGTCATGCAGGGATTATAAAATACCAGACAGTTGCATCACGGTGTTTCGATCAACGCCACTGGCCCTTCTGGCTGCCCTCATCTGGTGCCGCCAAAGTTAAACCCTGTCACTTCGCGCAAATGGGCTTCGAAGAAATCGGTGAATGTCGCCACCACGGGTGGGAGCACGTCGTAGGGCGGATAAAACAGCGTGAGCCAGAGGGGGTTGGAAGTCCAGTCATCCAGAACCGTTTCGACTTCGCCAGAGTCGATGCCGTCCTTCGCGATGAAATCCGGCAGGAGCGCTATACCGTTCCCCAACTTGGCCAAAGAATACAGGAAGTCTCCATTGTTGGAGATGACCGAAGAACCTGCCGAAAGTTTCCGGCTCGCCCCCTCTTTGTGAAACTCCCAGATCTCGGCCTGACCCTGCGACGAATAGGACATACAAAACGATGGATCGAGGTCATCCGGGGTTTCGGGCCGCTGCATACGCGCGAACAGGCTGGGTGCTGCTACGGCATGACGGGGCACCTCGCAGATCTTGCGCCAGATTGTCGATTTGTCGCTGGGCGGACCTGACACACGGATCGCGAGATCGCAGTTTTCCTCGACGATATCCACCAATCGATCCGTGAGCGTCACATCAACCGAGATATTCGGATAGGCTAGGCGAAACCGGTCAATCAGGGACGGCAACAGCCTCAGCCCAAGAGACAAGGGCGCATTCAGCGAAAGTCGCCCGCGATCCGGCCACACGGCGCGGGTGATTTCCTCGGCGACCTGATCGAAGTCTTTCACGACAGGGGCGAAACGAGCAGCTACCGTGGCGCCGGCACTGGTCAGCGCCACCTGACGCGTCGTGCGCACCAAAAGTTGCTGGCCAAGGTCTTCCTCCAGCTTCGCGACGATGCGTGTGACCGAGGCGGGAGTCATGTTCAGACTGCGCGCGGCTGCGGCAAAGCTGCTCAACTCGGCCACTTTCAGAAACACGCGGATTGATTTGATATCCTGCATGATCGATTATTGCACTATCGACAACAGTAAATGCAAGAACCTTTCTATTTTGAACAACACTGCATTGGCCTATCTTGGTGGTAACAAGAGACAGATGACTTGAAAGGCGAAACGATGATCAAGGAAATCAAGGGCCTGCACCACGTCACCTCGATGGCTGGCGATGCGGCTGAAAACAATGCATTCTTCACCAAAACCCTCGGCCTGCGCCGCGTCAAGAAGACCGTGAATTTCGACGCGCCAGAGGTTTATCACCTCTACTACGGCGACGAAATCGGCACACCCGGTTCTGTCATGACCTATTTCCCCTTCGGCAACATGCCCAAAGGGCGGCGGGGCACGGGCGAAGTCGGCACGACAGTGTTTGCGGTCCCAAAAGGCGCCCTGCCCTTCTGGAAAGAGCGGCTTGGCACTTACGGCGTGACGGGCCTGTCCGAAAGCAGCTTTTTGGGCGAGGACCGGTTGCGTTTCGACGGTCCGGACGGAGACGGCTTTGCCTTGGTGGAAAGTGCCGAGCGGGGCCGCACCCCGTGGACCGGTACCGACGTTCCGCAGGATGCCGGGATACTGGGATTTCACGGCGCACGTTTCACACTGCAGGATGCGGCGGCAACCGGCGAACTGCTGACCTTCATGGGCTACCAAAAGGACGAGATCGACGGTGACATCACCCGCTACCGCATTGAGGGCGGCAATGCGGCGGATACCATCGACCTTGAGGAACTGCAGGGTGCAAAAGCCGCCAGCCAAGGTTCGGGGTCGGTTCACCATATTGCCTTCGCCGTGGATAACCGGGCCAAGCAGCTGGAAGTGCGCAAGGCGTTGATGGACACCGGCTATCAGGTGACGCCGGTGATTGACCGCGACTATTTCTGGGCAATCTATTTCCGCTCCCCCGGCGGTATCCTGTTCGAGGTTGCAACGAATGAACCGGGCTTTGACCGGGACGAAGATACGGCCCACCTTGGCGAAGCTCTAAAACTGCCAGACCGGTACGAGTCACATCGCGCCCAAATCGAGGGTCTGCTGCCCCCGATCGAAGCGTAAAGGAGAGCAAGATGTCGACCGAATCTTATCACGCGTTGACCAAAGCACCCAAACCGGGCGCGCCGGTGATCTTTGCCTTTCACGGGACCGGTGGGGACGAGAACCAGTTCTTCGATCTGGCGCAGCAGCTTTTGCCCGGGGCGGGCGTAGTCTCGCCGCGCGGCGATGTCTCGGAGGGCGGCGCGGCGCGGTTCTTTCGGCGCACAGGCGAGGGCGTCTATGACATGGACGACCTGGCCCGGCGCACCGAAGCGATGGCGGATTTCGTGGCAGCGCACAAGGCGCAGAACCCGGGTGCTCCGATCTATGGCTTTGGCTATTCGAACGGTGCAAACATCCTTGCCTCTGTCGCAATGGCGCACCCGGACCTGTTTGACCGCATCGGGTTACTGCATCCGCTGATCCCCTGGGAGCCTGAGGCCGTTCCGGCACTTGCGGGCAACCGGGTGCTGATCACCGCAGGCAAACATGATCCGATCTGTCCCTGGCCGATGAGCCAGCGATTGATCGACTGGTTCACAACGCAGGGTGCAGAGGTGTCCACAGAAGTCCACGACGGCGGGCACGAGTTGCGCCAGCCGGAGCTGTTGGCCCTGCAATCCCTCCTGACAGCCCCGTGACAAAAGACGGGTGGGCCTGACCTACCTTGGCGCTTGTCACGATGGCGGTGCGGCGGGCCGCGATACATCGACCGAGCAACGGCATTTGCACGGGCAAACCTAAGGAAACACCAATGTCTGATCTGAAAATCACCTATACCGAAACCGAAACCAAGGGCCGTTATGCGGCGACGCAGGAAGGTGTCGAAGGCGAAGCCGAACTCACCACCTCCAAACTGTCCCCCACGTCGATCATCGCTGATCATACCGGGGTGCCGGACAGTATGCGGGGGCTTGGAGTCGGGCGGGCCTTGGTCGAACGCCTGATCGCCGATGCCCGCTCAAAGGGTCAGCGCATCGTTCCGCTCTGCCCCTTCGTCCGTGCACATGCGCTGAAACACCGCGAGGAATTGGCCGATGTCATCCAATGGTAAAACATTCCAGCGCGGCGCATCGTGAGCAGCTCAGAAGAGCGACATCTGAACTTCAAAACCAGAGCAAGATGCGAGATCGTCATGGTGACGGACCCGTATTGCAGCACAACCTTGAACCCAATTGAATGAAACGGCGCACACACCGCCCGGCCTTCTGAATACCAACACAGGAGAGAACTCATGAGCTGGAACCCGACACAAAATCCGGAATGTCCGCTATCGGATAGCGCAGGTATTGAGACCCTGATCATCCCCCGCGCCCACGACCTTGGGGGTTTCGAGGTTCGGCGCGCCATGCCCTCGCCCAAGCGGCAGATGGTCGGGCCGTTCATCTTTTTCGACCAGATGGGCCCTGCGGAATTCATCACCGATGGCGGCATTGATGTCCGTCCGCATCCGCATATCGGTCTGGGGACTGTCACCTATCTGTATCAGGGCGAGTTTGAACACCGCGACAGCCTTGGCACCCATCAGATGATCTATCCCGGCGAGGTGAACTGGATGGTCGCAGGGCGTGGCGTCACCCACTCCGAGCGCACCAGCGAGGAAACACGTGCCACGCGCCACAAGCTCTTTGGCATCCAGACATGGATCGCACTGCCCGAAGATCGTGAAGAAATGGCGCCTGATTTCGAACACCACAAGGAGGCCAGCCTGCCCGTGATCAGGGACACTGGTACAACCGCCCGTCTGATCCTTGGCAACGCATATGGTGAAACCAGCCCGGTGACGATGCAGTCCGAGACCTTCTATCTGGATGTCGTCCTCGACGCAGGCGCGTCTTTTCCGCTGCCCGACAACCACGAGGATCGCGGGGTTTATGTGACCGAAGGCAGCATCGAAATCGCTGGCGACACATTCGAGGCCGGCCGCATGATGGTGTTCCGCCCGGGCGACAGGATATCGGTCAAGGCAGGCCCTCAGGGTGCCCGCCTGATGGCACTCGGTGGCGCGACGCTGAACGAAAAACGCTATATCTGGTGGAATTTCGTGTCGTCGTCGAAGGATCGCATCGAGCAAGCCAAAGAGGACTGGAAAGCCGCCGACTGGGCAAACGGACCTTTCAAGCTTCCCTCAGGCGATGATAAGGAATTCATTCCAATCAGCCCCGAATTGGACAGGACACGCCCCAAGGGTTAACGGGTCATCGGCGACCAAATCCCGCCTCAACTCGCACCTCGCCTCAGTCCGGCGCCTTACGCCGCGCAGCGCGCATTCGATCGCCCTGAAGGCTGTGTTGCTCGCACGTCTGCAGGTCCAGAGGACTGCGTCGAAGGCAGGGCCCTGCGTCCTTGATACTCTCTAACTCCACACGATAAAGGATACCTTAATGACACTGAAGCTGAAAATCATCACCGCCTCCACCCGGCCGGGCCGGGTGGGCCCGACCGTTTCGGACTGGGCGGTCAAGGTGGCCAAGGAAAACGAAAAATTTGACGTCGAACTGGTTGATCTGGCGGAGATCAATCTGCCTTTGCTGGACGAAAAGCATCACCCGATGATGCAGAAATACGAACACGACCACACAAAGCGCTGGAGTTCCGTCATCGCCGGTGCGGACGCGGTCATTTTCGTCACGCCGGAATATGACTATTTTCCACCGGCAAGCCTGATCAACGCGGTTCAGGTATTGTCGCGCGAATGGAAATACCTGCCGATCGGCGTTGTCAGCTATGGTGGCGTTTCCGGTGGCTTGCGCTCGGCCCAGGAGGTGCGCCAACTGCTCGGAAATGTTGGCGCTTACGCAATTCAGCAGACTATGCCGATCCCATTCTTTCCCCAGTTCATTGACGACAAGGGAGAGTTCACCGCAAATGCCAAGATGAACGAGGGCATAGCGGGGATGGTTGATGAATTGGCCAAACTCGCCGTAGTTCTGAAACCGCTTCGAAGCGTCTGACCCACCCACCAGCTCGGTCAAGGGAGATCAAATCATGCGCATCAGTCTGTCGGCACTCGCCAGTTTTGCCTTGGCGGGAGCAGCGGCGGTGGAAGTGACACCGTCTATCTCTCTTGACCTTGGCGACACTACACACGTCTGGCAAAGCCGTGACTGGGCCAACGCCTGACCCCGTCCTGAGGCGCGCACAAACTTCGGACCTGCGGGTCATTGCCTGCCATCTGCGACCGTTCCATCATGGGCTCGTGCCCTCGTGGGTTCTCCTGTATGTGGAAGCGTATGAGCCCCGCGAGGGCCGAAACTGGAAAAGGCAGACGTCAATGACGGACCAAAAGTACCCCGCCGCCGGGAGCGGTGCCCGCTCGCATCTCGGCGCAGGCTCGCGCATCACCGGCGAGCTGTTCTTTCCCGGCACCGTCGAACTGCCCGGTTTCGTCAAAGGCCGTGTGGAAGCGTCCGCAGTCGTCATTGAGGAGGCAGGCGAGGTCGAGGGCGAGATCCATGCGGCCAGCGTCGCCATCAAAGGCCGTTTCAACGGCCAAGTCTTCGGTGGCAAGGTCAGGCTGCACGCAACCGCGCGGATGACCGGCGAAATCTTCTATGAGAGCCTCAGCATCGAAAGCGGCGCCGAGGTTGAAGGACAGTGCAAGTCCAGACCCTATGACAATGACGCAAAGCAAGATGACAATAACGCAAAGCAAGGCTGATCAGGCCAGGGGATCGGCCGTCGTGTAGTGCACGACGGCGGCGATCACCGCCGCGCTTAAAGCCGCCCCGCCGTCATTGGGCAGATGGACTGAAGCCGGGGCTTCCGGTTCGCCCCGGCCGCATAACCCACCGAGTGTAGGGTCAAACGCCAGCGCAGTGCCGATGGACGTGATCAGTGTGTCGAAAGCAGGGACCCGGCCGGTCCCGCTTGAATGACATCTGGCAGGATGATCGATCCAGCCGCCGCGATCTGCTGGGCCCGAATTTCGTCGCGCAAGATAATGGCGGCATGCGGCAACCGCCGGGCGTGCAGCGCGGCGATGACGGTTTGGGGGTGGTGGGCATTTTGTGTTCCGACGTCAGAGGCTTGGCCAAAGTCCGCTCAAAGCCCGATTTGACGACGCGGCGGTGTGGCCGCTGTGTTTCGACGATGTTAGTTGACGACATTCGACGCGCATCGCTTGCAATAGCGGTGCCAGACCTAAATGTGCCGACCGGCGCGCTTTTGTGTGGGCACCCGGAAAAGCTGCCGAACAAAGGCGCTGGCATCTTCCGTTATCTCGCTGGCCAGGGACATCGGCGTGGCCCAAGCCGGATCAAACCGGGCTTCGATTTGACCACTATCAGAATGACATTCCGGGTGATGTTTTGCAGCGATACTTTGCATCCGTCTATTATCATTGAGAAAAACAACGTGCAGAGACTTGATGCCCCGGTTTTGGGACGCCGTCACCAAGCGGGAAAAAAGCGTGCTCCCAATCCCTTTGCCTTGCCAATCCGGCTCAACCGACACTGCAAGTTCCGCGCCGTGTTTCCAGGCTTGAGAAAGACCTCGCAATTCGCCAATCGCGCGGATCTGACCATCAATAAACGCTCCAAAAACCAATGTATCGGCATCAATGGCGCGTTCAGCGTAACCTTTTATGAAGTCGTCTTTGACGTAAATGCCAAAGCGTGAGTGGCGGGTTCCGGTGTCGAGGCGCAGCAGATGCTGGGTAATATCAGGTATATCTCGTTTCCAGAGTTTGCGGATTTCTGGCGTGGTATCGTGAGAATACTCTGTCATTGTCTTAGGCTCCTCGACGGCACCGGATTAGGTAGATGCTAAAATAGCCTCCCAGCCATGAGATAATGCTGCATCGCAGCAAAAGCCATGCGAGTGATGGACAAGTTGAAACTTACGTCACGACAGTTTGGTCCGCCAAGTCGCCATCCTCGCCATCAACAGAGCCGCCTGCATCACCGGGCGGCCCACCGCCGCACTTGGGATTTTCCCCGGGTCACGCCGGTTTCAAAACGGTCTTGGTGACGGGTGGCGAGCATCGGGACGGGCAGTTCGAAAACACGCAGCCGAGGCCTCGGCGGGCTGCGCATCAATGGCTTGGATCCTCGCCACCCCGAAGGCATCATCGCCGTAAATCAACAGTTTGCACGCCAATTCCGGCCGTTTTGCCCGCCTCAGCCACATGACCGGGCGGGCAAGCAAGGTTCAGGCGGCAGGCAGCCTTTGGCGCACGAGGGTCGTCCAGTAAGAACAGCCCCAACCAATGACATCGTCGTTGAAGTCGTATTCCGGATGATGCAGCCCGGCAGATCGACCATTGCCGATGTTGATCATCGCACCCGGTACCATGTTCAGCATGAACGAGAAATCCTCGCCGCCCAGCACCGGCGGCATCTCGAGGTCTACACGTTCGATGCCGGCGACTTCCTGCGCGGCACGTGCGGCCAGTTCAGTTTCGCGCTCGTGGTTCACCGTCACCGGATAGTGGCGGATATACTCCAGATGCCCCTTGGCGCCAAAGCCCGCCGCCACGTTTTTTACAAGGCTGTTCAGTTGACCTTCGACATGGGTGCGGACCTCTTCGCGCAGGGTGCGCACGGTGCCGGTCATCCGCACATCTTGCGCAATCACATTGAACGCATTGCCCGCTTCAATGGTGCAAAGCGAGATCACCGCGCTGTCCAGCGGGTCGATGGTGCGCGAGGTGATGGTCTGGATCGCCTGAATCAGCGCCGCAGCAATAGGGAGCGGATCGACCGTCTGATCTGGACGTGCCGCGTGGCCGCCGCGCCCTTCGATGCGGATCTTCACCTCGTCCACCGATCCCATGATCGGCCCCGGTGCGATGGTGAATTCACCCACTGGCAGGTTTGGCCGGTTGTGCATGCCGTAAACCTCATCGCAGGGCCAGCGGTCGAACAACCCGTCGTCGATCATCGCCTTGGCCCCTGCCCCGCCTTCTTCGGCAGGCTGGAAGATCACGATGACTGTACCGTCAAACGCGCGGCTTTGCGCCAGATGCCGTGCGGCGCCCAGAAGCATTGTCGTGTGACCGTCATGGCCGCAGGCGTGCATCTTGCCGGGCACCAGTGAGGCCCAGGGCTTGCCCGTTGCCTCTTCGATGGGCAGCGCGTCCATGTCCGCGCGCAAGCCGATCGTGCGACCGCTGTTATTGCTCTGGCCGCGGATGACACCGACGACGCCCGAGCGGCCAATCCCCTCGGTCACCTCATCAACGCCGGCCGCACGCAGCGCCTCGGCGACGGTGGCGGCAGTGCGCAGGGTATCATAGAGCAGTTCAGGGTGTTGATGCAGATCGCGGCGGAAGGCGGTCAGGCTTTCGACCTGGTCGCCGACCCAATTCTCAATGGCCATGCTCAGGCGTCCTTTTTCATGCGGTAGCGGAAATCGCAGTGGCTGGCGCCCTGCATGATCGTCTGGGTGCGGGTCAGCTCGATCTCGGGATTGTAGCCGATGCAGAAATCGCCGTCGCGGTTGCACGACAGAAGGTGGCCGATGTCGCCCAGCCCCATTTCCTTGTACATCTCGGAATAGCGGCAGCGGGTGACGTTGAAATCCATCTTTTCCGCAGTCATCTCAACCGGTTCGATGCGCAGGGCGTCTTCGCGGGTCCAGTTCGGCTGAATCGCTGCGAAATCGGTCAGATCGGGGGCGCGGCCCAATGCCTCGGCCAGTTGCTGGCCCTGTTCGATGGCCGAGCGCGAGCAGGTCTCGCCGATCACGGCCTCGCCTTCCTCGCGGCTGGTCCGTTCGGTTATCACATCCAGCACATGCTTGAGGATCATCGCCTCGATCCGGCGACGCAGCAGGATTGGGATGTCGTTCAGGCCCATGCCTTCGGTGGTTTCAGCAGCGTCAGTCATGTCGTCAGTCCTTACAGCTTGGGTTCGATCTGGTCATTGCGCTTGAGCCAGGCGAGATAGGTGGGGGCCACGCGGCGCAGCAGGCCCTGTATTGGAAACGGCTTGGGTTCGGTCACAGGAAGGGCCAGTTCGCGCGGATCGGTGCCGGTCACGGCGCGGGCCAGTTCACGGCCCATGGCCGTGCCAAAAGCCACGCCGCGCCCGTTGCACGCCATCCACGCCCAGCCGTCCGGGCCAAGCTGGTGAACACGCGGAAAACGGTCCCAGTTCATGCCGATATAGCCCGACCAGACATGGGTCATTTCGGGCGTTCCAAGCGCGGGAAAGGCTTCGGCCAGACTACGCGCGGCCTTTCGACGCACGCGGTTCGCCACGTCATGCGGCCCGACGACAGCCCCACCGGTGATCAGCCGGTTGCGCGCATCATAGCGGAAGAATCGCAGATCGCCGCGCGTGTCCGAAACCGCCTGACGCCCCGGCAGGATCGTCTTGCGCAGGTTGTCACCCAGCGGCTCCGTCGCCATCTGCCAGCTCAGGACCGGGATCAGCGATTTCGCCAGACGCGGTGCCAGTTGCGGCACCAGTTCGCCGGTATAGGCGTTGGTCGCAAGGATCATCGCGCGGGCGTTGATGGTGGCATCAGCGGTGCGCAATGCCCACCCTGCCCCTTGGCGCTCAAAGCTGTGCACCGGGCTGTTTTCATGGATTGTGACGCCCAGCCCTTCGGCAGCCTTGGCCATGCCCCGCGCCAGGGCCAGCGGATTGATATGCCCGCCCGTCGGATTGAACATCCCGCCATGCCAGAATTCGGTTCCCAACATCTCGGCGGCCTCTTGCGCCGTGCGCAGTTCTGCCGGGAAGCCATATCGCTGCCATGCCTCGACCCGACGCTGTGACAGGATCATGCGGCCGGGGCTGTGAGCGGGTTGAAACCATCCAGTCTGCTCGGCCTCGGCCTGCATGTCGAATTCGCGGACCAGATCGAACAGGATGCTCGCCGAGTTTCCGATCAGATCGACGACCCGCCTGCCTGTCTCGCCATAGCGCTGAACCCAGGCGTCCGGTTCGGCCGAGGTGAGAACCGGGATCACCTGACCGTTGTTGCGCCCCGAAGCACCCCAGCCGACGGCCTTGCCCTCGAACACGGTGACGGTGTGGCCGCGCCGCGCCGCCTCGATCGCCGCCGACAGGCCGGTAAAGCCCGCGCCGATGATCGCGACATCCGTTTCAATCGGCCCTTTGGCGGCGGAGTTCATCGCGCGCGGTGGCGCGGTATCCGCCCAGAGCGATGGCGGGAACTGAACTTGCATATTCACGATGCGGCCTTGACGGACTGGGGTTTGACAGCCTCGTCGGGCATCCAGAACCAGCGCAGAGCCTCTTGCTCGGCAGTCATCGACAGCGGGTCGGCGTTACCCGGAACGCTGCGCACCACGGCGTTGGCCTCGGCCATTGCTTCGTCAAAATCAGGCGCGGACGGGGCCTTGTCAGCCGTCAGGTTCCACAGGTCCGACAGATGGCGCGGTGGCGCGTCATCGACCGCACGCTGGGCGCGCCAGACACCTTCGGCCAGATCCAGCCGGTAAAGCGGCAAAAGGTCCAGCCCATGCTTGGCGATGAACGCCACCGCCTGCGCGATCCGATCGACGTCACCGTCCTCGAAGAACCAGTTCACGCCAAGCCGCGCCCAACCGGGACGAAACGCGGAATAGCCCAGTTGAACCTGCTTTTCATGCCGCTCTGTGGTTTCGCGGTCGATCGACAGAAGGCTGTGACCATAAGGCCCAGCGCAAGAGCAGCCGCCGCGCGCCTGAATCCCGAACAGATCGTTCAGCAATGCCACGACATAATTGTGGTGCAGCATCCGCCCGCCAACCCGCAGGTTGAACGAGAAGATGCCGACCTTCGGCGCACCCTGCGGCCCCAGAAGCTCCACCCCGGGAATAGCCCGCAAGGCGTGGTCCATACGTTCGGTCATGACGGCTTCGCGGCGCTCGACCTCGTCCTCATCCATGTCACGCTTGAGTTGCAGCACCATACCGGCGCGGATGTTCTCGATGATCGCGGGCGTGCCGCCTTCTTCGCGGCGTTCGGGGTTGGTGACATAGGCGTGCGACGTCTCGGTCACATAAGACACGGTGCCGCCGCCCGTCATGGTGGGCCGCGTGGTGTCCAGAATACGCCGGTCAGCGATCAACAGCCCCGAAGCCCCCGGCCCGCCTGCGTATTTGTGCGGCGACAAAAATGCCGCGTCGATCCTGTCATTCGCCCCGGGGGCAGATTCGCTGAGGTTCACGCGCAGATAGGGACCGGCGGCGGCGTAATCGGCAATGCACCAGCCGTCATGTTCATGCATCAGGCAGGCAATCGCGCGCAGATCGGACAGCACGCCGGTCACGTTCGAGGCAGCCGAGAAGGCGCCGATCTTGATGGGCGCATCCGGGTGTGCCGCCAGCCGCGCTTTCAGCGTGCGCAGGCAGATCGCACCGGTGTCATCCAGCGGAATCCGCTCAACCGTGGCACCACATTCGCGCCAAGGCAGATCGTTGGAGTGGTGTTCGTAAGGGCCGACAAAAATCACCGATCGCGCGCACAGCCCGCCCAACACAAAGGCGCGCATCAGCTTGTCCGCCGCCGAGGTCGCGCCCGAACCGGTAAAGATCACCGCATGGCCATCGTCAGCGCCCACAGCCCGCCGCACGGCGGCCCGCGCCATTTCGCGCAGTTGCGTCGTGCGCCGCCCGGTGAACGAGGTTTCGGTGTGCGTATTGCCATAAAATGGCATCACATGGCTGCGGATCGCATCCTCGATGAACGCCAGCGACCGCCCCGAGGCCACGTAATCGCTGTAGATCAGACGGCGAGGGCCGAAGGGGCCGGGAATGGTCGCCCCTTCACCAATCAGGGCCTTGCGGATGTCAGAGATGGCGATGGTCATACGGATTGCCTCATGCAGCGTTCGTTGCGGATTTGGGCGGCGTCCAGTCCCGTCCGGGGATCGAGGACAGGAGATTGCGGGTATATTCGTGCTGCGGATCGGCAAAGATGGCGGCTGTTTCGCCGGCCTCTACGATCTCGCCGTGCTGCATGACGATGATGCGGTCGCACAGTTGGGCGGCGACGCGCAGGTCATGGGTGACGAACAGCAGCGACAAATTCATCTGATCGCGCAGATCCGCCAGCAGACGCAGAACCTGTGCCTGCACGCTGACATCCAGCGCCGATACCGGTTCGTCGGCGACGATCACCTTGGGCCGCAGAGCCAATGCGCGGGCAATGCCGATACGCTGACGCTGGCCCCCTGAAAATTCGTGCGGGAACCGGTTGGCGGCGGCAGGCGACAGTTCGACCAGTTCCAGCAGTTCGCGGGCCTGTGCGCGCGCCTTCTTGCGATTTTCGCCGTGCACGATCGGCCCCTGTGCAATCAGATCGACAACCCGCTTGCGTGGATTGAGCGAGGCCATGGGATCTTGAAACACCATCTGGATATGTTTGCGCATCGCGCGCATTTCACGTGGGCTGCAGGCCAGAAGGTCGGTGCCGTCCAGTTCAACGGCGCCGGAATCGGCCTCAAGCAGGCGCGTTACGATCCGCGATACCGTCGTCTTGCCGGACCCGCTTTCGCCCACCACGCCCAGCGTTTCGCCCCTGCGCAGCTCGAACGTCAGATTGTCCACCGCCGTGACGGATTTACGCCGTCCGCTGAACAAACCGCCGCGTGCGGCAAAGGTCTTGGTCAGGCCGGTGCCTTTCAAAACCACCGGCGCGGCATCGAAGCATTTGGCAGGGGGCGGTGTCAGCGACGGGACCGATGCGATCAACGCTTGCGTATAGGGATGCTGGGGCGCGTTCAGAACCTGACTGGCCGGGCCGGATTCGACCATCTCGCCTTGCTTCAGAACGACGACATGGTCGGCAATCTGCGCCACAACACCAAAGTCGTGGGTGATGAACAGGACGCCAGCGCCTTCCTGCTCCTGCAATTCGCGGATCAGCTTGAGGATCTGAAGCTGCGTCGTCACGTCCAGCGCGGTCGTCGGCTCATCGGCGATGATCAGGCCGGGCGACAGGCACAGGGCCATGGCGATCATCACGCGCTGGCGCTGCCCGCCCGATACCTGATGCGGATAGGCGTGATAGGCAGAGGCCGGATCGGGGATGTGCACCCGCTCCAGCATCTCGATCACGCGCGCCTTGCGTCCGGCGCGTGACAGATCGGTATGCAGGCGCAGCACCTCGTCGATCTGCCAGCCAACGGTCTTTTGCGGGTTCAGCGCGGTCATCGGCTCTTGGAAGATCATCGAGACACGCTCGCCGCGCATCGCTTTCATCTCTTTATCGCTCTTGGCCAGAATATCCTCGCCCTGAACAAAGATGGCGCCGCCCGCGACGTGTACGTGCGGTTCGGGCAAGAGCCGCATGATCGCACCAGCCGTAAGCGATTTGCCCGATCCGGATTCCCCGACAAGACAGACGACTTCGCCGCGTTTGACCTCAAGACTCAACCCATCCAGCGCAAAGGGCCGGTCCGACCCCTTGGGCAAGGCGATCCTGAGGTTCTCGATCTTCAGGGCTGGTGTAGGTGCGGCTTCGGTCATTTCTTTTGCCTCGGGTTCAGCGCATCGTTCAGGCCTTCGCCCAACAGCGAAAAGGAAAGAACGGTCAGGACGATGGCGACGCCGGGAATGGCCGCGCAGTACCACGCGCTGCGCAGCACCGCCCGCCCCTGCCCGATCATGTTGCCCCAGCTTGCATAGTTGGGATCGCCCAGCGCGAGGAATGCCAGCGCGCTTTCCAGCAGGATCGACAGGGCCATGACGACCGAGGCGTAAACGATGATCGGCGGGATGGCGTTTGGCATGATCTCCTTGAAGATCATCGCCGTGTTCGACACCCCGAGATTGCGCGCGGCATCGACAAATTCGCGGTCGCGCAGGGACATGAACTCGGCCCTGACCATCCGGGCCGGGGCGGTCCAGCTAACGACGCCGATGGCAAGGGCAATCCATTCGATCTTCGAGCCAAGGATCGCCACCAGCGTCAGCAACAAGACAAAGCTGGGGATCGTCTGAAAGGCTTCGGTGATGCGCATCAGCACATCATCCACCCAGCCGCCGAAATAGCCCGACAGCGCCCCGATCACGATACCGATCCCGATTGAAATCAGCGTCGCCACCACCCCCACCAAAAGCGATATCCGTGCACCGTAAAACAGCATCGCCAGAATATCGCGGCCAAGCTGGTCAGTGCCCAGCGGCGTATCCCAGTTGATGAACGGGGCGGTCAGCGGGACACCCGCGCGGCGCAGGGAATCGTCGGGTTCAATAAACCCGGCAGTCAGCGCCATGATAACGACGATCGCGAACAGGAACAGCCCCAGGAGTGCGGCGCGGTTACGACGGAAGCGGCGCCAGAGGATCACCGGGCGTGACGGCTCGGGCGGGGGAAGGTCGGTTGCGGCCATGGTCATTTCAATTGGATCCTGCTGTCGAGACGGGCGTAAAGAAGGTCGGTCAGGAAGTTCACCACGACGACGATGATCGAACACAGAAAGATGATCCCCATCAGCGTGTTCATGTCGCGCTGGATCAC
The DNA here is from genome assembly GCF_008085915.1 of Oceaniovalibus sp. ACAM 378. GTDB lineage: Bacteria > Pseudomonadota > Alphaproteobacteria > Rhodobacterales > Rhodobacteraceae > Oceaniglobus. The sequence goes on along the minus strand of NZ_VSJK01000019.1, from coordinate 49,322 downwards.
TGACTGATAGGCCAGCTGGCCAAGACCGGGCAGCGTAAAGATCGTCTCAACGACCACCGACCCGCCGAGAACGGTAGAGAATTGCAGCCCCAGCAGCGTGACGACGGGCAAAAGCGCGTTGCGCATGATGTGATGAACCATCAGCCGTGTCTCGCCCGCCCCCTTGGCCCGCGCGGTGCGCACATAGTCCAGTTCGGCCACTTCAAGCACCGAGGCGCGCATCAGCCGAAGGTAGAACGACAGATAGATCAGCGACAGTGCAGCGGTCGGCATGATGAGATGGCGCGCCACGTCAGCGACGTGGTCCCAGCCGGTATAAAAACCGGTGATCGTCTTGATCCCGCCCACCGGCAACCAGCCCAGTTTGACCGAAAACAGCAGGATCATCATCAGTGACAGGAAAAAGCTGGGCGTGGCGTAAAAGATCAGGCCCAGCGTCGAGATCAGGTTGTCGGTCAACGAATAGGCCCGGCGCGCAGCGATGGCCCCAAGGACGATTCCGATGGTGAAGGCCATGCTCAGCGACGTGGCCATCAGCAGAAGTGTCGTGCCCAACCGATCAAGCAATATCCGCGATACCGGCTGTTCATAAACGAAGGACCAGCCAAAATCGAACATCGCAAGCTTTGCCATATAGCGCCAGAGCTGCACCCAGACCGACTGATCAAGGCCGTATTCCGCGCGCAGCCGTTCGATAAAGGCGGCATCCGCGCCACCCATGTCACCGACCAAAGCATCGACGGTGTCACCGGGCGCGAGTTTCAACAACAGGAACGTGCCGATCATGATGAGAATGATCACCGGCACAGCCTGAAACAACCGCCTCAGCGCATAGGACAGGATCGGGGGAATGGGCAACGACATTGATGGACTTTCCGTTGGCCCGCCAATTGGGGAGGGCCGGTCTGAACCTGGATCGAAGAGGAATGTGGGCGAAGCCATTGCTGGCCCCGCCCACAAGGCGAATGGTTACTCGTCCAGCCAGAGATCATACCAGCTGCTGGAGTTCCAGCGTGGCGTGTTGTGGTGGTTCTTGAGCTTTTTGTTGGTCACCGAGATGAACGGATGTTCAATCGCGAAGATCACCGGCAGTTCTTCCATCGCACGGCGCTGGATCTCGTGGTACATCTCGGCGCGTTTTTCCACATCCAATTCGGATGCGGCCGCGTCGATCAACTCGTCGATCTCTTCGTTCTTCCAGCCGAACTGGTTGGTCCAGGGCGACCCCTCGGGCAGACCGGAACGCAGCCAGACCATCGTGGAAACCGCAGGGTCGGACCGGAACTGGTGCCAGCCGTTGGCGGTGTCGAAATCATGGTCGCGGTAAACACCGTTCAGGAAACCGGGCGCATCGTTGTTCAGAAGCTCGACATCGATCTCGATCACCCGCATCGCCTGTGCGAAATACTCACCCCAAAGCTGGGTGTATTCGCCCCAAGGCGCGGGGCGATGGCGCAGTTTGAACCGGAAACCGTCGTCCTTGACAGGATATCCGGCATCATCCAGCATCTTCTTGGCCAGTTCGACGTCATAGGGATAGGTCCGCACGTCGTCGGTATAGTTTGCACCACCCACCGACGGCACCGGTCCGCGACCCGGCTTGGCAAAGCCTCGCATGATCGTCTTGATCGCAAAATCGATGTCCAACCCGTGATGAATTGCGCGGCGCACATTCACGTCGGCAAGGATCGGGTTGCGATGGTTGAATTCAACAGTCGAGTGGGCGACGTTGTTCTCATAGCCCTTGGTGCCGACATCAAAGCGGTCATCTGTCGAAAGACGCTCGACGTCCGCCATTGAAACGCCGATGAAGCCGGATTCATGCACTTCCCCGGCTTCCAAAGCCGCGCCTGCGGCCGATTTGTCGGCGATGAAACGCCAGACGATCCGATCGAGATAGGGGTATCCGTCGCGCCAGTAATCCTCGTTCCGCTCGGCCATGACATACTGCCCGCGTTCGTATTCGACGAATTTGAACGGGCCGGTTCCGACGGGGGCGGTGTTGTATTCGTTCTTGAGGATGTCGGTGCCTTCATAAAGGTGCTTGGGCACAGGATGACCCAGATCGGGCATCGCGGCCACGAACAGTTCCAGCGGCATCGGCTCGGAATAGTTGAAGACCGCCGTGTGGGGATCGGGGCAATCGACCGACTCAAGATTTGCCTGAAGCGCCGATGAATAGTTCAGCAGCCCTTTCCACATCTCGATCGCGGTAAATGCCACATCGTCACAGGCGAATGCCTCGCCATCGTGCCATTTGACGCCTTCGCGCAGTTTCAGGGTGATTTTCTTGCCATCTTCGGACGTCGCCCATTCGGTCGCAAGAACCGGCACATAGCCATCATAGCTTTTGTCGATTAGCGGCTCGATGATCTTGCCCGAGATTTCGTAAACTCCGGTCGAAGCCCGCAGCGCGGGGTTCAGGATCCGTTGCTCACTCACCATATGGATTATAGCGGTTCCGCCCTTCTTGACCTCTTCCTGCGCCAGCAGCGGATTTGCGGCAAGGCCCAATCCGATGCAGCCCGCAGCAGCGGCGTACAGTATGCTAAGAGTTTTCGTCATCCACTTCTCTCCCTGCTGTTCATCTTGTCTCCGGGCGTTGTACGCGCCCCTGGATCAAAGTTTGATCTAAAGCTTGACATGACGTCAAGAAATATCTTCACATTTACATCAGAGATTAATCCTATGCTAAGTTTCGCACAATCTCTGCAAAATAATGGCGTCGATTATATGATCAGGAGAATCAAATGTCTAAAACGGTCTGGATCACCGGCGCAGGGTCAGGCATCGGCGCGGCGATGGCGCGGGCGTTTGCCGCCGCAGGCTTCCGAACGGCGCTGACGGCCCGGACCGAGCAGTCGCTGAAGGCCGTGCGGGATGAGCTTCCAGCCGATGCCGACTGCCTGATCCTGCCGGGCGATGTGACCGATCGTGAAGGGATGGCCGCCGCTGCGCAAAGCATCGCAGAATGGGGCAACGGGCTGCATATACTGTGCAATAACGCCGGGCTCAACATCCCGAAACGCAGTTGGGCCGAACTCGATTGGGCAAGCTGGGACCGGGTTTTTCAGGTCAACGTGACCGGTGCGCTGAACGTCATCGCCGCCTGCCTTCCGGCGATGCGCGCGCAGCAGGATGGGGTGATGATCCACACCTCCAGTTGGGCGGGCCGGTTTCATTCACCTGATTCGGGTGTGCCCTATGGCGCATCGAAACACGCCCTTTCGGACATGTCGGCCAGCCTTAACGATCAGGAAGGGCGCAACGGCATCCGCTCTACCGCGCTTTGCCCCGCCGAGGTGGCGACGCCCCTGCTGGCAAAGCGGCCCGGGTTCGACACCGACAAGCTGTCGCAGATGATTCAAGCCGAAGACATGGCGCGAATCGCGCTGTTTGTCGCGCAGACCCAACCCGGCATTGTACTGAACGAAATCGTGGTCGCGCCTGTCCGCCACTGACCGCCACCCCAGAAAAGGAAACCCTTCCATGACTCATCCCGTCAAAGGTATCGACCATTGCTTCAGTCTTGTTGCCGATCTTGATGCGGCCGCCGCAAAATTTGCCGCGCTCGGGTTTACCATTTCACCGCGCGGCATGCACTCCGAGGCGAAAGGTTCAGCGAACCACACGATCATGTTTCCCGATGACTATTATGAAATTCTGGGCCTTCTGCGGCCAACGCCACTGAACGCGCCACGCTATCAAATGCTGGAAGAACGGGGCGAAGGCCTGCACGCCATCGCCTGCCGCATTGACGACGCCCGCGCCGCGGAAGACGCGCTTGGCAAACTGGGCATCGCCACCCATAGCCTGAGCGATTTTGATCGCCCGGTGGACCTCCCCGGCGGCGGTCAGGGTATCGCGGCATTCTCTACCCTCAGCTTTGCACCTGACGAGGTGCCCTTTGGCATGGTGTTCATGTGCCAGCACTGCAGCCGCGACACCGTCTGGCTGCCCGACCTTCTGAAACACGCAAACACGGCCTGCGGACTGGCCGGAATTGTCGCGCAAAGCGACGCCCCCGAGGCGGACGCACAGGCCTTTGCCCGTCTCTGGGCGGACGGAACCGTCGAACCGACCGAAGGCGGCTCTATTGTGTTGACCGGTGCAAATTCAGCCCCGCTGACGTTGCTGACGCCCGACGCGTTGACCCATCGATACGCGGGGATCGACACGGGCGGGTTGCCACGCGGGGCCTTCGCGGTGTTGCAGGTGAAAATCCGCGATGAAAATGCCCTGATGACGGTCCTTGAACGCGCGAACCTGCCGGGCATCCGAACCCCGCGCGGAATCGCCGTTGGCCCGGCACATGCGGCCGGTACAATCGTCGAGTTCATTCCCGCATGACGACCCCGAAACCCCGCCGCAACGGCACCAAATCGACCGAGCAGATGAGCTTTGACAAGGTCGATCGCCAGATCCTGAAGATCATTCAGGAAAACAGCGATATGCCGATCAGCGCAATCGCGGATGCCGTCGGACTGACCGCGACGCCTTGCTGGCGACGGATCAAACGGATGGAGGAATCGGGCCTGATCTCCAAGCGCGTTGCGCTCGTGGATCAGGCGATGGCGAATGTGCCGATGACGATCTTCATCGGCCTGAGCGCCCCCCGCCACGAGAAAGACTGGATCGACAGGTTCCGCGCACTAATCGACGACATTCCCGAGATCATCGAGGCCTATCGCCTCACCGGCACCGTCGATTACATCCTGAAGGTCGTGGTTCCCGATGTCGCTGCCTATGACACCGTCTACAAGCGCATGATCGAAAAACTCGACTTCACCCGGGTCAACGGAATGATCTCGATGGAGGAGATGAAATTCACCACAGCGATTCCAACGGATTATCTATGACACCGCTGGCCACTTGCGTTACGGCGGCAGACCGCTCCAATCCGACCATCCCTGATGAACAGATGTTGGAAACCCAGTCATGCGCTTGTTTCAGGAAAGGACCGGCCGTTCGACACGGGCCTGTTGATCGCAATCCTCGCCAAAGGCGATTTAATTAAGAGTAAAATCGCCAATGCCGCAGATCAAGAACACGCCGTATCCGACTGACAGTATACGAGATTTTCGACGGGACCCACATCTAGGCAGGCCGGTCGGAAAGCTATTTTCCGACCGGGAATCCCAAAGGCGTCACGTCGTCCTGACCTTGGGGTGAAGGATCACCCGCGCCCCGATCTCCACGCGCGGATAAAGGTCTTGCACATGATCGTTGGTCAGCCGCGCACAGCCGTTCGAGACTGCGGTGCCGATCGTTCCGGGGGCGTTGGTGCCGTGGATGCGCAGATAGGTATCGCGCCCGGCATCGTCGAAAAGATACAGCGCACGCGCACCCAAGGGGTTGTCCGGTCCGCCCGCCATCCCGTCTGCGTACTGTTCGTACTTGTGTGGCTCACGCTGGATCATCGCGTTCGTCGGGCGCCATCTGGGCCATTCGGCCTTGCGCTTCATCGTGAACGTTCCGGGTTCGTAAAGCCCCTTGCGTCCGACGCCGACACCGTATCGGAACGCCATAAGGTCGGTGTGCATGAAATAGAGGAAGAAGTCGTCGGGAACGACATGGACCTCGCCCGCGCGCCATGCCGGGCTCAGGGGCTTTGCCAATTGCGGCATGAATTTTTCCGGAAACGGGTTCGCGCGGGCCTGCACGGTGCCGGTGCCCAAAGCTCCTGCGGCGCTCAGGCCGATCATGAAACTGCGTCGATTGAATATACTGGTCACTGTATCATCTCTTGTCTGTTTGATCGCCACGTATTGGCGAAACGGGCCTCGGCCGCCTTTATAATACGCGAGGCGGCGTGGTATGTGAAAGGCATAGTGTGCGGCGTCAGAATAACGCGACGTTTACCCGGATCGCGTGTCGAAAGTTACACGATCGGCGGCGGCAAACATGATCGTTACGGCGGGATCGTCCGCTCCGGTGACCAGCGCCGCCCTCCGACGCCTGAATGTGGGTAACTCACAAACCTAAAGCAGCGCGGGAAGGCACCCATGCACATCATCACGAGGTTCTCGGTCAAAAACACGAATCCCAGCGGCACGATGGACGATCCGCCCACGCAGGCGCATTTCAGTTCGCGCTTTTCAATGTAGACGGCTTTGAACACCGAGAACGCACCGACCGGACCGATAAACAGCGCCACCGGACCCGAGACCCAAGGCAACGCCCCCGCAACCATCAAAATGCCCGCCAGCGCCTCCCCGAACGGAAAGACCTTGCCGTAGGGCACCCAGCGCTGCGCCAGAAAGTCGTAGTTGAGAACCATTGTCGAGAAACTCTCGATATCCGGCAATTTCTGCACCGCCAAAAAACACATCGACAGGCCGAAGAACCATTCGACGGCCCGCAGCGACAGGAAAGGGGCGAAGCTGTACCAACTCAGCCTCAGCCCCAAAAGCGCAGCGACAGCGAAAATGGTGATCACCGGCCGATAGGCTGTCGCGTCCTCATCCGGCACATCCCTGCCGAAGTATTCGCGCAACGCATTAAAACCGCCGATCCATATCCCGCCGATGAAGGTCTGCCGTCACCTGACTGCGCAACTTCCAGAGCGACCCGCCGCAAACAATGAGCGCCTTGGCAAAGTTCGCCATGTTCATCGTCTTGTTGGAATACATCGAAACCCTGTTGAACAGCATGATGATGGCCATCGTCACCCCCATCAGCACCGCGACATAGGCACGGGTTTCAGACCAGAGCAAATGGCCGGTCAGATATTTGTTGCGGGAAAACAGACCGAACAAAATCACCCTTGAGGGCGTAATCACCGCGAAGAACCGTCCGTTTCGCAAATCTCCCTCGGTCATGCTGATCTAAGGAAGCAGCGAGGTTACAGCACTTGAGGGTCCCGATCTTTTTTGCCACTCCCCGCCTATAGGAAACGCGTGACACCGTTTTCCCCTGCCCCGAAACACCAATATTAGCGCACAGCACCCCCGCCCCGATCGCCCGAAGTCGGCCAATCGGGGTGGTTGTCGCCATGGCCGGCATGCACCGGATGCGCGGCGATCAGTTGCGTTATGGGGCGCGGAGCCGCCCCTTCATCCAAAGCCAGGGCGGCACGCCGGGCGTTACTCGCACAAGGAACGACGCCAGCGCCCTCACCGCCACCGGGTCAGTGCAATGCGTCGTTGTTTGTACCGCTTGAACCGCTGCCGCTTTCGCCTGTCCCCCTCGACGCCCGGCAAGCCCGAGACGTCATGCCGCTGAAGCCACCGATGTTACACCGGCCGCGTCAAACAGGGAATCGACGGCTGACGAACACAGAGGAAATCAACCCAGCGGCAGCACACAAAGGTCCATCACACGGCGCCAGCGACGTTGCAAAGAGTAGATGGATGGAGACCGCACCGGCTAAAGCCCCCATTCCACAAATTACCCCAATTGCGGCAATCGACGGGTGCTGAACCCGGTTTCTTCTTTGATCCAAATACTCCCGCCGGAGGCACAAATTTTCCTCGAAAATTTGTTCCCCGCTTGGTTCCGTCACCGTCGTCAAAGCCACATGGACGCCCTACATATGCGCCATGCACCCAATGCCCGCCGCCTTTCACCACTGGTTCGCCACAAAGGGCTGGTCGATCCACCCGCATCAGCAAGAGATGCTCGACCGTTCCGACGCCCCCGCGCTTTTGCTGATCGCGCCCACCGGCGGGGGCAAGACCCTGGCGGGGTTTTTGCCCACTCTCGTCGATCTGGCCGTCGAACCGCGCCCGGGGCTGCACACGCTTTATGTCTCCCCGCTCAAGGCGCTGGCCGCCGACATCCGCCGCAACCTGTCCACGCCCGTGGCGGAAATGTCCCTACCGATCCGGGTCGAGGATCGCACGGGCGACACCAGCCAGACCCAAAGGAAACGCCAGCGCGCCGATCCGCCGCATATCCTGCTGACGACGCCGGAAAGTCTGGCTCTGCTGGTCAGCTATGAGGACGCGCCGCGCATGTTTGCCGGGTTGCAGCGCGTCGTGGTCGATGAAATCCACGCGCTTGCCGAAAGCAAACGCGGCGATCAGCTGATGCTGGCGCTGGCCCGGTTGCAGACATTGGTGCCGGGATTGCGCCGTGTCGGGCTGTCGGCCACGGTGGAAGACCCCAAGGCGATCGCGCGGTTTCTGGCGCATCACCCCGACCCCTGCGAAATCCTGCGCGCCGATTCCGGCCCCGACCCCGATATCGCCATGCTGACAACCGATGAACCGCCCCCCTGGTCGGGGGGTGGCGCCGCTTACGCCATCCCTGCGGTGCTGGAACAGGTACGCGCGCACAAGACGACGCTGATCTTTCACAACACCCGCGCACAGGCCGAGATTTTCTTTCACAAACTCTGGTTGGCCAACGAGGATGCACTGCCCATCGGCATTCACCACGGCAGCCTGGACAAGACACAGCGCCAGAGAGTCGAAGCGGCGATGGTCAACGGCGATCTGCGTGCCATCGTGTGCACCGGATCGCTCGACCTCGGGATCGACTGGGGCGATGTGGATCTGGTGATCCAGATCGGAGCGCCAAAGAACGTCAAACGGCTGGTACAGCGGATCGGGCGGGCCAATCACCGATACAACGCACCGTCAAAGGCGCTGTTGGTGCCTGCCAATCGGTTCGAGGTGGTGGAATGTGTCGCAGCACTTGAAGCCGTCCGCGCCCACACGCTCGACGGCGATCCGCGTGGCCCCGGCCCGCGCGATGTGTTGTGCCAGCATATTCTGATCGCCGCCTGCGCCGCACCGTTCGACGCCGACGCCCTGTTTGCCGAAGTCACCGGCGCTGGCCCCTATGCCGCCCTGACCCGCGCGGCATTCGATGCCTGTCTCGATTTCGTCGCAACGGGTGGCTATGCCCTGCGCGCCTATGATCGCTGGCAGCGGCTGAAGCTGACGGAAGGGTTGTGGCACCTGCGTGATCCCCGTGCCGCACGTCAGATCCGCATGAACATCGGCACGATTCAGGACACAGACACGCTCAAGGTGCGGCTGAAAAACCGCTTCGGCGGTCAGCCCTTGGGCGAGGTCGAAGAAGGCTTTGCCGCAACCCTGACACCCGGCGACACCTTTCTGATCGGCGGCCAGATCGTGCGATACGAGAATCTGCGAGAAATGACGGTCGAGGTGACCCGCCGCGCCGACAAACCGCCAAAGATCGCGACCTTCATGGGCACCAAGTTTGCCACATCGACGCAACTGTCGCACCGCATCCTGACCATGTTCGGGCAGGACGACTGGCCCGCCCTGCCCGACCACACGCGCGCCTGGCTGCATCTGCAGCGCGATCGTTCGCGCCTGCCCGAACCCGGTCGCCTGTTGATCGAAAGCTTTCCGTGGAAAGGCCGTGAACATGCAGTGATCTATGGGTTTGCCGGGCGCAATGCAATGCAGACGCTGGGCCTGCTGACCACCCAGCGGATGGAGGCGCTGGGCCTGCACCCCATGGGCTTTGTCGCCACTGACTATGCGGTGATGGTCTGGGGGCTGGATCCGCTGACCGATCCCGAGCCGCTGTTTGCCGCAGAAAACCTGCGCGCGGGGTTCGAGTCCTGGCTGGCGGGCAATGCGGTGATGAAACGCACGTTCAAGGCCAGCGCGATCATATCCGGCCTGATCGACCGACAGACAGCCGGGGCCCGGAAATCCGGGCGTCAGGCGGCGTTTTCGTCCGATATCCTGTATGACACCCTGCGCAAATACGACCCTGACCATGTGCTAATGCAGATCACCCGCGAAGAAGCGCTGAAAGGGCTGGTCGATTTTGGGCGGATCGAAGAAATGTTGTCCCGCACCGCCGGGCGCATCGACCTGCTGCGCCTTGATGGCATCACCCCCCTGTCGGCACCGCTGTTTCTGGAAATGGGCCGGGTTCCTGTTCAGGGGGCCGCGAATGAGCGGCTGCTTGGGGAAGAGGCCGCGCGCCTTCTGGAAGAAGCGGGGTTGGGAGCGGTCGATAAAGCCTGACAGGAGGCCAGTCAGGGGATTGCAGCCGCTTCCCGCTTCGTGCACGAACAGAGCATGAACGCGCAACCCTTCACCCTTGCGGGACACCACCTGATTGCCCGCGCCAGCGGTGCGCTGTACTGGCCTGCCCAACGGCTGCTGTGCATCTCGGACCTTCATCTGGGTAAATCCGAACGGATTGCCCGCCGGTCTGGCACATTGTTGCCACCCTATGAGGTGCACGACACCCTGACCCGGCTGGAATCCGAGATCACCGCAACCGAGGCGCGCCATGTGGTTTGCCTTGGCGACAGTTTCGATGATCTGGATTCGATGCTGTCCCTGCCAGAAGACGCGCGTCTGTGGCTGACACGGCTGATGGCCGGGCGGGACTGGACGTGGATCGAGGGCAACCACGATCCCGGGCCGGTCACCATCGGTGGCACGCACCGCGCGGCGCTCGCACTAGACGGGCTGACGTTTCGCCACATCGCATCGGCGCAAAAGGGCGAGATTTCCGGCCACTATCATCCCAAGGCAGTGTTGACGCCCAAAGGACGGCAGGTGTCACGCCCCTGCTTCCTGATCGATTCCGTGCGGGCAATTCTTCCGGCCTTTGGCACCTATACGGGTGGTTTGCGCTGGTCGGATCCGGTGTTCGGCGCGCTGATGGAACCCGGCGCGCGCGCCTACCTGACGGGCGCGGCTGTTCATGTGGTGCCGATGCCCGCGCGGCGTCCCACTTAATCCGGGACATTGTCGGGGCCTGAGGCAAACCAGCACGGGACAACGCCGGAAAAGATCCTATCGCTGTGAAATCTGTGCGTCCACCGCGCCCATTGCCGCCGTCACGCCGCGCAGGGAAAAGGCGGCCATGCCATCCCCATCGCTCGCCGGGCCATAGCCCAGCGTCACCCACGCACCCGGCCGCATCAACGTGACCAGACGGTCGGTCACATCAGCTCCGGTAATGTACAGCGAATCGATTGCATTGTCATCGGGCGTGCGGGACGGGGTCCAGTCGTCAGCGCCCACCGGGATGGCGGTGCCGTCGACACTCAAGGTGACGGCGCGCACATCGGAGTTGATCAGGCCCCGGTCCATCAATTCGACTGTCCAGCCGGAACCCGAGTCGCGGCGCAGCAGGGACAGGCGCGAATCGAAGAATGCGTCGGATCCCGGATTTTTCTGCGTCTGCACCACCCGGCAGTCCCCCGCCCCCGCGTCATTGCAAACGGCGATCCAGTCCCCGTGAAACGCACGCAACTCGCCGTATTCGTGCAGGAACCAGTCATCCGCGTGGGCCGGAGCGGCCAAGGCCAGGGCGAAAGCGGCGGCGCGAAATTTCATGGGCGGTCATCCTGTCAATATCGCCCCTTGGTGGGACGGATGCGATGGCGTGATGCGGGGCTCTGCAGTTTCTTTGCCCGTCAGGGAACCAGAATGCCGCCCGCGGGTTGGTTAGGCAACACGAGGAGTTACACGATGCGTACCGCAACACTCGCAATCCACGGCGGCCTGATATTGGGCCTCACGCTGGCAACCGCTCTTCTGATCTGACGGATTTCCCTCCCGAAAGTTTCTGAAGGTCCGAAAAGGCCGGGCATTACGCCCGGTCTTTTCACGTTTGGAGCCTTTTCACGTTTGGAGGCTTTTCGCGTGTGGGGGTCTGTCAGGTCGGGTTTCCCTGCCATTCGCGCTGATCCGGGATATGCAGGGTCAAAACATCGCCAAGCCGCAGGGTGCCCGGGCGCTCGACCCAAGCGGTCACACCGCGTTTGCCTTTGGCGGCGGATTTGAACCGCACGCCCTGGCCCGGATGCACCATGTTGATCGTCTTGGCCGGAAGCTGGCAAGGTTGGTTCAACATATCGACCGTCAGCGTAGCCCCGTCCGGCCCCTGAAGCCGGGAAGACGGCGGAATATGGGTGAAATCCTCTAACCCCGACACGACCACCGACGCGCCCAACCAAGTGGGATCTATTCGCTCAAGCGCCATTTTGGCTGCTATTTGTTCCAGTTCCTCAGCACTGACGAGTGACAGTTGGCGGGTGTTGCGGATTTCGGTATTGCGTTTGTATTGCGACACCACGCGAGAACAGGACGGGCGCGTGACGCCGCTGTGACAGTCGGGCGCATATCCCCCCCAGTCCAGCGGCATTTCGGTCAACCGGATCGTTTCGATCTCGGAGCGGTCACGGTGCGCCACATGGCCAAGCCACGTGATGCGGCCGGTCAGTCCGGTGGATATCAAGGCTGGCATGGAAACTCTCCCGAGACGGAAACGGCCGCCCGAAGCATTGGGGCGGCCGTAAAAGCTTGATGATCAAGGGATCAGGCGGTCGGTTCAGGCTCCAACCCGCCGTCGGGCGACTTCGGCCGCTTCGTCTTCGGGATCGCGGTGACCGAGGGTGAATTGCCCTGATCGGGCCGGTCATCGTTGTCGTCGCCCCGGTTCAGCGCTTCGCCGTTCACCACTTTCATGATCTCGGGCCCGGTCAGGGTTTCATACTCCAGCAAGCCCTGCGCCAGCCGCTCCAGATCTTCGGACTTTTCAGTCAGGATCCGTTTGGCCGTCTCGTATCCGGTATCGATGATCTGCTTGACCGTCTGGTCGATGATCCGCTGGGTATCTGCCGAATGGGTGGTCCCACCGCCATATGCGCCCAAATGCGATTGCTGCTCATTCGCATAGTCAACGAAGCCCAGTTCTTCGGCATAACCAAACTGGGTGACCATGGCGCGGGCAATCCGGCTGACCTGCTGAATGTCCGATGCCGCACCCGAGGTCACGTTTTCCTTACCAAAGATCAGTTCTTCGGCGACGCGCCCCCCCATCGCCATGGCGATTTTCGAGGTGTACTTGGTCCAGCTGACCGAAAGCTGGTCACGCTCGGGCAAAGACAGCACAAGCCCAAGAGCACGGCCGCGCGGGATAATCGTCGCCTTGTGGATCGGATCGTGCTGCGGAACGTTCAACCCGACGATGGCATGGCCGGCCTCGTGATAAGCGGTCAGTTTCTTCTCGTCTTCGGACATCACCATTGACCGGCGTTCGGCGCCCATCATTACCTTGTCCTTGGCGTTTTCGAAATCTTCCATCACCACAAAGCGGCGACCGATACGCGCGGCGGTCAATGCCGCCTCGTTAACCAGGTTGGCCAGATCAGCACCCGAGAAACCGGGGCAACCACGGGCAATGATTCGCAGATCCACATCGGGGCCCAGCGGCACCTTGCGAGCGTGAACGCCAAGGATCTTCTCACGGCCCTTGATGTCCGGGTTCGGAACCTGAACCTGACGGTCAAACCGGCCAGGTCGCAGCAAGGCGGGATCAAGAACGTCGGGACGGTTTGTTGCCGCAACGATGATAACACCCTCGTTCGCCTCAAACCCGTCCATTTCGACCAGAAGCTGGTTCAGCGTCTGTTCGCGTTCGTCGTTGCCGCCGCCATAACCCACGCCACGGGACCGCCCGACAGCATCGATTTCATCGATGAACACGATGCACGGGGCATTCTTTTTCGCCTGCTCGAACATGTCGCGCACCCGGGATGCACCGACACCCACAAACATTTCCACGAAATCGGAACCCGAAATGGTGAAGAACGGCACACCGGCCTCACCCGCGATTGCACGGGCCAGCAGTGTTTTACCGGTGCCCGGAGGGCCAACGAGCAGCGCACCCTTGGGGATCTTGCCACCAAGACGCGAGAACTTCTGCGGATTGCGCAGGAATTCAACGATCTCTTCAAGCTCTTCCTTGGCTTCGTCGATGCCGGCGACATCATCGAAGGTCACACGCCCATGCTTTTCCGTCAGCAGCTTGGCGCGGGATTTGCCGAATCCCATGGCACCGCCTTTGCCGCCGCCCTGCATCCGGTTCATGAAATAGATCCACACCCCAATCAGCAGAAGGAACGGCAGGAATGTCATCAGGATGGTGGTGAACCCGCTCTGTTCCTGCGCTTTGGCGTTTACGGTGACGTTTTTGTCGATCAGGCGTTCGGTCAGTTGATCACCGTTATCGGGGCGGATCGTGACATAGTCATTGCCATCGGTGCCCCGGAACAGCACCCGCTCGCCGTCGAGAGTGACCGCATTGACGTTGCCGTCATCGACCGCCTGGACGAACTCTGAATAGCTGATCGAACGGGATGAAATCGACGACTGACCGCCTGAAAACAGATTAAACAGGGCCACGACCAGAAGGATCAGGACGGCCCAGAAGGCGAGGTTTCGCGCGTTACCCAAAAGAAAGCTCTCCCAAACTGGCGGGTGTTTTTCGACCCCGGCCGGTGATTGCGTTGACCCTAAAATAGAGACGATGACGATTTCTTCAATGCGATAACAGGAAACGAGTGAAATCGTCGCGGTCTTTCGCCAGTTGTGCGGTCCAATCGCCGTTCAAACCGGCCAAAGGTGCCGCAATCAGTGTGTCATCCCGCCAGACAGCGGGACTGACAATCAAGCTGGGTTGAGGTTGACCGGTTGCGCGCCAGCCGGGACATTTCTGCAACCCTTGTGGTCCCAGTGCTGCCACATGCAGATCTGGCGCATGGGGGCCGGACAGAATCCAGCGGTTGTCCCACGGTTCGCTTGTCGGGCTGCGCAGATCTTTGACGGCGTTGTATTCGCGGCAAAGGCGAATCGTCTCGCCTTCGTGGCTCAACAGGCAACCGGCAAGCGTATCCGCCACCCCATTGCGGCCAAATCGCCGGAGCGCGTCATAGCGCGGGCGATAGCGGCCCGAGGCAATCCACATTACGGCAGCGGCCAGTAGCCGGTTCTGTAGCTCGCTCAAGGCGCTCTCGAGCCCCGCCCTGTCAAAGAGCAGGTCACCCCCGTCCTGAACGACGATACGCGTCGCAAGGGCCTGTGTGTCGTGGCGCAGAACCTCGCGCGCATTTCCCATGTGATTGGCCAAGGTCGCAAGGCGTTCAGGGGTCAGGCCGAGTTCCGACAGATGGGTCTGCATTTGCCGCGCACGCACGCGATCGAATCGCGGATCGTCATTGCTTGGATCGTCGAACCACGAAATATCATTGTCGCGCAGCCAGCCGCGCAAATCCTCACGCGACAAACGCAGCAAGGGGCGCAGCCAGACCGGAGACTGCCCCGAAACCCCGGCCATCCCCGCCAAGCCGTCCACGCCCGAACCCCGCGCAAGACGCAAAAGCACGGTTTCGGCCTGATCGTTGCGGGTGTGGCCGGTTGCCACGCAGTCGATTCCGCGATCTCTGGCCCAGCCGCCGATCAGATCTCGGCGGGCTGTGCGTGCGGCAGATTGCAAATTGCCGCGTCCGTCCCAGCCGGTCCATCGTAGGGTATCATGTGGCAGGTTCAGCGCGCCGGCCCAGATTGCAACCGTCGCAGCCTCTGCTGCCGAATCGCCACGCAAACCGTGATCGATGGTGACAACATGCAGGCGCACCTGCGCACCCTGTGCCCAGCGGGCGGCCAGATGCATCAGGGCAAGGCTGTCGCCGCCCCCCGAGACCGCCAACCCCAGATTGGCAGGCGGTTCATTTTGGAAAATCTGGTCCAGCGCCGTGTGAAACGCCTCTGCGATCACCCGCAGTTCAGACTGACCAAGGCGGTCTGTGCCTCCAGGCTGGCGGGGTCGGACGGATAGCGCGCGGTGACTTCGCCAAGGATTGCACAGGCATCGGCGGGCTGGCCCAGTTCGCCCAGCTTCTGACCAAGTTTCAGCAGGGCCAATGGCGCCTTCGCGCCGTTCGGCGAGCCGGAAAAGGATTCCAGATATGCACGTGCGGCTTCTTCGCCCTGGCCCAGTTCGGCCAAGGCTTCGCCACGGTAAAAATGCGCCTCGCCGGTCAGCGCACCGGCTGTGTAGGTTTCGGCAAAGGTCGCAAAGAGGTCAGCGGCGGCGCGAAAGTCACCTTGATCGAGCACCTCCCGGGCCCGATCAAAGTCTGTCTTTTCACCGACGGCAAGCTCGGAACCGCCCGGGTTTTCGGGCGGAGGCGGAGCGGCGACCGGGACAGCATCGCCGCCTATGGGTTTGGTTTCCCCCAACGCACCGATGTCACAGCCTTCTTCAATCTCGCACACCCGGAACTGAAGGTCGCCGATGCGATTTGTGCCATCGGTGACAACCCGGTTGACCCGGTTCTCAAGCTCTTCGGTCTTGTTGGTCAGACGGCGCAGCTCGGACTCCATCGTGTCGATCCGCTGGAGCGCACTGGTGCCCGACAGATCGACCGACGGGGTGCCGGTGGTGGACAGTTCTCGGCGCAGTTTCTGCACCTCGACCAGCAGGATCGAAAGCTCTTGCCGAATGTCTGCCAGGGTGCTGTCCTGCGCATGCAACGGCGCAGCCAACAGTGTGGTTGCCAGAAGGAAGGCGCGCAACATGGTTACGAAGTCGCCCCGGCGGCGATCACGGTGACCGCGCGGCGGTTCTTGGTGTAACACTCTTCAGTTGAACAGACCTCGATCGGGCGTTCCTTGCCATAGGTTACCGTGCGCAGCCGTCCCGAGGACACGCCCTGACTGACGAGATAATCGCGAGCCGATGAGGCACGGCGCGCGCCAAGCGCAAGGTTATATTCCCGCGTGCCCTTTTCATCGGCGTGACCTTCGATGATCGCCGTATAGGCCGGATTGTTCGACAGCCACAGCGCCTGACCGGCAAGGGTGGCCCGCCCGTCATCGTTCAGCGTGGACGTGTCGTTGGCAAACAGAACCCGGTCGCCGATGGTCTCTTTGAAATAGGCAGGGGATGCGGGATCCAGGCTGCCTTGGCCGATCATTTCGCTGCCCAAAGGCTGGCCCGAGCCGAAGCCACCGTTCGGATCGCCTGCGCCGCCGGGCCCGCCCGCGCCAAAGCGGTTCGCGTTGGTACAGGCGGAAATCGCCAGAACCGAGGTGATTAGCACCACTTTGCCGAGATGTTTCATGAACATGTCCTGTGTCTGCCCGTTCCGGGCGAGTCTAGCATTGAGTTTCCGGTTTGGAAACGGCTGGTGATAGGGGCGCGTGCGCCCATCCGCGGGCTGGCCGTGTGGGCCGGTGGAAAGGTCGGAACCGTCATGGATCATTTAAGCAGTGGCGACCATGCCGGATCGGACGCCGCGCCCTCCAGAGGCACCTTTTTCAGGTTACGACCGGAAATATCGACGGAATACAGCGATGACTCGCCGCCTGCCCCCGAACTTTCGCGCATGAACATGATGACACGTCCATTCGGCGCCCAGGTCGGACCCTCGTCCAAAAACGACGATGTCAGCAGCCGCTCTTCGGATCCGTCGGTGCGCATCACGCCGATGTGAAAACGGCCCTGATTCTGTTTGGTAAAGGCGACAAGATCGCCCCGCGGCGACCAGACCGGCGTGCCATAGCGGCCCGCACCAAAGGAAATCCGCGTCGACTCGCCGCCGTTCGCAGGCATTATGTAAAGCTGCGGTGAGCCGGAACGGTCGGATTCAAACACGATCCGGTTGCCGTCTGGGGAATAGGACGGCGCTGTTTCGATGCTGGGCGAATTGGTCAGCTGTTCAGGCGACCCGCCCGGACGCAGGCGATAGATATCAGTATTGCCGCCTTGGGACGCGGAAAACACCACCGTCTGCCCATCCGGGGCATAGCGCGGTGCAAAGGTCATGCTGTCGGCAGGCACTGGGATGGCGACACGGCTGACGTTCCCCACATCCAACTGATAAATCTGCGGAAATCCGGTCTCATAGCTGGTGTAAAGTATCCGGTCACCGGTGGGCGAGAACCGCGGCGCCAGCACAATGGACGCACTGTCGGTCAGATATTGAACGTTCGCGCCATCGTAATCCATGACCGCCAGCCGCTTTTTGCGTTCGTTCTTCGGGCCGGTTTCCGCCACATACACCACGCGGCTGTCGAAATATCCGCCCTCGCCGGTGATCCGGCTGTACACCGCATCGGCGACTTTGTGCCCCATCCGACGCCAGGCATTCGTGGTGCCCTCCAGTTGCAGCCCCTCACCCATCTGCGCCTCGGAGAACACGTCGAAAACCCGGAATTTGACCGTCAGGCGGCCATCGGGGCTGGCCGATACCGCGCCGGTGATCAGTGCCTGCGCATTGATCGCCTTCCAGCTTGGGTAATCCGCCGAGGGGGAAAAGGTGCTCACCTGAGTGATGAAGGCATCCGATGGAATCTCACGGAACAGGCCGGTGCCCGCCAGATCGGCGGCGATCAAGCGTGACAACTGCGCCGCATACTCGGCCCCGGCGGGGTTTTCTGCGATAAAATCGGGCACGGCAAAGGGCAGCGGTTCGATCACGCCTTCGGTGATGTCGATCCTCAGCGGGCCGTTCTGCGCCGTCACTGCCGTGGCAAGCGATGTGAGCGCAAGGGCCAGCGCAACGGCAAACATGCGAAGCGGAGTGATGAAGGGGGTCATGGCGATCCTCTTTCTGTCGGGATGCGATCCCGGGGCGACAGGGTAACGCCCGTTGGCGCCCTGTGGTCGCAAACAAAGTGCAGGGAATTGAATGTGTGACATCAGTGCAACCCGACGGCGGAAAATGAGAGGTAGGAAATTCAACATCACCGCATCCTCATCCCCGAGGGGTCAAACGTCATTTCGATATTCTGCCACTGGCCGTATTTTTCCGCCGGAAGCGGAAATCCCGAGGAGCCACAGCGGATCACGGCGCGGCGCGCTGCCTCATATGCCTGACGCGCGGCGGTTTCGTCGCCGCCCGAAAATGACAGCATGCGCAGCGAATTTCCCACCGGCGTGCCGTCGCGCTCCATTGACAGAGCCACGATCACCGTCGTGTTCAGCGCGGCAGAGCTGAGCGATCCGACGTTCCAGCATTTCTGCACAGAGACGCGCAGCGCATCTTTTTCGCCCGCGGTCAGCGGTGGCCCGGATGGCTCGGCGACGACAGGCGCCCGGTCGGGCTTGGCGGTGTCGCCGGTTTCGGCTTCGCGCAGCGCTGACTCGATACTGTCGGATCGGGCTTCGCTGCTGTTGCCGGGCGTGCGCGGTGTCTCGGGTTTCGCCGGAGTCTCGTTTTTCACCGGAGTCTGGGGTTTCGCCGGTGTCTGCGGTGCGGCCGGTTTTTCAGGCGTGGCGGCGGCCACCCGTTCGGGGCGCGTCCGGGGCCGTGACGACGTTGTGGGCGCAGTCGCCACTGGTGCGGCTGCGGGGGGTACGGCAGGCTCGTCTGTCGGCTTTTCTGCCTCGGTCACGATTTCAGTCGTCGCTTCCTCGGGCGCCGCGGCGGGCTGTTCCGGTTGCGGCTCCACCGGCGGTTCAGGCGTCGGCTCGGGGGTGACGTCTTCCACCACCTCGGGCGCGGTTTCCACGTCGGGGGGCGGAGCGGGCGTCGGGGTGCTGTCGACCCGCCGGGCCGGGCGGGGCGTGGATGTGGGCGCGACCGGGCGCGTCTCGGCCACCGGCGGTGCCGGAGTTGGCGGCGGTGGCGGCGCCTCGGTCACCTCGGGGTCGGGCAATGCGGCAGGTGGCGGGGTAGGTGCGGGCTCTGGTGCAGGGGCCGGCTCGGGCTCCGGTTCGGGCGCGGGCGCAGGTTCCGGCTGGGGTGTCGGTTCCGGTTCGGGTGCGGGTGTCGGTTCAGGCTCGGGTGCCGGTTCGGGCTCCGGGGCAGGTGCCGGTTCTGGTTCAGGCTCTGGCTCCGCTTCGGGCTGTGCCGGCGGATCGGGGGTGGTTTCGGGCGCTGGCTCCGGCGCCTCCGCTTCGGTTTCGGGCGGGACTGTGCCGGGCTCGCCCTCTTCGGGGCGTGTCAGGGCCGCAAATTCCTCTTCGCTCAGCATGGTGACATTCGCCACCTCGGGCGGGGGGGGCGGATTGGACGCAAACATGCCGCCGAACAACGCAAAGGCGATCAGAGCAAGGTGGGCGGCGCCCGAAATGGTCGTGCCGGTGTTCACCGCAAGCCTCTCAGTTTCCGGTCGAATCGGTGCCGTCAAGGCGCGGTCCGCCGCTCTCGGTCACAAGGCCGATGTCGGTAAACCCGCCCGCGTTCAGCGCGCCCATCACCTGCACCACCCGCGCATAGGGGATCGTCCCGTCCGCGCGCAAAAACACCTTTGGACTGGTGCGTTCGGTTGCGATCGCACGCAACTGGCCAATCAGATCTCCGCTTTCGGTCTCGTTGCTCATCAGCAGAACACGGCCATCGGCGGTCAATGTGACAGTCAGCGGTTCCTCACGCTCTGTCGGCAGCGACTGGGCACTGGTTTTCGGCAGTGCAACCGGCACACCCACGGTCAGCATCGGGGCTGCGACCATGAACACGATCAACAACACCAGCATCACGTCAACAAAGGGCGTGACGTTGATATCGCTCATCGGCTTGCGCTTGCCACCACGGCGACGCCTGCCCCTTCCACCTTCTTTTGCAACGACACCGGCCCCCATGTCAGGCGTCCAACTGGCGCGAAAGGATGGTGGCGAATTCGTCGGCAAAGCTTTCGTAACCGCGCACGATCTTTTCGGAATCGCTGCTCAGTTTGTTATAGAAGATGACGGCGGGAATGGCCGCCAGCAGACCCAGACCGGTGGCCAGCAGCGCCTCGGCGATACCGGGGGCGACGACGGCAAGATTGGTGTTCTGCTGCTCTGCGATTTCGATAAAGGCGTTCATGATGCCCCAAACGGTGCCGAACAACCCGACAAAGGGTGCGGTGGACCCGACCGTCGCCAACAGCCCCAACCCTTTTTCCAGATCCTCGGTCTCTTTCGCGATGGCGACATCCATGGACCGGTCAATGCGCGACTGCGCACCGGGAATCAGCGCACCGTCCTGCCGGTGGCTTCGCCGCCACTCGGTCATACCGGCGGCGAATACGCTTTCTGATCGCCCGGCGGGCTCGGGGCCGACCTTGTCAAACAGTTCATCCAGCGGCTCGCCCGACCAGAAAGCCGTCTCGAACCGGGTCTGTTCACGCCGCGCACGGGCAAAGATCAGGTGTTTCTGAATGATGGTTGCCCAGGCCCAGAACGACGAAATCAAAAGCAGGAGCATCACCAGCTTGACCGTCAGGGTTGAGCGGGCAAAAAGCCCCCACAGCGAAAAATCGATTTCTTGCGCGAGCGCAAGCGTTTCCGTTTCCATGTTACCTGCTCATGCTTATTCGACCGCTCTACGTCGGCCTTACAAGCTGAGGAGTCTAGACGAATGCAACAGGGAAATCCAACACCATCGCGTCACCATCCCGTCAGAACGTGGCGTTTGCGTG
Organism: Oceaniovalibus sp. ACAM 378; assembly: GCF_008085915.1. Taxonomy (GTDB): domain Bacteria; phylum Pseudomonadota; class Alphaproteobacteria; order Rhodobacterales; family Rhodobacteraceae; genus Oceaniglobus. The sequence continues at coordinate 28,176 of NZ_VSJK01000019.1, read as the reverse complement.
ATCGGATGAAATGTTCCGGCCGGTTCAGCCCCTTGATCGGCGGAGTTCCGCCGGAAGCCGCACCGGACGCCCCGCCATATTCATCGCCACCAGAACCACACGGGCGGTGAACAGAACGCAGTCACCGCGCCGCACATCCTGAGCGAGAGTCAGCCGGACCCCGCCGGTTTCGGCCAATCCGGTCTCAACGGTCAGCAGATCGTCGAACCGGGCGGGTGACAGATAATCGGCCTCGATCCGGCGCACGGCAAACACAATGCCATGCTGTGCCCTCAGCGTCACCTGATCGATACCCAGAGCGCGCACCCATTCGCTGCGCGCGCGCTCGATATATTTCAGATAGTTGGCGTAATAGACGATGCCCGCCATATCGGTGTCTTCGTAATAAACCCTGACATCGAAACGGTGCGCCGTCATCGGATCAGGACGATCCCCATGGCCCGTGGAACCCCTTGCCGTCGCGATCAGTCCGCTCAAACCCATGCGCGCCAAAGAAATCACGCTGGCCCTGAATCATGTTGGCGGTGCTTCGCGCGGTGCGCATCATGTCGAACCAGTTCAGCGCAGCAGCCAGCGCGGGCACAGGCAGACCGTGCGCCATCGCCGTGGCCACGGTCTTGCGCAGCGCGGGCGTGTGAGTCTCGATCAGATCGCGAAAGAACGGCGCGAAGATGAGCGTGTCGTCGGGCGCTTCGGTCAGCGCTGATGCCATGTCGTTCAACATCGTCGAACGGATGATGCACCCCTCACGCCAGACGCGCGCCACCTCGGGCATGGGCAGCGACCAATCATAATGGGTGGATGCCGCGTGAAGCAGTTCGAACCCCTGCGCATAGCACATGATCTTACCGGCGATCATCGCGCCCTCAAGCGTGGCATCGTCCAGCGCGCCATCGGGCAGTGTCATGGGCGCGGCACCGAATACATCCTGACCCCGCGCGCGCAACGCCACGCGCGATGAAGCATTGCGTGCGAACACCGCCGCCTCGATCACCGGGATGGCGGAGGCCAGCACCTGCGCTTCGATCACTGTCCAGCGGCCCGTGCCCTTTTGACCCGCCGCATCAAGAATGATGTCGAGCATGGGTTCGCCCGTGTCCGGATCCGTGGCATGGGCCACCTTGCCGGAAATCTCCACCAGATAGGATTGCAGCACACCGTCATTCCAAGCCGCGAAAGTGTCGCCGATCTGTGCGGCCTTGTGCCCCATGCCATCACGGAAGATGCCGTAAACCTCGGCGATCATCTGCATGTCGGCGTATTCGATGCCGTTGTGCACCGCCTTGACGAAATGCCCTGCCCCGCCAGTGCCCATCCATGTGGCGCAGGGCTCACCCTTGTATTTAGCCGCGATGGCCTCAAGCATTCCCGAAACGCGGTCCCAATGTTCTTTCGGGCCACCGCCCATGATTGCGGGACCGTGGCGCGCGCCCTCTTCGCCGCCCGAGACGCCCATGCCGATGAACGGCACGCCCTGTTCCACAGCCGCCGCCGCCCGGCGGTTGGTGTCGTGGAAATTGGCGTTGCCCGCATCGATGATCAGGTCGTCGTCGTTCAACAACGGGCGCAGGGATGCGATCACCTTGTCCACCGGATCGCCCGCATCCACCATCAGGATGATCGCGCGTGGGGTGGCCAGAGCGTCAACGAAGCCTTCCAGCGTTTCGGCCGGGGTCAGGCGCTCGGCCAGTGCCGGTTCATTGGCCTTTGTGTGGGCGATGAAATCGTCGGTCTTGGCCGTGGTGCGGTTATAGACGGCCAGCGGCTCGGCGTTTTCGGCGATGTTCAGCGCCAGCGCGCGCCCCATGGTGCCAAGGCCGATCAGGCCGATACGCGGTTTGGTCATGGTTTCTGGATCCCTCGGCAGTTGAGTAAAGTGGCATAAAGGCTGGTCATTCCAAGGATGGGCAGCCGGTGTTTCGTCTGCACCCCGAAATGGTCGTTGGATACGATCTGCATATCGCGGGCCGGATAGGGGAATTGCAAGCTCATGGTCTTGTTCCGTGCTGGCCCTTGGGCATGGGTCTTGGTATCGCTGTGACGATCAAGGGTAAATGCGAAAAGGGTATATCATGGCGGACAACACTGGCTCGGGCGGAGCATTCACGGCGGGCACGACGCGGCTGACACATGCGGGAGTGCTGGCAATGCTCGCGGCTGCTGCCGACAAAGCCGAGGCGATGGGACAGCACCAGTGCATCGTGATCGTCGACGCCAGCGGCGTATCTTTGGGCGAGTTGCGGATGGACGGCGGCAAATACCTGAGCCAGAAATCCGCCCGTGCCAAGGCGCGCACCGCAGCCAGCATCCGCGCACCCAGCGCCAATGTCCCCGAGGCGATCCGCGCCGGAATTCCGGCCGCAACCGAAGGTGACGTGACCGCTCTGCCCGGTGGCCTGCCCATCGTGTTCGACGGCGTGGTGGTCGGCGGGATCGGCATCGGATCGGGCTCGGGCGTGCAGGATGTCGAAGTGGCCAACGCCGCCCTGTCCGCCATCGGTGCCGATCTGTTCGAATAAGTCATATACTCGGCGATTGTCGGGAAAGTGCAAGGCAGCGGTGAATTTCATTACCACACTGCTTTGCAATACCAAATTTGTGCAATTCCATACCGGACGAAAATGGCCAACCTCACAACCCGTCAATTCAGCGCGATCTGCACTTTCATCGCGCGACTGCGGTCACCGGCCAGATCGAATGCAGCCACAGCATCTTCCAGCGGCAGGGTGTGAGAGATCAACGGCTCGACCTTGATCAGCCCCTTTTGCATCAATGCAACACCGGTATGAAACTCCTCGTGAAAACGGAATGATCCGGTCCAGCGGATTTCCTTGGCCGTCATCGCCTGCAGAGGCAGGGTCATGTCGCCACCCATCCCGACCTGCATGATCGCCGCACCGGGGCGCAGGGCATGCACCGCGCCGGCCAGGGCAGCAGGCGAACCCGAACACTCGAACAACACGTCGAATTGCCCCTTGTCTGCATGCCAGGGGGCCAGTCCATCAGGATTTTCGCGGGTGTTCACCGTGGTGTCCGCACCGCTCAAGGATGCCATGCCAAGCGTGTAATCCGAAAGATCGGTTGCCACGATTTCTTCGGCGCCCGCCCGCCGGGCCGCCAAAAGGCACAGAATGCCGATCGGGCCGCAGCCGGTGATCAGCACCCGCTTGCCAAGCATTTCACCCACGCGCCGGACGGCATGCAGACACACAGCCAGTGGTTCGGCCATGGCCGCCTGCGCCGGAGTGAGCCCGTCAGCCGGGGCGCATTGTGCCGCATCAGCAATCAGATGTTGCCGGAACGCGCCCTGAATATGCGGAAACGGCATCGCCGAGCCGTAAAAGCGCATATTAAGACAATGGTTGTGCTGACCCCGGTCGCAGAACCGGCAGTCGTGGCAGGGGCGCGACGGCGATACGGCAACCAGTTGCCCCACCGTCAAATTCGACACACCGTCACCCAAGGCTTCGATATGGCCCGAAACCTCATGCCCCAGAACCATCGGCTCTTTCAGACGCACCGTGCCGAAACCGCCGTGCTGGTAATAATGCAGATCCGATCCGCAGATTCCTCCGACCGCCATCTTCAGCCGCACCTGCCCCGGGCCGGGTTCACCGACATTCTGCTGCTCAATGCGCAGATCCTTCGCCCCATGGGCAATAATCATCCGGGTTTCGATGGCCATACGACAGCTTCTCCGACGTGGTTGACAGGGTGTGTTACCGTTATCATAAGTGTCCCGAAACCGCATTGTCGAGATCGAAATAGGGGTGGGTCGGATGACCGAAGGTTTGGAAATGTTCGCGCTGACGGGCAAGCGCGCGCTGATCACCGGTTCGTCGCAAGGCATCGGTTTTGCATTGGCGCGCGGTCTGGCTGCCGCAGGAGCCGAAGTGGTGATAAACGGACGTGACACCGGCAAGATGAACGCGGCCGCCGAACGTTTGCGCGATGGCGGCGCAACGGTGCACACCCTTGGTTTTGACGTGACGGATGCGGCGGCGGTCGGCTCGGCCATCAACAGCTTCGAGGCCGACCACGGTGCAATTGATATCCTGGTCAACAACGCAGGCATGCAGCACCGCACCCCGCTTGAGGATTTTCCGCCCGAAGCCTTCGAGTTGCTGATGAAGACCAACGTCACCTCGGTTTTTCTGGTCGGTCAGGCGGTCGCACGGCACATGATCAAACGCGGCGCTGGCAAAATCGTGAACATCGCATCGGTCCAGACCGCGCTCGCCCGCCCCGGTATTGCACCGTATACGGCGACCAAGGGCGCGGTGGCCAACCTGACCAAGGGCATGGCAACCGACTGGGCGAAATACGGGTTGCAGTGCAACGCCATTGCGCCCGGGTATTTCGACACGCCCCTGAACAAGGCGCTGGTCGATGATCCGGCATTTACCGAATGGCTGTCCAACCGCACCCCGGCCGGACGCTGGGGCAATGTCGGCGAGCTTGTCGGCGCCTGCGTCTTTCTGTGCTCGGGCGCATCCAGCTTTGTGAACGGGCATACATTGTTCGTCGATGGCGGGATCACCGCGTCGCTTTGACCGCAGGCGCGACGCAAGCGATCGCTTGACTTTCCGCAGCGCAGCAACGATATCCCATGCAACCGCCGCCCCTGCCGCGTGAGCAGACGATTCCTGTTGGGATCACACGGGCCGCGACCATTCCAGTTTCCCACATCACGCAGGGGGGCAGCATCAGGACGGCCATAGGGCAATACGGCCCCGCTGTCAGTTCCGGATGCAACCTCGCCGACGCCGCCGGATTCCGGTGGCGCGTCCCGTTTCATGCGGCCGGGCAAAAGTCCTGTCGCGACAAAGGATATCCTATGGATTTCGACATGCTGGGCCTGTCGCCCAAGATCGTCTCTAACCTCACCTCTCTTGGCATCACCGAACCGACGCCAATTCAAAAACAAGCCATTCCCCATGCCATGAACGGGCGTGATGTGATGGGTCTGGCTCAGACCGGAACGGGCAAAACTGCTGCTTTCGGGCTGCCGCTGATCCACGCGCTCAGCTCGATCGGCGCAAAGCCAAAGCCGAAATCGGTGCACGGCCTGATCCTCGCCCCTACGCGTGAACTGGCCAACCAGATCGCCGAGAACCTGCGCAGCTATACCGGCGGATCGCATCTGTCGGTGGCTATTGTCGTCGGCGGTGTCAGCATCAACCGACAGATCAACCGACTGGAACGCGGTGTCGACCTTTTGGTTGCGACACCCGGACGTCTGATGGACCTGCTGGACCGGCGCGCGGTTTCGCTGTCGGAAGCGCGGTTTCTCGTGCTCGACGAGGCGGACCAGATGCTCGACCTTGGGTTTATCCATGCCCTGCGCAAAATCGCGCCGCTGTTGGCAAAAGAGCGCCAGACGATGCTGTTTTCCGCCACCATGCCCAAGCAGATGAACGAGATCGCATCGGCCTATCTGACCGATCCCATCCGCATCGAGGTCGCCCGCCCCGGCCAGACAGCCGACAATATTGAACAATCCGTGCATTATATCGCCCAAACTGAAAAGCAGACCCTGCTGATCGATCTGCTCAAAAAGCACCCGGGCGAACGTGCTCTGGTCTTTGGACGTACCAAACACGGCAGCGAAAAGCTGATGAAGAACCTCGATCGTGCCGGGCTGTCGACCGCATCGATTCACGGCAACAAAAGCCAGGGTCAGCGCGACCGCGCCATCGCCGCCTTCAAGGCCGGTGATATCAAGGTGCTGGTTGCAACCGACGTGGCCGCCCGTGGGATCGATATCCCCGAGGTGATGTATGTCTATAACTACGATCTGCCGAACGTGGCCGAAAACTATATTCACCGGATTGGCCGCACGGCCCGGGCCGGAGCCAGCGGACAGGCAATCGCATTCTGCGCGCCGGACGAGATGTCATACCTGAAAGACATCGAAAAAGTGGTGAAACAGAAGATCGACGTGGCCTCCGGCCGCCCGTGGGAGGTTCCCGCCGGCATGAAACCTGCAGGCAGCCAGCGTCGTGGCGGCGGTGGTGGCGGCGGTGGCAAGCCGCAACATGGCGGCGGGCGCAAACCGATGGGCGCAAAACCGGCGGTCAGCGGCGCACCAAAGCGGCGCCGTCGTCGCGCGGCCTGACCGCGTCTCGCGGTCACTTCACCGCATTACAACAGTATTGGCTGTCCCCACGGGGGCGGCCTGCAAGCTCCTTGCCACACCCCGCTTTGTGCGTACCCTAGGTCTGGCGTGTCAGATATCCGACAGGAGCGGTTTCGCTGCGTTCGAAATCGACAGGGGCGGTGCCCGTCACCGGCCTGTTGTACTTGAATTCGCAGACGAGTTCTCCGTTGTCCTCGGCGCTGGCCACGACCAGACAGCGGCGCAAGTGTTTTGCGCCATCGTAGATGTCAACCAATCCGCGCATGGCAGGTGCTTCGGCTGGATCAAGGCTGAACCCCGTGTCCCAATATCGAAGGATGGTGAATTGGTGTCCGCCGATGTCGACGCGCATTCGACTTCTCCGCCCGCGCGCCGCATTCTGCGCGGCGACCAGACCATCGCGCACATCCTTTGGTAGAAATTCTTCCATCGCATTCCCCCCAGCCGATTCTTACCTACATTCAAGATGCAGCAGCTTAAGAATACGTCAAGTTTTTCGGCCAATCGGGCAGAGATCCTGCGATATATTCTCGCCAGATCGCCAGATTGCCGACCTTGGGCTGCAATATATGCCGAAGATGGGTCTGGTCCTTATCCCGCAGCATCGAATCACCGAGCGCGCTCAACGCAAGCGACAGACCTGTCCGGCGATTCCGCCATGCATTGGCAGATCGCCGGAGCCGACGATCCTGCGCCATAGGGGACGGCATCGCCATTCAGTACGGCATCGGATGCGCTTTGTGTGCCTCTGCAATATCACTCAGCACCTCGGCGCTCAGCGTGACATCAAGACCGGCCAATGCGGTGTCGAGTTGTTGCAGCGTCGTCGCGCCAAAGATCGGAATGGTGCGGAACGGACGCGACCGGGTCCAAGCCAGCGCCATGTGCACCGGGTTCAGCCCATGCTTTTCAGCAACCTTGATATAGGCATCGACAGCGGTGAACGCCCGATCGGTTTTCCGCCCGCCAAGCTCGGCGTTCAGCGACATGCGGGATCCGGTCGGAATATCGCCTTTCTGATACTTTCCGGTCAACAGTCCTGCTGCCATAGGTGAAAATGCGAGTAATGTGATATTTTCATGGTGGGCCATCTCGGCCAGATCGCTGTCGTACTGGCGGCAGAGCAGCGAATATTCGTTCTGCATCGTCGCCACTCGGGGCCCGCCACTGGCCTGTGCGGCATCCAGCCATTTCATCGTGCCCCAGACGGAATCGTTGGACAGGCCAAAGGCGCGGATCTTGCCCTCGGTCACCAGCGCGCGCGCGGTGTCCATGATCTCGGCCATGTGATCCAGCGTTTCCTGAGTGTTCTGACCCGATGGATCGAATCCCCAGATCTGGCGAAAATGGAACGACCCGCGGTTGGGCCAGTGCATCTGGTATAGATCAACGTAGTCGGTGTTGAGCCGCTTCAGTGACCCATCGAGTGCGGCGCGCATCGTTGCGCCGGAAATCGGTTGGCCTTCGCGCACGAATCGGTCGTTGAACCCGCTGCACTTGGTGGCCAGCACGATGTCGTTGCGCCGCCCGGTCTGTGCAATCCAGGCGCCGATTACCGATTCGGTTTGCCCGACGGTTTCTTTTGCCACGGGGTTGACCGGATACATCTCGGCGGTATCGATGAAATCGACCCCCCGTTCCAGCGCGCGGTCGATCTGGGCATGGGCCTCGGATTGCGAAGTTTGACTGCCCCAGGTCATCGAGCCAAGGCAGTATTCCGACACCATGATCCCCGTGCCGCCCAGTTCCAGTCTGTTCATCGCATCCTCCTTATGGCCGGACACACAAGTATCGCCTGACGCGGCGAAGGCAAGACTGGATCCGTGCCAATCCGGGGTTGGGAACATATCAAGAACATGCTAGGGATGTGGGATGAATATCGCATCCTCTCTGTTGTCCCGCAGGCCAAGCCGGGCCGATGACGGGACCGGCTTTCTTGGCGATCTGACCCTGCGCACGGGGCGGGTGCATGAATTCTGCGGGACGGCGCGGCGCACGCTGGCGATGATTCTGGCAGGGAAAACTGCTGGCCCGGTGTTCTGGATCGCGCCAAGCTGGGCCGTTGGCGGCCCCAACCCTGACGGATTCCACACCTTTGCCGACCCGTCGCGCTTTACCTTCGTGACCCCGCGCCGGCCCGAAGATCTGCTGTGGTGCATGGAAGAGGTGCTACGCGCCGGGGTGGTGCCGCTGGTGGTGGCCGACCTGCCCGCGCCCCCGGCGATGACCCCGGTGCGCCGCTTGCACTTGGCGGCGGAAACCGGGGCGGCGGCGGGCGGCACTGCCCCGTTGGGCATCCTGCTGACGCCCGAAGGCGCCGCACCGGGCATCGAAAGCCGCTGGTCGCTGACCCCGCGCCACGATGGCGATACCACCGACCGGTGGCACCTGACCCGCCTGCGCGCCCGCACCGCTCCCGAGGCCGCCTGGCCGCTGATCGCCGCGCCCAGCGGCACCCCGCCCTGTCTGGGAGGATGATGCGTCGGCCAAGGACAGGTGCCGATCACCCTATACAATGCCGTCCGATAGGCGTATGCCGCACGCTTCCCTGTCTCAGAAAGCCCCGCCTGTGCTCAAGACTCTTGCCGACGCCCTTGCCCTTCGCGGCTATGACACGCTGACCCCGGTGCAGCAGGCGGTGACCGATTCCGCACTGGATGGCGCCGATCTGCTGGTCTCGGCGCAGACCGGATCGGGCAAGACGGTGGGCTTTGGCCTGGCCATCGCACCGACAATCCTTGAGGAAGACGGACGGTTTGCCCCCGCCGCCGCGCCGCTGGCGCTGGTCATTGCCCCCACACGCGAGTTGGCGATGCAGGTCAAGCGCGAGCTTCAGTGGCTTTACGCCAGCACCGGCGCACAGATCGCATCCTGCGTCGGCGGCATGGACGCGCGCGACGAACGCCGCGCATTGGACCGGGGCGCGCATATCGTCGTCGCCACCCCCGGCCGTTTGCGCGACCACATCATGCGCGGCACGATGAAAACCGGGGCTTTGCGCGCCGTGGTGCTGGACGAGGCGGACGAGATGCTCGACCTCGGCTTCCGCGAGGATCTTGAGTACATTCTGGGTGAAGCACCCGAGACGCGCCGCACCCTGATGTTCAGTGCGACAGTGCCCAAGGCAATCGCCACACTTGCAAAAAACTATCAAAAAGACGCTGTTCGCGTGTCGACCACGGCCGAAAAACAGCAACATTCCGACATTACCTATCAGGCGATGACCGTCGCCGCCGAAGATGGCGAAAACGCGATCATCAACGTGCTGCGCTATCACGAGGCGCCCAATGCGCTGGTGTTCTGCAACACCCGTGCGATGGTGAACCGGTTAACCACGCGTTTTTCCAACCGGGGCTTTCCGGTTGTGGCTCTCTCGGGCGAGTTGACACAGGGCGAGCGGACCCATGCATTGCAGGCGATGCGCGACGGGCGGGCCCGGGTCTGTGTTGCCACCGATGTGGCGGCGCGGGGAATCGACCTGCCGAACCTCGAATTGGTGATCCATGCCGATCTGCCGACCAACTCGGAAACCCTGCTGCACCGTTCGGGACGTACCGGACGCGCCGGGCGCAAGGGGATCAGTGTACTGATCGTACCGCCAAAGGTGAAAAAGAAGGCCGAGCGCCTGCTGGCCACCGGCAAGATCAAGGCCGAATGGACCGTTCCCCCCAGTGCCGATGAAGTGCGCGAAAAGGACGAAGACCGTCTGCTGACCGATCCCGTCTGGGACGAGGACATCACCGAGGCCGAGGCAACCTTTGCCGACCGCCTGCTGGCTCTGCACGGTGCCGAACACATCGCCGCTGCCTATGTGCGCATGTTCAGCGCACGTCAGGGCGCGCCCGAGGATCTGGCCGATCCGGGTGCCCCGCCGCCGCCCCGCGCGCCTTTCGGCCCCTCGGTCTGGGTGTCGATCAACGTCGGACGCACGCAGAATGCCGAGCCCCGCTGGATTCTGCCGATGCTGCTGCGCGCCACCGGCATGACCCGCGAGGATGTGGGCGCGATCCGCATTCAGCAGGCGGAAACCTTTGTCGAACTGCGGCAGGCTGCGGCGGGCACTCTGGCCGCTGATATCTCACTGGAAGGCGGTGCACGGATCACCCGTCTGGCACAAGCGCCCGATCTTGCACGCGGACCGCGCCCGGCATCACCCCGGTACGAGCGGCCTCAGTCTGCGCCAAATGACGCAGCATCCGCACCCGCACCCGATCACAAACCGCGCGCGGAATACAAACCCCGCAGTGAGGGACCGAAAAGCTGGAAAGACAGCGACGCTGCGCCGGCAAAACCGGCCACGGAAAAACCGTGGTCACCCGTTGGCGACTCCGGTGCCGAAGCGCACACCGGGTCTGATGGCGACACCGGCCGGGCTTCGCATGGCAAACCCGCACGGGCGAGCGGCCAAGAGGATACAGCGCACAAGCCATATTCCGCGAAACCCGCGGGTAAGCCCTATGGAAAACCGGGTGCCAAACCCGGCGCCAAGCCGTTTGGCAAACCCGGTCCCAAACCCGGCGTGAAACCTTGGCAGAAGCCCGCAGACAGCGCCGCTCCGGGCGAACGCACCGCCAAACCCTTTGGCAAACCGGGCGGTAAACCCGCGGGCAAATCTTATGGCAAGCCGGGCGAGAAACCAGCGGGTAAACCCTTTGGCAAACCGGGCGGCAAGCCAGGTGGTAAACCCGGTGGCAAGCCTTATGGCAAACCCTCGGATGGCGCAAAACCAGGCGCACGCCCCACGGCGAGTGACACATCCAAACGGTTCTCGCCGCCAAAATCTGCCGGACGTGGTCCCGACGGCTCACCCAAGCGCAAGGGCTGACACCGCAGCGCGATGGCTGGCCCTTGGCCACGCGCTGCGCTAACACCACCCGGCAAACGGCAAAGGCGCAAGACATGGCACGCATCCTGATCACTTCGGCGATTCCCTATATCAACGGAATCAAGCACTTGGGAAATCTGGTGGGCAGCCAGCTTCCCGCCGATCTCTATGCCCGCTACATGCGCCAGCGCGGCCATGAGGTGCTGTTCCTCTGCGCCACCGACGAACACGGCACACCCGCGGAATTGGCCGCCGCCAAGGCGGGCGAACCCGTGGCTGAGTTCTGCGCCAAAATGCACGCTGTTCAGTCCGAAATCGCCGCCGGGTTCCGCCTGTCTTTTGACAAGTTCGGACGTTCGTCATCGCCGCAGAACCGCAAATTGACCCAACATTTCGCGGGCAAGCTGGATGAGGCCGGGCTGATCGGTGAAGTGTCGGAAAAGCAGGTCTATTCCATCACCGATGGTCGGTTTCTGCCGGATCGCTATATCGAAGGCACCTGCCCCAACTGCGGTTATGACAAGGCGCGGGGCGACCAGTGTGAAAACTGCACCAAACAACTGGATCCGATCGATCTGATTGAGCCGCGCAGCGCGATTTCCGGATCGACCGACCTTGAAGTGCGCGAGACAAGACATCTTTACCTGAAACAGTCGCAGATGCGCGGCGCTTTGACCGAGTGGATCGAGTCCAAGACCGATTGGCCGATCCTGACCACCTCGATCGCCAAGAAATGGCTGAACGACGGTGAGGGCTTGCAGGATCGGGGCATCACCCGCGATCTGGATTGGGGCGTTCCCGTGCGCAAGGGCGATCAGCCCTGGCCGGGGATGGAGGGAAAAGTGTTCTATGTCTGGTTCGACGCCCCTATCGAATATATCGCCTGCGCCGCCGAATGGGCCGAAGAAACCGGGCAGGACGATGCCGCCTGGGAACGCTGGTGGCGCACTGACCGGGGCGCGGATGATGTCCGATATGTGCAATTCATGGGCAAGGACAACGTGCCGTTTCACACCCTGTCTTTTCCCACAACAATCATGGGTGCCAACAGGATAGAGGGTGAAGCCTGGAAGCTGGTCGATTACATCAAGGCGTTCAATTACCTGAATTATGATGGCGGACAGTTTTCAACGTCTCAGGGCCGCGGCATCTTCATGGATCAGGCCCTATCGATCCTGCCCGCCGATTACTGGCGCTGGTGGCTGCTGTCCCATGCGCCCGAAACCTCGGACAGTGAATTCACCTGGGAAAATTTTCAGGTCAGTGCGAACAAGGATCTGGCCGATGTGCTGGGCAACTTCGTGTCACGAATCACCAAATTCTGCCGCTCGAAATTCGGCGAATCTGTGCCTGACGGCGGCACTTTTGGTCCCGAAGAACAGGCGCTGACCGAGGCGCTGACCGCCCGCATCCGCGCCTATGAGGCACATATGGAGGCGATGGAGGTCCGCAAATCCGCCGCCGAATTGCGCGCGATCTGGTCGCTTGGCAACGAATACCTGCAATCCTCTGCACCCTGGACGGCGTTCAAGACCGATCCCGATCGCGCCGCCGCCATCACCCGCCTGTCGCTGAACCTTGTGCGGATCTATGCCGTCCTGTCACGCCCCTTCCTGCCCGATGCGGCTGCCGAAATGCTGACTGCGATGCATACGGAGGATGACAGCTGGCCTGACGACGTGCCCGCCGCGCTTGCCGCCCTGCCCGCCGGTCACGTCTTCACGGTGCCCGAAGTCGCGTTCAGAAAGATCACCGATGACGAGCGTGACGAATGGCAGGCGCAATTCGCGGGCACCCGCGACTGAACATCACTGCGCCCGGTTCATCCGGGCGTAAAGCCGAAGCGCATGTGTCGGATCGTTGGAGTACGCGGGCAGCACCGGGTCATGGGCGGCGCGGATCAACGCACCGACCTCGGGCCGCAGAATGGTGACGCCACCCGCCAGGGCCAGCGGCGATCTGTCGGCAAAAGCGCGATCCGACCACAGCAGAATTGTCTGAACCGCCTGCGACAGGCACAGGACCTCTGCGGGCAGTGCCGACAGTTCGCCGTCCATCCGCAGAAAGACAAACGCTGCCCGGATCGCCCCGTTCTCATCAAAGCGGAAGATCCGGTATTGGTTGGCACCGGCCTCCTGCAACCGTTCGATCAACGGAGCCAGATCGGGAATCATCCGGTCAAGATCGCGCACCTCGGCCAGTTCTGACCAGTCACGCAGGAAAAACCACATCTGGTTGACGCCAAGTTCGGGATCGAGCTCGGCCAGATCCTGCCCGCTCAGCGCCGACACCGCCTGTAACGCGTCCTTGAGGGTGACCAGAGTGGTATCGTCGACGCCAAACGCCACGGGGGCGATCGGGCGCCCCCAACGGGCAAAGGCAAATTCACCCGTTGACCGGGTGAACAGCGCGGCAATGTCCTCAGGCGTCAAGAGCCGCCGCCACCTCGTCGGACATGTCGAAATTGGCCGTGACCGTCTGCACGTCTTCGTCATCTTCCAACGCGTCGATCAGGCGCATCAATTTCTGCGCGTCCTCAAGCCCCAGTTCCGTGCGGGTTTGCGGCTTCCAGACCAGTTTAGTCGTTTGGGATTCGCCCAGCGCAGTTTCCAGCGCCGTCGATACATCGTTCAGGTCGGTATCGGCGCAAAAGATCCAATGGCCGTCCTCATCGGATTCAACATCTTCGGCACCGGCCTCGATTGCGGCCATCATGATGTCGTCTTCCGATCCGGCGGCGGCGGGATACATGATTTCCCCCTTGCGATCGAACATGAACGACACGCTGCCGGTTTCGCCCAGATTGCCGCCGTTCTTGGCAAAGGTCGAGCGGACGTTGGATGCGGTCCGGTTGCGGTTGTCGGTCATCGCCTCGACGATCAGGGCGATGCCGTTCGGCCCGTATCCTTCATAGCGGATTTCGTCATAGTTTTCCGCTTCGCCGCCCGTTGCCTTGGCGATGGCGCGCTGGATCACGTCTTTTGGTACGCTGATCGATTTTGCCTCTTTCACCGCAAGGCGCAGACGCGGGTTCTTGTCGGGATCGGGGTCGCCCATCTTTGCGGCAACGGTGATTTCCTTGGACAGCTTGGAAAACACCTTGGCGCGGGCGGCGTCCTGCCTGCCTTTGCGATGCTGGATGTTTGCCCATTTGGAATGGCCTGCCATGGCTCCGTCTCTCCGATCCTGATGTGATGCGCGTTTTCTAGCCTCTGGGATGGCGGCACACAAGCGGTCACCGTGAACCCGTTCGTCAGACCCCCGGCGCCAGCCCGTACCGCGCGGCCTGCAACGTAAGCACCGCGGTGCCGCCATCGCCCAACTGCACCAGCACCCGGCGCGGCGCAGGTCGTCCCGGAGGCAGTGCGACAGAAAACGGCAAGGGATGAGCGCAGCCCGCCAGTGTGCCCGACCATTGCGCCGCGCGACCCGGGCGCGGTGCGACGCACAGGGCACCGTCACTGAACTGCACCGTGACCGTATCGCGGTACAGGATCGCCTGACGCGGCTGCGCCACCGGCGCCGGTACGGGTGCGATGGCAGGAGCCGCAGCACACCCAGCCAGTGCCAGGATTACAACGGCCAGATAAGCGGGATAAAAAGACATGCGCTGAGTCCCAGAATGATGTTCAACGGAATACCGACCTTCAGATAGTCGGTGAATTTATACCCCCCCGGCCCATAGACCAGCATATTTGTCTGATACCCGATCGGCGTGGAAAACGCAGCCGACGCCGCGAACATCACCGCCACGACCAACCCGCGTGGATCCAGTCCAAGAGCATGGCCCAACTCAATCGCGATGGGGGTAAAGATCACCGCAACCGCGTTGTTCGATACCAGTTCGGTCAGAGTGGAGGCCAGCAAGTAAACGCACAGTATCACCACCACGGGCGGCAGGGTGGCAAGAAAGGGTTCGATTGCGCCAACCAACAACGCCACCGCCCCCGACGCCTGCATCGCGGCACCAACGGCCAGCATGGCAAAGATCAGCGCCAGAAGCCGACCCTCGATAAACGAAAACGCCTCATCCGCATCAATGCAGCGCGACAGCAGGATCACCGTCACCGCAAGCACGGCCAAGGCAAAGATCGGCGCGACGTTGAAGGCCGCCAGAATCACCACGGCCCCCAGCGAGCCGATGGCAATCGGTGCCTTGGACCGTCGGAACGCCTGTGCCGCAGGACGGGTAATATTCACCAGATCCATGTCCGAGGCCAGCCGCTGGATATCTGCGGGCGCACCTTCCAACAACAGCGTGTCGCCGACCCGCACGACCACATCGTCCAGCTTGCGGCCGATGTTCTGGTTTCGCCGATGCACCGCCAGCGGATAGACACCATACCGTCGGCGCAGCCGCATCGCGCCCAGACTGCGCCCGACCATCCGCGCCCCGGGGGTGATCAGCACTTCGACAGTCTCGGTCTCGACCGACGACAACTGGTCGACGGGGCGCAGGTTCGGGTCTTTCTGAAGGCCCAGCAGCTCGGCCATTT
Organism: Oceaniovalibus sp. ACAM 378; assembly: GCF_008085915.1. GTDB lineage: Bacteria > Pseudomonadota > Alphaproteobacteria > Rhodobacterales > Rhodobacteraceae > Oceaniglobus. The sequence continues at coordinate 12,716 of NZ_VSJK01000019.1, read as the reverse complement.
CGGTGCGCAAGACCACCCGGTCACCCGCCGCCAGAACGACACTCGCCAAATCACGGCGCAGGGACGCATCGCCGCGCAACACGTCGATAACCCGTACGCCTTCCGGCTTGAACAGCGCGACTTCCAAAGGGTTCTCGCCAATCAGATCACTGTTGCCCGGCAAAGCGACCTCGGTGAAATACTTCATCTTGCGCCGGTCGCTCAGCATGCCGCCCATGGTCTGACGATCCGGCAACAGACGCCGCCCGATCAGCGCCAGATAGGCCCCCCCGATGGCGACCTGCAACAGCCCCAGCGGCGCAATCTCGAAGATCGAAAAAGGCTTCATCCCCTGGGTGCGCGCAACCCCATCGACCAAAAGGTTGGTGGAAGTGCCGATCAGCGTGATCGTGCCGCCCAGAATCGCGGCATAGCTCAGCGGGATCAGCAGTTTCGACGGCGACACCCCCATCCGTTTCGCCAGCTGGACGAAAACCGGAATCATCACCACCACAACCGGCGTGTTATTCATGAAGGCCGACCCGATGGCGACCACGATCAGGCTGATCACCACGGTGCGCACCGGATGGCTGGCCGCCGTGCGGTCGGCCTGTTCAGTCAGCCATTGCAAGGCACCGGTCCGCACCAGCCCGCCCATCACCAGAAACATCGCGGCAATGGTCCAGGGTGCCGAGTTCGAGAACACCGCAATCGCATCCTCATAGGGCAACAGCCCCAGAACAAACATCAGCGAAGCGCCTGAAATCGCCACCACTTCGGTCGGGTACAATTCACTGGCAAACAGCACCAACATGCCCAGAATGATGGTGAACACCAGCACTGCCTGTGTGGTCGGCCCGAAGTCGAACAGTTCCATTGGGCGAAATTCTCCTGCCTGGCACCTGCCGGGTCCGGAGGTTGACATTAAAAGCACCGACGCGCGGCCACAAGTGTTATGTCCGCATCGCGCACCAGCCGGTCTGCCACATAACAGAACCGCCCCGGCTTCTTCTTTGAAAAAATACTCCCGCCGGAGGCATCCGCGCTCTGCGCAGGCGCCCTCGCTGGTTCAGGGAGTGGAGCTCTGCAACCGCCCGCCCTCGCGGACCGCCACGACCCGCAGCGCCTTGCCCGTGGCGTCGTCGGTCTCGACATACAATCCGGCCAGAGTCGCCTCGCCCGCCGCAGGGGTGAAACGCGCGCGGGGCATGCCGGTGATAAAACGGTTCATCGGCTCGGCCTTGTCCATGCCGATGACCGAATCGTAATCTCCGCACATCCCGGCATCGCTTTGATAGGCGGTGCCGCGCGGCAGGATCATCGCATCCGCCGTGGGCACATGGGTGTGGGTGCCGACAACGATGCTGGCCTTGCCGTCGCACCAGTGGCCCATGGCCATCTTTTCCGACGTTGCCTCGCAATGGATGTCGACCAGCGCGGCGTTCACCTGTGCGCCCAGTGGTGCGGCCTTCAGCACCGGTTCGATGGCACTGAACGGATCGTCGAAGGGGCGCTTCATGAACACCTGACCAAGCACCTGCGCCACCAGCACCTTGCGCCCGCCGGGTGCTGCAAAGACCCGCGCGCCACGTCCCGGCGCGGATTTTGAAAAGTTCAGGGGCCGGATGATACGCGGCTCGGTTTCGGCGAACTGCAACATGTCCTTCTGGTCGAACGCATGATCGCCCAGAGTGACCACATCGGCACCGGCCTCCAGCAGCGCCTTGGCGTGCTCTGCCGACAGTCCCGCGCCGTTTGTCGCGTTTTCACCGTTGACCACGACAAAATCCAGCCGCCAGTCCGCCCGAAGCTTTGCCAGCCGTCCGGTCACCGCCGCGCGTCCCGCACGGCCCATCACATCGCCCAGAAATAGAATTCTCATGCCGGTTGGTTAGGCGGGGTGCGGCGCAGGTGCAAGCTCTCATCGCCAGGAAGCCGGACACCGAATTGTAGCGGCGCATCTTTGGGCAGGAGATTTCCGACCGGGACGGACCCGTCTGCCTCAGGCTCGGAAATCAACGACACCCCGCTCGGTCACGATCATGTCAAGCCGTTGATCGGTCGGCTCCAGCGGCAGGGCATCATCTTGTTGGGCCGCGAAGGCAAAGCCGATGGCAAGGATCGGCCCATTGGCGCGCAACCGTTCCAGCGTCCGGTCATAAAACCCGCCGCCATACCCCAGACGCCCGCCCTGCCCGGTAAACGCCAAAAGCGGCAGAATCACCAGTTCGGGCACCATCCACACCGGTCGGTCCGGGATCATCACGCCAAATTCACCCGCGATCAGCTCGGTTTCCGGGGTCCAGCAGGCAAAGTGCAGCGGCTGGTCCGCACCCATGATAACCGGAACGCCGACCGGCCCATGTCCCACCGCCTGTGCCATCGCGGGCGTCGGATCGATTTCGGTGCGGATCGGCAGGAAACCCGCGATTGGCACGCCGCGATATCCGGCCAGCAGTGCCGAAAGATGCGCCGCCGTGTCCACGGCCCTCGTATCATGCGCAACCTTGCGGCGCGCAAAACCCGCGCGGCGTGCTGCAGATTTATCCAGTGTGCCGGTCACAGCAAAACCACTGTTGCCAGCCCGAGGAAGGCAAAGAACCCCACAACGTCCGTCGTCGTCGTCACAAATGTGCCTGAGGCCAGCGCAGGATCGACGCCAATTTTCTCCAGTGTCAGCGGCACCAGCGCCCCGGCCAGCCCCGCCACCATCAGGTTGATGACCATGGCGACTCCCAACACAACCCCCAGCATCGGCATGTTGAACCAGAGTGTACCGACCACACCCATGATCAGCGCGAAGGCCAGACCGTTCAGCATCCCGGCGAAAATCTCGCGGCGGATCACCCGAAAGGCGTTGGATGCCGTCAGGTCGCGGGTGGCCAGAGCGCGCACGGCGACGGTCATTGTTTGCGTGGCTGCGTTGCCACCCATCGAGGCGATGATCGGCATCAAGACGGCCAGCGCGACAAGGGCGGACAACGATTCCTCAAATTGCGAAATCACGACAGCAACAAGATTGGCGGTGCACAGGTTGACCAGCAGCCAGGGAAACCGCCGCCGAACGATCTCGAAGGTGCTGTCCGACAGGCTTTCATCGCCGACACCGGCCAGTCGCAGGATGTCTTCCTCGTGTTCTTCGTCCAGAACCGCCATCGCGTCGTCGATGGTGATGATCCCGACCAAACGCCCATCTTCATCCACCACCGGGGCCGAAATCAGGTGATACTGGTTGAAAGCATAGGCAACATCGGCCTCGGCCTCGTCCACTTCGAAGGTGCGAAAGCTGGCTTCGGTGATCGCGGCCAGCCGCACCGCGCGATGCGATGACATCAGCTTGCCCAATGTCACATAGCCGATGGGACGCAGGCGCGGATCGACAAGGACCACATGATAAAACTGGTCCGGCAGATCGTCGTGGTCGCGCATGAAATCGATCGCTTCGCCGACGGTCCAATGCTCAGGCGCCATCACCACCTCGCGCTGCATCAGTCGACCGGCGGAATACTCCGGGAACGCCAGTGCGCGCTCGACGGCCAACCGGTCGGCGGCTTCAAGCACCTGCAAAATCGCGTCCTGTTGCGGCTTTTCCAGATCCTCGAGCAGGTCAACGACATCGTCGCTTTCCATTTCGCGCACGGCATCCGACAGCACCTGCGGCGAGAGGGCCGAAATCACATCCTCGCGGATCGCCTCGTCAAGTTCCGACAGGATTTCGCCGTCGAATTCCTTGCCATACAGCGTGACCAGCGCACGGCGATCGGCGCTGTCGACCTGTTCCAGAAGGTCGGCGATGTCGGCGGGGTGCAGCGGCTCCATCAGTTCAGTCAGGCGGGTGGCATTCCCCGCCGCGACCGCATCAAGGATAGCGGTCACCGCCCTGCGAGTCAGCACATAGGCGTCTTCGTCGTCGTCCACAGCTTCGGTGTTGACGTCCTCATCGCTCATTTGCGTATCCCTGCGGCTTTGTGTCACGACATAGGGCACAGGCGGGGCCTAGACCAGAGTATTTGGGCGATTTACCCGCGCCTGAAACCGGCGTAATCACGACGGATGACAAATAAAACCCTGATCACCGGTCAACTTTTGACCTTTCATGCCAATCCGTTTTCCGAGGCGCCGCAGGATGCCGTGCGCCACGAACGGCAGGGTGCGATTCTGGTCGAGGGCGGGATCATCCGCGCCACCGGCCCGGCCGAAATCCTGCGTGCCGCCCATCCGCAGGCACGTGTTGCCGACATGGGTGCCGCGCTGCTGCTGCCCGGCTTTGTCGATGCCCATGCGCACTATCCCCAGACGGAAATCATCGCCAGTTGGGGCAAGCGGCTGATCGACTGGCTGAACACCTATACCTTCCCGGCCGAGATGGAATTCGGCGATCCGGCCCATGCCGCACGGATTGCCGAGCGGTATTTTGACCTGACGCTTTCGCACGGCACCACGACGGTGTGCAGCTTTGCCACGTCACACCCCGGATCGGTCGACGCATTCTTTGCCGAGGCACAGAAACGCGGCTTGCGCGCCGTGACCGGCAAGACCTGCATGGACCGGAATGCGCCCGACGGTCTGATGGACACCGCGCAATCCGCCTATGACGACAGCAAGGCGCTGCTGGAGCGTTGGCACGGGGTTGACCGGCTGGAATATGCCATCACCCCGCGTTTCACCCCCACGTCAAGCCGCGCGCAATTGCATGCGCTGGGGGCGCTGTGGACAGAATTTCCGGACTGCCTGATGCAGACACATCTGAGCGAACAGATCGACGAAATCGCCTGGGTCCGCGATTTGCATCCGCAGGCGCGCGATTATCTTGATACCTATGAACAGGCTGATCTGTTGGGACCAAAGGCGGTGTTTGGCCATTCGATCCACCTTGAACCGCGCGAGATTGACCGCATTGCCGAGGCGGGCGCGGGGCTGGTGCATTGTCCGACTTCGAACACTTTTATCGGGTCGGGGTTGTTCGACATGGGTCTGGCGCGAAGGCTGACTGTCGGTCTTGCCACGGACACCGGCGGCGGGTCGTCGTTTTCCATGCTGCGGACCATGGCCGCCGCCTATGAGATCGGACAGTTGCGCGGCAACCCTCTGCATCCGGCCCAATTGTTGTGGCTTGCGACCGAAGGGTCGGCGCGCGCAATGCATATGGTTGACCGGATCGGCACGCTGGAGGTCGGAAGCGAGGCGGATATCATCGCGCTCGACCTCGGCTCGACCCCCGCCATCGCCCAACGGGCGGCGCGGGCAGATGACATCTGGGAACAGGTTTTCCCAACGATCATGATGGGCGACGACCGGGCTATCGCCGGAGTCTGGACCGGCGGCAACAGGTGCTGAGATTCGCCGGTCACCAGACCGGCTGACGCGGCACAACCGGCGACGTCAGATCATCTGCATGTGCCCCCTAACCGGGGGTATGAAGCATGCTAAACACCTCGACGAAAGCGGCGGCAACATGAGATGCCACCAGCGGCGGCGATGTGATGGGTCAGGACGGCGCGAAATCCATCAGGTGCGATACAGGGTCCGGCGCGCCGCGCCCCAAGTCATCCGATCTCACACATCTCTGAAAAGCGGTAGCGTCACCGTCGCACGCAGCCCGCCTTTGGCCCGGTTGTCCAATGCGATCCGTCCGCCATGGGCGATAATGATCATGCGGGCAATGGACAGGCCCAGCCCAGCGCCGCCGGTGTCCGTGTTGCGGCTTTCCTCGCCACGCCGGAAAGGTTGAAACATCGCCTCCAGACGTTCGGGCGGGATGCCGGGGCCGGTGTCATCTATCGTCAGAACCGCATTTTCCCCGTCCCGCGACAGGGTGACCAAAGCATCGCCGCCATAACGCAGGGCGTTGTCGATCAGGTTTCCAACGGCCCGGCCAAGGCCCACGCGGCGGCCACGCACCTGGATGTCCGGCGCGACGTTACAATCCGCATCGCGATCCGCGCAAAGCTGCTCGATCAACTCGCCAAAGTCGAGCGGCGCCATCTTTTCGCCCTCCTGCCCTTCCTTGCCATAGCTGACCAGACCGTTTGCCATCACCGCCATCTCGTCCAGCGTGCGGATCATCGCGTCGCGCTGCTCCGCGTCATCAACCAATTCGGCGCGAATGCGCAGCCCGGTCATCGGCGTGCGCAGATCATGCCCGACTGCGGCCAACATGCGCATCCGTTCGGCGTCAAACTGTGCGATCTCGGTCTGCATCGCGTTGAACGCGCGGGCCGCCTCGCGCATTTCCCGCGCACCGTCCTCCGGCACCCGCGCGCTGCGGTCGCCCCGTCCGGCCGCCCGGGCCGCATCGGCCAAACGGCCCAACGGTTTAGCCAGACGCCGTGCAAAGAGGATCGCGACGCTCAGCACAAGCACCAGAGACAGGGCAAGAACCGTCAGGAACGCCCCCTGCTCCACCCCGCCCGGGCGCGGAGTGATGCCGCGTGTCATGACGTTCAGATATTGTGTCCGGACACCCGGCGCGGCCAGCGGAATCGTCAGCGCGATCACCTGACTGTGCCCGGGATCGCGTTCATGCCGGTCGGTTGTGCCCGGACGATCCACCATGGCGACGGCAACATCCTTGCGCCCGATGGCGTCAGACAGCCGTGCCGCGATGCCCCGGGACCGTCGATCCGGCGCGGTTTCGCGCAGCAGCGGCACATCGCCGACAGTCACCCTCGCAAACCGGGTCGACGCGTCGCGGGCGATGACGCGGCGGATCGGCGGCGCGACCGCCTCCATCGCCGGGATCAGGGCGACGATCCGCTCGATCTCGCGCTGTTCGCCCGCCTGTTGATCGTGGCGGTTCTGCTGGACGCTGAAAATGGCGAGCGCAATGAAATTCGCGGCAATGATTGCGACGGTCAGCAGCAACACGATACGCCCGGCCAGCGCATCGGGCATCAGGCGTGCAACACGCTGCATCATCGCGCCGATTCCACGTCTGCCGCCAGCCGGTATCCCCCGCCCCATTCGGTGACAAGGATGCGCGGATCCTTGGCGTCCGTCTCGATCTTGCGGCGCAAGCGGCTGATCTGATTGTCGATGGCACGGTCGTAGACCTTCGCCTCGCGCCCGGCGGTCAGGTCCAGCAGGGTCGCGCGGCTGAGCACCGTGCGGGGCTGGTCAAGAAAGATACCAAGCAGCCGGTTCTCAGCGCTGGTCAGATCGACCGATCCGCCCTCGCCGCTCAGCTTCATCCCATCAGGATCATGGGTCCAGCCGGCGAAAGTTCTGCGTCCGCTGGGTGGCGGTGCGATTTCCGGCGGGGCACGGCGCAGGATCGCACGCACCCGGGCCAGCAATTCGCGCGGGTTGAACGGTTTGACAAGGTAATCGTCAGCCCCAAGTTCCAGCCCGACGATGCGGTCCGTCTCATCCGCCATCGCCGTCAGCAACAAGACCGGCGGACCGCCCTGCGCCACCAGCCAGCGGCACAGGCTCAGCCCATCCTCGCCCGGCATCATGATGTCGAGAACCACCAGATGAATCGCGGCCTTGGCGACGATCACCCGCGCCTCGGCGGCATTCGCAGCCAGTGCCGTGCGAAACCCCTGCTTGCGCAGATACTGGCCCAACGGCTCGCGGATGTCGCGGGCATCGTCGACGATCAGGATTTGCGGCGCAATCGGATCGGTCATTGGCTGGCTCCCGGCTGAGTGACCCGACCTTGATAGCCCTTGCCAGACCCAGAAAACCAGCGCTCTTGCGCCCGGATCGGACGGGAACTTGTCGCAGACTGTATCAGGGCCGCAGGTTGCGACAGATGGCGACAATGCGGTGGTCGTGCTGACAAACCTCCCGCGTCGATCCCCCTTAGGTGACTGTTGCAGGGGCGATACCCGCCTCGGCCTCCACCGAGAAGGACAAGTCATGAAAACCTCCAAACTCCTCCCCGTCGGCGCGCTGATCATCGGCACGGTTCTGTCCGGCCTGACCATCGCCACGGCACAGACCGCACCCGAGCCGACAACCGAGCCAACCGAAACTTCGGCCACGGCGACCCCCGGCGCGTCACACGGCCACAAGGGCGGACGCGGCGGACCGGGGATGTTCGGCGCGATGATGCAAAAAGTAGACGCAGACGCTGACGGAGCGGTGACCCAAGCCGAGATCGACACCTTCCGCGCAACCCTCGTGACCGGTGCCGACACATCTGGCGAGGGCGACATCTCGCTGGATGAGTTCGAGACGATCTATCTGGAAATGATCCGCGACCGGATGGTCGATGCATTCCAGAATCTCGACAGTGACGGCGATGGCGTTGTGACACAGGCCGAGATGGATCAGCGGTTTGGCAATGTGGTCGAGCGGATGGACCGCAACGACGATGGCAAGATCGACGCCGACGATCGCGGCGGGCACGACCGCGGGGACGGCAAGCGCGGCGATCGTGGAGACCGTGGGGATCGTGGAGATCACGGCAAGCGCGGCGACCGGCGCGGCTGATTGGTGAAACGGCGGGGGGACGTATCCCCCGCCGCAAACTCGTTTCCCGGCCTGCGCAACAGGAAACAGTTCTACTGTCGGCGGCCCGCCATTTCCAACCGCAGACCCATACGCTGATCGAAAATATGCAGGCTATTCGGGTCGGGGTCACGGTGACGCCCGGACGTTGCATCACCTGTTCGCGTGCAACGATTGTGACCGAATTTTGCGCAGCCGCGCCGAAATCAGCGGTTCAGCACCGCATCGCTCACGCACTCTATCTGCGCGTTCAAGCCTACGGGGCCGATGGAAAGCTGTTCCGGCTGTATGCCCGCAAAAAGCCCCTGCCCTTCGGTCACGCCAAAAGCCCGTCAGTCTGTCATCGCGCGGGCAAGGCGCCGGATCCGCAGCGCGCGGTTAAGCTCTCCGCCGAAGATCAGGATAAGGGCCGAGAGATACATGAAATAGAGGGCGGCGATGATCCCGGCCATGCCGGCGTAATAGCTTGCGTAGGTGCCAAAACTGCGCACGTAAAACGAAAAGACAACGGCAAGAAGCGTCCATGCGGCTGCGGTAAAGACGACACCCGGCCAAATGTTGGAAAACTTGGTCCGACGCGCCGGGAGCAACACATGTGCCGCAAAAAGCGCGATCACGAACAGGGCCGCTGAGGCAGGAAAACGGATCAACCTGACCGTAACCGATGCGGGATCAAAGCCCGGTATGAGGGTGTGTAGCCACGATCCCGCCCGCGGCGCGAGGACCAGAAGGTAGCCGACCAGCGCAAGAACCAGACTGGCAAGAACGACCATCAAGATCTGGACGCCATAGATCATGACCAGCGACCGGGTTTCACGGATTCCATAGGCGCGGTTCAATCCGACACGCACGCCGTCTACGCCGCCGACCGCGAACCAGATCGTCAGCAGGATCCCGATACTGAGAACATCGCCGCGCGGCACCTTCATCACCTGCTCGACCTCCGAGACGATCGGTTCGATCAAAGCTGGCGGCACGATGGCGATCAGGAAATCGATCAGATCATCGGCCATGGACCGGTCGCCGATGAAAGCCGTCATCGCACTTGTGAAAATCAGAAACGGAAAGATCGCCATCAAGGCACGGAAGGCGACGTTGCCCGCCAATCCGAACGCATCGTCACCCCGGAGCCTCAGGAACGCCTCTCGCAGGACCGCGCGTCCGACGCGCCACCCTTTGCCATAGAACAGATCTTCGGGGTCTTTGCTGAGAACCCCGTGGGTCATAACGACCTCGCGTCCCGGATTCTCGGTCGACTTAGAATTCATGCTCTGACCCCGCCGCCAATTTATGCCCCCAAGCTCAAGGGCACAGGCTGACGAAACGATAGCTTCGTCGCAGCCGACGCACCACAGAGAAGTCTGCAGGGGCTACCAACGCAGGGCGTCGAAACGCACGTTGAGCGAAGCCTGCGCATAGTCAAAGAAATCGACGCTCGAGTGGTTGGTCATATAGCCGAGTTGCGCCGTCAGACCAGGACGCAGCTGATATGAAAAGCTGATCCCGGTTGCCATGTCAGTGCGCGGTGTGCCGAGAAAGGCACCGCCAGAGGCGCGTTGATGCCACAGCCCCACCCCCACCGGGCGCCCGTCCCACAGCCATTGCACATCGGCAGCGATCCGGCTGTTCAATGCGGTTTCCCCGTTGATCGGTGCCGCTTTGGTCAGCGAGAGCTTTGTTGCAGCATGGTTCCAAACGGCACCCCATGACAGCGTGACCGAAGGTTGATGCCCGGTGTCATACTGCGCCTGAGCAACTTCGGCGCTCACCTCGTGATATCCTGCTGTTGTCTGAAACAACTGCGTCATCGCAAGCGCGGTTTTCTGCGACGTGTTTGACCCAAGTTCGCGCTCCACCACCGAGGCGGTCTGGCACAGATCAAGAAAGGTCCAGCCGGTCACATGATTGCGGCTGCACAACGCAAGCTCGGCATTGCTGCGACCGATGCTGTGTTCGGGCGACCAGACCGCCTCGCCGCGCAACCGTCCTTCGACATAGCGCCCATTGGCCCATGCCAGCCGCGCAACAGCCCCTGCGGCAAGCCCCATGACGACACCTGATTTGGCGCGGAATGCGGGATCAGCCTCGAAGACGAAGCCATTGAAGGTAAAACTGTCCTGCAGCGCCCCGCCGTTGATGTTGCCGTCATAGCTGAGGATTGGCGCAGCCCAGGCTTCGGTGGCAATCACACGGTTTGCGCCGGGCTCAAAGTAAAAGCCTTGGCTGACCATGTTGCGTTTCACCTGCACAACCACGGCCCTTGGGGCCGAGCCAGTCTCCAGCAGCTTGCCATAGGTAAACACCCGCAAGCGTTCAGACCCGGCGATGCTTGCAATTCGGGCACGGTCGAGTGCGTCAGCTTGGGCGGCAGAGCCCAGCATGAGGCACAGCAACGCGCCGTAAAGGCTAGGGCAGCGCATTTGGATCAGCACCAACAAAGACGCCATCGACCATAACGGCCGTACCCTCGACGGTGCCCTCTGCGGTATAGACGCCCGATGTTGTCATGCCATGCAGACTATCTTCATAGGCAGGCGTGCCGCCGATATTGCCGCGCAGGCTGCCGTCGATTGCAAAGATTGTGCTGCTGTCGGGGTCCCAGACCTGCACCGTAATATCGCCACCATAGGCGCCGGACCGGATGTTGAATGGCAACTTGTCGGCTGCAATCTCGGTGCGGACCTCGGATGTGCCGGTGACGCCGGTCCGCAGGTTGATGTCGGCGGTCTGGGTGTCGAAATTCAGAACCAGATCAACAAGGCCGTTGCTGTCGCTGCCACTGCGGATGGGTTCACCGTCAATCGCGGCCCAGACAAAGTTCTGCCCGCGCAGGTAATAGGTGCCCGTCGCCGAAACCAGCTTGCCGTTCTGTTCATTCTGGAACGGGGCCTGGTCGGCGGTCAGACGCAGCACGCGGGTGACCGTTTCGGTTCCCCCAGTGCCCGCGACCTCGGCAAGCACCTCAATGGTCATTGACCCCGCATAGACCTTATCCGACAGGGCGATCAGGCTTCGATACCCTGCTGGATCGTTCGGGTTTGCATCCTCGAACTGCGCAATCACAGTGGCATCTGCGTCGGTCGAGTTGTCACGACGCACACGACTGAAACCACTGTCATTCGTCGTATAGCTTTCAAATGCAGGCGTCGTCACCTCCGCACCTTCCGGCAAGGGCGCCTCATCCCCTTGCCCACCGCAACCGCTCAGCAGAGCGAGGAGGATCGGTCCCATAGCTGCCCAGATCAAACGCATTTTACACCTATAGGTTGATTCGACGTCAACGCATGGCTTAGCTGACATGCGCGTCTCTCACCATAATTCTGGTGGACGGGGACGGTAAATTTACGCGAGTCGATACTTGAAGGGAACAGTTTTCCCCAAACCTGTTGGCCCTGTCGCGGTGCGTTGCGGCCCCTATGACAGCCTCAGGCAGCCATTTCCCATGTTGGAAACCGGAAACGACAGCTTTCGCATCAAGGCAAGCGCAGTCGGAGCAGTCAGAAAAAAAGAAATAAGGCCACCAAACCGCTTGCCCGACGCATGAACCGTGAGAAATCCATTTTGGATGACTCACATCCTGATGGAGAGCGCGGCTGACTTCTGCGTGAAAATGAACATTACTATTCTTGGAAAGAACTCGCGCTCTGTTCACTCAGCCCACGGCAAACGGACTTACGCGCCTTTTCTCATCAGAATAACGGCGATGGTACGCCAGGCAATCCACGAATCGAACCTGATGGATGCGTTCCGGAGGTAGTAGTGATCTGCCGCGACCTTTCGGTTGATGCCGTCCAGCCCATCCACATATCCGACCATCACCTGAGCATAGCCGCTGATGCCCGGACGAACAGAATGGCGATCGCGATAGCCCGGGATCTCCAGCAGATAGACCGACGCATGAGACAGCGCGTCGGGACGCGGGCCGATAAGGCTCATGTCACCACGCAACACATTGATGATCTGCGGAAGTTCATCAATACGGCTCTTGCGGAGGATACGCCCCAACTTGGTGATTCGGTCGTTCTCCAGCGGATCAAACGGTCCGCGCTCCATCACAGAGGCCGACACCATCGAGCGAAATTTCCAAGCGCGGAAAGGTCGGCAATCGCGCCCCATTCGGTCCTGAACAAAGAACAATCCACCCCTGTTCAGGCAGGGGAATCGCGTTTGGAACTGAAGGCGTGAACGGTCGCTCTTGCCTGTGAGGGCGAGATGGATTCTGAATTGGGGATTGCGTTCACGGAGTCCTCATCCTCATGCAGATTTTTCTATCCGCCTTC
>NZ_VSJK01000018.1 GCF_008085915.1 Oceaniovalibus sp. ACAM 378 | reverse complement strand
GAAGGCGGATAGAAAAATCTGCATGAGGATGAGGACTCCGTGAACGCAATCCCCAATTCAGAATCCATCTCGCCCTCACAGGCAAGAGCGACCGTTCACGCCTTCAGTTCCAAACGCGATTCCCCTGTCCATGCTCACAGACATAATGGCATAAGGTGAAGACCCGACAAGAACTTTGAACGCTTCACTTACGCGCCGCTTAGCTACCAGTTCATGTTCAAATGCTTGGCGGTGCTCGTTTTGGAACATGCTGAAATGGGCATTGACCATGCGACCGTCGGACAGGGTTGCACTACCATTCATATATACAGCAACACGTGTGCCGTCGGGTCGTTCAAGCTCTATGGAAATTTCCGAAAAGTAACCCTGCATGAGCAGAAGCGGCCGCAGATGAGTTTCGAAATAGATCCGGCCTGCTCTCGACAAAATATCGGCGAAACGAACGCTTTCGCCTTGCCCAGCAGCATCCATCGCCAGCCACCTTCTTAGCGTGACATTGGACTTTTGGATATGACCCGCCCCATCCATGACCACAAGACCACAAGGCCATAAATCAGGATGCATCAGGCCATCGAAGCCACTGCTCACGCGGCAATACGCGGCCGCACAAACTCAGCGAGCGCCTCTGTCGTTGCTTCAGGATAGCTGATATGTGGGCAGTGGCCCGTTGCTTCCAGTACTATCAACTCAGCGTTCTGCATATTGTCCGTCAGCCAAGTCCAGACAGATGGTGGCACCAAAACGTCGTCTTGACAGTGCAACACCAAGGTAGGCTGCGCAATAGCCTTCACGTCGCTGCGATGGTCGCTGAGAAACGTGACCCTTGCAAAATGTTTGGCGATGGCTGGATCAGTTTGGCAAAAGCTATCCGTCAATTCCTTGGCGAGTTCCGGGCGATCTGATGCCCCCATGATCTGCGGTGCCATCTCGTGCGCCCACCCCAGATAATTCACGTCAAGAACATCGAGCAGGCCAAGAAGATCGCGCTGCTCGAATCCGCCTACATAGGGGTTATCGTTGGCATAACTGGGCGACGGGCAAATCATAACCAGTCTCCCGATCAAATCCGGACGACGTGTCGCGGCCAGTCCAATAGTCATCGCGCTCACAGAGTGGCCGACCGCGACCACATCCTTCAACTGAAGTTCTTCCAATATTGCGATCAGGTCATCCGCATGGCCATCCAAGGTGGCATAGCGGACCATGTCATAATGCGTTGCTGCAGACTTCCCGTACCCCATGAGATCATAGGTAACGACGCGAAAATCCTTTTCAAAGGCTGGGGCTACTTTGCGCCACATGCCACTGTCACAACCGTAACCATGCAAAAATACGATAGCCTTATCGCCGGACCCGGTGATGTTGACTGCGCAACGTTCGACTGTAGACATCCTGCTCTCCATTCGGTCCCATGGAAAATATATACGGCGTCTCCATACCGCAAACATAATTAAGCGCCAAGAGTTATTCTTGTTGATGAAGTGAATTCAACAAACAGCCCGAATGCACATAATGCTATGTTGCAGCGAATGTCTCCTTCCCGCCCTTCCTTCCGGCGTCCTCAAAGCACCGGACACGGGGCGACCTTGTCACATCCTAACGATTAGATAATCTGCCCATGCGGACATGTAGGGTCTGCGCCGCTCCAAATAATCAGCACGGTTATAGGCATCCTCCACCTCATTGACGACAAAATGTCCCAAGCAGGCCTCAGCTACTTCCCGCGAACACTCTGTGCGGTCAGACAGCCAAGTCCGCATTGTGGCGCGGAACCCGTGTGGTCGGGCTTCAAGGCCACGGAAGACCATCAAGTTGCGCATCGCCATTTTGTTCAGTGATCCGTCTCGACTGTTGGGATAAAGATAACCACCCTGCTCGATCGCGCGCGCCAACTCGATCACTCGCAGCGCTTCCATGGACAACGGCACGCGGAAGGGTTTGCAGAATCCCTTCCGGCCTTTCACATGCTCGCTTGGGACCGTCCAGATATCGCCTTCAATCTGCTCGAGACGCATGTTGTTGATCGCGTCCGAGCGAACTCCGGTCAGCATCAACATACGGAGTGCCAGTTCGACAGGCACGAGATCGCTAAGCGATTGGTAGAACGAGGGCGCATCGGCCCAGTCGAGAGCCGCGATATGCGTGACTTGGTGCCGCGGTGCGCCAAGTAAGATCCGCGCCTGCTCGACGATACTGAGATTCACGTCGAAGCCCTCGGCGGTAGCATATGTCAGGATCAGCTTCAGTCGGGACAGCGCCTTCTTCGCTGTTACGGGCGAGGTCTCCCAAACATGGGAGAGGGCGTGCTTGATGTCATGTTGGTCAATCTTCACGACAGGAATCATACCCAGATGCGGCAGAAGATGATTCTTGATCGGACTAAACCACGAGCCATCCGCGCCATCATGTTTCAGAGTCGATCGATGAGCTTCAAACGCAGCTTGCGCCAAGATATGAAACCGGCCTGCCTCCGCGCTGGCCAGATTTCTTTGCCGTTGCTTGATCTTGACGGGATCATCGCCATTTACCACGATCCGCCGCATTTCCTCTGCTGCTTTCCTGGCGTCTGCGAGCGAGAGGAGTGGATAGGCGCCCAGTCCCATTTCACGCTGTCGCCCATACAATGAAAACCGAAAGCTCCACTGGGCGCCGCCGTCCTTCCTCTTGAACAGCCAAAGCCCCTGACCGTCGCAATGCTTTCCTGATGGCAGCGATCTCAACTGCGCCACCGTATAGAATTTTGATTTTGCCATATGCCTACCTCCGAAATATCTACAAACTCAACTGGCACTGCCCGGAAGCTACCGAGCCGCAGTGAGACGCTACCTCGCTAAAATTAAAGCCAGATTTAAAATCTCGGCCTTCTATGAGATCGCGTGATACGGAAGTGATACCCCTCCGGCGGGAGTATTTTTACAAAGAAGAAGACGACGGGATCGATACAGGCTGGGCGGTGGGATGTATCTGCTCGCTGGCATCAACCCCGAAGGGACGGCGTGCACGGTTCAGGAACAGTTTTGCCCAACCGCGGACCAATCCGGCCGAGGGTGCGTCTGGGTCGGTGGGGAACCGGCTGCGCCAATCGTCAGGCAGCGGGAGCTGGCATTCGGCGGCGTTTTCCAGCATCCAGACCAGAGGAATGTTGGCCAGCGGGCGACAGGCCGACAGGCAGTATTGATGGCCTCCGATGTCGCCATGGGTGCCACGAAACCACATCTGCACGCAGGTTGCTTTTTGCTCTGGCGTGGTTTGCCACAAGACCGGTTCATAGGCGCGGCGGGTTTCGTTCAGTGCCAAGGCATGAAACGCGTGGCGCGTGGTGCGGCCAAGGTCGTGATTGTGGAACGCATGGTGCGGCTGGGAATAGCGCCAGAGCAGGGGCGCGCGCAGGCCAAGCGCCTTGACCGTATCGAACACACCGATCATTTCGACCTGAACGCCTTCGTGGCAATAGGCGGCGGAAAAGGCGCGGGTCACCTCGGCCTCGGGCGCTTTGCGGTACAGGCGATAGGCGGCGGTGATCGTGCGCACTGTCGCCTGATCGCTGCGCACCAGCCCCACCCGGTCGATCACTCCGGCCAGCGAACGCACCGCATAGGCGCCACGGGAAAAGCCAAACAGGAATATCCGGTCGCCCGGCCGCCAGCGCGACGCGAGCGCGCCATAGGCCCGCTGAATCTGTGAGTTCAGACCGCGCCCGATGATCACGTTGCGAACCTGGCGCCAGCTGTCCCACTGCAGTCCCGGTTCGTATCGCACGGAAAGGTCGGTGCGTGGGGTCAGTTCATCCAGCAGTTTCCAGATCAGACCGGCATTGGTTTCGCACCCCGGCTCCAGCGATGACATGGTGCCGTCCAGTATGACCACATGATCGACCGGCCCACGCCAGGACGCAGGACCGGTCTGATGGATGCGGCGTTGTTTATTCCGCCGCAATCCTTGCCCCACCCGCTTGGTTCAGGACTTGCCAGACGCGATGTGGCGTGAACGGCATGTCGATCTGGCGGATGCCCCGGTCCCAGACCGCGTCCAGCACCCCGTTGGCCACCGCCGCAAGCGCGCCAACGGTTCCCGCCTCGCCGCAGCCCTTCATGCCAAGAATGTTGGCCGTCGAGGGTACCGGTTGGGTGGAAAACGCAATCATCGGCAGGTCGTCGGCCCGGGGCATGGCGTAATCCATGAAAGTGGCGGTGAGCAACTGCCCTTCGTCCGAAAACACCACCCGCTCGGTCAGCGCCTGTCCGATCCCTTGTGCCACCCCGCCGTGCACCTGACCTTCGGCCAGCATCGGATTGATCAGATTGCCGAAATCATCGACCACCGTGTATCTTTCAACCGTCACCACGCCGGTTTCCGGGTCGATCTCGACCTCGGCCACATGAGCGCCGTTGGGAAAGGACCGCCCGGGCAATTTGGCTGTTTCGGTGATTTTCAGCAGGTCGGCGCGCCCCTTGTTCCGGGCCATGGCCGCAACTTCGAGCATGTCGGGGGTTTCGTTGCGCCCCGTGGCACGGAAGCGTTCGTCGTCAAAGCTCACATCCTCGGGGGCGACACCCAATTCATCGGCCAGAAACGCGCCGAACTGGCTCACCATCTTTGCCACGGTGGACAGTGTGGCGTTGTTCTGCGTGGTGACTGATCGAGATCCACCGGTGCCACCGCCATGGGGAATACGATCGGAAT
Source organism: Oceaniovalibus sp. ACAM 378 (assembly GCF_008085915.1). Lineage (GTDB taxonomy): Bacteria > Pseudomonadota > Alphaproteobacteria > Rhodobacterales > Rhodobacteraceae > Oceaniglobus. Next base: position 93,835 of record NZ_VSJK01000018.1, on the reverse strand, counting down.
CGCCCTGCACCACACTGATTGCATCCATCGGAATTCCGGTCTGATCGGACAGGAATTTGGCATAGACGGTTTCGTGGCCCTGTCCGTTGCTCTGGGTGCCGACAAAGATCAACACGGTGCCGTCGTCCTGAAATTCGACCGCTGCGGTTTCGGACGGATCGCCGAGAATCGATTCGATATAGTAACACAGCCCCTGCCCGCGCAACTGCCCCCGGGCTTCGCTGTCGGCGCGGCGCGCGGCAAACCCGGCGCGGTCGGAATGTTCCTCGGCGCTGGCCAGAAGCCGGTGGAAATCGCCCACGTCATAGGTTTCGCCGACCGGCGTGTCATGGGGGAAGGCATCGGCGGGAATAAAGTTTTTCCGCCGGATTTCCCAGGGATCGACGACCAACTCGCGGGCGGCGTAATCGATCATCCGTTCCAGTGCGAAAATCGCCTCGGGGCGGCCAGCGCCGCGATAGGCATCGACTTGGGTGGTGTTGGTGAACACGCCGGTGGCCTGCATCCAGATCGTCTGAACGTCATAAACACCGGTCAGGACGCGGGAAAACAGCTGTGTCTGGATGAATTGTGCGAAAGTGCTGGAATATGCGCCCATGTTGCACCGGGACGTGATGCGATAAGCAGTAATCTTGTTATCGTCGTCAAACGCCAGTTCCGCCTGACTGACCAGATCGCGACCCGCGTTGTCGGACAGCATCGATTCCGTCCGCTCGCCCATCCAGCGGACGGGGTGTTTCAACTGTATCGCCGCCGCCGCAAGCATCAGGTATTCGGGATATGCAAAGCCCTTCATCCCGAAACCGCCACCCACATCGGGGGTGGTAATGCGCACCTGTTCGGGCTTCAGATCGAACGTCTCGGACATGTCGGTTTTGAGCCCCCAGACGCCCTGCCCGTTGAAACAGACATGCAGCCGGTCATTGGCCCATTCGGCATAGGCTCCGCGTGGTTCCATCGAATTGCAGATCACCCGGTTGTCGTCAATCGACAGGCTGACGGTCTTCGCTGCGGCCTTGAATGCGGCTTCGGTTGCGGCCTCGTCGCCCATGCCCCAGTCGAAAACCACATTGTCGGGCGTGTCATCGTGAAGCGTCTGTCCGCCCGGTACGACGTCCAGTTTGACGGGCAGATCGGTATAGTCGAATTCGATCAGTTCGGCCGCATCCCGGGCCTGCGCAAGAGTTTCGGCGACAATGAATGCCACCGGCTCGCCCACGAACCGCACCCGGCCTTTGGCGAGGAACGGACGTTCGGCGCCCGAGCCCTTGGTGCCATCGCGATTCTCGACGCGCGAAAATGCCATCGCCAGTCTGGCACCCATGGTTTCGATATCTTCAGCCGTCAGCACAAGACGCACGCCGGGTGCCGCGCGGGCGTCGGCGACATCGATTCCGTCGATTTCGGCATGGGCCACAGGACTGCGAAAAACGAACCCGTACAACGCGCCTTCGGGTGCAATATCGTCGACATAACGCCCACCCCCGGTGAGGAAACGTACATCTTCGACCCGCTTGGCGGGCTGCGATTTGCCGAATGCGTCCATGGTGTTCTCCTGCGATCGTCGCGCTATTCTGTCGTCGCAGACACTAACGGCAGCCGGGGCCATGTCCAGCCCCGCCTGCCGCTGATTTCATTTCACGCGCGCGGACAGGCTTCAGTGCAGCGCCATGACGGTGACGATCTGGAAGTTGCCAAAACCGTTGAACCGGGTCACCGTGGCGGTGGAATAGGCGCCGAGCCCGTGAAATATTACATGATCGCCCTCGATCATATCCCCCGGCAGCACCAGCTCACCCGGCAGCCGGTCGACACTGTCACAGGTCGGGCCAAAGACGATGCGTCCGGTTCCTTCGCCGGTGCGATGCTCGCCCTCGGGCGAACGCACTTCGACGCGGTCGATGATGCCGATCAGCGGCAGTTCCGCCAGCCCACCATAGACTCCATCGTTCAGGAAAACATGCTCATCGTCGCGAATCGCACGCACCTGAGTCGAAAGGGAATAGGATTCGGCCACCAGACCGCGCCCCGGCTCGCACACCAGATCAGGGCGTTCTTCGCCAAAGGCTTCACCGGCCACCCGGTCGATCAGCGCAAAGATCGTCTCAAGCTCGGGTGCCACATCGTTCAGACGATGCGACGGAAAACCACCGCCCACGTTCAGCCGCGATATCCGGACACCGGCGTCATCCGCGATGCGCGCCGCCGTGCGGATATAGGCATCCCAAGCCATCGGATCGGTACACTGCGTGCCCGGATGGAAGGTCAGCGAGGCGACGAAACCCATGTCCTGCGCGGCCTTCAGCAACTCCGTCGCCTTTTCGGCGGTCGCGCCGAACTTGGCGCCAAAGTTATAGGCCGCACCGTTCACCGGCAGCTTGAACCGCACGGCGATTTCGGCCCCGGCAGGAACGATCTCGTGCAGTTTGGTCAGTTCAGAATGGCTGTCGACGCTGAACGATGTCACGCCCAACTCGACGGCGCGGGCAATTTCGCTGCGCGACCGGACGGGGTTGTTGTAATGCATGGCAGCCCCGGGCGCGATGCGGCGGATCAGGTCGATTTCAAAGATCGAGGCGACGTCATATCCCCGGATACCGGCAGCGGCCAGATTGGCCACCACCATCTCGTCGGGGTTGGATTTCACCGCATAGGTCACAAGCCCTGGAAAACCCGTCAGAAACCGTTTCGCCGTCGCCTGAAGAACCATCGGCGCAAAGAACAGCACCGGATCGTCCGGCTGTTCGCGGGTCAGAAATTCGGTCGGATTTGAAAAGATGGTTTTCGAAAGGCCCATGGTCCTGTCTCCTCAAGCATTTGGAGCCGCGTTTCTCTTGCCCTTCGGATCATTTTGACCCGTCAGTTGGGAGGTGCCTGCAAAGGTTCACCACACCAGGTCAGGTACGAAACGCGCGCCCTTAACTCCTGAGTTCTGTGGCGTCATATGCTGGTTGCTTTTACCGATGAACAGAGTTGAACTGTGCAGAAACGTCGTTAATATGCGCGGTCGGACGGGCGAATTGATGGGAATCTCATGGACGAACTCGATCAGCGCCTGTTGGCCGCCCTTGTGGGCAATTCCTCGACCTCCACATCGCAACTTGCGCGTCGATTCAAGGTTGCGCGTTCCACCGTTCAGGCGCGGATCGAACGGCTGGAAAGCACCGGAGTGATCGCCGGATACACGGTCAAACTGGGCCGTGCCCTTTCGCTGAAACGGGTGCGCGCCACCGTCCTTGTGCAGTTGGAACCGCGCACCGTGGCCGCCGTTATCGCGCGCCTGCGTGACATCACCGAGATCGAGACGGTGCACAGCACCACGGGACGGATAGATCTGATCCTGCAACTGGCCGCCGAGACAACCGAAGATCTGGACCAGACGCTGGACCGGATCGTGGCGATCCCCGGTGTGCGCGACACCGAAAGCCTGATCCATCTGTCCACAAAGGTCGACCGCCCGACCTGACTCCGCGGCTGATTCTTCACCGTGCAGGTCCGCCCGCCGCGAACCGCTCTTTCCCTTGCCGTCCCGCTTCGCTATTTCATTATTAACGCGAAAAGGGGACAGCAGATGCCGATGGAAAAGACATTCCAGCCAAATCAGGCCGAAGACCGGCTTTATGCCGCCTGGGAAAAGGCCGGCTGCTTCGTCGCCGGCGCAAATGCCTCGCGCGCCGAAACCTTCTCGATCATGATCCCGCCGCCGAACGTCACCGGCTCGTTGCACATGGGACATGCGTTCAACAACACACTTCAGGACATCCTGATCCGCTGGCACCGCATGCGCGGCTTCGACACGCTGTGGCAGCCGGGCACCGATCACGCAGGCATCGCCACCCAGATGGTGACCGAACGTGTCATGGCCGCAACTGGCGAGCCTGACCGGCAGACAATGGGCCGGGAAGCCTTTGTAAAGCGCGTCTGGCAGCAAAAGATTCTGTCGCGCGGCACAATCATCGGTCAGTTGAAAAGCCTCGGCGCCTCCTGCGACTGGTCGCGCGAGGCATTTACCATGTCCGGCGCACCGGGTGCCCCCAAGGGGGAAGAAGGCAATTTCCACGACGCGGTGATCAAGGTTTTTGTCGATCTGCACGAAAAAGGGCTGATCTATCGCGGCAAACGTCTGGTCAATTGGGATCCGCATTTCGAAACCGCGATTTCTGATCTCGAGGTGGAAAGCACCGAAGTCGACGGCCACATGTGGCACTTTAAATATCCGCTGGCGAATGGCGCAACCTATGAATACATCGAAAAAGACGCCGACGGGAACGAAATCCGGCGCGAAACCCGCGATTATATTGCAATCGCCACCACCCGGCCCGAAACCATGCTGGGCGACGGAGCGGTGGCGGTTCACCCCTCGGACGAACGCTATGCCTCCCTCGTCGGGCAGTTGTGCGAAATCCCCGTGGGGCCAAAGGCACACCGCCGGCTGATCCCGATCATCACCGATGAATATCCCGACCCCACCTTTGGCTCGGGCGCGGTCAAGATCACCGGGGCCCATGATTTCAACGACTATGCAGTGGCCCAGCGCGGCAACATCCCGATGTACCGCCTGATGGACACCCGCGCCCACATGCGCGCCGATGGTGCATCCTATGCCGAGTGCGCCGCCCGGGCGCAGGACATCGCCAGCGGTGCGGCGTTCACCGGAGCCGAGGTCGACACGCTCAACCTCGTTCCCGACGACCTGCGCGGCCTCGACCGGTTCGAGGCCCGAAAGCAGATCGTCGCGCAGATCATCGCCGATGATCTGGCCGTCATGGTGCGTGTCGAACCCCGCGACGACGATGGCGCGGTCTGCTTCGCCCCCGAAGGCGATGAATGGCTGCCCCTGATCGAGAACAAGAAGATCATGCAGCCCTTTGGTGACCGCTCGAAAGTGGTGATCGAGCCGATGCTCACCGACCAGTGGTTTGTGGACACCGCAAAGATCGTCCAGCCCGCCATCGATGCCGTCCGTTCGGGCGAGGTGACAATCCTGCCTGAACAGGACCGCAAGGTTTACTTCAACTGGCTCGAAAATATCGAGCCATGGTGCATCTCCCGTCAATTGTGGTGGGGGCACCAGATTCCGGTCTGGTACGGGCTGGATCTGCACACTTCCTCTTTCCACGACGACGGGGACAACGCACTCGACGAGGTCGAACTGCTGTCGCTGCTGACCCGCGACCATCTGATCCACTCGGGCCGCCGCCACCATTGTGCGGTCGACATCGCAGCCGTGGCCGACAAGTTCCGCGACGATCTGGCCGCGCTGCCCAGCCCGCTCTTTGCCGCCCGGGTGGTCGAAGTCGCCAACCGGGACGAGGCGGTGCACCGGCTTGCCGCATCTCTGGCCGAATACAACGTCAGCCAAGACCCCACAAAGCTGGCCTATCCGGTGTGGCGTGACCCAGACGTGCTTGACACATGGTTTTCCTCCGGCCTCTGGCCGATCGGCACACTCGGCTGGCCCGAAAACACCGAAGCGTTGCAAAAGTATTTTCCCACCTCCGTCCTGATCACCGGTTTCGACATCATCTTTTTCTGGGTCGCCCGGATGATGATGATGCAATACGCAGTCGTGGGGCAGAAACCTTTCGAAACGGTTTACGTCCACGCGCTGGTGCGCGACGAGAAGGGCAAGAAGATGTCGAAATCCCTCGGCAATGTGCTTGATCCGCTTGACCTGATCGAAGAATACGGCGCCGATGCGGTGCGTTTCACGCTCACCTCCATGGCGTCCATGGGCCGCGATCTAAAGCTGTCGACCTCGCGCATCGCGGGCAACCGCAATTTCGGCACCAAACTGTGGAACGCTTTCCGTTTTGCCGAAATGAACGAAGTGCCCTTCGGTTCTGTTCACACGCGGAGTCAGGACGACGCGAAAAAGACGGTCAACCGTTGGATTGTCGGAGAAACCGCCAAGGTCCGGGCCGAAGTCGACGCAGCCCTTGAATCCTATCGTTTCAACGATGCCGCCAACGCGCTGTATGTCTTCGTCTGGGGCAAGGTCTGTGACTGGTATCTCGAACTGTCCAAACCCCTGCTGCTTGACGGCACCGCAGAAGAGAAAACCGAGACCCGCAAGACCCTCGCCTGGGTGCTGGACCAATGCCTGATCCTGATGCACCCGATCATGCCCTTCATCACCGAAGAGCTCTGGGGACTGGCCGAGCGGCAGAAAATGCTGATCCATGGCGACTGGCCCACCTACGGCGCTGAATTGATCGATGAGAACGCTGATAGGGAAATGAACTGGGTGATCTCGCTGATCGAATCGATCCGTTCGGTTCGCGGTGAAATGAACGTTCCCGCCGCGCTCAAGATTGATTTGCTGCAACTTGATCTCGACGCGGCCGGGGCAACCGCCTGGCAGAACAACGCGCCGATGATCCTGAAACTGGCCCGGATCAACAGTCTGGCCAATGCGGCCGCTGCCCCCAAGGGCAGCGCGACGATCACCGTGGCAGGTGGCACCTTCGCCTTGCCTCTGGCCGATATCATCGACGTTTCAGCGGAAAAGGATCGGCTGGTCAAAGCATTGGGCAAGGTCGACAAAGAGCTGGCAGGGCTGAACGGTCGCCTGAAAAACCCGAAGTTCCGTGAAAACGCCGCCCCCGACGTCATCGTGGAAACCGAAGCTCAGGCTGCCAACCGGGCCGAAGAGCAGACCCGGCTGCAAACCGCACTGACGCGCCTTCAGGAAATCGGCTAACCCGGTTTCTTCTTTGTCCAAATACTCCCGCCGGAGGCATCCGCCCCCACCACCCGCGCCATCCATGTAAAAGGGCCACTGCCATGTCCGCTTTTCTGACGCCCCATGTGGCCAGCCTTCCGGCCACGGTCCCTTTCGTCGGCCCTGAAGCGCAGGAGCGGCAGCGTGGCCGCCGATTTGCCGCCCGTATTGGCGCGAATGAATCCGTGTTTGGTCCCTCTCCCCTCGCCCTTGCCGCGATGCAACGGGCGGCGGGCGAGGTCTGGCAATACCCTGACCCCGAGAATTATGACCTGCGGCAGGCGCTTGCCACACTCCACGCAATCGATCCGGGTCATATCCAGATCGGCGAAGGAATCGATACGCTGCTTGGGTATCTGTGCCGGATGACTGTGGCGCCGGGGGTGAACGTGGTCACCAGCGACGGCGCCTATCCGACCTTCAATTATCATGTCGCTGGCTATGGCGGCACGCTGCACAGGGTGCCCTACCGCGACGATCACGAAGACCTTGCGGGGCTGCTCGCCATGGTGCGCGAACACGATGCACGGGTGCTGTACCTCTCCAACCCCGACAACCCCATGGGCACCTGGCACAACGCGGAGCGGATTACCGATCTGGTGGCGAACCTGCCCGATACCTGCCTGTTGCTGCTTGACGAGGCCTATGTCGAATGTGCCCCGGCCGGGACCGCCCCGGACATCGCACCCGACACCCCGAATGTGATCCGTCTGCGCACTTTTTCAAAGGTTTACGGCATGGCGGGGGCACGGGTTGGCTATGCCATCGGGCCGCGCGACCTGATCGCCAGTTTCGACCGGATCCGCAACCATTTCGGCATGACCCGGATCGCGCAGGCGGGCGCTTTGGCCGCCCTGCAAGATCAGGAGTGGCTGGCCGGTGTCATTTCCGACATCGCCATCGCTCGCGACACCATTGCCGGTATTGCCCGCGCCCATGGCCTTACCCCCCTGCCCTCGGCGACGAATTTCGTCACTGTCGATTGTGGCCGCGACGGAGCCTTTGCCCGCCGGGTTCTGGCGGGGCTGATCGACCGTGACATCTTTGTCCGCATGCCGTTTGTTGCGCCGCAGGACAGGTGCATCCGCATCGGCTGTGGGACGTCGTGGGACATGGCGCTGCTCTCCGAGCATCTGAGCGGTGCGCTCGCCGACGCATCGTCCGAAGTCTGAATCGCGGGTGGGTCATGCAAGCCCTGTGCCAAGGCTTTGCCTTGCACCTGCGATCCAACCCTCCACCGCGCGCTTGCGCGCCTCGCTGCCGAACCCCATCTGATACAGACTCGATTTTGGGATCCAGAATATGAAACGCTTTTCCTGCCCAAGCTGTGGCAACGAAGTTCATTTTGACAACGCGGCCTGCGTCGTCTGCGGCAGCGCCTTGGGCTATCTGCCCTCTGCTTTTGACATGGTCACGCCGGTGCACCCCTGTGCCAACGCTGAACCCGCCGGGTGCAACTGGCTGGTCGAGGATGGCGAGCTGTTCTGCGCCGCTTGTCGTCACAACCGCACCGTTCCTGATCTGAGCAACGACGAGAACCGCACCCGCTGGGCCGCCATCGAACTGGCCAAGCGGCAGTTGTTCTATTCGCTGCACCGCTGGGGGCTGCCCACCCCGGTCGGTGATGCGCCCCCCGCACTCGTGTTCGATTTTCTGGCCGACGAAATCGCCAAGGACGGCAGCGCGAAACCAGTCCTGACCGGCCATGCCAATGGGTTGATCACGCTGAACATTGCCGAAGGCGACGATGCCGAGCGTGAGGCGCGGCGCGCCGCCATGGGCGAACCTTATCGCACGCTGGTCGGGCATCTGCGCCATGAGATTGGCCATTTCTATTGGGACAGGCTGGTGCGTGACAGTGCCCAAACGGACCGGTTTCGCGCCCTGTTCGGCGACGAACGCGCGGACTATGGCGAGGCTCTGAAACGTCACTATGAGAACGGCCCGCCCGCCGACTGGCGGCAGAACCACATCACCGCCTATGCCGCCGCCCACCCGTGGGAGGATTTCGCCGAAACCTGGGCGCATTGGACGCATATGGTGGACGGGCTGGAAACCGCCTGGGCCTATGACATGGGGCAGCCGGGCGTGCGGTTCGACCCTTACGGCGCGCCCGATGCGCAATCCGTGATCGACGCCTGGGTGCCTGTGTCGATTGCCGTCAACGCCATCAACCGGTCATTGGGGCAGCCTGACCTTTATCCCTTTGTCCTGTCGGCGCCGGTGATGGACAAGCTTGATTTCATCCGGGACCTGATCGCGCCCCACCGGTCCACAACAAACGGGCCCACAACAAACTGAGCGTTGACCATAGCCCGCAGGCCTGTGCCATACTGCGCACGACACGGGCTTGCACGCTCGATCCGCAAGACCAAATGCCACAGCGCAGCAAGGGGTAATTCATGGCGATTCATGCCAGCATCTATCACCTGACCCATTACCGATACGACCGCCCGGTCACTCTGGGGCCACAGGTGATCCGCCTGCGCCCCGCGCCCCATTCGCGCACCCGGGTGATCTCGCACTCGCTCAAGGTGTCTCCGGGCGGGCATTTCGTGAACCACCAGCAAGATCCCTATGGCAACTGGCTGGCGCGCTTCGTGTTTCCCGAACCGGTGCGCGAGTTGAAGATCGAAGTCGACGTGACCGCCGACATGTCGGTCTATAACCCGTTCGATTTCTTCGTCGAGGCCAGCGCCGAGTTCTGGCCGTTTGAATATCCCGAAGAAATTCGCCCCGATCTGTCGATCTATATGACGCCCGAACCTGCAGGGCCGCATCTGTCGGCATTTCTGGCCGGGGTGTCGCGCGAAAAGATCCATGTGAATGACTTCATCGTCGCACTGAACCGCCGTCTGGCTGATGAAATCGGCTATGTCATCCGGATGGAGCCCGGCGTGCAGACCCCCGAGGAGACATTTGAGTCTGGCAAGGGGTCGTGCCGCGATACGTCGTGGGTGTTGGTCCAGGCCCTGCGCCATCTCGGGTTGGCGGCGCGTTTCGTGTCGGGCTATCTGGTGCAGTTGAAACCCGATCTGGTGGCGCTGGACGGCCCGGTGGGCACCGACAAGGATTTCACCGACCTGCACGCCTGGGCCGAGGTTTATCTGCCCGGCGCGGGCTGGATTGGGCTGGACCCGACCAGCGGGCTTTTGGCCGGTGAATCGCATATTCCGCTGGCCGCCACACCGCATTATCGCAATGCAGCGCCAATTTCCGGCGTGGCCAGTTTTGCCGAGGTCGAATTTGACTTCGACATGTCAGTGACCCGGGTGGCCGAACATCCGCGCATCACCAAACCGTTCTCCGATGCGGCATGGGCCGACCTGAACGCGCTGGGGGCCAAGGTCGACCGCGCTCTGGCCGACGGCGACGTCCGGCTGACCATGGGCGGCGAACCAACCTTTGTCAGCATCGACGATTTCGAGGCCGAGGAATGGAACACCGGCGCCGTTGGCCCGACGAAACGGCAGTTCGCCGACGATCTGATCCGCCGGCTGCGCGAGCGTTTCGCGCCCGGAGGCTTTTTGCACTACGGTCAGGGCAAATGGTATCCCGGTGAAACCCTGCCGCGCTGGACGTTTTCGCTGTACTGGCGCACCGATGGCAAACCGATCTGGCAGAACCCCGACCTGATCGCGATCGAACCGCGTTCGGATACCGCCGATGAGGACGGAGCCGGAACGGCGACGCCCGAAGAGGCCGCGACGCTGCTGGCCGACATGGCCGAAACCCTTGGTGTCCCCGGTGAAAACGTCACCGCGGCTTACGAAGACCCCGGCACCTGGATCCTCAAGGAAAGCAACCTGCCCGACAACGTCACACCAGGCAATTCCATGCTGAGCGACCCTGAAGAGCGTCAGCGCATCGCGCGGGTGTTTGACCGTGGCCTGACCACACCATCGGGATATGTCCTGCCCGTCCAGAAACCGTCGATGAAACCGACACCAATCCAGCCATGGCAGGCGCAATCCTTTTCGGGTTGGCAATCGGAAAAGTGGAAGACGCGGCGCGGTCACCTGTTCCTCGTGCCGGGTGACAGCCCGGTCGGCTATCGGCTGCCGCTGAACGCCCTGCCCCATGTGCCTGAATCGCGCTATCCCCATGTCATCCCGCAGGATCCGTTCGATAGCCGCCCGCCGCTCCCTGATCATACCTCTTCCGCGCGATCACCCAGCGATGCGGAACGCGCGGAAACCCGACAGGCCCGCGCATCGTTCACCGCGTCCGAGCCGCATCAGGACCGCGTCGAACAGAAGATCAGCGAGCTTGAGGGAGAGGTCCGCACCGCCGTTTCCGTCGAACCGCGTGACGGGCGGCTGTGCGTCTTCATGCCGCCGGTCGAGCGGCTGGAGGATTATCTGGAACTGGTCGCGGCGGCCGAAGCAGCGGCGGCCCGACGGGGTGTCGCGGTTCATATCGAAGGCTATGGCCCGCCAGACGATCCACGTCTGAACGTGATCCGCGTCGCGCCAGACCCCGGCGTGGTCGAGGTCAACATCCATCCCGCCGCGAATTGGGACGAATGTGTCGCCACCACCGAAGCAGTATACGACGAGGCCCACAAGTGCCGCCTTGGCGCCGATAAATTCATGATCGACGGGCGTCACACCGGGACCGGCGGCGGCAACCATGTGGTCGTCGGCGGTGCAACTCCCGCCGACAGCCCGTTTCTGCGGCGTCCTGATCTGCTTGCCTCGCTGATCCTGTTCTGGAACCGGCATCCATCGCTGTCCTATCTTTTCTCGGGCATGTTCGTCGGACCGACGTCTCAGGCGCCCCGGATGGACGAGGCGCGGCAGGATGCGCTGTATGAACTTGAAATTGCGCTGGCGCAGGTGCCGCTGCCCGGGCAAGGCACAGCCCCTGCGCCCTGGCTGGTGGACCGGTTGTTCCGCAATCTGCTGGTCGATGTCACCGGCAACACCCACCGCGCCGAAATCTGCATCGACAAGCTGTATTCGCCCGACGGACCCACCGGGCGGCTGGGGCTTGTCGAATTTCGCGGCTTTGAAATGCCACCCGATCCGCGCATGTCTCTGGCGCAACAACTGTTGCTGCGCGCCATCATCGCGCGGATGTGGGCAGATCCGATCAAGGGCCCGCTGACCCGCTGGGGCACCACTCTGGCCGACCGGTTCATGCTGCCGCATTTCATCTGGACCGATTTCCTGGACGTGCTGCGCGACCTGTCCGATCACGGATTCGACCTGTCGCCGGACTGGTTTCAGGCGCAGGCCGAATTCCGTTTCCCGTTCTGCGGCCAGGTTGAATACGAAGGAGTGCATCTGGAAATCCGCCAGGCGCTGGAACCCTGGCACGTTCTTGGCGAAACCGGCGCCATCGGTGGCACCGTGCGTTATACCGACAGTTCGGTAGAGCGCATGCAGGCCAAACTGACCGCCGCCGACCCCGAGCGTTTTATCCTGACCTGCAACCGCCGCCCGGTTCCGATGACCGCCACGGGCATCGCCGGGCAAAGCGTCGGTGCGGTGCGGTTCAAGGCGTGGCAACCACCGCTGGCGCTGCATCCGGTCCTGCCCGTCGATGCGCCGCTGACCTTCGATATCTTCGACACCTGGACTGGAAAATCACTCGGCGGCTGCATCTGTCACGTCGCCCATCCGGGCGGTCGCAGCTATGATACCTTCCCGGTGAACGGCAACGAAGCCGAGGCCCGCCGCCTGTCCCGATTCGAACCGCACGGGCATACCGCCGGCAATTGGCAACCTCAGGTTGAACGCGCTCATCCTGAGTTTCCTATGACGCGAGATCTTCGCCGAATGCCAAATTATTAGGCGGTTTATTGACATTCAACATGGACAAGCCGTCTCGGTGACGCCAAAATTTTATGACCGGATCCAGAGATCTGGGGGCGTGCGTCGTGGGAGGAGACTCGACGCCGCCCAGCTGCCCCATTAGGTGCGCGGCTGGGCGAAATGTCGCCAGCGTCGCCCCCGGTCAGGGCTCGGAGAACGAGTTCGACCGGGGCGATGAACTTTTCAGAACGCATCGATGATCCGCCATCTTACAGTCTGACGCCGGGATCGAAGCGCTCGAGTTTGCCGCCCGAAACGGCGCGCCATCCGAACCACCGACCGGCAAACTACGGCGCCGAACATGTCACCCGAAATCCACGTCTCTGCTGTTGAACTGTGACGGGCAACCGTTCCGTGTAATGCTTGGCGACGCGGAACTTGTTTCGGCGCAGTCCGGCATGCAGAATGCGATCAATGCCCCTTTGCGGGTGACGGATCTGCCACGTTGCGCCTGTGCGCGCCTTGAAAGTGTGCCATGAGATTGCTTTGCCTTGCTCTTGCCGCCCTGCCCGCCGCCACCTTTGCGGGTGGCCCGAGCGATCACTGGCCTGCCCCCGTCACTGATGATCTTTATCTGCCGGTGGACCGGGCCGAGGCCGAGCTGGGCCGCCTGCTGTTCTGGGATCCAGTCTTGTCCGGCAATCGCAACATTTCTTGCGCCACCTGCCATCACCCCCGATTCGCCACCGCCGACGGTCTGGCGCTGGGTGTTGGTGAGGGTGGCATCGGGCTTGGCCCCGACCGCCGCGCCGACCCCGACAATCCGCCCGAAGAACGCATCCCGCGTAATTCGCCCGCGCTGTTCAATCTGGGTGCGCGGGAAATGACAGTTCTGTTCCACGATGGCCGGGTGCAGGCAGATGCATCGCGGCCTTCCGGCATGCGCACCCCGATGGAAGACGAAATGCTGACCGGGTTTTCGGGGGTTTTATCGGCACAGACAATGTTCCCCGTGCTCAGCGCCGACGAAATGGCCGGGCATTATTCCGAAAACGATGTGGCGCAAGCGGTTCGGCTGGGGATGATCACCGGGTCGCACGGCGCTTGGGATATCCTGTCGGCCCGGGTGGCCGCAATCCCCGAGTATCGTCAGCGGTTCGATCAAGTCTATCCGGAGATTGCAGCGGGGCGCGACATCGGGTTCACCGATATTTCCAACGCCATCGCGGCTTTTGTCGCATTTGAGTGGCGGTCGGACGGGTCACAGTTCGATGCTGTGCTGCGTGGCGAGCGACAGCTCGACGGCACTTCGGCCAAGGGTGCCGAACTGTTTTTCGGCGATGGAGGCTGTGCCGCCTGCCACTCCGGCCCCTTCCAGACCGATCAGGGATTTCATGCCATGGGCGTGCCGCAGTTCGGTCCGGGCAAGGCGGCGCGGTTCGAAAACCACACCCGTGACGAAGGCCGGATGGAGGTGACGGGCAATCCCGCGGACGCCTTTGCCTTTCGCACGCCATCGTTGCGCAATGTCGAATTCACCGGGCCCTATGGCCACACGGGAGCATTTGCAGAATTGTCGGATTTTGTACAGTTTCACGCTGATCCTGTGGCAAAAAGCAACGATATTGTCGTGAATGTCCATCTTCCGAAAGACATTGACCCCCGGGACACGCCGGTCGATCCGGTAATGCAGGCGGAAATCCTGAGCGCAGTCACCACCCGCCCTGTCACGCTGGACGACGCCGACATTGCCGCGCTGGTTGCGTTTTTGCGCACCCTTTCCGATCCGGTCGCGCTCGCAGGTCGGCTTGGCATCCCCGGTGCGGTGCCCAGCGGATCGCCCATCGACCGCTGAACCGGGTCAGCGCGACAGCGTGATCCGGCTGTTCGCCGCGACATCCTGCCATGGACCGGGAGCACCGTTCAGGATCAGCCGAACAGCCGCGCCGCGCAGCGTTCCCAGTCCGAAATGATGCAACCCCGCCTGACCGCTCGCATGGCCACCGCCCACGGTGATCTCGCGAGACTCAACCCGCCCATCCGGCAGGCGCAGTTCAAGAAAACCACCGACGCCATGGGTGTTGGGCGGCCCGGCAGAAACTTCAACCTGCAACCAGCCGCCCACCGGATCTGTGACGTTTTCATGGATCTCAAGCGGCGCACGGCGGTTCACCACCACAAGATCCAGCCGCCCGTCGAGGTTCAGATCATACAGCCCCGCCCCCCGGCTGCGATGCGGACTGGCCACGCCCGCCTCTGCGCCGCGATCGACAAACGGGCCGTCAGGCGTGCGGATCAACAGGTTGTTGGGGTCTTTCGCCGCATTGCCCGGCATCTGATCGACGTTGCCCTTTGCCACGAACAGATCGGACCAGCCGTCATTGTCCACATCGCCGAATTCGGCGTGCCACCCGGTCGAAGGCCGCCCGTCGTCTCCCGTTGACGGGCGCTGCACATAGCTGCCGAAACTGTAAGGCACGTTTTCATAGACCCCACCGGGGAGCGCGAATTGCAACAACTGATCGCCCATCGAAGTCAGCATCACTTCGGACAGACCGTTTCCGGTAATATCGCGGCTGGCAATGCCCATGCCCCACAGGAAAAGGTCCGGCCACCCGTCATCCGGTCCCAGAAAACGGCCCGCTGCCATGTCGTACATCTGTTCCGATCCGCCGCGCACGTAATAGTGTCGGTCATTGCTGATCCGCAGATCGGCGCGGCCCTGCCGTTTCCAGTCGGAAAACAGCATCGACAGCGCACAGAACCCGGGCGCAAGGGTGGTCGCGTCATATCCCCCTGCAATGGGCCGCATCAGCACATTGGTGTCGCAGGTCCCGAACGGCCCCTTCGGATTGCTGCGGTCGACGTAATTGCCAAAGACGAGCACCGGGCGATCCGCGCCCGCCTCCCATGTTGCGGAAAACGCTGTGGTCCAGCCTTGGCCCGGGTCGATGCCCCATGCCTTGGTCGCGTCCTCAAAAGTGCAGTCACCGCGTCCGCGCAGCATGACATTCGCCCCCGCCCGCAACACTGCCAGATCAAGCAGACCGTCGCCGTCAACGTCCAGCGGATAGGCCCCGGGGACGCCGGTAAGCGGAGTTAAATCGCCCAAACCAAAGCGGATCGCACCGCCAGCCAGCGACCGATTGATCAGCAGCGTCGCGGGATTTTCGCCGCCAGCGACAAACAGATCAGCGAAACCATCGCTGTTGCAATCGAATATCGCCACACCACCGCCGACGAAATGCTCCCATCCGCCGTCATAGATGTGCTGCACCGGCAGGTCCGCCGATCGGTCGATGAATCGCACCCCGGCCACAGCAGGCGCTGCGGCCGCAGAGAGCGCCAACAGACACAAGACCGCCGCGCGGACCACCGCACCAGGGGCCGCCTTTGGTTTCCCGGTACCCGCAACGTCTTTCTGTGTCACCGCAAATGCCCTTCTCCGCTCGCGGCACCGTCGCGCACTTTGGATCGCGCCGCAAACTATCTGTTTTGACAGGTGAAATGAATCTCGCCATGGTGAGTTGGCAAACACTGCAACTGACTGCCGCCCGAGAGCGGTGGCAGCATCCGGGAGGAAACCATGCGCCTTACGCTTATGGCAGCCGCTGCGCTGTCCACATCACTTACATCCATGGCCTTTGCCGACGCCCATTCGATGACCGTCGGCGTCAGCTGGTCGAACTTTCAGGAAGAGCGCTGGAAGACCGACGAAGCCGCGATCAAGGCCAAGCTTGAGGAATTGGGCGCAACCTATATCTCGTCCGACGCACAGGCCTCTGCCGCAAAACAATTGACCGATGTCGAGGCGCTGATCGCACAGGGTGCGGACGCGCTGATCATTCTGGCCATGGATAAAGACGCCATCGGCCCGGCGCTCGACCAGGCCGCCGCCGAGGAAATCCCGGTCGTCGGCTATGACCGTCTGATCGAAGATCCGCGCGCCTTTTACCTGACCTTTGACAACAAGGGTGTCGGCAGCATCATCGCCGAAACCGTGCAGGGTGTTGCGGGCGATGGCAATTATGCGATCATCAAGGGCGATCCGGGCGATCCCAACGCGCAGTTCCTGCTGGACGGAATGATGGAAGTCATCGGCGGCGCTGTCGATGGCGGCAGCATCAAGATCGTCGGCGAGGCGTTCAGCGACGGCTGGAAGCCGGAAAATGCCCAGAAAAACATGGAGCAGATCCTGACCGCCAACAACAATGATGTTGACGCGGTTCTGGTCGAGAACGACGGCATGGCCGGTGGCGTCATCGCCGCATTGGCCGCACAGGGTCTGACCATTCCGGTGGGCGGACAGGACGGCGACCTTGCCGCGCTGAACCGGGTTGCACGGGGCACACAGACCGTTTCGGTCTGGAAGAACAGTCGCGATCTGGGCGGTGCCGCTGCCGAAATCGCCGTGGCGATGGCAAAGGGTGCCGCACTTGGCGATATCGAGGGTGCCGAAAAGTGGTCGGGCGGGGAAAAGGGTGTTGAGATGAACGCGATCTTCCTCAAGCCGACGCCGATCACCAAAGAGACGCTAAATCTGGTCATTGATGCCGGTCACATCTCCAAGGAACAGGCCTGCGAAGGCGCGGCGGACGACGTCGCCGCCTGCAAGTAAGACGTGCGCGGCGCGGCGATCCCTTGTCGCCGCGCCACATCTGATTTCCCCGGACCGAACCTTGCGCGCCACCGCATTCAATCGCACGCACAGTCGATCCCCGCTATGCTGGACCCAACCTCATGAGCGATTCCGTCTCACCGCCCGCCGATCCGATAAAACCGCGGGATGGTCTGCTGACCCGTTTCCTGAAGGCGACCGAGCTTGACACCCGTCTGATCGGCATGGTCGGAGCGCTGGCGCTGATCTGGGTCGGGTTTCACCTCTATGGTGCGCTGGTCAATAATTTCGGCGCTTTCCTGACCCCCCGCAACCTGTGGAATCTTTCGGTTCAGACATCGTCCATCGGCATCATGGCGACCGGCATGGTTCTGGTCATCGTGACGCGGCACATCGACCTGTCTGTCGGGTCAATTCTGGGCTTCTGTGCCGTGGTGATGGGGATGTTGCAGGTGTATATCCTGCCACCGATCCTTGGCCTTGGGCATCCGATGATCTGGATCATTGCCGTCGTCGCCGGGATGGTCACCGGTGCCTGTGTCGGCGCGTTACAGGGCGCACTTATTGCCTATTTGAAAATTCCGGCCTTTATCGTCACCCTCGGCGGGCTGCTGGTCTGGCGTGGTACGGGGTTTCTGATCGCGCGGGGCGAAACGATTTCGCCGGTTGATCCCACATTCGCCCTGCTGGGCGGCGGGCCATATGGAGCGATCGGTGCGACCGGCAGTTGGATCGTCGGCGCGCTGGCCTGTATCGGCATCGTCGCGCTGAGCCTGAACGGGAGACGCCAGCGGCGCAAGTTCAAGTTCGCCCTGCGCCCGGTCTGGGCCGATGTGTTTCTGGCGGTTCTGGCCTGTGGTGTGGCCATTGGCGCAGTGCTTTTGGTGAATTCCTATCCCTGGCCAAAGGGAATCGTGCGCCAATATGCACAACGAGAGGGGATCAAGGTGCCCGAAGAGGGGATCTTCATCAGCCACGGTTTCGCCATTCCGGTGCTGATCCTGATCACGGTCGGCATTCTGATGACCATCCTGATGAACCGCACGCGTTTTGGCCGCTATGTGTTCGCCATCGGCGGCAACCCCGAGGCGGCGGAACTGGCCGGAATCAACACCCGGATGATGACGGTCAAGATCTTCGCGATGATGGGTTTTCTGGCCGGGCTGTCGGCGGTCGTCGCCAGTGCGCGGCTGAATTCGGCCACCAACGCCTTGGGCACGCTGGACGAACTTTATGTCATCGCCGCAGCGGTGATCGGTGGCACCTCGCTGGCCGGGGGGATCGGCACGATCTATGGTGCAATCCTTGGCGCACTGGTGATGCAATCGTTGCAGACCGGCATGGTGCTGATCGGCTTTGACGCCGCCATCCAGCAGGTTGTGGTCGGCTCGGTCCTGGTGCTGGCCGTGTATCTCGACATCCTGTATCGCGGCAAATCCAAGTGAGGCCGGAAATGGAAACTGAAATGACTGACAGATCCGGAACCCCGCTGGTCGAGTTGCGCGACATCTCGATTGCCTTTGGCGGCATCAAGGCGGTCGATCGTGTCTCTGTCGATCTGTATCCCGGCGAGGTCGTGGGCGTGCTGGGCCACAATGGCGCAGGCAAATCGACGCTGATCAAATGCCTCTCCGGTGCGTATCAGGCGGATTCGGGCGAGATTTTCGTCAACGGCGAAAAGGCGGTAATCAAAAATCCCCGCGATGCGCGATCCTATAACATCGAAACGATCTATCAGACGCTGGCCTTGGCCGACAATCTGGATGCCGCATCGAACCTGTTTCTGGGGCGCGAGCTGGTCACGCGGCTGGGGTTCGTGGACGATGCGCAGATGGAGGCCGAGACGCGCAAGATCATGTATCGACTGAACCCGAACTTTAAAAATTTCGCTTCACCCGTGTCGGCGCTGTCCGGCGGACAAAGGCAATCGGTGGCCATCGCGCGGGCGGTGTATTTCAACGCGCGTATCCTGATCATGGACGAACCCACCGCCGCTTTGGGACCGCAGGAAACCAAGATGGTGGGCGAGCTGATCGCCGAGTTGAAACGTCAGGGGCTTGGCATCTTCCTGATTTCCCATGATATCCATGACGTGATGGAGCTGTGCGACCGGATCTCCGTGATGAAGAACGGCCAATTGGTCGGCACCGAAAACGTAGCAGATGTGACCGACGACGATATCCTCGGGATGATCATTCTGGGCAAGAAACCTGAAAGAGTGGCATGAGCAGTTATATCGGACTCGACCTTGGCACCTCATCGCTCAAGGCGATCCTGATCGACGAAGATCAGCGCGTTCTTGCAGAACATACCGTGCCACTGACGGTGCAGCGGCCCCACGACGGCTGGTCGGAACAAGACCCGGCAAGCTGGTGCAGCGCGGCTGTCGAGGCCCTGCGCGCCCTGCGAGAACAGAACGATTGCCGCGATGTTGCGGGGCTGGGTCTGTCGGGGCATATGCACGGCGCGACGCTGATCGACGGCGACGATCAGGTGCTGCGCCCTTGCATGCTGTGGAACGACACACGCTCAGCCGAACAGGCGGCGGCAATGGACGCCGATCCGCAATTCCGCGCGATCACCGGCAATATCGTGTTCCCCGGATTTACCGCGCCCAAGGTCGATTGGGTCCGCGAAAACGAACCCGACACTTTCGCGCGCATCGCCAAAACACTGTTGCCCAAGGATTATCTGCGGCTATTCCTGACCGGCAACCATGTCTCCGAAATGTCCGACGCAGCCGGAACCGCATGGTTCGACACCGGCGCGCGGGATTGGTCCGACGAGCTGCTCACGGCTTGCCACCTGTCACGCGGACAGATGCCGGACCTTGTGGAAGGCTCGGCGCCATCAGGGAACCTGCGCGACAAGCTGGCCGTGGACCTTGATCTGCCCGCGATAACCGTCGCCGGGGGGGCGGGTGACAATGCCGCCGCTGCCATCGGTGCGGGCGTGGTGCAGGACGGCGGCGCGTTCCTATCGCTTGGCACATCGGGCGTCTTGTTCGCCGCCAACGCAGGATACCGCCCCGATCCGGCCAGCGCCGTGCACAGCTTTTGCCATGCGGTGCCGGACACATGGCATCAAATGGGCGTGATCCTTGCCGCGTCGGACGCGCTGCAATGGTTGTCACGCCTGACCGGGCAATCCGCCGCCAAACTCACCGGCGATCTGGGGCCGCTGACGGCACCGACGCGGACCTTGTTCCTGCCCTATCTCGGGGGCGAAAGGACGCCGCACAATGATGCGGCGATCCGTGGACAGTTTCTGCATCTGGACCACGCCACCGATGCCAAAGCGGCAACCCGCGCCGTGCTGGAAGGCGTCGCCTTTGCCTTCGCCGACTGCCGCGATGCACTGGCATCGACCGGCACGCGGATCGACCGGGCGCTGGCGCTGGGTGGCGGGGCCAGATCGGATTACTGGCTGAGCGCCATCGCCACGGCGCTTGATATCACGCTGGACGTTCCCGAGGCGGGGGATTTCGGCGCGGCCCTGGGCGCCGCACGGCTGGGCATGATGGCCGCAACCGGGGCCGGCGCCGAGATCGCGACCCCGCCCCCCATCGCCCACAGCATCGCGCCCGACCGCGCGCTGACACAGGCTTTCACCGATCAAAATGCGCGTTACCGCGCGGCCTATGACCTGCTTAAGGACCACTGAACATGAGCTTTTTCGACGGTATCGCCCCGGTTTCCTTTCAAGGTGCCGACAGCACCTCAGACCTTGCCTTCCGCCACTATGACCCGGACGAATTGGTCATGGGCAAACGGATGGAGGATCACCTGCGGTTCACCTGCGCCTGGTGGCATTCCTTTGCCTGGCCGGGTGGCGATCCGTTCGGTGGCCAGACATTTCAACGTCCGTGGTTCAAGGAGGACGACCTCGCAGCGGCCAAGGTAAAAGCCGATGCCGCCTTCGATCTGTTCGATATTCTCGGCGTGCCATTCTTTTGTTTCCATGACGCCGACATCCGCCCCGAGGCCGACAGTTTTGCCGCAACCGCCCGCAATCTGGCAGAAATGGTCGATTACATCGGCGAAAAGATGGAAACATCGAAAACAAAACTGCTCTGGGGCACGGCGAACCTGTTCACCCACCGGCGTTTCATGTCCGGGGCGGCCACCAACCCCGACCCGGATGTCTTTGCCTGGTCGGCGGCCACGGTAAAAACCTGCATGGACGCAACGATGAAACTGGGTGGGCAGAACTATGTCCTGTGGGGCGGGCGCGAAGGTTATGAAACCCTGCTGAACACCGACCTGACCCGTGAAGCGGAACAGGCCGGAGCGTTCCTGTCGAAGGTCGTGGAGTACAAGCACAAGATCGGTTTCAAGGGCGCAATCCTGATCGAGCCGAAACCTCAGGAACCGACCAAACACCAATACGACTATGACGTTGCCACCGTTTACGGCTTTCTGAAACGGTTCGGACTTGAGAATGAGGTGCAGGTGAACATCGAACAGGGTCATGCAATTCTGGCCGGGCATTCGTTCGAACACGAACTTGCCATGGCCGCGTCGCTTGGCATTTTCGGCTCCATCGATATGAACCGCAACGACTATCAGTCCGGCTGGGACACCGATCAGTTTCCCGACAACCCGCGCGAGGCGACGCTTGCTTATTACGAAGTGCTGCGCGCTGGTGGATTCACGACGGGGGGCACCAACTTTGATGCGAAACTGCGGCGCCAATCGCTGGACCCTATCGATCTGGTCGCAGCGCATGTGGGCGGCATGGACGTTTGCGCCCGCGGGCTGAAGGCAGCGGCGGCGATGCTGAGCGACGGCGTGCTGGAGGATGCGCGGGCGGCGCGCTATGCCGGATGGACCACCCCCGAGGCGCAGGCGATGCTGGGACAGTCGCTGGACCAGATTCACGACGCGGTCGTGACCGCCGACCCACGCCCTGAACCGCGTTCGGGACGACAGGAGAGTCTGGAAAACGTCGTGTCGCGATATATCTGACCAGCATCCTGACCGGAGGGGAGACGAATTTTCGAAGAAAATTTGGGCCTCCGGCGGGAGTATTTAGGCAAGGAGAAGCCGGGGTCAGTCTTTGTTCGACCGGTCCGGCCGTAATTGGAAGGCAACGCTTGCGCGATTCCAAGAATTGATCGTCGTCACGACGAAGGTCAACTCGCACAGCGCCCGATCATCGAAGGACGCGCTTACGGATTCGTAAATATCGTCAGAAACGCCATCCTTTGGCAGGTCGGTCAGAGTTTCGGCCCAGAGCAAGGCTGCCTTTTCGCGGGTGTCGAACAGCGGTGAGTCGCGCCAGACCGCAAGGTGATGCAGCCGCGTGTCGGTTTCGCCGAAACCCTTTGCGTGGCGGATGTGGGTATCGACGCAAAAGGCGCAGCGGTTCATCTGTGAGACGCGGACGTTGACCAGTTCGCGCGTGCGGTCGTCGATGCCGGTGTCGCGCAGCGTCCGGGTGAAGGCCATCAAACCGCGGGTCAGATCGGCGGCGACGCGGGTATAGTCTGGCCGGGTCATCCGCGGCCCCGGGCGGCGGTTTTGGCGGACATGATATGGGCCGACATGACGTGCTCGGCCCAGGTTTCCGAGCGCGCCGCAATCGCATCGGTCAGTTCGATATGGTGACGCAGCGACCGTTTCAGATCGTCGGCCGAGTATACCTCATAGGTTCGCGCCACCAGCCCCACATCCACGGCAAGACTGAGCAGCGCCTGCAATCGGGGCGCGCGGGCGGCCTCGGCCACTGTGCGGTGGAATCTTTCGTTGGCCCGAGCGATGATTTCGTAATCCATCGGTGATTTCGGCGGCAGCGCCGCCGCCATTTCGGTGCAGGTGTCGCGCAGCGCCGAGATCTGGTCGATTGTTGCAAAAGTAGCAGCACGACGGGCTGCATAGCCTTCCAAACGGCAGCGAATGTCGAAAACCTGCTCGATCTCGTCCTGCGGGAACTGCGCCACACGAGTGGTGTAGCCTTGCTGTTTCTCGACAAACCCCTCGAGAATCAGGCGGCTGATCGCCTCGCGGACCGGGGTGCGCGAGAGGCCCAGATCGGCTGCGAGACGTTGCTCGGTCAGGCGTTCGCCTTCTTCCAGTTCACCGGTCAGAATTGCACGGCGGATCGAGAGATATGCCTGCTCGGCCGCCGGTAGTTTGGGCGTTTCCGTCATGCAGCCGCATTCGGAAACCCGCCTGCCTTCATCACCATTCCCGGCACTTCATGCCCCAGTTGAGCCTGCAGCCATTCGGCGGTTTCGATCGCGAGGTCCAGATCCATGCCGGTTTTGACCCCCGACCTGTGGAGCATGTAAAGCAGATCTTCGGTCGCGATGTTGCCGGTGGCGCGCGGCGCGAATGGGCAACCGCCGACACCGCCAAAGGACGCATCCAGCGCCCGTGCTCCGGCCTCGATCCCGGCCCAGGCGTTTGCGATCCCGGTGTTGCGGGTGTTGTGCAGGTGCAGGCGGATTGGCATGTCGGGAAAGGCACGACGCACGGCCCCGACCCGTTCGGTTACGTCGCGCGGGGTGGCGACGCCGATCGTATCGGCCAGCGCGATTTCCACCGGGTTTGCGGCCACGCAGGATTCGACCACCTGCATCAGGCGGGCCAGCGGCACTTCGCCTTCGAACGGGCAACCGAAGGAGGCAGCGATGGTCACCGCAATGCGGATCGGCTGGGGTTCGGCAGCGATTTCGCGGAATGCCGCGATGCTGTCTTCGGTCCCGACACCTTGGTTCTTGCGGCTGAAGGTGTCCGAGGCGACGACGACAAAGTTCGCCTCGTCCAGCCCGGTCGCCAGCGCCCGGTCAAACCCGCGCCGGTTCAGCGTCAGGCCGATGTGTTTGCCAGTGCCCCGTGCCAGCGCATTTGCCACGGCCTCGGCATCGGCCATCTGCGGCACCCGTTTGGGATTTACGAAACTGGTCACCTCGATCCGCCCTGCCCCGGCCT
Source organism: Oceaniovalibus sp. ACAM 378 (assembly GCF_008085915.1). GTDB lineage: Bacteria > Pseudomonadota > Alphaproteobacteria > Rhodobacterales > Rhodobacteraceae > Oceaniglobus. The sequence goes on along the minus strand of NZ_VSJK01000018.1, from coordinate 69,799 downwards.
CGGTCGCGCGGCGAATCAACTCAAGTTTTGTATCCGTAGACAGCAAAGTCTTTTCATTTTGTATGCCGTCACGCGGAGAAACCTCGATAATTTCGACATGATCCATAAAATTCGCCAAACCTGTTTGATTTTTGCATACAGTCTTTTACACCATATGGACAGGATTCGCGACGGGTCAATCCCGTGGATCAGACCGTGGTTCAGGAAGGAACGCCCATGACGGACAGCAGGAACGACGCCGGAAACGACAACAGGCAGGGGCCGTTAACGGATTTGCGGGTGATCGAGATGGGTCAGCTTTTGGCGGGGCCGTTCTGTGGTCAGCTTTTGGGCGATTTCGGTGCCGAGGTGATCAAATGCGAGCAACCCGGCGTCGGTGACCCGATGCGCCAGTGGGGTCGCGAAAAGCCCCATGGTAAATCCCTGTGGTGGCCGGTGGTCGCGCGCAACAAGAAGTCGGTCACGATCAACCTGCGTAGCCCTGAGGGGCAGGAGATGGTGAAGGCACTGATCAAGGACACCGACATCCTGATCGAGAATTTCCGCCCCGGAACCATGGAGCGCTGGGGGATGGGCTACGACGAACTGTCCGCCATCAATCCTCGCCTGATCATGGTGCGTGTCACCGGTTTCGGACAGACCGGCCCCTATTCCAAACGTGCCGGATACGGTGCCATAGGCGAGGCGATGGGCGGTCTGCGCTATGTCGTCGGCGATCCGTCGAACCAGCCATCGCGCATGGGCATTTCCATCGGTGACGAACTCGCCGCCGTCCATGCCTGTATGGGTGCGCTGATGGCGGTTCACGCCCGCGAACGCACTGGCCGGGGTCAGGTCGTCGATTCAGCGATCTATGAATCCGTGTTGAATATGATGGAAAGTCTGGTGACCGAATACGACGTGGCCGGATATGTCCGCGAAAGAACCGGCGCGATCCTGCCCAATGTTTCGCCCTCGAACGTGTTCGATACGGCCGATGACAAACTGCTGCTGATCGCTGCCAATCAGGACACCGTATTCAAACGTCTGGCCGAGGCGATGGGACAGCCCGATCTGGCGATAGATGCCCGTTACGCCACCCATTCCGCCCGTGGCGCGCACCAGCAGGAGTTGGATGACCTGATCAACGCCTGGACCAGAACGGTTGCGTTGGAGGATCTGCAAAAATTGCTGGACGATAACGGCGTGCCCTGCGGATTGATCTATAAAGCGGCGGACATGATGGAAGATCCGCACTTCAAAGCGCGCGAGGCGATAATCGACATCGAACATCCGGATTTCGGGATGATAAAGATGCAGAATGTAGCGCCCCGCCTGTCCGAAACTCCGGGCAAGGTGCGTCATGTCGGTCCGGAACTGGGCCAGCACAACGATTATGTCTATGGCGAATTGTTGGGGCTGTCGGCTGAAAGGCAGGCCGAACTGAAAGAAGCGGGGATCATCTGACACGTCAGCGCGGCGGCACAGACGGCGGCGCTTTTTACGCCAAGGTGCCCGCGCTGACCACCAAAGACGCCATGGCTTGATTTAACGCTATAAAACGGGGGATACGACATTAGGGATGCCTCCCGTTTTGGGACGGCGGATTGGCCGTTGCGACGGCGATTTCACAACAGACTCACGGCAGACGGCCCATGGAAACAACTGTCCCGGGCCGCCGGAGCCGTTATTCGGCGGCAATAAGCATTGCCGGCAGGTCGTATTCTGCGAACACCGCGTCGAACTGCGGATCCTGCCGCGCGCGGTGCAGGGTGGCGCGCAACATGCCCGCTTTTGATCCGCAATCAAACCGCGTGCCCGAGAAACCGAACCCCGCCAGACCGATACTGGCGACACCGTGGGCAATCGCATCGGTCAGCTGAATTTCACCCCCGGCACCCGCGGGCTGTTCGGCCAGACGGGCAAAAATTGCCGGATCGAGGATATAGCGCCCGACAACCGCCGTGCGCGACGGAGCGACCTCGGGTGCCGGCTTTTCGACGATGCCGTCGGCAAAGGCCATGGCGCCGCAGCGGGCGCGCACTGACAGCACACCATAAGACGACGTCTCGTGCGGCTCGACATCCATCGTCGCAATCAGATGCCCTGCCCGCGCGGGATCATAGGCGGCGATCATTTCCGACAGGCAACCGCGTTCACCCAAAATCAGGTCATCGGGCAGGATCACGGCGACCGGACCGGGCAACAGGTGGTCACGGGCGCAAAGCACCGCATGACCCAGACCAAGCGGCTGGTCCTGCATGACGAAAACGATGTCGTGGGTGTCTGCGTTCAGCGCACTGTCGCGCAGGCTATCGGCCAGCTTGGACTTGCCTTTGGCGCAGAGGTGTTCGCGCAGTCCGGTATCGTCGCGCACATAACGCTCGATCGCGGCTTTGGACGGGTGCGATACAAAGATCATCCGTTCGATCCCGGCATCCCGCGCCTCGTCGATGGCAAACTGGATCAGTGGAGTATCGATGACCGGCAGCAGCTCTTTCGGAGTTGCCTTGGTTGCTGGCAGGAACCGTGTCCCCAAGCCCGCCACCGGAAAGATTGCCGTTCTGACCCTGTTGCGCATTTCAATCTCCATCGATTACATCTGTATTTCTCGTTAATGCCGCACCGCCGCATTTGTTCCGTTAACCATCGGACAGTCCCTGTTCCAAAACCCCGGTGGTTTCGCTATGACAGGAATGCGGCATTTTGCGGAAAACTGTCCGGATCGCCGGAAACTGCGCTAACATGCCCCGGTGCAGACAGTCATGTCGGCGCGCAGGGCCACCTGTGGGTGTCCATTGACGGACCGGACGTCAACACCAGTTTAAGGGGCCAGCCCATTGCCCAGATCGGGGGCCAGCCCAATGCGCCCAACACCGGGCAAACCAGAGGATTTCGTCTTGAACGGTACAGCCGAACCGAAACTTCCCCAGTCCGACCGCGTACGCCCCTATGCCAGCATCGCGGTGCTGGGCGCGGGGGCATGGGGCAGCGCGCTGGCCACGGTTGCCCGTCGCGCCGGGCGCGAGGTGCGGTTGTGGGGGCGCGATGCCGCCGTCATCGATGACATCAACACAAACAACCGCAACGAGGCATATCTGCCCGGCATCGCTCTGGCCCCGGGCATCCGTGCGACCTCTGATCTGGCCGAGGCACTGGACGGCGCCGAGGCGGTGCTGCTTGTCACGCCGTCGCGGACCGTGCGCCAGTTATGTGCCGCAATCGCGCCGCTGATCGGTCCGGGCGTGCCCGTCGCTGTCTGCGCCAAGGGCATCGAAGAAGGCACCGGGTATCTTATGGGCCATATCGCCGCCGAAGTGCTGGGCCGTCGCCCGGTCGGCGTGATTTCGGGGCCGACCTTTGCCGATGAAACCGCCCGTGGCCATCTGACGGCGGCGACCGTGGCGTTCAATTTCACCTATCCCGACCGGCTGTCACCCTTGGAAAGCGCCGCTGCCCGGCTGGCCGTTTCGATGAGCACCGACAGTTTCCGCACCTATATCTCGGACGATCTGGTGGGGGTCGAAGTGGGCGGTGCGGTCAAGAACGTGATCGCCATTGCCTGTGGCATGATGACCGGCGCGGGCTTTGCCGAGAACACCCGCGCAGCACTTATCACCCGCGGCATGGACGAAATGAAACGTCTCGCCGAGGCATTGGGCGGGCAGCGTGAAACCGTTACCGGCCTGTCGGGTGCGGGCGACTTGACGCTGACCTGTTCATCCGAAAGTTCGCGCAACATGTCGCTTGGCGTGCAACTGGGCGCGGGCATTCCGCGTGCCCAGTGTTTTGATGGCAAACCCGTGGTGGTCGAGGGCGAATTCAACGCCGTCACCGTGACCGATCTGGCCCGCCGTGTGCGTGTTTCGATGCCAATTTGCGAGGCGGTGCGCGAGGTTCTGCACCACGGCGGCGATCTGAACGCAACCTTCCGCAAGCTGTGGTCCAGCCCGATCCAATCCGAACCACGGGCCATGGATATATTGCTCGACCATCCGTCGAGCTGGGCCCCGTTGCCAGCACAGGAGATCAAGCCATGACCGGCGATTTCATCGAAAAACCCATTTCAGCCAAACAGTTCGTGCTGGCGACCGATCTTGACGGCACGTTTCTGGGCGGCAGTGAAACCGACCGGCGCAAGCTCTATGACTGGATCGAGGCGAACCGCGACACTGTGGGCCTGATCTTTGTCACCGGCCGCGATCCGATGTTCATCGAGGATATGTGCGGCGACGGCCTGCCCTGGCCCGATTACGCCATCGGTGACGTGGGCACGACCATCGCGCAGATCGTGGATCGCAAGGTGACCCCCCTGCCCGGGCTTGAATCGGAGATCTCGCGCCGCTGGGCAGACAGTGGCGCACGTGTCCGCGCCGCGCTGACCGGCATGGCCGGTCTGACCGAGCAGCCGACGCCGTTCCGGTATCGCGTCAGCTTTGACCTTGATCCCGCAGCCCTCGATCCGCAGGCCGAATCGCTGATCAATGAGATGGGTCTTGACGTGCTGATCTCGGACAACCGGTTTTTCGATGTCCTGCCCGGCGGCATCAGCAAGGGTCCGTCGCTGCGTCTTCTGGCCGATCACCTGGGGATCGCCCATGGGCGGGTGCTGGCCGCCGGCGACACGATGAACGACCTGTCGATGTTGACGCTGGGCCTGCCCGCCGTTGCCGTGGGCGGATCGGAAGCCGAACTTCTGTCGCGGGTCGACGGGTTGCAGCATGTTCACAAGTCCGACGCCATCGGCGCGGCGGGCATTCTGGACGCGATCCGCGTTCTTGAATTACACCCAAGCCTGTAGGGGGAAAAGATGTCATCCGATCTGGTCATCGTCTATCACCGCCAACCCTATGAAGAGGTTGAGGAAAACGGAAAAATCGTGTTCCGCGAGAATTCCAGCCCAAACGGTATCGTGCCGACGCTGAAAAGCTTTTTCGGCACGGTCGATCACGGATCATGGGTGGCTTGGAAACTGGCCGAGGACACGTCGAATCCGGGCTTCGACCGGGTGGTCAAAATCTCGGACAGCTATGGCGATTATACCGTGTCGCGCCTGCCGCTGACCGCCGAACAGGTGCGCGGTTTCTATCACGTCACCAGCAAAGAGGCGTTCTGGCCGATCCTGCACAACTTCCGCGAACGCTATAACTATGACCCCGTCGACTGGCCGAATTTCCGCGCCGTCAACCGCGCCTTTGCCGAGGCGGCAGCGGCCGAGGCGGCACCGGGCGCCGTGGTCTGGGTACATGACTACAACCTGTGGCTGGTCCCCGGATATCTGCGTGAAATGCGCCCCGATGTGCGGATCAGCTTTTTCCACCACACACCATTTCCTGCCGCTGACATGTTCAACGTGCTGCCCTGGCGCAAGGAAATCGTCGAAAGCCTGCTGTCCTGCGATGTCGTCGGGTTTCACATTCCGCGCTATGCGTCGAATTTCGTGTCCGTCGCGCGGTCGCTGTTTGACGTCGATGATATCGAGCGGGTGCGGGTCGACGATGATTTCATCTCCGAGGACACCGGCCTGACCGAACGCACGGTGCCGGTGGTGGTGGTGCACAACGGGCGACGTGTGAACATCAGCACCGCAGGCGTAGGGGTGGATGTCGATTACATCCGCAAAATGGCCGCGCTGCCGGAAACCGACAAACATGTGCGCGAAATCCGCGCCGAGATGGACGGTCAGCAGCTGATCCTGTCGGTCGGGCGCACGGATTACACCAAGGGCGGTGTGGAACAGTTGGAAAGTTTCGGCCGGCTGCTGGAGGCGAATCCCGATCTTTGGGGTAAGGTGCGGTTGATGCATGTGTCGGTCAGTGCCAACCGCAGCATGGCCGCCTATGCCGAAATTCAGGACGCAATCGAACAGACCGCCGGGCGGATCAATGGCCGGTTCGGCAGCTTTGACTGGACACCGATCACCCTGATTTCCCGCGCCGTGCCCTTTGCCGAACTTGTCGCCTATTACCGCGCCGCGGATGTCGCATGGATCACGCCGCTGGCCGACGGGATGAATCTGGTCTGCAAAGAATTCGTAGCCGCGCGCGAAGATGAGGACGGCGTTCTGGTGCTGTCGGAATTTGCCGGGGCGGCGGTCGGGCTTGGATCGGCGGTCAGCACCAACCCCTATTCGCACCGCTCGATGGATCGCGCGATCCTGCTGGCGCTTCGCATGGAGCGCAACGAACGCCAGACCCGGATGCGGCATCTGCGCAAGGTGGTGGCGAAATACGACATCCGCGCCTGGGGCGAGGCGCAGCAACAGGCCTTTGCGCTGGCGGGCAAAGCCACCACAAGCGGCGCGGACTAGCAATCACTTTCGCAGCAACCGACGACCGACCACCGCCATTCCAAGCACCGTCAATGTGATCCGGAACAGGTGGTGGAACGCCACCATGGCCGGGTTTGCCGCCAGCGACAGCGCGACCAATCCCATTTCGGTCACGCCACCTGGGGCAAAGCTCAGCACTAGAACCTCGATGCTCTGGCCGGTCAGGGTATGCAAAAGCACGGCCAGCGCGACCGCCATCGCCATCATCGCGCCGACCGACAACAGCGACAGCCACAGCCCGCGCCGCAACATCGCACCGGTGATTCCGACAAACCGGATGCCCAGCGATACGCCGATCACCACCTGCGCCATCCCGATCACCCAGCCGGGCGGCGACAGTTCGATCAACCCGGTGACCCCGGCAACCGCCGACACGATCAGCGGCCCGGTCAACTGTCCTGCCGGCAGGCGCAACACATGGCCAACCACCAGCCCCACGGCTGCAACCACCAAAAGCACGGGAATTGACCGCAGGGTCGGCACACCGTCAACAAAGGACAGACCCGCCGCGCTGCCCAGAGCCGACCCATGCATCAGCGACAGCCCCAGTGGGACCAGCGACACCACCAGAATGATCCGCAGGAATTGCTGAATCGTCAGCACCCGCAGGTCGGCGCCCGCCTCTTCGCCCATCGCAAGGCTTTCCATCAGCCCGCCGGGCGTGCCGCAATAAAACGCCGTTGCCTTGTCATAGCCGCCGATCCGTCGAAACAGCCAGTAATTCATCCCATGGGCGGCCAACACGAAAACCGCGACCCCCGTCAGACTCGCCAGCATCGAGCGCCATTGCTGTATAAGGTCTGCGTCGACCTGCGCGCCGATCATCGCCCCGATCACGGCGATGAAAATCATCCGAACCCACATGGGAAACGCGTAGCCCGCCGGAAACCGCTCTGACGCCATCGCAACAAGCAGCGCCGTGGTCAGGATTGATCCAAGCATCCAGGGCAGCGGCAACCCGATCAGCAACGCGCCTGCTCCGCCCAAGGCGCCGACAAGCAACAGCAGAGCCGTGAACAGCCAAACGCGCGTCATGAAAGGGAAAGGTCGGATTGCCGCATATGTTCGACCTACGCAAAATAGACTGCCTTTGCCAGAGCGGTTTGCCGATCGAAGCGCCCGCATCCGGCTGTTGGGTCGGTGTCAGGATCTCTTTTGATCTTCACGCCCATCTGGCAGTCTTTGCGGCACTTGCCTTGGGCGGAGCGCTGAAAGGCGCGACCGGGATAGGTGCGCCGTTGATTGCCATTCTGGTGATGACCGCGCTGTTCGACGTCAGACACGCGGTTGTCGTGATGCTGCTGCCCAATCTTTATACCAATCTGTGGCAGCTCTTGTTCTTTCGCGCCCACCGCCCCGGCCCCTTGCCCTGGCGGGTGGGCTGTTGCCGCTGGGCGCATGGCTGGCCCTTTCGATCTCAGCCCGGACAGGTGACCGGCTGACACTGGCTGCGCTGATCATCCTGGTGGTCAAGCTGATCCTGTTTCCCTGACGGGGCACTGCCGGCATCGGAAAACTCCATCGCGTTCGGCCGGTTTCGCCACGCTGCCCTATAGGTCACGCCGAGCGGAAATTCCGAGGGTGCGGGCAAACGATACTGGATTGGATCGCAGGTTGCGCTAAAGTCAGTCAAATCCTTTTGTTTTACGGAGAGTTTTAATGTTCAAGACGATTGCACGCGCTGCCACTCTGGTTTCGGCACTTGCTTTGAGCGCGGGCGCTGTGCAAGCCGCGCAATGCGGGAACAACGCCGCTGGCTTCGAAGCCTGGAAAGCCGCATTCGCCAAAGAGGCTGCGGCACAGGGCGTGGGTCAAGGCGGGCTTCAGGCGTTGGCGGCCACAAGCTATGCCACCAAAACGATCGCGGCGGACCGCAATCAGAAAAGTTTCAAGTACACCCTTGAGAAATTCATGCAGATACGCGGCGCACCGACCATCGTCGCGCAGGGCAAGAAGAAACGCGCGCAGAACGCCGCGTTCTTCAACGGTCTGGAACAGCGGTATGGTGTGCCTGCCGGAGTGCTTCTGGCGATTCACGGGATGGAAACCGGCTTTGGCAACTTCATGGGTGACAGCAATGTCGTCTCGGCGATCTCGACTTTGGCCTATGATTGCCGCCGGTCGGCGTTCTTTTCGGAACATGCGATGGCGGCACTGATCCTTGTGGATCGCGGCAGCCTGTCACCGAACACGATTGGCGCGCGTCATGGCGAGGTGGGGCACACCCAGTTTCTGCCGGGCAACGTTCTGCGCTTTGGTGTTGATGGTGACGGCAACGGGCGGGTCGATCTGACGAACCAGACCGATGCTTTGGCCTCGACCGCGAATTTCCTGCGTCAGAAAGGCTGGCGCCCGGGTGCCGGCTATCAGCAGGGCCAGCCGAATTTCGAGGTGATTCAGGCATGGAATGCCGCCGGCGTCTATCAAAAGGCCATCGCGATCATGGCCGGACAGATCGACGGCTGACGCAATGATTTTCCGGGCGGCCCGACAGATGGCCGCCCGGCCCCCCTGACGTCAGGCCCGGCTGTCGATCCAGTCGGCCAGTGCGGATATATTGGGCAGGTTCGCGTCCGCCAGCGCCACCGCAGACGGAATACCCCCGACAGCGACACAGACCATCCCCGCGGCGCGCCCTGCGCGCATGTCATGGGCGCTGTCGCCCACCATGACGATCCGCGCCGGAGCCAGATTCACCGCTCTGGCAAAGGCCAGCAACGGGCCGGGATCGGGTTTTGCGCCATATCCGCTGTCGAAACCGGCGACAAAGTCGAAACGGTCGGCCACCCCTGCATGCGCCAGATGCGTGCGCGCCGGAGCCTCGCCGTCGTTGGTACACAGACCAAGCCGCAACCCGCGCGCCAGCAACCCGTCCAGCACTACTGCCAGAGGCACCACTGCCACCTGCACGGCACTTTTCGACAGGTCGTTCATATGTGCTGAAAGCCCCGCCTGCGTCCATTCCGGCAGATGCACCAACAGCCGCGCCGCAATCGCATCGGTTGGATCGGCAATCACCGGACTGTCAGGCGAAAATGTTGCGTCGCTGATCCGGAAGCCGATGGAAACTCCCATCCGTGCGGCCAGCGCCGGATCTCCGCCCGACAGCCCGCCCAGCAGACCCGCGCACCATCTGCCCCAGGTCGCCGCGAAATCAAACAGCGTGCCGTCCTTGTCAAACAGCACAGCTCCGGGTTTTCTGCGGCTCTCGCCAGTCATGTCCAGTGGATCTGACCACCCCCGGGCAGACCCTGCCGCGCCAGCAGCGGCTGATCGTAACCAAGCCCCGCATCATTGCAGAACCCGATCACCCACTTGTCGTCCATTGTCAGAAAATCCAGCACCGAGGCCAGAAACTCCGGATCATCCGCCCGATCGCTCAGATCGTCCCGGGCCGCGCCGGTCGCGCCCATGAAGATGTCCAGCAGATCTTCCTGCCCTGCCAGCCATCCCAATGCCTGCAAGGCGATAACCTCGGCTGTTTCCTGCCGCATGCTGCAATCCTTAACCAAACTGAAAGGGTTTCTTAATCATTCTCAGGGAAAGCTGGAACAGGCCAGAAGAATTTATGTTGAATTGTGGGGGCCATATGGCAGGCAGGCTTTTGATTGTCGACGATATTGCCACGAACCGGATCGTCCTTAAGGTGCGCCTGACCGAAGCGCGCTACCGCGTGGCCCAGTGCCGCACGGGGGCCGAGGCGTTTCGTATCGCCCATGAAGGCGATATTGATCTGGTGATCCTTCCCGCAACCCTCCCGGATATGGAGGTCGCGGCGCTGTGCCGACGGATCAAGGCCGACCCGGCAACCTCGGCTATCCCTTTGTTGATGCTCGCAGATCCCGGCGACAGTGCGCGGCGGCTGGCCGCGCTCAGGGCGGGGGTGGATGATCTGTTGTCGCCACCGTTCAGCGATGGCCGCCTGCTGGCCCGGGTGCGCAGCCTTCTGCGCGGCCACGAAGCCGACCGTGAATTGCAGCGGCGCGATCTGACCGCGCGGGCTTTGGGGTTTGGCGAGGCACCGGCGCCGCTGACACGCCCGGGTTCCGTCGCGCTGATCGGAACATCGCCCGAGCAGTCGCTCGGCTGGAAAACCGCCCTGCGCGGGCTGACGCCCCACCGCATCCATTTGATCGGCTGGAGCGCGGCGATGGAGTTGGACAATCCGCAGGACACGCCCGACCTGTTCATCGTTGCCGCAGGAAGTCTGGGTCAGCCCGACGGCCTGTCGCTGGTGTCCGAACTGCGCTCGCGCCCCGCGACGCGCCGGGCCGCCATTCTGACAGTACATCCCCGCAACACCGAAGACAGCCAGACGCGGGCGCTGGATATCGGCGTGGACGGGCTTTTGGAAGATCGGTTCGATCCACAGGAACTGGCCCTGCGCATCGACCGTCTGGTCACGCGCAAACGCAACGCGGACCGGTTGCGCGATTCGGTCGAGGATGGATTGCGCATGGCTGCCACCGACCCGCTGACCGGTCTGTATAATCGCCGTTACGGCGACCATCATCTGGCCTCGATGGCGCAACGCACCATGACCGCAGGTCGTTCAATGGCGCTGCTGATGATCGATATCGACCTGTTCAAGGCGATCAATGACAGCCACGGACACGCGGCGGGCGACTCGGTCTTGGTGGCCGTGGCCCGGGCGATCCGCGACAACCTGCGCGCACAGGATTTATTGATCCGTCTCGGGGGCGACGAATTTGTCGTTGCCCTGCCCGATATCGCCGCAGCCGATGCCCGGCTTGCGGCCGAGCGTCTGCGCGGTCTGGTGGCGGAACTGCACCCGCGCGTCGCCGCCGACCACCCTCTGAAGGTGTCCGTCAGCATCGGCCTTGCCTTCGGCGGGCCGGCGCCGTTTGGCATGGACCATCTGCTCGCCCAGGCTGACGCGGCGCTGTATCAGGCCAAATCGACAGGCCGCGACCGGGTTTGCCTCGCGGGGGCAGGACCTCGGGCGGCGATTGTTCCCGGCACCTCTGCCGGTCCCGTGCAGGGTCTCGGCGCATTCCCGGGCGCATCAGGCGGATATGAGGCCATTCGGTCGGCATAGATCGCACCCCGTCGACCACCGCGTCTCGCAAATCTGGAAGCACAGAGTCCGGGCTGCGGTCCCGCGTTCCACCAGGACGCCCGGTGCGATGCCGCCGCGACGTCCCATCCGGGCGTACCTTCGACGCGATGCCATCCACCCTCTTCCGTTGCCTCATCGGGGCCCCGCCGCCCGTTCGGCATTACAAACGATGCGGCGCGGGCAATAAATCGCCCGGAGTTCGGGATTTGCGACATCCCGACGCAATGACATCGCAATGCTTCATACCTATTGTCTTTATATCCGGTCGCCAGATCCGGAACCGACACTGAATTCACGGCCTCGCGCCGCTCCAACCCAAAGGTCACATCATGTACGACCAGGCGCACGACACCGCCCTGCACGCCATTGACGACACCCCCGGACGTGCCCTTCGTCCCGCCCTGTTCCGGGGATGGCGCCGTCGGTGCCCGCAATGCGGCTCGGGGCCGATGCTGAAAGGCTACCTCAAGGTGCGCGACCGCTGCCCCGTGTGTTCAGAGGCGTTCCATTTCCACCGTGCCGATGATGGGCCAGCCTATCTGACCATCCTGGTGGTGGGTCACATCATGGCGCCAATGCTGCATCTGACCTTCACGCGGCTGCGCCCCGAACCGTTGATCATGGCGACCGGATTCACCATAGGCGCGGTGGTGCTTTCGCTCTATCTTCTGCCCCGACTCAAAGGCGCGCTGGTTGCCTTTCAATGGGCGCGAAGAATGCACGGGTTCTGACACCCGCGAAAGGACCGGCATGGACAAGAGCGCGCTGCGCGACGCAGCTACACTGATATTGGTGCGTGATCCCGGAACGAACCCCAAGGTGCTGATGGGTCAGCGGGGCGACAAGGCCGCCTTCATGCCCAGCAAGTTCGTGTTTCCCGGCGGCGCTGTCGATGGCACCGATGCGGGGATTCCGATGATCCGCGCGATGAACGGGCTGTGCCGCGCCCGCCTGGCAGAAGCCGCAGGCCGTACCGAGCCTCTGTCTCTGGTCGCCGCCGCCATCCGCGAGTTGTGGGAGGAAACCGGCCTGATCCTTGGCCAACCGCACCGCTGGCCCGGCACACCGCCTGAATCGTGGCGCGGCTTTGCCGAAACCGGCCACCTGCCCGCTCCCACCGGAATGCGGTTCGTGTTCCGGGCAATCACCCCACCGGGCCGTCCACGCCGTTTCGACGCGCGGTTCTTTCTGGCCGATGCTGCACGGCTCGCCAACGATCCCGACGATTTCTCGCGCGCCTCGGACGAGTTGTCGCATCTTCAGTGGATCCCATTGTCCAAGGCCCGCTCTTTCGACCTGCCGTTCATTACCGAGGTGGTTCTGGCCGAAGTCGCCGCGCGCCTACCCGCCCTTGACGCGCCGGAAAGCGTTCCGTTCTTCCGCAACAATGACGAGGAAAGCCTGTTCCTGCGGCTGGGTGGCCGCCCCGTCTCATCCCCGCTCCAGCCCTGAGCGTACCGTTGCCGGGTTTCTTCTTTGCCCAAAATACTCCCGCCGGAGGCGTATCCTCCTTATGTCGTGCGTTCTCATGATATCCTGACGCGCTTTAAAGTTCTTTAAACGTCAGTGGCTTGAGGTGTCACAGTGTTCTGGGAAATTTTAGGCAGTGTTAGGTGTTTAGCTCCGGTCTCTTTCGAGCAATGTTTGCTATGAAGGAGAAGAGATCCGTTTCTGGGTCCGCCTTTTGTTGATATGACCTAGACCCTCCAGCACGAAGAAAAAAGGCCGCCCAAAGCGACCCATTCAAAATCCAAGATGCATGATGGTGGCGAAAAGTATCTGTAACCCGCGCGCCAATGCTTTAAATTTCCCTTAAATATCCGTAATTTAATCTATTGAAGCGCTGTAGCTTTTAATCGGATGAGGGAAATTTCTTGTCCAGCCAATCGTCGATTAGAGAGAACAGCCGCTCACGGTGATGGACATACGTGAAGGTATGGTCGCTATCTTTGAAGTAGCGCAGATCCAATTGCTTGCCGAATTTTACATTCGGCAAGGCATCCCAGAGTTGCCGCCGGTAATTGTGTTGAAAACTGTGACCGCCCGTAAAGACAGCAAGCATCTCACCTCCGTTGGTGATTGCCTTCTGATAAGTCTGCTCGAGAAAAGCGATCGCCTCGGGCGATTCGAGCTGTGGTTGCGCAAACTGGCCGTCGCGCGGCTCTGCCGCGTGGCCTCCAAAGCGGTGTCTTAGACGGGCCCAAGTGCTTCCACGCGCCGTCAAGAGATTGAGATAGACCACAGGCCGCATCATTCGGCGGATCGTATCGCGCAGGAAAAATTGAAACGTTCTCGGGATTGTTGGATCGACCAAGACGACACCCGCTACCCGCTTATCCTGTCCAGCGTAAATAACCGAATGATCAGCGCCGGAACAAAGCCCGATCAACACAAACTGTGACTGACCAAGATTGCTCTCGAGCCAGTCGCAGACCTCACCGATACTGATCAGATTGGCATCAAGCGGCGGCAACTCGGCGCTCTGTACCGGGCTGTCGCCAATACCGCCAAAATCAAATCGCACGACGGGATGGCCTTGCGCGGCCCAGCGTCGCGCCAGCGTGACATACATCCGGTGATGCCCGACACGGTGGATGATCCCGGTGTTAAGAACAACGATAGGTATCCGCGGCACTTTGGTCGCCGAATGCGTGACGATACCGCAGAGCGAGTGTTTTGCACCAAACAGCACCACCTGCTCGCGAGGCGGTTTTGCGGTATCTTCCTGCCGCTCGTTCATGTCATCCACGCCCCAATGCGAGCAATAACGTCAGTGGGGACGTTGCCGGCATTCTGCGGCCAGTTCTCGTGCCAGGCGGCGCAGTCTTCAATCTGCTCAAAATGCGGATCGTCTCGGCATTCAGTGCCGCCAAGTGCAGACCGGAGCGCATCATGCGATCCCAGCGGTTGGGTGACAAGCGCGAACCACCGCTTTGGCAGCTTCGGGAGGAAGGGCAGAATGTCGATGCCAGCAATTTCTCTCCGCTGCACCTCGGTCAAAGGAAACCCGCAAATCTCGTGATCGCCGCCTCGCGCGGCGGAGATGGTGCGCGGGTCCGCCAGGCCGATGGGCATGTTCAACGCCGCCTTGAACAGGGCGGTGACGTATTCCGGACCAGTGATTACCGGATCCCAGAGCACAAGCTGGTCGATACGTCCGCGCTCGGTCGCCGCGACCTCAACCGCCAGAGCGGCGCCGAGGCGTAGCCCAATCAGGGACACACGTTCGGCACCGCTCATGTCGAGAAGTTCGTCGATCGCCATGCCGATATCCGCCCGGCAGCCGGCCAGGTCCACGTCGGTCGAATTTCCGCCTGAATCTCCGGTGCCATAATAGTCAAAGCGCAGCACGTGAAAGCCAGCCTCGGCGAGCGTGATGGCCAGCCTTGCCATGGACCGATGAGCATAGATGTACTCATGCCCCCAGGGCGCGCAGAGAACGACGGCCCGTTCGCCCCCCCGCGAGGCGCGCGGCGGGTGATACACACCGAACAGGCGGCGTTTCGACGTTCCGAAGAAAAACGGGCTCATCCTAATTGTTATCTCTCATTTCAATTGCTGCGACAACTCAAGAGCGATCTGCCGAAGGCTCTTGAAAAACAACAGCCGCGGATCCAGAGCAAGACCCAGTTCTGCCTTTACCCTTCTCGCCACTTGAAGTGTAACAATGGAATGGCCGCCGAGTTCAAAAAAATTATCCTCGGCGCCGATTTCGTCTACTCGAAGCACATCGGCCCAGATATCTGCGAGCGCCCTTTCCATTCCAGGGCGGGGCGGCACGGAAACCGCGCGGCTGGCGGCACCGTCGCGGAATGGCGCAGGCAGGGCGCGGCGGTCAAGTTTGCCATTGGGTGTGCGGGGCAGCGTTGTCAGTTCGATAAACACCGACGGGATCATATAACGTGGCAGCGTGGCGCGCAGGTTACGGCGCACTTCGCTGGCTGTCATACCCTCACCCTCCTCGAAGACCAGATAGGCGACGAGCCGAAGGTCGCCCTGCCCCGGATCATGCACAAGCACCACCGCCTGACGAATTTGCGGCGCGGCCAGCAGCGTGGCTTCGATCTCGCCAAGTTCTATGCGCACACCGCGAATTTTGACCTGATTATCGCGTCTCCCCAGATGATACAGCCGGCCATCAGGCGACCAGCGTCCGATATCACCGGTTCGATAGAGCCGCCCGCCTTCTGGCGCAGTGGGATCCCGCACGAGGCACTTTTCCGTTAGTTCGGCCATGCCGACATAGCCGCCAAAGACACCCGCCCCCCCGATACAGATCTCACCCTGCATGCCCACGGGCACAAGCTCACCCGCCTCGTCCAGCAGCAGGACGCGGGTGTTTGCGATGGGTCGCCCGATGCTGATGGCATCCGGACCCGGCGTGATCCATGCACCGGTAGAATAGATCGTCGTCTCGCTGGGCCCGTAGCCATTCCAAAGGCGACCGACGCGTTCAAGCAGGTTATCGGCCAGATCGCGCGTTAGCGGTTCGCCTCCGGTGATGGCGAGTATATCTGGCCCGCCGACCCATCCACCATCAATAAGCAGCCGCCACGCCGAGGGGGTCGCCTGTATGATCGTAGCGGCGCAGGCCACCAGAGCGGCCGAGAGTTCTTCGCCGTTTGTCGCGACCTCACGACTGAGCATTTCAATCGTTGCACCTACGGTCAGCGGCAACTGAAGTTCGACTGCCGCGATGTCGAACGAAACCGTGGTTGTGGCTGCGACGATGTCGTCAGCGCTTATTCCCGGTTCGTGTCGCAGGGATGCCAGAACGTTTGACATCGCGCGGTGGGAGATCTGCACGCCCTTTGGCCGCCCGGTCGAACCGGAGGTATAGATGAGATGCGCGGTCGAGGCCGGATCAATCGCAAAGTCCGAAACATCTGGAGCCAGTCGATCGATAATCTGATGGTCGGCCTGAAGATCTATTTCCATGACCCCGTCAGGCAGCGCAAGCGTTCCAGCCGTGCCCGCGCCGGTCAAAATAGCCGTCGCCTTGCTGTCGGTCAGAATATGATTCAATCGCTCTTCGGGAAATCCCGGATCAAGCGGCAGATGCGCCGCCCCGGTCTTTTGCACAGCGATCATGGACGCGATCAAATCCGGGGTCCGCTCGAGACAGAGCCCCACCACCTGATCCGGCCCGATCCCACGCGATTTCAGATGCTGCGCGATCTTGTTTATGCGTATTGCCAGAGCTCTATAGCTGAGCGAGTGGCCGTCATGCCGGATCGCCACAGCGTCCGGTGTCCGGTCCGCCACCCGCGAAAACTGATCGGGAAACGGTGTCTCGTCGAACGCGACGGTCGGCTGCACGAACTCTGCGGACAACATCCGCCGGTCGCTGTCGGAAAGCAGCGGAATATCTGCCACTTCCGTATCTGGATCATCGAGCATGCGGCGCAGGATGAGTTCCAGCCGCTCGAGCAGACGCTTGACCGTATCATCAAGATAAATGTCAGAACGGTATTCGATGGAACCCATGATCTGCCCGCCGACTTCGTGCACGAACCAGGTCATGTCGTGAATTGCGCCGCCGCCGTAAACCGGCTCGTCTTGAGCGCCCTCTGCGCTTTGCAGGACGACCGCAAACTGGAAGATTGGTGAACGGTTCAGGCGGCGCACCGGCTGAAGCCGGTCTACCACGATCTCGAAGGGCACATGGCGGTGCGGAAACGAGTCGAGCAACGATGCGCGTGCCGAGTCCAATACCTCTGCCACGGATTTGCGCGGCGAAAGTTCCATGCGTAACACTTGGGTGTTCACAAACGGGCCGATGATCCGCTCAAATTCGGCGCGCTCGCGAAGGGCAACGGGGCTGCCCAGCACGATGTCGTCAAGGCCGGTATGGCGATGCATCGCGATGGCTGCTGCCGCAACAAGGCAGATATATAAGCTCAGATTGCGTTCGGTCGCAAAGGCATGCAGCCTCGCCGCGAAATCTTTGTCCCAGATGAACGATCTGCTGGTCCCCTTGGGGTCACGTCCCGGCACGAGATCGGCGGTAAAGGTGCATATCTCGGGATGGCCTCGCAGCGCCGTTTCCCACCAATCCAGATGTTCCTTCAGGCTGGACGGATCAAGTCGCCGCCGTTGCCAGCTTGCATAGTCTGCATATTCCGGCTCGACAGGACGTTCAGAATAGGCCGTGGGCTGTGCCAGCGCCGCGTCCAGCTCGTTGCGCAAGATCGACAGAGACCAGTGATCCATGGCGATGTGATGCACCGCAATCAGCAGAGCTGCGCCATCGTCTGCCAGATCGAGAACCGTAAAGCGCGACGGGGGCGCTTTGTCCAAAACAAAAGGCTGGCGCGTCTCGCGCTCAACCAGTTCAGACACCGCCTGATGTCGCTGGGCGTCGGGCAAATCGGACAGGTCGACATGGACGACGGGTACGGTATCTGGTTCCAGGATAACCGCCTCGGGACCAGTCGGCGTTTCACGAAAGACCGTCCGCAATACGCTGTGCCGCGTCACGACGCAGCGCAAGGCGGCTTCAAGCGCCTCGGCTCTGGTTTGCAGCCCCAAAGGCCAGACCGTCACAATGTTATACTCTGTCGCCGAGGGGTCGAGCTGCTGAATGATCCAGAGCCGTTCTTGAAAATGAGATAGCTGCAGAGGCCCATCCTTGGGCAAGATTGTTGCGCCTTGGTCGCTCTCCAGCCGCAAGAGCTCGATAATTTCCGGCTTACACGCGAGGATTCGTCGGCGCAAATCTTCGCTTAGGCTGCCGACATGTCCAAACAGACGCAGATTTTCTCCCTCCAGCGCGATGCGACCGCCGCGTGCGCGGACTTCTCGCAAAAGCTCTGTCGCCGTCACAGGAGAAACTCCTCGCGATCCGCATCGTCACCTTGTTCGGCCGTTGCCCCGCACTTCATCTCGACTTGCTTGGCGATGGCGCGAATTGTCCGACCGTCAAAGACATCCCGCAGCGAGAGCCGGACCGATGCCGTCGCCTCCAGCCGCGTCAGGAACCGCGTGGCCATGAGTGAGTGACCACCCAGCTCGAAAAAATCCTCGTCCGGACCAGAAAGCTCGGTTTGAAGCAACTCGGCCCAAAGCAGGGCGACGGTAAATTCCTGGTCGCTGTCAAAGCGTTCACGGGAAGCGAAGTCACTGCCGACGGGCTCTGCCACAGCTGCCTCGGCTGACTGTTTGTCCCGATCTGGCGTGAGAAGAGCCCGCTTTGCCTCGACTGCAAGTTTTGCCAGATCATAGGGCGAAATGACAATCTGATGCGCGGAGCCGCCAGAAAGACGCAGAAAGAGGTCTGTCGCCGCCCTTACATCGATCATGCGCAGGTCAGGATCTGGCCGCTCAATCAGGCGGCGGGCGGCCATACCGACTTCAGCCCAGGCGTCCCAGTTGAAGACTGTGACGTTCGACCAGCCGACTGGGCGCTCAGAACTCTGCGGCCAAACGTCAAGAAAGGCATTCGCGGCGGCATAGTCGACCGCTCCGGCGAGCGGCACCACTGAATTGATCGAACTCATCAAAACAACGAGGTCGAGCGGATCTTTGCCAAAGACTCGCGCCAGTGCGCGCAGTCCATCGACCTTGGGCACAAGTGTGTTCGTTACGTCTTCAGGCGTCTGAAGCAACGCCAGGGCTCCGCCTCCGGGTTCACCTGCGGCATGGATGATGGCATCCAGGTTTCCCCAACGCTCGACTATGTCGTTCCGCAGCCTGGCAAGCCCCTCTTCGTCCCCCATGTCACAGGCGGCAAGCATAACTTCGGAGCCGCGCTGCTCGATCTCCAAAAGGTCCGCGAGAACGCCGGCGGTGGGATCCGCCTCGGCAATCAGTCGCGCCCATTCGGTTCGCGGCGGCAGAGTTTTGCGTGAGGTGAGGATCAGCCGGACAGAGCCGACCTCTGCCAAGGCCAAAGCCACCCGCCGTCCCAAAGCACCAAGCCCGCCGGTGATCAGACAGACCGCATTTTCGCGCAATGGTGGGCCTGCATCCGGGGCCGCCGCCGGGTCGAACCGGCGATGGAACCGGATTCCGGCGCGGCGCGCGCAGGTCAGTTCCACTTCCTTACAGCACGCTTCGTCTGCGATAACCTCTGCAAGACTTGCGGCACCCTTTTCTGTCTCGGTTGGCAACAAATCCAGATGGCGCATGCGAAAGCGCGGCTCTTCGGCCGAGAGCGCCAGCACCGGCCCGGTGATCAGTGCCATATCCGGCCGCTCCACCGGCTCGCCCAGAACCGATTGCGCGCCGGCAGTGACGCAGATCACCTGAACTGGCGCGGCGAGCGGCGTCTCCTGCGCCACATGCGCCAGAGAAAGTCCTGCATCAAACGCCGCGCGTCCGTCGATTGTGTGGTCCACCAACCCCCAAGCTGCGACAATACCGGCAATCGGCATCCCGCCGACACCGATGGCCGCCAACAGATCCTCGGGATGGCCGGGCCGTGCTTTGGCGACGGCGCCGGACTGCGGTGCGTCACCCGGCAACACTGCCACAACGTCCTGCGCGCCACGCCTCCTGAGCGCGTCGGTTAAAGCCTCGGCCAGTTCGATCGTATCGACCAAAACCAGCCAGCGACCGTCCAACTTGCTGCGCAGGGCAGCCGGTGCTGTCGTCCAGACGGGCAGGCTGAGGAATGGATCGGAGGTCACGCGCGGCGGCTGGACATCCGGACCGGCTGCAAAGCCCGGTGCGGTGCCAGGAGCGGGATCGACCCAGTGCCGTGATCGCTCGAAAGGATAAGTTGGCAGTGGCACCCGGCGTGGTGCCCGCGCCGCTCCCCCTTCGATCTCGGTCTGCGTGATCGGAACGCCAGCGGCCCAGAGCCTGCCGGTTGCCTCAAGCACCGCTGCGCTGTCAGGCTTGCGATCATTCGGATGCGACAGCGAAGCACAGATTCGCCCCCGCGAGGCGGGCAGCGTCATCTGCGCCAGCGTGGCCAATGTCGTGCCCGGTCCGACCTCGAGCAGGAAATTCCTTGCATCCTCACCCAATACGCGAACCCCTGGTTCGAATTTGACGGTATTACGCAGATGCCGCGCATAATAATCCGCCGATGTCGCTTCTTGCCGGGTGATCCAGGTGCCACTCACATTCGAAACATAGTCGATCGTCGGATCGGAAAGCCGCACCTTTTCGACCGCCGAGACAAACCGGTCGAGAGCGGGCTCCATCATGCAGGAGTGAAAAGCGTGCGATGTTCGCAGCAATCTGGCGGTCACTCCCTCGCGGCTCAGTTCCGCCACAAACTCGGCAATCACGTCGCTTTGTCCTGAGATGACATTGAGATCGAGAGCGTTTTCTGCTGCAATCTCGGCCCGGCCAGCCAGACGTCGACGCAGGTCGCCAACAGGCAGTGGCACGGCGGCCATGCTCCCCGGCACCATGTCTTGCATGAGCTGGCCGCGCAGCGCCACCAGGTTCAGAGCATCTTCAAGCGACATCACTCCGGCAAGATGGGCCGCGACATATTCACCGATGCTGTGCCCGATCATCGCAGCCGGGACAATGCCCCGGGCTATCCACAACCTTGCCAGCGCATATTCCACAGCGAAAAGCGCAGGCTGCGTCAGCCAGGTTTCGTCAAGGCGGGCGTCCTTGCCCTGCAGCACCACAGCACGAAGATCGCACCCCAGAGGCATTTCCAGTATCTCGGAACAGGTATCGAAAGCTTCCCGGAAGGCGGCATTCTCGGCGTAAAGCCCCGCGCCCATTTCAGCATGTTGGCTGCCTTGCCCGCTGAACATGAAAGCAACGCGGCGCGCGCCTCCGTCATGCACGCTGCTGCGGCTTTGCAGTCGCAGTTCAGCTGCAGCCTCGACCGCATCGGAAGCAACCACGAAACGTCTGTGGCGAAAAGCTCGGCGGCCATTAAGCAGCGTATGCGCGACATCGCCCAGCGCCGGCTCGTCGGGCCCGGTCAACCTGTCTGCAAGCCGCGTGGATGCGACGGTCAGGGCCGCTTGTGTCCGGGCGGACAAGACCAAGGCTTGCGGCCCGCTCGGGGGTGGTGCCACTTGGGCTGGTCCGGCCTCTTCAAGAATAAGATGTGCATTTGTTCCACCAATTCCGAACGAGCTAACCGCAGCGCGGCGCGGTCCATCGCTGACCCAATCCGTTCCTTCTGCCGAAATGGAAAACGGGCTCTCATCCAGCGCGAGCTTTGGATTGGCCTCGCGAAAATTAACCATTGGCGGGATATAGGCGTTCTTTAGGCAAAGGATCGCCTTGATCAGACCGGCAATCCCCGCGGCGGCATCAAGATGGCCGATGTTGGCCTTGAGCGCGCCGAGCCGACAGAACCCCGTGTCGCTGGTCCGGTCACGGAAGGCCCGTGTCAGTGCCGCGATTTCGATCGGATCGCCAAGCGGCGTGCCGGTGCCGTGTGCCTCCATGTAGCCGATCGTGCGCGGCTCGATCCCTGCGATGGTCTGAGCCATTGCAATCACCTCAGCCTGCCCATCAATGCTGGGCGCGGTATATCCCGCTTTGGCCGCGCCATCGTTGTTCACCGCCGCGCCTCGGATCACCGCGTGGATAGTATCTCCGTCGCGCAGGGCGTCTTCATGGCGCTTGAGCACCACGAGGCCACCACCTGCACCGACACGGGTTCCGCAGGCATCCACATCGAAGGGCCGACAATGACCATCCGGCGAAAAGATCATACCTTCCTGATAGAGATAACCTGACCGGTCCGGAAAATTGATCGACACGCCCCCGGCCAGTGCCATGCCGCATTCGCCGCGCGCCAAGGCCCGGCACGCCATCTCGACTGCAACGAGCGAGGTGGAGCAGGCCGTTTGCACTGTCACGCTCGGCCCCTTCAGGTCCAACTTGTACGAGGCACGAGTGCACAGAAAATCCTTATCGTTCCCCAACATAAGCTGGTATGCGCCCGCTGCCTCGGCCAGCTTCCGGTTGCTGAGGATGTGAAACATCAGATACGTGTTCATGCTGACGCCTGCGTACAGCCCCACTGGCCCGCCGGGCCCTCCAGGTGGGTAGCCAGCGTTCTCAAGCGCCTCCCAGGCACATTCGAGAAACAACCGCTGCTGGGGGTCCAGCATCTGTGCCTCGCCCGGCGAAATCTGGAAAAACTCTGCATCAAACATTTCAGAATCGTCCAAAACCGTACCCTTGCGCACGAAGCGTGGGTTCTTCTGTAGCGCCGCAGGAATACCGGCCGCGCTCATCTCGTCAGTGGTAAAAGTTCGCAGGGATTCGACACCGTCCCTGATATTGCTCCAAAACGTTTCAAGGTCAGGCGCGTCCGGAAACCGGCCGGCAAGGCCAATCACGGCAATCGAGTGAGCTGGCAAGGTGGACTTCTTGGCAGGGAATTCAAACATTGGCGAAACTTTCAGCCCGCCGGCGCGCCTGTGCGACGGATCCACTGTCGGCTACCACCCCGCCATACTCGAACGCCTCCGCCTGAAGCCCGACGGTCGTCAGCCGGAAGAACTCGATCAGCGGCACTGTGCTGCCGAACTCGGAGCAGAGCCGTTCTTGAAGCTTGACGAGTATCATCGAATGTCCACCCACATCGAAAAAGCTTTGCTGCAACCCTACCCCGGTAATCCCCAGCACATCGCACCAAATCCCTGCAACGCGGCGCTCGGCGTCGGACATGACAACATTGCCGGCCGGCAGCGTCCGTTGGATCGCGCCCGCGGTTTCGGGTATCGGAAGCGCCCTGCGGTCAACCTTTCGATTGGGCGTCAGAGGGATCTCGTCCAGCATGACAAAGCGCGTCGGGACCATGTATTCTGGCAGCACCGCGCGTAACTGCGCCTTTGCCGCCTCGATGTCGAAATCCGCGCCGCCGGACGGAACTACATAAGCAACCAGCGCCACCTGCCCGTCTTCAGTTCGATGGCTGTCTACCACGCAATTGACGACGCCGGTGACGGCTGCAAGCCGCGCCTCGATTTCACCCAACTCGATCCGGAAGCCGCGCAACTTTACCTGCGAGTCGTTCCGCCCGATGTAGATGACACTGCCGTCACTGCGTTGCCGGACCAAATCGCCGGTCCGGTAAGCCCGCACCGGTCCAGCACCAGGAAAATTCAAATATACGAAATGCTTGGCCGTCAGATCAGGCCGATTCCGGTATCCCCGTGCCACGCCGTCACCCGCTATACAGAGTTCGCCCACGACGCCCGGCGGCAGGGCGTTGCCGCTGTCATCCATGACGGCGATACGGGTATTTGCGATGGGCCGCCCAATGCAGACGGAATCCTCGTCTGCTTCGACACGCAGACATGTGGACCAGATCGTCGTCTCGGTCGGTCCATACATGTTCCACAGCGATCCGACTCGCGGTAGCAGCGCGCCTGGCAGCGTTCTGGGCATCGCCTCCCCGCCACAAAGCGCCTTGAGCCGCAGCATTCCGGCCCAGCCTGAATCGAGCAGCAATCTCCAGGTTGCCGGCGTCGCCTGCAACATTGTGATGCGCTCGCGGGTCAACAGCCCGGCCAGCGCCCGCCCGTCAAGCCGCTCTGACCTGTCCGCAAGCACGATGGTCGCGCCTGTCGTCAACGGCAGCCACAACTCAAGCCCGGCGATATCAAAAGAAGGGGTCGTGACCGAGAGCAGCCTGTCGTTTCGCGCAAGGCCCGGTTCTTGCCGCATCGCCGCGAGGAACGAGACCAGATTGCGGTGCTCGACTTCAACGCCTTTCGGCCGACCGGTCGAGCCCGACGTATAGATAACATAGGCAAGGTCGCCCGGCACGTTCAGACGGGGCGCCGTATCGCGTTCGACCACCTCTGTGTGGTCCAATTCAAGCCGCGCCGCGCCGATATCCGGCAACGCGGCAGCAAGGTCCGACGTGGTCACGACCATCGTTGGCTTGGCATCCTCCATGATCTCAACCAGCCGTTGCGCCGGGTGGTGCGGATCAAGCGGCACATAGGCCGCCCCGGCTTTCCAGACCGCCAGCAGCGCAACAACGAGGTCGCAGCCGGGCTCCAGCGCCACGGCCACCAGATCGCCTGACGCGACGCCTCTGTCGGCCAGCAGGTGGGCAAGGCCGTTTGCGCGGCGCACCAGACTGCCATAATCCAGCGACGCTTCACCGGCGACAACGGCCTGACGTTCAGGGTCGCTTGTAGCCGCGGCGTCGATCAATTGTTCGGTCGTGGCGTTCGGGTAACCCAGCTCAGAGACCCGAGACAGCTCCTGCATCTGGTCCCTGTCGGTGCTCGCGACGATGCACAGTTGGGAAATCATGCAATCCGGATCCTGAACAATCGAACGCAAAAGCGTCTCATAACGCTCGTGAAGCCTCGCGATGGTCTCAGCATCGAACAGGTCGGAGGAGTATTCATAACTGGTTTTCAGTACGCCGCGATATTCTGCCATCTCGACAGAAAGATCAAAGCGCGTGGCGCCCGTATCGATCGGGATAGGTGTCGTGGTGATGCCTTTCGGCGAACCGTCGTTGTCCGGAAAACTCATAAGTGTGAAAAGCACTTGGAACACCGCCGCGTGGCGGGGCGTGCGCTCGGGGCGCAGGGCTTCAACCACCAGATCGAACGGCGGGGCGCTGTGATCATGCGCTTCAAGCACCGTGCCCTTGACCTGCTTCAGATACTCGCGGAACGGCATGTCGCGTTCCAGAACGCCGCGCAGCACGACATTGTTGATGAGGCAGCCGACCGTATTCTCGAATTTCTGGTTCATCCGGTTGGCCAAGGGAGAACCGATCAGCACGTCTTCCTGCTGCGAGTGGCGATGCAAGAGGACTTGCAGCGCCGCCACCAGCACCATGTAGAGCGTCGCTCCTGAGGCCAATGCCGTCTTGTGCAACGCCGCACGCAACTCGCCCGGCAAGCTCGCCGTCATACGCGCACCGCGATAGCTGGGCCGTTCGGGATGTGGCCGGTCAGTTGGAAGTTCAGTCAGCGCCGACGCGCCGGACAACCGCGTGACCCAGTAGTCGAGATTGCCGCGCCACTCTCCCGACTCTGCCTGGTCGAGTTCCCAGAGCGCGTGATCGACCCAATGCGCCTCGACCTTTGCAAGTACCGGGTCGCGGCCCACACGCAGGGCCTCATAGATCTCCAGCATCTCCCGCGAGATAAGCGCAAGCGACCAGCCGTCAGAGACGATATGGTGAATGCGGCAGAGAAAGACGTGATCGTCCGGCGCAAATCGGATGACCGTTACGGACATCAGCGGTGCCTTCGACAGATCAAAAGGCTTCGGCATTCGAGCGTCGATCAGTCTGCCAATCTCGGCAGGCCGGTCCTCCCAGGCTATGTTCGACGCATCAACCAACTCGAAATCGGGCGTGACCTGCCCAAGTACTTCGGCATGGGGTACACCCGAAATCTCGTCGAAACGGGTACGCAGCGCTTCATGACGGGCCGTGAGAATCGCATGGGCCTTTTGCAACAGCGCCGCCTCAAACGGCCCCTCAAGCCGAGCTGCGCCACCGATCACATAGGCATTCGAGCCGACATTGACCTTATCAAGGAACCAGAGCCGCCTCTGCGCAAAAGAAAGCGGTAAATGCGCGCCTTCCTCACGGTTCTGACCCGGCTCAGCGGCACGTTTGTGCGCCGCCTCGCGCCGCGTAAGTATCTCGATCAGGAGCTCCTTGTGGTCGCGCAGTTGATTTTTAAGCGCATCATCCAGCGTGCCCGAGGGCGCAGAAATTCCTAAGTTGTTACCTCTCAAAGTGACTGTAATACGCCGCCTTTCGAGTTCTTCAAGAAACCGCTTGGCAACTGAAAGCTGCCGTTCATACACTTCCATAAAGGTTCCATCCAAACAACGATAATGAAAAGACTTTAATGGTGACGTTCTTACACAACCCGATTCTGATCAAGGAAAGAATCGCCATGGACCTTTTGGCGGCCGTTGATCTTTCATGACGTACCGACAAAGCCTTAAGCTTGGGAACACTGTTGAAACAATGCCGACGCAACAAGCCGCGACATGTGTTCAGGCCGTTGATCGAAGGCCATCACGCGCGGCGCGGGGCAAAATCAGATGTGTGGCGACCCTGTCATAGAGCATCTCAAAGCACTTCGGGACGGTTTGGCAGCCGATAAGCCAGCGGCGTCAAACAGTATCGCACTATCGCTTGGTATGGGTGAGGTTCATGTTTGGCTGATCAATCTTGATGCACCGGCGCTGCCGGAAGTGGCGATGAAGTCGATGCACTCGCCTGAGAAAACAGCGCGTTGCACAGCTTTTGCCTTGGCGCAATTCCGGTCACGCTACCTGGCCGGACATGGGCAAAGGCGCGTGATCTTGTCGACCTATGCCGCCTGCCCGGCCCGGGCGCTTGTCTTTGAAGTCAGCTCCGCTGCTAGTCTTGATTGCTTTGCTGTGTCGGTCGACCCCGACGCACTGCCAATCCTCACATTTGAACCCGGATGCGCAAAGAGCTCCACCGCAGATTATTCGAGCTGCCGGTCCCCGGAGGCTTTTGCGCCGCGCTTACCGCACCCGCGACGATTGACCCTCTCAGATTCTTTCACCTGCCGCCCCAAGGAGGCCATGATCATGATCGGAACTGATCGCGCAGGACGCGGGCGCATCATGCAGGCCCCGGCATGAGCAGCATCAGATCGGCCGTGCTATATTCCACAGCCGGGAAATACGCGACTACGGTAATCGGACTGGCCACAACGGCAGTCGTCGCGCGCCTTATCTCGCCCCATGAATACGGTATCGCAGTGCTCGGTATGGCCACGCTCGCCGTAGCCAATGCAGTGCGTGAACTTGGCTCTACAGCCTATCTCGTGCAGGTTGAAGAACTGACAGAGGACCGCCTTCGCGGCGTTTTCACCATCAACCTTTGCATTTCGGTCGCACTTGCGCTCGTGGTTGCGCTGGGCGCGCCACTGATCGCGAACCTGTTCGGGCAGCCCGGTCTGGCCCTGTTCCTGCATATATCGCTCGTCGGGTTTCTGACTGGATCGGTGGCCTTTCCCCTGTACGGGCTGCTCTCTCGCGACCTAGCCTATCGGAAACTGTCGGCGGTCGCCATTTGCAGCGCAATTGTCAACTCTGCGGCGCTCATCATCTTCGCCGCGCTGGAGTTCAGTTTCCAGAGCTTTGCTCTGGCCAATGTCATCTCGGGTTTAACCGGAGCGCTGCTGCTGTTCTGGCTCAAGCCCGCCCGGGCAATGTTCAGACCTGGCTTTGCGGCCTGGCGTGATATTTTGTCATTCAGCCTGTTCACCGGCGGCGCATCGTTGCTGCACCGGGCGTCGGACTATCTGGCGGTTGCGGTCCTGGGCGTCGTATTGACGCCCGGCGCAGTGGGCCTTTTGAACCGTGCCACGCAGATCTGCCAGTTCCCGGAACGCACGATTCTCGCTGGCGTCACTGAGGTTGCGCTCCCTGCCTTTTCAGACCTCGCCCGCCGCAAACAGGACCTCGCCGCAACCTATCTCGGCGCGATTGAGAAACTGACTGTCTTCATGTGGCCGTGCCTGGCGCTGACAATCCTTCTGGCGCATCCGCTGGTACGCGGTTTTCTGGGTTCGGACTGGCTGGAGGTAATACCGCTGGTCCAGATCATTGCCGGTGCCTTGATCCTGAACTTTCCGCCCGGCCTGAACTATCCCCTCATCGTCGCTATGGGCAAAACGCGGCGCCTGTTCGTGCTGGCCATCCTCCAGATCTCGATCGCACTTCCGATCGTGCTGATTGCCGCGCAGCTCGGCATGTTCGCAGTGGCCTGGAGTACATATCTCATCGTGCTCGCGGGCGTCATAACCTCGACCGTCGCAGTGCGCGGGCTGATCGACATCCCGCTTTCCAGCCTTTTCGCATCGATGTATCGCAGTCTGGGAGTAACCGCAGTTTCGATCCTGCCGGCAACCGGCCTCGTGATGCTGCTCGGCGGCCCGGTGAGTCTGGGCGCCGCAGACAGTTTGGCCGTTCTCGGCACCGCTGCACTGGGATGGCTGGCCGGAATTGTCGCGCTGTCTCATCCAATCCGTACGGAAATCAAGTCGCTGTTTGCAGGACTCCAACGCAGACTGCGCCGCATAAGAGTTGGAAGCCATCCAGAGGCTCCGAAATCCGACTGACCCGGCCGCACGACGTTGGGTGGTTGAGGGTCTGTAAAAGGGGTTTCCTGGAGGACCAATCCCGTCAAGGAATGCCACTTTGACCCACCGAGCGATCACCGCCCTCCTCGCATCGAGGCTTTCCTCATGGTCCCTGCGAAGGGCCCACGCCGCACGCGAGCACACTCCCGTATAGGATGAAATTCGCGACGTTTGCAGATTAAAATGGACAGGGCAAACCGGCTAAGCTAGCTTTTAATGAATTTAGAACAGCACTTTTTTATTTTTGATCGTTTACGAATTCGGTTTGGAAAAGCATTTCGACAGGAGGATGTCGGTGAGCGATACGCCCAAATCTGCATCCATTGCACAGGCGCGGCCACAAGCACCTGCAAGACGCACGGCACACGAAAAGTCAGATGCGACACATTCAAGGTGGTTTCTGCGCCCCGGCGCACGACCGGGCACAGGTGTGCGATTGTTTTGTTTTCCCTGCGCTGGATACGGTGCCGCAATGTACCGGCAATGGATCAATGCCCATCTGGGAGAACTCGACATTTACCCGGTGCAGACCCCAGGTCGCGGCACCCGACTTTCTGAACCAGCGGTGGCGTCGCTCCCGGATCTCGTCGCCAGATTGGTACCCGTCATCGCGCCGCTGACCGATCGCCCTTACGCCTTTTTCGGCCACAGCTTCGGTGCGGTATTGGCCGCCTTTACCTGCGCAGCGCTGATCCGATCTGGCCACCCGGCACCAGCGCATCTTTTCCTTTCCGCCCGCCAGCCGCCGAACCGTCGCGGCCCGGTGCCGCCGCTGTCGCATCTTTCCGATGCCGACTTCATCACCGAGATCAACAATCGTTATGGCGGCATACCGGCACAAATACTGGACGAGCCGGACATCCTCGCGCTGTTGCTCCCTGCTCTGCGGGCCGACATACGCGCACTTGAGGATCTCGAAGGTCATCAAATCTTGTCATTGCCAGTACCCATCACGGCCTATGGCGGCCAATCGGACGCCATCGTGTCGCCAGAACTGATGGACAGCTGGCAGCACTGGACTTCTGCTGGCTATCGCCGCCGGTTGTTTGAAGGCGGCCATTTTTTCATTGAATCGCAGCGCGACGCATTGCTGAAAGACATGTCCGAAACTCTTGCGCAATCGAAGACGGATTATCTCCGGTGGAGGCAACCCGCTTGACTGCTCATTGCGATCCGACCCGCTCGGCCGCAATCATCGGCATCGGGCTGCGGTTTCCAGGAGGTCTCTCTTCCCTTGGCGACTTCTGGAGTTTCCTTATCGAAGGCGGCGACGCGATCACCGAAATTCCAGCCGATCGTATGGATATGAAGCGGCTGTACGATCCCGAGCCGGCAACTTCCGGTCGCATCATGACCCGCTTTGGCGGCTTTTTGAACGACATTGATCGGTTTGACGCGCGTTTTTTCGGCATAGCCCCCCGCGAGGCCGAGTGCATGGACCCCAGTCAACGGCTCGTGCTTGAAACCGCTTGGGAAGCGATTGAGGATGCAGGCCTTGACGCCGCGCAGTTGCGTGGCCGCCCGATCGGCGTCTTCGTCGGGCAGTGGATCGCCGATTTCGAGTCACGTTTACTTCGCCATCCAGAGGCGCAGGATTTTCTCATGGCGGCGGGCAGTGGTCGCTATGCAACGCCTGGACGCCTGTCCTATTTCCTTGGTCTTCAGGGGCCGAGCCTGTCGCTTGATACGGCCTGCGCCTCGTCCCTGACAGCCGTGCATTTGGCGCTGCAAAGCCTGCGCAGTGGCGAAAGTGAGATGGCCTTCGCGGCAGGCGTCAACGTCATCCTGAGCCCTCATATCACAATCGGCTACTCGCAAAGCAGTATGATGGCGCCCGACGGACACTGCAAATTCGGCGACGCGAAGGGCGACGGTTATGTCCGCAGCGAAGGCGCAGCGATGCTGTTGCTTAAACGGCTTGACCGGGCCCTTGAAGCTGGTGATCAAATCCACGCGATCTTGCGCGGCAGCGCGGTCAACAACGATGGGCGCAGCGGATTGTCCTTTGGCACGCCGGGGCGCGACGGGCAGGAACGGCTGTTGCGCGCCGCACTTGCCGATGCCGGGGCCAAGGCTGAACAGATCGACTATGTCGAGGCGCATGGGACAGGGACGCGCAAGGGCGATCCGGTCGAACTGGGTAGCATCGGAAAAACCCTGGGACGCGGGCGCGAAGGCCTCCTGCCGGTGGGTTCGGTCAAGACCAATATCGGTCATACCGAAGGGGCTGCGGGAATGGCCGGGTTGATCAAGGCCGCGCTGATCCTGAAACACGGGGAAATTCCGCCAAGCTTGCATTTGCGTGACCCGAACCCAGAAGTGGATTGGGACGGGCTGCGCCTGACCATTCCTGCAATCTGCTCGGCTCTCCCGGCAAGGGACGATGGCTGGCTGGCTGGGGTCAATAACTTTGGCATCGCTGGATCGAACAGCCATGTGATCTTGCAATCGGCTCCTTCGCAGCCCGTTGCGCGGCCCGGAAAAATGCGCGCGCTGACTGGATTCGCACCCGTCCTGCCTATCTCGGCCCAGACCGGACCCGGACTACAGGCGCTGGCAGCCTGCTATCTCGAACGCGCAGAGCGCGCGTCTGCGGATGGCTTGTCCGATCTCTGTGCGGCGGCGGCACTGCGCCGTACCGGGCTGCGCGAGCGTGCTGTCCTTGGGGGGGCCCACCCGGACGATCTGCTGCGCCAGCTCCGCGCTCTCAGCTCTGGTGACGAAACCGTCCCCTGCGGAGTGGCACCCGAAGACACACCTAAAATCGTCTTTGTGGCCCCCGGACAGGGCGGACAATGGCAGGGCATGGCGCGGGAATTACTTCGGGACAGCCCGATCTTCCGCGACACGATCAAAGCCTGCTCCGAAGCTCTCTCCGAGGTGGTGGACTGGCGGCTAGAGGATCAATTGACCGCTGCCGACTCTCCGCTGAATGATCGGATCGACGTGATCCAGCCAACACTTGTGGCGCTGGCAATTTCCTATGCCGCACTTCTGCGGGCGATGGGGATTCGCCCGGATATGGTCATTGGTCACAGTATGGGTGAGGTTGCTGCGGCGGCAATTGCCGGGTCGCTTGGGCTGGCAGATGCGATGCGGATTGTCGCCCGGCGCAGCCTGCTGATGGCCGGGATGCGTGGAACCGGCGGTATGGCGTTGGTCGAATTGGCTGGCGATGTGCTTGAGGATCGTCTTCGCCAGATGCCCGGTCTCGGGCTTGCCGCGCGCAACGGACCACGCAGTTCGGTCGTCTCTGGCGAAACCAAAGCGCTGGACAGCTTTCTCGCGACGCTCGAGTCTGAGGGCGTGTTTTGTCGGCGGATCAAGGTCGATGTCGCCTCGCATAGCTCCCAGATGGCTCCGCTTGCGACGCAGCTGACCGCTGACATTGCCTACTTGACCCCGCAGGATGGTGACATCCCTATGATCTCGACCGTCCTTGGGCGTGAAGTGGCCGGGGCCGAACTGGATTGTACCTATTGGGGTCGAAACCTTACGCATCCTGTGCTGTTTGAATCGGCTGTGCGCTCTGCCATTGAGGCAGGCTGCTCCATTTTTGTTGAACTTGGCCCACACCCTGTTCTGCTGCCGTCGATAAAGGATATCGGCCTTGAAATGGGTGACACAGTCCATGCCGTTGCCTGCGGCAAGCGTGATGTCAGCGATTGCAACTCGTTTGTTGCTGCTGCCGCAAAGCTTTGGACCGTTGGCGCGCCACTGGATTGGCAGACACTTTATGAGCGAAGCGATGCGACACAGGACCTGCCCAGCTACCCTTGGCAACGTGAACGGCATTGGGTTCAGGAAGCAGAGATCGGTTTCGGCGCAGATACCGACCGGTCGAGTCAACCGGACAGGGAGGCGCAGAGTTGGCTCTATCATCTGGATTGGCAGACGATCGATCCGCCGGCGAATGGGTCGGGCTTGGATAAGTCCGACTGGCTGATCTTATGCGACGAGCCACAAGACCCACTCGCCGCGGCCATCCTCGACGCGCTTGAAGCTAGCGGTGCCAACGCCCGGATCGACAATTTTGATGCAGCACTCGCCGGTGGGCTGGACGGCGTCTCGATTATTGCTCTGGCACCTGTGTCCGGTACGGCGGCTTGGCTACCGGTGGCGCTGCACCAGAGTCTGTTGGCAAGCGGTGCCAAGCCGCGCCAGTTGGTGTTCGCGACCCGCGGCGCAATGACGCCGGAAGCGGGCGCGGCAACGCTTCAGGGTGATCCTGATCAGGCCGCGCTCTGGGGCGCGGCGCGCGTTGTCGCACAAGAACAGCCGGAACTACCCATTCGGCTTGTGGATCTTGAGGTGCCTGCGGAGCCGGAACTTTCGGCCACAAGGCTGTTGCGCGGTCTGTCTGTGTCCGCAGCCGAAGACGAAGTCGTGCTGCGCGGCACAGACTGCTTTGTGCCACGGCTGAAGCGCGGACCAGCCACGCCGGCGTCAGGCGCACTGCCTTGGCGCAGAGATTCTGCCTGCCTTATCACCGGCGGTCTCGGTGGCGTTGGTACGCGCATTGCGCGCCGACTAGCGGCCGAAGGTGCGTCCCATCTTGTGCTGCTCGGCAGGACCGAGCTGCCACCACGCGCGGGCTGGCGGGCCATCCCGATCGACTCGCCCGTTGGTCGAGCCATTGCAGCGCTCTGCTCCATCGAGGCGAGCGGCGCTTCGGTGCATTACATCAGCGCCGACGTTTCGAGCGAGACATCCATGCGCGCCGCTCTTGACGGCTACCGCGACGAAAAGCGGCCCCCGATCAAGGCGTTGATCCACGCGGCAGGAACTCTTCGCAACGGGCTGGCCGCGCAGATGACAGTCGCCAATTTCGACACCGTGCTTGCCGCCAAACTTGGTGGTGCCAAGGTCCTGGACAGGTTGCTGCCCGATCTCGACCTATTTGTAGTGTTCTCGTCCATCGCGGCGGCCCTCGCCCCCGTCGGCATGGCCAATTATGCCGCAGCCAACGTCGGGATCGAAGCCATCGCCGAACGTCGGCGCCAGCGAGGCAGCCCGTCGTTCAGTGTCGGATGGAGTGCTTGGGAAGGCACTGGAATGCACGAGCGGGTCGGCAATTTCACCGAGTCAGGAGAGCTTGAAAGAGCCGGTGCCCAGACCCTGCAACCGGACCGAGTGGAGCCACTGTTGAGCCTGATCTCTCGCAGCGGGCGCTCGGCCTGGGTGATGGACATGGACTGGGCGACCTATGCCGCCTCGGCCGATCGCAAGCGCGCCGCCTTTCGCGATCTGGCGGAAGCGGCGGGTCCGGCACCTGTGTTGCTGTCTGCGCTTCCGGACACTGCCACGCCGCAGGAACGCCGGGCACTTATCTTTGATCTGGTCCGCAGAGCGGCAGGTTCGGTCCTGCAGCTTGCACCCGAAACAATTGATCCGGACATGGCCCTTGGTGCGTTGGGGCTGAACTCCCTGATGGCGATAGAACTGCGCGCCGCGCTCGAACGCAACCTCGGGCGCCGCCTGCCTGCAACAATCGCCTGGAATTATCCGACCGTGACTGCACTTGTGCGCCACCTTGCCGAAGGCAGCAATGACGACAACGCAGCCCCGGCGACGCAGGATGCCAAGGGGACACACGACGCCATCGAGGACATCGGTTTTTCGATTGATGATCTGGCGGGTTTTCTTTCGGGCAGCAGCGACGACGACATCGCCAAGGCCTTGCTGCAGACCCGTAAAAGGGTACGGGAATGAGCGATCAGTCGGCAGAGCCTTCTGCGCTCAAACTCGCGATGCTGGCCAGAGACGTGCGTGCCCGCGCCGCCGGTATCCTCAACGCCGATCCGATCGCAGTGGTCGGTATGGCGTGCCGCGTGCCCGGCGCCGACTCTCTCGAGGCCTACTGGTCGGTGCTGGCAGAAGGGCGGGACACAACATCAGAAGTGCCTGCCGACCGCTGGGACAACGACCTGTGGTACGACCCTGAAGTCGCAGCCCCCGGCAAGGCCGCCACCCGCCGCGGCGGTTTTCTTGATCAGATTGACGGCTTCGACGCGAACTTCTTTAACATTCTGCCGCGCGAAGCCGATACGATGGACCCGCAGCAAAGGCTGTTTCTCGAATGTGCGATCGAAGCGCTGGATGATGCCGGGCAAGTCGGCGCCGGGCTGCGCGGCAGCCGCACAGGTGTCTTCATCGCAAGCTATCACAGTGACTATGCCGGCTTGTCCTACCGCGATCTTGCCAACGTCGATCTGCGCACACTCACCGGAACCGTGCACAGCGTCGTTCCGAACCGCCTGTCCTATCTGCTGGACCTGCGGGGGCCGAGTTTATCGATCGACACCGCCTGCTCGTCCTCGCTGGTCGCGATTCACATGGCCTGTCAGAGCCTGCGCAGCGGCGAAAGCGATCTGGCGCTGGCTGGCGGTGTCTCCCTGATGATCACACCGGATCTCATGGTTTCGCTTTCCAAGGTCGGCTTTATGGCGCCCGATGGGCGTTGCAAGGCCTTTGACGCCGCCGCAGACGGCTTTGGGCGCGGCGAAGGCTGCGGCGTGATGGTCCTGCGCCGCCTGTCGGACGCGATTGCCGAGGGTGACCGGATTCATGCGGTGATCCGTGGCTCTGCGGTGAATCAGGACGGTGAATCAACGCTTCTGACAGCGCCCAACGGACCCGCACAGGAGTCGCTGATCCGCGAAGCACTTGCCGCAGCACGGGTCAGCGCCGAAAGCATCAGTTTCATTGAGGCACATGGAACAGGCACCGCGCTTGGCGACCCGATTGAGGTAGGCGCGCTTGCCGCCACGGTCGGGCGTCCCGTCGCAGGCGGGTCCGTTTGCTATGTCGGTACTGCCAAGGCCAATATCGGCCACCTCGAAGCAGCCGCCGGTGTGGTCGGCGCGATAAAGAGCGCCCTTGCGTTGAAACATCGTGTACTGCCACCGCAGCCGCTGTTCCATGCGCTAAACCCAAATATTGACTTGCATGGAACGCGCCTGAGGATCTCGAAAGATCCGGTTGAATTTGATCAGGACATTATGCTGCGGTGCGGGGTCAGTGGCTTTGGCGTCGGCGGAACCAACGCCCATATCGTGCTTGAGGAGGCCCCGAGGCTCAGTCCCGCCGGATCTGCGGACCTTCCCGTTGGCCCCATCATCCTGCCACTTACCGTTAAGGACCCGGCGGCTCTTGCGGACCTCGCGCGCAACTGGGCGAGTTTCTTGCGGGCCACGACCGACCCGCTCGACGATATCACCTATACCGCCGCCCGGCGCCGCACTCATCATGCTCAACGTCTTGCCGTGGTCGGTCATAGCAAGGAAGATCTCGCAGATGCGCTGACTGAATTTTCGGAGACGGGATTCAGCCGCAGCGTCCAGCAGGGCACATCTGGCAGGCGCAAGCTGGCAATGGTCTTTTGTGGACAGGGACCGCAATGGTTCGGCATGGCTCAGGGGCTCGCCTCCGCCTCTGCGGTCTTCCGCGAGGCGCTTGACGCATGCGACGCGGCCCTGGCACCGCACTGGCGGACCCGTCTGACAACAGAGCTGTCGCGCAACAAGGATGACTCACGCCTGCATCAGACCGAGATCGCGCAGCCCGCACTGTTCGCCGTTCAGGTGGCGCTGGCGCGCATGTGGATGGCGCGCGGCATCCGGCCTGATGCCGTAACCGGTCACAGTGTCGGTGAAATCGCAGCGCTGCATGTCGCCGGGGTGATCGACCTGTCGACCGCCGCCCGAATTGTCGCCCATCGGGGCCGGATCATGCAGAAGGCCGAGGGCAACGGTGCCATGGCCTCGCTTGCTGTCACCGAGAAAGAGGCGCTGCGCCGGATTGAACGCTTTGGCGATCGGCTGAGCCTCGCGGCAGTCAATGCTCCGCGCAGCTGCGTTCTGTCAGGCGATAGCGCGGCGCTGGACACGGTGATCGACGATTTTGAACGCGATGGCATCGAGGCGCGGCGTCTGCCGATACGCTATGCCTTTCACAGCGCGCAGATGGAGCCTTTCGCACTGGAACTCCGCGCGGCGCTGCAAGGGATTGCGACAACGCCCCCGGCGATCCCGTTCGTATCAACGGTCACAGGCGGTGCGATGGAACGCGGGTTCACAGCCGACTACTTTGCGCGCAACATGTGTGAGCCAGTGCGTTTCGCCGCCGCCACCGAGCATCTTGTCGGCGGTGGCTACGATTGTTTTCTAGAGATCGGCCCCCATCCGGTTCTAGGGTCTGCCATAGCCGAGACGGCGCGCGCTACCGAGGTGACGGTGTTTGCCTCGCTGCGACGGAGCGTGCCTGACGCAGAAAGCATCGCGTTGGCCAGTGCCGGGCTTTTCGCCACGGGCGTCGATCCCGACTGGAGCGTTCTTGCACCGGATGGCGCGGTTGTGACCCTGCCGCCCTATCCTTGGCAACGCCGCCGACACTGGCTGCCTGAACCTTCAATTCGGGACGCAATCGGTCCACGAACCCAGCGGCTGCATCCCGTTCTTTCACGCAGGGTGACGCTAGCTCCGGGCGATACGCACCTTTTTGAGGGCGATGCCCGGGACATTCGTGGCTGGAGCGGTGATCACCAGATCTTTGGCCGTACCCTATTGCCAGGCGCTGCCATTGCCGAAGGGTTTCTGGCGGCCGCGCAGAACGTACTTGGCGGAACCGCGCGGCTCAAAAACCTCACGATCCTCAAGCCGGTCGAGATCACCGACACCGCAGACTGCTGGCAGATTGTCGCGCGGCAGACGGCGACTCTGGACTTGGCCCTTGAATGGCATGTCCAGTCCGAAAGCGTTTGGCGTCTGGCGGCCTCGGCGACCGGCAGCGCCGCCCAGACTATTCCTGAAGAGGACGAATGGCCGCGAGTCAGGCCGGGTGGGCCAGTGATGCATTCGCGCTTTACCCGCTCAAGTATCGCCTTCGGTCCTTGTTTCTCGCTATTGTCGGAGATCCGCATGGATCAGGGTATAGCCACGGCAGCGCTGTCGGTACCTCTGGATGGCGCGGCACATATCCTGCATCCGGCGCTGCTCGATGCGGCGTTTCAACTGGCTCTGATCGCCGCCGAAGGCGAGATCGACGCACCGGACCGTGTGCCTTCGATCCCCGTCGCCATCGCATCGATCGAACTGGCCCGCCCTGTCGAGGGCCCGCTCAAAGCCGAAGCACAGATAACAGAGCGCGGCGCGGCTTCTTGCTTGGCCAATGTGGCGTTGTTTGACTTATCCGGCGCGTGTTGCGCCCGCATCGAAGGACTTCGGTTGCTGAGGGCACAGAAGGAACTTGGCATCTTCTCTGCGGGCCAACTCTCGTTAGAGCGGGTGTGGCAGTCCCTGCCGGACGAGGAAGCATCGGTCCCCGATCGCGACTGGCTGGTGGTCGATGTTGGCGGCAGCGCGGAAACCGTCCGGGACTTGCGGCATGCAGCCGGGTCGGACTTCGACTTGGCGGTGACAGATCTGGGCAACCGCGACGAGGTGGCGGGCCGAATCCACGCCCTATATGGGCAAGCCCGCCCGCCCACTGGCGTCGTGCTTTGCCTGAACGTTGACCCGGCTCAATCCGAGGGTGCGACGGCTGCCGATGCCGTCATCGGGGCAGTCCATGTTGTTCAGGCGATCCTTGCGACCGCACCTGTCCCGCTTCCTGCGCTCCGGTTGCTGATCCGCCAGGCGCAGAGCGTTGCGGCGCACGAGCCCGTCAACCCCTCCTCGGCCAGCCTCTGGGGCGCTATGGGGGCGCTTGCCATTGAGCATCCCGACCTGGCATTCCGTGCGATTGACGCCGATCCTTCGATGTCGCCGGCTGCAATGCTGAACGAACTGATCCGGACCGGGCCACAATGGACGGCGTTTCGCAACGGGCTCCGGCTGTCGCCGAGGCTTGCGCAGCCCGCCCCGCAAAACGGGAAGAATGCGCTGCGGCGTTTGTCTCCGACAGGTCAAAACGCCATCGAAGCGATCGCCTTGTCGCCATTCACAAGGAGCGGCCCCGGTCCCGGTGAGGTCCGTATCGGGGTGCGCTGTTCCGGCTTGAACTTCCGCGATATTCTGGTGGCGCTCGGCGCTTATCCGGGTGCGCCCGCAACACTCGGAGCTGAATGTAGCGGTGTCGTACTTGAGACAGGGACCGGTGTGACGCGCTTCAAGACCGGCGACCGCGTCATGGGCATGGTGCCTTTGTCCCATGCCACCGAAGCCATCGCGTCAGAGGACCAACTGGTGCAAGTGCCGGATCTCCTTTCCGATGCCGTGGCGGCTGGGCAGCCGGTGGCCTATCTGACTGCATGCTATGGGCTTGAACGGCTGGCCGCGATCAAGCGAGGCGACAAGGTTCTTATTCATGCGGCCGCGGGCGGCGTTGGATTGGCTGCCTTGAGGATCGCAAAAAGCCATGGCGCCCAGATCTTTGCCACTGCCGGCTCGGATGAAAAGCGCGCCTTCCTGCGGGCAGAAGGCGCCGCGCATGTCTTTGATTCACGAGAAGCCAGTTTTGCCGAACAAATCCTAAAGCTGACGGAAGGCAAAGGGGTCGGCATCGTGCTCAACTCACTTGCGGGCGATTTCGTCTGCGAAAGCCTGCGTGCGACTGCGCCGGGCGGCTGCTTTCTGGAGCTTGGCAAGCGCGACATCCTATCACGCAAAAGGGCCGCCGAGCTGCGCGATGACGTGACCTACCTACCCTATGACCTTGGTGAAGAAGTGGGAAAGCAGACCGGTCTGTTGCCCGAACTGATGGACAGTATCCTCAAACGCTTTGAAACCGGCGACCTCGCTCCGCTGCCGGTGCGCGCATTTGACCTTGATAAGGCGCAGGCGGCTTTCCGGTTCGTCGCAGAGGCCAAGCATATCGGGAAGGTTGTCCTGCGCGCCACTCATCCGCCTTTCGCGATCGCACCGGACGGGGTTTACTGGATCACCGGCGGTCTCGGAGCAATCGGCCTTGATACCGCAGCCTGGCTAGCGGGACACGGCGCACGCAAACTGGTGCTGAGCGGCAGGCAACCGCCGAACGAACGTGCGGCAGCGGTGATTGCAGAATTGAAGGCTGATGGAGTCGAGGTGCATGTGCTGCAGGCCGATGCAAGCGACCGAAGCAGCATGGTAAAAGTCCGTGAACGCATCGCTGAAATAGGAACGCTGCGCGGCGTGGTCCACGCTGCAGGGGTCCTGCGCGACTCTGCCTTTCATCGGCTGAGCGCCGCGGATGTACGGACGGTGCTTTCCGGTAAATTTGTCGGCGCGCTCTTGCTGGATGAGATAACGCGGGACGCTCCGCTTGATTTCTTGATCCTGCTGTCAGGGGCGGGTCTGAGCCTTGGATCGCCGGGGCAGAGCGCCTATCTGGCGGCCAATGCAGGTCTCGACGCAGTGGCCCAGCGCCGCCGGGCCAGCGGCCTCACTGCACTCAGCGTTGCGCTTGGCCCTTGGCAAGGTGGCGGCATGGCCGCAGCGCTCAGCGAGGGTGGTCGCGATATATGGGCCGAACGCGGCGTTCCGGCGATATCGCCCGCCGACGCCTTTGCGGCGATAGAGGCGGCCATCACTCAGGGGCGAGCCACGATAACTGTGGCCCGAATTGATTGGCCGAAATTCTTGCGCAACGCACCGGCCGGGCTCGACATGGACATGTTCGAGAGGTTCAAACCAGGTAACACAGTGACCACCGACCATGCACCGAAGGTTGCAGCCGTACAGCAGTTGCCCGACCGCATCCGCGCACTGCCCGACGCGTTGCGTGCGCAAGCACTGGCCGATGCGCTGGCCGATCTCGCAAGGGTTGCGATCAACCTGCCGGATGGCACTTCGATTCTGCCCCACACGCCACTCAAGGATGTGGGACTGGATTCGCTGATGTCGGTCGAATTCCGCAACATGCTGGTGCGCGCGGGCGGCTTGCCATTGCCTGTGACGCTGCTTTTCGACCATCCCACGCTGGATGATCTGGTTCGGCATCTGGCAACAGCTTGGTCTGTCGATCTTGCCACGCCACAGAACGGTCTTGCCGATAGCGCGCAAGACGAGCTCAGCGATGACGATGCCTTGGCGCAGCTTGAGGCCGAGCTTGCCGGGACGACGACCAGAGGGGCGCGGTCATGACACAGAACAGGCCAACCGATCCGCAGGCTACGATCCGCAGGGCGTTGGTCGAAATCCGCGATCTCAAGGCGCGGCTCAGCCGGGCCGAAAGCGCCCGACGCGAGCCGATTGCCATCGTCGGAATGGGGTTGCGCCTGCCCGGCGGGGTCCGGGATATCGATAGTTTCGAAAAGCTGCTTTGGTCTGGGCAAGACGGGATCGTGCCAATTCCCGAAGTCCGCTGGCGTATCGCGGATTTCTACAGCGACGACCCCGACGCCGCTGGTTGCATGACCACGCGCCACGGCGGCTTTATCGAGGATGTTGATCTTTTCGACGCCGATTTCTTCGGTATCGCCCCGGAAGAAGCGCGCCATATGGATCCTCAGCAAAGGCTCGTGCTGGAGGTTGCCTGGGAAGCGTTGGAGCACGCAGGCATAGCGGCGACAGATCTGCGCGGATCACGCACCGGGGTCTATGTGGGCATCGCGAGCGGAGATTTCGGTCGTACGGCATTCACCGACCGCTCGGTCGTCGGACCGTATCACGGCACCGGCACGTCGCACAGTGTCGCAGCGGGCCGGATCTCATACGTGCTGGGATTGCGTGGTCCGGCGATCTCGATCGATACCGCCTGCTCGTCCTCACTGGTCGGATTGCATCTGGCAGCCCAGGCATTGCGCAATGGTGACTGCGACCTGGCACTCGCTGGTGGCGTCAACCTGATCCTGACGCCAGACCTGAACATTGCCTTCTCGCGAGGGCGAATGATGGCCCCCGACGGACACTGCAAGACCTTTGATGGTGCGGCCGATGGCTATGTCCGCAGCGAGGGCTGCGGCATGGTCGTGCTCCGGCGACTATCAGACGCGCTTGACGCACAGGATCCCATTTTGGCGGTGATGCGCGGCAGCGCGGTCAATCAGGACGGACACAGCGCCGGGTTGACCGCACCCAATGGCACCGCACAAGAGGAGTTGATCCGCGCCGCGCTCGCGGATGCCGCACTTGAGGGTCGCGATGTCGCCTTTGTCGAGACTCACGGGACGGGCACCCCGCTTGGCGATCCGATCGAGGCGCGCGCGCTGATCGCAGCCTATTGCCAGGATCGACCGTCGCAAACGCCACTTCTGTTGGGCGCGGGCAAGACCGTCATCGGCCATCTTGAGGCTGCGGCCGGGATCGCGGGGCTCGCCAAGGCGGTGATTGCCTTGCGCCGCAGAGAGCTTTCGGCCAACCTCAACTTCACGACGGGCAATCCCGAGATCGACTGGGCTGCGCCGATCGCCGTCCCGATCGTACACACACCATTGCGGGCCGACAGTGCGCCGCTGCGTGCCGGCGTCAGTTCTTTCGGGTTCAGCGGCACCAATGCGCATGTGATTCTCGAAGAGGCCGAAGCCCGCGCGCCTGTTTTTGCCAGCACCGCCCATCGCATCCTGCCGCTATCCGCCAAGCATCCGCAGGCGCTGCGCGATTTGGCTGAGGCCTATGCGGGACGCTTGGTGACCGAAAATGCGGCGGCAGATCTGTGTCGGACCGCTGCGCTTGGCCGGACGCATCACAAACACCGGTTGGCTGTGACTGCCGACGGCGCCGAGGGGCTTCGCGCCGGGCTTCTCGATTTTCTGGCGGGCCGTCCGAATGAATCCTGCCACCTTGGCCAGGGCGATGATGGTCACAAGCCACGCATTGCTTTTCTGTTTTCAGGTCAGGGCGGGCACTATCCGCAGATGGCGCAGCAATTGCTGGCAACCTCT
Organism: Oceaniovalibus sp. ACAM 378; assembly: GCF_008085915.1. GTDB lineage: Bacteria > Pseudomonadota > Alphaproteobacteria > Rhodobacterales > Rhodobacteraceae > Oceaniglobus. The sequence continues at coordinate 27,554 of NZ_VSJK01000018.1, read as the reverse complement.
GCCGTATTCCGCCGCACCTTTGAAGCGGCCGATGGCGCGCTTCGGGAGGCTATCGGGATGTCGCTGGCGGATGCATTGAATTCGGCCTCCGGTGAGCTTGATCGGACCGAGATCGTGCAACCGGCGATGGTTGCGGTGCAATGCGCGCTGACCGACCTCTGGCGGGCGCTCTGGGTCACCCCCTCGGCGGTTCTGGGGCATTCACTGGGCGAATATGCCGCCGCCTATGCGGCCGGCGTCATGACAATCGGCGATGCCGTGCGCGCCGCCGCGACACGCGGCAGGCTGCTCGCCTCGCTTCCTAAGGGCGGCGCGATGGGATCGGTTTCAGCCGCGCGCGACGTGATCGAGGCCGAACTTGCCAAACATGATGGGCAAGTGACCATTGCGGCTTACAACAGCGCGCAAAGCGTCACACTCAGCGGGCCTGAAGGGGCGCTTGAAACCTGCCTTTTGGCTTTGTCGCAAACTGGCGCGCGAACCCGCAGGCTGAACGTGCCCTTTGCCGCACATTCCGCCTTTGTGGAGCCGGTTCAGGACGAGATGCGCCGTAGCATGGAAAATCTGGCTCTGGGCACGGCACGCGTACCAGTCATATCGACCGTTACCGGCGGACCGGTCGCCGCGCATGCCATGGAGCATGCCGATTATTGGTCCGACAATCTGCGCAAGCCGGTACGCTTTGCCGATGCCATGTCGGCGCTCACTGAAACCGGCATCACCCATGCGATCGAGATCGGGCCACATCCGATGCTGCTGAGCCTGGCCGAAGAATGTGCCGGCGAAACAGGAATTGCGTTTCTTCCAAGCCTGCACAGCGACCGAACCGATTGGAGCGACATGGCAGCCAGTGCGGCCCGACTGTACGCGGACGGTGCCGAGATCAACTGGCACGGGCTTCTGGAAAACAGCGGTGCCTGCGGGCAGCGGATTGCCGCGCCCACCTATCCGTTCCAGCGCAAGCGCTTTGCGCTGAATACAGAGCGCCCTCCGCCGCGCACCTATTGGGAGACCGCCAGCGCTGCGCTTTCGCTTCAGGCCGAACGTGGTCCGCTTGATCTGAACGCCGGCAGCTATTCCGCAAAATGGGATTTCCTGTCGCGTGTCACCGCAGCGGTCGCCCAAAAGACGCTGCACGATGCAGGGCTCTTCACCACGACCTGCACCAAGCTGTCTTTGACCGCGGTCATCTCGGCTCTGGGTGCGGATGACATGTATCGCCATCTGCTTGGTCGATGGCTTGAGAGCCTGACCCGTCTGGGCCTGCTATGCCGCGACGATGGGGAATACACCGCGCCGGTGCCGCTAAGCGCCCCAGACATGACCGCGCTCTGGAACGAAGCCGGACCGCTTTTTGCCGACAATGCGCCGTTGCTGAATTATGTGCGCCATTGCGCCAGCCTTGCGCCAGACGTGATTGGCGGCAAGTGTTCGCCTCTTGAGACGCTGTTTCCGGGGGGCGAGTTCAAGCTGGCCCAGGCACTTTACGAGGACAGCGCGATGATGCGCTACGTCAACGGACTTGTCCGGTCGGCAGCCGCTTCGATGTCTGGCACGCTCGGGGCTGGTCAGGCGCTCGATATACTTGAGATCGGCGCCGGCACAGGCGGCACGACCTCGAGCATCCTTGCTGCTTTGCCCGAAGGCGCGGCGCGTTATGTCTTCACCGATGTGAGTGACGTCTTCCTCGATCGCGGCCGCGAACGGTTCGGCAACCGTCGGGGGATGAATTTCCGCAAGTTCGATATGGAGGCCCCTTTCGACACGCAGGGGTTCGTGACCGGTAGTTTCGACCTCATCCTGGCCGCCAATGTGGTCCATGCAGGCACCAACCTGCCAGACATCCTGTCGCGACTGCGGACATTGTTGCGTCCCGGCGGATTGCTGATGCTGGTTGAGTCAACGGTGCATATGGACTGGTTCGACATCACAACCGGGCTGATCGAGGGCTGGCAGCAATTCGACGATGGGCTGCGCGACGACAACCCTTTGCTGGATTCTGACACTTGGCTACGAACCTTGCACGAGGCGGGCTTTGCCGAGGCTTCGGGCTGGCCCAAAGCGGGTTCGGTGGCCGAGATATTGGGTCAGCATGTCATCCTCGCCCGACAGGCCGGACAGACGGCACCGGCGCAGGCTTTGATGCCCGAGGCACCGGTAGACAACCGCACACCGACGAGGCCCCGGTCAGGGTTCGTCGAAGCCTTCGCTGACGCACCTGAATCCGAATGGCTCGACATGGTGCGCGAAAGGGTCCGCCACACGGTCATCCGCGTTCTGGGACGCGAGGACGACGACCCCCCGGGTAGGTTCGAACGGCTGATGGATCTGGGAATGGATTCGCTGATGGCGTTGCGCCTGAGGAAACTTCTGGCGGAAGAGCTGGAACTGTTGCGCCCCCTTCCTGCGTCGATCGCCTTTGATCATCCTTCGATCGAGGCCCTTTCGGTATTCATTCTCAAGCAGTTAACCAAAATCAGTGCCGATAAACCCGAAGCCCCCGCTGCCACACTGGCGCAAAATACAACCACGCAAGACATCAGCGAAATGACGGATGAAGAGGTCGAGGCATTATTGCTCGAGAGGGTTTTACGACAATGACAAAGGCATCCACCATCTCCAGTGGAGAGCTCAGCCCGATCAAGCGTGCCTTCCTCGCGCTTGATGAAGCGCAATCCAAACTGGCGCGCATTGAAACCGCCGCGAGAGAGCCGATTGCGATCATCGGACTGGGATGTCGCGTTCCGGGTGGCGGTGACAGCCCGGGGCAGTTCTGGCAATTGCTGCGCGACGGTACCGATGCCATCAGCGAAGTGCCGGAAGGCCGTTGGAATCACAGCACACATTACAATCCCGATCCCGCCGCGGTGGGAAAGATCTCTACCCGCCATGGCGGTTTTCTGGCCTCGGTGGATGGTTTCGACCCCGAGTTCTTCGGCATTTCCCCGCGCGAGGCGCAGGGCCTTGATCCGCAACACCGCCTGATGCTCGAGGTTTGCTGGGAAACGCTTGAAAATGCCGGGCAGGCTCCCGACTCACTCGTCGGCAGCGCGACCGGCGTTTTTGTAGGCGCTGCGGGCAATGACTATAGCTATGAACAGCTGAAGACCCGCGATCCCGCCCTTCTGGATGCACATTTCGCCTCAGGGATCGCGCACAGCACGCTTAGTGGGCGGTTATCTTACATCCTCGGGCTGCAAGGCCCAAGCGTCACCATCGACACAGCCTGTTCCTCGTCACTGGTGGCAGTGCATATGGCCTGCCAGGCGCTGCGTACCGGTGATTGCCGCATGGCGCTGGCGGGCGGCGTCAATCTGATATTGGGGCCTGACATCTTCACCGCGCTGTCGCAGGCAAGGATGCTGGCGCCAGATGGGCGATGCAAGGCGTTCGGTGCCGACGCCGATGGTTTCGGGCGGGCCGAGGGCTGCGCCGTTGTCGCGCTCAAGCGTCTGTCAGACGCGCAACACGACGGCGACCGGATCATCGCGCAGATCCTCGGCAGCGCCGTCAATCAGGATGGAGCAAGCGGTGGGCTCACCGCACCCAACGGACCTGCGCAAGAGGCGGTGATCCGCTCGGCGCTTAAACGTGCCGGGGTGACACCTGAGGATGTCGGATATGTCGAGACCCACGGCACCGGCACATCCTTGGGTGATCCGATTGAAGCGAGTGCGCTGGCCGGAGTTTTTGCCAAACGACCCGGCACCGAGCCGCTTCTCATCGGCTCGGTGAAATCCAACCTGGGCCATCTGGAGGCAGCATCAGGTGCCATCGGCCTGATCAAGTTGGCTCTGTCCCTACAGCACGGCCATATTCCGGCCAGCCTGCACGCGGCGGAACCAAGCCCACTGATCGACTGGAGCAATATGCCGCTTGCCGTTACCAGCACGGCCTGCGGCTGGCCCACGCGCAACGGCCGACGGATTGGCGGGGTAAGCTCTTTTGGCTTCAGCGGCACCAATGCTCATTTGGTGCTCGAAGCTCCGACGCCGGACCCTGCCGAACGATCAGACACGACACGTCAGCCGATGATTCTGGCTCTTTCGGCAGCCGGATCGGGCGCGGCATTGACCGAATTGGCAGCCGCCTACGCACGCACACTGGCAGATCCTACCACCAACCCCGGCGATTTCTGCCACACGGCCACGGCGGGTCGGGCGCAGCTTGGAGCGCGGGCGACCGTGATCGGCGCGGATCGCGCCGCGCTCTGCAAAGGTCTGGAGGCGCTGGCCGAAGGATACAGTGCGCCCGGCATTGCCGGTCCTGCGTTTGTGCGGCGCGATCCGCCTCGAACCGCCTTTCTTTTCACGGGTCAGGGCGCGCAGTACGCCGGAATGGGCAAAGGCCTTTACGAAACCGAACCGGTGTTCCGCGAAGTGATCGACCGTTGCGCAGCAGAACTCGAAGGCGAGTTACAGGTACCGCTAACCGAGATCCTGTTTGATCAAACCGACGACGACCGCATCAACAGGACTGGAAATGCTCAACCGGCACTCTTTGCACTGGAATACGCGCTTGCCCAACTCTGGGGCGCGTATGGCGTCAGACCCGATATCGTGGCTGGCCATTCTCTGGGCGAAATCGTGGCGGCAACCTTGGCCGGAGTCTTTTCGCTGGAAGATGCGCTGCAATTGGTGAGCGCGCGGGGCCGGCTGATGCAAGCGCTGCCGGCGGGCGGCGCCATGGCCAGCATTTTTGCTCCGGAGAAGACCGTTCAGGACACCCTTCGCGCGCTCAACAGTGGGGCGGTTATCGCTGGCGTCAACAGCGCGGTACAAACCGTCATTTCCGGACCTGCGGAAGATATAGCCATCGCTTGCGACCGCTTCGACACGGCTGGCATAGCCTCACGTCCGCTGGCAGTTTCGCACGCCTTCCATTCCCCACTTATGGAGCCGGCGCTGGACGCATTTGAAGCTTTGATTGCCAAAATCCCCATGCAACGCCCCCGCATCCGACTGATGTCAAACGTGACCGGGAAGCCTTCCACGGACGAGATTGCAACCCCGCGGTATTGGCGGCAACACTTGCGAGAGGCCGTTCGCTTTGGCGATTGTCTGAACAGCATAGCGGCGCTCAAGCCGGGGTTGATCATCGAGATCGGTCCGCACGGGGCGCTGCTGCCTCTGGCGAAAGAGGTGTTTTCCGACGACAGCACCACGCTCACTGGCACGCTGCGCCGGGGGACCGATGATCGTGCCGCCCTGATGGCTGCGGTTTCGACAGTTTGGCGGGCCGGCGTGTCCATCGATTGGCGCGCGGTAAGCGGGCCTGACCGGCGCATTGCCGACGTACCCACCTATCCGTTCCAACGCGACCGCCACTGGTTCCGTGCAACGCGACCACGGACGAACGATGACACCGAACAAGTGCATCCGCTGCTTGGCACCAAGCTGCGCGTCGCCCTCGAAAACCATACCGTGTTCGAGCAACGGCTGCTGGCGGGGGATCGCGATCACATCGCGGATCACGTGGTTCAGGGGCGTTGCATTGTTCCGGGTGCCGCAATGATCGAGATGGCGATTTCGGCCGTGCGGCTTGTCCTCCCTGGTCTGCACAGCCTTGGCGATCTCACGCTGATCGACCCGCTCGTACTGGACGATCGGACAGAAACGCTGATTCAAACGATCGTAACGTGCAACAAGGACAGCGAGAGTGTCGAAATCCTATCTTGGGCAGGCGAAACAGGGCTGTGGCGGCGTCATGCGACAGCCTTGGTTTTGTCCGAAATTCCGACCGCGAAGGAAGATCTGAAACCAGAAGATTTCAGCGCGCAGACCGAATACAAGGACGCCGCGACGCATTACGCCGATCTGGCTGCGCGCGGTTTCAGGTTCGGACCAAGCCTGCAGCGGATCGAAAAAATCATCCGTGTCGGAGAAAACGAGGCCGTCGGACAGATCACCGCGCGCGAAACGCAAGACCGCTATTTTTTTGATCCCGCACAGCTTGACGGGTGCTTGCAGGTCATCGCCGCCGCCCTACCCGAGCAAACTGCAGAGGCTGTGGCCTATCTCCCGTTTGCCATGGGGAATGTAACGATCCTGCGCAGCCCCGGGCCTGGGCTTCGCGCCCGCGCAAAAACGGTGCCCGCAGGCTCGGCGGGCGACAGAACCCTGCGGGCATCGGTCACGATCACCGACGATGCGGGATTGGTCGCCGTGCTTTCCGACATCATCCTGCGTGAAGCGCGACAAACACCGCCCAACGCCTTTTACACCGTCGACTGGTCGACGATCCGTTCGCTCGCCCCGCTGCCTGCCCCAGATACGCTTGTTTTCGAGGCGCGGCAGACCCTTGATACCCTCGCAAAAGAATACGACCTTGTCGGCTACGACGCCGCCAATACCGCACTTGATGCCGTCACTGTCGAGTGGATTTCAAAATGCTTTCTGACGCTTGGCTGGACCAAAGTCATCGGAGATGCGGTCGAGGTGAACAGTCTCGCCCACCGGTTTGGCATACCCGAGCGGCTTTGGGGGCTTTTGACGCGCTTTCTGAATATTCTTGCCGAGGATGGTATTCTGAGCCGCGAGGGACAATCATGGACCGTCATCTCCGAGCTGCCGCAACCTGACCCGGTTCGGATGTCCAAAGCGGTCGCAGAGCGCCATCCGCAGGCCCGCGCCAAGCTGCAGTTGATGGACAAATGCGGCCCCAACCTGCCACAGATCCTGCGCGGCACCCGCAATCCGGTCGAGGATCTCTTTCCGGACGGCGACCTGTCAAATGCCCGTGCGCTCTATCGCGATAGTTCTGAATCCCGCACCTTCAACGGTGCCATCGCCGAGACGGTTCGGCGCCTGTGCAAGGCCCGCACCGATAGCGTCGGCCCGCTTCGCATTCTTGAGATCGGCGGCGGTTCTGGCGGGACAACCGCGACGGTTCTGTCCCGGCTTGACGGGCTGGATTTCAGCTATGTGTTCACCGATATCGGCACGGCGATGGTCCGCAACGCCGAAGCCGAGTTCGGCAACCGCGACGGCCTAAGCTTCCGCACACTTGATATCGAAAAGGATCCAACGGAGCAGGGGTTTGCGCGGCAAGGTTATGATCTGGTCATCGCTGCCAATGTGCTTCACGCGACGACCGATCTGCGCGCCACAGTGACACGGGTGCAGGAAATGTTGGCGCCCGGCGGTCTCATGCTGTTGCTTGAAGTCGTCGCACCCGAGCGTTGGGTAGATCTATCATTCGGCCTCACCAAGGGTTGGTGGCTGTTCGCGGACAAGGATTTGAGACCGGAATACCCGCTGATAGGACCGAGCGCCTGGATCGAACTTCTTCGGGGATGCGGACTGGAGGCGGAAAATCTGTCCGGAAACAATCCGCTATCAAGACAAGTCATTTTTGCGGCGCGCAAACCGACAGCCACGGACGGCGTCACAGAGGCGACCTGGATCGTAATTGCCGATGATGCCGAAACGGCGCGGGCCGCCGATGTTCTGACCGCTGCGGGCATCAATGTTGATCTGCGAACATCATCGGCAGAGTGGCTGGCTGATTTTTCCGGCGCTCCCGACGGCATCCTCGATCTGCGGCCACTCGGCGCGGATATGGCCCGCGGCGGTCCCGAGCCCGTTTTGTCTGCCCTGCGCGAGACCGTTCAGAATCTCCTGCGACAAAAGTTGGAAGGCGAAATGCCGCGCCTTGTCGTCGCAACCTGCCAATCCCAGAAGGTCGCGTGCGGCGATCGCCCAGACCCAGCGCAGGCGGCTGTATGGGGCATGATGCGTGCGCTGCGCGCGGAATTCCCGGACCTGCGCGCGACTTCGCTGGATCTGCCGCGCGGCGCCGACGGTCAGCCCGTGCTGGACGCCCTCGCATCCCTGCTGACTGGACCACAGAACGAAGCCGAGATCGCGCTGCGCGACGAAACCCGCTTTGCGGCGCGGCTTGCGGCAACTGATCTGGCCCAGCCAGAAACACACGCCGTGGCGCTTGAAAAATCCTCAGATGGTGTGCTTGGGAACCTGCGGCTGGTGCCCTTGAACGATCTGCAGCCCGGTCCAGACGAGGTTTTGATCGATGTGATCGCAGCCGGTCTGAACCTGCGGGATGTGATGAACGCGCTGAATATGAGAAACGATACCGAACCGCTCGGCGGCGAATGCGTCGGCATCGTGCGAGCCGTCGGTGCCGACGTACATGGTTTGCAGCCCGGTGACCGGGTTGTTGGCATTGCTACTGGCTGTTTCGCCACCCGCGCCATTGGACGCGACGCCGAACTGTTCCTGCTGCCGACAGGTATTTCACCGGCTGAAGCCGCGACCTTGCCTTTCGCCTTCATGACGGCGCAGCACGCGTTGATCGACATCGGCGAAATGCGCAGAGGCGAATGGGTACTGATCCACGCCGCTGCCGGTGGCGTAGGCTCGGCCGCCGTTCAGATAGCACAGGCGGCAGGCGCGCGGATCATAGCCACCGCTGGCAGCAAGGCCAAACGGCAACGATTGCGCGCTGCGGGCATTCAACATGTCTATTCTTCAAGGGACATTGAGTTTGCCGAAATGGCGATGACAGCCACGGGCGGCAAGGGCGTGGATCTTGCGCTCAACTCGCTGGCCGGCGAATTCATCGACGCGACAGTCGCCTGCCTCGCCCCGACGGGCCGTCTTGTCGAGATCGGCAAACGAGATTTATGGACACCGGCCCGATTTGCCGAACATCGTCCCGAGGGCTCCTATCAAATCGTTGATCTGGCAGCGATCCGCGCAGAGTCGCCTGAAGTCTCTGACGCGCTTTTCCTTCAGGTCATGGAAGCGGCGCGTGGCGGCAAGATCCGCCCCCTGCCCGTCACAACCTTTCCGCTGAACCATGCGAGCGAGGCGTTCGAGTTCATGGCGCAGGCGCGGCACATCGGCAAGATTGTGCTGCTACCGACGCCGACCGAAACCCATAGCTTTGCAAATCTGCGGGCCGATGCCAGCTATCTCATCACGGGTGGAACGCGCGGCCTGGGCCTGGAGACGGCGCGCGAAATGGTCCGCGGTGGGGCTCGGACGCTCGTGCTTGTGGCGCGCAGCGCGCCGGATGCGGCAACTGTTACCGTTTTGTCCGAGTTGCGCGCGCAGGGGGTTCGCATTGAGACTCGGCAGATCGACGTGTCTGACCGCGCTGCGGTGGCCGACCTGTTTGCACAGATTGTCCGCGACCTGCCGCCACTCAGGGGTATCGTCCATTCTGCCGGGCAACTTTCGGATGCCAGCATTCTGCGCATGTCCCGCGCCGAATTTGCTGTGCCGCTTGGGGCAAAAGTGGACGGCAGCTGGAACCTGCATCTGGAAAGCCTTTCGCTTGGATTGGACTTCTTCGTTCTCTATTCGTCGGTCGCCGGAACGCTGGGATCGGCGGGCCAAACCAACCACGCGGCGGCAAACGCCTTTATGGACGCGCTGGCGCAGCACCGGCAGGCGCTCGGTCTACCGGCCATCAGCATTGCCTGGGGCGCGTGGTCAGAAGCTGGCATCGCCGCAGAGACGGCGGCAGATGTGATGGCAGGCAACAAAGGGATCCGGCCCATCACGAACGCTGCCGGTCTTGCGATGGCGCAAAAGGCGATGGAGTCGCGGCAGGCGCACGTCGTGGCCTGCCCAATAGACTGGACCAGATTTCGGGCACAGCGCCCCGACATGATCGGTCACGCGTTTCTCGAACGGATGACCGAAACGACACCCGACACAGCCCGGACCGAACGCCGCCTGCCCCCCCCTCGGATCTTTGACACACTTGCCGCAGCGACAGGCACAGCCCGGAGAGCCATCATGTTGGATTTCGTGGCCGATCAAGTGGCATCAACGCTCGACCTTGCCACATCTGAGGATATCGATCTGGACCGGCCACTTCGGGATCTGGGCCTTGATTCGCTCATGGCAGTCGATCTGCGCAACAAGCTGTCGGCAGGGCTGGGTGGCAAACTCAACCTGCCGACCACGATGGTATTCGAACACCCTACGGTCGCTGCACTGACTGATGGCTTGTTAACCCGTATCACCACTGTCCTGGCAGACGAACCCGCGCCAGACCATTCCGAGGCCACCAATCTCGATACGCTGGAGACTCTCAGTGAAGACGAGATCGAGGCTCTTTTCGCCAGGGCAACAGGAGGCTCATAGTGAGCGATTTCCTCAAACGTATCAGTGCCTATTCGCCCAAACGGCTGGCGCTTCTTGCGGCGCAGCAAAAGGCCCGGCTCGACGCGTTAGAGGCGCGCACTCCGATTGCCATCGTCGGGCTCGGCTGTCGTTTTCCTGGCGGCTCTGACACACCTGCCGCCTATTGGTCCCTCATCACGCATGGGACCGAGGCGATCTCGGAGGTGCCTGCGGATCGCTGGGACGTGGATAGCCTCTATGATCCCGATCCGGATGCGCCCGGCAAAATCTCAACCCGTTGGGGCGGATGGATCAAGGGCATCGACCAATTTGATCCACAATTTTTTGGCATTGCCCCGCGTGAAGCCCAATCGCTCGACCCCCAGCAGCGCCTGTTGCTCGAAACCGCTTGGGCGGCCCTTGAGGATGCGGGAATCCCGGCGAAAAGGCTTTTCGGAACCCGAACCGGTATCTATTGCGGCATCTCCGGAAATGACTATCACGGCGTTTTGCGCGACGCTGGCCTTACCGACTATGACGCCTATACCGCCTCGGGAATTGCGCATTCCATGGCGTCGGGTCGGCTGTCTTACGTCCTTGGCACCACGGGGCCCAGCCTGTCGATCGATACAGCTTGCTCGTCCTCGCTGGTCGCGATCCATCTGGCGGTCCAAAGCCTCCGGCGTGGCGAAAGCGACGCGGCGCTGGCAGGCGGAGTGAACCTGATCCTGACGCCGGAAACGACGATCGCGTTATCGCGCGCCCACATGATGGCGCCGGACGGCCGCTGCAAGACATTTGATGCGCGGGCCGACGGTTTCGTTCGCGGTGAGGGGTGCGGAGTGCTGGTGCTTAAACGGCTCAGCGATGCAGAGGCCGACGGCGACCGGATCGTGGCCGTAATCGCTGGATCCGCGATGAATCAGGACGGCCGCAGCAACGGGCTGACCGCTCCGAACGGCGCGGCGCAGCAGGCAGTGATCACAGCCGCGCTTGACGACGCCGGTCTCGAACCCGGTGACGTCGGATTTGTCGAGACGCACGGCACCGGCACAGCGCTCGGCGACCCGATTGAGGTGCATGCCCTCTGTGCTGCGCTTTGCATGAAGGTTGACCGCAGCACGCCGCTGCGTCTCGGCTCGATCAAATCGCAAATCGGACATCTCGAATCCGCCGCTGGTGTCGCTGGTGTCATCAAGGCGGCGCTGGCCATCAGTCACCGCACGCTTCCGGGTCAAGTCAACCTGAAAGAACTTAACCCGTTGATAGGGTGGAACGATCACACCGTCGAACCACAGCGATCTTGCGAGGCTTGGCCCGACGATCTGCCACTGCGGGCCGGCGTCAGTTCGTTTGGGTTCAGCGGCACCAACGTGCATCTCATTCTTGAACCCGCACCCATCGCCGCTGCCACAAACGCAACACTGGCCGAGCGTCCGCTGCACGTCCTCACCGTCTCGGCACGAAGCGCCGACAGTCTCAGCCAACTGGTCGAGGCTCGACGGGCTGACTTGGCAAGCGCCGGCGCCTTGGCTGACATCGCCCACGTTTCCAATGCAGGCAGGGACCACTATCCGCACCGAATTGCCGTCGTCGCCGCCAGCGCCGCCGAAGCCGACGCATTGTTGCAGGCGGGCGACCGCACCGACAAACGCTATGCCAAAGACACGGTCGGGCAGCGGGCACCCAAGCTCGCCTTTGTATTCACCGGCCAAGGGGCGCAATATCCGGGGATGGCTGCAGGCCTCTATGACGCGCATCCGGTGTTTCGGACCGAGATCGAACGCTGCGCCGCATTTCTGGATGGCGTGATGCCCGTCCCGCTTCTGTCAGTAATCAAAGGCAACACAGATGAGGTGGACGAAACCGCTGTTGCACAGCCAGCCCTTTTTGCCGTGGAATGGGCCCTTGCCGCACTGTGGCGCAGTTGGGGGGTCGTGCCGGATATGGTACTCGGACACTCCCTTGGCGAATATGTAGCGGCCTGCGTCGCCGGAGTCTTTACCCTTGAGGAAGCGCTGACGCTGGTCGCGAAGCGCGGCGCGATGATGCAGTCTTTGGACGAACCGGGCGCCATGTCTGCGCTGCAGATAACGCCCGATGCGGCTCGGGATCTGATTGCACCATGGCGGGATCAACTTGACATCGCGTCGATCAACGGGCCGCAAAACGTTGTCATCTCTGGCGCGGTGGCGGCGATGGACGCAGCAGATGCCGCAGCAAGGGCGAACGGGTTTACACCGACCCGCCTGCGCGTCTCGCACGCGTTTCACTCGCCGCTGATGGAGCCGATGCTGAGCGCGTTTGAAGCAGCGGTGGCCAACTGCACTCTGACCGTCCCTGAGATATCGCTGATCTCCAATCTGACTGGCCAAGTCGAAAGCGGAAAACTGACCGAGCCGGGATACTGGCGCGAGCATGTTCGAGCACCCGTCCGGTTCGCCGACGGTCTTGGCACTGCCGCCAAGGCGGGGGCAAGCGTGTTTCTGGAAATCGGCCCGCATCCCGCTCTGTTGCCGGTCGCTCAGGCAAATCTCGACGCTGCCCACACGACCTGGCTGAGTTCGCTTCGGCGCGGTCATGATGACCTGCAAGAGATGCTGGAAAACCTGTCCCGGCTCTATGTGGGTGGCGTAAATGTGGATTGGCGAAGCTTCGACACCCCTTGGCCACGGCAACGTCCAAGACTATCGGGTTATCCGTTTTCGCGTGCGCGCTACTGGATCGAGCCGACGAAAAAAGCCAAAGTGCCGAGCACTGCGGGCAATCTACCTGGTCGCCAGATTATCCATTCACTTGGTGAAACCCGGTTGTTCGAGGTGGAACTCGATCCTTCGACGATGCCCTGGCTTCGCGAGCAGTCAGTCCACGGCCATTCAATGTTGTTGTCCACATATCAAATGGACTGGGCCTGGCAGGTGGCACAGCTGCATTTTGGCGACGGCACGGTTGAGATCCGCGATTTCGTGCTTCGACAACCGCTCGATCTTGTCGGTGATGCGATCCGACTGCTGCAACTTTCACTAACACCCGAGAGTGAGTCCGTAGCGCATTTCCGCGTATCGGCGCGGCAGGAGGATGGCTCTTGGGTCTGCCTCTGCGAGGGACTGCTTGCACGCGGAACGGCCATTCCGCCGCAACAGATGCTCTTCGACGATGCGACAAAGCCGGTTCCGGTCGAACAGTTCTATTCGAACCTTGCCGATCTGGGCATCAGCGTCGGTTCAGCCTTTCGCAACATCGATACGCTGCGGGCTGCCGAGGGATACGCCATTGGCGAAATTGTCACTTGCTCGGCCCGATCCGGTCATCATCTCGCCTCTCCAGTCGCAGTCGATACCGCGCTTCAGGTGATCGGCGGGGCGCTGGATTTGCCATCGCTCAAAGAACCTTACCTGATGTTTGGTGCCGCGCGTATTATCTGGCACGCGCCGTTACCTGACCGTTTCCTCTGCGAGGCGCGCGTTACGCAACCCGATGACAGCGAAAGCCTTCTGGCGGACGTGCGGCTGGTGTCGAAGGGCGGCGCGCCACTGATTACTTTCAACAATATAACCCTGCGCCGCATTCGGACCGAAGATCTGGTGGCTGAGCCAACTCTGGATGCTGTGAAGCGGATCGTGCAAAAGATCGTCTGGCGCCGAGATGCGGTTCCCGCGGAACCGGGGCAGTTGGTCAATGCCGGTGCTCCTGTGCTGGCAACACTGGCCGAAAATCTTGGGCTGGAAACCCGCTATGCGGACTTCATGGAGCGGCTCGACGCGCTATCCTCTGGCTATATTGTGCAGGCCCTGCGCGATCTGGGCCATCCGCTGTCCGTCGGCGACCGGCTGAGCTCGGAGGAGGTGGTGAATACCTCGGAGGTGCATCCGAGGCACCGCAGGCTTGTGGATCGGATGCTCGAAATCCTTGCCGAGGATGGCAATCTGAACCCGTCGGGCGCGGATTATTGTGTGGTGACGTCACCTGAACTCCACGACATGCAGGCAAAGGCCGTCGAGTTGCGCGATGCTTTCCCCGCGTGCGAAGCGGAAACCGAGATGACGCAACGCTGTGGCAGCGAATTGGCCAACGTGTTGCGCGGGCACATAGATCCTCTGGCGTTGCTTTTCCCTGAAGGCTCGCTCGAACTCGCGAAAAACCTCTATGAGTTGTCGCCGCCCGCGCGCGCCTATACCGCCGCTCTGGCCGAAATGGTCGGCACCATCGCGAAAAACTGGCCAGAGGGCCGCCGTCTGCGCATTCTTGAGATCGGCGCGGGCACAGGCAGCGCCACGGCGCGCATACTGGAGCAACTCGGCGGTCAGGCATTGGACTATGTCTTCACCGATATCTCGCCGCTCTTCCTGAACCGAGCACGCAGCCGTTTTGAGCAAAGTGCCGGAATGGAATTCAGAACGCTTGATATTTCGGTACCTCCGACAGAGCAGGGTTTTGACCTTTGTGACTTCGATGTCATTCTTGCAGGCAACGTCATCCATGCAACGCCGGATCTGGAAACCTCATTGGGTCATATCCGCGACCTGCTGGCGCCCGACGGCATCTTGCTTCTACTCGAAGCAACCAAGCCGCAAAGGTTCGGCGATCTGACGGTCGGATTGCTTGACGGCTGGTGGTCCTATGGGGACACCCAACGCCGGTCTTATGCGCTAATGCCGCAATCCGACTGGCTGGAGCTATTTGACGAAATGGGTTTTCGCGAGGTTTGTGCGCTGCCGTCCGATGGAGCGAAGGGCGCGTTGGCTGAACAAGTTATCTTTGTCGCGCGTCGTCCCACGCTGCAATACGCCAAGCGGCGCTGGCTGATTGTACCCGGTGGCAGCATGGAGTTCGCGTTGAAAACCGCGCTCGACGCGACGGGCGACGACGCATCTATCGTCGCGGACAGTGTCGCGCTGCAAGATGCCTTGCGGCAACGTGATGCAGATGGCGTCATCCATCTTGGCGCGCTTGATGTCAGAACAGATGACGGTATGAGCGCGAACGACGTGATGGCCGGACAACGCGCATTGTTCGAGGGATTGCTGGGCACGGTACATGCTATGGCGGCAGCCTCTGGCGAGGCGCCGCATCTTTGCATCGTCACACGTGGCGCACAGGCAACGCAGGACACAGACGACGCCGAACCGGCGCAGGCCGCCGTCTGGGGCTTTTCACATACTTTGGCCTTGGAACACCCCGAGATCGCCGTCCGGCGGATCGATCTTGACGTCGAAGGTGCCGATCACGCAGACGCACTCGCAGGTGAACTCCGCCGTTCGGGGGGCGAGGATCAATCAGCCCTGCGCGGCGGCACAAGGCTGGTTCGCCGACTGGCTCCCGGCGGGGCATTACTGCGCGCTGCTGCACTGGACTTCCCCAGGGATGCCACGTGCCTCGTGACCGGGGGGCTGGGTGGGCTGGGTTTGGCGGTGTCGGAATGGCTCGCCGGTGAGGGCGCGCAATATATCGCACTCCTTGGCCGATCGATTCCGGGTGAAGCGGCGCGGGAAGCCATCGACCGGATGAAAGCTTGCGGCGCGATAGTTTGCGTTTTGCAGGGCGATGTCTCGGACACACCCGATGTCGAGCGCTGCCTGAATGAACTCAGGGACCAACTCCCGCCGGTCGGACTGGCGATCCACGCCGCAGGCGAGTTGGCGGACGCTGTGATCGTCAACCTTGACTGGGCACAAATCGAAACCGTGATGAAGGCCAAGGTCGCCGGGACATGGAACCTCATGCAGGCCCTGCCAACCTCGGCACGTTTCGTCATGTTCTCGTCTGGCGCATCGGTCGCGGGATCGGCGGGGCAAGCCAACCATGCCGCGGCCAATGCCTTCGAAGATGCATTGGCCTACAGGATGTGCGCTGCGGGCCGCTCGGCGCTCACCATCAACTGGGGCCTTTGGGCCGAAATCGGCGCTGGTGCCCGCCAGCACAGCCGCGGATTTCAGGCTCTGCGCCCCATCGCTCCCTCGGTTGGACTGCGCGCGCTCGGTGCAATTCTGACCAACGCCGCGCAGATAGGCCCGCAGGTCGCTGTTATCGATGCCGACTGGAGGGCGGTCGCCGATCGCGACTCGGCAGTGCCGCTTTTTTCCGAGTTGCTCCCAAACAACATGCGGACGCCGAACGGCACCGAAAGAAAAACGGCCGGCGCAACCGGCATCGGCGTTCAGGCGGACCTTTCGAAGTTGATCGCATCGACGCCACGCAATCGTCGGCGCGCGGTGCTGGAAGGCGCTGTGCGCGACCTAGCGTTAAAGGTGCTGGGTGGGTCACCAGAGGACACGATTGACGTTACCGAGCCACTCCAACAGCGCGGTCTCGACAGCTTGATGGCCGTTGAGCTTCGCAACCTGCTCAACGTCGCCTCGGGGCTGTCGCTGCCAACAACGGTCACTTTCGATTACCCGTCCGTTACCGCGCTTGCTGATTTCATCGGCGAGCAATTCGCATCATCCACAGACCCGACGCGCGTCACCTCCCCCGCAGCAGAGCCGTACGACATGGCAAACGACACCATGTCAGAAGAAGAATTGGCGGAACAGCTCGCGAGCCAACTGGACCGAATGGACAGGGATTTCAGCACATGAGCAACAAGCCAGGCACAGACTATCACGGTCTTCTCCAGCGGTCGGTCGCCACGATCAATCGTCTCGAGAACGAGCTTATTCGGCTCAGAAATGCCCGATCTGAACCTGTCGCAATTGTTGGAATCGGCTGTCGTTTTCCCGGCTCGGCAAACACGCCCGAGGCGCTCTGGGAACTGCTGAAGCAGGGACGTGACGTCGTCACCGAGGTACCCCCCCACCGCTGGGAACTCGACCCGATCTACGACCCGGATCCTGACGCAGCCGGCAAGACCTATTCCCGCTGGGGCGCTTTTCTTGACGATGTCGAAGGCTTCGATCCGGCTTTTTTCGGCATTACGCCGCGCGAAGCGATCAGCCTTGATCCCCAGCAACGGCTTTTGCTCGAAGTCACATGGGAGGCACTGGAACATGCTGGCATCGCGCCCTCGTCGCTGTCGGGAAGCCAGACCGCCATATTTGTCGGCATGACCGCACATGATTTTGCAATGCGCTTGGCGAAATTCCAAGCCGATCGGACTGCTGACGCCTATGCTGCTTCCGGATCAACTCATTCCATTGCGGCGGGTCGACTGTCCTATTTCCTCGGCGTGCACGGCCCGAATTTTGCGCTCGACACCGCCTGCTCCTCATCGATGGTCGCCGTTCACGAAGCCGTCCGTGCGCTGCGCTCCGGCGATGCGGACATGGCACTTGCGGGGGGTGTCACGCTGACGTTGACGCCAGTCGGCGCAATCCTGACGTCGCGGGCGCGGATGATGTCCTTCACCGGGAAGTGCCACACTTTCGATGCGGCGGCCGACGGTTACGTGCGCGGAGAAGGCTGCGCCATGATCGCATTGAAGCGCCTTGGCGACGCACAGCGCGACGGCGACCGGATCATCGCGGTGATCAAGGGCAGCGCGATCAACCAAGACGGACGCAGCACCGGGGTCACCGCCCCCAACGGGCGCGCGCAGGTCGCCGTGCTGCGCGCCGCGCTCAAGGACGCCGGGCTTGAGCCCTCGGACATCTCATACGTCGAAGCGCATGGTACCGGGACCTCGCTTGGTGATCCGATCGAAATCAACGCCCTGGGTGAAGTCTTTGGCGACCGCCCACACGAGACGCCCCTGTTGGTTGGTTCGCTCAAAACCAATATCGGCCATACCGAGGGCGCGGCCGGCATCGCCGGAATCATCAAGGCGGCGCTCGCGCTCCAGCATCGTCAGATCCCGGCCCACCTGCATTTCGAAACCCCAAACCCGCTGATCTCCTGGGACACACTGCCGATCCATATACCCGTCAGGCTGACACCCTGGGAGGCGCCAGAGTCCGGCAAACTGAGGGCGGGAGCCAGTTCGTTCGGGTTCAGCGGCACCAACGCCCACATCATCCTCGAAGAGGCGCCGCCGCCGCCAGAGCACCTCCCATTGGTCGAACGCGCCTGCACGCTTCTGCCCCTGACAGGTCGCAGCGACAAGGCACTGGCGGCGCTGGCCGGGCAGTTAGCGAGCCATCTGCGCGCGACGCCAAATGCCAGCATCGCAGCAACCGCTGCCGAACTGGGGCTGGGCCGATCACATCTGAATCGGCGGGTCGCATGCGTGGTGACAAACCGCGATGACGCGCTCGCAAAGCTGGACGCGGTGGCGCAGGGCGAAACTCCCATCGGCGTGGTGCGAGGATCCGTGCCCGGCGGAAGCGCGCCCGAAGTCGTGATGATGTTCACCGGTCAGGGATCGCAATATCCTGGCATGACCCGGGATTTATATCAGACCGAACCGGTTTTTCGCGCTGCGCTGGAGACCTGCGCGGCGACCCTGGAAGGGCAGTTAGAGCATAAACTTATTGATGTGATGTTCGACAAGAACCCGGCAATGCTGAACGACACTGCCTATACGCAACCGGCGCTCTTCGCAGTGGAATGGGCACTCTTCAAGCTCTGGCAGAGCTGGGGGGTCGAACCTGCTGCCGTTGTCGGCCACAGCATCGGCGAATATGTCGCCGCCTGCGTCGCCGGGGTGTTCGGACTTGAGGATGCATTGCGCCTGATCGCGGCCCGTGGAAGCTTGATGAGCGCGCTGCCGCGGGATGGGACCATGGCAGCGATCTTTGCTGACGCCAAGACAGTAAGCACCGCGCTGAAGGACCTCGAAGCAACCTGCGGAATCGCAGCGATGAACACGCCTTCAAATACCGTCATCTCTGGTCGGCGCGATACGGTGGCAACGGTAATGGAACGGCTCGCCAAGGCTGGTATCTCGGGGCAAGAATTGACCGTCTCGCATGCCTTCCATTCGCCGTTGATGGATCCGATATTGGAGAGTTTCGCCGAGATCGCCTCGGGCATCCGGTTTGAAAATCCCCAGATTGCGCTGGTCTCAAACCTGAACGGGCAAATAGCTGGGCCCGAGATTGCCACGCCCGACTACTGGACCCGCCATATCAGCCAGCCGGTTCGCTTCGCCGACTCCGTCGCGACGCTATTGCAAACCGGTTTCCAGTCATTCCTTGAGGTCGGCCCCTCAGCCAGCCTGATTGGCATGGCCAGGCAATGTGACGGCGCCGAAAAGGCGCATTGGGTCGGCTCTCTGCGTAAGGGGCGCAATGACAGCGCAGCCATCACCGAGGCCGCAGCCACGCTTTATGTGCAGGGCCAACCGATGAACTGGGACGCTCTGCAGGGCGGCAAGCTGCCGGCCAGCCGGATCGCTCTGCCCACCTATCCCTTCCAGCGCGAGCGTTACTGGCCCGAATTTGATGACATCCCGGCACAGGTCAGGGCGTCGGGCGATCATCCACTGCTGGGCAAGTCCAACCCCGGCCCGGTTCAGGTCTTCCAGAGTGACATCGGGACCACGACAGTACCTTGGCTGGCCGATCACCGCATCTACGGCCACGCCCCCTTCCCCGCCGCCGGATTCATCGAAATGGCATTCGGGGCGGCAAAAGAGGCGCTTGGCACCGCAAGCGTGAGCCTGCGCGACATCGAGATCCGCGACGGTCTGATCCTGCCGGAAGACGGCAGTGTTGCGATGCAGGTCATCTTGAATAACGAAGGTGCGGCCCGCCGGGATATACGGATCTACAGCGCGCAGCCTGCTGTCGACAGCGCGGAACCGAATTGGCGGCTGCACATGCAGGCCGGACTGACCGAAGCAAGCCTGCCGCATTCAGAAGTCAGCTTGCCCGATGTGCCACAGACAGCGAGCCACCTCGATGCAGAGCACTTTTATGGCTGGATGGCCTCGCTCGGCGTCGAGTATGGCCCCGCCTTCCGCCCGCTCAGCGAAATCCGGTGCCACGGTGACGAGGCTTGGGCCCGTGTTTGCTTACCAGACAGCTTATCTGACAGTGGATTTATCGCCCATCCGTCCCTCATCGATGGTTGCGCGCAACTGCTTGGCGCCCTGCTGTTCGAAACCGAGGAAAGCGGCGACGCCTTCATGCCCGTCGCCATCGACGAATGTCGTGTGTTGGCGCCGGTGCCACGCGAAACGCTCTGCCATCTGACGCAACGCAAAACCGCCAAAGCGGACGAACTCGAATGCGACTTCAGCCTGTTTGACACAGATGGCCGCTTGGTCTTGAGCGCGCGCGGCTTTCGTTTCCAGCGGGTCAAGCGCAGCACGTTGCGCCGGATGATGGGCGCACAGGACCGCAGTGATTGGCTGTTCGATCTCACATGGAAAAGCGCGCCGTTGTCCGAGCCGCAGCCAGAATCGGCTGTCGGCAAATGGCTGATACTCGCCGACGAAACCGGCACCGCCGAGCAACTCGTCCAGCGCTTGCGTGCCGCCGGAGCCGAGGTCTGCATCGCTCGGCAAGGAAACACATTCACGGCCGGAGATGACGAAGTACAGCTCTGTGGCGGAGACATATCTCAGGTTCGCAGATTGCTCGACGAGATCGGCGCGGTGCGGGACATCGTCAATCTCTGGCCGCTTGACGCGACGGGACACGACGACCTTCTGGCCACCGCGCTTTGCCTCGCGCAGGGCGCGCCTGACGGTGCACGACTGTGGTTCGTGACCCGAGGCAGCCAGTCCATCGCTGGCGAGGCCCCGAACCTGGACCAGTCACCTGTCAATGCCTTTGCCGGCGTTGTCGCGACCGAGCGTCCTGAAACGCATTGTGTGCGGATCGACCTTGATCCCACGCTTTCGGACGGCGAAGCCGACCAGTTGTTTCGCGCGCTCACCAACCCCGACCGCGAAGACCAGACGGCCTTTCGCGGCGATGCCCGTTTTGCTGCGCGCCTGGCACCCGGGCGCATCGAACCTGTCGCGCAACAGACGCCAGTACTTCTCGACATCACCGAACGCGGCGTGCTGGAAAATCTGAAGTTTGTGCCGGTTGAGCGCGTCCCCCCCGGTTCGGGGCAAATAGAGTTGCGTGTGCGGGCAACCGGGGTCAATTTTCGCGACGTCCTGAACACGCTCGGCATGTATCCCGGCGATCCCGGTCCGCTCGGGAGCGAATGTGCCGGTGTCGTCACTGCTGTGGGCCCGGGCGTCACTGAATTTGTAATCGGCACCGAGGTGGTGGCGATGACCGACCGCAGTTTTGCTACGTTCGTCACTGTTGACACGACCCTGGTGGTCGCAAAGCCAAAACACTTGACCATGGCCGAAGCGGCAGCCGTACCGGTTGCCTGGCTGACGGCTGGCTATGCGCTCAAAACGCTTGGCAAGGTCAAGCCGGGCGATAAGGTGCTGATCCACGCCATCACCGGCGGTGTCGGAATGGCCGCAGCGCAAATCGCGCACAGCTTGGGGGCACGGGTTTTTGGCACGGCCGGTTCACCTGAAAAGCGTGCGCTCGCAATTCGGCTCGGCGCCGAAGCCGTGGGCGATTCCCGTTCGCTGTCATTTGTGCAAGATCTGATGGCAGCGACAGATGATACCGGTGTCGATTTCATTCTCAATTCACTCGCTGGCGAATTCATCCCCGCCAGTCTTGGCATGCTGGCCGAGCGCGGTCGTTTTGTCGAGATCGGCAAGACCGACGAATGGGATCAGGCGCGGATCGACAAGGATTATCCCGGCCGCATCTATCACCAACTCTATCTCGGCGAGATCACGGCGTCGGATTCCGGGCTGGTCCGGAACATGTTGCAGGACATCTACGACGCGATGGCGGAGGGAACACTCACGCCGATGAGCCATAGAGCTTGGCCCCTTGAACAGGCGGCGGATGCGTTCCGATTCATGGCGCAGGGGCACCACACTGGCAAGATCGTCTTGACCCAGACCCGGCCCGAAGGGATCCGCGCGGATGCGAGCTATCTCATTACTGGTGGGTTGCGCGGTATCGGCTTGCGGACCGCGCAGTGGCTGGTCGCTTCTGGCGCGCGCAATCTCATTCTGATCAGCCGCTCCGGCGAGACCGAGCCATTCGTGCCCGAAATCGAAGCTCTCAGAACTGCCGACGTCACGGTGCTGACTCGCGCAGTTGATGTGGCGGACCATGGCGCGATGGCGGATTTGCTAACCGAAGCAGAAGCCAAACTGCCGCCACTCCGAGGCATTATACATGCCGCCGGTATTCTCGATGATGCGATGATCCCCGACATGACACCAAGGCGGATTGCCAAGGTACTGGCTCCCAAGGTGAATGGGGCGCGGGTGTTGCACGCCCTGACTGCAAAGCAAAACCTCGACTTCTTCGTGGTTTTTGGCTCGGGCGCCGGCCTGATGGGGGCGGCTGGCCAGTCAAATTACGCCGCCGCCAACGGCTTTCTCGACGCCTTTGCCCATTGGCGACGCGCGCAGGGTCTTCATGCGCTGAGCATAGATTGGGGCAGTTGGGCCGAAATCGGCATGGCCGCCCACGTTGACGATCGCCACCAGAAACGCTGGGCGTCCATGGGTCTAAAGATGATTCATCCAGACGAGGGCGTCGAAATGTTGGCGGACGCGCTGTTTGGAAGCCCATCGCCACAGGTCGGGATCGTTCCCATGATCCGCAGCAAACTACCGGCGGAAGCAGGGCCGCTGTTTTCTGACATCCTGAAGCAGACGGCACAGGCCAGCACCGACACTGACGGCGATATCCTCGCACAGCTCACCTCGGTTGGCGCCGATGAGCATTTGAAATTGCTCGGCGATTGGCTCGCCGGTCAAATCGTGCGCGTTCTGGCGCTGGAGCCAGGAATGATTGACCAAAGGGACCGCCCGCTCATGGATCTGGGAATGGATTCGCTTATGGCGATGGAGCTTCACAACCGTTTGCGTGCCGGGCTCGGCAAAACAGTCCAGGTAAGCGACCTGCTAAAGGGTCCAACGGTGAACGACCTTACCGGGATTTTGCTGGCCGAGTTGGACGGCACAAAGATCGATGAAGGCCAATGGGAGGAGGCTGAGATCTGAATGCGCACCAACGAGGAAGGCACGCGGTCAGCAATTATCTTCATGTTGCTCTTCACGGCTGGCTGGTTCGTGGTCGAGGACGTGTTCGGCCATGCAATTCGAAATCCTCTGAACGTGCTCCAGATCATTTGGTGCCGCTATCTCGTGCACCTTTTCGTGGTGATACTGGTATTTCGTCGGCAACGGTTCTGGCACACGACGCGACCGCGCTATCAGCTGGCTCGTTCGGCGCTTATGCTGACCATGCCGCTCGGATTTGTCGGCGCCATTGTCGCCGGTGCGACCGCCGAACAGACTTGGGCGGGGTTCTGGATCGCACCAACGCTGATGCTGGTCTTCGGCTGGCTGCTGAACCGCGAGGCCCCCGGCCCCTTGACCGTTCTGCTTGTCTGCTTCAGTTCCGTTGCGGCAGTCGTCGTTGTCGGGAGCGGACCCTCTTGGGCGCCACTGCCTTTTACGGGATCGTTCATCATGGCCGCATCTTTCGCGATCTATGTTGCAATGACCCGTTCGCTGCAGACCGAGCCCGTCGCCGCCAACCTCTTCTACACAGCGCTGGTGCCCTTCCTCGCCCTTGCGCCGGTCATGCCTTTGGTCTGGCTGACCCCTGACTTGATGGATGGATTGGCGATCGCAGGGATTGGCGTTGTCGGCTTTGTCTCTCTGTTTTTTCTGGACCGTGCGGCGGCGGCGCGCATAGCGTCCACGGCCCCGATCCTGCCCGTACTGACAGTCTTTCCAACGCTCGCAGCACTGGCGAGCGGCCTTGGCTTCCCTGCCCTGCCAACGCTTGCGGGCGTGACGGTGATCGGTGCCGTCGCTTTTATGTCTCTTGCGACCAGCCACAATCAGGACAAACTCGTGGACTGATTGCGTTCACAGCGGGCAACATCGAACGCCTGCACAGCGCAATCGGATATCGCACGCCCCAAGAAGCAGAAAAGGCTTTCCATGAAAACATGAGGCGTGTGCTTCAAGATAGGAATCGTAATAGACTTTCGGCCATTCCTCCATCTTGGAATGGCCTCAGCCGTCCAACGGTCAAAAAATTACAGATTTCGTTTGGTTTGTTTCGCCCGTGACCCAGACAATGAAGTCTCGCACTTCCGGCCTTTCAATTGCTGCCGTGGTCGCCGTGAGATCATAGCCAATATCCGTTTCGACTTTCTCGCGAAAAGGGCGAACCAGAAGTCCAGATGCAACAAAATCCTGCATGACAGGCAGGCTGCCCAGCACGACACCCTGGCCCGCGATGGCCGCCTGAACGGCGAGGTTATAGTCCCTGAATTTGATGCCCCGGCTGCTGTCAATATGCCCAACCCCAAGCCGACTAAGCCAAAGCTCCCAACCCATCCAAGCCCGCGTCGCCTTGGCCCAGTCCAGCCCCGCTAAGTCCCAGTGAATAAGCGGAACCCGATCAAGGTCTTCCAGAGACCGGATCGCGCCCTCACCTTGGGTCAGGGAGGGGGCGCAAAAGGCGCAAAGCGCTTCATCAAACAGCCGCTGCGCAACCAAACCATCCTCAGGTTCCGAGCCAAACCGGATGGCAACATCCGCAGCACCCCTGTGGAGGTCGACAAGGGCGAGAGAGGAATCGATGAGCACATCAACCTCGGGGAACGCGCTGCGAAAGCGATCGAGCCGAGGAACAAGCCACGCCGTGGCGAAAGACGGCTCGACGGAAATGATCAGCCTTTTTCGATCGTCATGGGTTCGGATCTGCGACACCCCCCGAGCGATCTGGTCAAAACCTTGCCCAATGTCATGCAACCCTGCATGACCGGCCGTAGTCAGTCGCAAGCCACTTCCATGCCGTTCAATAAGCGGCGTGTTCAGGGCACTCTCCAATTTCCGGACAAGCTGTTTTACCGCCGAGGGCGTGACGCGCAATTCGTCCGCAGCCCGAACGAAGCTGAGGTGGCGTGCTGTCGCCTCAAAAGCACGCAGCGCGTTAAGGGAAGGCATCCAGTCAGTCATAAAGAAAGATAATCTAACCTTCAGAGAGAGATCAAATGATTTGAAGTATGCCCGAGCATAAAAGATGGTGACGCAAAATCTAACCCCCATGATGTGGTAAATTCAGTCCATGGCAGACAAACAAGCGCCGCTTCTGGCAACATTCATGGTCGCCGTCACCGGTGTTATCTGGGGGTTTTACTGGATACCCGTAAGGGCGCTGACCGAGCTTGGCTTGACGGGGGCTTGGGGGACGCTGGCAATCACCATCGCTGCTGCATCGCTGCTCTCTCCCGTGGCATATCGAAGGCGACAACAGCTGTCACAAGCCGATCCCGTTGCGCTGGCCTCGCTTGCTGTGGGCGGTGCTGCCTTCGCCCTTTACTCGATCGGCTTTGTTTATGGCCGTGTGGCCATCATCGCGCTTCTCTACTCCCTGACCCCGGTTTGGAGCACCCTCATCGGCCGTTACGTCATGGGCTGGCCCATTTCGCGCCTGCGACTGGCGGCAATTCTGGTGGGCTTGGCGGGGCTTGCTGTGATGCTCGGCGCAGAAGGCGAGCTCCCCTTTCCGCGCGGAGCGGGAGAGTGGATGGCACTGGTCGCTGGCATTCTCTGGTCGATCGGCACAACAGGTATGCGCGCTAAATCAGATCTGACACCAGGCCCCTCCGCATTCATCTTTGCCATTGGGGCGGCAACGACGGCGTTGATCCTCGCACCGATCTTCGGCCCACTGCCAAGCGGCATCGGCGATATCGCAAAAACGCTCGGCTGGGCTTTGGCAACAGGTGGCTTGTGGTGGGGCATCTCCATCGCAAGTTTGATGTGGGCGACGGTTCGGCTTGAACCTGCGCGCGTCGGGCTATTGTTGATGTCAGAGGTTATCGTCGGTGCCGCCTCGGCCGCAGTGTTCGCCGCTGAGCGCCTCTCCCCGTTGGAGCTTGTTGGCGGCGCATTGGTGCTTTGCGCAGGTGTCCTCGAAATCTGGCCTGCGCGGCGACGTTGCCCAGAAACTGCTATAAATGCGTGATCAAGGTGCTCTTTCAGTGCAGATCGAAGCATGACAGGACTGGTGCCCAACCCTGCCGTGATGTGCCGCCCTGCATGTTTACGCGGAAATGCAGGTATTCGATGAAATTCAAGAGGAGCCAACCGGATGCAAAATAATGGAATACTGTTCCAACCGCTCCACCTGCCTTGCGACGTGGTCTTGAAAAACCGGATTGCGAAATCTGCGATGTCGGACTCCTTAGGTGATGGCACTGGTCATCCGACCCCTGAGCAGAACAGGCTCTATCAGCGTTGGGCGCAAGGCGGGTTGGCGGTATCGATTATTGGCGAGGTGCAGCCTACGCCCGATTATGCCGAAAAGCCCGGCAATCTGGTGCTCAGCCCGGATTCAGATCTGTCAAAGTTTCGCGAACTTGCTGAGCATGGCGCTCAGAACGGCGCGCAACTTTGGCTGCAACTCGGACACGCGGGCGCGCTTGCCTATGCGCCCATCAGCACCCCCAAGGGGCCAAGCGCGCTCGACCTGCCGGGCCTGCGGTGTGAAGAAATGACGGCGGATGAAATCCAGCAATTGCCCTTAACCTTTGCCAAGACCGCCAAGCTGGCGCAGGAGGTCGGGTTCGGAGGTGTGCAAATTCATGCAGCCCACGGGTTTTTGCTCAGCCAGTTTCTGTCTCCCTTGTTCAACAAACGCAACGACGGCTATGGCGGCACAATCGCGAACCGCATGAAGCTGTTACTTGAATCAATTGATGCCACCCGTGCGGCGGTCGGCCCCGATTTTCCAATTGCGGTCAAGCTCAACTCTTCCGACCAGCTTGAAGACGGGCTTGACGAAGATGACGCGCTCCAAGTGGTGGCCGCGCTCGACAAATCATCGGTGGATCTGATCGACATCAGCGGCGGCACGTATTTCCCCGGCGCCAAATCTGCTTCTGACAGCGCCGGAGGTGGGCCCTATTTCATCGCATTTGCCAAACGCGCCCGAACGGTAACATCCAAGCCTCTGATGTTGACCGGGGGTTTCAAAACGCGCGCGCAAGCAGAGGAGGCAATCACAAGCGGTGCAGTTGACATAATCGGCCTGGCCCGTGCGCTCGTTCTTGAACCGGCCCTTCCCGAACTCTGGATGGAAAATCATACGCCAGAGCCGGCCTTTCCACGGTTTTCAGATGCGCCGGAGGGCGGGATAACGGCGTGGTATACGATGCGGCTGACGGAAATCGGAGCTGACAAAGAGACAGACGTCGTTGGCGACCTTGGGCAAGCCATCCAAAATTATCAAGCGCGTGACGATATCCGAACAGAAATCTGGTCGCGCCATTTTGAGAGTTAGACCATTCGCACGCTTAGGCTCTGGACTCATAACCAAAAAAACACTGCTGCGGCGAGAGCGATCGCTGAGAGGAACACTTTGGGGCTTCGGTCGTAGCGCGTGGCTACGCGCCTCCAGTCCTTCAATCGCCCGAACATGATCTCGATCTGTTACCTGGCAGCGCATGTTTACATGCGTGAGAAGGCGGTTGCGCTTTCTGTAACGGCGCTTGTCGTATTTGACG
>NZ_VSJK01000017.1 GCF_008085915.1 Oceaniovalibus sp. ACAM 378 | reverse complement strand
TGAGCTGATGCGTGAACTTGCAGGAAATCTGAAGATGGTGTGATCGATCGATCCGATACGTGGGACACCCCGTATGTGCCAATGGCCCGATGTGGCCGTCACCTTGTTTGGAACCAACGTCGCGGAAACTATCTTGGCCAGCGTTCATGTGCGAGCGCACCAACAGGCCGGACATATGAACGCAAGCGATCCGATCAAAATCATCAACGAGTTCTTGCAGGGAGGGGGCCGTCCACATATGGCACATCGATGCCGCCGGAGGGCGGTTACATCATCAGAGCCGCGTCCACCCCATCGCTTACCTTACAGAGCAGGTCGAGTTATCCATAGAGCGTGCGCCCCAAAGCGTTAATCTCTGCAACCTCTTTCTCACTAAGTACATCTTTGTACTTGCTAAGGGATTGTGGGCTTGGCTGTTCAACCAGGGAGAATTTTCCTAGCCTGGTGATTTCCTTAGCCGAAAACACGCGCGAGAATTCCTCTAGCGGATTGTTGACTAAGCTCACGTAATCAATGGAACGGAGAGCCCCGTTCATCATAGCAACTGACCCTTCATACGCCTTTTGATGTGCTATTACTCGATGTGCGCACAGGAGGTGGGGAGGCAAAGATTGAACATCGGAAAACTGTTCCAACCCAAGAAAGCGATTTGGATAGGGTATCCTGTTAATGGTTCGCTGGCGCCACCCTTTCGCGTAGCGGTACCAAGACATCACTCCTCTGTGGCGAAGCATTGAAGCTACAGTCTGGTAAATTGGTCGTTGAGGGTAAAGGAAGACAACTCCTTCGAATAAGGTGCTCCAGTGGTTAACAAAAAAAAGATTTGGGTGGTGCTGGTCTAGAAAAACACCGTCTTCATGCATTATCCTATGCCGATATACTCTCTCGGAATTTCTTGAAGGTAGACGATGGTGGATTGCTGCGTTAGCGATGTCCATTAGAAGATTGGGGTCTTCTTTTCCTTTCATGGGGTCATTGGTATGCTCGAAACCATTCAAGAGACGCGTCGTAAAATGTGTTCCTGAGCGGCCCGTTCCAACAATAAATATAGCCCGCATTCTTTTCTCCTGAAGAGAGGTTTCATCCACCTAACGCTTCCTTCTTATGATTCTGATGTATGTTTGGAGAGATACGTCACACAATTGGTTTGAAGCGCCTGTCACGAGACGTAGCCTCCCCTCATCCAGCCAAAGCTACACCACTGACTGGATCGAGAACCTTAAGCCAAGCGCGTTCGTAACCTTCATCACGGTTGCCAGAGTTGGGTTCCCTTCACCGGACAGCACTTTATTCAGTTCCGCTCGGCTCATGCCAACTTCATTTGCCAAGGCTGCCATGTTGCAAGCACGGGCTACCGCTCCCAGCGCGCGGGCTATGTAGGTTGGGTTATCTCCACCCTCCTCCTTGACCGCCTTAAGGTAGACTGCGGTATCAGCCTCGATTTCGAGGTAGTCTGCCGTGTCGTATCCGGCAAAAGTCACGTCTTCCATCGCTCAATCCTTCCAATAATCAGCCAGCGCCTTAGCTTGCTTAATGTCGGCTGCTTGGGCGGATCGTTCGCCACCACATAAAAGAACAATCAGCACCTTTCCACGCGTCATGTAAACTCGGTAGCCAAGTTCTTAGTTAAAATGCAACTCTGATATGCCGCCGCCAACCGGCATTACGTCACCGGAGTTTCTTATGGCCAGACGGTCCAGCCTTGCGGCGATACGCACTTTCCCTGCACTTGGCCTTTCATCACATCGGGGTACATATCTACCTTTTTTAAGCCTGAGACCGGGGCAGTGAAGACGCCGCGCGGTTGGCGGTGATTGGTTATGGTGAGCAGGCTGAACGATTATAGAACTCCATCAGAGGTTAGCGGGTCGGGGACACTACACCGGCACATGATGTCACCTCAGGTCGTTTTGTGGCGCAGGTGCCAAGATCTCGGCGTAAAGCGCGCGATAATCCCGCGTACCCGCTTCGAGGGAAAAGACCGCCTCGGCTGCTGCACGGCATCGGGCAGGCAGATCAGCGTCCGCCAGCAGGTGATCAAGTTCGTCGAGCGTTTGCGTCATAGTCTCCGGTCCGGTGGCCAGCACGCCGACGCGGTGGTCCTGAACAATCCGCGCGACATCGCCGACACCGGCATTGGCCACGACCGGGATCGCAGTGCCCAGAACCTCGGCCATCCGGGTGGGGGAGCGCCCCAATTCGGAAACTTCGCCTCCTGCATAGAACATCACCGATACATCATGCCCCGCCACCGCCGCTGGCATATCGGCGGGCGCACGCGGCCCGATGGTAAGCCTTGCACCCAGGGCGCCGTCCGGGTCCAGCGCTGCCCTCACCTGGACCGCATCGTCGCGCGTCACGATGTCGAACTGCGCCGTACCATCCCGCTCTGCCGCAGCCGCGATGAATGCCGCCAGCCAGTCCAGCCGAAACCACCCGCTGAGAACGGTGCCGATGCAACCATAGACGCGCGGAGCAGGCGGCACGGGCGCACGTGGCAGGAACCGCTCAAGATCGGCACAGGTTGGAATGACGGTCACGCGCTGGCTTGCCATTTCTGCCGGGTAAACCTTGTGCAAATGGGCAACTGCCGCTTGCGTCAGCGACACCACACCGGCCGCATCCCGCAGGCAGGCCCGCTCCACCGCCACGATGCGCCGGTATAGCCAGGATCCCCGTTGCAATCGCCCGGCTGTGATCAGCTCCTCCGGCCAAAGGGCGCGCATGTCAAAAATGAACGGCACCCCGGTCATCCGCCAAACGACCCAAGCCACCGCCGCCGGAATATAGGACCGCGCATGTACCAGTTGCGCCCGTCCATCACGCGCCGCGCGCCAGACCTCATGGGTCATGCTGATCAGATCAAGCGCGGGGGCAATGAAGCGCGGGCGGGGCCGGAATGGGCGGGGCCGCCAGTCGATCCCCAGCGCCAGACACTCGGCCCGAACCCTCGCCACCGACTCTGCATCGGCCCAATCCTCGTCTTTTTCGCGGGTAATCAGGGTGATGCGATGATCCCGCGACAGCCCGCGCAGATAGGCCAGAACCTGACTTTGGCCCAATGGCTCCAACAGGCCATTGCGGGTGAGATAGAGGGTGGGGGTCATGGCATCTCCAGCAGATCAAGATATCGCCGCGCGGCAATGGCGGGTGAAAACTCTGCCGCCCGTCGCTGAAGTGCTGCCCGGTCCGGAGTCTCGGCCAGGGCGGCTTGCATCGCTGTTGCCAGCGCGGCGGGGTCGTTTACGGGAACCAGCCGCCCATAGCGCCCGTTCTCCAGAATTTCGGCAGGCCCCGAGGGGCAATCGGTTGAGACAACGGGCGTTCCGCAGGCCATTGCTTCGACGATGACATTGCCAAAACCCTCATAGTCCGACGATAGAGCGAACAGATCGGCGGACCTGTAAAACGGCGTCGGATCGGGGCGAAACCCCGCGAAAATAACGCGCTCTGCAATTCCGAGTTCGACAGCCAGAGCGCGCAAATCGGCCTCTCTTTGCCCGGTGCCAACCAGCATCAGTCGCGCCTTTGGGTCAGTAATCCGAGCAAAGGCCCGCAACAAAAGTGGGTGGTTCTTTTGCTGCTTGAGACTGCCGACATGAACGATACGTCCGCCCGGAGGCACGGCCCACAGCGCCTCGGCCAACCGCATATCTTCCTGCGATGGGATCGGCCGAGGCGGGACCGGATTATGGATCACCTCGAAGGCCGCAGAAGGCATCCCTGCCAGCACAGCCACATCCTGTGCGACACCCCGAGACACCCCGACCCGGGCATCCGCCATGCGATATCCGAAGGCCATCGATGATCGCAAGGCGAGACGATGCGCCCGCCCCCAAGAGGCATACTGAACGGACAGCGTGTTGTGCTCCGACACCAGAACCTTGCAGCGATGGCCCGACATCTTCCGCGCGATCGGGGCGATGGTGGTGAGCGGCCACATTGCGACAAGGAGAGCATCAGGGCGCGTGCGGCGGAGGTACCGGGACAATGCCATCGGCAGATCACGTGCCCTGGGACAGTTCAGGTCGACGACTTCGAAATGCTCACGGGCTTCTTCGAGTAGCTCGCCTCTGGCTTGCATAAGCGCGAACTCGATCTGATACCCGCGTCGCGCGAATTCATGTGAAAGGACGAGCCGAATACGTTCAACGCCACCGCCGCGAAGATCGGGGAGGAGGATAACCAGTTTCTTACTGCCATTCATTTGCGGCTTAGTTCTTTCAGAATTCAAATCAGAGAAGGGATGTAATATCATCTATCTTGACACGGATATCCCCGTGCAGACTACCATATTTCTTTAAGACCTCACTTGACGTAGAGGCAGGATTGAAATCACCGAGTACAAATAGATGCTCAAGCCCCATCGAAGATGCGATCGCTTTAAAGCAAGGGTTCAGCAGATGGGTTTTCCTCCGAGTACCATATGTAAGCTGTGGATCTGGTTTCTGAAGTAGTTCTATAACCTTCATGCCCGGTCTCATGAAAACAATGTTTGACAAACCTGCACCATGAACAGAAACGACCACACTAGCTTGACTAAATAGTGAAACTTGATCAGGAAAGCTCATATTTTCCAATTCAACCACTGTGAAGCCGACATTTTCGAGTGAGGAGATGATCTCTGGCTCATTAAATATTCTTCTATGAGTGGCCGCCCGACGCGTGATGTAAATTTTCTTACCGCTTTGGGGCATTGGGGCAATATCAAAATATCCGTAAAAGTATTCTGAAATTGCGCGCAAGTCCCTTGGAGCAAAGTCAGTTATTAAGCGCGGATTTCTCTGACAAAAAACTCCACTTGAGTAAGTCACCCCTCTTTTCAGCTCTTGAAAATTTCCTTCACTGATCTCCTCAAGCCAACCGCGAAACCACTCGTTAGGTAGTCGTGCGGGGAGAAGCAATGGAAGCTTGCCCCAGTGCGCCCGAAGTGCCAGCAAGCGCGGCATGCTCTCAATAAGCCAATGATAGTATCCGGCCGACCATTGATTATGGAAAAGAAGCTGAGCGTCCCCAAGGTTAATAGACGCCCCATACTTGAAGAAGTGTTTTGCAGCAGTCCTCCATATTTCGCGATCGAGTTCGGGATAGCCGTAGTGGTAGGTTTCTTTTAAAGCGCCACTAATTCCAATGCAACTTCCAGATCTAGTCACTAGACAAGGACCTATCGAGACGACCTCAAGGTCTGATTCACTTATTCTATAAGGTTCGAAGACATTAATCGTAGACACTGAGAGTGTAGCTCCAAATATTTGTTCTGTCCTAACGTAAGTTACTAAATCTGAGGGCGCCTACGTTAAGATGTCATTCGACAGAGTCTCCAATAGTAGATCTAGTTATAATCCGGATGGTAATTTGTATTTTCTCCACCCTGTCCGACCTATGACGAACGTAGCACAGCATAAGGATAACAGTCTAGATTATTTACAGGAGTGGTTTGCCACTTGTTGATCCTGCGGCGGACTTGGCTTCAGCTGGAAACGCACTTAATAATTTTGAAAGAGAATATTTGAACGATCTGATTCTAGTCTCATCCATTGCCCTGGCAATATCACTAAATGAGCTTGCGGATTTAAAATATATAGGCTTTTTATCCTGATTTTTTACAGTAGAGTAGTAATCAAGAAACTTGAAATCTCCACCAATAAGTTCGTCGCTCACCTTGATCCATCTGTTCGGTATGCCATAAGCATCCGCTAGTATAAGACCATGCAGCGATGAAGATAGAACCCTTTCACATGTTAACATCTGGCGAACGAAACTTTCTGGATCCTGCTGCACGGAGATCAAGCGCACTTCTTTCAACTTGGCTTCCGAGAGCCATTTTCTTACAGCCTTTTCGTCGGAGAAATGTGGAATAATTCCATACTTTACTTCTTTTATTGGGACGGGATCGAAATACAATGGCATGAGAAGAGCTGGGTCGCCCATTGGACGGTCGTCCAGGCTTACGCCGGTAGCGTCTTCGATCACTCGTCGCGTCTTCAAGCCGCGAACCGCACTAACTCTTCTGGCAGAGGTAAGTCTGGAGGGGAGCTGCCCATCAATCGATCCGCTGCCCCAAATAAAGCTTCTATTGCTTGCGGACCCTACTAGACTGCCGATTGCCCGAAGATGGTTGAACGCTGATGTTCTAACCTTCACTATCTCTCGACCTGCAATCTTCGGTATGAGGTATTCATTGAGAAGGTCGCCGACATTTGGTCGGTCGTTGAAGTATACGGTAGGTAGCCTCCCCTGTTTAGACGCGATGACAAGCAAATCACTTGCAACTCTCTTAAGCCGACGAACGTGTTCATTCATTCTTGTTTCCATTCCTTTACCTGTCCTTGTAGCTATAGAGCACTTACCTATTGCATCTCGGGATGTGACAGAGATCGGTGTATGTCAATTTGCGCGACTATTTCAGGAGCGATCGGCCTAGCGAAGAGGCAACTAGATGTTTAAAGTGTTAGTTTTGGCTATCTGTTCTTCACTAAGAAACATCTCTCAATTAATTAGGGGGCTGTGGATCCGGATATTCAACAAAGGATAATTCTTCTAGTTTAGCGATTTCCTCTGTCAGGTTTTGTTCGGGACAGAGCTGTTCATCGACAGAAGCGTCGAATCGAGTCCCAAATTGTTTCTGACTGAAGACCAGCACAGGAAGTTTAAAAGTGTCGTGGAGATCAGCGTCGCGATCCCGGCCCCCACCACACCGAACTGGGGTATTAGCATTAAATTCAAGACAATATTGATTCCGATTGATATGGCGGATGCAGCGAGGGTCCGCTGCTCAAGGCCGGCCATATTGAGTACATTCATGTTCATTCCGAAGAACGCACTCACCAGTTGCGCGACCGTCAGGACAATCAGAACCGGATAGGCGCCAGTATAGTTCACGCCGAATATTAGACCAATCATTGGCTTTCCCATCAGGAGAAACCCTGCCAAGATCAGTGCCGTTGCCACCGTGCAGGCGAGCGCTGCTGCCGAGAGTATGCGCTGTAAGCGTGCGCGGTCTTTTTGCGCCAATGAGTGTGCAATATGCCCGTTAAGAACCATCCCCATCGCCGTTAGCCCGATCGCAGCGATGGAGGCCGACGATACTGCAATCCTGTAGAGTCCTACCTCCGCATCTGTGCGAAAAATGCCAAGCATGATGAGATCAGCGCTTTGGTTAACAACTTGCACCGCTGCCAGTGCTGACAGCGGCAGCAATGCCCGCGCCCAGTCCCGATGTTTCATCCGGTGCGGCCCTAACACACGCATAGGTGCCGGTCGCGCTTTGGCTAGCAGCGCTACCCCGGTTGAAAATGCCAGCATAGCAGCAACCGAATGAAACATCATTGCACGACTCGGATCGACTGCAATCCCGAGACCAAGCGCCGCGAGTAAAAGTACTGACAGGGCCACTGGACGCAGCACCTGATCTGTGAGGTGAGACCGAACAGGAAGGCGCAAGCCAGACAGCGCGCTTGCCCGGGCTGCCGAAAGTGCCATCAAGGGGATCAACGGCAGTCCCCACAACAGCGTGTTTCGCTCAGCGGCCCCCATTTCGCGTCCGACCGCAGCGAGCCAGACGATCACACCGCAAACTGCCAGTACGGCTCCACCAGAGATGGCACAACCCGACCATCGCCAGATTCCACGCAGAAGCGACCAGTCCTTCGCCGCATTCGCGCGCGCAGTTTCGCGCAAGATGAGCGTCGGTAATCCCAAACGAACGGGGATCATTATGACAGCAATTATAGCGAATGCGTAAGAGTAGGTGCCATATCCGGAAGGATCCAGAACGCGTGCCAGAATAACTGTCGAGAGCAGGCCCGACAGAATTGCCGCAACCCTCGCCGCCAAGCCAGCGAGCGAACCACGAATCAAAGTTGCCCGTGTTCCACGCGCAGACAGAAGCGACCTTAGGCTAATACCGAGCATCACAACTTCACCTCCCCCTCATCACGGTTAATGACACTCTTCAGTTCGCTGAACAGATGCTCGGCCGTGCCAAAGCTACGCAGGAGCTTTGGATGGCATAATGGCAACGCGCTGCACCGCCATTCGCCGAGGCGAATACGGTAAGGCACTGATATTCGTAGTGGTTACAAAATAGCTCATCAGTAATTCGGCTGCGTACTAACATGGGAGGATACAACTTGAAAGCTTGGATAAGCATGGCCGATGAGAACACCTTCAAGCCATCGGTCCCATGTTTTGTCACGCGCCAGACGGCGGACGCAATGTGCACCCGGCGGCATCATGAGACACCCCCACGGGCTGTGACAGACTTTGAGGATATCTGGATTCCGTTCGGACGTGGTCGCCGGATCAGGCTTATCTCTTACGCCGATGTCCGGGACCTGCTGACCGAGCGAGGGCGCGTTGTAGGCCGTGCGGTGCTGTACGGCTTGGACGGGCCGCCTAAATGGTGACCTGGCAAAGGACAGCGCGACCGTGAATGGTCAACGCAACTGTGTCCTCAAGAGGCCTTCTTAGGTGTTATATAGAGGTGCCCTGTTACATCCTTGATCTGAGTATCCTTTTGTAACGAATTCCCTCGTCCCATGACGCCGTCCCCCGGGTGCGTAGTTTTTTGCGACGGAGAGATGGTGACCGGCCCAGTGCAGATTTCGCGCCCGCTCCGCCCATAGACTGGGCCGCTCAGATCTCCCCCAAACAACGCATAGTTGCGACAAACACCTCAAAGTGGTAACAATAATACTCTCTGTATGGTACGCTCTGATCATACCAATGAAATTTTTACTGCCAAACCGCTTAGTTAAATGATTTTAAACGCAAAAGGTCTGACTGATGGCGCTGTTCTCGAAGCAGATATTTGCATTGTTGGAGCAGGACCTGCCGGCATTACAGCGGCGCTCGAACTTGCGAAAGCGTCCGGGCTGAAAATCCTGCTTCTTGAAAGCGGCGGCACCTACCTCGAGGACGAAACCCAGGATCTCTATGCTGGCCCCAATCTGGGTCGTCCCTATGAACCCCTGGATCAGGCGCGGCTTCGGTTTCTTGGCGGGTCGAGCAATCACTGGGCTGGAAATTGCATGCGTCTGACACCGGTCGATTTCGAGGAAAGAGACTGGATGCCGGGCTCTGGCTGGCCAATTTCCTATGATGACATCGCACCTTATTACGACTTAGCGGCGCCCTATGTTCAGATACAGGAAGACCGACCTTTCGATTTTTCGTATTGGGCCAGGAAAATCGAAGGGCAACCGGTAGACTGGAATCCGGATATCTTTGAAAATACTGTCTCCTGCTCCAGTCCGCCAACCCCTTTCGGAATTGAATACGAACAGGACCTGGAACGTGCTGCCAATATTTCAGTCGTATTATATGCGAATGTATTGGAAATCGAGACCAATGAAACGGCCTCGGAAGTTACCGGTTTGCGTGTCGTCTGTATCGACGGCCCGCGGTTCCGCGTTCGGGCGAAAAGCTATGTTCTTGCGCAGGGTGGCATAGAGGTTGCGCGTCTCCTGCTGTTGTCGGATCGTGTCATTCCGCAAGGCTTGGGCAACGCGCAGGATCAGGTGGGGCGTTACTTTACCGACCATGTCGGCATCAGGCCGGCCTTGTGGATCTGGCCCGACCAGAAAGTTGATCGCTTCAAGCTCTATGAAGGGCCAACCTACCTGGACGTCGGTGGGTTCTGGGGAACCGTAGCGTCATCGAACGATCTGCGTCGCCGTGAATCCATCGGCGGTTTCACGTTCTATTTTATGCAAACGTCCAACAGCCCTGGGTACCGATCCGCCCAGACAATTGT
This sequence comes from Oceaniovalibus sp. ACAM 378, assembly GCF_008085915.1. Lineage (GTDB taxonomy): Bacteria > Pseudomonadota > Alphaproteobacteria > Rhodobacterales > Rhodobacteraceae > Oceaniglobus. The sequence continues at coordinate 91,146 of NZ_VSJK01000017.1, read as the reverse complement.
CCGTTCGCTTAAAAAGGGTGATTTCCCGCCCTATCTATCCTCCCATGTCATGAATATTTTCAGTGATCTCGATGGGATGACGAATAAAGTCTACGATGTGGTTACCGATAAAGGCGCGCTTATCGATCGCTCCTGGCTCGCTCCCTGGCTTAATATCGAATGCGTTCCGAACCCTGACAGTCGGGTTCGCTTGGTCGATGAGCAGGACCGTTTGGGTCAACGCCGGATCGGTATGGACTGGAAATTGACCGAGCAGGATCTGAATACGGTGAAACGGGCGACAGAGCTTATGGCCCAGGAGATTGGCCGCATGGGTCTGGGCCGGGTCTGGACAGAGGCTCTTCGCGACGATTATGACTGGCCCGGAAGTTTTGGATTGGGCAAACATGCTTGCAGCACGACGCGCATGTCAGAAACCCCGAAGACCGGTGTCGTGGATCGCAATTGCCGTGTGCATGGTGTGGCGAACCTCTTTGTCGCAAGCAGCTCGGTCTTCAGGACAAGCAGCTTCGCCCAGCCGACCCTGTCAATCGTTGCATTTTCCATCCGGCTTGCCGATCATCTCAAGCAACTGCACAAAGCGGGCCAGCCATGAGCGGAACGAGCAAGATCAGCCGACGTGATCTCATGTCAGGACTGGCTGCGCTTTCATTCGGGGCTTTGGCTGCTCCGGGCCGGGCCGCCAGCCACACCCTGACCAGTGCCGAGGAAGTTGGCAAATGGCTCATTACCCACAATGCTTTGCCTGCTCATCGAGGGATGCTTTTGGCTGGATTAACTCAGCCGGACACGGTCACTGGCTGGCAAGCCATCGTGCGGGCGGATTTTGCATCCGGCAGGATGGTATCTGTTGACGGCTGGCTTATCAGCGATACCGAAGCTCGGCTTTGCACGCTGGCGGCGCTGGATGTCGAACCCTGGGTGGGTGCATGAACCGGTTGCTGCGCATTGTCGCGATCATTGCGTTGATTTCGCTTGCGACCCGCTTTCTGGTGCCGGCAAGTTTCTTTACCGTAACCGCTCTGTCTATCCTTATCGGCCTGGCCGTTGCGATTTCAGGGCGTGGTAAAGACCTGCGCTAGGCGACGTTTTTTACGCGAACCATGCCTTGGACGTGTGTGGACGCTGCCATGGATGCAAGCAATTCTTTGCCACGTTTGGGCATGTGATCAGGTGCGGTCGTGTGTCCGGCATCTTGATCCATGCAGGCGGAATCGGCCGGATAGTGTGACCAAGATCTACCTTGGCACAGTCGATGCCGCCCGGGAGGGCATCCATCCCATCGCTTACCCAATCCGGGGCAGTCAGTATCCAAAGGCGTCCATGTCTTTTCGGTAGAATTCCTCGATCAGACGGGTGGTGGCCGGGCTGGGCTGCAGATCCGCTGTTTTCGATTGCAAGCGGCGCACCGGGCTGTCCACCAGAGGTGTCTGCAGCACGTCGTTCATCGTCGCCACCCAGGCTGAATCAAACCCGTCTTCCTGTCGGAAGATCCGGGCGCCCTGAACCAGAAATTCGGCCTGCGGTCGAATATGGTTGTCGAGCAGATACGGATTGCCTGCATACCGTTCCAGCATGGTTTCGATCCAGGCGTCGGGCAAGGTGCCGTCGGGGTTGCGCATCTTATATTCGCTGGTGATCCGCGCCACGGGGTGGCGCACAGTAATAAAGGTCAGGTCGAATTTCTGCGGATTGAAACAGGCCTGTAAAAGTGCGGCGTGATAATGTTGCGGCGGGCATTTCATCGTTTTCGTCATGGCGGAAAATCTTGTATGCAGAAAATAGTGTTCAAAGCCGCTGGCGATGAATATGGCCTCGACAGAGGAGCCACCGGTTTTCGGCACGTGGATATACAACACCGCCTCCTGGTCCTTGAAGAATACCGGCATCTAGACCTCCGTTTGTCTGGCAAAATCATCCAGAATATTCTGACAGACAAGCGGCATGTCGCGAAATCTGTATCGCTTGTTGCGGGGCACATCCCTTGGCATGTCCTGTACGTCCAGATCATCGATATTCTCGGCTGCGGGCGTGGCGGGCGATTGCGTGTCGCCTACTTGCCGCGCGATCCAGCGCGTGGAAACTGGCTTGGTTTCATGTGTGTTGCCATGCATAAATCCCGGGCGATTGAACAGCCATGCGATCTTGTGTTGATGGGTGCCGGAATGAGTGACGTAATAATGACATCCGGCGATAACCTTTAAAGCCTCGACCAGCTTAAGACCGGTGATATCGGTGATGTCGTTATAGGGCGACGGCAGGGCGGCGATGATTGTTTGAACATTCTTTGCCACATCTGCGGCGCGCTTCTCAAAGGACCGGCGGTGGCTCTGGTAGAGCGGCCGATGAAAATCTTGCGGAAAACTGAAACCATCCAGAACGAACGTCACGCCCGGATACCGGCTGCGAAACTCTGTGATAAGCCGGATGAGAAACGCTTCCTGATGCTCCAGCGTTCGTCCCGACGGACGCAGGCTAAGGTATATCCGGGGGGGGCCGCTTGCCGGGTCGGGGCTGCAACCAATCAGATTCAGCAGGCGTGATCGGGCGGCGGCCGGGCAGAAATGCGATGTGCCCATGAAAACAGGCTGTGGGTGCCAGCCTCTCAACGCTTCGATCCGGTCTTCGCTTGTCCAGCCGGCAGGCGTATCTGCGCGCCCGGTAATGCCGAATGGGTCGAACAGCACAGTGACATCCACCGCCGCGCCGCTGTGCGACACCTCATCCAGGGTTGGGAATTCATTCCAAAGAAAATGTGCGAAATTCGGATCGCCCAGGATCAGTCTGGATCGGTCCCTGTCTGTCACCGGCCGGATGTCTGATGGCGGATCCGCCAGGATCTTCAGCGCAAGATCTTCCAGCGTCTTGTTGCGAAGATCCGGTTTCGCAAAGGGCAGCACCTTGCCTGCGATCACAGCGGCAGTGATCGGGTGTCCCTTGTGCAGACAGGACGACAGCAGGCAAAAGTCGGTCTCATCCCGAAAGTAATAGATCACCCCTGCGCGCGGCAGAACATAATTGGCGTGCAGCGGCACTGATCGCCCCGACACCGGGGACACAACGCTAAAGGTCCGGGTGTTGGCAATCTGCCTTTGGAACGACTTTGTGCCGATGTCGGAAACAATCGCATTGCAGTCTTGCACAAGGCTCAAAAACGCATGAACCTGTTGCTCTTCGTTCAGTGGGTTCATTCTTTGGCCGTTCTTTCGGTTTGGGTCTCACCTGCCATTATTGAAGCGTCTCGTTGCAGGTCAAGCGACTGGCTACAAGTCGCATTCGCCCATTTGCTCCATCCCGGATGATCCCACAGACCCTTAATCATCTGTGATTTTCATGGCGAGATCGGTTGTGGGAAACATTCGGAACAGGGTACAATCGTGGTGCTCCACCTTCACAAAAAGCATGGGCGCCACCCCGAGAACAATCACCAGTTTGCGGTGATATCCCCCGCGCAGACGCAATCACTGGCGTCCCGGCGTCGGTGCAAGGACGAAGTGCGCCCGGCACAAAAGTCGATACAGTGACGTCGAGGTAACTGAGTCGCGCGTGCGGTCGCAATTCTGTCCGGGCGCGGGTCCGCAGGATTTTCAGGGCGTTTGCAGGGTGCGCGGGTTCGGGAGCAGGAGTGGGAAGATGATGATCGGGGTTTACCGAATAGGGTTCCTGGCGCTGCTGATGGTGCTCTGGGTGGTTGCGGCCGATCAGTTCGGGCGAAATATCGTGCCGACACCGCTTGCCACATTCGAGGCCGCACAGCGGTTGATTGCCGAGGGTCGGCTCCAGAGCGCCTTTCGTGCTTCGCTTACCGTCTATCTTTCCGGCTATGCGCTGGCGGTGATCTGCGCCATCCCTCTCGGGGTGCTGATGGGCGGTTTCCGGGTGTTGGGCAAGACGCTTGAAGTCTATGTTTTCGCTTTGTCGGCGACACCGCGTGTCGCTTTCATTCCGCTGATAATCGTCATTCTGGGGTTGGGCGCCGACGCAAAGATCTTCATCATCTTTCTGGGCACGCTGCTGCCGATCCTGATCAACACCTATTCCGGCGTGATGGCTGTCGACGAAGAGCTTGTCGAAATGGCCCGCTCGGCCGGGGCCAGCCAGCGGCGGATCTTTCTCAGCATCGTGCTGCCGAACGCGGCGCCGTTCGTTGTGACCGGCATGCGCCTTGGGGCGGCGATCGGGCTCATTAACACGGTGGTCGCTGAACTCTATACTGCGGTAAGCGGGCTGGGAGGGCTGCTTGCCATTTACGGCAACAGTTTCCGCATGGCCGAGTATTTTGTCGTCGTGATCTGTCTGGCGATCATCGGCGTGGTGGTCACCGAAGCACTGCGCCACGTCGAAGCGCGCCTTGTCCGCTGGCGCGGCGCAACTTGAACCATATGGCCGACTTGCCGACCGGGCCCGGCCAACCAATCAGAAGGAGGACTGAGGAATGAAGCGAACCAAGCGATTGACAGTGCTGCTGTCAGCGATCTCGGGTGCGATGCTGGTCTCGGCCAACATGGCGGCGGCAGAGCCCTTCCGCCTCATACTGACCCATCTGGAACCGCCTCTGGTTCCCAACTCGGTGATGGATCTCGCTCTCGAGCTTGGCTATTTCGAGCGTGAGGGCGTGGACGTCGAGCTGGTCCGGGTGCAGCAGACCCCTTCGGCGCTGGCCGCGCTTCTGGCGGGCGAGGGCGAGATGGCCAATGCCTCGGTCGACGGGGTTCTGCAACTGGTGGCCCGTGGCACCGATACGCTGCGCGCCGTGACCTCTCCCAACAAGTCGCTGCCGTTCCTGATTGCCGCCAGATCCGACATCGCCAGCCCTGCGGATCTCGTCGGCCACAGCTTTGGCATCGGGCGCATCGGCAGTCTCGATCATTCGCTGAGCGCGAAGGTGCTGGCCAGCGAAGGCGTCGATATAGAAACGCTGGACGTGGTCACGCTGGGCCAGCCCGCGGTGCGGGCACAGGCGCTGGCCGCAGGTCAGGTTGACGCGACCACGATGTCGATCGGCGTGTGGCTGTCGATCCCGGACAAATCCGGCCCCGACCAGATCGGATTGTCTGTGCTGATCCCGCAGAGCGCCTATTACGCAGCCGCGCCGGTCGTGAACAAGGTCAACGTGGTGCCTGCCGAGGTGCTGGCCAACCGGCGCGACGAGGTGGTGGCCGTGGTCCGCGCGCTGGTGAATATCTCCCGTGACTTCGCCGCGGATTCCGACGCCTGGGCGGATGCCATGGCATCCTATCGCGGAAACCTGACGCCCGAAGAGATGCAGATGCTGGCCAAGAGCTTTGATGGCGGCTGGAGCATCAACGGCGGCATCAACCGCGAGGAGCTGCAATACACTCAGGACTGGATCTATCAGACCGAGGATTTCAAGGATCTCACCCCGGTGGCGCTTGACGACTGGGTCGACTTTTCGGTGATCGACGAGGTGTTGACCGATCTCGGCACCGCTCCGGGAGTGGACCAGCCCTCCAGATGACGGGACCGCGCGGCAACAGCACCGGCGGGGCGTCAGACGCTTCGCCGGCCATCCTGTTCGACAACGTTAGCAGGACATTCACCACCGCTGGCAGGCGGGCCGCGGTCCCGGCGATCCGGGATCTTTCGTTCACCGTCGAACCGGCGACATTCGTGGCGCTTCTGGGGCCGTCTGGCTGCGGCAAGACCACGATCCTGAGGATCGTCGACGGCCTGCTCCAGGGTGATACCGGGCGCGTCGAGGTGTTTGGCGCCCCGCCGAAACCCGGCCCCGATATCGGCTTCGTGTTCCAGAATTTCCGGTTGATCCCCTGGGCCAATGTTCAGGATAACGTCGAATTCGGGCTGAAAAGCATGCCGCTCACACGGGCTGAACGGCGCGAACGCGCGGACCACCACCTTGAGCTTGTCGGGCTGAGTACGTTCCGCCACGCCTATCCGGGCGAGCTTTCGGGGGGTATGAAACAGCGCGTCGCGCTGGCCCGGGCGCTGGCAACCGAGCCGGGTATCCTTTTGATGGATGAACCTTTCGCAAGCATCGATGCGCACACCCGCGAGTTGATGCAGATCGAACTGATGCGAATCTGGACGGTCCGCCGGCCGGTGGTTCTGTTCGTCACCCACAGCGTCGACGAGGCGATCATTCTGGCCGACCGCATCATGCTGCTGAGCCCGCGTCCGGCGCGGGTGATCGAATCTTTCGATGTCGAACTCGAGCGGCCGAGATGGACCTATGATGCCCGCGCCGAACCCCGGTATGTCGAGTTGCGCAGCTATTTGTCGGATCGGATGCGCGAACTGGTGGTGTCAGACCCAGCCTCGGAATTCTTTGGCCGTGACCTCGTGCCACCGCGGGGACGGTAAGCGGGTTCGTCACGGGTTCAGCGGGTGCCATGGAAGACCGGCAGCCGACAATGAAAATGGTCCTTGCAATCGACTTCCTTGTCGGCTTCGCTGCAAGGCATACGTGTTTTCGCTGCGACCGCAGGCGCCAGACCGCTTGGCCCCGGTGGCGCGCAGCCTGTAATGGGAGAAATCCAATGTACCCCACCATTCACCGCCCCGCAGCGCGCCGCGCGCTGGCCCTGGGGCTTGTCGCCGGCGCCTGGCTGATCCCCTCGGCCTCGATGGCTGGCGCCGAAACCTACCTGCCGACAGGGGCCGCTGCCGTGACTGCCGAAACCAGCCATATCCAGCTTGTCCAAGCCGAAGTGGTTCCCGACGAGATGCCGGTTTCCTACACAGCCGAGCAGGCTGATCGCGGCCAGAAACAGTATGACAAAGAGTGTGTGGATTGCCACGGAAAGGATCTTGGCGGCGGGCTGAACGGGGGACCGCCCCTGCGCGGTCTCGCTTTCGAAGAAAAGTTCGGCGACGGAAATACCGCTTCGACGATGTTTTTGTTCATGTCCTCATTGATGCCGCCCAATTCACCGGGGCGTTATTCCGAGAGCACCTATGCCGACCTGATGGCCTATATCCTCAAGCGGAACGGCTATCAGCCGGGGGCGCCACTGCCTTCGGACGCCGAGGCGCTCGATTATCTGATCATGGAGAAGTGATCCTGAACCGGCAGGCGGGCGGCGGCAGGCATCTTGCCGGATCAGGCCCCTGATGCTGCCGGATATCACCCTGCAGATGCTTGGCTTTCGCGCCCTGGCGCTTTTGATCATTGCCGGGATCCATGGTGGCATCATCGCAGGGGTGGCGGTCTTGCTGGGCGACAAGGGGCCGAAATACGATGGCCGCCTGACCCTTCTGCCGGGCGGTCACATCGATCTGCTCGGCGCGATCGGCCTGATCATCTTTGGTCTGGGCTGGACCAAGCCGGTCCCTGTCGAGATCCGGAAGTTGCGCATCGGTCGGATCGGCATTGTGCTGGTCATTCTGGCGGGGTTTGTCGGCTTGCTGGTCACTGCGGCACTGTTCACGGCGCTGATCAAACCGGCCCTGACCACGCTGCCGCACACCGCTGCGCTGACGACAGCGGCCTTTCTCAGGACGGCTGGCAGCCTGTCGATCTGGGTGGCGCTGCTTGGTCTTGTCCCGATTCCGCCGCTTGCGGGCGGGATGTTTCTCAAGGCGTTCGGCCTGCGTGTTTCATCGCAGGTTCAGGGAATTCTTGCCCTGGGGCTGCTGTTGGCGATCGCGGCTGGCGTGGTGCGCCCGCTTCTTGCTCCGGCCTACGCGGTTCTGGCGCCGCTTATCCTTGGCGCGTGAAGACCATCACAGGGCAGGGATCGGGGCGCCCTGCCCCATCGGCACCACCCCGTAACGTTCGAGGATCGCCGCCAGCGTGCCATCGGATTCAAACTGGTGAAACGCCTGAACGATCTTGCGTTTCAACGTGATGTCACCCTTCCAGAGACCAAACACCACGTTATAGCGGCCAAGCTCATCAGGCATGGTGGCGACCCACCAGTCATGTTCCGCGGCCAGCTTGCCAGCCAGCAGCGCCTCGGTGACACCACCGGCAAGCGCACCCCCCGCGATCCCATCGACGAAATCCTGACTGTTGCGCACCACGCGGATCGTGACGTCCTGACCGCGCAGGAAGCTTGAGAGGCCGATGCGGTCGAGACCGGAGATCATGGTCAGCGCGCCAAGGGTAAGACCCTGGATATCCTCCAGCGGGGCCGGTGCCACGATCATCCAGCCGGTTTCGGCATAGGCCGGGCCGGTATCGAGAAACGACCGGGTGAGCGGTGAATCCACGACCCCCCCGGCAAGCACCTGACACTTGGCCCGGTTGATCGCCCAGTTGCGCGGGTTAAAGTCGCGGCCCATGGCATCGATGGGGCTGAGCAACAGATCGACGCCGATATATCCGGCCACGGCGCGCAGAAGCTCGATATCGATCCCCGGCTGGTCGGGGTCGCCGGTGACCAGCAGCGGATAGCTTGTCGGAACACAGGCGCGGAGGGCGCGGTTCGCCTCGACCTCACGCAGCGAGGTATCGGGCGGCAGGAACGTGATCAGCAGCATCAGGACCACGACAACGACAAGGCCACCAAGGTCGCGCGTCAGTCGCCGCAGCGTGAACATATCGACCCCCTCACGCCTTGCGGAAATCGAACAGCGCGATCGTGAACAGCACCACCCCGGCAATCGCCATGATCGCGATGCCGAGACGTGGATCGAACTGGTTGTAGTTGATCAGCACACCCCGCAGCGAATCCACCGCATAGGTCAACGGATTGTATTCAACGATCGTGACCAGCCATTCGGGATAGACGACGCGGGTCTGTGACCGGGACAGGGCCGGGTCGAGCGGAAAGATCGAACTGGAGGTGAAATACAGCGGCAGGATGACAGCGTTGGAAAAGACACCGAACCCCTCAAAGCTGCGGATGCGGTTGGCGATCACCACACCGAGCGAGGTCAGCGCGAAGGCCAGCATGGCCATCAGGCCAAGGGCCTTCAACACCGCAAGCCAGGTCAACGGCACATCGGCAAAGCGGGCCAGCAAAAGCACAAGGCAGCCATGCGCCATCGCCACCGTAGCCCCGCCCAGCACCTTGCCCAGCAGCACCATGCCCCGTGACATGGGCGAGACGAGAACCTCGCGCAGAAAGCCGAACTCGCGGTCCCAGATGACCGATATTGCCGACTGAACCGAGGTATACATCACGTTGAGCGCCACGACGGCGGGAAAGATGAACTGCAGATAGGTGAACGGCACGACAAAGGTCACCTCGCCGTAAACCTCGCCGCGAAAATAGGGATTAAGGCCGATGCCAAGGATCAGCACCCACAGAATGGGACGGCTGATGCCGCCGACAAGTTGCCCACGGTCACGGATGGCGCGTTTCACCTCGCGCAGCCAGATGCCATAAAGACCGCCGAGCTGGATAAAGAACGGTGAGCGGCGGGTCGCGGGCGCTCTGGAGGTGGGGCCAGTATCGGGGCCAATATCGCAGTCGGGGTCGGTCATCGGGTGTGTTCTCCTCCGCGCTTGCCGAAGGCGAGTGTGCGTTCGCGCGCGCCAGCGTCATGGTCGCGGATCTCCCGGCCGGTCAGCGTCAGGAACACTGTCTCAAGGCTCGGGACTTCGACGGCAAGCGAGCGGATGCGGTTGCCGAAATCAGCGAGCATCAGCTCGACGAAAGCATCGTCCGAGGTGAGCAGGATGGTGTCGCCCGCCTTCCCCGGATCCCCCGCCAGACGATCCCCAAAGCGCGTCAGGATGTCCTGACGGACCTCAGCGTCTTTGGGGACGATGCGCAGCAGTTGTTGGCCGTGATCGCGTTTCAGGGCCTCGGGCGTGTCGAGCGCCAGAACCTTGCCCTGATCGACGATGCACACCCGGTCACAGCCCTCAACCTCTTCGATGTAATGGGTGGTCACCAGCACGGTGATCTGCCGCTCGCGCTGGAGGCGGCGAATATAGGTCCAGATACGCTCGCGGGTCTGGGCGTCCAGCCCGACCGTGGGCTCGTCCAGCAGCATGATCTCGGAATCATGGATCATGGCGCGGGCGATTTCCAACCGGCGTTTCATGCCCGACGAAAGCGTTCGCGCCGTCTTGTCGGCCCAGTCGGTCAGCTCCACCAGATCCAGCATTTCCTCGATGCGCTGGCGTCGCAGCTTGCGCGGCACCCCGAAGACCAACCCATGCAGATTGAGATTCTCGCGGACGGTCAGCCGGTCATCAAGGCTCGGCTCCTGAAAGACGATGCCAAGCAGGCGGCGGGCGGCAAGCGGTTGTTTGACCACGTCAAAGCCGCGGATCTGCGCAACGCCGCTGTCAGGGCGCAGGAGGGTACACAGGATATGCAGCAGCGTCGTCTTGCCAGCGCCATTCGGGCCCAGCAGCGCGAACAGCTCCTTGTTGCGGATATCAAAGCTGATGCCGTCCAGCGCCAGGGTCCGCCCATAGCGTTTGGATATGTTGTCGATCCGGATCGCCGGTTCAGAATTCAAAGCGTTTGGCATCAAGGTCTGGCCTCGGCCGGGAAGCCGTATTTTGCAAGGATTTCGGCAATGGTCCCGTCCTGAATCAGCGCGGCGATCGCCTCGTCGATGGCGGTGCGCAAGAAGGTTTCGTTGGAAAGCATCAGCGCGCCCACACCAAGGGTGGTCGGCGGCAGGGGCGTCGGGTCGATCACGTGCAGGTCGGCAAAGGCCGGATCTGCACGCTGTTTCGCCCAAAGGCTTGGGGCCCAGACAAGGGCGACATCGACCGTGCCGTTGAGAAGCGACTCAAGAGCGATGTCGTTGGTGCCCATGGGAAAGGTCGGCCAGCGCTTTTCCGCGGGCAACGCCATGAGATAGGAGATCAGCCGGAGATGCGCCGAAGTCCCGCTCGTCGCGCCAATCGGACCCGGGGGCGCCAGATCGGCAAGCGAGTGGATATCGGGATCTGCCGAGACGAAGACATATTGCGTCTCGTAATAGGGGCGCGTCAGCGAGGCCCAGGCGGCATAACCACTGGGGATCAGCTTGAAGCCCATGTGAACGTCACAATGCTCCAGCAGGATCCCATAAACTTTCGTAATGTCCTCGATGATGATCCCGCTTTCGACCACATATCGCTGCGGTTCAAGCAGCAAAGCCTCGGCGATGGCGTCGGCGATGGCTGCGTCCGCCTCCCAGGCGGGGTCACGGCGATCAACGCAATAACGCAGCTGCGATTCATCCAACCGCCGACCAAAGGTCCATTGACCATAGGCATAGGGGATATCGAAGAATTCCGGCTCCTGAGCCGATGCCGGCGCGGGCAACAGCGGGGCCAGCAGAGCGGTCAGCGCCAAAGCCAGAAGCGGACCAGCCAGACGCCGCAGCGCGAAAGAAAAGGGCAAGATCCAACCTCCCAAACGCACCGGGTGGACTGGAAATCTCCAGTTCCACCCGGGCAAGGTTTCGGGATGTGCTCAGCCGATCAATCGGGAAGCGCGAAAACGTACAGAGCCGCCGGGTTGTTCGGCGGAAGTTTCACTTCCGGCGTCAGGGATTGCAGACGGCCAAGGCCAGAGGCCCAGTTCGCCACAATCGCAACGTATTGCTTGCCGTTGGCAGTATAGGTGACCGGGAAGGATTCGAGCGAATTGCTCAGCTTGCCACTGGTCCACAGCACGTCGCCGGTTTCGTCGTCGAAGGCCATGAATTTGCGGTCAAGAGTGCCGACAAACACAACGCCGCCAGCGGTCGGCAAGGTCGAACTGGTGATCGGCGCACGCTGCCGGTACATCCACATATCCGACTGGTCTTCCATGCTGACTGCACGGACCTGGCCGATGTTGCCGTCGCTGTCCGCAACCGGAACCCGATCAAAGGTCGCCCGGCCACCACCGGTATAGATCGTTCCCGGATCAAGCGGGTTCACCGAGGTGTTCGAGCAGAACTCCACCGTCGGCAAATAGAGCGCCTTGGTGCGCGGGCTATAGGCCGTGGCCTGCCAGGCGCGCCCGCCCGGGTCGGCAGGGCAGTTGAAGGTGGTCTTGCCGATTTCCGGGATCGTCTCGGGATTGATCGTCTTTTCGCCGGTCACCGGATCAATCGAAAGCACCACGTTCTGCGGCACTGTCTCTTTCGACCAGAGCCAATCGCCGTTGACCCGGTCGATTGCCTCGATGATGCCGATCTTGCCGGTCGTCACCACCATCTTGCGCTCTTCACCGTTGACCGGCAGGTCGATGAGCATCCGCTCATAGACATAGTCCAGATCAAGCGTGTCGGTCGCGAGGTACTGGTGATACCACTTCAGTTCGCCGCTCTTCGGCTCGATGGCGAGGGTGGAGTTGGTATAAAGCGCCTCGTTGGTAACGTCGGGGTCCGAACTTTTGGGAAGCAGGCCGTTCATCACGGCGGGCCAGGGATAGGGCTGACCAACGCCGGTGAAGATCAGGTTCTGATCGGGATCGTAAGAGCCGCTGAGCCAGGCCGACCCACCGTGCCGGCTCTCCAGCGGGATGCCGTTCCAGCTGTTGCCCTCAGGCGTATCGCCTCGGGCGATGGTATGTACCCGCCACAATTCCTCGCCGGTATTCGCGTCATGGCCGGTGATGAAGCAGCCGCCGGGCTGACCGTTGCCGCAGCTGGTCATGCCCTGGATGATGACGCCATTGGCCACAATCGGTCCGCTGGTATAGCCCCAGCCCTTCTGGAAATCGGCGACCTGCTGATCCCAGACCAGTTTGCCGGTCTTGGTGTCGAGCGCGATGATATGCGCGTCACGGGTCGCGAGGATCAGGGTGTCCCCATAGATCGCCTTGTTGCGCTCTCCGTTCGGGCTTACCTCATCGGGCAGAGCATATTGATACTCCCAGATCAGATCGCCGGTCGCGCCGTCGAGTGCCTGAATCAGGTGGGTGGAGTTCTGGATATATATGATCCCGTCATGTACCAGCGGGGTTTCCTGTGTGCGCCCCCCCGGTGTCATTGCCCAAGCCCAGGCCAGCTTGAGATCGCCGACGTTCTCCTTGTTGATCTGGTCAAGCGGGCTGTAGCCCCAACCGTTATAGGTGCGACGCCACATCAACCAGTCGCCGTCCGGCGGGTTCAACAGCATCTCGTCGGTGACCGTCGAAACCTTGTCGATTGGGTTGTCTTGGGCGACGGCGGCTTGCATCGCCAACAGCGATACCGATGATGCGGCAATCGCAAAAATCGCCGGAAGCTTCAGAATACTCATGGTAAATCTCCTGCCCAGTTCCAGAGGTAACTAGCGCTTGGGCCTGACGGAAGATAAGCTAGAGGATTCGTGCGGGCCGCGGAATCTTACGCTAGTAAGATTGAACCTAGGCCAGTGCAGCGCGAGCCGTCAACACCCACCATCGAATCTGGCACCCTGCGGGGACAATCTCGGTTCAGCGCCTTTGGTTGCCGTTCACGCCGCTGCCCTTTCATGCTGAAAAGCAGGTCGATCTGCCCTGCGCGCCCCGCCGACAATGGATAAAGATACGCGCCTTGCCGGGATGTGACGAGGAAGCAAACATAGCAGACACGGCGCAAGACCCGGCGTTCACCCTGCGGCGTCAGAGGGATCGGTTTGCAGTTCTGGCAGATCACGCAAGGACTCCAAACCAAAAACCGCCAGAAAATCTGCTGTCGTCACAAACGTATGCGGTGCGCCGGGGCGCGGGCTTTTCGGTCCGTTGGCGATCAAATTCTTATGGCGCAGCCGCGCGAGCAGATCACGGTTGGTCTCTTTGCCAAAGATATCGGCAAGCCCTGCCCTGTCGATCGGTTGATGATAGGCGACGGCACACAGCACAGCCATTTCCTCTTTCGAGAAATTATGTTGCTGCGCGCCGATGTCCGCGGCGGCCCTGATGACCGGCGCGTATTGCGGCCGCGACCGGAACATCCAGCCGCCCGCGACGGACACAACCGCATAGGGTTTGTCTTTCAGATCGGCCTGAATGTCTTCGATCAGCAAGTCGATATTGGCCTTTTGCCCGACCACCCGAAGAAGAATGTCACGATTCACCGGTGTGCCACTTGCGAATAGAACGGCTTCGATGCGGTTCATCCATTCCCGCCAGCGCAGTTCGTTCGGCATGTCGTCAAGCTCAAGATCCAGCGCTTCCGCTTTTGCTTTCTCTTGCTTGCCCAGCGATCCCATCATGCCACCCCATAGAGGCGAAACATTTTGCGTCCGGTCAGCTCGCGCACCGCACCGAGTTCGACCAGGCGGTCACAAAGCCGCCGTGCCGACCGGCCGGTCATCGACGTGTCAGAGCCGTGAATTTTTGGCGACAACATCACGGATGGCAACACCGCGTCCTCCGTCAGAAACAGTCGGATCGCATCGTCCGAGCCTTTGGAGCGAAGCTTGGTCGCGACAGCCTTCAGATGACCGGCCCGCCGCGCCAGATCATAGGAGAGGCGAACGATGTCTTGCGCCGCATGCGCCGCCGCCAGATGAACGGCGATGCGGGCGTCTTCTCCTGCCGCGATCTGGCGCATGTCGGATCGTTTGAGATGGAGCGCGAGCAAAGGCATCGGACGGCTCCAGCCAAGCGCATGGCTCAGCACCGCGTCGGCGCAGAGCAGGGCGACCGCCTCGTGACGTGGGGCCACCGCGAGGATCCGGGTCAAAACCCCATAGGATTTGGCAACCGGCCCGCCTGCCCCGCTCACCGACAGATCAAGAGCCTCGCCGATGATCTCGTGAAGATTCTCGGGCACCAGCGTCGTAATCCGGGTCTGCCAGTCGCGGTTTCCCAGTCTGACACGGATACCGGCGCGCCAAAATGCCAACATGTCGCCATCCGGACCCATGGCATCCCCCGGCACAGTCAGCAGACAGGCATCGCGCAGCTCGGCCTCTGTCCGGCTCCTGCCCTCAATCTTGCAACAATTCATTGCCGCACGCAGGGTCAGCCGCGAACGCAGCAGATCCGCAGGAACGGCCAAGTCAGGATCGTGCAGGGCGACATGCAGCAAAGCCAGGGCTGATCCAGATGAGAAACACGCATTGTCAATATCTTGCGCAGCGGCCCCCTGCATGATCCACTTGGGTAAAATAGGTCCGGGAAGATCTGGTTTGGGGGATGGCGACCGGTGATTCATGCGCAGAACCATAGATCCGAACGGCGCTTATGGCCATGCAATATCACCCGAGCCGCCGCATCCCGAGAAACTTTTTCACGTCCCATAATCTTGCCTTATCGGACGTGAAAAGATATGATGCGTGACATGGCTCAAAGTTCATATTTCAACCTCGGACTCGCCCGAAATCGGCCCTCTCGTCGCGCAAGTTCTTGTTTAATTCATGGACAAGGCTTTAGCTCAATCTCTGGACTCGTCCTGACGCGGTCACGGGCCACGAAACGGACCGGTTCTGAGTCGCGGTTTATGAGACTGGGGCCGTCAGCCGAGGAGATCGACGTCATAGGCCCCGAGCTTCGTATCGGAACTCGCAAGGCGCAACCCCTCGCACCGGGCCTGCGCGACCAGCATCCGGTCGAATGGATCGGTGTGGTGCAACGGCAACGCTGCCGCAGCTTCCGCATGGGTCCACGAGATTGGCAAGGGCCGACAGCCCGCATCGGCCGCGATCTCGAACAGATCGTCCGGCACGTCGAGCTTGCCGATGGCGCGCTTGATCCCGATCTCCCAGACGCTCGCCGACGACAGGTAAACTTCACCTTCGGAGATTGCCTGCGCCTGCGCTGCCGTGAGGCGCGGATCGTTCAGGACCGCCCAGAGCAGCACATGGGTGTCGAGCAGAACCCGCACTTAATGCCCGGCGCTCTGCTCGAACATCTCGGCGATTTCCTCGTCGCCTTCAAACATGTCATCCGGCAGCGCGAACTTGCCCTCCAGGGCGCCGATCAACGGCCGCCCGACGGGGCGGCTCGCAGCCACAATCCGCGCGACGGGACGCCCGTACCGGGTCAGCTCAATCGCCTCCCCCGCCTCTGCCCGACGGATCAACTCGGCAAACTGGGCCTTGGCTTCTGCGATGGCGATCTGCATGGGCGTCTTCCTTTTAGCTCTGACCAACATGTAGGTCACCATCATGAATGACACAAGAGATCAGATCACCCTTCCCACCTCCGTTGCCGGTTCTGGCACGCTTGATCGGCTGATCGAGACAGCCCGAGACTACGCCGAACAATCGGCATCCGAGAACACGCTGAAGGCCTACGCCACAGACTGGGCGCATTTTACGCGCTGGTGCCGACTGCAGGGTGCAGACCCACTGCCCCCCTCGTCCGAGATGATCGGGCTTTACCTGGCAGACCTGGCTGCACCGGGAGGCAAGGCCCCGTCGCAGTCGGCGTCCCGACCCCTGTCGGTATCTTCCATAGATCGCCGCCTGTCAGGTCTTGCCTGGAACTACACGCAGCGGGGCTTCGCGCTTGATCGCAAGAACCGTCACATCGCCACGGTGCTGGCCGGGATCAAACGCAAACACGCGCGGCCGCCGGTACAAAAGGAGGCAATCCTGCGCGATGACATCCTGGCGATGGCGGCCACCTTGGGTTTCGATCTGCGCGGGTTGCGCGACCGTGCGATCCTGCTGCTTGGATATGCAGGCGGGTTACGCCGTTCGGAGATTGTCAGCCTGGATGTTCACAAGGACGACACGCCCGACTCCGGCGGCTGGATCGATATCCTCGACG
Organism: Oceaniovalibus sp. ACAM 378; assembly: GCF_008085915.1. Taxonomy (GTDB): domain Bacteria; phylum Pseudomonadota; class Alphaproteobacteria; order Rhodobacterales; family Rhodobacteraceae; genus Oceaniglobus. The sequence goes on along the minus strand of NZ_VSJK01000017.1, from coordinate 74,593 downwards.
AGGGTGCGCTCCTCACCCTTAACGCCAAGACCGGCTGGCGCGAGGTCGAGATCGGTCGGGGCTCGTCTGATCTAACTTGCCCCGTTCACGCGCTGGAGCAATGGCTGCATTTTGCCAGAATCGACTTTGGTCCCGTGTTCACGCGCACCTCGCGTGATGGCAAAGAGGCGCTCGAGACCCGCCTCAGCGACAAACATGTCGCGCGGCTGATCAAACAGACCGTGCTGGCCGCCGGCATCCGTTCGGAGCTACCGGAAAAGGACCGCCTCGCCCTGTTCTCAGGCCATAGCTTGCGCGCGGGTCTCGCCAGCAGCGCTGAGGTCGACGAACGCTACATCCAAAAGCACCTCGGCCACGCCAGCGCCGAAATGACCCGTCGCTATCAACGCCGCCGCGACAGATTCCGCGTGAACCTGACCAAGGCCGCAGGGTTATAATCGTCTCGGTCCGATCGAGGTATCGGTCCACTTGCCGCGCCCCATTTGTTGGGCGGGCCATGCGACATCAACTGCTCCCGCAGGATGGACTACCCCATTTTCTCGGGACAAGATTTTCTCTCCCGAACGGCAATCTCTTCGCGGATACGTTGCCAGGAGGCTGACGCCGCGTCCCCGTCAGCCAGAGCCCGGTACTCTTCGCCTGCCTCGCGTGTCCCGTGGCCAAGATGGCTTTGAATCGTAGCCGCAGCAATTTCTGGATCGTGCAGACGCAAATAATCCGCTGCAAGCGTTCGCAAATCGTGCGCCGATACATCGATTGCTTTTCGGACAAGATTACTCACCCATTTAGAAGAAGGCACCTCCACGGATCCTGTCAAAAAGTTCAGGCCGACAAGCTTGTAGTATTCGATGCCTACGAGCCGCTTTGGGCGGCCACGCAGGACCAACTCATCAAGAAGAACACATGTTTCACGCCACAGAAGGCCTGCTCCGGTGTCGATTTCCGTTTTTTTTGGCACCAGTCGAGTGTCCACTCACCGCTCGGGAGCCGAGACAATTCATGACCAAGCCGCCATCGGGCGATATCGCCAATCCGCGCTGGCTTATTCACCAGAAGCATTAATACTGCGTTCGTTTGTCGAAGTTTTTCCGTCCGCGCGGCATGGCCAGCAAGATCGTCAATTTCGCTTCGAAGTTGGCATATTGTCTGAATGATACACTCAAAACCACCCCGCTCCCTGAGACGTCGGATCCTGCCCGTCTTCAGCTTTGCCTGTCGGCGCCCAACGGACTTGAAATGCTCCCGCGCGGCGCGCAGTCCATCCAGCGTCTGTTTTTCTGCATCGCCCGCGCGCATCAGCGCAACGAGCCCGTCAAGGTATCCGGAGGCTGTTATTGGCCGCACGCCGGTCTCGATAAATGCATCGCCAAGCATGATCGCCACGAAATATCCGGGAACATCCCCCGAAACTCCGGGCGGAAGATCAAGCAAGCGAAGCATGTTGGCACACCGTGTGATTGATGCAAGATACCTCATTTTTGAGCTATCCCGGATCGCTGAAGATCGCAGGTTCCGCCACATTTCACGCCAAGATGATGGCCAATTATCCGGCGCGTTGAGGGGCACCGCTGGCGTTCGGCTTTGGCGTGCTACACCCCCTGCCCCGCTCCGCCGGCGGTAGTAGGATTTGCGCAAATCCCGTCCCGCCGCAGTTGAAACATTGGGTGCATATCTGTGGAGCGCACGCAACAACGTCGCAAGCGTTGATTCAGACTGCGCAGCGGCACTGAAAGCCCCCGGGCCTGGCGCATCCAAAGGCTCCCGCCGCCGCCGGACTTCCGTGAAAAACCGGCCAACAACAGCCGCCGCTCCAGGCGCTAGGTTCGACGCATCTGCCAGCATAGCGCTCTGAACTGCAGGCGATGCCGGGTTTAAATACTCAATAATCCGGCTGTCATTCATGAGACGCGCCGCTTCATCTTTGCGAAAATCCCCGGGTGTTGAGATTTTAACGCAGCTCGGACCTGCTTCGCGGCTTCAGCACCGCTGTCTCGACCATAATGTCTGCGGACAGTTTCTTCGGTATCACCGAGCACCGCCGCCGCTTTTGCAAAATTTCCCGGTTCGATGGCAAGGATCAGCGTCGCGACGGCATGTCGGGATTGATGCGGCGTCAGGTCGAGTCCGATGATATCTGCTCCGTCCCGCCAGATTTCAGCGATGGTCGACGGAGCAAGACATCCTTGGGGCAGTGTCATCCCGGACTTGACGAGGCGCGGATGGGCCTCCCCGGGTATCACATATGGCGTGTCGCTCAGGCCGCGCAGTTCGAGATACCGTGGCCGGAAATCATGAAGCCAGGTCCAGAGAATTCTTGCTTCATCGGACAGGAGATGCACGGTTACCTCCCGGTCGTTCTTGATCTCTCCTGGGAAGAATCGCAATTCGGCGTGTGTTCGTTTCCGAACCCAGGTGATGTGACCCGGCGCTTCTCGGGTGGATCGATATCTCAATCTGATTAAATTCGATGTTCGTAGTGGCCGTGACACTTGCACGGCAAACAGGACCGCAGCCGCGTAAAGCCGCAAGCCAGACAATTCCTGGGTTAGATTCTTCTCAGACCGCCCGGTTTCGATTCCCTCGGTTGCGCGCCGCGCGATCGTTCCGGGAGCATTTACAAAAGCGGCTGCGATCTGCGGACGGCGGATCAGCACATCGCAGAGGCGCTTGGCATCATCTGTCATGGATTTTCCGGCGGCGCGTACATATTGAACATGAAACCGCCGCTGCAACTGGACAATTGCAACCAGAGGAGCCAGTTTCAGGCCGTGCCGGGAAAGCGTCTCGAGCGCTGCCAGACGCGATGTCAACGTCTGGGTTTTATCTGGGTCCTTGAGGTGCCTAGACGCCTTCGATCGGGCGATCTGATCTGTACAAGCGGTTTCAATGATTTCACTCGTGAAGAGTTCCTCGAGACCTTCCAGTTGATCTCGCTGCAGCCCGTGGCGCTCTGCCGCGAGCACAAGCCAAGTGATTGCCGTCCGCCAACCGGCGATGGCTGCTTTGCGGTTTAGCAGCACTCTTCGACGCCCGGCGGCTTCCGCATCAAGCTCCCGCAGAACGCGCTCCGCATCTTCGCCAGCCGCGATGGCGGCTCGCGCCGCGGCAAGCCGGTCTTCCGGGCGCGCAAGCGCAGACTGCATTGCTGCCTCAGCATCCTGTCTGAACGGCTCGGGCAGGCTCTGCCAAGAGATCCGCTCCCGGGCCGAGACGGGTCCGGGCATTGCGAGCGGTGCCGACAGCAGAAACGCACTTATCTCCGGAGTGCTTCGAGACTCCTCAATCAATCGGTTCAGTGTTCTTAGCGCACGACCGAAAGACTTGCGCTTCTCGGAGCTGAGTTCTGCTGCAACACGGTTGACGTCATCGGCCGCTACGGTGCCGGGTCCGACATGAAATCGGGCTCTCAGCATCATCAGACCTCTCGACGTCCCGGTCGTGAACCTTGCCCCCCGTTCTTTGAAACCTTCGTGAACGCGCACGAAAGCGATCAGTTCGTCCCAGTCGGCCCAGTCGTGATGCCTTTCCAGGTCCGGCTCCATTGAAGCCCGGAACCGTTTGAGCAACGCACGGACGCGCGCGTTGCCGCGGAGGCGCGCTGATTTCAGATCTCTGGCTTTTGAAACGACGGCGTAGCCCGACGCGGCAATATGTTCCTCGAAGTACGCTATATCCGCGGGGATAAGTCCAATATCATCGTCAATCATGCCCAAGCGTGCCGGCACTTTGCGCAACTCGCAAATTGTTGCGTAGGGTTCTCCGACTTGTTCAGCCCAGACAACAACATCGCCCAGTGAACTCTCGGGGTTCTGCTGGATATCAAGATCAATGTGTTGGTGGGTCATGGATGCGCCCTCCAAATCTCGGGTGCCCCGTGCCGGCCTCGATGTCGGTGAAACACACACCCTGACGCGACAACGGTAAGTTTTACACTTAGGACCCCGAACATGACGCCGATTAGTGTTTGGTGACGTTTGTGGAAATGTCCTGCTGACATATGCTCTGTCGCGCAAACCGCTGCAGTGACGAAGAAACGCATCAGATGGTCTCGTCGGTCAGGTATGGATAGAGCGGTGCAAGAAGACCGAACTCGCTTTTCAACCAATGTTGTGAATCTCGCGGATTCAGGCGGACATTATTGCCGACGTTGCGGGTGGGCATCCCGGACGCTATCCACCGGTCGACCGTGCGCAGACTGATCGCCATGCTCGCAGCGATATCAGTTTTTGTAATGAGCGGTAGCTTATATCGCTCTTGCTGCTGCGTTCCCCGTGGTTGCGGCCCGTCTTCAATTGCCCAAACATTGGCCCAGCTGAATCTGTATTCCCGACCGACAAGATGGCCAGAGACCTGACCATCACGAACATACTTTCGTACCGTTGCGGGACGGAGCCTGAAGTGCTCCGAAACATCGGCGATCGTCAGCAGGCATTCGATCGAATCGATCCGGTTCGAGGTCTCGGAAACGTAATTTCTGTCGCAAAAAATAGTCATTTAATTCTTCCATAATGAATAAGAAGAACGTATCGGCAGATGTTTAAAATGAGATTTAAGAGAAGTACATTCACACCCTTTGGTCAGGTAGGTAAAAACTCCGTCATTAGGCTGTCAATAAGGCTGCTATTGAACCGCCAAGGCCTTAACCGTTTATCGAAATCTAAATCCAAGCTGGTTTCGGACCTTCGGCGCATTTAAATACCTTGTTGATACTATTTTAGTTTAAGAGCACAAGAAATGTGTGCGGGGCGTTCGGACTACTTGAGTAGTGGTGTTTTCATGTGGTGCCAGCAGCAACAAGGACTGTGCGAAGCGCGGAGCAGAGTAATTTTTACAGTTTACCCTGATCGTTATTGGAGGTAACCGTGAGAAAGCACCGCCTCAGCATATCCGACAAGACAGCATATCTCATCGAGATCGTACTAGTTCGGGCGCAACTGAATGAACGAACACACTGAGTATAACAGTTACAGCCCCTGACAATGGTTGAGCCGTGCCTTTGAGGTATAGTAATATGCAAGACACGCCCCTGCACTGACGATGCAGTGAATACTGGAATCTGTAGCGATTACCCGCTTAGGTGCTGCCGCGTGTCGATTTTCGATCACTCTATCATTCATCGATCGAGGGTAAATTTCCTCAGGCATCTTTGTAAATTACCTGTAGACAACCTGTGCCGTATTGAGCATCAGCGATATCGCCTACCAGAACTGAATGGGTTTAAATCTATGAAAAAGAAAAGCGCGCTGGCTCTCATTGAATGTGAAAAAATTGATTCAATGTCTTCTTCTACTGATAAGGGGGCAGATCAAAGTGATCGCTTCCATCACGCCCCCGACTTGGGAGATGTGCCGAGCGATGGTCTGATCGGTAACACGCCACTCCTTATGGCGTTCCAGTACTTCGCTTCCGGAGGTGAAGATAATGTGGATGTCTACACCTCCTGGGGTGACAAGCACATCCACATTCGGATCGAGTCGCGCAGCACAAGGATGCATTCATGTCAAAAATCCGCATTGGCTAAGAGGTGGTCGCAGGATTTCGGACCAGTTGCTAAGCTTTAGCGACTGATGAAGGACCGACCCGACATGACGAAACGCAAGCGCTATACATCGGAGTTCAAGGCGAAGGTGGCTTTGGAAGCCATCCGCGAGGAACTGACGACGGCCGAGCTGGCCAAGAAATACGACATTCATCCGACGATGATCACCGGCTGGAAGAAAGCGGCGATCGAGAACATGGCCGCCGCGTTTGATGGCAAGATGACAGCTGCGCCGTCGGTTTCTGATCGAGAGCTGGAAAAACTTCACGCCAAAATCGGACAGCTTGTCGTGGAACGAGATTTTTTGGCCAGTGCCTCCAGTCTTATCCTCGGGACTGGAGGCAAAAAGCGGTGAAGCAGGATCATCCTGATATAAGCGTACGCCTCCAATGCGTGCTGCTCTACCTGTCGCGCTCGGCGCTGTACTATCAACCGTGGGGCGAAAGCGCCGAGAATTTGCGCTTCATGGAAATCATTGACAAGCAATTCCTTGAAACGCCGTGGTACGGGTCACGGCAAATGGCCCGCCACATGCAACGAGAAGGCCACAAATGCGGGCGACACCGGGTGCGGCGGCTGATGAAGCCGATGCGGTTGGTCCCGATCTACCAAGAGCCCAAGACCAGCAAAAAGCATCCCACGCACAAGATATATCCATATCTGCTCGGAGACTTGCCTATAACCCGGCCAAATCAGGTCTGGTGCACCGACATCACCTATATCCCGATGCGGCGAGGGTTCCTCTACTTGGTGGCCATCATAGACTGGCACAGTCGCAAGGTCCTGAGTTGGCGGCTCTCGAACACCATGGATGTGGGGGTCTGCGTCGAGGCATTCAAAGACGCCTTGGCCCGATACTGTTCACCGGCGATCTTCAACTCAGATCAAGGGTCGCAATTCACCAGCACCGATTTCACCGCCGTGCTGCGCGACCCCAAGATGAAAATTTCCATGGATGAGCGTGGTCGCTGGATCGACAACCGATTGATCAAACGCCTCTGGCGGTCGCTGAAATCCGAGTGCGTCTACCTGAACGCCTTCGAGACCGGTTCAGAGGCGCGCGGCGGGATCGGCGCCTGGATCAGCTATTACAATGAGAAACGTCCGCACTCATCGCATGGCCTGCTGACCCCGGCAGAGGCCTATGATACTCAAGACCTAAACCTGAAAGCTGCCGCCTGACATGAAACCAATGCTATAGCTTATCGCGGCAGAAAGCTGGTCGAAAAAGCAGGACCACCTCTCGGTGCCACTGCTTTAATAGGGTTGATGTAGCTGCGTAGTTTGTCGGTGACGAAAAACCTCGGTTGGCCAAACTTTGCAATCAGCCTTTTGAAAAACCGCTTTGCTGCCTTAGCGTTGCGGCGTGTTTGCGCGAGGATATCGAGGACGTTGCCATTTGCGTCGATTGCGCGCCAGAGCCAGTGCTTCTTGCCACGGATCGTGAGTACTACCTCGTCAAGGTGCCACTTGTCGTTCGGCCCTGGTCGGTCACGCTGGACTCAATCCGCGAAGTGCCTCCAGAAGGGGTTAACCCAAAGACGGATCGCTTCCAATCGACCGTCGCCAACATGATTCTGCGCGATGTGGTTGAGGCTCTGAATTAGGCTTTTTTTCGCTGCGCTATGTACCTTTGAGATCAGACATGTAGTCCTTCAAGGGATATTTGGTGTCGTGCCCCCAGCGGTCAGCGCACGCAGGATTTACCTGTCCGACGCTATATAACCGATTGACAATGCCTAATTATCTGGATTTTTCGTGGATTATGCTATGCGAGTTCACCATGTCTGGTTTCAGCGCTCTAGCACTCGTCAGTCGGAAAAGATTGCCAAGTTCAATACTTGTCGTCTATAGAACGCTAAAGAGTGCGCTATCGCAAAAAAGCGTTACTTGAAGAACGAAACAGACCGGCAGTTAAGCCGGCGGGCGAGGACTAATAGGTGAGCGACACATTCCACATCAGCACCCGCATCCGCGAGAATGCAGAGCAGCTGTCAGCGGCGTTGCAGGATCATATGGAAAAGGTCTTTGCACCGAACGCAACCAAGGATCTGCGCCGCTTTTCCGCGTCCGAAGCGGCGGAGCTCCTCAATATCTCGGCCAGCTTCTTGCGCAAGCTGCATTTCGAAGGGCGCGCGCCAGAAGTCGACACCTCGGCCGGCGGACGGCGGCACTATTCGGCGCAGGACCTGCTGAAGATCCGAACCGCGCTCGAAACCGGTGCCAAGAAACCCGGCACCTATGCCAAGGGCAGACGTGACGGCGACAAGGTGCAGGTCCTGTCGTTCCTGAACTTCAAGGGCGGCTCTGGCAAGACGACCAGCACGATCCATACCGCGCAGCGCCTGTCCCTTAAAGGCTACCGCGTGCTTTGCGTCGACATCGACCCACAAGCATCCCTCACGACCCTGTTCGGCTTCCGTCCGGAAGTCGATTTCCTTGAAACAGGGACAGTTTACGATGCGATTCGCTACGAAGACCCCCTGCCCTTTCGCAGCATCATTCAGCCTACGTTCTTCACCGGCATCGACCTCGCCCCGGCGGGTCTTTTGTTGCAGGAATTTGAACACGAGACCCCCCGCGCCCTAATGGCCAACGCACAGCCACCGTTCTTTTCGCGGCTGGCGACCGTCCTGCAGGACGTCGAGTCGGATTACGATGTAATCGTCTTCGACTGTCCGCCGCAACTGGGCTACCTGACGCTGTCGGCGCTTTGCGCATCGACGGGTCTGGTTATCACGATCGTTCCCAACATGCTTGACGTGGCGTCGATGTCACAATTCCTGCAAATGAGTGCGGACCTGCTCGACGTCGTGTCAAACGCGGGCGCCAAGATGGAATTCGACTTCCTGCGCTTTCTGATCAACCGCTACGAGCCGAACGACGGCCCCCAGCAGCAGGTCGTGGCTTTCCTGCGGCAGTTGTTCGGAGACGAAGTCATGGTCGCCCCGATGTTGAAATCGACCGCCATTTCCGACGCGGGGCTAACGCACCAGACCGTTTACGAGGTCGACCGCACCCAGTTTCACCGCAACACCTACGACCGCGCGGTTGATTCACTCAATTTAGTGAACGATGAGATCGAAATGCTAATTCAGAAAGCCTGGGGTAGATAATGGCACGCAAGGGCATCCTGATGGGCGGCTCAACCGCCCGGGCCGAGACACCACCACCGCGCCGGGCGCCGCAAGGGGCTGTTGGTGCCTTGCAATCATCCCTGACGAAATTGCAGGAAAGCGCCGTGCAGGACATAGACCCGTCGCTAATCGATGATGCAGGGCTGGAAGACCGGCTGACATTGCAGGACGCGGCGCAGGACGCCCTGAAGGACAGTCTAGCCGCCTACGGCCAACAGGTCCCGGTTCTGTTGCGGCCCCATGCGATGAAGCCGGGACGGTTCGAGATCGTCTACGGACGCCGTCGCCTGCGGGCACTCAAGGCCCTGAACATGACCGTGAAGGCAATGGTGCGGCAGCTGGACGATCACGCGCTCGTTCTGGCACAGGGTCAGGAAAACACCGCGCGCAAGGATCTGAGTTTCATCGAGAAAGCCAGCTTTGCCGCCCAGATGCAAGCGGCGCAGTATGACCGGCAGACCATTGCGGCGGCCCTGTCGATGGATTTGCCCATGGTTAGCCGCATGTTGAAGGTGGGCACCGCCTTCGAACTGCCCTTCCTGCGGGTGATCGGCGCAGCGCCGGGTATCGGCCGGGATCGTTGGATGGCGCTGGTTGCGCTTTTCGATGACCCAACTGCGAAGTCGCGCGCGGTAACAGTCACCCGGCGGCCCGATTTTACCGGTCTGGACTCGGATGCCCGGTTTGAGGAGGTCTTCCGTCGGGCGGAACAGAAGCCAGAGACCAACGGACCCAACCGCCCTGCCCCGCGCAGCATCGCTACGTCTGACGGCGCGGTTATTGCGCAGCTTCGCAAGACGAATAAGGGCTTGACCTTGACCGTGCCCGCGACCGGTTTTGACGACTGGCTGGCGGCCCACGCAGAGACCCTGCTGAACGAGCTTCACGACCGTTGGACCAGCAATCGGACGGAAGGCAACGCAACTGAAACGGAGGCACGAGACCGGACCTAAAAAGAAAAGCCCCCCAAGCATATCACCCGGAAGGCCCTTCTCAATACTCGCACTATCGAGATAGCCAGCACTTCCCGATCTGTCAACTCTGCCTGCCGGGCGGGGCGTGAATCTTTGTGTCCATCGTGAACATAAAATGACTTCAACTACACTTTCCCAAGGGAGTGGACTGGCGCAGCCATGCCGGTCTGCAGCGACAGTCGACAAATGGGACATCCTGTCGGCCCTGACGCAGGCTGCGACAGATTTCGGCCTGTCTCATCGCACACTCGGCGTCCTCAAGGCGTTGATGACCTTTCACCCGAGCCGGGAAATCTCGGCTCGGCCGCACGAGGCCATCGTCTTTCCTGCCAATCGCACGCTGTCGGAACGGCTGAACGGTATGCCCGAGAGCACGCTGCGCCGGCATTTGGCCCAGTTGGTCAAACTCGGTGTCGTTGACCGTCGTGACAGCCCAAACCAAAAGCGCTTTGCCCGCCGGATCGGACAGAAGGTCGCCCTCGCCTTCGGATTCGACCTCTCTCCCCTTGCCCGCGCGGCTGAACAGATCGTGCAAGCCGCAGCCGAACGCCGATTGCGTGCCGAAGAGATCAGCGTCATGCGGCAGACCGTTATTGAATTGCGGCAAACCATCATCGATCAACATGGTCCGGATTCGCTGACGGAAACCACGCGTCTAATGTTGCGGCGCAAGACCAGTCTGACGGACCTGAAGAACATCGCTAACACCCTACGCGGCCAGCTGGCAACCGCCACGGCACCCGTGGCTTTAGATGGAATGAGCGGCAGCGACGACCAAAATGAGCGGCACATACATATTGACTCAAAATATAACTCTGACTCTGAAGTTCACAGCCGAAGGATTTCGCTTCATGATGTTACCGTCACAATCGCAGAATATAGGTCTTACTTTCCCCAACCCGTGCGGAAATGGGAAGACCTGCACGACATTGCTAGCCGCGTCGCCCCTATGATTGGGATCGACCAACCTGTGATGATCTCTGCACAGCGCGCGCTTGGGCACGATGCCGCCAGTGTTGCCATTCTTTGCATACTGGAGCGTTTGGGCGAGATCGGCTGTCCTGGGGCATATCTGCGCCACCTGACACGTCAGGGCAAGGACGGGGGCTTCGACGCAAGGCCAATGCTTGCCGCAATCAATGTTAGGCGCAGAGGGAAGTTGTCAGCTGACAATCGAGGGCAGGGCAGCTTTGTCGCCTACTAGCGGGTTTTCTTCGACACATCGCAAGAATTGTCAGCTGACAATTCGCCGGTTATGAATGGCGCAAGGGTCCAGAGTCCAACGGTGTTTGCGCAGATAAACACCGTTGGAGCAAAGAAGTGGACTCTGCGATCGAATCTGGTGCTTTCGGCAGCCAATTCGCGAAGAAATTGCTGTCGAAATGTTGAGCACCGGCTCGGTTGAGAACCGTCACTATGCCCATTCCGGCAAAGATATTCCTCCTATTTGTCTACAGTATCAATTCGAACATCCTGTTCGCGTCGGGTATCTTTCCCAGGCTCGATGCCTGCCTGTGACGCCAACTGGGCAATGAGAGCGCGCGTCGTGCATGCTTTGGTAAAATCATCCATCCTGTGCTGCACCAAAACGTTTGCCAAGAGCGCCGACTTGGCCTGATCCGGTCACTATGCCGACGATTGGCACCGATCCGTTTGTAGATCGCATATAGCTCGGAGCGCGGGATCTGAACCAAGATGCCCTAGCGATACAGGGTATGCGCCGTCTCCGCCCCATTGATTTCTGCGGTTTCCGGGCGCTGACCCAGCGGCGAGTCTCGTTCTGAGCATTCAGGAGGAGACGACGAATGGCGGACGGCGGGAATGGGTTTAATGGCTGCATCGAAGTTGTGCAGCGGACACGTGGCAACCGGCGTTGGCCGGAAGAGGTGAAGGCCCGGATAGTGGCCGTGAGCTTTCAGTCGGGCGCGCGGGTGGCGGATGTCGCGCGGCGGCATGCTCTGGCAGCCCATCAGCTTTCAAATTGGCGCCGTCAGGCGCGCGAGGGCCGTTTGGTCCTGCCCGCCGATGCCATGGCCAGAATTACGTCAGACGCTCTGCCAGCCTTTGTGCCTGTCTTGGTGAAACCTGAGAACGTCGGTCCCAGCGGAGGCCGGTCGGACATGTGGGGTGATCACGATCGAGATCGGTGGCGACCTCGTGCTTCGGGTGCCGGGCGATGTTCCGGAAGAGCGGGAAGCAGCGGTGGCGCGTGCGTTGCGAGGATTGGCATGATCGTCGCGTGACAGCGCCAGCCGATCCTGATTGCGACGCGTCCGGTGGACTTCCGCTGCAGGCATCGGGCGCTGGCGCTGATTGTGCAGACCGAGCTGAAGCTGGATCCGCATTCCGGGGTGATGATCGTGTTCCGTTCGAAACGCGGCGACAGGCTGAAGATTTTGGTCTGGGACGGGACCGGTCTCGTGCTTGTCTATAAGGTCCTTGAACAGAGCAGCTTTGCCTGGCCGAAGGTTCAGGACGGGACAATGCGGCTGTCGCGGGCCCAGCACGAAGCTCTGTTCGAAGGTCTGGACTGGCGCCGGATTGTTGTGCAACGGGTCGCCCCACCCATTGCGGCGGGATGATTTACTCAACTGCTTTAACGTTGTTTTATGGGCCTTTTCTGTCCGGAATGGCTATGAATCCGCATGTCCCATTCCTTCGATCTCAGCCAGTTTCCGGACCTCCCGCCCGAGGTTGTGAAGGCTTTCGAGGCCGCGCAGTTCGAGTTGTCGGTCGAGCGTGCGGCCCGCCAGCATGAACAGGCGGTGGGGGCCGAAAAAGACGCCTTCATCACCGAACTGAAGGCACTGGTCGAAAAGCTGGAAGGCCAGGTCGGACAATACCGACATGCGAAGTTCGGGCCGAGATCGGAAAAGCTGGACCCCGCGCAGCTGGAACTGGCGCTGGAGGATCTCGAAGCCGCCATCGCCGAGACCCGGGAACAGATTGCTGCGGTCGAGGAGAAGATCGCGACCAGCGCGGCCGATCCCGACAAAGCTGCCCCGCGCAAAGCGCTCGCTCTGCCCGAGCACCTGCCGCGTATCGAGCGGGTGATCGAGCCGGACAGCATCGCCTGTCCCTGCGGCCGCGGTGACATGGTCCGGATCGGAGAGGACAAGGCCGAGCGGCTGGATTACATTCCTGCGCGCAATCAGTTGATCGTCACGATCCACCCGAAATACGCCTGTCTCAAGGGGCGCACAGGCGTGGTGCAGGCCAAAGCCCCGGCGCATCACTGGCGATCACGGCCATTGAAGGCGGTGAGGAGCGGATCATGCACCGCCATGTTTCCGGTACTGGTATGCTGCGGGCGCTTGTGGGGGGAACCTGTGTGATCGGGCAGGGGCGCCTGCCGGTTAGTATTCCCTCAAAAAACTGAAGAACGCCTATCGTCTTGGGCCGCGCGTTTGGCCCTGTTCTTTGCCATGACAGCCACGGAGTTCCTTGCCGAGTTGGACTTGGCCGGGCGCGATATCTTTGTTTTGGAGTGGCACCTGTCGGAAGGGAAGGGGGCATTGATTGCAGCGCGCACAGGCCTCTCGGATGTATCGCTTCAGACGATGACCTACTGCGACTTCGTACCGTGCGCACGGATCATGGTTGGGCGAACGAACCGGCATCGCTGCGCAGAATGCCCGGCTATGTTCACCTTTAGGCTTTGGCCCTTCCCTAGACGTTTAGCTGCCCCATATACGGTGCAGATCTGTACGAGGTCGGCGATGCGACGCTACCGGAACTGTTGGGTCCTGAGCGGTTCGCGGCGTTGCAAGCGCACGTCAAAGCCGGTGCTGCTGTCTTGGATACTCGGGTGCGGGGAGAAGGGCAGGGGTCTATGAGGCCGGTCGAGTTGCTCGCCTTTCTGACAGCGAGACACCACCGGGCATCGCCAACGAATGAGCGGTTATCCCTGCGGCCCGGATCGACTATCACGCGTTCCTGACCACGCCGATCAACCGGCAGGCGGATAGTCTTCGTGAAGAAATACGACCGTGTGGTCCCGGTTCTGACCAAGCCGGTTCGTCCCGGCCTGCACATCCTGGCCTAGGGATCGCTGCTGCAGACCTTCGCGTTGACTGTCGGCATCGGCCGACTTGCCGAAGATGCGGTCGGTCAAGCGATTGCAGTCCTGTTGGCGAGTGACGCTGAAGGCAAGAGTCGGGTGCGCGATGCGCTCAGAGCATGGCCTCTGTCGTGGAGGCGACGTATCTCTGCTCGGCTCAGTCCGACCAGAGCGCGCGTCAGATCGCCGAACAGACCAGGAAGCGGCGTCGGTCTCATAAATAACCGACTCGTCCAGTCTCAAAAATACGGGCGGTGTGTCTAATGAACCCCGGTCGGGCTCTCGAGGAAGCACTTGAATCTCATGAATTTCGGAATCCAACCGTCGCTGTCATCGAGTATTTTGACCTGTCGTTCTTATTCCATTTCTGGACTCTAACTCATTGATTTAATTGTATTCATATTTCTGTTTCATGCCCGGATTATAGTTTCATTATCGGACATAAGATACCTTTTTGTAGGTTTTGGCCATGGTGGATCGCTCAGACATCAAAGCCATAGATGATGCGGCATGGGAACAGGCGGTAGCGCGGGAGGCGGTGATCCGACGGTTGGCGCGCATGGCCAACCCAGATCGCGGCGAATTTCTCGTCGCTTGTCGGCAACTCGGGCTCAAGCGATCCCGCCTTTACGATCTGATCAAGGCATATAAGGCGCGCCCAATCACCAGTTCTCTCCTGGCAGGCACGGCCGGAACCCAAACGGGCAGCCGGCGACTGCCGGAAGTGATCGAAGTGGTGATTGCCGATGCGATCGAGGACTTCTTCAAGTCCCGTCAGAAACCGAGCATCAATGCGTTGCACAAGGAGGTGCGCAGGCGTTGCGGTCAACGGGGGTTGCGCGCCCCGTGCTGGACCTCGGTACGCGACCGTGTAGTGGCGATAGACGCTGCCGAGTTAGTGGCGGCCCGCGAGCGGGCCAAGGCAGCCCGTAGCCGCTATCATCCTGTCCCCGGAACCTATCGGATCGAGCGGGCTTTCGAGGTTGTCCAGATAGACCACACACTGGTGGATGTCATCGTTGTAGATCGGGCGCATCGCCAGCCATTGCAGAGGCCTTGGGTGACGCTGGCCATCGACGTTGCCAGCCGTATGGTTGCAGGGTTCTATCTGACGCTGGAATCGCCATCCGCCTTATCGGTTTCCCTGGCCATTCAGCATCTGGTGCAGCCGAAACTGGACTGGCTGGACGGTTTCGGTATCGATGCGGATTGGCCGACGTCGGGGCTGCCTGAGACGATTCACGTCGATAACGCCAAGGAGTTCCGCTCAAAAGCAATGCTGCGTCGGGCCGAAGAACATGGGATTTCCCTGCAGTATCGACCCATTGGCGCGCCACATTATAGAGGCAACATCGAACGGCTGATCGGCACGATGATGGGGGCGGCGCATCTGCTGCCCGGGTCGACCTTCAGCAACATCAAAGACCGCGGTGACTATGACTCTGTGGCCAATGCGACGATGACGCTGGATGAGCTTGAGCTGCTGCGCGACAATCAGGATGAGATTCGTATTGCCTCACCCAAGAATGTTCCTGAGCAATCGTGTCATTGCCTCAGTCGAATGTTCCCGTCGCGTCTGACCTGCAGATAATCTGTTTCAAACGGTTGCTCATGACCGTCTGACGCGCGGAGGTTCGATATTGCGCAGCGCGTCAGACGGTCATCGGGGTGTGTGCGTCTCCGCCGACGCCAAACACCAATGATCTTGCCACTTCTGCCCTCCAGATTTTGACACGACGCTGAACGGTTCGCAGTAACATGTCGGGATAGGTATCGGGGTGATTTGCCTGCAGCCTGCACAAAAGCTCGTGCCCAGTTTGGGACGGGTCCTCATAGAACCATATCCTGAGGTCTTCGGTGACCCTGGCGAGCGGATCGGGGCGCCGCCGCCCTCGGGGAATTGATGCCTTTTTCCGTGACGTAGGTCTGATTTTGGCCTCTTTCCAAGCATGGCGCAAACCATCGAGGAAAGCATCGACGTCAGCTTTGGGGTTGCCGACGTTGTCAGCGAATGGCGTTGCGTGAGCCAGTGCCGCCAATCGTCCCTGACCGAGGCGAATGTCGTGAAGCAGAACGACTGGGTCAAGTTGCGCGAACTGCGCCACAAGCGCCTCCTTAGCGACCTGGGCAACGGCGGGATGGGCCAGCACGCGCTGGAACGGCGTCAGCGGCGGGTGATAGCGCTTGGTTACACAGGCACCGTCCCGGGTCTTGTCCATCAGCTTGAACGAGGGCTGGGAGAAGTTCACGTAGAGCCGCATGCTATGATAAAGCCGGGCCAGTTCGGCGGCCGCGGCAATGCCAGTCTATCTGCGATAGCCAACCATCCGACGCACGATGGCACCGTTCTTCTGCTCCACATGAGCCTGATCGTTCTTGCGATAGGACCGCGAGCGCGTGAACTCGACCTGCGCTGCTTCGCACCAGCCCTTGATGGTTTCGTTCATGAAGACGCTGTCATTGTCGGTGTCGAAGCCCAACAGCGGAAATGGCAGCGCCGGGCACAGCGCGGTCATCACCTCGCTGAGCAGCCGCTGTTCACGGAACAGAAGAGGTGCGCATTCCGTCCACCCTGTCGCCACATCGGTAAGGGTCAACGTTTGCACGAAACTGCCACTTGCCGACGGACCACTGTGTGCCACGAGGTCTGCTTCCATGTATCCAGGAACTGGATCATTCCAGTCTGCATAGGTCCGGATCGGCACGCTACGCCGCACGGCTGAGGAATGGGCATTCCGCCGTCGTTTACTGCCAGAAGCGCCTGCGCGGACAGGGGCGAGAACTCGGTCGATTGTGGCTGGGCTGATCTCGCACAGCCGGACACGCACCTCTGGGTCCAGCTCAAGATGGCCATGTCGCTCCATGGCTGTGATCAAAAGAGGGATGAGCGGCTTGAGCCGCTTGCCGCAGATCCGGTCGCCCGCTTCCCAGAGAACCACTAACGCTTCTCGAACCGCTTCATCATATACGCGACGTCCGGGACGGGGTTGCGACCGGTCCACGGCGTGCTCACGACGCAGGAGCCGTTCAGCATGCTTGCGGTGATACCCGGAAATCTCCGCGAACTCTGTCAGGATGCGGCTTTTCTCGGAGCGCTTTGCAGCACTGTAACGTGCCGCCACTGCCATCAAAAGTTCGTCTCTTGTTCCCATGCTGATCCGCCTCACGCCTGTCTCCCGAACCAATCTGCTTCGGGAACATTTCTAATGATGCAACGACTCAATCTTCAGGAACAATTCAGGCGCGGCAATGCGCGCCAAAATACTTTGGACGTTGCCATACCGTATCGCGGATCGAAGGGCGCGCTGCATCTGCTCGTGGACAGCACCGGTATCAAGGTCGAGGGCGAAGGCGAGTAGCACAGGCGCAAGCAGGGCGGCTCCAAACGGCGCGTCTGGCGCAAGATTCACCTTGGGATCGACGCGAAGATGTGCCGCCTGGCCTCTGAAACAGCCGTCCAAATCCCATTCAGAAAAGAACAACATTGTTGTTGTTAAGTATTTAAAAACAACATTAAAGACTCTTACGCGCCGGGAAGCCTTTGATTTTAAAGGTGGAATAGGCCCAGAGGTGGCCGTTTGTGGGATGAAAGGTGGCCGTTTGTGGGACGGCCCGGTTCCAGAGGTGGCCGTTTATGGGATGAAAGGTGGCCGTTTGTGGGACAGGTGGCCGTTTATGGGACGCAACGCCCCCGCGGCGGCGTTCTCGCTGATTTACCCGGAATATTCGCGCCGTGCGGTGACTGTCGGCCGCCAAAGGTGGCCGTTTATGGGAAGCTTGAAAACGGTCTGAAAAGGGGACGGCGCGCTTGCCTGTCCGGCCACTTTTCACTAGCCTCGGCAGAACCGGACAAAAGGCGCAAGATGAGCAGAACGGCACCTGTCGCCACGGGCGAGCAAAGCGAATTTTTTGAACCGTCCGATCTTCCGGCCGAGATTCCCGATGGCTTCAAGAAGGCGATCGGGGTGGTCCAGGTGGCCATGGGGCGGTTGGGGTTCCTGCACCGCAAGCTTTACAACGTGATGATCGCCAACGCCTATGAGGGTTTGGGTGAGGGGCGCAGCCAGTTTTCGATTCCCGCCTCGATGATGGCCGAACTCGCCGGGTTCGAAAGCAACAATTATCAGGTTCTCTATGATCACTGCCGCGCGCTGATGCAGACCGAGGTTCTGACGCTGAATTTCGACAACCGCCAGAAGGGCAGGGGGGGCAGACCGGCCCGAACCACACGGCCCCGGCGCGGCGGCACCACCCTGATCGCGGATTTCGATGTGATCGAGGGCGGTACGATCAACTATAGTTTTTCGTCCAAGATGGCCGGGCTGCTGCACGACCCGGAGCAATACATCTGGATGGCCCTGTCGATCCAGAACCGGTTTTCCAGCAAATATGAACTCAGCCTGTTCGAAAACTGCATCCGCTATGTCGGCATCGGCTCCACCGGCTTTAAGGACGTCGAGGAATGGCGCGCCGTGCTCGGGGCCGAAGAACCGACCTATGACCAATTCAAGGATTTGAACAAGAAGGTGCTGAAACCCGCAGCGGCGGGCGTCAACGGCAAGTCCGGCATTCTGGTCGTTCCGGAATTCGAACGCAGCAACCGCCGCATCGCCCGGATCAAGTTCAACGTGCGCGAAAACCCGCAGCTGTCTCTGCTGGATCACAAGACCCACTCCCTCATCCGCAACTGTCCGACCTACAAGGCCGCCCGCGCCATGGGGCTTGAGGATGTGGTCGCCATCCATTTCATCGAGACGAAGGGCGAAACCTATGTCGCCGAGGCGCTGAGCTATGTGGAGCGGCGCAATCCCAAGAACCCGGGGGGGTATCTGGCCCATGCGCTTCGGTCGGGCTATGGCGGGTTGAGCGAACAGCAGCGCGGAGAGGCCGAAGAGGCAGAGACGCGCCGCAAGACCCTCCAGGCCACGCGAGAGACCACACAGCGGCTCCAGGCCACGCAGGAGGCGCTTGAGGCACAGTTCGCGCAACACCGTGCGGCGCGGGTCCGGACGTTGCTGGCAGGGCTCTCTGGCGCCCGGCGGGCCGAAGTGATCGATGCGATCTCGACCGACATCGCCATCCCCTCGGTCGCCCGGGAGTGGGAGGCGCTGGCCCGCGATCCCGACCGACTGCCCGAGGCGCGCAAGGGCACCCGCAAGATCATGGGTGACCGGCTGGAAGACGTGCTGCTGGCCCGCTGGGGCGCGGCGGAGGATCTGGACATCGAGGCGTTTCGCGCGGCAGGCACGCCAGAGACGTAAGGCCGGGCAGGGGGGCGGGTAACCAAGCCGGATTTGCGCAAGGTCCAAGCATATTCAACGCAAGGGAAGGGCGGAGCTCGCCGGTTTTTCAAGCGGTGGATCATGCGCGGCCAGCAATGGGTTGGCCGTGCGATCATCGGGCGTGTGACGCTGGTGGCGTTTTTTCTGCCGCGCGATCTCCAGATGGAGCAGGGGCGCGGTCTGGCCGGGAACGGCGCGGCGGTGATTCTGATCAATCCCCGCCCAGTGGTTGCTGCCCGCGCCCTCAAAGCCGCCTGCAACGCGGTCGAGAAGATGGACACTGCCCGCCGTGCTCTGCTGACCCGTCGCATGAGCCTCAGGGCTTTCTCACGGTACCAAATTCATTTACGGGTCAGTCGAATTCGATGGGGAGTGGATGCATGAAGTTTTCGGCTAATTTGGGTTTTCTATGGAATGACCGATCCTTGCCGGACGCCATTCGCGCGGCCAAAGCGGCCGGTTTCGACGCGGTCGAGTGCCACTGGCCCTATGACGTGCCCGCGGAACAGGTCCGCGGGGCGCTGGAGGAAACCGGGCTGCCGATGCTGGGTCTGAATGCCCGGCGCGGCGATGTTGCGGCCGGTGACAACGGTCTGTCCGCACTGGCCGGGCGAGAGGCCGAGGCCCGCGCCGCCATCACCGAGGCGATTGCCTATGCCGGTGCCACGGGAACCCGCGCCGTCCACGTCATGGCGGGGTTTGCCAATGGTCCCGAGGCCCATTCTGCCTTTGTCGCCAATCTGCGTTCCGCCTGCGCAGAGGCCGCGCATCACGGCATAACTATCCTGATCGAGCCGCTGAACCGCCATGATGCGCCGGGCTATTTCCTGACCACGACAGATCAGGCCAGCGCGATCATCGCCGAGGTCGATCACCCGGCGCTAAAGCTTATGTTTGACTGCTATCATGTGCAGATCACAGAGGGCGATCTGACGCGCAGGTTGCGAAATTTGCAGCCCTTGATCGGCCATATCCAGTTTGCATCGGTGCCGGACCGGGGCGCGCCTGATCACGGTGAGGTCGATTACCGCCATATTTTCGCGACCGTCGCTGCTCTGGGGTACGACATGCCTCTGGGCGCCGAATACAAGCCAGTCGGCCCTACTGAGGCGACACTGGGTTGGCTTGACGCCGCCCGGAGAGGCGTCGCGATGCCAGCCTGATCCCCAAGGGTTCAGCGTTCGGCGATGGTGACGAGCGGTGCCTCGGCCAGTGACAGGAACAGTCGGCGGCCATCAATATCGCTGAGCAGTGTTGTGCAGGCATCGCCATCGCGTGTCACATGCGCCAGCACATGATCGCCATCCTCGACGTTGCCGAAATACCAGCAGTCCCGTCGGTTGTTCAATCGGATGGGATTGCCGCGGTTCTGCCGCCATTCGGCAGCTTTGGAGATCCGCACGAAGTTTTTGAAATACAGAAAGTCGGCGGTGTTGAAGTCCTGGATGCGGTTCACCTCGTAATCCATGGCCAGCGGCGCCTCGACCGGGTGGGTCTTCATCGCGTGATGGCGGTCAAGCTCGGCATCGATCAGATCACCGTTCACATCCTCTGCCGTCCAGATTTCGCGCACCTTGGCGAATTTCTTGTTCGATCCCTTGGTCTTGCGCTTGATGAAGCTCGACAGGATCCGCACCTCGGCCCTGACCTGGCCGTTAACGGTAAAACGCGTGGAAGATAGCGCATGTGGCTTGCGGATAGACAGAAAGCCGGTCTCTGCCACAAAGACATCATCCTCGCGCAGCGGGTTTCCCAGATCAAAGGCGGTGGAAAGATAGATCACCGCGCCATACATGCGGTCACCCTGGGAATCGAGCCACTCAGAAGGCTTGAGACCCAGGCTGCGCGCCAGCACGATCCAGTGATTTTCGAGCGCCGTGGCCAACGCCCAGTCTTCTGATAGGGTATGAATATCGAGATGCGGTAGCCCGGCAGTGAATTGGCTGGTGTAGTCCATGCGCGTGATCCTTCAATATCTCAGATAATTCCAGAACCCGTTGTTGGGAAACATGTCTTCGGGTGCGCCACAAACGATCGATTCAAGGCAATTCCCGTAAAAAACGCCAAAAGCCTGCTCAAACGTCTCGCGGTCCGGGTAATCGGATGCAAGCGGGCCCGGTTCCAGGGAAAAGACGAACCCTTCCCCCGTCCAAATTGAACGGGAAAAATACGCTGCCGCCTTGCCTAGATAGGCCAGCGCCGCGCCTCCGCGACCGATCTTGACCGAGCTGCCGCAGGCCGTGATGTCCATCCTGTCTCCATAGGGACCATCCGGGAATACTCGGACAAGGCGGGGGTCGCTGCGCATGAGCTTGGCCAGCTTTGCAAAGCCCTTCGCCACATCTGGCCCTGCGGTCGCGAGATGAAAATTCCGCAATTCCGGGGAGGGTTGCACGTGTTCGGCAATCAGCGAATACGGCATCTGTGGCGGCGGTATCGCATAGACTGTCGACAAGCCAGCGTGGGCATGTGCCAGCAGGACACTGCGCCCGGAGGCGATGTGGGCCAGCACCGGCGCAAGATCCAGAGGCGTGATCCGTTTGCGCAGCGCCGTTAGGATGGCCAGCGCGGTTTTTTCGTCCGCTGTCCTGTCGTCCGCCGGTTTCACTTGGATGCTCCGGGCGATCACGCTGAGATATTTCATGCGACGGACAAGCTCGCTTCCCCAGCGCATGCGGTCAAAAAACGCCTCGTCGTCCTTCGGATCCCTTCCACTCAGGCGGGCAATCATCGGACCCATCCGGTTGATCGCGGGAAATGGTCCTTCAGGCTGGATCCTGACCAATGGGTCCACAATAGCGGCCTCGGGGTCGGGCCAGAAATCGCGCAGGTGCGAGATCAGTGGGGTGATCTGGTGCTCAATGCCCCACTGTCGCAGCCAGTTGCGGATTCCCAGACGTTCGGCAGGGGTATGGGTGTTCAAAGCCAGAATGCGATTGGCCTCGACACTTGTACCTTCCCGATCGCCCAAACGCCAAATCGCAATCAGCCGGATGTAGGCCTGAGAGGCTGTATCGGCCAGATCAGGAGCGCCGAAACGGGTCAAGTGGATCGCCTCGGGCAACCGCTCAGGGGCTGCCAGCAGGATGCGCCCCGCCTCGGCAAATACGCGCTGACGTCTGGCTGCAGGCGGCTGTCCCGGGGTTTCGGTAATCCGCCCAAGCGCGGTTTCCAGAGCGTGCCGGATCGCCGCGCCATCCAAGTCAGCGGTGGCGAACAGGGCAGCCGGATCGGGCAGAGCCAGAACGCCGAACGATGAGGGAAGGTTGCCTTGCATAGAATTAACGATCCCGGCTATTGGAGAAGGAAAATATAGAAATGCAAACATATGATTGATCGGCAACAATTCGAATTCCTTTTTTGCAAATATGCAAAAGTCCCGGCTGTCTCGGACGACGACGTGATTTTCGGCAGTGGGATCAACCTCAGCTCGATCGGCTTCACAGAGTTCATCATGGAGCTTGAGGAGGTCATCGGGCGCGACATCGACATCGATGATCTCGATGCGTCGGTCCGCACCGTTGGCCAGCTTTATGCCCGGCTGAATACAGGCTGAAATGGGCCTGTCAGGGGTGGCATCCGACGGTATTTTCAGTGCCGGCATGAGGCTGCAACGGCCAAACCGCGTCGTTGATCAGACATCCCCTAAACCGACCCATACCGTGTGAAAACCTGAACAGGATTCCCAGCCTGATGTGGTCGCGGCATCCTTGGTCGTGGTGATGCTTTCCAAGCAGAAGTGACCCGGGCCGGCGTATAATTTCCACTGCAAGCTAATACTCAAAAGCTCGCATGGTTGGGAGATGAGGGTTCGCTAAAGGCCGCAACCAAGTGTCGAGGGTCAAGAAAGCGAGCAGGGGCTTCCTGCGACCAAATTTCAGCTCCTGGTCCGGGTATCCATACCAGTAGTCCTGACACCGCATCCCGCCGCGGCTGTAATATAAGGTTCATCTAAATGTAGCGCGAGTGACACATAGCAAGTCTAGCCTCAGGCTAACCAAAACCTGGGGACATTATGAAGCCTATTCAAAAATCCGCCCGCACGCTCGTCGTTGCCACTGCGCTGCTTACGGCCTTTGGCGCTGCTGCGACTGCGCAAGAGGACAGCCGTCCCAACCTAACGATCGCCGTTGCCGGCCTGCCGCCCACTCTGGAGCCCGCGAAGGAGCTCTCCAACGTCGGCACGCGAATTACCTATTCCGTCTATGACACGCTCATCCGCCGCAACTTCCTCTCCGAAGAGGGCGGTGGCGGCTCCGAGCTGACCCCCGGCCTCGCAGAGAGCTGGGAGCGGGTGGACGACCGCACCCTCGAAGTCCGACTCCGCTCCGGCGTGACCTTTCAGAACGGCTCTGGGCTGACGGCCCAGGACGTGGCCTTCACCTTCTCTCCCGAGCGTCTGACCGGTCCCGACACCCTTCTGCCTGAAGGTGCCGGCTATTTCTCCACGCTCGAGAGCGTCGAAGCGGTCGGTCCGCTGACCGTGCGCTTCGTGACCACTGAACCCGATCCGCTTCTGGAGCAGCGTCTTGCCTCCTGGGCGTCCTGGATTGTGAATGCCGCGGATTGGCGCGCGAAGGCCGAAGAAACCGGCGGCCTGCCGCGCTTTCCCGTCGGCACCGGCCCCTACATGCTGAATGAGTTCCAGGCCGATCAGGAGATCCGTCTGGAGGCGTTCGACGATTATTACGGCGGCCGCCCCACGGCCCAGAGCGTGACGTTCCGCGCGGTGCCTGAAGATGCGGCCCGCATCTCCGGCCTCGTCAGCGGCGAGTTCGACATCGTCACCAACATTGCGCCGGACCAGATCGCCCAGATCAACTCCTACGACGACATCGAAACGCGCAGCGTCACCCTCGCGAACTCCCACGTGCTTGTCTACAACACGAACCACCCTGTGCTGGAGGACAAGCGCATCCGTCAGGCGCTGAATCTCGCCATTGACCGGGACCTCCTGAACGCCGCCCTCTGGAGCGGTGAGGCGAAGGTGCCGAACAGCCACCAGTATCCCGAATACGGCGATATGTACGACGACAACCGGGACGACCTGCGCTACGATCCCGAAGCAGCAAAGGCGCTTCTCGAAGAGGCCGGCTATGACGGCACGGAGATCGTCTATTCCACGCACCCGTCCTACTACCTTAACGCCCTTCCCGCCGCTCAGGCACTGGTCGAGATGTGGAAGGCTGTGGGGCTGAACGTCAGCTTGAACGTCACCGAGGATCTGAACAACCTGCGCGGCGACGATCTGATGATGCGCAACTGGTCCAACTCTACACGCTACCCCGATCCGCTCGGCGCGCTGTGGCTGGCCTGGGGCCCTCCGGGCGGCCCGCAGCAAACGTGGATGACGTGGTCCAACGATGAGTTCAACGCCGCCGGTCGCGAACTTGAGGTGACCACGGTGCTGGAAGAGCGACAGGCGCTCGCCACCGAGATGCTGGACATCTGGGCGGACGACGCGCCTGGCACGATCCTCTACCAGCCGCTGGAGACCTACGGCGTCCGCAAATCGCTGAAATGGCAGCCCTACACGTTCTACTACATGGATCTGCGCCCCGATAACCTTGAGGTCGAATGACCTTGCCCGGGATCATTACATTGGACGGGAGCGCCGTTCGCCCTGCCGTCCAGACCAGGTCCGCAAGGATCGGGGGACCCGCGCTGAGCGTCACGGATCTTTCCGTGCGGCGGGGGTCCGTGGCTTTGGTCGAGAACACCTCCCTGTCCGTAGCGACGGGGGAGACGCTCTGCCTTGTCGGTGAGAGCGGCTGCGGCAAGAGCCTGACTTGCACCGCCATAATGGGCCTCATCGATGCGCCTCTGGCGGCCGAGGGCTCAATCCGGCTCTTGGGCCGGGAGATTGCCGATCTGCCGGAGCGCCAACTGAACGGGGTTCGCGGGCGGGACGTTGCGATGATCTTTCAGGACCCGATGGCGGCGTTGAACCCGATCCAGCGCGTCGGTGCCCAGGTCGCCGAGATTCTGTCCGTCCACGGCACGACCTCCGCCGCCGAGCGGGGCCGCGAAGTGCTCGCTCTCTTCGAGCGTGTCGGGTTGCCGGATCCCGCGCGACAGGCCCGCGCCTATCCGCACCAGCTTTCGGGTGGGATGTGCCAACGCGTGATGATTGCCATGGCGATTGCCTGCCGTCCGAAGGTGCTGATCGCGGACGAGCCTACCACAGCGCTCGACGTCACCATCCAGGCGCAGATCCTGCGCCTTCTGCGCGAGCTTCAGGACGACACCGGCATGGCGATAGTCTTCGTCACCCATGACCTGGGCGTTGTGGCCGAGATCGCGGACCGCGTCGCCGTGATGTATTCGGGTCGCGTCGTCGAGGAGGCGGGTGTGCACGAGATATTCGACGCGCCCCGCCATCCCTATACCCGCGCGCTCATGGCCTGCCGCGTCGGCACCGGCCAGCCAGGAACGGCTCTGCCAGCGATTACCGGAAGCGTGCCAGCGCCTTCCGCCCGACCTGATGGCTGCATCTTTGCGCCCCGCTGTGATCATGCCGGGCCGCTCTGTCTCGTCCGGCCTGCGCTGACGCAGCGGGGGACGTCCGGTACCCGGGTCGCCTGCCACCACCCGGAGGAAGCACAATGAACGAACCGATCCTGCAAATGAACGGCGTGACGCGGCGCTATGAGACTGGCGGCGAATTCTTCTCCAGGCCGACCGTCACTACCGCCGTCGATGATGTCAGCCTGACCGTCGCCGCCGGTGAGGTCTGCGCCATCGTCGGTGAAAGCGGCAGTGGCAAGTCCACCCTCGCGCGCCTTGCCGCCGGGTTCGACAGCCCTGATGCGGGGCAGGTGCTGTTCCGCGGCACGCCCTATGCAAAGCCGGGAAGCGCGCCGTGGCGGCGGGAGCGGGCCGTCGTCCAGTTCGTCTTCCAGAACCCCTCCAGCGCCCTTGATCCACGCGCGACGATCGCCAGCCAGATCGGCGAGATGCTGACCACCCACGAGCGCTGCGACGCGGCCACGCGGCAGCTGCGCATCGACGAAATCCTGGATCGTGTCGGGCTTGGCGGAATGGGCCGCCGCTTGCCGCAGCAGATGTCGGGCGGGCAGCTCCAGCGCGCGGTTCTTGCACGCGCCCTTATCGTGCGGCCGGAGCTGCTCATTTGCGACGAGGCGGTGAGCGCGCTCGACGTCTCGGTGCAGGCGCAGATCCTCAACCTGCTGATGTCTCTCAAGGACGAGTTCGGGCTGACAATGATCTTCATCACCCACGATCTCGGCGTGGCCCGCCACGTGGGAGACCGGATCGCCGTGATGCAGAAGGGTCGGATCGTTGAGAACCGGCGCACCGGCTACCTCTTCGAAAGCCCGCGCCACGCCTATACCCGCACCCTCCTTGCCGCGATCCCGGCGGCCACCCCCGCCGCCCGCCGCGCCTGGGATGCCGCTGCGGCGAAGGCAGCGGCATGATGCGCATCGTCGCGCATCGCGGCCATTCGGCCCGCTATAAGGAGAACTCGGTCGCCGCCTGGCGCGGAGCGGTGGAAGCTGGAACGGATCTAGTCGAAATCGACGTCCGGTTCACGGCGGACGGTCATGCGGTCTGCTGTCACGACCCGGATCTTTCGCGACTTGCGAGCGATCCGCGCCTTATCTCGGAGCTGCAGCTTGGCCATCTGGCAGAGCTTCGGGATGCGCATCCGGGGCTAGTGCCGGATCTCCGAGACGCCTTCGCAGAGATTCCAGCGGGCACAGGTCTTCTGTTCGACGTCAAGGATGAGCTCCCTTGGGCGCTGGATCTCCTCGCGGCGGTTCTGGAGCAAGCGGCCCGGCCCATTTGCGTCCTGGGTTTACACTCGCTTCAGGCCGTCCGGCGCATGGCCGGGGTCGCCCCGATTCTCGCCCTCTCGCCGCGCGGGTCTGACAGCGACGCCTTTGTCGCTGCGGGCGCGGACATAATCCGTCTTTGGGAGGCGGATGTGCCGCCCTCTGGCCCCCCAATCGACGCCGCGCCGGTCTGGGTCACCGCAGGCGGCGAGGAAACCGGGCGCGCGGTCGGAGATATTGAGGCGTCAGACCTCCGCCGCCTTGCCGAGCGGTGCGTCGCGGGCGTGCTCGTCAACGATCCGGAGGCCGCGCGCGTGGCCCTGACCCCCTCTTACCCTCGGGACTGACATGATGACCGATACCTGCCTTATCGTGACCTTCGACGGGTTGCGCCGGGACCGTGCGACAGCGGACCTGATGCCCAACCTCGCCCGCTTCCTCGGCGAGGGAACCGATTGCGTGAATGCCCGCTCGGTCTTCCCCAGCGAAACCCGCGTGGCGGTAACCAGCACCGTCACCGGCTGCGCCCCCGCTGCGCATGGTTTGGTCGCGAACCAGTTCCTGCACCCTGTGGTGCCCGACCGGATATTCCAGACTGCCAGCAATGCGGATCTCTCTGCCGCCGCCGCGGCGGGCCAGCTCATCGATCGCCGCTCGCTCGGAGAGCGTCTGTCGGAGGCGGGGCGCAGCATGGCCATCGTCAGCACAGCGAGCGGCGGAGCGACCCGGATGATGAGCCATCGCGCCCATGCCTTGAGGCATCCTGTCTTCTCCGTCCATGGCACACCGGTGGGCACCGAGGCGCTGCAACAGATGGCGGAGGAGCGCCTGGGCCCGGTGCCGGAGGCGGGCACGCCCAACAGCGCCCGCGTTGACCATGCGGTCGATGTGCTGACCGAGATCGTCTATCCCGAGCACCATCCCGACCTCGCGATCCTCTGGCTCTCCGATCCTGACATCACCTCGCATGGCTACGGCGTCACCGCGCCTGAAACCGCGGCGGCGCAGAGGGCTTGCGATGCGGCATTCGGCCGGCTTCTGAAGTGGTGGCAAGCGGGGAATGGCCCCGCGAACATCGTCGTGATGTCCGACCACGGTCAGATCACCGGCAGTGCCCGCGTGGATCCGGTGGCGGAGTGTCCGGACTGGGAAGGGCAGCTTGTGCCCGGTGCGCTCTGCGGTCTCTGGCTCGACGACCCCAGTGCGGGCGAGGTGCAAGACGCGGTGGATCGGCTGAGGGATGCGCCCTGGGCCGGCCTGATCTTCGCGAACGGACCTGACGGCGGAAGGATCAACGGTGCCATGCCGTGGTCCGCCGTCCATCAGGGACACGCCCGCACCCCCACCATTGGCGTCACACTGCGCGCGGGGCCTGAAGGGGCGGACGGGATGGAGAGCACGCTCTTCGCCGCCGGTATCGAACCCGGCGGAGGCATCCATGGCGGTCTGACGCGAGGCGAGCTTTCCACGGTCCTTGCGGCGCAGGGTCCGGCCTTCCGGCAGGGGCATCGCTCCGACGTGCCGTGCTGGTTGCCCGATATCGCCCCGACAATCCTGTCCGTGATGGGGCTCCCGGTGACCGGAACGACCGGGCGCGTGATGGCGGAAATCCTCGCTGCCGATGGAGCTGCCCCCGACTGGCACCGCCATGTCGAGACCGTGGAGCATCGCGGGCAGGTCCAGCATCTTGCCTGGTGGCAAGTCGGCGCGTCCCGTGTCGTGGATTGCGGCTGGATGGAGGAGGCAGGCGAGGCCGCCCCGCAGTGCCTCACCAAGGAGGCGGGCGCATGAGCGGCCCGTTTCTCTTGCGCAAGTTCGCGCGCTGCCTGCTGACGCTGCTGCTGGCGGTCACCTTCGTTTTCGTCGTCCTGCGTCTGTCAGGCGATCCGGTACAGCGGATGCTGGCCGATGACGTGCCGGCGCGAGTGATCGAGTCCTACCGCACGATGTGGGGCCTCGACCGGCCCCTGCCGGAGCAATACCTGCGCTATATCTCGCGGGTTGTGCAGGGGGATTTCGGCGTTTCCTTCCGGGACGACCGGCCCGTCGCCGCGATCATCGCCGAGCGCATTCCGGCAACGCTCCACCTCGGCCTCCTTGCGCTCGGGATCACGCTTTTGATCGGCATTCCGGGCGGCATCGTCGCGGCGCTGAACCGGGGGCGAGTGGTGGACCGGGTGGTCATGGGGATCACCATTCTCGGCCACAGCCTGCCGAATTTCCTCCTCGGGATCCTGCTAATCCTCTACTTCTCGATGACGCTTCGGCTTCTGCCGAGCTCCGGCATCGGTACATGGCAGCACATGGTGATGCCCGCCATCACGCTCGGCACATCGTTCGCCGGAACCGTGGCGCGCTTCACCCGCTCGGCCATGCTGGAGGTGCTGAACCAGCCCTATATGCGGACCGCGCGCGCCAAGGGACTGGGCCGGCCCGCCCGCGTCTGGCGTCATGCCCTGCCGAATGCGGCGATCCCGATCGTGACCGTGATCGGCCTGCGTCTTGGCGCGCTCGTCGGCGGGGCAACTGTCGTGGAGACGGTGTTCGGCTATCCCGGCATCGGGTCGCTTCTCGTCAACTCGGTGGCACAGCGCGATCTGGCGGTGGTGCAGGGCGTGGTCCTGCTGATCGCTTTCACGATGGTGGTCACGAACCTGACAATCGACCTCACCTATGGCTGGCTCGATCCGCGGATTGCAACGTCAGGGAAGGGGGCGAAGGCATGAGCGCTCTGGACGCACACCCGCCCGCGCGACGCTGGTTCTTTCGCCCGCGCCGCCGTGCTGTCAAGGCGCATCAACGGCCGTCGCTTCTGGTGATGATCTGCCTTTTCTGGCTGGCGCTCGTTGTCTTCACCGCGATATTCGCCGGCTGGCTGGCACCCTTCGGCTATACCGAGCAGAGCCTCATGAACCGACTGAAGCCCCCGGCTTTCCTTGGCGGTCCGGCGGAGAATCTTCTGGGCACGGACGGGCTCGGGCGGGACGTGCTCAGCCGCTTGTTCTTCGCCCTTCGGACGAGCATCCTGGTCGCGCTTCTGGGCACGGTGATCGGTGCCGTCACCGGGACCGTTCTCGGCATCCTTGCGGCGCACTTCCGGGGCTGGGTGGACGATATCGTCATGGTGCTGGTGGATTTTCAGGCCAGCGTGCCGTTCCTCATCGTTGCCCTCGCGGTTCTCGCATTCTTCGGCAACAGCTTCGTGCTCTTTGTCTGCATCGTCGGGCTGTTCGGGTGGGAAACCTATGCAAGACTGGTGCGCGGTCTGGTCCTGTCGGTGTCGGGGGAAGGCTATGCCTTCGCAATCCGCACCCTCGGAGTCCATCCCGCGCGAATCTACCTGCGCCATGTCCTGCCCAACATCGCCGGCGTTCTGGTGGTGCAGCTGACGCTGAATTTCCCGGAAATCATCCTGCTGGAAACCTCGCTCTCCTTTCTCGGCCTCGGCATCCAGCCGCCCGGAACCAGCCTCGGCCTCGCCTTGGGGGAAGGGCGCAACTATATCGCGACCGCGTGGTGGATCGGCCTGCCCGCGGGGATGGTGATCTTCCTGACAACGCTGTCGATCAGCCTCGTCGGGGACTGGGTGCGCGATGCTCTCGATCCCTCGCTCGCGCAGTCGGAGTAACGAGATGGAGCGCTTCGATCTGCCGCATGTGGCGGGCGTGATCTCCGATCTCGACGGTGTGGTGTATCGCGGGACACAGCCGATCCCGAGCGCCGTAGTACGGTTTCGCGACTGGTGGGAGCAGGGCGTGCCCTATTGCTTCGTCACTAACAACTCGACCCGCAGCCCCGAAGAGGTGGCCGCCAAGCTCACCGCGATGGGCGTGCCCACCGAGGCGGACCAGGTCGTCACAAGTGCCGTAATGACGGCGGAGGCGATGGCGCGGCGCTGGCCCGAGGGCGGTGCCGCCTTCGTCATTGGCGCGCCGGCGCTTGCGGAGGCGGTCGCGGATGCGGGCTTCAGTGTGGCAACGGATCGGGCGGACGCCGTCGTGGTGGGGCTCGACCGAGACTTCACCTATGCGAAGCTCGACCGGGCGATGCAGCTGATCCGGGGCGGTGCCACCCTGATCGCAACCAATTCCGACCGCATCCTGCCTAATGGAGACCGCTTTGAGCCGGGCAACGGTGCCATCGTCGCCGCGATTGCGGCGGCTGGCGGCACGGCCCCTCTGGTGATCGGAAAGCCCGAGCGGCATCTGGTGGACGAGGCGCTTGCGCGGCTGGCGATCCCGCCCGAGCGGGCGATCCTTATCGGCGATCAGCTTGCGACGGATATTGCGGCGGCGCGGGCGGCGGGTGTCTACGCGATCCTCGTGGAAACGGGAGTCGAACAGCTTGAGGGGGCAGGGCCGGCAGACTTGCGCATTCCAGATCTGTCGGCGCTCCCGGACTTCGGCCCGCCGGACGGAGCATAGGCAGGATAGCGGAAAACCAGCTTTTCCTCAGGCCGTCATATGAGCGACAGTCCTCGAAAGCCGCGTTTTCTTGAAGAATAGGACCCTGCGCTTCATCTTTTCGGGAATGTAACACAAGCCTCTTGGTCGCGAGGAAAACCGCGACAGACGGGTCGGCGCGCAAATTGTTCGGCAACGTACCGCTCCGCCCCGCGAAATATTCGACCGGCGGGCGTCCGAACAGAGCAGTGTATTCGCGTCTGAACGGATCAAAGTAGGTGGAAAAGTGCGAGCGCCCACAGTGTCAGGGCAGCGCCGGCCACGAGGGTATACACGCCATTCCAGCCTAATCCTGCCCGCATCGGGGACACCCCGCCCAAGGATGCAGCCAGCATCACGGATGCAGTGAATGGTGAAGTTGTCCCGCTCAGCGCCCATCCGGCGGTGATCGCCACGACCAGCGCCGTGGGCGGAATTCCCATCACTTCGGGTGAAGGCAGAATGGGCACCAGCAGAGACACGGCAAGGATCGGATTCATGCCCAACTGCCCGGTAAACGGGATGATCCAGACCATCGCGACGATAATGATCCAGGGCGGGATCGCTGTCAGATCCAACCCTTGTGCCTGCACCAGTGGCACAAGAAGGAATGCCCCGAGACTGCCGATGAAACCTGCCATGAACAGCAAGACAATCTCGCCGCGATAAATGGGCAGTTCATGTGTGAAGAACAGGAGGGCGCGTTGCCTGACGTTGGCGCTGCGCGTCACGCCAGACGGCGGTTGCTGCATCGCGACCCACAGAAGGGCGATAACCGGAACCAGCGACATGACCGCGCCTATCACATCGACATCCGTGACGACGTGAAGCATCGCGACGCCGACCAACACAACACACAGCAGCACCAGCAGGGGGCGCAACTGCTCCAGCCATCGCCCGGTCTCCTGTGGGTGTGCCTTCAACGGCCCCCGTGTTTTGTAAAGTGTGTCCAGACCCCATCCGACCACCAGCATTATCAGCGCGCTGACCACCCCCGGCAGGGCAACGGCAGTCCAGCTTGCACCCGGCACGACGGCGAGGCTGACGATCATTGAAAACCCCAAGGGGGACCAACACAGGGTGGCCGCAAATCCCCGCTGAATTGCGATCATCATGCGGCGGGTGCGCTGCCTGCGAATATCGGGGTCCGGCTCGCGCGCAGCACTCTCGGACGCCAATGTCCCCAGCAGCGATATCGAGCCATAGAGGAGGATCAGCGAGAACAGATGCCCGCCGATGGTCAACGCGGTATAGCGCAACCCCGGACGCTGTCGGGCTAGAAAACGGCCGCATTCGACAATTTCCGGCGCACTCATGGCAGCGCTGCGGATCGCTGTCAGGGCGGTGAACAACGCCATTATCATCGCACCGCGCTGCGCCGCTATTGCAGTCGCCTCCAGCCAGCCCGTAGTGGTCAGCGCGGCCCAAAGCACCAATGCGATTGCGATCAGCACGAAGGCGACCCGAGAGGCGCCGACGCCAAAGCTGAAAACGGCCACTGCGAACACGGCCAGCACCGAGGCCGCCACTGCAAATGCGGAATTGCCCGTGTATTCAAAGCAGACCATCAAAACGACGACCGCGGCAGGCAGAAGGCCAGCCGAGGAAAAAACGCGCGACGGTATCGAGATATTCATTAAGGCCCTGTCGCGTTTTAGTGTCGCTCCAAGTGCCCGTTTAAGCCACCTTCCGTTCGAAGGCGACCGGACTTTTCCAACTCAATTCTGAGTGACGACGGCGCGGGTTATAGAAGCGCGGATTATAGAGGTCATGGATGCAGGAGCCGCCACCATTCTTATCACTGACCTCAGCGCCTCGGCGAAGGCGCGGGCCAGCATCGGTGTCCTGCGCTGGCATTGTCATTCGCCTCGTTATCGGCAGCCGCGACTTTGATGAGCTCAGGAAGCAGCCGTATGACCTGGCGCCATGTGACACTTATGGTGGAGCAGAACAGGCTTGAGGCAAATCCGGCGCTCAGGTGGCTTGGCGCAACCATGTCAGCCTCCCAGGGATCACCTCTCACCTCTTCATCGAGAAAGAGGTGCCGGGTTGAATAATTACATTTTTGTAGTTATATTTTCAAAATGAAGATACGATTCATTTGGGACGAGACCAAGAACCGTTCCAACCAGAGAAAGCATGATGGAATCGCCTTCACTGAAGCAGTCCATGTGTTTCGGGATCCGTTCCGTCTGACCCGACAAGACCGGATAGAAGACACAGAGGAACGCTGGCAGACCCTCGGCGTGGTGCATGGCGTCACCGTGCTTCTGGTTGCCCACACGCTCACCGAAGATGACGAGGATGGAAAATCTGTCGAAGTCATCCGCATCATTTCGGCCCGCCGCGCCACACCAAGAGAAAGGAAGCACTATGAGCAAGAAAGCCACTGACTATACGCTCGACACGCTGCCACCTCTCACCGAGAAGCAGCATCTCCATCTGGAAGCCCTGGCCGCCCAGCCCGACGATCAGATCAATCTGACCGATATTCCCGAACTGACCGATGCCCAATTGGCCGAAATGAAACCGGCCGCGCAGTATCGGCCGATCAAGAAACAGATCACCGCCCGCGTGGACGCGGACGTGCTGGCCTGGCTGAAATCACAGGGAAAAGGCTATCAAAGCCGTATCAACGCCATCCTGCGGCGCGAAATGCTGGAACAGCGACAGACGAAAGCCCGGTAACCGGTCTGGAGACGCTCGCATGATCTATGCCCATTCGACGACAAGGGAGGACCGGTCCGGCTGGGGGCCCTTGCCGATCATGCAACCCGCGTGGCCGATGCCGTCGCGCGGCGGGCACAACCCTTCGGCGCCGCCGATCTTGCGGCGCATCTGGGTCACCTCCACGACCTTGGAAAGAGGAAGCCCGGTTTTCAGGCCAAGCTGGCGGGCCAGGCCAATGACACCCTTCATTCGGGCCCTCATTCGGGCGGGGGCGCGCGTCTGCTGGCCGAGGTATCAAGGGAGTTTTATTGGTCGATGGCGATGGGCTCTTTGGATTTGATCGTTGCTCGCGAACCTATCTTAACTAGGATCCGGTCATGATTTACCCTAAGAGTTTACCTGCCCCCCTCTTTGTGAGCGCGTTAACTCACGTACTGCCAAAACTGAGGAATATGTCGAAACCGAGTATGGCACACAGAACGTCAGCATGATCTTCAGCGCCGTCGCCGGATCGACATTGCCCTGCATAATGACACCACCATGGTTGAGGGCCGCCAACACCAGTCCGACAACCACTGCCACTCGCGCCGCGCGCCTGACCACAGCAGGGCTGAGAGCTATTTTACAAAGCTCCGAAAAAGAGTCCGCCGAACTCATTTGGCGAGAACGATAATGTCATTCAGCAACAACATTGCGCAGTCGGGGCTCATATCAAAGTTCTCCATCTTTTATGGTCAATCCTGTAGATTGAGGGTTTTTCGCTGTCAAATCCCGGCAGGTGGGTGGGGTGTTATTTGAACAGCTATCCCTCTTGGATACAGGCAATTTTCATTGCGGGCAAAGGCGTCTTGTTGCCCAAGGATGTGTGCGGCAACCGTTGGCCGCAGAACCCGGCGCAACGATGCAACGTCGTTTTCTGCTCTTCGCCGGGCCGCAAGTGGTGGCTTTGCAGAGCTTCCCGGTCTGCCCGTCGAAGCGTTCGAACATGCCCTCGGTCTGTGGCGACTTTGGGGGAGTCAGGCAGTCGATCTGCGGCCCGTTCAATCCCGTTCAATCCGGGCGCACCCGCACGTTAAGGACGACTTGCTGGCGATCGTTGCGTATGACGTTCAGGGCCTCGGCTAGCACCGCCGGAAGATCCTCGGCATCTTCAACAAGACGCGTCCACGCACGCGAGCCGGCGGCGACGGAGCAATAGTCAGGCGACGGTGACAAGCTTGACATCGGCGTCTGATTGGCACGCGAGGCAAAGCCTTCCGGATAAACTTCCAGTGTCGACAGGCGTACGGCGTCCCAAGCGCCGTTGTTGAGGATCACTGTCAGCAGCGGTAGGCCGTGCGCTTCCGCCACCTGGTGGCAGGCGACGGGATTGGCGAACATGTAAGAGCCATCGCCGACGACGCAGACGACGAGCCGATCGCGCTCGGCCAGCTGTGCGCCAAGTGCGGCGGGCAGAGCCCAGCCGAGGCCACCGGCCGGCGTGTTTCCAAAGAAGCGATTGCCAGCCTTGAGCGTGTAAAAGGGCGATGGCGCGCCGCGTTCATTGAAAATGATGCCATCATCGCCCAGAATATCGGAAATGCAGCGCGCGACCCACGCCTTGCTGGCCGCGCCACGGCTTCCGGCTTCTGCTGCCTTTGCCACACTGTTGCGATAGGTCTCATGGCGGGCAAGTGTAACCTCCCGGCGCTTGTTATCGGCGGGCGCATGTGCGCCGAGTGCGGTGTCGAGGGCCGAAAGGACGTTCGCCGTATTCGCTGCGATGGCCAATGACGTACGATAGGAGCGCACTGGCATCCGCGCGAACAGGGGATCGGGGCCGATATGGATGACTTTTGCTCCCGCGTCCGGCTGCGCAACATTTTCTATCCAGGCAACCGGTGCGTCGACGACCAGGATGACATCGGCGGCCGGCAGAAGCTCTGCGAGGTTGGGGCCGACGAGCATCGGATGGTCGCTTGCCATAACGTTACGTGTGGCGAACACTTCGCTGACGGCGATACCGTGTCGCTCGGACAACTCGCCCAGCAACGCCGAGACTTTTCCGGCCGGGTCGCCACGTTGACAGATGATCAGCGGATTCTTCGCCGAAGCCAGCCAAGCCGCTGCTTGCTCCACGGCCTGCGGATTGGGAGCGGCGGGGCTCGCCGCTGTTTGGATCGGCGGAGTTCTGTCAACCGGAGCCGGTTCGCACAGGGGCTCGCGCGGCATGCTCAGATAGACAGCGCCGACGGGCTCGGACATGGCGATGGCATAGCCGCGCGACACCAGATTGGCGGCGTTTTCTGCATATCGCAGTTCGTAATCCCATTTGACCAGCTCGCGGACCATGCCGCTCTGGTCAAATTGTTCCTGCCCATACTGGATCGGTGTACGGCGCGCACCCGGGCGATCGTGCTCGGTCAGTGGAGTGCGCCCGGACAGCATGATCAGCGGCACGTCATCGGCATGGGCATTGATCAGCCCCATCACGGCATTGGCCAGCCCAACGTTGACATGGACCATAGCGGCCTGCGGCCGACCGGTCACCAGATAATAGCCATGCGCCATGGCCACGAGCGCGGCCTCATGCGGCACAATGACGGGTCGCGGCGCAAAACTTTCGTCGTCGCCGCGTTTGGCATAGCTCTCGATGATTGGCGCAAAATCGCTGCCCGCATTGACGAACAGATAGTCGACGCCATTCGCCTTCAGGCTGGACAGCACCGCATCGGCACCAGTGAAATGGTCAATTGTGTCGGTCATATCGTATTCTTTGCCTTGGCTTATGAGAAGTCCGCAGTCCGTTTTCGAGACGGCGCGCTACTGCCCCATCATTGTTTGCGGAATGTAGAGCGCGATAGCCGGGAACAGGATCAGCAGCACCGTACAAACCGCCATGGCGATCCAGAACGGGATGACGCCGCGGAAAACGGTCGATAGCGGTACGTTGTCGGAGATACTGGCGACGACAAAGACATTGAGGCCGACTGGTGGAGAAATCAGTCCCATCTCGAGAGTGATCACAGCGATCACGCCAAACCAGATAGGATCGAAACCAGCGGCGACGATGACAGGGAAAACGATCGGCAGGGTAATGACCAACAGCGACAACCCCTCAAGGAAGGTGCCGAGCACGATATAGGTGGCGAGGATCAGGAACAGAATGCCATAGGGGCCGACATCGAGACTGGTGAGGCTTTGGCTGATAAAGTTCGGCAGATCGCTGAGCGAGAGGAACGGGCCGAAGATGTTGGCGCCAACGAGGATGAGGAAGACCATAGAGGTCGTCCGCACCGTTTGCATCAGCACCTCTTTCCACTCTGTCAGATTAAGGCGACCGCGGAAGAATGATACAAACAGAGTCAGCACCGCCCCGACACCAGCGGCTTCGGCCGGAGTGAAAAAGCCAAGATAAATGCCACCGATCGTGATGACGATGATGCCGCCAATCAGCGAGGCGCGCAGCGTGGCGCGGCAACTTTCGCGCAGAGTGAAGGGCTTTCCGGCCGGACCGTCGGCCGGACGTATCAGCGTGACAATATAGATTGCGACGACAAACAGCGAGGTGAGCAGGATGCCAGGCAGGATGCCAGCCATAAACAGGCGGCCGATCGATTGCTCGGTGAGCGTGGCATAGATGATGAACCCGGTCGATGGCGGAATCAGGATGCCGAGCGTGCCACCGGCAGCCACAGATCCTGTTGCCAATGCGTCCGAATAGGCGAAACGCTTCATCTCGGGCAGGGCAACGCGGCCCATGGTGACAGCCGAGGCAATGGACGACCCGCTGAGAGCGGAGAATCCAGCGCAGCCGATGACCGTCGCTGAGGCAAGTCCGCCGCGCAGCCGGCCGATCCAGGCGAAAGCCGCATCATATAGATCGCGACTGAGGCCGGATGCGCTGGCGATATTGCCCATCAGAACAAACAGCGGGATGACGACAAGTTCGTATTGCGTGACAGTCGCGAAGGCTTCGGACGAGGCCATGTAGAAAGCGCTGTTAAAGCCACTCAGCGCCACGATACCGGCAAAGCCGACGGTGGCGATG
Source organism: Oceaniovalibus sp. ACAM 378 (assembly GCF_008085915.1). Classification (GTDB taxonomy): domain Bacteria; phylum Pseudomonadota; class Alphaproteobacteria; order Rhodobacterales; family Rhodobacteraceae; genus Oceaniglobus. Next base: position 36,663 of record NZ_VSJK01000017.1, on the reverse strand, counting down.
GCGAGCGCCACCGGCACCCGCAGGATCAGGAGTACCGCCAGGCCTACAATGCCCAGCAGCCCATAAAACTCATTCGGCATGCCTGTTTCCCAGCGTCAATTGTTTGATGATGTCGAAAGCGATGACCAGGGCATGAAGACCGAAGCCGAGTGACAGGGCGAAATAGAAGGGCGCGTAGGGCAGCGACAAAAGCATAGTCCGCTCGCCGAAATCACCGGCTTCCATACCGCCCACGAAGCTACGCCAAGCGAGGATGGCGAGTATCGTCAAGCTGATCAGGTCGGCAAGCAGGAGCTGGCCGCGTCGCAGCGGGGCTGGCAGGACATTCTTCAGGGCGTCGATGGAGATGTGGACACCCTGCGTTGCTCCGCTGGCGAATCCGCTGGCGATGATCACCGCCAGCATCATCACCATGATATCGCGTGCGCCAAAAATCGGTGATCCGAAGGCACGCCCTATCACATCGCAGAACACCAGTCCGGCCAGAAACAGGATTGCTATCCCGCCCAGAAGGCCGAACCCGTCGACCAGACGGTCAAGGACCGCCGGCCTAGCGTCCTTCGAACGAGGTATACTCATTGTTTGTTACTTCTTCTTCTGGAGAGCGGAGGCAATATCCGCCGCGTTTGCCACGCCGCGGCTCTCGGCATCTGCGACAAGCTGTTCCGCCACTGGTTTCGTTGCGTCTACGAAAGCCTGTCTCGCTTCGTCCTCGAGCCGGATAATTTCCCGGCCCGCCTTTTCCAGCATGTCCATGCCCCGCTCTGCTTCCAGAGTGTTGGAGGCCGCAGAATCGAGACTGAGCTGACGTCCGCTCAGGCTGTCGAGCGCCGTTTTTTCGCCATCGCTCAGCCCGTCCCAGGAATCCTTGTTCATGACCAGGAAAAAGACCGAGGAAGGCGTTGGCAGATCGAGTGTCACATATTTAACGACTTCGTCGAGACGGAAGGACGGCACGCCGCTCGCATCAATGAACAGGCCGTCGATGACACCTGTATCCATGGCCGTATAGATTTCGCTCGCCGGCAGGGGCACTGGCGTGCCGCCCCAGGCGTCGATAAGTGCCGCCGCAACCTGATCGGCGGTCCGGATTTTCAGGCCCTTTATATCGGCAAGAGTGCGCACCGGTTTGTCCCGGGTCATGAGGGCTGCCGGCTCAGTGCTCCACAGGGCGAGCAGCTTGGCCCGCTCATAGTCCGGGGCGATATCGGCGATGTCATCCCATATGGCGTTGGTCGCCTCGGCGGCGGTTTCGAAGAGACCAGGTGACACGGCCAGCATGGTGCGTGGAAAATTCTCTGTCGTATAGCCTGGCAGCCCGAAAGCGATGTCGGTGACACCGGTCAACGCCGTTTTCCACTGTGCCGCGGGACTTTTGCTCAGTTCACCGGAGGGAAAGATGCGAAACGTCAGACTATCGCCCGTCTGCTCGGCCAACTCCTTGGCCATCGGCTCGAGTACCCGCACCTGCATATGATGCATGGGCGACATGAAGTGCGAGACCTTCAACTCGGTGGCATTGGCGGATGTTGCTGCCGTTGTGATCGCCAAACCGAGCAATCCGGCCAGCCCTGCTGCTATACGTTTCATATCTTTCCTCCCCGTTGTTTTTTTCGACATGCATTATGCCGCGGCGGGATATCTCCCCGCCGCATGTGCTATTCTCTTATTGGGTCGCCGATACGCTGCCGCGCAGTCCCTCGAGGATTGTCTCCCCGTCAATCCCGGCAGCTTCTGCCGCCTGCAGCATTGACTGCACCACGATGTCGGACTTGGCGTGGAAATCCTCGAGAACGGCGGGCTGGACCTCGATGATTGTCTTGCCGGCTTCGCGTACCATCTGCAAACCGTGTGCTGCCTCATCGGCATAGGATTTGCTGGCTGTCATGCTGAGCTCCTGGCCGGTCAGTGCATCCAGTTTTGCCTGCTGCTCCTCGTTCAGATTTCCAAAGCTGTCCTTGTTCATGACCATGAAGTAGGCCGATGTGCTGGACGGCAGGCCGACGGTGAAATAGTTGGCGACCTCATGCAGCTTGAAGGATGCGATGGTGCTGGCATCGCTCATGATGCCGTCGATTACGCCCGTGTCGAGGGCCGTGTACATTTCGCTCGCGGGCAGGGGCACAGGTGTGCCGCCCATTGCCTGAACGATAGCCGCTCCAACCTGATCGGCGGTCCGGATCTTCAGGCCCTTCATGTCATCCATCGTCTCGACGGGGACAGTCTTGGTCATGATGATGGCCGGTTCAGCCGCCCAGGCGGCAAGCAGTTTGGCACGCTCGTAATCGGGCGCCAGAGCATCGATGTTCTCCCAAAGCGCCTTGGTCGCCTCGGTCGAAGAGTGAAACAGGCCTGGCGCGACGACAAACATGGTGCGCGGGAAGGTTTCACTGGTATAGCCCTGCAGCCCGAACGTTATGTCGGCAACGCCGGTCAGGGCCGTCTTCCACTGTGCAGCGGCGCTCTTGCTTAATTCGCCAGACGGGAAAATACGGAGGGTCACCTCGCCGTCGGTCTCGGCCGCAAGTTTTTCCGCCAGCGGCTCCATCATGCGCTTTTGCATGTGATGCATAGGCGACATGAAGTGCGCCAGACGCAACTCGGCAGCGTCGGCATGTGTCACAGTGATCGCCAAACCAAGCAATCCGGCCAGTCCTGCTGCTATAAGTTTCATATTTTTCCTCCCCGTTGTGTTCTTGGCACCCATCGTGCCTGCGGTGGGATATGGTCCCGCCGCGTATGTTATTGGCTTATCGGGTCACCACCTGCGAAACGGCGTGTCGCCTCGACGCCATAGGGGTTGATCGTGCTGATGCCGTTCCGTCGATGTCGATGCACCTTTTGCGAACCGGCAGAGGGCGCGCGACACGAATTGTGCCCGGCGCACTCTGAGGCTGCAGCGAGGGCAAGATGCTGAAGACCCCAGGTTCAAAACCTCTTGAAGGCTGCGAGGGGATTGTCATGCGGGTCATTCCTCGCCCCAGTAAAGGCGGAGCGGATTGTGTATGAGCAACTTGCGCTGGAGGTCCAGAGTGGGGGCGATCTGCGGAATCAGATCGACAAGCAGCCCGTCATCGGGAATGTGGCTTGTCATGTTTGGATGCGGCCAATCTGTGCCCCACAGGACCCGGTCTGAATAGGTTTCGACCAGGCGCCGTGCAAAGGGTACCACGTCGCGATAGGGCGGGCCGTCGCATGTCAGCCGCTCCGGGCAACCGACTTTGACCCAAAATTTATCGTCCTCGAGCAGGGTCATCAAGCCGCGAAACGGAGCGGCATCGACGCCGGCCGCTACGTCCGGTCGACCCATATGGTCAATGACCACCGTCGTCGGAAGGCTGCGCAAGAAGGGTGCCAGATCCGGGAGGTCGGGCATCTCGAAATAGACGACGATATGCCAGCCAAGCTTGGCCACCCGCTCGGCAATGCGCTGAAAGTCTTCGCGCGGCGTGGTATCGACGAGGCGGGACAGAAAATTGAAGCGCACGGCGCGCACGCCGGCTTTGTCCATCTTTTCGAGTTCGGCATCGGAAATGGAGGGATCGACCACGGCAACACCGCGCGTTGCTTGCGGATCCGCTTCAAGCGCGTCGATGAGCGCCGCATTGTCCTTTCCGTGACAGCTCGCCTGGACAATGACGTTGCGGGCGAAGCCGAGATGGCGGCGCAGGGCGAACAGCTTTTCCTTTGGCGCGTCGACGGGGGTGTATTTGCGCTCGGCCGCGTAGGGAAAACGCGCCGCAGGGCCGAAGACATGGCAATGCGCGTCAACCGCGCCGACCGGCGGCACATAGGTTGGCTTGGACGGATTCGGGTGAAATGTCGCCGGTTCGATGGCTGTAGTCCTTGGTTCTGTTGTCATTGCGCGAATACCTCACCATCAAAAAGTTTGCGTGCTGTGCGCAGCATTCCGGCGCTGGTAACCGCGCCCTCTTCGTCGACCGAAAGGATCGTCGGCGTCGCCCCGGAAGGATGCTCTATTAGCATTATCTTCTCCGAGCCCGGCGGCACATTGGCGATGTCTGCCACCGGCGCGCCCGGCAAAAGGCAGGCGGTGGCGACACTGACAGCGCCGAACACTCCAATGGACGCGTGGCAGCGGTGTGGGATGAACGTGCGCGTGGTGATCGCCCCGCCATTCCGGGAGGGAGCCACGATGGTCATTTTTGGCACCGACTTCTGCGTCACGTCGCCGAGATTCATCATCGGACCGGCAATCAAACGGATAACTTCCAGACGTGCTTTCAGCTCTGTGTTGGCATCAAGTTCTTCACGCGTTTCATAGCCGGTGATGCCAATATCGCTTGCGGCAAGCACAACCACCGGCATGCCGTTGTCGATGCAGGTCACGGCGAGGCCATCGATCATGTCAACCGGGCGCCCGGTGGGCAGAAGCGCGCCACAACTGGAACCGGCAACGTCCAGAAACTCGAGCGGCACCGCGGCAGCCGTTGCCGGAACGCCATCAATGCGCGCCTCGCCGCGATAGGTGACACGCCCGTCTGGTGTCGCAACACGCGCCACGGCCACCTTGCCGGTGTTCGCCATATAGATACGAACGCTGGTTTCCCCGTCTTGCACCGGCACCAGGCCACGCTCTATGGCAAATGGGCCGACGGCGGCCAACATGTTGCCGCACCCCTGTGCGTCCGTGACCAGCGCTTGATCGACGAAGACCTGCAAGAATAAATATTCGATATCAGCGTCGTCGCGCGCCGAAGGGGAGACGATCGCCACTTTCGAGGTTAACGGATCGGCGCCGCCCAGACCGTCGATCTGGCGTGGATCCGGCGACCCCATGACGCCCAGCAGAAACGCGTTGCGTGCCGCCGTGTCCGACGGAAGATCGTCGGCAAGAAAGACCCCGCCCTTCGAGGTGCCGCCGCGCATCCACATGCAGCGCACGCCGTCAGACATATTTCAGGCCTTTCTGCTCCAGGCGCGCGCGCATGTCATAAAGGTCGAGACCGAGTTCGCCGGCGGCAAGCCGGACACGCTTGGCCTCTTCGTTGCTTTCACGCTCGCGGGCTTTGACCAGCACATCTGCGGCTTCCTCGCGTCGCACCACGCAGACACCGTCATCATCGGCAATGATAATGTCTCCCGGATGAACCAGTGCGCCGGCGCAAACCACCGGTATGTTGACCGAGCCCAGGGTCTCCTTGACTGTGCCTTGCGCGCAGATCGCTTTCGACCACACGGGAAAGCGCATCTCCGTCAATTCTCGCACATCGCGCACGCCGGCATCGATGATCAGCCCAACGCCACCGCGCGCTTGCATGGAGGTGGCGAGAAGGTCACCGAAATAGCCGGCATCCGTAGGAGACGTGGTCGCAAGGACGAGAATATCACCGGCCTGCACCTGCTCAACAGCGACATGCACCATCCAGTTATCGCAAGGCGGTGCCAGGACGGTGACTGCAGAGGCGCCGATCCGGGCGCCGGGATAGATAGGGCGCATGTAAGCGGCCAGAAGCCCTTTGCGCCCCTGCGCCTCATGCACAGTCGAAACGCCACACCGGGCGAGTCCCTCAATGATTACGGGATCAGCCCGCTCGATGTTCTGTACGACAACGTTCATGGCAGCCTGTTCCAAACTTCTGTTTTTGCGCATTTCGACCCGAATTGTGGAGGAAGACGCCCCGCCGGGCGCCCCCTTAGAGTTCGTCGACGGTGCGTGGATAAACCGACTGGAAGCCTTCCGCGTATCTGGCGGCTCGACCGCCTGACTGACCACCGGAGTTGCGGCGGAAATGATTGCCGCGGTTTTCGGCCAGATTGGTGTAGAAGTCCCAGAGGTGTTCCTGGCCCTTCATGCACTCAATAGCCTTCTTTTTCTTCTCCCAGACATCGGTGATGTCGAGGAACGTATCCGGCTTCCAGCCCATCTGCTCGGTCTGATGCGGCTCGAACAGATAGAGCTGCGGCGCACCGAGCACCTTTTCCCCGGGGTTGTGGCCCCAGGCCTGGGCGATCATCCGGCACTCCATGGCGACCTTGGTCGTATGGGAATGGTCGAGATTATAAGGGTCGTAATGGGCGTGGCTGAACATGAAGCGTGGCTGTACGGAGCGGATCACATCAACCAGCCGGTATTTCGCGTCCCGGTCGACCTCGAGCGGATAATCGCCAAGATCGAAGAATTGGATATCGTGAACGCCAAGTGCCTTGGCGGCATTCTCGGCTTCATGCCGACGCTCCGTCTTGACCTTGTCGAGTGTCATGCCCTCGGACTTCCACAGCTTGGCAGATTCGCCCCGCTCGCCGTAGGAGAGGCAAACAACCGTGACCTCATAGCCAAGCTTGGAATGCTGGGCGATGGCACCGCCCGCCCTCCATACAAAATCGGCAGAATGAGCGCTGATGACGAGAGCAGTTTTGTCGCTGGCCATTGGGACGATTGCTACCTTCTTGCTTCTTGGAGTGGGTGTTCACACATCCACAAACTAGCGGTATTTCGACCTTATCCGCCAATATGAATTTCGCACCGGTCAGCGCCAACTATTCATTTTCCACAAGTATCTTTTTTGTTAGGGTGCAAACTTGGCGCAGGCGAGCCACGGACGTCGATTTTGCAGGAGGACCTGTTTTGGACAGCTATAGCTATATTCCGAACCTGAAACACCTGCAGGCGCTGGAGACGATTGCTTCGATGCGAAGCATCACGCGCGCAAGCAACCATTTGAATCTGTCGCAGCCCGCATTGACCCAAGGCATCGCGAAGGTGGAAATTCAGCTCGGGGTAAGACTGTTTGAACGTCAGCGCGGCATGGTGCTGACAGAGCTCGGTGCGATCTACCTGACGCGGATCCGTCGCGGTACGCACTATCTGCGACGGGCGGCCGACTATGCGGCCCGCTTCACCGACAAGCCGCCACCACATTTGTACCGTCGCTTTACACTCAGCCAACTGCGGGCCCTGATCTCGGTGGTCGAGCACGAGAGCTTTCGGCTTGGTGCGCAGCAACTGTCCGTGCAGCAATCGACAGTGCATCGCTCATGCCGCGAGCTTGAGGCACAGCTTACCTGTGCGCTGTTCGAGCGCACGAGCGCCGGCATCAAGCCGACGCGTCAGGCGGTTGAATTCTCGCGCCTGGCCAAGTTGGCATTGGGAGAGTTTGTTCAGGCACAGGCCGATGTGCAAGGCTGGAAGGGTACCTTTGTCGGACGCTTGGCGATTGGTTGCCTGCCATTGGCCAAGACCAGCCTTCTGCCGCGCGCGCTGATGCTTCTCACCGACGAATACCCGATGTTAGATATCACCGTGGTCGACGCTCCTTATATTGATCTCTCAAAGGCGCTGCGTCATGGCGATATTGATATCATAATCGGCGCCCTGCGCCGCGCCCTTTTGCCGCCTGAACTTGTGCAGGAAGGGTTGTTCATCGATCGGATGATCATCGTCGGTCGCAGCGACCACCCGCTGCTCGGCGGCGAAGCCGTAACATTACAGCGTTTGGCGTCGTGGCCATGGATCGCGCCGCGTACCGGCGCGCCGGCACGGACCTATTTCGACGGATTTTACAAGATGCTCGATCGTCCACAAGGCGAGGCGCATCCGATCGAGACCGGATCGCTGACAGTGCTGCGAGGCCTGCTGATGAACAGCAACCGGCTTACCGTCATTTCGGCGCGGCAGGTGTCATATGAGATCAAGCTCGGCCTGCTTTCGGAAATCCCCTACCCATTGGATGGCAGCGAGCGCTCGATAGGCATCACGATGCGCGAAGACTGGATGCCGGGCGTGCCGCAGCAGCGCCTGCTTGAGCATCTGCGCACGATCGCCGCCGAAGAATAGCGATCATGTCAGGGGAAACGCCATCTCCATACCCCGGTGCAACTGATAAGCGTCGCCGAGATTCGCCGCGCATTCATGCAGCGCCGGAAGATATTGCTGATGAAGTTGTTCGTCGGTGATCGCGTTTTTGAGGATGATCTGAACGAGCGCGCCAACCGGCTGTTTATCCGACATCACCGCGACACCGACCGCCTTCGTTCCGGCCATCGGCGCGTTGTAGTCGTGCGACGAATAGCCCTGCGCCTCGACGGCCGCAATTGCCGCGAGGGTCCGGTCGACCAAGGCACCAGTATTATTCCCGCCAGACTGCATATCGCAGTGGCGATTGACAATTTTCAGCCGCTCGCTTTGCGGCAGGACAGCCAGGAAGGCCAGACCTGCGGCCGAATCTAGAATCGGAAATCGCCGTTGTTCGAAGCGGCGCAGATGGATCGGCGCCGTGTCGCGGTTGGAGGCAACGACGACCATCGCATCGGGCTCTGCTATCAAGAGGTCCGATGGCCAGCTGATTTGCTGACCGAACAGGTTTAACCGCTGGCGTGCTTCGTTGAGAAACGGGTTTTCGATCATCATCGCGCTGGCCAGACGGCGCACCTTCGGTAACGGCTCATATGCGCCGGTGTCGCTGTTTTGGCGCAGATAACCAGCCGATCTCAATGTGGCCAGAAGGCGGATCACGGTTGCCTTGGGTAAGTCCGTCAGGGTGACCAGCCGGGAAATCGTGGCCGGTGGATTCTCGTTGACCGCGGTCAGGACTTCGAGCCCGCGCAGCAGCGAGCGAATGCCAGAAGGCGCTGATTCTTCATCGGATTTCATTATGCCACTTCCATGTTTCTGGATGAAAAAGGGCGGGCAAGAAAAGCCTTCAAAAGCCCGGTTCTGTCAACTCGGCAACTTCGGCATTGTGGCGCTGCATTCAGCTCTGTGTTTCTGGGTGGTCCACTCTGCAAACCGGAGTTCATTTTCTTGACAGCGCAACCGCCATAGCCTTTATTGGGGTTCTCGCCATGGTTTGTCTAGACGGACCCGCCGCGCCCGGCGCGACAATTGCCTTGAAAATTCACTAAGTTGGTAGCTTGAACAATGAAGAAAACGCGCGTTGCAATTATCGGAGGGGGGCCTGCTGGGCTACTGCTCTCCCACATCCTCGACCTGAAAGGGATCGATAACATCGTTCTGGAGCGACAGAGCAAGGCCTATGTGCTCAAGCGCATCCGCGCTGGTGTGCTGGAGTATGGCACGATCAAGTTGCTGCGCGACATTGGCCTGGGCGAGCGCATGGACCGCGAGGGACATTTGCACAACGGTACGCATATCGTCTGGCAGGGACGCGATCCGTTCTTCATCGATACGGTCAAATATACCGGCAAGCCGATGATGGCCTATGGTCAGACGGCGATCACTGAAGATCTGTATGCCGCGCGCGAGAAGGCGGGAGCCGAAATCATCAACGAAGCGGTGGACGTCGCGCTGCACGATTTGACCAGCGACAAACCCTATGTGACCTATGTCAAGGACGGCAAGAGTGAGCGCATTGAGTGCGATTTCGTCGCCGCCTGCGACGGTTTCCACGGTGTTGGGCGACAATCGATCCCTGCTGATATCCTTAAGATCTATGAACAGGTCTACCCGTTCGGCTGGCTCGGCATCATGTCGGAAACCCCGCCCCTGCCCGATATCATCTATGCGCGGCACGAAAATGGCTTCGCTCTCGCCTCCCAGCGCAACCCGATGCTCAGCCGCTACTATATCCAGTGCGATGTGGATGCCGATCTCAACGAATGGCCGGATGAGCGCTTCTGGGAAGAGTTGAAAACACGCTTTCCGAGCGAACTCGCCGATCAGATTGTCACCGGTCCATCGATCGAGAAATCCATCGCCCCACTGCGCAGTTTCGTCGCCGAACCGATGCGCTATGGGCAGATGTTCCTGGCCGGTGACGCGGCGCACATCGTTCCGCCCACCGGCGCAAAGGGTCTCAACCTGGCAGTCTCTGACGTCTTCTATTTGGCTCGCGGCCTTGAGTCCCATTACGGCAAGGGCGACGACACTTATCTCGCCGACTATTCTGCAACGGCGCTTCGACGCGTCTGGTCAGCCGAGCGTCTGACATGGTGGCTGACCAAACTTCTGCACGTGTTCCCGGAAGAAACGGCGTTCGAGAAAAAGGTGCGCATCAACGATTACGATCATCTGTGCACTTCCGAGCGCGCTCAGGCGGCGCTGGCCGAACAGTATATCGGCCTGCCATTCGAAGACTGATGTCCTCAGTGGTCAGGCCATTCGTCAATGATGAATGTAGTTTTGGCGGAAAATAGGCATTATCGGGTTTAATCAAGTCGATGTTTTGCGGAAAATGAATGGTAGAGCGCGCGTTTCCAATTTCAGCCTGCTCTTCGGAAGTGCTAATGTGAAGTGGCAGGTTCCGCTTCAGTGCGAACAAGGAGATTTTCATGTCATCGTCCGATGAAGAAGCCGCCGGTGAGCCGACGATCAGCGAGCGCATCGAGGAAGATAAGCGTCTCGCCCGCTCGCTCGAGGGCACCTATCTGTTCGACGGCACACGCAGCCAGAAGAACTATCCGCTCAACAAGATGTGTATGTCCCTGACCAAGCGGGATAATCGCGCTGCGTTCGCCGCAGACGAGGCCGCATACTGTGCGCAGTTCGGCCTCAGCGAAGAGTCGAAGCAGCTGGTCTTCGACCGTGACTGGATCGGGATGATCCGGTCGGGCGGCAACATCTATTACGTGTTCAAGCTGGCATCGATCAACCACACCTCCATGCAGCATGTGGGCGCGCAGCAAAACAGTATGACACTCGAAGAGTTTCGCGCCAAACTCAACGCCCACACCAGTAAATAAGAGGTTTCCATGGCTGAAATCATCGCGGCAGTTACGACGAGCCACGTTCCTTCCATCGGCATCGCCATGGACAGCGGAATCACGCAGGACCCCTACTGGAAGCCGTTGTTCGACGGCTATCTTCCGGCCAAGGAGTTCGTCAAAGAATTAAAGCCTGACGTCACCATCGTCATCTACAACGACCATGGGCTGGAGGTGTTTCTGGACCGTGTGCCGACCTTCGGCATTGGAGCCGCAGCGCAATACCTTTCCGGCGACGAAGGCTGGGGCCCAAGGCCTATTCCCCCTTTCCAGGGCGATCCCGACCTGAGCTGGCACCTGATTGAACACCTGGTCGCCCAAGAGTTCGACATGACGATGTTCCAGGAAATGGAAGTCGATCATGGATTTACCGTTCCAATGAGCGTCTTTTTCGGCGGTCCGGCCGGTGAGATCGAGGAGTGGCCGACCCGTGTGATCCCGATCACGGTCAACACGATCCAGTTTCCTCTGCCAATGCCACTGCGTTGCTTCAAGCTTGGTCAGGCGATCCGCAAGGCAGTCGATGCGTATCCAAAGGATACGCGGGTCCTGATCATGGGCACCGGGGGCATGTCTCACCAATTGCAAGGCGAACGCTCAGGCTTCATGAAGCCGGATTTCGACCGTATGTTCCTCGACAAGATGGTCACCGATCCTATGGCGCTGACCAAAATCCCAAATGGCGTCTTTATGAAGGAAGCTGGCCACGAGGGCGCCGAACTGATCATGTGGCTGGTGGCGCGCGGCGCCATGAACATGGATATCGAGGAAGTCTATCAGCACTATCACGTCTCCGCCTCGCTCACCGCTGCCGGGCTCGCTTGCTACCGTAACAAGTAACTGCGGGTCGATAGGGCGATGGTGCGGATCGGTATCGTTGGCGAAGGTGCAATCGCCGATGTGCATATGCAGTCGCTGTCGTGCATGGTTGGAATTAAGGTGGTGGCTGTGGTCTATGGCGACGCAATGGCGGGGAACGCTTTTGCAGCCAAATGGAACATAGCCACCGCCACCGCCGACCTTGATGCGATCTTGGGGCGAGACGACATCGACGCGGTGATTATCGCCAGTCCGTCCAGCCTGCACCCGGAGCACGCAACCAAAGCGTTGAAAGCCGGAAAGCATGTGCTTTTAGAGATCCCGATGGGGCTCGATCTGGCGGCTTGCGAGGCGCTTGCTGAACTTTGCGATACGCGGCCGGCACAAGTGGCGATGGCCTGCCATACGCGCCGTTTTTCCCCGGCTCACCGACACTTGAAAGCGCGGATCGACGAGGGATCATTTGTCCTGCATCACCTCGTGGCAGAGACCTATTTTTTCCGCCGCTCCAACCTCAACATGCATGGCAAACCGCGTAGTTGGGTGGACAATCTTCTTTGGCACCACGCCTGCCATACGATCGACCTGTTCATCTGGCTGACCGGTGATCCCGAGCCGCAAGCCTTCGGTCACGCCGGACCACGACATCCCGTGCTCGGCATACCGATGGATATGAGCATTGCCCTGAAGGCCAGCAACGGCGCTCTGCTCTCGCTTGCGCTCTCGTTCAACAATCAAGGTCCCTTCGGCGGCTTCTACCGCTACATTGGCGATACGGGCACGTTTCATGTGTTTCGCGATGGGATGACCGATCATGAACACAAGTCAGTACCCCTTTCAGGCGCGGCGTTTGTCGACCAGAACCAAGCCTTCATCGACGCGATCAATGGGGATCGGGCCGTGCAGTCGTCGATAAGCGATTTGCTACCGGCCATGCGTGTCATCGACTATATCGACCGGATTTTTCATTCTTAACTGCGCGAATTGGACAGATACCCATGCAGACGATTGCCTTTGTCGGTTTTGGTGAAGCCGCGACAGCCTTTACCGAAGGCTGGGATGCGCGCACCCGCTCGGTGGTGAACGCGTTCGACACAAAGACCGCCAGCGTTAAGGAGAGCGTGGCAGCCGGAAAACGAGCCGACTATCTGCGCGTCGGCATTTCTGGCCACGCAACACTGCAAGAGGCCCTCGAGAACGCCAACCTCGTCTTCAGCACAGTGACCGCTGATCAGGCACTTGCCGCAGCTCAGAGCACGGCAGCGCATATTCTTCCCGGCGCTCTGTATTTCGACATGAACTCCTGTGCGCCGGCTTCAAAACGGGCGGCAGCCGAGACGATAGAGGCCGCCGGCGCGCGCTATGTGGATGTTGCCGTCATGTCCCCGGTGTTGCCGCTTCGCCAACACGCGCCGCTGCTGGTCAGCGGGCCGCATGCGACTGAGGCGCTCGCCGTCCTTGAAAGTCTGGACATGCGGCCGACAATCGCCCCGGGCCCAATTGGCACAGCCTCGGCGATCAAGATGATCCGCAGCATCATGATCAAGGGCATTGAGGCCCTGGTCGTCGAATGCGTGCTTTCCGCGACCCGGGAAGGCGTCGACGGGGTGGTCTTGCCGTCCCTTGAAAGTTCGTTTCCGGGTTTTGGCTGGGCTGAGCGCTCGGCCTACATGCTCGAACGTGTCATGGTGCATGGCGAACGGCGCGCTGCCGAAATGGAGGAAGCCGCGAAGACAGCCGCCGATCTCGGTCTTTCTGGACGCATGGCTGCGGCCACCGCCGAATGGCAGAAAACTGTCGGCGCAATGGACTTCGGCGAAATCAGTGAGGCGGAAAAAGCCGATTACCGGCTTCTGGCCCAAAAAATCCTGGCTCATATCGACTGATTTGGCGCTTTCGACGGTTCGGCCCCGTTGCTCAGTTCCACGCGTTGTTTGTCGCTGTCGGCCAAGCACAACACGTCTGTCGCCATCCCGCAGCGCCTCCATCTATAAGAGTTGGCCCTCTTCCCCGACGTTGCGGATCGCCATCTCGGTCTTGGCACAGCGCTCCGTTTCCCGGGACCCACCCGAGCTCGGGTGGGTCATTTGTGCGTTGTTTGGAGAGATCCGGCCCAGAATGGGCAGGCCGTCGAACGTCAGGCAAGCCTGCCTGTTATCCGGCTTGCACCGTCAGGTGTTATTCAACCAGCCCGCTGGAGCAGAGATCGAATGATAGCCCTGGAATTCCAGAACGCCCTCATAGCCCAAGTTGCGGCCGATGCCGGATTTCTTGAAGCCGCCAAAGGGACCGCGGCTGTCCTGTGCTGCGGGTCCATGCCCGTTGATGTAGGTATAACCAGCCTCGAGCTGGCGGGCGATGACCAGTGCCCGCTCGCGATCCTCAGTCCAGACAGAGGAGCAGAGGCCAAAATCACTGTCGTTTGCCAGCCGCACCGCCTCTGCCTCGTCATCAAACGGAATGATCGGCAGAATTGGGCCAAATTGTTCCTCGCGCACGACGCTAAGGCCGGGTTCTGGCCGGAAAACCAGTGTCGGTTTCTGGAAATAGCCCTTTTCGTAGAGTTCGGCATCTGGCACGGAGCCGAATTCCTTGACCTCGGCACCCGCGCTGCGCGCCTCTGCGATCATCGCTTGGACAATGCCAAGCTGCTTGCGGTTGTTCAGCGGTCCCATCGTCGTTTCAGGCAACATACCGTCACCCACGACCTGCTTTGCGCAGGCGGCCGACAGGCCATCGACCACCTCGTCGTACCGCGACCGATGCACATAGAGCCGCTTTAGGGCCATGCAAATCTGGCCACTCGACATAAAGGCGCCGAGATACATCCGCATAAACGCCGCATCGTCCAGCACCGCATCGGGCAGGATGATCGCGGCATCGTTGCCACCCAGTTCGAGCGTTACGGGTGTCAGGTGATCCGCCGCCGTCTTCATGACGTGCTTGCCGATTTCGATCGAGCCGGTGAAATTGACCCGCCGGACCAGTTTGTGACCGACCAATGCGTCGCCGATTTCACTGGAGCTGCCGGTGATCACGTTCAGCACGCCGGGCGGCAGGAGCTGTGCGATCTTGTGCAGCGTCAATGTCGGCGCCAAGGCCGAATTCTGCGATGGTTTTACGACCACCGTATTTCCGGCGATCAGGGCCTGCGGCAACTTGGCGCCAAGGATCGACAGTGGCCAGTTCCACGGTACGATCAGTGCGGCGACACCACGCGGCTGACGCGTGATGATCGTGTCAAAAGGCGGGCCGGACAGCTTCTCGTCGTCCTGCAGCCGGTCGGCATAGGAGGCGGAGAGCAGAAAGCGGTCGCCGAGCCGCGCCATTTCCATTCGGGTCTCTTTCAGAATCTTTCCATGCTCACGGCAGAAAAGTCTGGAGCGAAAGTCAACGTCGGCCTCGTCCTCGACCAGAACCCTGGCGATTTTCACCAGTAGCTCGGCGCGTTCGCCATAGGGCATTCGCGCCCAAGCAGGATAGGCTTCATGGGCGGAGCGCACCGCGGCGTCCACGTCCGCAACCGATCCCCGCGCAGCATGGCCAACGCATTCATCGGGTCTGGCTGGATTGTGGATCGCATAGGTGCGACCGTTCTCGGCGGCGCAGGGCGCGCCGTTGATAAACAGTTCCGTAGTAATCTGCTGCTCGGCTCGTGACACGATAAAACCTCCCCTTGGCAAGCGTCAATTACACCTGGCCAGATGCCAAGGGCTTTGCGCCAGTTGCGGAAAAGTCGCATAGTTGCTGCACCTCGTCAATTAAAATGGACCTCGGTCCATAATTGAAGCATGCTATATATGGTCACGACAATATTATTGGCGATGTGTTTCGATTGGAGTGATGCGATAGAGGGAATGGGCCCGGCACCTTGGCAAAGTTCCGCCCGCGGACCCTGTGTGTTCTGCGCCAACTCGCCCTGAGATTTGGCACTGTGTTCGAAGCGCAATGCGAACCTCAGCACGCTCCAGCCTGTGGCGATCCATGCCGACGTGCCGCCCGCCATCCACGCGTCCAATTAGGCGAAGCATACTATTCTGACATGGAGAGACACGGATGACCGCAGCTAAAAATTCCAACGCCCCCGGTCGCAACGGCTTTGTTAACCGCGACCGCGACTGGCACCCGCCGGCTTTGTACCCGCCCTATAAGACCAGCGTGAAACGCTCGCCCCAGGCGTCATTGCTGTCATTCCCTACTTCGATCAGCGAAGAGACCGGTCCGGTTTTCGGACATGACACGATCAATCCGTTGGACAATGATCTGATCCACAATTTTTCTGCGGATCAGGGTGCCGCAATCGGGCCGCGCATCGTGGTGCATGGCCGGGTTAGCGACGAATTCGGCCGACCCGTTCCCCATTCCCTGATCGAAATCTGGCAGGCCAACGCGGGCGGACGGTATCGCCACAAAAAGGAAAGCTATCTTGCCGCGCTTGATCCGAACTTTGGCGGCTGCGGGCGGGTGATGACGGACGAAGACGGCGCTTATGAATTCCGCACCGTGATGCCTGGCCCGTATCCCTGGCCGAACTCGATGAACGACTGGCGTCCAGCCCATATCCACCTGAGCCTGTTCGGGCATTCCTTTGCCCAGCGTCTGATCACCCAGATGTATTTTGAAGGTGATCCGCTGATCTGGAAATGTCCCATCGTCGGAGGCATTCCGACGCGCGAGGGTGTGGAAAGCCTGATCGCGCCGCTCGACATGGCGCGGACCATCCCGATGGATGCGCTGGCCTACCGTTTTGACATTGTATTGCGCGGGCGGCGACAGACGATGTTCGAAAACCGCGTCGAGGGTCTTTGACCATGTTGGAATTGAATGCCTTCGCCGGAAAGAGAATCTGATGGTCCAGAAACTTCACAGGCTCAGAGAAACGCCAAGCCAGACGGCGGGGCCCTATGTTCACATCGGTTGCACGCCAAATTTTACCGGGATCAGCGCCTATGGCGGGGATCTCGGAGTTTCGATGAAAACCGGCCCGGTCAAGGGCGAAGAGATCCTGATCACCGGCGCTGTCCATGACGGAACCGGTATGGCCCTGAAGGATGCAATGGTCGAAATCTGGCAGGCGGATGCTTCGGGGTGCTTTGCCGGTCAGCCAGGGGCCGACCCGGATTTCACCGGCTGGGGCCGGTCGCCGGGCGACATGGACACCGGTGCCTTCCGGTTTGATACGGTCAGACCCGGGCGGGTGGCCTGGCCAGACGGAAGGATGCAGGCCCCGCATATCACGGTCTGGATCGTGGCGCGGGGAATCAACGTCGGCCTGCACACCCGGATATATTTCGCGGATGAGGAGGCGGCCAATGCCGAAGACCCGATCCTGAGCCGGCTCGAGCATCGCGACCGGGTTCCAACCCTGTTGGCGCAACGCGCCGCGAACGGCGAATTTCGCTTCGACATCCACCTGCAAGGCCCTCACGAAACCATTTTCTTTGACATCTGAAGGCCAGGTGTTCGACCCGACAGTCTGATGGTGCGATCCTTTCCCAAGAGGGGAAGGAAGCAACATGGGACAAGTCCCTCACAGGGGCGTCACAACCACGTTCGCCGTCAGAGCGGCACTACAGTGATCGCAAGCTTCGCGCGCAGTCCTGTCGTCGTCCGCTATGCGAGTGCAGTCCAGATCAGCCGACAGGCCAGCAAGCCCAGAAAGACCAGAATGATCCGGTCGAAACCCTTTGGCCCAATACGCTCGGCGGCGGCGGCCCCCAACGGCATGCCCGCAAACAGCGGTACGAGGGCGAGTGCGCCGACACCGAAAAGCTGCCAGGTCATCAGATCGTAGGCAAAAAGAACAGGCACTTGCACCACAGACATGACAACAAAGAACGCCGATATCGTGGCAATAAAAGCGGGGCGGCTGAGCCGCATTGCATTGAGGAAGCTGACCGAGATCGGCGCAGAGACCCCTGCAGCTCCCTGAAGGATGCCTGCTGCAAATCCCATCGGGAGCACGATCCGGTCAGCGGTGGTGCGGAGCAGGCTGAGATCGGGGCGGATCAGGCGCAGCGCTATATAGGCTATCACGACAAGCGCTGTCGACAGTTGCAACGCCTCCAGCGGCAGCGAGGCGAGGATGACGGTGCCGAGTGTCGCCCCGACCGCCCCCGCGATCGCAAAGCCCAGCGTGAACGCCCGGCCAATGCCGTGTCCGCGAAACTGCCACATCTGCCAAATATTGGTCAACAAGTTCGGCGTCGCCATGATGACGATTGCGATGCGAATATCGAACACGGCAGCGAGCACCGGTACGGAAATTACCGGAGCACCAGCTCCGGTCGCACCCTTGAGCATGCCGCCAAGCACAAGGGCCAGCAGCACGGCGGCAAGAGGCCAGGGATCGGCATAGTTGAACATGATATTTGCGTCTCCAACTCGAACGCGCGCGGCTGTTGCAAGCCCAACTGGGACTAAAGTCGGAACAGGGCATGCTGTTTTATGAGGTCGTGATCGCAGTGGGCGGAGGGTGGACAGGAGACATTCAGACAGAGCCAATTGTACAACCCGGTGCGATTGCGAGCGTCCTTCTTGCCCGGAACCGGTCGTTCAATCCGCACCCGTCTGCTTTAGGTTGCCTTCGTTTTCGATCTTGAAACAAATCTCAACGTTTTTTGGCCTCTGCCGAATGAAGACATCGCTTCTGACATCCGGCAGAGATTTTCATAGGCGATCGCCGATTACGCCGCTGGTGTGATATCAAGAGAAACCTTGGCTTTTAATGGCGTACGGCAGAAAGCGTGCAGGAAGCAGGTCTGCTCGGACACATCCAATGCCTTTTGAACGAAAGCATCGGGTTGCTCGCTCCATACATGCACATGGGTTTCCAGTGGATCAGCGTGACCCGCCAGGCCCGTATTGCCACTGGCGCCACCCTTGGAAAAATGGAAGTCCTGGATGATCTGGTATTCTTTCAGCGGCTGTTTTCGCATCATGGCATAGCGCCCGATCTGGGTCATGAAGCAGAAGCCGATCCCTGCACTGATGAGTGCAGCCGCCGATGGCGCCCGACCCATTTCATCTGAAGTGAAGTGGAAAATGGAGCCATGCGGATTGAAAAGATGCTGGACGATCCGAGTGGTTCCGTCTGGCTCGCGCTCTGCGAAGACGCGCAAATGCAGAATGCGGTTTTGTGTTTCAGTCAAAGCGCCACCAGCAAATGTGGTGCTGTTCTCGTTCATCGGCGTCAGCTTGCCGGTTCGCTCCACGATAGCGGACCAGTCGCCGTTTTGCATGTCCGAGGCATCCACGGTCAGTGCGGGAACAGGTGGTGCGCCAAGCTCGGTGGCGCCGGTTGAATTGATCGGGGTGCCATTGTGGCTCAACGTGAAAAGGCTGGCTTTTATACCTGCCATCAACCCGTTCAGCGGAGAGGCCGCGATCGCATCATAGACAAGGGCGCGGATGGCTTCTTTGGGTTCATCAGACTGAACGATCGCCCGAACCGCAATATCGTGGGCGGACGCGACCATCGTGCCTGCCATGAGCGAGCCGTTCATCGAGTAGAAATTGTCCTGAACCAGCTTGATCGATTTGAGATCAAGCTTGCGTATGGCCGCCAATGCCAGAATTTCGTTCAGATAAGATGAGACCATGCCGGCGGAGAGATAGGCCAAGGGCGGTGGAGCTTCATCGTAACCGTTCAAATAAGCGCCTTCGTCGGACGACAAACGCCACACCCGATCGGAGTTGGCCGAGGCAATGATCGCCTCTTTCTGCATGACCGTGAGTGACCGAACCACAGTGCGGGTCGAGTCGCCCAAGCGCGCGACTGGAGCAGTCAGCGCAGCTGCACCCGGCAGTTGAACGGCGTATCCAAGCGGAAAGCCCCGCGTGGCAAGAAGATTTTCTGGTTTAGTCATTTTTCAAGTCCGCACAGTGAACCAAGGTCCATAATAACTGCCTTTGTATTCTGCCCCTGTCAACCTCTCAATCCGCATGCCCTTGGCTCGCAGCTTGGTTGAAACGGATGAAGCCCTGAATACAGGTCGGCCATTACAAGCCGCACGACCGAGGTTTTTTCCAGCTATCCCAAAATCAATGAGGGCGCGTTTCATGGAGGCCTTTGCGTGAGGCCCCGGGGCGCTTGGATGACTGGACAAAGTTGATGGAATTTGTCAGGTAAGTAGCCGTTGAAATTATTCAGGATAATCCCCGGTGCAAGAACAGTTGACGATCAAGGGCCGTTTTGAAACGCCCAGTGCCAGCCGCTACCTGCAACAGCTTTGCAAGCACTTCGGCCACAAGATTGACGTGCGGTTCGACGAACACTCCGGCGAGATCGCGCTGTCAGCCGGACCCGCGACTCTTACCGCGACAGACACCGAATTGGTCGTCGTCCTCAAGGCTGACGACGCAGAAGCGCTGGAGCGGTCATGCAACGTTATCGACAACCATCTCGAACGCTTTGCATTCAGGGAAGCATTCAAGAATTTCGACTGGGATCAAATCGAGACCTGATAAGCCAAAGCGATCGGTTTTAGCACTACGCGCTGAAGCGGTCGTTGGTAAACCTGACGAGCCGCCCCTCGGCCAAGGTCACGATTGCGGTTTTTTGCGAAAAAAATTGATCGCCAACAAGGTCTCGCAACGCAAAGCAAAGGGCGGTGTCAGGGCCGGGGTCCTCGAGAAAACCAATTGGCATGTCAGAGTCTCCAAGCCAAGATCTCACCTACGATAGTATCAGGCGGCATTCATCGCTGGGGAGCACCCCCCCAGCAGAAGCACCGCGCGCTTGAGCTATTTGAGGGCACTTGGCCCGGCGCACTTGCAACACGCGAAACCCGAAACCTGAAACCGACGCCCCCCCAGGACTCTCGTTATGAACGAGGGACAACCGCGCTTGCCATGATGCGCTCCTTTCGCGTGATCATCGCGAAGCCGCGGCGCTTAATGCAACCGTCCCGGTTACCTGTCCGCGCAGCCGCGAGAGTCCGGCTTCAGACCCGCGCGGCTTGCTGTCCTACTCGGCGCCCTGGACGGTCCGGCCCAACCAGGCGGGGGGCGCGCCATGGAACCCGCCATCAAGGGCATTGTGGCAGCGACAGCCCCGAACCGGCGAGAGTGTGGTGAAGGCGTCAATCAGCGCGCTTTCGATGAGGTCGTGCAGCCCCTCGCGGTAATAGGTCTCGTTCATGCTGCCGGGGCCGAAATGCAGGACCGCGGGCGCCATCCCGGCGCCGAAGTTGATGACCGGAGCGATTGAGGCGAAACACATTTCGGCTTCGCGGGCGAAAATGACTTCCGGGATCAGCGGTGTGCCGACGATGTCGCCGCCGTCGGCCCGATAGGCGCGGATCTCGGCGGGGGTTTCGAAGCGGGGCCCCTCGGTGCACACGAAGGTGCCGCGCTCGATCACCCGGTCGGAAAACTTGGTCGCCGAGGCGATCAGCTCCGCCCGCAGCTGGGGGCAGAAGGGATCGGTGAAATCGACACGCACCCAGCATTCGCTTTCATCAAACAGGGACTGCACACGGGATTTGGTCTTGTCGAGAAAGTCGTCCGAGATGACGATATCGCCGGGGCGGATCGCGGTATTGACCGAACCGATGGCGTTCTGTGAAATGATGACCTCGACCCCAAGCACCTTCAGCGCCCAGATATTGGCCTGATAGTTGATCTTGTGGCTTGGGCAGGTCAGGTCGGCCCCATAGCGCAGCACCACCGCGGCCTCCTTGCCACCGATCCGCCCGGTCAGGACATCTGCATCACCCCAGGGGGTGGGCACCCGTTGCAGGGTGCGCCCGGTCAGCAGTTTTTCCGAAGCGGCGCTGGTGATCAAGCCGATGGGAGCGTCAGTCATTCTTTTATCCTTCCGGGATATTTCCGTAATGATCGTAAATTTCCATTTCAACCTGCAGGGCATCGATCCGGGTGAAGGCGCCGTCTTCGAGGATCATCTCGCCAGCGACCATCACCGCGCGGACTTCGCGCGGGCCGATCCGATAGACGATGTCCGAAAGCACCCGCCCGGGGGTCAGGCCCAGCGGGTGGCGCAGGTCGAGAACCACAAGATCCGCCTGAAACCCGGGGGCGAGCTGACCGATTTCATCCGCCCAGCCCAGCACCTTCGCGCCTTCGCTTGTGGCCATGCGAAAGGCATCGCCTGCCCCCATCACGGTGCCATCAAGGGTGTGGATCCGTTGCATCAGGACGGAGAGCTTCATTTCCTGAAACAGATCGAGTGAATTGTTGCTGAGCGTGCTGTCGGTCCCCAACCCGACGGAAATCCCCGCCGCGCGCATCGCCGGAACCGGCGCGACACCGCTTGCCAGCTTGGCATTGCTTGCCGGATTATGGGCGACGCTGGCGCCGCTGCGGGCCAGAATCTGGATATCCGCCTCGTTCAGCCAGACGCAGTGGGCAAGGATCGAATTCGCGTCGAGAACGCCGAGATCGGCCAGCCAGCGGATCGGCGATTTGCCATAGCGGGCCTCGATCATTTCGGTTTCGCGGCGGTTCTCGGCGGCATGGATGACGAAGGGCAACCCCAGATCATCGGCGGCCTGCTTGACCTCCAGCAACAGGTCCGGCGTGCAGCTATAGGGGGAATGTGCCCCGAGATAGAACCGGGCCAGCGGGTTGGAGGCATTCCGCGCCAGCGCGGCCCGGGTTTCCTCAAGCGCCAGCGGCCAGTTTGGACGCCCGGTCGGGCGAAGTTCCGGCGAGTTTGCCAAGGCCCCGCCAAGCGAACGCATGCCAAGACCCGTCGCCACCTCGCTGAACACGCCAGCCCCGAAGCGGGTGCAGTCACAGGCGGTGGTGATGCCGTTGCGCAGCATTTCCAGCACCGCCAGCGTGCAGCCGCGCCGGTTGTCCTCGATGGTGAGATGCGAGGTATGGGGCGCCAATGCCGCTGCCCATTCGAACAGGTCGCCCTCATCGCAACAGCCGCGGTGGGTGGAAAGACCGCCATGGGCATGGGTGTTGATCAACCCGGGGATCACCACCTGTCCGCCCAGATCGACGCGGTGCGCCAAGGCAGCTTCTGCCGGAAGGGCCGACATCGGGCCGATCCAGGTAATTTTGGACCCGTCGATCAGGATTGCCCCGTCGGGCAGGGCGGGCTGATCCGCGCCCCGGAAGACGAAGGCGTTGTGCAGCAGCGTGGACATTCAGGCCTCCAGAACGTGGGTTCGGCCATCCAGCGTGATGGTGAGGGTCTGGCTTTGTGGCGCAAGCGGAATGAAGTCGGTCCCACTGCGCCGCAGACAGACATCGTGGCCGGGCACGATCAGATCCGCCATCGCGCAGATCCGCGCGACGCTTTTCTCGGCCGCGACACCGTCAACGGCGCCGGGCACGGGGCCACCGCCGGTCTCGGTCCGGTTCTTCAGCGCATCCTGGGCAAAGACGATGCAGCCCTCGGCGCTGTCCAGAACCAGCGAGGCGTGACCGCCGGAATGGCCGGGAGTGCGGATCAGTCTCAGCCCCTCGGCCAGTTCGGGCTCTCCGGTCACGATCTCGAGGCGCGGCTGGGCCAGAAGGGTTTGGGCCAGGAACAGCGGCATCGCGGGATCGCTCTGACCGGACCCGTGGAAATAGGCGACCTCATCCTCATGCAGGACGATCCGCGCTTGCGGGAAGCATTCGACATTGCCGACGTGATCGAAATGCAGATGCGACAGATACAGGGTGCGGATGTCGTCGGGCACAAGCCCTTCGCGCGTCAGTGCGGCCATCAGACCCGGCCGATCCCCCGCCCCGCCGGTGTCCAGCAGGGCAGGCCCATCGGCGGTGTGGAACAGCACGATGGTGCTCCAACCCAGAAAGCCCCGTTCACTGCGCCCCGGAAAGCCCTGCATCAGGATGCGATAGGTGGTGGCGGACATGCTCAACCCTCCATCTGGCGCAGGCGCGGATCAAGCATGTCGCGCAACCGGTCGCCGATCAGGTTGATGCCGATCACGGTCAGGAAGATCGAAAGGCCGGGGAATGTGGCGACCCACCAGGCGTTGCCGACATAGTTGCGGCCATCGGCGATCATCGTCCCCCAGGTCGGGGTCTGCGGCGGCACGCCCAGCCCGAGAAAGCTGAGCGAGGATTCGAACAGGATCATCTTGGCAACCAGAAGGCTGGAAATCACGATGACCGTGGACATCACATTGGGCAGCAGGTGGCGGATCAGGATCATCGGCACCGAAATACCCATGGTATGGGCCGCCTGAATGTATTCGCGCCGTCTGAGAGCAAGCACCTCGGAACGCACGACCCGGGCATATTGCACCCAGTTGGTCAGTCCGAGGATCGCGATGATGTTCCACAGGCTCGGCCCGACCACGGCAGCCACCGCCAGCGCCAGCACCAGAAAGGGAATCGCCAGCTGGATGTCGGTGACCGCCATCAGGAACCGCCCGGCATATTTCTCTTCATAGCCCGCGATCAGCCCGAAGGTGACACCGACGACCCCCGAGATCACCACCGAGGCAACCCCGACCAGCAGCGAAACCCGCGCGCCGATCACGAGGCGGCTGAAGATGTCGCGCCCGAGGGCATCCGTTCCCAGCAGATGAAGCCCGGTCGGACCCGAGAACAGCGGCGGCTTCAGGCGCAGCATGATGTTCTGCGCATCGGGGTCGAAGGGGATCAGCCATTGGCCGAACAGCGCGCCGATGACGACCATGAAGACGATCACCAGGCCGGTGGCGGCAAGATAGCTTTCGGTGAACTGCTTGAGAAAGCCGGACATCATGCTTTCCTCATACGTGGATCGAGCAGCCCATAGGACAGATCGACCAGAAGGTTGATGGTGACGATCGTGATCGACATCACGATCACGAAGGCCTGGACCACGGTGAAGTCGCGGTTGGCGATGGCCTGGATCGCGAGCCGTCCGATGCCGGGATAGGCAAACACCTCTTCCGTGATCACCGCGCCGCCCAGCAGCGCTCCCACCTGAAGGCCGATGACCGTGATCGTCGGAATGGCGGCGTTGCGCAGCCCGTGTTTCATCACGATGCGCCACTCGCTCAGCCCCTTGCCGCGGGCGGTGCGGATATAATCGGCCTGCAGGACCTCGATCATCGACGAACGCAGCAGCCGGGTGATGATCGCGGTGGAATAGGTGGCAAGCACGATCGACGGCATGATCAGGTGTTGCCATGTCCCGCGCCCCGAGGGCGGCAGGATCCGGAATGTCTCGGAGAACAGCAGGATCAGCATGATGGCCAGCCAGAAGGCCGGAAAGCTCTGCCCGATCAGCGAGATGACCAGGCTTGCCCGGTCGATCACCGTGCCGCGGAAGGCGGCCGCCATGATGCCCAGGGGGACGGCGATCACGATCGACAGCGCCAGGGCGGACCCGCTGAGTGCGAGGGTGGCGGGCGCCCGGTCCAGCACCAGCGCCATCGCCGGTTCGTTATAGCGCAGCGACATGCCGAAATCGCCGCGCAGGGCTTTTCCGAGAAAGGCGAGATATTGTTCGAGCAGCGGGCGATCAAACCCCATGAGATGGCGGAACCGCTCGATCTCTGCCACCGGCGCGTCCGGCGGCAGGAACAGCGATGTCGGATCGCCGCCCATGCGGATCAGGAAAAACACCGCGACCGACACGCCGAATACGACGAGAATGGCATAAAACAGGCGTGACAGGACGAAGGCGGCCATGGTGCAGGGGGTCCTTTCATAAGACAGCACAAGGAGGGCTGCCGGGGTCTGCCGGCCAGTCAGAAACCGGCCAGCAGGGCGTCAGGTCATTCGTAGTGGGCGGCGCGCAGATCGATCATGCCGTCGCTCCGGGGAGTCCAGACCAGCGTCTTGTCCAGACCGTAGATCAGCGGCGGCTGGATCATCGGCAGGTGCGGCGCTTCGTCCTTGATGATCTTCGCGGCGGCGGAATAGATCTCTTTGCGCTCCTCGGGATCGATCGTGGAGGCACCGGCCTCAAGCAGCTTGTCCAGCTCGGCATTGCTGAAATAGCTCTGGTAGAGGCCGGTTTTCAGCAGTGGATACCAGACTAGGTTCGGGTCGCGACCGCTCCAGCCCGGAAAGATGATGCCTTCGCGGCCCTTCTGCTCCGAGACCTGGCCCCAGACACCGGGTTCAAGATATTCGATCTCGGTCTTGATGCCGACCTCGGCAAGGAATCCGGCAGACGCCTCGATGATCTCGGCGTCCTTCAGGAAGCGGCCCTTGCGTGACATCATCTTGATGGTGAAGCCATCGGGATATCCGGCCTCTGCCAGCAACGCCTTGGCCTTTTCGGGGTCATAGGCATAGGGCTCCCAAGTGGGATCATAGGCGAAACCGTTGACCGGCAGGGTCAGGGCGATGCGCTTGCCCATGCCGTTCATCAGAGCCGCTTGGATCGCGTCCACGTCGACCGCGTGGTTGATCGCCTGGCGCACCAGCTTGTTGGTGAGGGGCGTGTCGCGGGTGGTGTCGAAGACGAAGAAGTAGAGGAAATCGCTGGGAACGACCGAGATCTTGGTTTCGTCGGTCTCGAGCGAGTCCACATCTTCGGGCGGGATATCTGCCGCGATGTCGACGCCGCCGCTTCTGAGTTCGGCGATCCGGGTGCGGGTTTCCTTGATCGGGCGGAACACGACCTTCTCGATCTCGGGGGCACCGCCCCAATAGTCGGGATTGGCCTTGAGCACGACCCGTTCGTCTTTCAGCCACTCGACAAAGAGATAGGGGCCGGTGCCGATCGGATGGGCGGCAAGCTTGGCGCCGTCTTCTTCGGCGGCATAGGCCGGCGGCACGATCAGTGCCGGGAAGGAGGCCTCGTAGAGGGTCAGAAGCATGGTCGGATAGGGGGCCTCGGTCTTGAAGTCGACGGTATAGTCATCGACGACCTCAACGCCCGTGATCGCCGAGATGCGCGAAAAATAGGGCGCCTGGAACGCGGGGTCGAGCGCGCGATCGAAGGTGTATTTCACCGCATGGGCGTCGAACTTCTCGCCGTTGTGAAAGGTCACGTCCTCGCGCAGCTTGAACCGCCAGGTCAGCGGATCCGGGTTCGACCATTCTGTCGCCAGCGCCGGGGCGATCTCGCCCTCGGCATCCTGTGTCACCAGGGCATCGTAGATCTGGAACAGGACATTGGCCGTCGTGAAGGCAGAATGTTTTGCCGGGTCCATGGAATAGGCATCGGCGGGTTGGGCGACCACCAGCGTCTGGGCGTCCTGCGCCTGGCTTTGCACCGGTAAACTCGCCACGCTGATCGCGGCGAGCAATAGTCCGGATGTCAGAAAGTGTTTCATATCACTGTCCTTGTTGGGTGTCCTTCGCGGGGAAGGAAGGAATGCCGCCTAATGTCTGCGTGCATCTTGCGGCGGCGGTTTTTGCAACCCTTGTGGGTCACGTAGGTGGTAAAATCAGTCAAAGGTCAGGGCAATCACCCGGAATAGCATCAGGCGGTCGATGTCGATCTGAAGCCAATCCCCCTGGCGGCGGCTGGGCAGGATGCGACCGGTTTCCAGACAGGTCGCGATCCGGGCATCGGTGCGCACCGGGATCGTCATCCCCGCCAGCGCAGGGGGCTCGACCAGGGGGCGGCCCGCCGCGCTTGCCCGGTTCAGAAGGGTCAGCAGATGGCCATCGGGGTGGCGCCCCAGGATCGCCTCCATCGCCGGGCCCGCCGGGCAGTCGACCCGCGCATGGGCCCCGGCCCGGTCCAGCATCCCGGCCAGGATCGCCCGGTATTCCGGCATCGCGTAGCGGTGATAGAGCGCCCCGATCTGCCAGGGAAGCCAGACCGCCTGTCCTGCCCCATGGGCGCGTCGGATCAATCCGGGCGCCTCACCGTGATCGGGCAGCACCGTGAATTCGGGGGCATTGTTGCTGAACGGTCCGATCAGGTGCAGATCATCCTCGGGCTGGCGGTCCTCGAAGGGGGTCCAGAACAACCCGGTCGCGGCAACGGTGCGGGCCCCCTGAAGGATATTTTCTGCCGCGCCGGTCGATCCGTCGGGGTCGGTGCGATGGAAATAGGCGCCATCAATCGCCCGCGCCGCCCCGGGAAGCGCCGGCAGAGAGGCGAATGCCGCGGCAGAGCGTGGCGTCCCGGTGGCATCGGCGCGCCCGGTATCGGAAGTGACAATCAACGTGCCGCCCGCGGCCACATAGCCGTCAAGCACCGCCGCATCCGCATCCGAGAGACACTGGACCGCGGGCGCAATGATGGCATCGAACCGGGCGAGATCGCTTTGCTCAAGGGCGCCGGTGAGACGCAGCTCGGGTGTGTGGCCCAGATCTGCGAGCATCTCGAACACACCCCTGAATTCGGCCACATGGCCGTTTCCCGAGGGCGCACCGGCCATCCGGCCCGCGTCCTCGCCCCAGAGGCGGCTTTGTTCGGACCGGATCACGGCAACCGACGCCTCGGGGCGCAGATCGCGGTACCAGTCGGCATGCTGTTCCAGAAAACGCCCGATCCGCTCCAGCATCGGGCGAAAGCGCGCATCCCCCGCCGACAGCAGACCGTTGGTGGCTGGCGCGGTGCTGGCCCCATGGGCCGCCGCCTGAAGCAGGTTATGGGCAAGGCGCGCATCCGGCATCGCGCTCTGGCGGCTTGCGAAGACCTCGGATGTGGTCTGGATCAGCAGCGGCGCGGCTTCGGGCTTCAGCGCCAGCGCCGTCAGCGCCTCTTCAGCGGCCCAGTGGTTCCAGATCGGCTGGGGATCCAGCGGGTTGGGGATCAGCGGGTTGGAGACCTGCGAGCTGATGATGTCACTGACCTCGGCCATCCGGGCCACATCCCACCCGTCGTGGACGTGATGATAGGGCACGATCGCGGCACCCGGGTTGCGCCGGTGCACCGCGTCGCGGATGCGGCCGACATATTCGGCCAGAAAGACCTGACGCCAGCGCTCATAGGATGGATCGCGCTCGGGGCCTGCGGGAACGGGCGCGCCGGTCGCTTCCAGGACGATCGCCTGGCATCTGGGGCAATGGCATTTCGCGACGTGGAGATAGTTGAAGAAGAACCCGTCAAGATCGGGATACCGCACCAGAAGATCGTCGATGTTCGCGAAGACCTCGTCCTGCCAGAGCGCGCCTGTGGCGCAGATCTGCGGCATGTCCCAGATCGTGGCGAACCCGCCTTTGACGTCGCGCACCAGATCCTCGGGACGGTCGCTTTCCAGCCCGGCGCGTCCCTTCGAGATGTCGAGCCGCACGAGAACCCGCAGGTTGGCAGCTTTGGCGGCGGCCAGAACCTCCCCCAGAAAATCCCCCGACATGTGGGGGTTCACCGCCTGCATCACGCTTCCCGTTGGATACCAGGCCGAAAAACCGCCGCCCATCGCGACGATCGCGTTCGCCCCGACCGACCGGGCTTCCTTCACCAGAGTTTCAGCATCCAACCCCCGGGCATCCTCTTCACGCAGAAGGTGCTGAAAGAAGCGAAGCGGCGTTTTGGTCCAGCTCAGTGGCATGGGGTGCCCTCTTTGTTGGCGGAATTTTCAGTCACGCGCGTCAGCATTCGCGATATGGCCAGGTCGAGGCCGGGTTTGGCCGCCGCCGGGGTCTGCCCATAGGCCGTCGCGATCTCGCGGGCCTCGGCCCAGAGGGCGCGCGGCGCGTCGGCGCCGTGGTCGCCCGACGACCAGACCACGCGACCAGCGACCAGCACGTGATCGAGGGCGGCCCCGCTTTCGGCGAGGACAAGCTGGCGCGGGGCATTGTTCAACGGCACGAAGGCCGGGGCATTCAGGGAAAACACGGCAATGTCGGCGGCCATTCCGGGGGCGATCCGACCGCAGACACCGCCGAGGCCCAGAATCTCGGCCCCCTTCGACGTTGCTGCCGACAGGGCCCTGTCGATCCCGGTGAACCGCCCATGTTTATTGTGCCGCAGCGCCGCCCACTTCATCGTTTCCAACATGTTGTTGCTGTCATTGCAGCAGGCACTGTCCGTGCCAAGCGCCACCCGGACCCCCGCGTCCAGCAAGGCGGGCAAAGGACAGGTGCCACTGCCGAGGCGGGCGTTGGATACGGGATTGTGGATCACCGCCGCGCCGCGGGCGGCGATGAGTTCGGCGTCCCCCGGTTCCAGCCAGATCGAATGAACGAGATGGGTCCGCGCCGTGAGGCATCCGAGATCGTCAAGATGCGCCAGCATGCCCTTGCCATACCGCTCCCAGCCCATCTGGCGTTGGGCGGAGGTTTCAAGGACATGGCAATGAAAGGGAACATTGTGATCCGCGCTGAAGGTGGCCGCAGCGCGCAACAGAATATCCGAACAGCGTTGCGGTCCCGACGGTCCGATGCCGACAGTGATCCGGCCCTCCGCCCCGTGCCAGCGGTCATGGAACGCCGCCACGATCTCCATCTGGTCGTGCCAGGGCAGCGGCGGGGCACTGGTCAGGGCCGCCCGGTCCAGTCCGGTGAAATCGGCATCCACAAAGGGCATCGTGTCCAGCGGCGCAAGGTCGGACACCACCGGGGCGATCACGACCCGCAACCCGCTGTCCAGCCAGGCCTGCGCAACGGCGTCCAGGCCCTCGGCGGAAATGTCCGGCGAGATGCGCACGTGATCGACAACGCAGGTGGTTCCCGTCGAGGCCATTTCCAGCGCGCCCAGCATGGTGGACACATGGATGTCGCGGGGGCTGCGTCCGGTTCTTGGGGCAGAAGACGCCAGCGACCACAGCTCCAGCGGCAGGTCACCGGCACATCCCCGCGACAGATTGTCGGGAGAGTGGGTATGTGCGTTGACCAGCCCGGGCATAGCCATCAGCTGTGTGCCGTCGATCCGCAGTTCATCCGGCTGCAGATCCGTGGGAGGCGACGACGTACAACCCGCAATGCGCCCGTCGCGGATCCGCAGACTTTGCCGCTTGGCGGTCCAGCCCGACGCTGTCTCGGTCAGGCACAGGATGTTGTCATAGCGTCGTGCGGTCACACCGGATCCCGTCATCATGTTTTGCAACGACTGTTGTTCTGCCGTTGCCTTGACTATGTTTCGGGGGGTGGCTGGGCGGAATGCTACCTTTTGGAAAGACAGTTTCCACGGAAACGACGTGCCATTCTTGCGCAGTGTCCGCTAGCTCTTGCGGGGTATCGCGCCGCTGCCCGTCCGGCGATATCAAGATTTTCCATTTTCCACACCGATGCGGAAAAATAGCCAACCTACTGACCTAACAGGAAATAGCTGAGGTGAATAAGTTCCAGGACATGCAATGCTTCGTGGCCGTTGCTGAGCTTGGCAGCTTCACGGGGGCCTCTCGCAGGCTCAACCTTTCCACCTCGGCGGTCACCAAATGCGTGAACCGGCTGGAGGACAATCTGGGCGTTCAGCTTCTGGTGCGCAGCACGCGCCGGATGCACCTGACCAATCACGGCATCAGTTATTGCGAGCGGTGCAAGGCCATTCTGGTCGATGTGGAAGACGCCGAGGATGCCCTGCTGGATGCGAGCGAGTCGACCGTCGGTAACGTGCGCATCGCAATGCCCCCTGCCTTTGCGCGAAAGACCTTCATCCCTGCTCTCCCGCGGTTCTACGAACTCTACCCCGACGTCACTATCGATCTGCAACTCAAGGGGCAGACCTCGAACCCGATCGAAGGCGGCTATGATCTGGTCGTTCATTCCGGCCGCCTGCCGGACTCGCGGCTGATCAACCGGATTCTGGTGCGCGGCTCCCAGCGGACCGTCGCATCCCCCGCCTATATCGCGCGCTATGGCCTTCCCAAGGTGCCGGCTGACCTGACGGGGCATCGCTGCATCACCGGCGCTTTCGGGCCCAACTGGACCTTTCGCGAACCTTCGGGCGGCGATCAGGTGGTGCGGGTGACCGGACCCCTGGTGACCGACAGCGGCGACATTATGCGGGAGGCGGCGCTGGAGGGGCTGGGCATCACCCAGGCCACCTGGTGGCTGTTTCGCCAGGCCCTGGAAACCGGAGCCCTTGTGCCGATTCTGACCGAATACGAGACCGAAGCCCTGCCGATCTCGATCGTCTTTCCGGCCCATCGCGTCACGCCGTCGAAAGTTCGTGTCGTGGTCGATTTTCTTGTCGACCTGACCCGCGACTCCACCCTTTAGCCATCCACGAGGTTCTTACGATGCAAACTTCCGCCAGTGCGAAGCCGATCATTTCCCCTCAGAAGGTGCTGAGTGTTTGCGATCTCACCACGTCCTTTCGCGTGAACGGAAGCTGGATCCCGGTGGTACGGAACATCTCTTTCGAGGTCATGTCCGGAGAAACGCTTGCCATCGTGGGCGAGTCCGGGTCAGGCAAGAGCGTGACCGCGCTGTCGATCATGCGCCTGTTGCCGCCTCACTCCAGCAAGGTCACCGGCAAGATCCTTCTCAACGACCAGGATGTCACCGCCCTGAGCGATCGGGCCATGCGGAACGTCCGGGGGCGGGATGCCTCAATGATCTTCCAGGAACCGATGACCAGCCTCAACCCGATGTTCACCGTCGGGGACCAGATCATGGAAGCCGTGCTGGCCCATGCCGAAGGCCAGACCCGGGACGGTGCGCGTCAGGCGGCCTTGGCCCTGATGGAAAAGGTCCGCATTCCGTCGGCGCTGTCGCGGTTCGACGAATATCCGCACCAGTTCTCGGGCGGTATGCGCCAACGGGTGATGATCGCCATTGCCCTGGCCAGTAAGCCGCGTCTGTTGATCGCCGACGAGCCGACAACCGCCCTGGATGTCACCATTCAGGGGCAGGTGCTCGACCTGATCAAGGAGCTTCAGCGCGAGGATGACATGGCGGTCCTGTTCATCACCCATGACATGGGGGTTGTTGCCGAGATCGCCGACCGGACCATGGTGATGTTCCGTGGCGAGCGGATCGAAACAGGACCGACCCCGGAGGTTTTTCATGCCCCGCGCAAGCCCTATACCCGTGCGCTTCTGACCGCCGTTCCGGTTCTTGGGTCGATGGTCGGACGCAATGAACCGCTGCGCTTTGCCGAGGTGGACATGCAGACCGGCGAGGTGACCGATCCCCCGGCCCCGAAGGATACCATCGATCATGCCGCCCCGCCCGTGGTCGAGGTGCACAATCTGACCACCCGGTTCGATATCCGGGGCGGTGCGATGCGCCGCTGCACCGGGCGGGTCCATGCGGTTGAAAACGTGTCCTTTGCCATCCAGCCGGGGGAAACCCTGTCGCTGGTCGGGGAATCAGGATGCGGGAAATCGACCATCGGCCGTTCTATCCTGCGGCTCGAGACGCCCCATTCCGGCGAGATCACCTTTGGCGGCAGGACGGCCAGCGCGATGGGGCGAAAGGACCGGTCCGACTTGCGGCGGGATGTCCAGATGATCTTTCAGGATCCCTTTGCCAGTCTAAATCCCCGCATGCGCGTCGGCGCTGCGATCGCCGAGCCATTTCTGACACATGGGCTCGGATCAAAAAGCGACGCCTTGGCCCGGGTGTCCGAACTTCTGACCCAGGTCGGGCTGGAGCCGGGCTTTGCCTCACGCTATCCCCATGAATTTTCCGGCGGCCAAAGGCAACGGGTCTGCATCGCCCGGGCGCTTGCCCTGAATCCCAAGTTGATCGTCGCCGATGAATCGGTCTCCGCTCTCGATGTCTCGGTAAAGGCCCAGGTGATCAACCTGCTGCTCGACCTGCAGGAGCGTCTCGGCCTCGCCTATCTGTTCATCTCTCACGACATGTCGGTGGTCGAGCGGGTAAGCCACCGGGTCGCGGTGATGTATCTTGGGGAAATCGTGGAGATCGGACAGCGCCGGGACGTGTTCGAAAACCCCCAACACCCCTATACGCGCCGTCTTCTGGATGCGGTCCCCGTCCCCGATCCGTCGCGGCGCCATCTTCAGAGGCCGCTCGACAACAGCGAAATCCAG
Source organism: Oceaniovalibus sp. ACAM 378 (assembly GCF_008085915.1). Classification (GTDB taxonomy): domain Bacteria; phylum Pseudomonadota; class Alphaproteobacteria; order Rhodobacterales; family Rhodobacteraceae; genus Oceaniglobus. The sequence continues at coordinate 3,385 of NZ_VSJK01000017.1, read as the reverse complement.
ACGCCGATCAGATCGCTGGACTATCAAGCTCCCAACCGGACGTACAAGACGCTCACCGAGGGCCATCTTGTGATGGTCTAGCGGGGACTATTGCCACGCTCCACGGCGTCTTTGCCCTATGCCGCAAAGGAACCGTGAACGACTCGCTCCAGCACCGCCGCCTGCTCTTGGGCGGCGTTCTGCAACTCCGCGCATAGAGAGTGTTCGATAGTGTCCGCTTTGGATAGCGGACTCTCTGGGGCTATTGATGGCGCGTCGAACAAAGCGACTTTGGGCGGACGAAGAGAAGCGAACGATCCGTTTTCAGACGACGGCACCGGGCGTTTCTGTGGCACAAGTTGCACGTTGCTACGCGATGAGTGCGAACATGGTTTTCAAATGGTTGCGCGATCCTTGGTATGCGTCCGATCCCGAAGCGGACGAGGATTTGGCGGCCGATACGCCGTGCTTTCTGCCGGTTGATTGTTGACCGGTCTCGGGCCGATGACGGATCTTCGGCACCTGAAACTATGCCGGCGCAAAGTGAGATTGAGAGTAACCGCGCGATTGATACCGCGGCTTATGCGGCTTGACTGCCGGCCTCGGTGGCCAGCGGCACCCAATGCCACGGCAACAGCTCATCGAGCCTGTTGATCTTGTGATCATGGATACGATCAAGGATGTCGGCGAGGTAGGCCTGCGGATCGAGGCAATTCAGCTTGGCGGTCTCGATGATGGTCATAGCGCGGGCCAAGGTTCCGGCACCGGTGTCGGCGCCCGCAAAAAGCCAATTCTTTCGTCCGATACCGATCGGGCGCAGAGCACGCTCGGCGGGGTTATTATCGATGGCCACGCGACCGTCGGTCAGGAACAGGCTGAAGGCCTCCCGTCGACTGAGGCCGTAGCGGAAGGCTTTGGCCAGATGGTTTTTACCCGGGATGCGCAGGAGTTGTTGTTCGGACCAGGCAAAAAACGCCTCGACCTTTGGCCGGCTCAGCTTTTGACGCGCCGCTTGGCGGGCCTCTGCGCTCTGGCCGTTAATGTCGCGCTCAATGTCGTAAAAGTCGCCGATCCGGTCGAGCGCCTCGCGGGCGATCTCGGACTTGGTCGACGTCCAAAAATTATGGAAGTCCCGCCGCAGGTGCGCCCAACACGCAGCTTCGCGCAAACGCGGCGTGCCATCAGGTTGTGGTTCGTAGAGCTTGGCATAGCCCTTATAACCGTCGGCCTGCAGAATGCCGCACATCCGGGCCAGGTGCTTTTGCACATGCTCCCTGCTTCCAGTCGGGCGCAAACCGGTAAACAGCACCGGGTGGCGATGCCCCCGCCCATGGCCGTTGATCGCGCACATAGGCCCAGATTCGCCCCTGTTTCACGCCTTTACCTAACCCTTTGTCTCTTTTGGAGCGGTCCAGCACCCGGATTGGGGTGTCGTCAGCATGCAGCAGGTCGCTGGCCATGATGTCCGCCTCGATCCGCTCGACCAATGGCGCAAGGGTCTTCATCGCCCGCCCACACCAGCCAACAAGCGTGCTTTCGGGAATGTCCGCGCCCATGCGGGCGAAGATTTCGTGCTGTCGGTAGAGGGGAAGGTGGTCTTCGAATTTCGAAACCAGTATATGCGCCAGCAGGTTCGGGCCGGCCATGCTGCCCGGGATCGGACGGCTGGGTGCCGGCTCCTGCACCATCCGCTCGCAACGGTGGCAAGATTTTTTGATGCGGGCGATCTGGATTACCTTCATCTGCGCCGCGATCATATCGAGGAGTTCGCTGACATCCTCACCAACCACACGCAGATCACCACCACAGTCGGGGCAGCAGGTGCCAGGATCAAGCTCGCGGCGCTCGCGCGGGGTCGCCTCCGAGACACGCGGACGGCGGCGCGAATTGGGCGCATCGGCAGCCTTTACCGCGGGCTCATTCTGCCCCTCATTGATGGGCGCATCATCGCCCTCGGCCACCGCCACTGACCTGCCCCCCGGTCGTCCCTCAGTCATAGCGAGAGTCCTTGGGTTTGATATTCGTCGGTTTCGGGTGTGGCAAGCGCGCCGGGCGCGATGCCATCAAGTAGCTCAAGCGCTCGGCGCGCTTCTGCGGGGGTCTTGTTGCCGAGCGATGAATGCGGCCTGACGTTGTTGTAATCGTAGCGCCAGAGGGCCAGCGTTCGGCGGGCGTCGGTCAGGCTGTCGAAGATCTCTTCGTTGAGGCATTCGTCGCGGAGGCTGCCGTTGAATGACTCGATGTAACCGTTCTGTTGCGGCTTGCCGGGGTCGATGTAATGCCACTCGACCTTGTTGTCGTTGGCCCACTTCAGAATAGCCTTGCTGGTGAACTCCGTGCAGTTGTCAGAAACTATGCAGGTAGGCTGGCCATAGATCCTGATCAGTGCATCCAGCTCCCGCGCCACGCGTGCCCCAGAGATGCTGGTATCGGGAACCAGGCATAGGTTTTCCCGGCAGCAATCGTCGTTCACAGCCAGGATGCGGAATTTGCGACAGGCCCCGAAAGTGTCGGACAGGAAGTCCAAGGACCAGCGCTGGTTCGGACGCAATGCACTGGCATTGGTGTGCGGCTGCCTCGCGCCCGTTTCCGGCCTCTACGGCGGCGCACTGACAGGCCCTCTTCCCGGTAAATCCGGTAAAGCTTCTTTTCGTTCATAATCATGCCCACGCGCTCCAGCAGGACGCCAATGCGCCGGTAACCGAACCGCCGCCGCTTCTCAGCAATCTTGTTCATTTCCAGACGGATCTCCGGGTTATCGGGCGGTCTTTCGCGCCGCACCGTCTTCGGATCGACCCCGATCAGGACGCAGGCCCGGCGTTGAGAGATCGGATGACCCTTCATCGCCCGCAGCACCGCGTCCCGCCGTTGCATCGGCGTCGTCAGGGCTTTCTCAGGAGATCCTTCAGCACAACATTGTCCAGCATGACATCTGCCACCAGGCGCTTCAGCTTCGCGTCCTCATCCTCGAGCTGCTTGAGGCGTTTGGCGTCGGAAACATCCATCCCGCCATATTTGGCCTTCAGCTTGTAGAACGTCGCAGGGCTCAGCCCATGCTTACGGCACAGCTCGGCCGTCGGCAAACCAGCCTCCTGCTCTTTGATCATCCCGATAATCTGCGCTTCGGTGAAACGACTTTTCCTCATCTCGTCTGCTCCTTCAGGTTGGGCAGACTCTACATCAGACTGAGGGAACTTCCGGGGGGCAGGTCACTTTGCGCAAGACACTGGTCGTGGGTTCGACTTCGTTGCTTCGACAGGTGAGAGCGGGCAGAGGCACGAACGCCTCGCCTTGGCTCGTCGAGCTGCTCAAGCGCAAGCCGCCGAAACTCGTGGCCGTCGCGCTGGCCAACAAGATCGCCAGGATCGCGTGGAAAATGATGATGTCGGGCGAGGCCTATAAGAAC
>NZ_VSJK01000016.1 GCF_008085915.1 Oceaniovalibus sp. ACAM 378 | reverse complement strand
TTGCCAAGTCGACACCGATAATAGTAACTTCGGACATGGATGCTCCTTCCTTTTGTGATGGCTTTAACACTCACCACAATGGCACATTGCGATGCCGTCGGGAGGGGCATCCACGCCATCAACAGAGTCCCGTGCGGGGTGAAGTTGTCGTCGGGCATGTCGGGCATAGAGAAGTCCTTTGTAAAGATGTCGGGTCAGCCGGAGACTTAAGTCAAACCGTTCTCGCCCAGAAAGGCAGTCATTTTTGCAAGTTGCGGCACGGTCAGCGGCCAGGCGGAAGGCGGACGGGTCGGCCCGCAATCGCGCCCCAGCGCCTGCAACGCCGCCTTCACGCCGGTTACATTGGTACCGTTCATCTCCTCGGCGCGGATATCTTCGAAGGCGCGCATCCCGGCAATCAGCCGGTTGGCCTCGGCGTAATCGCCCGCCTCAAGTGCAGCATGGATCGCGACCGACCGCTCGGGCCAGACGTTGATCAGCCCGCTGGTAAAACCGCGCGCACCGACGGCATAGAAGCTCGGCGCCCAGACCTCTGCCAGACCACCGACCCAGACGATGGCGGGATCGCAGGCGGCCTTCGCCTCGGCCAGTTTCATCGGGTTCGGGGTCGCCCACTTCACGCCCTTCACGCCGGGCACCGCACACAGGTCGGCAATGGCCTTGGTGCCCATGCCGTCGTTGCGCAGATACAGCATCATCGGCAGGCCGCCGGATGCATCCGCCACCGCCTTCAGATAATCCACCGTGCCGCGCGGCGACACGAAGGGGTCGGGCGGCTGATGCACCATCAGTGCCGTCGCCCCGGCCGCAGCCGACATTTTCGCCAGCATGCAGGCGTCGCGGATCCCGCGCCCGACCCCGGCCAGCACCGGGGCGCGACCGTCGACAAGGGCCACGACCTCGCGGGCCATGGTGCAGGCCTCGTCGGTGGTCAGGGCATAGAACTCGCCGGTATTGCCGTTGACGACGGGCATGTGCAGCCCTGCGGCAAGGGCGGTGTCAATGATCGGTGCGAGGCGGTCGGGGGCGACCTCTCCGGCAGCATCATAGGGCGTGACGAGGATGCCAGAGATGCCCGTGAGGGCGGTGTCTAGATCAAGCATGGAAGGGCCTTTCAGAAAATGTCGGGTTCGCCTGCGGCGGCACCAAAGCCGCGTTCCAGGAAGTCGAAGTCGCAGCCAGTATCGGCCTGCCCCACGTGCTTTGAGAACATGTAGCCCCAGCCGCGCTGGAACCGGGGCTCCGGTGGGATCCATGCGGCGCGACGGGCGGCGAGCTCTGCGTCATCCACCACCATGTCGAGGGTCCGGTTCGGTAGGTCCAGCCGCACGATATCGCCGGTCTTCAGCAAGGCCAACGGCCCGCCGACAAAGCTTTCGGGGGCGACGTGCAGCACGCAGGCGCCGTAGGAGGTACCGGACATCCGCGCGTCCGAAATCCGCAGCATGTCGCGGTGGCCCTGCTTGATCAGCGCTTTGGGGATCGGCAGCATGCCCCATTCCGGCATCCCCGGCCCGCCCTGCGGCCCCGCATTGCGCAGCACCAGCACGTGATCCGGCGTGACCTCCAGATCCTCGTTGTCGATTGCCGCCTTCATCTCAGCATAGCTGTCAAAGACCAACGCCGGGCCTTCGTGGACCCAGTATTTCGGATCGCAGGCGGCGGGTTTGATCACCGCGCCGTCCGGGCACAGGTTGCCGCGCAACACGGCCAGAGAGCCTTCGTGATAAACCGGGTTCGACAGCGGGCGGATCACGTCGTCGTTGAAGACCTGCGCGCCCTCAAGGTTTTCGCCCAGTGATTTCCCGGTGACGGTCAGTGCAGTTGTGTCCAGCCGTTCCTCCATCTGCTTCATCAACGCACGCAGACCACCGGCATAGTAGAAGTCTTCCATCAGGTAGTCTTTGCCGGACGGGCGGACGTTGGCGATCAGTGGTGTGGTGCGACCCAGCGCATCCAGATCGTCCAACGTCAGGTCGACACCGGCGCGGCGGGCCATGGCGATCAGGTGCACCACGGCGTTGGTCGAACAGCCCGTGGCCATCGCCACGATCGCGGCATTGCGCACGGCGGCGTCGGTCACGATCTTGTCCGGTGTCAGCCCTTCCCAGACCATGTCCACGATGCGCCGCCCGCAGGCCGCCGACATCCGCTGATGCCCGGCATCCGGCGCGGGGATCGAGGACGCGCCAGGCAGCGTCAGTCCCATTGCATCGGTGATCGCTGTCATGGTGGACGCAGTGCCCATCGTCATGCAGGTGCCGACGGACCGGGCGATACCGCCCTGCACGCCCAGCCATTCCTCGTCGCTGATGTTACCAGCGCGGCGTTCATCCCAGTATTTCCACGCATCGGACCCGGACCCAAGGATACGCCCGGCATAATGACCGCGCAGCATCGGTCCGGCGGGCAGATAGATCAGCGGCACCCCGGCGGTGATCGCGCCCATGATCAGCCCCGGCGTGGTCTTGTCGCACCCCCCCATCAGAACCACCCCGTCGAACGGGTGCGATCGGATCATTTCCTCGGTCTCCATCGCCAGCATGTTGCGATACAGCATCGAGGTCGGCTTTGTGAAGCTCTCATCCACTGACAGCGACGGCATCTCCAGCCCGAAGCCGCCCGCCATGAAGACGCCACGCTTCACATCCTGAGCCCGCTCGCGAAAGTGGCCGTGACAGGAGTTCATGTCCGACCAGGTATTCAGGATGCCGATCAGCGGCTTGCCGCGAAATTCGTCCTCGGACCAACCCAGTTGCATCATCCGGCTGCGATGCCCGAAACTGCGCAGATCATCGGGGGCAAACCACCGCGCACTGCGCAACTGATCAGGTGTGATGCGGCCATCTTTTGGCATGAGAACCTCCGTTGGTGTTGTTAAACATGTATGCGCTTGCATTTAAAAAGGTCAAGCACGACAATTTTCAGTGTTGCGACATTTGCAATTGTAAATTCAGTATATTTTGTAAACAGCAAACCTAATGGCTGGATTTATCGGATGCTGTTGATGTTCGTGTATGCGCATACATAAACGCCTCGTGGGGCGAGGAGCGACTCCGGACGTCAATCAGCGACTGGACCGGCAACGGTTCAAGGGCGGACTACATGAATCTGACACGCCGTATTCTGACGGCTGGCACTGCCGCCATTATGACCGCGCTGCCCTTCATGGCGCAGGCGCAAGACCTGCCCCGCAACATCCGCATGGTGATCGGCTCGACCTCGACCGGGCGACACCTATCAGAACGCCGCCACTCTGCCCAAAAGCCCTGTCGGACAAGTTGGATGACAATATCCGGGTCGATCCGGTCGGCGCGGCAGAAGGCTTTAAGGCCTTGGCCCGCGACAGCCGCGGCACCACGATCATGGTGTTTCACAGTCAATCTTACCTGCAACAGCTTTATGGCGTCGAAGGATCTCCGGACGTTTTCGCCGATTACAACGTCGGCCCGACGATCGCGGTCAACCCCGGCAATGCCTACTTTGTGCCCGCCGACAGCCCCTACAAGACGATGGACGACATCTTTGGCGCAGCAGAGACCGGCACCCCTGTGCGTGTGGCGATCCAGCCCGGCGGCGTGTCGGAGATCGGCTTTACCGCGATGCTGAACGCCGCCCGCCTGCGCGCGCCGGGGTCCGAGGCGAACATCGTGCCGGTCAACGCCGGGGCGCAGTCTGACAAGTATCAGGCGATGTGGGACGAGCTGGCCGACGTGATTAACGGGTCCATCCAAGCGAACGAACAGTTCGCCCAACTGCCCGCCGACGATCCGACCGCGATGCACTTTGTCTGGATCGCCGCCACGCCGGAAACGCTGGCGCAGGGCCCGGAAGAGGGCATGGGTGCGACCAACCGCGATGCGATGCTGGCCTATGCCAGGCCCGCAACCTCTGTGCCGGCAAGTTTGGACTGGAAGTCGCGCCCTTCATCCTCGGGCCATCGGCCGAGATCTATTTCGTCAAAAGTCTGGAAAGCTTCGGTGATCTGACCATCTTCTTTACCAACGCTGGATCGCAGTGATCCTGTGGGTGCTAATTGCGGGGTCGCTGGCCGCATCCCTAATGATCGCCCGCCGTGCCCGCCACTTGAACGACACGCCATCCTGATCCGGGTGGGAAATGAAACGGGACAAGGCGCGGGATTGCCGGTATAGGATCGCCCTGACATGCAGAACCCCGATCGTAAAGACCGCCCTTCCCGCACCGGCGCGGTGACAATGGCAACCGTGGGCCGGCTGGCCGGGGTCAGTCAGGTGACGGTCAGCCGCGCACTGAGCGATCCGGCCAAGGTCTCACCGGAAGCGATGGTCAAGATCCGCGAAGCGATCGAGATTACCGGATACGTGCCCAATGCGATTGCCGGGGCGCTGGCCTCGCGGCGGACGCGGCTGATCACTGCACTGGTTCCATCCATCACCAATATCGTTTATTCCAGCCTCCTGCATGGCTTCTCTGACATCATGCGCGGCGAAGGCTATCAGATCATGTTGTCGGAAACTGGCTTCAACGCCGGGGACGAAGAGGCGGCCATCGCAGCACACCTGTCGCGACGCCCTGACGGATTGTTGCTGACCGGCATTCATCATTCGGTCACGGCGCGGCGGATGCTGATGGCCGCCGCAATCCCGGTGGTTGAAATCTGGGACATGACCGAAACACCGATCGACTGCTGCGTCGGTTTCTCGCATGCGGATACCGGACGACTGGCGGCTGATTTTGCAATCAGTGCTGGGTATCGCCATGCTGCGACACTTTCGGCCGGGGACGAACGGGCCGAGCGGCGGCGCTTCGCTTTTGCGGACCGTTTCGCGACGGCTACTGGCAATACGGTTACAGCCATCGGCCTGCCGATCAGGACCGCAACCCTTGAAATGGGGCGGCAAGGCGTCGCCCGGTTGGTGGACGAAGGCCTCTTGCAGAACCGATTGGAAAGCACCGTGATTCATTGCAGCTCTGATGTGATCGCGCATGGTGCGCTGATCGAGGCGCGGACCCGTGGCTTGCGCGTACCTGAGGATCTGGCCATCATCGGCTTTGGCGATCAGGATTTCGCAGCCCATACTGACCCGTCGCTGACCACGATAAGGATTGACCGGGACCAGCTTGGCCGTGCTGCCGCTGAAGCACTTCTGTCGCGATTTGCAGGCGACACTTCCGCCCCGTCGATCCGTCTCGTTGGGTTTGAGCTGATGCGCCGCGGATCGGCCTAGGTGTTTGATCGGTATTGCCAAGTTGATTGCCCCAGACTGTGAAGGGTTGGCAAAGGCTGGATTATGCGGCCATTTCGGCGGTGTAGTCGGCCCAGAGGCTGAAGGCATCGGAGCGGGCTTGGCGGTTTGAGGCTGCTGCGAGTTGATAGCGGCGGGGGCGGAAGATCAGTTTGACCCGGTCATGTGCAGACAGAAACCTCTGAGCCTGCCGGTGGGATTTGAATCGGTCAAATATCCTCTCTTATTCGGGTCGGCCGGTGCGATACTTCGATCGCGGTGTCTATACCCTTGTGGGCACGGTGGTCAGCGTCCGGGGCTACTGTCATAATCGGGTTGATGTAGCTGCGTAGTTTGTCGGTGATGACGACCCTCGGTTGGCCAAACTTAGCAACCAGCCTTTTGAAAAACCGCTTTGCTGCCTTAACGTTTCGGCGTGTTAGCACAAGGTGACCTGCCCCCCCGCTGGTCCCTCGTTAATAACGAGAGTCTGCGGGTTTCTGATTGGTAGTTTAGTTGGTCGGTTTGGGCAAGCACGCTGGGCGCGGAGCCGTCAAATTGCTCAAGCGCTCGGCGTGCTTCGAGCGGCGTTTGGTTTCCGAGCGATGAGTGCGGCCTGACGGCGTTATATTCGTAGCGCCAAAGGGCAAGTTTCCGGCGAGCATCATCCAGGGTGTCAAAGATTGCCTCGTTCAGCAGTTCGTCGCGCAGGCTCCCGTTGAACGCCTCGATGAAAGCGTTCTGTTGCGGCTTTCCTGGATCAATGTAGTGCCAAGGAACGTCGTGCCTGTCGGCCCATTTCGCTTCGCGGACCTTCGGTTCAGGATGGCGCAACTGGTGAACTCTGTTTCATTATCACTGACAATACAGCTCGGCTTTCCGTAGATCCGGACCAGCGCGTCCAGCTCGCGCGCCACCTTGGCACCCGAGAGGCTGGTGTCCGAGACACAGGTTCTCTCGGCTGCAATCGTCGATTACGGACAGAATGCGGAACTTCCGAGAGGCCCCGAAAGTGTCGGCCAAGAAATCCAACGACCAGCGTGCATTGATCTGCCCTGCTGCTGGCATCGGCGTGCGCGATCCTCGGGCCCTCTTGCGCGCCCGTAGCCGCCTTCGCCCGCCGGGTTGACGCCAGTGCCCACAAATTTCGCACCCAACGATGCCGCCTCGCCCTTGGTCTCGGGCCGCACGTCAGTACCTTCGACAACCGCTCCGAGCCAGTGAGCGGTCGCAATCGCCTGAAGCCCGGCCACGCCCCATCACCAGCACCCTGACCGGTTTCAGTGATCCGACCGCCGTCGTCATACGCGGAAAGATGTGGGCCAGATGCGTCGCACCTAGCAGTGCTGCGTAATAGCCCGCAAGGGTCGCCTGACTCGTTAAAGCATCCAACGCCTGTGCCCGGCTGATGCGGGGAATCCGCTCCTTTGCAAAGCAGGTTATGCCCCTCTCCCGCAGCGCTTTGACCAGTGCAGGATTCTTGTTCTGTTTATGAACGAAATCAGGATGGCGGATGGCTTCATGGCCCGCACCATATCGAGTGGCGGGGGCTGGATGGACAACACCAAATCCGCGTCCTTGACTAGATCAGTCATTTTCGCCACAAAACTTGTATTTTTGAACACTCTACCAGGTAGTTACCGCGTCACCCGCCCCCGACTGAATTGCAACCTCAGCCCCCAAATGCGTCAGCTGGTCAACAACACCCGGAACCATGGCGACACGCCGCTTGCCGGGGTCGGTTTCCTTGAGAACCGCGATTTTGATAGACATCTTGCGCTCCTTGGGGCTTTGCAACGGTGGGTTGGGTTTGGAAACGATGCTGACGGCGGGGGGGGGGGCAAACCGCCGTCATCGGTCGTCAAAATTCGGCGTCGATATCGACAACATCGATCAGTTTGTGATTGACGAATTCCTTGATGCCCAAGCCGAGCAGCTCACGACCATAGCCAGAATTGCGGATGCCACCGAACGGCAAATCCGCTTTGACCATCGTCGGGTGGTTGACAAACACCATGCCGGTGGAGATTTTTTTGGCTACCTCCGCCCCATGTTGGGGATTGGAAGTAAAGACGGACCCCCCGAGTCCGAAGGGTGAATCGTTAGCGATCCGCACCGCGTCCTCTTCGTCCTTGGCCCGGAAGAGCATGGACACAGGCCCGAAGAACTCCCATTTGCGCGCCGGATTGTCCTTACTCATTTCCGTCAGGATCGTTGGCTGCACGAAGTTCCCCTGATCGGGAACCTTCGGGCCAACCTCGGTCGCCTTAGCACCCAGTTCGACAGCGTCTCGGATCCGTTTTTTAACATCCTCAGCCGCGCTTTGCGACGACAGGGGGGCCAGTGTCGTATTTGGATCAAACGGATCGCCTGCCTTGAGCGCCGCCACCCCTTTCGTATAGCGTTCGAGGAATTCATCATAAATCTCGTCTGCGATGATCATCCGCTTGGACGACACGCAGACCTGCCCGCCGTTCCAGTGACGGCCAAAGACGGCCCATTCCACGGTCTTGTCCAGGTCAGCATCCGCCAGAACCACGAAGGCATCCGCGCCACCCAGCTCCAGTGTCGATTTCTTGAGCGCCTTGCCGGCCGCGGCAGCAACGACTGCACCCGCCCCTTCGGAACCGGTCAGTGCGACACCTCTGACAAGCGGATGCGCAATGATCGCCTCGACCTGTTCATGCGTCGGAAAAAGGTTGGTGAATGCGCCTTTCGGCAGACCCGCATCCAGCATCAGCTTTTCACAGGCCTGCGCACTTTGTGGCACGATACCAGCATGTTTGAGAAGGATGGTATTGCCCGCCGAGAGTTGCGGGGCAATGATCCGAGCTACCTGATAATACGGAAAGTTCCACGGTTCGACCGCGAGCAACACGCCCAGGGGTTCGTGAACCAGCACCGCGTCGCCTTCGGCGAGGTCGGCGACGGGCAGTTTCTCGGGCTTGAGCTGTTCTTCGGCATGATCGGCATAATATTCGAAGATCGCTGCTGATAGCTCGACCTCTGCTTTTGCCTCTGCAGTCACTTTGCCCATTTCGAGCGTCAAAAGCTTGGCGAAAGCATCGACGTCCTTACGCAGCAATTCGGCCGCCTTGCGCATGACCGTTGCACGCTTTTCAAAGGAGGTCTCTTTCCACGACTGAAATGCCTTGTCGGCATCTTCTATCGCACGCGTGATCTCAGCATCAGTCGCGGTCGGGAAGGTCTTCAGGACTTCGCCTGTATATGGGTTAGTGGTTTCGTAGGACATAGCCGTCTCCTTGGCGCTGGGATATATTGGCTGCGAACCGCCACTCCCGCGCCCGGTCTGACCCGGCTCGGATGACGTGAGCGACACTCGATACATAAGAAATACGGAGGCTGCCCTTTTCAGAATTGACCTTCGTCAATCAGCGAACCCGCCAATGCGGCATTAGTCTTGGGAATGATTGGCGTTGAACGAGGAGACACGACGATGACCAAGACAATGAAGGCGGCGGTGGTCCACGAATTCGGCAAGCCACTCGTTATTGAACAAGTTCCAATCCCCACTCCGGGCCCCGGCGAAGTGCTGGTCAAGATTGTCGCGACAGGTGTTTGTCATACCGATCTTCATGCGGCGCGTGGCGATTGGCCCGTAAAGCCGACAGTCCCCTTCATCCCCGGCCATGAAGGCACGGGTGTTGTCACGGAACTTGGCGAAGGTGTGACTAATCTCAAGATCGGGGACAATGTCGGGATTGCCTGGCTGCACGATGCGTGCCGCAATTGCGAGTATTGCGAGACCGGTTGGGAAACCCTGTGCGAATCCCAGCATATGAGCGGCTACACCGTAAACGGCACCTTCGCAGAATATGCCATTGGCGCTGCCCCATTTGTTGCTCGCCTTCCCGAGGACGTCGATTTCGCGGAGATGGCCCCGATCCTGTGTGCCGGCATCACCACCTATAAGGGGATCAAGGAAACCGAAGCCAAACCCGGCGAATGGTTGGCAATTTCAGGCATTGGTGGGTTGGGCCACGTCGCTGTTCAATATGCCAAGGCGATGGGCCTCAAGATCGTTGCCCTCGATGTGACGGACGAAAAGCTGGATCTCGCGCGAAAACTCGGAGCCGATGTCGCGGTCAACGCGCTTGATGACGATGCGGCGGAACAGGTGGTCAAGGCCACGGGCGGCGGCGCACATGGCGTTCTGGTGACGGCTGTTTCCGTGCCCGCATTCGGTCAGGCGTTACACATGGTGCGGCGCAAGGGAACGATCGCCTTGAACGGCCTGCCGCCCGGAGAGTTTCCGACGCCTATCTTTGACTTTGTACTCAAGCGGATCACGATGCGCGGGTCGATCGTGGGCAATCGCAAAGATCTGGCCGAAGCGGTGCAGTTCGCGAGCGAAGGCAAGGTCAAAGCGCATATCAGCACTGCCAAACTCGAGGACATCAACGAGGTGTTCGCAAACCTTGAGGCCGGCAAGGTGGACGGCAGGATCGTAATTCGCATGTAGTCGTGCGGGGGGCTGGCTGGTGACGCTGGATTGCCGTCACCACTCCGTTTGAACTCAGGTGCCCAACCCCACGTTGGCCGGTGTTTAGAGACCGCCGGTCTGGAGCGGATCCATTGAGGAGACTAAATTCGAGGCCCGCGATGATATTTGAGCATGCGCATGAGCCGCTCTGGCTTGAGATAGACATGCCTGTGCGGCGAACTTGAACATCCTGTGCTTCCGCTCGTGCCAGGGCATGAGATCGTTGGAACCGTGCGCCAAATAAGGTCGAACTTCACGAACCTCAAAGTGGGCGACCGCGTCGGCGTTCCGTGGCTCGACTGGACCTGTGAGACATGTGCCTATTGCAAAAGCGGGCGGGAAAACCTGTGCGAACGGGCCCGTTTTACCGGGTATCAGATCAACGGAGGCAATGCGGAATATACCGTCGCCGACGAGCGATATTGCTTCCCCATTCCCGCAGCATTCACCGACGTTGAAGCCGCACCGTTGCCTTATGCCGGTCTGATCGGATACCGGCCCCTGCGCATGGCGGGCAGTGCCGAGCGGATCGGCTTCTATGGCTTTGGGGCCGCTGCGCATATCGCAATCCAGATTGCGCGCCATCAGCATCAGACGGTTTATGCGTTTACGAGGCCGGAGCCGGTCAGGGCATTGGGCGTGGCATTGCATTGCGCCTTGCCAAGGATGGTGCCGACATCGCATTGGTCGATCTGAACACCGACAAGATGAGCACCATCGCAGCCGAAATCGAAGACCTTGGCCGCAAGGCGGCGGCTTCGATCAGCTGACGCCAAGAATAAGCGTCCGGTTTTCACATCCCAATCGGATTTAGCGGCCGTCAAGATTGGCGTATTAATTGCCTCGCTTATTGCGGCATCCCTTGGTGTTTTTGTGCTTTGGGCGACTTCTCAGGATGGCGATAAGCTTTGACAAGAAAACTCAAAAAGCTCGAATGCCTCAGGCATCGCCCGCGTCAATTATTTCTTCGGCGAAAGAAGGCCTGTCTCAGTCCACTACGTTCAAACCGACCTTTCGAAAAGCACAGATTATACGTTCAGCGATTTCATCGTTAAGACACCACGTATCGAAATGCCGTCTGATGAGCTTCTCGGCATTCGGCGCGACGGCCAGAAGCCGCTCTTTTTCCAGCAACGCAGACGGCATGTCCCCGGCTTCGACGTGAAACCAAAGGAGCATGAAATGGAAAGCGTAGAACCTCGGCATTGGGCTCTTCTCCATTTCTGCGATCGCGGCCTTGGCATCTTTCGTCATCGCCAGGAATATCGCCTTTGGGATGCGATACCATCCGGGCTGCAAGGGGTTTAAGGCGGCGGCGCGATCCAGCATAGGGATTGCCTTGTCCCATTCTGCAAGTGCCACGTAGCAGATCCCGAACATGGCCAACATGTCGGAATGACCGGGATTGAGTATTAGCGCCCGTTCTACGGATGCGCGAAAGTCCACAAATTGACGCCGATGGAAGTAGGCGATTGCCAGCGATTGTTGCGCCATTGCGCTTTGGGAATCGTATTTAACGGCAAGCAACGCATGATCTAATGCACGATCAAGGACCGCACTATCCGCAACATGCTCCGTCATGGCCCGGTATTCTTCGATCTTGATCAATGCAACGGCCGCTTGGGCATCAGATGACGTGAGGTCGTTTTCAATAACCTTCTTAAGTCCCGCCTTGATCTCAGCCCGGGCCGTCTCATCCAGCGCGATTCCGAGCTCATAATACCGGGATATCCAGCCATAAGCTTCCCACTTAGCCGCCGACTCGGTATTCTCATCCTGTCTGGCGTAGCGCCCAATTGGTCCATATTCCAGTGCAATCCGCGCCGCGATTTGCAAGGACATTTCATCTTGCATCTTGTAGATGTCGCTCGGGTCCAACTGCCCGTTGATTGAATCGGTCAGAATAATTTCATCATGTGCCGCATCTATCAATTTTATATTTGTTTCGACCCGATTTTCCTGAACTCTGAAACTACTTTCGAGCACAAAATCAACATCAAAACGATTATGGATCTCTTCAACGCCCATCCGATCCGATTTGGCTTTCTGCGTGGTCGACCGCGAAAGCACAGAAAGGTCTTTGAACCGCGCTAAATTTGAAATGGTTCCCTCTGTCAAACCGTTCGACAGAAATCCGTGGTGTGTCTCTTGACTAAAGTCCTCGAAGGGCAGAACCGCGATGGACGGCTTGTTTGTCCGACGGGAATTTGCGGCAACAACTGAATCCGTCGGTTTCTCACCCTCCCAAGATACAAAGAAAGTGGGTTCATACCCGCCTTTGGCAATGCTGATATACACAGGGTCGTCAACGCCATCCCGGGCATAGTACTGGTCCAGCTTCTGGCGGAGGGCGCGCGCCTGAACGCGCACGATTGTGTCGGTCTGCGGATCAAAATCCGCGTCCTTGTCAAAGACCTCTAACCCGATCGTGTAGCCCTTGAGGCGATCTGATCGACCGGCAAGACATTGCTCAACCACATAGGTGAGAAAACGCGATAAACGTGGCGCATTACAGAACTGCCGGCTAGCAATAACGCGCGCCAGCTGTGTCTGCACCACCTCGTCTGGCAGCGATGTAACAAGTCGCATGGCCATGGTCCACCTACTGTCATCTGGCCTCCCACACCTCTGGACTCACTGTGAGTCACTCAACGCCGACCCAGAAAGACTTTAACTATGTGTGCGGGGCATCAAGCCCTCATATTTTCTTAGCAGTTTTGCGCAAATGGAACCAGAATGGAACCGCGTGACGACAAATCGCTATCAGCGGCGGACCGCCTGGAAAGGCTAAGTGCCCAGCTCGGTGTTCTCGAAGACCGGATCAAGGCTGACCTGCCATCCTCGTCAGATTGGTTCGTAGAGCAGGTTGCTGAGTTGAGGGCTCAGACGGTTTCAGCACTCGACGACATTCGGGCGCTTCAACCACACCGCCACTCAGTTTCTAGGACCGAACATGACCGTCACTGGCTCGCGCTCAAGGCGGCAACCCAGACATATCGCTTGGTCCTAAATGGTAGTAACCACAAAACATAACCGTGGCACCGGTAAGGAAAAGCAGTCAAAGCGGCACCCTGCCACAGTGAACACGGCCCGAACAGGATGAACGGAAATCTTACACCAGGAGTGGTGAAATGACCTCAAGCGGCCCGCAACTGCCCCCTCAGGATTGGATTGCACGGCGATCAAAGGTCGTGACGTCTCGTCGTGGACTTCCGGCAATTTCGGCGACAGACGCCCGTCCGCGAAGCAGACGCCAAAACGCACCCTTCGTACAGAATAAGACGAACAATCTTTGCACTACAGAGTTGCATTCCTTATTCCGCGACAACTCTTTTGAACAGCATTTTCAGCCCAGCAGCACGGTGTTGCTTCATGATGAACCGGCAGATGCAATGTATCTTGTTGTATCGGGAACGGTTCGTTGTTGCACGATTGATTCAGAAGGAAGTCGGCAAATCTTCCGTTTTGCGACCAAGGGTGAATTCATCGGCATTTCCGATACCAATGTGTGGCACTTTACAGCTGAAGCTGTCGACCACGTGATATTGAGGGAAATTCAACGGGAAATAGTCGAACGCAATTTGAAAATGAATTTGGCGTTACGAGAAGAATTCAGAGAGCAAACCCGCCACTTGCTTGAATGTCGTGAACAACAGCTTCTTTCCCTCATCAGCAAGAAGGCGCCCGAGCGCCTGTTGCATTTCCTGTGTGACTTTGCCTCATCCAGGCCGGCGGCTGGAACCGGCGCTGTTTCGCTTCCCATGTGTCGCCGGGACATTGCCGACCATCTTGGGCTATCAGTGGAAACTGTCAGTCGTGCCTTTACCGATCTCAAGCTCAAAGGGCGGATCGAGCTCGTGTCATCCGAGAAGTATCGGATCGTTCAAGGCATCGATCATGCTACATTGAAACCAGCCGACCCGCACACGGTGTGATACCAATCCAAGGACCTTTGCGAGTCTTCAGGCTGCACAGGGGGGATTGCCCTCTTGTCGAAGGAACGCAATCCCGCATGTCACGTTGCGACACTAGACTGGCAGAACACAATCGCTCGCGTCCATATCAAGTACTGGATCATTGGGGCCACATTCCTGTCCGCTGATCGGATAGTGATCGGGGTCGGTGCATCCTGCAAGGGCAGAAAACACTCCAAGAATGACGATCATCGCTAGTTTGGTCATGGTTTTATCCTTTGTGATGTTTGAAACGTCGTCAGAAACCCATGCAACCCATCCAAGACGGTTTTGTGATACGCCTCGATTGCTTTCGCCGCCTGCTCATAAGGGGCCGAATTGATCGCAGACAGGGTTTTCATCGTATGAACGACGCTGCGGATCCCCCGCATACTGGCCGTTCGACGCCCAAGGGCTTCAAGAGTCTGCACCATCTTTCCCTCCCAAGGTTGCGCGCGCCTTTTGACCCACAGCCACCATTCTGGCGCGGTCATCGTCGGTGAGCGAAGCGTTTTCGCCAATGGGCGCGGCGATATTCCCAAGCTCTCGGGCGGCAGTTGTCCGGAGGCCGACCATGACTTGGGCCGTCGGCCTCACTAAGCCCGTCGAACTATCCCTCCATCGCCGCCACCAGAACAGTGAGCTGCTCTATGGCGGGGATCGCGTTGCCGCCGATGGCTGAGACGACCAGCCCCTCAGGCCCCCAATGTGGCGACAAGAACCGCCTTGATCGTGTGCATCCGATTTTCGGCCTGATCGAAGACGATCGAGGCCTCGCTTTCGAATACCTCTTCGGTGACTTCCATGGCGTCGAGGCCGAATTCGGCCTCAATCTCTGCCCCCACGGTGGTGTCCGTGTTGTGGAAGGCGGGCAGGCAATGCATGAAACACGCGCGCGGATTGCCGGTTTTCTGCATCACGGCGGCGTTGACCTGATAGGGCATGAGCAGCTTGATCCGTTCGGCCCATTTCTCCTTGGCCTCGCCCATCGACACCCAGACGTCGGTATAGACGAAATCGACACCTTTGACGGCCGCATCGACATCTTCGGTGATCGAGATGCGCGCACCGGTTTTGGCGGCAATCGCTTGCGCCTCATCCTGAATGGCTTGGGACGGCCAGCAGGCCTGTGGCGCACACAGACGCACGTCCATGCCCATCTTGGCTCCGCCGATCAGCAGGCTGTCGCCCATGTTGTTGCCGGCATCACCAAGAAACGCATAGGCCACTTCGTGCAGCGGCTTCTCGACGTGTTCCTGCATCGTCAGGAAGTCGGCCAGGATTTGCGTGGGATGAAACTCATTCGTCAGCCCGTTATAGACCGGCACGCCGGAATACTGTGCGAGTTGTTCCACGACATTCTGCCCGAACCCGCGATACTCGATAGCGTCATAAATCCGACCCAAGACGCGGGCGGTATCCTTGACGGATTCCTTGTGCCCGATATGCGACCCTGTTGGCCCCAGATAGGTGACACGGGCGCCCTGATCGTAGGCCGCCACCTCGAACCCTACGCGGGTGCGGGTCGAATCTTTTTCAAAGATCAGCGCGATGTCCTTGCCCTGCAGTGTCGGCACCTCGGTCCCGGTGTATTTTGCGACCTTGAGGTCTGCGGCGAGTTTCAGCAGGAACGCAATCTCGCGCGGGGTGAAATCGCGCAGGGTCAGGAAATGACGGTTTTTCAGATTGAAAGCCATTGTGGCAACCTTTCGGATTAAATGGGGTCACGGGCGGTAGGGCAACTCATGCAATGGCCGCCACCACGACCGCGGCCAAGCTCGGCCCCGGGGATGGCCAGCACCTCGATCCCGGCGGCTTTCAACGCCGCGTTGGTGTCGTCGTTGCGGTCATAGCCGATGACCACACCGGGCCGCAGGGCCAGCACGTTGTTGCCGTCGTTCCACTGCTCACGCGCGCGCTCTTCCTCGGTGGTTCCGCCAGTGGGTACGATGGTCAGGCTCTTGTAACCGAGCACTTCGGCGACGATGTCGAAAATCGGACGTGGATCATGGCGGAATTGCAGGGGAGCAGATCCCTCGCCGGGCCGGATGTCATAGCAAACCAGTTCGTCAGCGACCTCCTTGAATGTCGTCACCACATCGCCGCCACAGAGCGTGAACACGGTATCGAGGTGCATGGCGGCGCGTGATTTCGGGATCGCGAACGCCAGGACACGCTGCGCTGCCCCCGTGTCGAACAGCGCCTCGGCCAGTTGTCCCACCCCTTGCGGAGATGATCGCTCGCCCATGCCGACCAGCACTGTGCCATCGCCAACGGGCATGATGTCTCCACCTTCCAAGGTCGCCAGCCCGTGCTCGACGGTCGGGTCGCCAAAATGCACCGTCGTCTTTCCGGCAAATTTCGGGTGGAATTTGTAGATCGCCGTGTTCAACAGAGTTTCGGGCCGCCGCGCCGCCCAATGCATCGGATTGACCGACACCCCGTCGTAGATCCAGGCCGAGTTGTCCCGAGTGAACAACGCATTGGGCAGCGGTGGAAGGATGAAGCCGTGATCACCAAGATAGCTGCCAAAGAGACCCGTCGGCTTGAACGGCAGATCGTCACCGGCCAAACCGCCCAACAGGAACTCGGCCAGTTGCGCGCCGGGCAATTCATCCATCCACGCACGCAGCTCCGACATCATGCCGACACCGATCTGGTCCGGCACGATCCGGTGATCCAGTATCCAGGCGCGGCCTTTTTCGCTTTCCAACGTTTCCGCGAGCAGGTCGTTGACGTCCAGCACCTCGACCCCTTCGTCGCGCATGATGCCGGAAAACACATCATGATCTTTCTGCGCCTGCTTGACCCAGAACACATCGTCAAAGAGCAACGCCTGGCAGTTTTCTGGCGTCAGCCGTCGGTGGGCCAGACCGGGGCGGCAAACGATCACCTGCCGAAGCTTGCCCGTTTCGGAATGGACGCCCAGAGTTTCAACATTGGTCATGACACTTAATCCTTAGATATTTATACTTTACAAAGCGCTGATCGCGCCGGTCCACATCAGGTAGCCAGCCACCAATGCGGCGGCGACCAGCCCTGTGGCGATCAGGATTTCGATGGGTTTGAAGGCGCGCGCTTTATGCGACCAGCGTGCCCAGATGTAGATCGGGATGCCCACTGCATAGAGGATCGCGCACATCAGCAGATATGTGGGACCAGCCGCGTAGACGAGCCATGCGCCGTAGACGGTAGCCAACCCGCCAATGGCCATGTCCAACACCCGCCCCTCATGGTCTGCATAGCTTTCGCCGCTCAGCGCGAGTTTCAGCGCGTAGGCCCCTGAAAAAACGTATGGGACGAGGATGGCGGTGGAGGCGATGTAGAACAGCGCCAGATAGGTGGAGTTGGCATAGAGGGTCACGATCAGGACGATCTGGACGCAGATATTCGTGATCCAGAGCGCACCGGACGGAGAGTTGTTGTCATTTTCCGTGGCGAACACCTCGGGCAGCATTCCCTCTTTGGCGGCGCGATACGGGATCTCGGCGGCCAGGAGAGTCCAGCTCAGGAATGCCCCCGCAACCGAGATGACAAGACCGATACGCACGACCACAGACCCCCATGGCCCGACAATCGACTCAAGCACATTAGCCATGGAGGCGGCGGCCGGAAGGCCCGCAAGTTCAGGCTGAGTCATGACACCCAGAGACAGAAGCGACACCAGAAGATAAAGAAGAAGCACAGTGACGAACCCAAGGATTGTCGCCTTGCCTATGTCACTGCGTTTTTTTGCCCGTCCGGACCCGACGCTTGCCCCCTCGATCCCGATGAAGACCCATAGCGTCACCAGCATGGTGCTTTGCACCTGGGTCGTGATGCTGCCCAGCGACAAATCCTCAGTGCCCCAGAAATCAAGCTGGAAGGTCGGCAGATTGAAGGCCACCAATGCCAGAACGATGAAAAGGAAGATCGGCGCAAGTTTGGCGATAGTGGTGATGGTGTTGACAATGGCCGCCTGGCGCACGCCCATCAAGACCAGGGCGTGAACCAACCAAAGCGCGATCGAGGCACCCACGATGGATTGCCACGTGTTCCCCTCGACACCGAACGGTGCGTAGAAATAGCTGAGCGCACCGAAGATCAGAACCACATAAGACACGTTCCCGATCCACGCGCTAAGCCAATAACCCCACGCGCTGTTAAAGCCGACATAGTCCCCGAACCCGGCGCGCGCATAGGAATACGGTCCAGCGTCCAGTGCAGGTTTGCGGGTCGAAAGGTTGCGATAGACAAAGGCCAAGGCCAGCATCCCGATCCCGGTAATGAGCCAGCCGATTGTGACGGCACCGGCCGACGCTCCGCGGGCCATGTTTTGGGGAAGACTGAAAACGCCGCCGCCGATCATGGAGCCGACCACAAGCGCTGTGAGGGGTAAAAGACCCAGTTTGCCCGAAGCTTCGGTATCCGTATTTTCTTGCGTCGCAACAATATCGCTCGGCATCTGATTTCTACCTTTCAATAACGGGCATTCGCTGGAACCCGGAATGTCCAGGTGAAGCGCCATGTGCGGGAGATCCCACAAAGATCCCCTGCTTTCTTCCGGGGCCTTGCCTTCGAGGAGCATTGGAGGACCGGTCGATTATCCACGTCTGACAGGAATTCGGTATTCAGGATTGACCTGCGTCAATCATCGAGTGCGCCGCAGTACCTTTTTTTCCTCGGGAACCGAGGACCCCAGAGACCACGGGTGAATGCGGACGCGGCCCTGGGGTCAGGAAAAGATCATGGAGAAATATCCACCGATCAGCGCCAGAACCGTCGTCAGCGCGTAACTCACCGGATAAGGCACAGCGGCGACCGAGCTCTTTGATTCCTCTATGATCGCGTTCAGGCCCGGTGTGCTGTTGCGAGCGCCGGTCGTGGCACCGTCCGCGATGATCGAATTGAGCTTGAAAAGCTTGATCCCGACCCAAAACGCGATGAAAGGCGGTATCAATGCGCCCGCCACCCCGATCAGTGCCAACCAAAGGATAGTATCGCCGCCGAGCGCGGAAATGACCTTTGGCCCCACGTTGGCCGACAGGACCGCGACGAAAGCGTTCAACCCGAAATCCTGCAGAAAGCTGCGGGCACCTTCGTGCACCGGACCGCCGAATTCAGGGTTTCGGCTGCGGAAATAACTGACGGCCACACCGGCAAGGATACATCCGGCCGACGTGCCAAGCGCAAAAGGGATGCCCGAAACGGTGATGGTGGCGATCCCGACGAGGTAGCCAATCAACATGGCAAGGGCGAGATAGAGAACTTCGGATTTGAACGTGGGCAGAATGGTATGCCCGCCGAGCCGTTTCGCAGCTTTCTGCAGTGCCGCGTCCGGTCCTGTCAGGCGCAGAACATCGCTGAACCGCACCTCGGTTTCTGGCCCGACTGGAATCTCATAGCCCCCACGAAACAACGCCTGTACAGCCACGCCGCCGGTGCCATCCTTCGAAAGTTCCGACAAGGTCTTTCCCGATGTTGCGTGCGATCCGACGTGCACATCGGCAACCTCCATCGGCACATTGCGTGCGAGCGGCTCGTCGGATTCAGGGCCGATCAATTCGCCTTCTTTCAGGATCAGATCGTGCACATCGGCACGCACCGTGACGATATCGGCCTCAACGACGGTGGGATCTCTGCTCAGGTCCAGTATTTCCCCATCGCGCACGATGCGCAGGATAGGAGCTTCGGGGAAATCACTGGCCAATTGCGAAACAGTGCGGCCCTTGAAACTGTCGTGCGTCACGGCAAAGGCGCGCAGATCGTATGGGGAAAAACCCATCTCCAATGCCCCTGGTGCACCGGGCACAGGATGTGTGGCCCCTCCGCTATAGGCGGCCTCTGCCAGTTTCGCATCGGCTGCGGCGTCGTGGCCGAAAATCCGCGGCAGATAGCGGATCAGCAGAATGATGCCCAGACTCGACAAAACGTAGCTGATTGCATAGGCGGCAGCCATGTTCGCGCCCACCTCTTCGATGGTCATGCCAGCTGGTGGGACATAGGCACCACTGGTCAAAGCGCCCTGCCCCACGCCCAAAATTCCCGTGATCGTATAGCTTCCCGAAATCAATCCGGTTGCATAACCCGGTGCAAGCCCGACAAGCTTTGCGCCGTAGTAGCAGATGACCCAGTTCAGAGCCCAAACGATCAGCCCGATCCCGACAAAGGCCAACCCACCCTTACGCAAACCCGAAAAGAACTGCGGACCGACCTTCAGTCCAAGCGCATACATGAACAAGAGCAGCATGAATGACGACAGGATTCCGGGGATCGCATAAGTGATGTCATAGGCGGCCTCTGCGCTCATCGAAATCGCAATCCCCACAAGCAACGTCCCTGCAGTGGAGCCGAGTGATATGCCCTTTAGGCTCAACCGTCCGATCATGGTGCCCAAGGCAAGTGCGAGCAGGACGAACGCGATCGGTTGGTTCCCCAGGAGCTGGAAAAACCCATGAAGGCCCGCCTCGGTGACCGGTTCGATCCTGCCGAAAACCTGCCCGATCACCCCTCCTTCTGACGCGTTAGCGCCGTCTTGCGCTGCGGCTGTTCCTGCCATCGCAACCGAGCCCATCCAGGCAAGCAGCCCGATCCGAAAAACCCTCGCGACTGACGTCGCGTTTGCCTCAGCCATGGTGAAATCCGGGTTTCGCAGTCGAGTTCGGAACCGGGTTTTTCGACAAATGCTCAATGCCGCGCTTCATATCCTCGACAAGCAACGAAACCAGATCACGGCTGACGCCATGCCGGATCAAAATGCGTTGTACGACCGTATCCTCGCGATCGTTCGGCAGCGGGTAGGACGCGATCTGCCAGCCGCGCATTCGTACGCGTTCGGACAGATCGTAAAGCGTGTAGCCATGGTCCTCTTCCGTCAGTTTATATGCGACGGCCGGAAGCCCGCCATGGCCGTCATAGACCATCTCGAAAGGTCCGATCTTGGCCAGTTCAGCGCCCAACCATTGCGCGGTGTCGGAACACGCCTGTTGGATTGCAGTATAGCCTTCGCGGCCCAGCCGTAGAAAATTGTAATATTGCGCGATGATTTCGCCGCCGGGGCGGGAAAAGTTCAATGCAAAGGTCGGCATATTACCACCCAGATAATCGACGTAGAAGATCAGTTCCTCCGGCAAATCCTGCCTTGAGGCCCAAATCACCCAGCCGACACCCAGCGGGGCAAGCCCGTACTTGTGGCCGGAGGCATTGATGGACCGCACCCGTTCGATCTGAAAATCCCAAACCAGATCGCGCTGGATGAACGGTGCGATGAACCCGCCAGAGGCAGCATCCACATGGATTGGGATATCCAGTCCAAGATCACGCTCCATGGCGTCCAGTTCGTGCGCCAGCGCCTCTACCGGTTCGTATATTCCGGTGAACGTCACCCCCAGTGTCGCGACGACACCGATCGTGTTTTCGTCACAGTGTTCACGCAAATCCTGAGGCTGGAGGCCAAGGGCGTCGCCTTTAAGTGGCACTTCACGGATTTCAACGTCGAAATAGCGGGCGAACTTCTTCCAACAAATCTGTACCGGTCCGGTCACGATGTTGGGTTTGCTGGCATCCTTGCCTTCGGCCTCGCGCCGCGCACGCCACTTCCATTTAAGGGCAAGCCCGCCAAGCATCGCCGCTTCGCTCGATCCGGTGGTCGAGCAGCCGATCGTCTCCCACGATTTTTGCGCATGCCAAAGGTCCGCGATGATGTGCACACAGCGGTTCTCGATCTCGGCGGTCTGCGGGTATTCGTCCTTGTCGATCATGTTCTTGTCGACGGATTCGGTCATCAACTGCTTGACCTCGTCGTCGACCCAAGTCGTGCAGAACGTAGCGAGGTTCTGGCGCGCGTTGCCGTCCAACAGGAGTTCATCATGGACGAGCGCGTAGGCTGCGTGCGGTTCGGTACGACCGTCTGGCATCCGATATTTCGGCAAGCTGCGTTCGGACGAAGCCGTCGAATATACATCTTCGATGACCGAATGATCGTGATGTTTCACGGGGTGAATGGGCATACTTCTGCTCCTGTCGAAATGAATGATTCACTTGCCGAAACTAGCAAGAGGTGAGCCTGCAAGATTGACGAAGGTCATTTGGCGGTCAGAGAGCACCCCGCCTTAAGTGCTGGTGGCCATCGATTGGCGAAACCGGGTAAGGGCTATCACGAAAAAGACGATACTCAGCGCCGCCATTATGACCAGGTTCGTCCAGACGGTCTCCAGCCCGGCTCCGCGATAAAGTATCGCCTGCGAAAAAGCGACAAAATGGGTGGACGGCGCGATCTGCATTACGGTCTGCAGCCAGTTCGGAATACTCTCCATCGGCGTCGTGCTGCCGGATAACAGGTTCATGACCACCAGCACCGGCAAGGCCAATAGGCCGAACTGAGGCATGGACGTCGTGAAGGTGGCCAGCAGAATACCCAGTCCTGTTACAGAAACCAGATACACCACAGTGCCCGCCACAAACAGTGGGATCGATCCGGCAATGGGCACGGCCAGCACGCCCTGGATCACGATCCACAGCGACAATACGGCCCCGATGACAATCGCCAGACCATTGGCCCAGATCTTGGCCATCATGATTTCAGATGGAGAGACGGGCATGACCAGAAGATGCTCGATCGTTCCGTGTTCGCGCTCCCGGATCAGGGCGGCACCAGTAAGCAACACGGAAAGGATGGTGATGTTGTTGATCACCTGCATGACCGAAGAAAACCATGTCGATTGCAGGTTTGGGTTGAACTGGGTCGTCACGATCAGATCGATGGGTAGCCTGCTCGCAGTATCGTCGCCGGAGACGAATTTCGCGACCTCGGTGGTAAAAATTTCCTGAAGAAAGACCGACCCGTTACCTGCCTGGACCATGGCCGTTGCGTCCACATTAAGTTGGACGGACGGTTGCCGCCCGGCCAGGACATCGGCCTCGAAACGGGGTGGAAACGAGAGCACAAAAACGTAGTCGCCATTGTTCATGACCTTGTCGACCTCGGACGTCGATATCTCCACCGGCGTGTCGAATTCGGGCGGAAGGATCGCGCCGACAATCCGGCCTGTCAGGTCGGAACGGTCCTGATCGACATAGGCGACCGAGGCATTGATAACCTCCAGTTTCGCTCCCGTAGCGACAGCGTAGACTGCGAAACTGAACACATAGATGATCAGAAAGAT
Organism: Oceaniovalibus sp. ACAM 378; assembly: GCF_008085915.1. Classification (GTDB taxonomy): domain Bacteria; phylum Pseudomonadota; class Alphaproteobacteria; order Rhodobacterales; family Rhodobacteraceae; genus Oceaniglobus. The sequence goes on along the minus strand of NZ_VSJK01000016.1, from coordinate 87,729 downwards.
CAGCACCGGATCGGCGCGCAGACTGCGCAGCTCTTTCAGGCCAAGGCGATACACATTTGATAGCCATTGCATCATCTTATGTCTCCTGTTTGCGCAGTGCCAGGATGGACACCGCAACGAAGAAGAGCGAAAAACCAAGCAATGCAACGTGGTTCTGCCAAAGCTCGGCAAAGCCCAAATCCTTGGTGAACGTGCCGACGCTGATCTGCTGATACCAACCCGACGGAAAGCCTAAGCCGATCAACCGCCCGCTGCCGGAAAGGGACGATACCGGGACCAGAAGACCCGAGAAATTCACCGCCGGAATGATCGCGATGATGGCAGTGGCAAAGGTAGCTGCCACTTGCGTCTTGGTAAAGGCCGAGACCAATACGCCGAACCCGGTGGTTGCCAGAACATAGAGGAAAGTTCCCACCAAAAGGGCCATACCGGACCCTTTGATCGGAACATCGAAAACAACATAGGCCACCAGTAACAGGGTTACGAAACTGAGCATGGCAATGACAACATAGGGCAGCTGCTTGCCCAACAGGAATTCGGTCCGCGTCACGGGAGTTGAGCGAAAATTGGCAATGGAGCCGGTTTCCTTTTCGCGCACAACGCCCATTGCGGCCATCATCGAAGGGATCAGAACAAGCATGAGCATGATAACCGACGGCACCATGGCAACGACGCTGATGAAGCCCTGATTATACCGAAATCGCGTCTCGATCCCCGCAGCGCTCGTATCAATCGGTTCGCCATACGTCTGCTCAATCTGGTTCTCCATGTAAGAGACGGCCAAACCTTGCAGATAACCGCGCGCCGTCTCTGCCCGAAACGGCATGGCTGCATCGATGGCGACACTTACTTCCGGCTGTCTGGATCGCAATAAATCCCGTCCAAAATCCGGCGGGATCTCGATTGCGATTGCGATGTCCGCACTTTGAAGCCGTGCTGCCAGCTCGGCCGTGCTTTGGGCCGGTGCTTGTGCGGCGAAATAGCGAGAGCCGGAAAACGCTTCGAGAAGTGTTCGGCTTTCAACCGACTGATCTTGATCGAAAACTGCGTATCGCAGATCGGTGACATCAAACGAAATGCCATAGCCAAAGGTCAGCATCAAAATGACAGGCCCAAGAAACGCAAATGTCAAACGCAACGGATCGCGTAAGATTTCCATCGCTTCACGCCGTGCGAACGCCCACATACGGGCGAAATTGATGCCACCACGTCTGTCGGGCCCCTGATTGCCCGGTTTTACGGTAATTTGAGGAGTTTCCGTGGGTGTGCTCTTGTCACCTGCCTCTGTCGCGTCGCGCAGGTATTGTATGAAAGCATCGTTCAAGTCTTCGGTGTTCTTGGACTTCGCGATCTCGGCGGGCGTTCCAACGGCAAGCACGCGCCCGGCATGCATCAGGGAAATGCGGTCGCATCTCAGGGCTTCGTTCATGAAGTGAGTTGAAATGAAGATCGTCACACCATCGTTGCGCGACAGCCCGATCAGATGCTGCCAGAATACATCGCGCGCGATAGGGTCGACGCCCGATGTGGGTTCGTCAAGGATCAGAATTTCGGGCGAATGGATGACCGCAACGGCAAGTTGCAGGCGCTGGCGAATACCCAATGGAAGGGCATCGGGCCGCTCATCCGCGACGTCCTCCAACTCGAATGTCGCCATCATTTCGGCGACCCGCCCTACTCGGCTTTCCACTGGAAGCTGATAGAGTTCGGCGTGCAGCTGGAGGTTCTGGCGCACGGTTAATTCGCTATAGAGAGAAAAGGACTGGGACATATAGCCCACCCGCTGGCGCGTCTGCATGTCGCCCACATCCAACGTCTCGCCAAACAACAGTGCCTGTCCGGCGCTCACGGGCAGCAGACCAGTCAGCATTTTCATGGTCGTGGTCTTGCCACAGCCGTTCGAGCCGAGAAATCCGAATATCTCGCCCCGCTCAATTTCGAAATTCACCGAGTCCACAGCAACGAAATCGCCGAACTTTCGCGTCAGGGACTTCGCCTCGATTGCGGGCGGTCCTTCCGAGGACTGCCGGGGCGGCACGACAACATCATGGTGTCCGCGGCGCGCATCCTCGGGCAACATGGCGATGAACGCTTTTTCCAGTGTCGGCTGGCCCGCGGCCTCCCGGATCTCGGCAGGGCTTCCCGTTGCGATGACCTTGCCGTCGGACATGGCCGCCAGCCAGTCAAAACGCTCGGCTTCTTCCATGTAGGCCGTGGCCGTGATCACGCTCATCTTCGGACGCTGTGCCCGGATCCGGTCGATCAGATCCCAAAACTGCTGCCGCGACAGCGGATCGACACCCGTTGTCGGCTCATCCAGGATCAAGAGATCAGGATCATGAATCAGGGCGGAGCAAAGCGACAGCTTTTGTTTCATACCCCCTGACAGCTTGCCCGCAGGACGATCCGTAAAAGGATCAAGGCCCGTCGCCTGCAACAGGTCGGCGATACGCGCACGCCGTTCCCCCTCGGATTGTGCAAAGAGTCTGCCGAAGAAATCGAGGTTCTCGGTGACCGTCAAAGTGGGATAGAGGTTCCTGCCCAGACCTTGCGGCATATAGGCGATGCGGTAATTGCACTCTTTCAGATGGGCGCGAGTGCGGATGTCTCCACCCAGGACCTGCAGGTCACCCGTTTGGACTTTCCGAACTCCAGAAACCAGGGCAAGCAGCGTCGATTTGCCAACGCCATCAGGGCCGATCAACCCCGCCATGCACCCCGCAGGAACGTCCAGACTGACATCATCCAAAGCGACCGTCGCTGGATAGCGCTGCGTCACTCCGGAGAGCCGAACCACCGATGATGCGATCATTGGGGGAGATGTATTGCAAGGTCGGCGGGCCATGCAGCACCTTCATCGACCAGAACATATCCCACACCCGGTACCCCGCCGCGTGCGCGGTCCTGATAGTCTGCCAGCAGCTCAGGTGCGATCGTGAGCCTGACCCGGAACATCAGCTGGTCTCGCTCTGCTTCGGTCTCGACTGATTTAGGTGTGAACTGTGCTGTGCTTGCGACGAAGGTGACAGTTGCGGGGATGATATAGTCCGGGATGGGATCCAGGATAATCCGGGCCTCCGCCCCTGTCGCCAACCGACCCGCGTCGCGTGTCGGCAGAAAAATTGTCATGTACATATCGGACAGATCCGTGAGCGTGACCGCGCTGCTGCCAGCCGCCAGCACCTCGCCCGGATGGGTCAGTACATACTGCACACGGCCGGCCCGAGAAGCTGTGAGACTGGCGTCGTCGATCAGGCTTTCTACACCTTCAACAGCTGCCGTCGCAGCCGCAATCGTCGCGTCTGCTAAAGGTATTCCAGCTTCGGCAGCGGCAAAAGCCGCCTGCGCTGTTTCAAGAACGGTCCGTTGCGCGTCCAACTGCGCCTGACTGTTGAACCCATCATCGGCCAGTTGATTGACCCGCGCGAAATTCGCCTCGGCGGTCTCCAACTCAGATCGCCTCTGACGCAGCAAGGCCTCGGCTTGCAGTTTTTGCTGTTTTGCCTGAAGAACACTGGCCTGTGCCTGGTGCAATTTGGCTTCCAGCTCATCGGTGTCGAGCCGCGCGACCAATTGACCGGGCTCCACCCAATCCCCCTCGGCAACCAGAACCTCGGCGACACGTCCTGGCAGCTTGGTCGCAATCTCGATCCGTTCGGCTTCAAGGCGGCCGTTGGACATGGCGATGCCGTCCGGCAGGCCCGAACTCTTTGATGCCTGCCACCATACAAACGCGGCGGCGACGGCCACGCCCAACACGATCACCGCAGCAATCAAGCGTTTCTTCATGTCAACTGTCCCATCCATGGAGCTGCCGTGACTGCACGTTAAGCAGGATCACGCTTTCATTCTGTGATGTGAGAGCTTTACCAAAGCGATTGGCGCGACGATTGACGTACATCAATCAGTGACCGGCCTCCCGGTTTATATCTGAGCCAAGTCTTCAATGATTTGGTAGGATGCAAACGATGGCCAAGATCACTACGCTTCGCGACGAGCAGGCGTCGAAGGAGAAGGGCAGAAACCTGTCCTCGCACAGCAGCGCGGTACCGCCTGTTCGCGTTACGCAAACAGACCACCTTCCTCAGACTCATACCTCGATGGAGCAAGCGCTGGACAAGGGCCTGAAGGCGGCCCAGTCGAAATTTACCGGGGGACTGTCGCCGATTGCTCTGGCCGCAGCCTATGCGGATTGGGCGCTTCACCTGTCTGCAGCACCCGGGAAACAGATGGAATTGGCGGAAAAGGCGGCCAAGAAGGCTTGGAGTTTTGCCAATTATGCAACTGTTTGCTCAAAGAGCCCTGAGACGTCAGAAACCTGCATTACGCCGTTACCACAGGATCGACGGTTCAAGGGTGAAGCATGGCAAAAATGGCCCTTCAACGCGATGTCCCAAGCTTTCCTTTTGAACCAACAATGGTGGCACAACGCGACGACCGGCGTTGAAGGCGTCACGAGCCAACATGAGGACGAAGTGACGTTCGCAGCGCGTCAGGTGCTCGATGTCTTCTCACCGTCCAACTTTGCGCCGACCAATCCCGAGGTGCTCGCCAAAACCCTCAGCCAGGGGGGTATGAATTTTGTCCGTGGATGGCAGAACTTCATGGAGGACGTGTACCGCGTCAATGCCGGCAAGCGACCTGCGGGTTTGGACGCGTTTGAGCTGGGCAAGAACATGGCGACGTCGCCCGGCAAGGTGGTCTATCGCAACCACCTTATCGAATTGATCCAATACGCGCCGACAACAGATAAGGTCCACCCGGAACCCATTCTGATCGTTCCGGCATGGATCATGAAGTATTACATCCTTGATCTGAGCGAAAAAAACTCGCTGGTGCGGTACCTGACAGGCCAAGGTTTCACGGTATTCATGATTTCTTGGAAGAATCCCGATGCCGACGACCGTGATCTGGGCATGGACGACTATCTTTCTCTGGGCGTCATGGACGCGATTGAGGCCGTGGATGCCATCACCGAGGGGCAGAAAATTCACGCCGTGGGCTACTGTCTGGGGGGCACGCTTCTGTCGATTGCCGCGGCGGCCATGGCGCGTGACGATGACGACCGCCTAAAAAGCCTGGCATTTCTGGCGACCCAAACCGATTTCACCGAAGCCGGCGAATTGATGCTGTTTATCAATGACAGCCAGATCACATATCTGGAAGATATGATGTGGGACAAGGGGTATCTGGATACCAAACAGATGTCGGGCGCCTTTCAACTTCTACGATCAAACGATCTGATCTGGTCTCGGGTCATCCACGACTATCTGATGGGTGAACGCTCTGAGATGAATGACTTGATGGCATGGAATGCGGATGGCACGCGGATGCCCTACCGCATGCATTCGGAATATCTGCGTCGCCTGTTTCTGAAGAACGATCTGGCCGAAGGGCGTTACCGGGTCGAAGATGGCCCCATCGCGATCTCTGATATCCGTGTACCGGTCTTTTTGGTGGGCACCGAGCGCGATCATGTGGCCCCGTGGCATTCGGTCTACAAATTCAAACTGCTGTCGGATACCGACGTGACTTTCCTTTTGACCAGTGGCGGGCACAATGCCGGGATCATATCGGAGCCCGGCCACCCCAGACGCCACTACCGCGTCAGCACCAAGACCAAGGACGACACATATATCGACCCCGATCGCTGGTTTGCCGAGACGGACCCCGTCGATGGATCCTGGTGGCCAACCCTTGCCGAATGGTTGAACGAAAAGTCCGGCAAACCGGTTTCACCACCCTCGATGGGTGACAAAACCAAGGGCTTCGCACCTGTTTGCGACGCGCCCGGCACTTATGTCTTTCAGGAGTAAAGGGCGATGCTGGAAAATCTTTTGAAAGGCAAACGAGGGCTTGTTGTCGGGATCGCCAACGAGCATTCGATTGCCGCCGGATGCGCCATGGCGTTTCGCGCCGCAGGCGCAGAGTTGGCAGTGACCTATGCCAACGAAAGATCAAAGCCATTCATCGCGCCGGTGGTGGCCAAACTGGACGCGCCGCTGTTCCTGCCGCTGGACGTCGAGATAGACGGCCAGATGGAGGCGGTTTTCAAGGCGATCGAGCTTGAATGGGGTACACTCGATTTCATACTGCACTCCATCGCCTATTGCCCCAAAGACGACCTGCACGGCCCGGTTTCACAATGCTCTAAGGCCGGGTTCGCACAGGCGATGGACATCTCCGTACATTCTTTGATCCGGATGACACGCCTTGCGGTGCCATTGATGCCTGACGGCGGCAGCATCCTGACGATGAGCTATTATGGCGCGGAAAAGGTGGTTGATCACTACAACATCATGGGGCCGGTCAAATCCGCGCTGGAAGGCACCATGCGCTATCTGGCAGCCGAGTTGGGGCCGAAGCAGATCCGCGTCAACGTGATATCACCCGGGCCACTTCAGACGCGTGCAGGCTCTGGAATTGAGCACTTTGACGAGTTGCTCGATGCGGCGCGGCAACGCGCACCCGAACAAAGCCTCGTGAGCATCGACGACGTAGGGCAAATAGCCGTTGGTCTGGTCAGTGATCTGTCCGCCAAGGTGACAGGCAATACTGCGTTCGTAGACGGCGGATATCACGTGTTGGCCTAGGCCAGCCCAATTCCGATCACTCAAGCGAGACCGATCCATGCAATACATTGAAAACAAAACCTTCACGGAATTCAAAGTCGGTGACAGCGCCGAATTGAGCCGCACGCTCAAACCCGAAGACATTGAGTTGTTCGCGGCCATGTCGGGGGATGTGAATCCGGCCCATGTGGACGCGGACTATGCCAAGTCCGACATGTTCCATAAAATCATCGCCCATGGGATGTGGGGCGGTGCCCTTATCTCGGCGGTTCTGGGCACCGAATTGCCTGGGCCGGGCACGATCTATCTGGACCAGAGCCTCAGCTTTCGCCATGCCGTCGGACTGGGTGATACGGTCACCGTGCGCGTGACTGTCGCCGAGATGAAGCCCGAGCATAACCACGTGACGCTTGATTGTCTGTGCATCAACCAGCGCGGCGAAACGGTCATTAAGGGTCAGGCCCTGGTCGTGGCCCCCACCGAAAAGGTGCGCCGCCCCCGCACGGCCCTGCCCGAGGTGCATCTGCACAAGCGCGGCGCGCGGTTCGATGAGTTGATCAAGGCAACCGCGTCGCTTGCCCCCGTGGTCACAGCCGTCGTGCATCCTTGCGACGCCCTGTCGCTAGAGGGTGCGCTTGAGGCTGGTCTCAAGGGAATGATTGTCCCGATCCTTGTCGGTCCGAGGGCCAAGATCGAAGCAACGGCCGCGGAGATGAAACGCGATCTGTCCGGCATTGAAATTGTCGATGTGCCTCATAGTCATGCCGCCGCCGAACAGGCCGTCGCACTGGCACGTGCTGGCAAGGTTCACATGCTGATGAAAGGTAAACTGCACACGGACGAATTGTTGAGGCCCATCGTGAATAAGGAAACCGGCCTACGGACTGAACGTCGCATGAGCCATGTCTTTGCGCTGGACGTCCCGAACTATCTTAAACCTTTGCTGATCAGCGATGCCGCGATCAACATCTTTCCGGATCTGGCGACGAAACGCGATATCGTCCAGAACGCGATCGACCTCGCCCACGCTCTTGGCATTGATCTGCCCAAGGTGGCCCTGCTCTCGGCGGTCGAAACCGTGACCTCGAAAATCCCGTCCACGGTCGATGCAGCCGCCCTGTGCAAGATGGCCGGTCGCGGGCAAATCACCGGCGGCGTGCTGGACGGTCCGCTTGCTTTTGATAATGCCGTGTCAAAATCTGCCGCGGAGACCAAGGGCATTCAGTCAGATGTCGCGGGCGATGCAGACATCCTTATTGCGCCTGATCTGGAAGCTGGAAACATGATTGCCAAGCAGCTGATGTATCTCGCCGGCGCAGATGCTGCCGGCATCGTATTGGGCGCGCGCATCCCAATCGTGCTGACAAGCCGGGCCGATGGCCTTATGTCGCGTCTGGCCTCAGCCGCGATGGCGCAACTGTATGTCCATCATCATGCGATCGGCACTGAAGCATGAACGGAGTTGTTCTCACGCTCAACGCGGGATCGTCCAGCTTGAAGTTCGCGGTCTTTGACAGCGAGACGGCGTCAATGACCGCCAGGATCAGTGGCAAGATCACTGGCATTGGCGGAGAACCGTTTTTTGCGGCACGCGATGCCAATGGTCGTGCGCTCGACAAGGGCCTGCTCGAAACGCTCGATCCGTCGCTGGATCATGAGCAACTCATCGCGCTTTTGTTTCCGTGGCTCGAAGAGCATCACGGGGATCGACCGCTCTTGGCCGTCGGGCACCGCGTTGTGCATGGTGGGCAACGGTTTAACGAACCGACCCGGATATCCGACGAGGTACTGGCTGCATTGGAGGCATTTGTCCCACTTGCGCCGCTGCATCAGCCGCACAATCTTGCGGCGATCCGGGCCGTTTCAACATGGCAGCCCGATCTGCCCCAAATTGCCTGTTTCGACACCAGCTTTCACGCCGGCCAGCGTCAGCTTGCGAAACTGTTCGCGCTCCCCCGGGCTCTCAGCAATGAGGGGATCATCCGCTATGGGTTTCATGGTCTGTCTTACGAATACATCGCGAACATTTTACCCGATCATCTCGGTGAGCTTGCCACAGGACGCGTGATTGTCGCCCATCTTGGCAACGGTTCCAGCATGTGTGCGATAAAGAACCAGCAGAGCGTTGCGACAAGCACGGGGTTTACGGCGCTCGACGGGCTGATGATGGGCCGTCGCTGCGGTAATTTGGATCCCGGAGTTGTGCTCTATCTCATGCAGGTTAAAGGCATGACTGCCGACGCCGTCACGGACCTTCTTTATCGCCAATCTGGATTGCTGGGTGTCTCCGGAATCAGCAACAACATGCATGTCCTGCAACAGAGCGACGACCCGCACGCGCGGGAGGCCGTGCAATTGTACTGCTATCGCGCTGCAAGCGTTCTGGCGGGGCTCATTCCTGCCATCGGGGGCCTTGATGCCTTGGTGTTCACTGCGGGGATCGGTGAGAATTCGACAGTTGTACGAGCCGCGATCTGCGCACAACTCGAATGGCTTGGGATAGCTATCGATCCCGTTTCCAATGACATGAATGCAGTGAAAATCAGTGCTGCCGGGTCCGCCGTAGAGGTCTTGGTCCTGCCGACAAACGAAGAAGTCGTCGTTGCCTCCGCATGTCGGAAATTGGTCGCCTGAATTGTAGATGAACGCATGGAAATGGCGGGAACAAAATCAATTTTGCGGCAGCTGCCGTCACCGATGCCCGCGTCCCGGAACGGCAAGTGACCGAGCCAGAATAAATATGAGATCAAATGTTTGAACGCAGAACAAGCGCGACAATACTTGCCGAACAAGGTGCCGGAAGATTTGGGCACAGGTCCGGCGAATTGGTTTGCCCTATCGTTGACGGTCCTCGCGGCCTGTAGCGGTGTTGGTACGGCCCTGGCAGGTGTCGACCGTCGCCAAGAGTTGGCGCTGGCGTCACTCGACGCGGCCGGTCTGCACGCAGGGACCGCTCGCCTCGCCTATCTGTCAAGCTTGGTCGGGGCGTATATCGATGCCCGATACTATCAGGACAGACGGGAACTTACTCGGCAGTCCGTTACGGACAACCGTCGGATCTTGGAGATCGTAGAACGCGAGCGCAGCATCGGCACAGTCGCAGAGCTGGATGTCGCACAGGCAAAAGCGCAACTTGCCCATGTATCTGCCCAGCTGCCAACTGGCGGCCTTCATCCTCATTTTTCTCCTTAGATTCGGACTTCTTTTCGCCCTTTACAGTGATCCGGTTGCCAACCACCGACACATCGACATCCTCCTTGGTCAGTCCGGGAAGTTCTGCCGTGATACATACTTCCTTGTCTGTCTCGCTGACGTTCGAACGCACCGTAAAGTCCGCAGTGCGAGCCCAGAAACTGTGGTCTAAATCATTAAATAGAGAGTTCACCTAACCCACCGATTAGCCGTCGATGATCCCTCCCGGTTCACATCTTCCAAGAAGGTTGCACCTTGGGTTTGCATGACGCCATCATGCAAACCGTCCGGCGAACGCGACGTATCGGGCGGCATCACGAAGGCGGGCGATATCAACCTGCGCCGCGCGCTCTGTCATGCCGCGACTGTCATGATGCATCGCGTGCGTTCGACGTGGCTGAGAACCTGGGCAGCGCAGGTCGCCCGCCGCCGTGGTGGTAAACGCGCCATGGTTGCACTGGCAAGGCGTATCAGCGTCATCCTGCACCGGACGTGGGTTGATGATGTCGACTTTCGGTTAGACCTTACCGTACCCCATGCGGCCTGAAAAATTGCGTTCCCAGCCGTTAGCTGCCTAACCTCCGGCCTTCGAGGTCCCCCAGGGACGTGGTTCCGATGATGCCGTGCTCCGGACTGTTGCCGACCCACATCGAGCACACCTATGAGATGAGCACATCGCAATTGCATTGAACCAGCATCATGTTGGCGGCCAATCGCGCTGACCACGGATCGAAGCATGCACCCGAATGATCTCAGACGAAGGCGGCAGTGATAGCAGGATGGCCCAAACAGAACCCTCATCCAATCCGCAAACAGGCGGCCGGATACGCATGTCAAAAAGCGCTTGACTGAGACGTCCCCTTTGCCGAAGGCCAGACCCAATTTTAGCCACATACTTTCCAACAATTAAGGGAGTAGCTCAGTATCAAGGGCACCCTTGGAACCACAAAAGGTTTTGCCGCTCTACGGATTGTGCTACATATGAGCGATAATTTCGCATCCATGTACGAGACTTGGGAGGAATATTACGTGCGCTTTACCAGATATACCATATCCCTTTTCGCGTCCGTCATCGCCTGTGCCGCACTACTGAGTCATGCCGCCTTGCCGCAGGAGGAAGTGCCTCCGCCGGAGCAGACGACGCCCGTTTTCTCCTCCCACGACATCCCCCCAGACAAGCGGGTGGTCATGTCGCAGGAGACCGAGATTCTCGAAGGCGCCGATGCTGCGGGGGTGCCGAACTACCGGGTCGACCCGTTCTGGCCGAAGCCGCTGCCAAACAACTGGATCCTCGGACAGGTCTCCGGCGCCGATGTCAGCGACGACGACCACGTATGGTTCCTCCACCGCCCGAACTCGCTGAGTGACCGTGAGGTTGGCGTTACACAGGATCCACCCATCAACAAGTGCTGCTATCCGGCTCCGCCGGTCATCGAGTACGATCAGAATGGCAGCTTAGTCAACGCGTGGGGCGGCCCCGGCGAAGGGTACGACTGGTTCGAGAACGAGCACGGCATTCACGTCGATGACGAGGGCTTCGTCTGGATCGGCGGCAACGGGGAAAGCGACCACCATCTGCTCAAGTTCACCCGAGATGGCGAATTCGTCATGCAGATCGGCGAACCCGGAGCAAGCCAGGGTTCGAATGATACCGATAATCTCAACCGTCCCGCCGATTTCGACGTGGACGATAAGGCGAACGAGATCTACGTCGCGGATGGTTACGGCAACCGCCGAGTGATCGTCTTCGACACGGAGACTGGCGAATACAAGCGGCACTGGGGCGCCTACGGCGAGACTCCCGACGACGATGCCGCGCCGCTGGAGGATCCGCGTCAGGGCGAGGCCAGGCAGTTCGGCAGCCCCGTCCACTGCGTGCGTATCGCCGACGACGGGCAAATCCTCGTATGCGACCGCGTGAACAACCGTTATCAGGTGTTCGAGAAGGACGGCACGTTCGTCGAGGAAGCGTATTGCGAACGCGACACCTTACTCAGCGGATCAGTCTCAGATCTTGTCCTGTCTCAGGACCCGGACCAGCATTTTGTTATCATGGTTGATGGTTCGAACAACGAAATGCGGATTGCCGACCGCGCTGAGTCAAAGACGCTTGCTCGCGTGGGACGTCCAGGACGTCAGGCTGGCCAGTTTCACGTCGTACATGACATCGCGATTGACTCCAACGGCAACGTCTACACCACGGAAGTCAATACCGGACAGCGCATACAGAAGTTTGAGCTGATCAAGGCAGCGAACTGATGGTAATGGCATGGCATGAGTTCGCCCCCGCCATGTACAGATCAGAGCCTGATTTGAAAAAATTGAGTAATTTCGATAAGTTGTGATTTGGTTCGGATGCGAAGCTGAACGTAGACCCCTATGGCTTGGATTGTTGAAGGTCACTCAAAACTGACCCGGTAGCGGCCAGAATTGTCACCGAGGGTATTGCCAAGTTGTTGGACGCCTCTGATCTGGGTATGGAGAGCTGATGAACATTCCAACTCACATGCCGCGTCTGAAGGGCTTCCGTTATCCTTGTGAGATCATTGGGTACGCTGTCTGGGCCTACCATCGTTTAGCTCTGAGTACGGCTGATGTTGAAGACCTGTTGGCTGCGCGGGGCGTGATAGTCAGCCGGGAAGCCACTCGTCTTTGGGCCAATCGCTTTGGTCGGTATTTCGCTGATTGCATCCGGCGTGACCGACCACGGCCGAACGACAAGTGGCACCTGGACGAAGTCGTGATTACGATCCGCAGCAAGCAGCACTGGCTCTGGCGCGCAATCGACGCAAATGGAGACGCCCTCGTTCTCATCGTCCAAACTCGCCGAAACGCCAAGGCAGCAAAGCGGTTTTTCAGAAGACTGGTTGCCAAGTTGGGCGAACCGAGGGTCGTCATCACCGACAAATTGCGCAGCTACCTCAACCCGATTAAAACAGTAGCCCCGGACGCTGACCACCGTGTCCACAAGGGTCTAAACAACGCAATCGAAGTATCGCACCGGCCGACCCGAAAACGAGAGACGATATTTGGCCGATTCAAATCCCACCGGCAGGCTCAAAGGTTTCTGTCTGCACATGACCAGATCAACCAGATCTTCCGCCCGCACCGCTACCAACTTTCAGCAGCCTCATACCGCCACGCCCGCTCCGATGCTTTCAGCCTCTGGGCCAACTACACCGCCGAAATGGCGGCATAATCCAGCCTTTGCCAACCCTTCACAGTCTGGAGCAATCAACTTGGCCAGACCCGATATAAGGATCAATTGAGGGATGTTAATGTATGCCTTGCGCCGAGTGTTAGCTATTATTCCAGTGATAGTCGTCGTGGCACTGGTTGTCTTCTCCTTGCTCTATTTTAGTCCGGGAGATCCCGCACTTGTTCTAGCAGGCGAGTCTGCAACGCCTGCGGAAATCGAACGTATCCGTGGGGCGCTTGGTCTGGATCGGCCGTATTTGGTGCGGCTGACCGAATGGTCATTTGGCGTTCTTAAAGGCGATTTTGGTCAATCCATGTTCTTCGGCCGATCTGTCGCAGAGCTGATGCTGCAGCGCGCTATGCCGACTCTTTGGCTTTCGCTTTTAGCGATGGTCTTTGCGCTCGCCCTCGCATTGCCGCTCGGGATCATTGCGGCATGGCAGGCCGGACGCGCCCCCGACAGGGTGGCGATGGGCTTTGCCGTTTTGGGTTATTCAATGCCGGTTTTTGTGTTGGGATATTTGCTGATCTTCTGTTTCTCGGTCTGGCTCGGCTGGCTCCCTGTGCAGGGATACAAACCACCATCAGATGGGCTCTGGCCGTTTTTGAGCCATCTTATCCTCCCCGCCTTAACGCTAGGTGTGGTTTACGCGGCGCTTATCGCGCGCATTACCCGCTCGGCCATGCTCGAGGTTTTGCAGCAGGATTACATGCGCACCGCGCGCGCCAAGGGGCTGGGCCTGTGGTCGATGCTGCTGGGGCACGCCTTGAAAAATGCCGCGATACCGATCATGACGATCGTCGGGATCGGCTTTGGTTCGGTTATTAGCGGCGTAGTTGTCACCGAAACCGTGTTCAACATTCCTGGTATTGGGCGGCTGACCGTTGATGCAATCTTGCGGCGCGATTATCCTGTTATTCAGGGCGTAGTACTGGTTCTGTCGGGCGTCTATGTGCTCATAAACCTGTTGGTTGATCTGAGTTATGGGCTTTTTGATCCGAGGGTAAAATATTGAACGCCACTGTTGCCTCGACCACTGTTGCCTCTACCACGGGATCGGCCCCCGACGGCCTGAGCCTGCGCGACGTCTTGCGCCACCCGACGATTATGATCGGGGGCAGTATCATGCTGATTATGATCGCGGCGGCTCTACTTGCGCCTTGGCTCGGTACAGTTGATCCGCAATCGCTTTCGGGCGCGCGACGGCTTAAACCACCTAGCACGGATATATGGTTCGGCGGCGATATGGTCGGACGGGATGTCTACAGCCGCACGATTTATGGCGCCCGGATTTCGCTGATGGTCGGCTTGTCGGTTGCCGCTATTTCGATCACGATCGGTCTGACCATCGGCCTGCTGGCAGGTTTCGTGCGCTGGGTTGATGCCATCGTGATGCGTGTGATGGATGGGTTGATGGCGATACCGTCTATTCTTTTGGCAGTGGCGCTGATCGCACTCACCGGCGCAAGCGTGGCAAATGTGATTTTGGCGATCACCCTGTCTGAAGTGCCGCGCGTCTCACGCTTGGTGCGCAGCACGGTGCTGTCATTGAAAGAGCGCCCCTTCGTCGAGGCGGCGATTGTGGTTGGCACGCCGTTTCCCGCCCTTCTTTGGCGCCATATTTTGCCCAACACTCTCGCGCCGCTTTTGGTGCAGGGCAGCTATATTTTCGCAGCGGCGGTGCTGACCGAGGCTGCGCTGAGCTTCATCGGGGCCGGCACGCCGCCAGAGGTGCCAAGCTGGGGCAATATGATCTCGGATGGGCGGCTGGTGTTCCAGATCGCCCCGCATCTGGTGATCTTCCCCGGTGTGGCACTGGCGCTGACCGTGCTTGCCGTTAACATGATCGGTGACGGGCTGCGCGATGTCCTTGATCCAAATTTCCGGGCGCGCTGATATGGCATTGTTAGAAATCGAAACCCTCTCCACCGCGTTCACCAGCCGCCAAGGCGAGGTTTTGGCCGTTGACCGGCTCTCGTTACAGGTCGAGCGTGGCGAAACACTCGCCATTGTCGGCGAATCCGGGTGCGGCAAAAGCGTAACGGCGCTGTCAACGATGCGTCTCTTGCCCGAACCCCACGGACGGATAACGGGAGGGCATATCCGCTTTGAAGGGCGTGATTTGGCGGGCCTCAGCGAAGCGGATATGCGCAAAGTGCGCGGCCGTGACATCGCGATGATTTTCCAAGAGCCGATGACCAGCCTGAATCCCGCGCTCACCATTCAGCGCCAGATCGGTGAGACGGTGCGCCTACATATGAAGCTGAACAAATCCGATGTTCGCGCCCGGTCGTTGGAAATGCTGGAGCTTGTGCAATTCCCCGAGGCAGAGCGGCGGTTGACGCAATATCCGCATGAGCTGTCGGGCGGTATGCGGCAACGGGTGATGATCGCAATCGCGCTGGCATGCGATCCGAAACTGTTGATCGCGGATGAGCCGACAACGGCACTAGACGTCACAATCCAAGCACAAATTTTGGAGATTTTGCGGGATCTATCGGCGCGTCTTGGAATGGCGACGCTGCTGATCACGCATGACCTGGGCGTTGTGGCAGAGATGGCGGCGCGCGTGGTGGTGATGTATGCGGGCCGGATGGTCGAGCAAGGTGCGGTGGCCGACGTGCTTCGCCATCCTCGACATCCCTACACGGTTGGCTTGTTGGCGGCCGTGCCGAAGCTTGGATCAAGCCTGAATGAAGGGCCGCGCCAATCGCTTGCGGAAATTCCAGGAACTGTGCCGCTGGTTCGTTCGGCGCAAACCTCCTGCGCTTTCGCGCCCCGCTGCCCGTTGGCCGTGGACCAATGCCGGCGCGAATTGCCTCCAGCGGTTGAGGTTGGCCCTAGCCATGTCAGCGCGTGCTGGCGGACCAAAGACGTGCCCGCGATGGCTGCAAAGCTGCGGGAAGGTGCGCTATGACATTGCTGCAAATCCAAGATCTGAAAAAGCATTTTCCGGTTCGGCGTAGCGCCATGGAATGGCTGAAGCGCGCCCCCGCACAATCCGTGCATGCGGTGGACGGGATCAGTTTAGATATCGCGGCGGGTGAGACACTGGGCCTTGTCGGCGAATCCGGTTGCGGGAAATCCACCGTCGGGCGCAGTATTGTGCGGCTTGAGGATGCCACGGCGGGCACCATTAATTTGAACGGCGCGCCCATCACCACCCTGAGCCGCGGCGCGTTTCGCAGCCTTCGCAAAGATGTGCAGTTTGTCTTCCAAGACCCGTTTGCCTCGCTGAATCCACGGATGACGGTCGCGCAAGCCGTGGGCGAGCCGTTACTGAATTTCGGCATGACGGATCCGGTGGAGCGGCGCGCGCGGGTCGCCGAGTTGATTGAACGCGTTGGTCTGCGCCCCGATCAAATTGACCGTTTCCCGCATGAGTTTTCCGGTGGTCAGCGCCAGCGCATCGGCATTGCGCGCGCGCTTGGTCTGAACCCGAAACTGATCGTTTTGGACGAGCCGGTATCGGCGCTTGACGTTTCGGTGCAGGCTCAGGTGATCAACCTTTTGATCCGGTTGCAGCAGGAATTTGGCATCGCCTATCTGTTTATCGCGCATGATTTGGCGGTGGTTGAACATATCAGCGATCGCGTCGCCGTGATGTATTTGGGAAAGATCGTCGAAATCGCGGAAAAGCGTAGCCTGTTCGCGCGGCCTCGCCATCCCTATACGCAAGCGTTGCTGTCAGCTGTGCCAGTCGCAGATACGGACGTGCGCCGCGATAAAATTATCCTGAAGGGCGATTTGCCCAGCCCGATCAATCCGCCTTCGGGCTGTCGGTTCCGCACGCGATGCCCCATCGTCCAGTCGATTTGCGCCAAGGAAGAACCGCCATTGCGGCCTGTATCTGCGGCTGTCGGCACGCATAGCACTGCCTGCCACTTCGCAGAGTAAGCGCGTAACGAATTGGGCCGCCCTCGATAGGAGGCCGGCCCAAAAGATTATTCCGATTTAGCGATGTTCCAGAGGATCATCGTGCCGGGCATTCCCAGAACGCCGCTGAGCTTTGGCGAATGTGCGACAGGCACGAACCACTGACCGAACGGGACGTAGGGCACCACATCGTTGTACGCCATGACCTGAATTTCGTCAGCAAGCGTCTGGCGCGCCTCGGGCGTCGCGGCATCGGGGAACTTATTGATCAGGGCCTGCATCTCGTCATTGCAGGGCCAACCCGGCCAAGCATCGTCACAGCTCGCCTGCAGCGGCGTGTTGCCGACGGGATCAGAAATCAACAGTCCCGGCCAATAGGTTAGGCCGATATGCCAGCCACCCTCGGAAGGGACAGCGCGGCTTGCACGGCGAGCCGACATCGCTGCATAATCGAGTGTCTGCAATTCAACATTGACGCCAATCGACCGCAGTTCTTCCGCGAGAACCAGCGTTGAGGAGTTCATCGTTTGCACATCGGTCGGATGCAAGATGACGATCGTCTCGCCGTTGTAACCAGCCTCGGCAAAGAGCGCCTTGGCCTTTTCTTTGTCCTTGCCAAAATCGGCTTCAACGCCTGCATCGCTGCCCAGTGGCGCGCCGCACACAAAGAACGCGCTACAGGTTTCGTAAAGCTCTGGATCGCTGAACATCGTCGTCAAAAATTCGTTCTGATCTACGAGATAAAGCAACGCGCGCCGCGCACGAATATCATCGAATGGCGGATGAATGTGGTTCATCCGGACCATCCCCTGCGAGCCGAGTTTATCGGTGCGGCGGATTTCCATCCCTGCGGCGCGCAAAATCGGCAAGAAGTCGGTGCCGGGAGATTCAAGATAATCGACCTCTCCATTTTGGAGTGCGAGGATCGCCGATTGCTGATCGCGGATGTTCAACCATTCGACGCGGTCAACATTGACCACCTTGCCGCCGCTGGCGCCGTTTGCGGGCTCATCGCGCGGGACATAATTCTCATTGCGCTTGTAAACGACCTTCGAGCCAGGCACCCATTCATCGGCTACAAATTCAAACGGGCCGGACCCGATCACTTCCGTCACCGCGACATCCACCGGTGTCTCGGCCAGACGCTTGGGCATGATAACCGCCAAGCTGCCGCTGGGTTTGGACAAGGCATACAGCATCAGGCCGTAAGGTTTGGTCAGGGTCCAGACGATTGTCTTGTCGTCGCTGGCCGCCAACGTGGCAGTCCGGCTCCAGATTTGGCGGCCGAAGCTATCTTTTGCCGCCCAGCGGGTCATCGAGGCAACCACATCCTCCGCCGTGACCGGCGCGCCGTCATGGAAGGCCAATCCATCGCGCAGAACGAATGTCCAAGTCAGCCCGTCTTCAGATTCGGTCCAGGTATCGACCATTTGCGGCTTCGGGTCTTGATCCTCATCGCGCGCGAACAGCACATCGTAGACCATTGTCGCATGGCGTTGCACGATGCCCACGGTGGTCACAATAGGGTCCAGCGATTGCAAATCGGCATAAGGTACAACCCGCAGCACGCGGTTCTCCGGCACAGCCGTCTGCGCCGAGGCGGGCGCCGACAGCATCAAACAGGCAAGTACCGCGCCAGCAAACCCACATTTCAGCGTTCTCAATGGGGTCATCTCATCATCCTTATTGTTGCAGTTTTTTGAGGGCACGGATCAGTCTTGTAAAACCGCACCCTCAGGTTTTGACATGCCGATAACCACGGCGGGACGGCTTGCGACACGGTCGTGCCAGCGAGCCAGATGTGGAAAATCTTGTAGCTTGAGCGTCGCCCAATTCGAACGGGAAATCCACGGAAAAGCGGCAATGTCCGCGATGGAATACGCGCCGCCCAAATATTGCACCTCGGATAGGCGTTTTTCCAAGACGATATAGGCTCGCCGCACCAATCCAACACTATGCGCGCGCGCTTCTTCGGGCTTGGACGGCGCGAGGTCCGTCCAGTGATGCGCCTGTCCCATCGCGGGGCCAAGCCCAGTCAGCGCCACCATCAGCCATGCTAGCGTTTCGCTGAGTGCCTGTCCGGTTTCAGGCAAAAAACGCCCGTGCCGTTGCGCAAAATCCAGAAGAATTGCACCGGATTCGAACAACACGCGTTCACCTGAAGCATCATTCCAAGACACAATCGGAACTTTGCCATAGGGATTGCGGGCTACAACGTCGGGGGCATGTTGCTCTCCGCGTCGGATATTTATTGGCACCACCGCGTAATCTAAACCAAGCTCCTCAAATAAAATTGAGATGCGGTTTGAATTCGGGGTGGCCCAGAGCCATGCCTTTAGGTCCCGTTCTTGTTGCAAAAAATCTTCCGATGCTTTCATTCCGTTTGGCCGCAATCTACTCGAAACCGCGATCGTGTTTGAGAAATATTTCTCTGGTATGGCTCGCTTGCTCGCCGATGGACGTGTCTGAGACCCAACATTTTTCGCTTTCGAATCCATGGTGGATTGTAGCAATGGTCTAAGCCGCAGCAAGTCACATGATGCTTGGCCTTTGCTTTATTATAGGGGCCTGCGTTGTCTGGCGGCTGAGCGGCCCAGTTGCATGTTGCGAAGCATCGACCGCGCTTGGATAGGTGTTGACGCCTGGTTCCAAGCCAACTGCGAAAAGCTTGTCAGTGCCCCACACGACGGCAGCACTGTGCCATTTGAACAGACGACTACCGTGAGGATCGGTCAGATAGCCTTTTCGCCGCGCCTCGTGGAATAGCGCAGCGTCGTCCGCGATGCCGGGTCGCTGCCGTTGATCCTGGGTGACACCATTGAAACCTTCGACGCCACGCGCGCAAGGGCGGACCTACAACTTTGCGCCGAGATTGGGGCGAACGGACAAGCAATACCTCGGCTGAAACCGATAGCAGGTCCCGCTGATGTTGAACGTCCGGCACGCAAACCGGATACTGGCGGATTTGTATTGCACGGCCCATTGGGCGATCTCTTTGCGCCGAGACGGCCTTACCACTTTTTTCCAGGGGCTCCTTCAGCAGATCGTTTTGCATGCTCTTCTCGCCGTAAATTTTCTTTAGACGCTTGTTCTCTTCATCCAGCGCTTTCATCCGCGAGATCAGCGACGCATCCATCCCGCCATACTTCGCCCGCCATTTAATGGGATGTATGTCTATCCCGCCTTCGGTAACGCTGCGGGTGTGACGCAGCAGAACGATGCAGAGGCCATCTGCACCGCGCTGATGCTTCGATTCAGATCAAATGCAAAGCGCTTTGGGCGAAGCGATAGCATATTCGAATGTTGCGCAGCATCTTTCAATAAGAACTTAAGTCCGCGGATAGCGCGCACTCGACGCCATTATTAGCGTTGCGGAAAAGATGACGGCGGCGCCTGCCCACGAATTCCAGTCGACGGTTTGGCCAAATATCAGATAAGCTAGGACGGCGACAAGCGGCAGGCGCAAAAATTCTATCGGGGCCAGGAGCGAAGCCTCCGCAAGCGAAAAGGCGTAAGTGACGAGCGCCATGCTGATCGCCCCCAACACACCCTGCACGGTCAGCAGAAACCATTGCTCAGCGGTCGGCATCGACCAAAAGAAGAAAGCGGGGATGGCGGCGATTGGCGCCGTTACTGCAAGGTTCCAGACAACCAGCGTCTGAGCAGAGTCGCGGCCCACCATCGGTTTCAGAAGCAACTGTATAACCGCCGCAAGAAACGAGCCGAGGAGCGCGAACAGCAACCCAACCGGCAAAGTCGAGTTTTGGCCGGGTTTCAGGACCAGAAGTACACCGAAAAAGCCGATGATAGCCGCAATGATCCGGATTTTGCGAGGCTGTTCGGAAAGAAACACCCATGCGCCGATGGTGACAAAGATCGGAGCCGTGAAGGCAATGGCGGTCACGTCGGCCAAGGGAGCGCGGGCGAAGGCCGCGAAAAATGCAACGAGAGAGGCCAGCTTCAACGTTGCACGCACAACATGACGGATGCTGTAATTGGATCGAAGGACGCTGGGGCGAATCCAGATCAAGGGCAGTACGATCAGGAGGCCGAAAAGCGATCGGGTGAAGCCAATGACGAATGGATGAACGTCTGGCGACACTGCGCGCACGATCACAGCGTCGATCGCCGACGTCGCGGCAACGATCACCATAAGTGCGACGCCGGTGAAGGCTGACCTGTTGGTTGTGGAAACCGGATTCACCTTGCCCCCAGAAGCATCTGTTCCGATTGATCCCAATCGGCTTTTTTCGTCGAAAGGTTATTGCGAGGCTAACCTATGGTTCGATGGAATAGTGCTTTTTGGTGCCGGGGGAAGGTTGCCGAATGTGTGTTGCAGCCAGACGGCATTGTCGTGGACCGCGCCTATTTCTCTCATATAACGGGGCCTATCGTCCAAGGCGCGAATTCGTCATCACCAAAATCCAACGCTTCACTCTTCGACCGCTCGCCGCCCGCCACGGCCAGCAGCGTCTCAAAGATTCGGGCGCCACATTGTTCTATGGTCTCGATTCCATCAAGGATCGTGCCGCAGTTGATATCCATGTCTTCCAACATGTGCTGGTACATAAGTGTATTCGTGGCCAGCTTGACCGTCGGCGCAGGTTTGGAGCCAAAGACGCTTCCCCGTCCGGTTGTAAAGGCCACAAGGTTGGCCCCGCCTGCGATCTGGCCAGTCACTTGGACCGGATCGTAGCCCGGCGCATCCATGAAGATCAGACCCGCCCTCGACGGCTTCTCGGCATATTCAATCACTTCGGCAAGGCGCGTCCCGCCGCCCTTAGCCAACGCCCCCAGCGATTTTTCAAGGATGGTGGTCAGCCCCCCCGCTTTGTTGCCGGGTGATGGGTTGGCGTCCAACGAAACGCCGTGCAGATCAGCATAGTCGCGCCACCATTGAATCCGTTCCACCAATTTTTCGCCGACGTCCCGGGTCGTGGCGCGGCGGGTCAAGAGATGTTCAGCGCCCCAGGTCTCGGGAGTTTCCGATAAGATCACTGTGCCGCCCTGCTGCACGATCAGATCGCTCGCTTTGCCGAGGGCGGGGTTCGCCGAGATTCCTGAATACCCGTCGGAGCCACCGCAAATCAATGCCAGTTTCAAGGCTGAGGCCGGAACCGGGGTCCGCTGGATTGCATTCGCTTCGTCCAGCACGCTTTTGACAAAATCGATCCCACTTTCAACAGTCTTTCGGGTCCCGCCATTATTCTGGATCGTCATCCGGCGGACGGCCTCATTGCCTTTCAGGATGCCACTGATCTGGTTCACTTCGCAGCCGAGTCCGATCACGATCACATGGCTGATGTTAGGATGGGTCGCATACCCCTCGATCACACGCCGCAGGATCCGCAATGGTCCTTCGGCAGACATGCCGCAGCCGGTTTTGTGGGTCAATGCAACGACACCATCCACGTTCGGGTACTCCGCCAACGGGTCATGTTCCGAAAAAGGGTCTTTTTCAAATTGGCGGGCAATCGCACGGGCCACGCGAGCCGAGCAGTTCACCGTGGTCAGGATACCGATGTAGTTTCTGGTCCCGACGTCACCGTTCGGGCGTACATAACCCATGAATTCACGGTCGCATTGCGGCTTTGTCAGGGGGGTCTGCGAGGTTGCGTAGGCATATTCGCGTTCTAGTGAACCAATCGCCAAGTTATGGCTGTGGACATGTCCGCCCCGAAGAATGTCTTGCGTTGTGCTCCCGATGACTTCGCCGTAGCGCAGGACATGGCCCCCCTTGGGCATGGCTTCCAATGCGATCTTGTGGCCTGCGGGGATCCGGTCCTGTGCGATTAGCCCTTGCCCGAGGTCGGTTTGAGCAGAAATTGATACCCGCGCAATCGCCACACTGTCGTTGGGATGAAGGCGAATGAGTGGAGATGTGCCTTGCTGAATGGTGGGGGCGTCATTTTGCATGTGTGGTTCCTCAACGGTCATTGACCAAGCGGGCTTGGGCAGTTGGCGGTTCCGCCCTGGATTTCTTAGCAGGCGGCTCTCCTTGCAAACTCCTATCCGCAGGCACCAGTGTCCAATGCTAGGTTTCAACCATTTGATACCCAAGTAGTATCGTTTGGGGTGGTGCTGATACCGATTGTCGCTCGACCATTGAGAGACAACCCTTGATACTTGGCCCAACCAAGGAGGAATTGCATGACCGGAGTCCCGCCAACCCGCATCGCCCAACCGAAGCTAGAACACTTCATTCGCAGTGTGTTTGTTGCTGCCGGATTGCGCGACGATTTAGCGGCTGATGTCGCTGAGGTCTTAATTGAGGCCGATATGATGGGTCATGCAACACATGGCGTCGCCCTTGTCCCGATGTATTTGAAATCGCTTGAGTCTGGAGGGATGGCCAAGGACGGGGAGATTGAAGTGCTGGCGGATATGGGGGCCTGCGCCACGTGGACTTGCCACAGGTTGCCCGGCGCAACGGTGTTAAAGCGGGCCATGGATCTTGCCATTGAACGGGCTAAGACGTTCGGGTGCAGCACCGTTTCAATCACTGACAGCTACCACATGGGTGCGCTGGCCGTGTATCTGGTACAGGCAACGCAACAAGGAATGATGGCGGTTCTTTCTTCTTCGACGCTATCGTCCAACGGGGTTGCCCCCTTTGGCGGCACGGTGGGAGTCATGACACCGAACCCCATCGCCGCCGGCATTCCCACATCCGGCGATCCGATCCTTTTGGACATTTCAGCCTCGATCACGACGCGTAACAAGTCGCTGCAATACGCCGCCGCAGGACAACGATTTCCGGGGCAGTGGGCGTTGGATGTTGATGGAAACCCCAGCGACGACCCTAATGCGCTGTTGGACGGCGGCACTCTGCTGCCGATTGGTGGGCTGGATCACGGGCACAAGGGATATGCGCTTGGGTTGATGGTCGAGGCGCTGACTCAGGGGTTCTCCGGCATAGGGCGCAATGACGAACAGACAGGCACCTACACTACGGGCTTTCTTCAGGTTTTCGACCCACGCGCCTTTGCCGGCAAAGACGCGTTCACGCGCACAACCGACCATCTGGTGAAACTGTGCCAAAACAACCATCCCCGTGCGGGGGTGGATAAGGTTCGCGTGCCCGGTGAAAACGCACTGGCCCGACGGCGGGCGGCGCTGAAAAACGGCGTCGATTTGTCCGGTCAAATAATGCAGGGGCTTGCGGCCGCGGCGGAACAGACGGGCGTCAAACTACCCGACCCTGTGGTTCAACGACTATGTGACATTTGAGAGCTATACGCGGGTCAGAATGCGCCACAATCTTTAGACAACCGGAGGCAAGGATTTCTGGCAATGTTTGAACTACACCAGCTTCGATGTTTCGTCGCGGTTGCTTCAGAAATGAACTTTCACAGGGCGGCCGAGCGATTGAACATGACGCAGCCGCCCGTCAGTCGGCAGGTGCAAGTGTTGGAACGTCAGCTTGGTGTCCAGCTGTTTGATCGAACACGACGTTCGATCCGTTTGACCGCTGCCGGTGAGAGATTCTACTTCGAAGCACGTGACCTATTGCGCCGTGCCGAGGATGCTAAAGTGATCGCCCGTTCCGTTGCAAGTGGTCATCTGGGCAATGTCAGTATTGCCTTCATCCCGATCGCTGCCGTGCCCATCGTGCCCATCATCGCGACAAAGCTGGCCAAGGAATTGCCAAATATCCGGATCGTGCTGAACGAAATGATGACGGGTGAACAGATCGAACGGCTTCGGACCGGCCGGATGGACATCGGAATTCTGCGCCGACCTGACAACAAGTTGCCAGGCGAGCAGAAGCTTCTGTTGCGGGAACCCTACCGACTGGCAGTCCATTGCGACCATCCCTTTGCGACCCGCGAAGATATAACGATCCAGGACTTGGATGATCAGAATTTACTGATGTATTCACCGGGCCACGGCCGGTATGGATATGAACTTTTGAATCCGATGTTCGCAGCAAAAGGCGTGCGCCCCAATGTCATCCAGCATTTAGGGCAAGGGATCTCAATGCTTGCCCTTGTCAATGCGGGGTATGGCATGGCGCTGGTGCCGGACGGGCTGCGCCAACTCAGGCTTGAGAACGTGGTGATCCGCTCTATTGAGCTGCCACCGGAGGCGACGGCGGATTATCACATAGTAATGAGCGAAGATCGGAAGGATGATCCGGCAGTGCGACAGGTTTTTGAAATGATCTGCGGCGCCTTCGGTGCGGAACAATGAAGTCTTACAACAGATGACCAGTCCAGGATACGTGGGTTAAATTTCTCATTTGCCGAAGCGAATGAGCAAGCGGTAATTTGGCGCGACCATGCGAATCTAATGTGCTTCGGCCAAACAGGAATGAGCGGAGATTGAAATGAAAGAAAGAATTGCACTTATCACCGGAGGCGGCAGCGGGATTGGACGGGCCTGTGCACAGGCCTTGGCGACCGATGGATTTAAGGTGGTGCTTAGCGGCAGACGTCAAGCCGCACTCGATCAGACGCTGGACACTTTGGACGGGCAAGGACACTTGGCGTTCGCTGCCGATGTCGGACGCGAGGAGGATGTGAAGAACCTGTTCGCCCAGATTGACGATAGGTATGGACGCCTGGATTTTCTGTTTAACAATGCGGGTCGCAATGGCCCAGCCGTGGACATCGACGACCTGCCGGTCGAAACATGGAACGACATCATTGGAACTAATTTGACAGGGTCTTTTCTTTGCGCTCGCGCAGCCTTTGCGCTGATGAAACGGCAAGACCCTCGTGGCGGGCGAATCGTAAACAATGGTTCCATTTCCGCCCATGTTCCGCGGCCTCTGTCAGCGCCGTATACGGCGACCAAACACGCAATCACTGGGCTGACGAAATCGTTGGCGTTGGACGGACGCAAGCATGACATCGCCTGCGGGCAGATTAACATCGGCAATGCAGCAAGTGAAATGACGGAACGTATGAAGAACGGGGTTCTTCAACCGGATGGAACACTTATGCCGGAGCCGCGAATGGATGTTCAGGATGTGGCACGCACTTTGTCCTTTATGGCCGCTATGCCACCATCGGCGAACGCGCTGTTCGTTACTGTGATGGCGACAAAGATGCCTTTTGCCGGACGTGGTTAGATGTTCCGTCCCGGATGATCACATATACCCTCGGGGATCTGCGTTTTTTCATGGCCAGATCGGTTCTGAGGGAAATTTGGGACGGGGCGCGACCGTGCTGATCCATCCCGGCTCATAGCCGAGATCATGTGCGGTGTCGGGTACTTTTCCAGGAATGGCAAAAACCAGTCGGGGCGGGAGTTGCGATGGAATCTCTCCGCCTCGGGGAATATACCAGAAGGTCGTGCGTCAGGATGCGGTGCTACAACTCGGTCTTCGAGCGTGAGGAAATCTGGTGGGTCTTGGATATGTCGGTCGTGCCGGTCACCATCGGATCATGGAAGAGATTTCACAGCGTTTTATCAGGCAGCCTGAATTGGCTGAGGACATCGAGAATAAGATGTTTGACTCGGGCAATCACAACTGAATTTTGCCCGGATCGTGAGACAAGAAACATGTCCGAGCGAAACTGCGTTGGCAGGTCAATATCGCGATATTGCGTGTTTTCCATTTGAATGACCTGCGCAGAACGCGGCACAATCGCAAACCCCAGACCGTGATTCACAAGGCTTATCACCGCATGAGTTTGACTGGCCCCTAGTCGCGTCTCAGGCACGAAATTGCAGGCTTTAAACATCGCGTTAACGGTTTCCTTCAGATATCCGCCTCGGTCTTTTGCAAACGAGATGTATGGTTCGCCGTCAAAATCCGAAATTGATAAATCTGGCTTTCTTGCCAGTGCATGCTGCTTTGGTATGGCCAAAACGAATGGCTCGCTAACGGCTTTTGTCCACTCAATTTCATCTCTTGGCTTCTCCATTCTGGTTAACCCTAGATCAATTCGACCGGATCGTTGTGCTTCGATTACTTCATACCCCATCATTTCGATCGGACTGAGCGCGACTTGAGGCATTTCTGCAGCCATCCGTAGCACAATAAGAGGCATGAACTTAAATGCTGCAGAGGGCACGAAGCCAAAGGCAATGCTGCCAGTTTCACCGCGTTCAGCTTGACGCGCATTCAATACAGCATGTTCAGATCGCTGAATAATATCGACAGCACTTCGATAAAAATTTTCACCGGCAGGCGTTAGACGAACGTGTCTGGTGCTACGCTCAAGCAGCTTCAGGTTTACACGTTCTTCCAGGATTTTTATCTGCCGTGATAAAGGCGGTTGTGTCATATTCAATTGCTCGGCGGCTCGTCGAAAGCTTAACGCTTCTGCGACCGCCACGAAGCACCTCATCTGGAAGAATTCGAACTGTCCTTGCGCCATGGTTGTCCTATCTTAGAGCTATGGGTGATGCGGCCTGAGAAGGCGGCGTATCGTGGCGGGTGCTGAAGCCTGCCAGACCTCCGAAAGGAGCGATACGCCTATGGAAGACACTACCACGATCACCACGCTTCACCAGCTTGGATCGATCTTTGACCCACTCACCGAGATCGCGTGCCTTAACGAGGTAGTACTCACGATCCGTGGCCAGAAACATTGGCTGTGGCGCGCAATCGGTGCTGACGGAGATGTGCTTGATATCCTCGTGCAAACGCGCCGGAATGCAAAAGCAGCAAAACGGTTCTTCAAAAGATTGGTCGCAAGGTTCGGCGAGCCGCGCGTTGTAATCACAGACAATTTGCGCAGCTACGTCAAGCCAATCAAGACGTTAGCCCCATGTGCGGATCACCGGGCCCACAAGGGTCTGATCAACGCAATCGAGGTTTCGCACCGGTCGTCCCGAAAGCGAGAGAATATCTTCGGCAAGTTCAAATCCCACCGGCAGGCTCAGAGGTTTCTGTCCGCACTACTAACTTTCAGCAGCCTCATACCGCCACGCCCGCTCCGATGTTTTCAGCCTCTGGGTTGGCTACACCGCCGAAATGGCCGCATAATCCAGCCTCTGCCAACCCTTCACAGTCTGGGGCAATCAAATTGGCAAAACCGATCTAAACCTTGCGGCAATTCGGCGTGGGCCAAGTGTAGAGATCAATCATTCGAGAGTTCCGTGGATTCGGTTGTATGACGGTTAGACCTTCTGCAGAGTTACGTGTTCACGTTCATCTGCAGAAGGAAGTCCGTACTTATAAGACCGTTGAGTTGAGCGACCGCCTCACGCGCTCATTCGATATTTTCCGGCAATAACGAGGTGGGAACGTTCTGATAACAAACCGGCCTTAAAAATCGACGGATAGCGAGCGTCCCAACAGACGTCGCACCAAAATTGGTCGACGCGGGATATGGGCCACCATGGACCATTGCATCGCAAACTTCGACACCAGTTGGAAAACCATTGGCAAGAACGCGACCCGCCTTTCGTTCCAACACCGGCATCAACTTCTTCGCAATGCTGGTATCCGCGTCATCCATATGCAACGTACAGGTCAGTTGCCCTTGCAGGTTTTTTGCAACTTCTACCATTTCAGCTTGGTCTTTAACGCGAACGATAAGGCCGAGCGGTCCGAAAACTTCTTCTCCAAGCTCTTCGTTTTCAAGCCATCCCTGCCCTGTCGTTTCGTAAAGATAAGGCGTTGCCTTGCGCATGTTGCAGGTCGTTGTCAGCAACTCTTTGACACCTCTTGCTCCAGAAATGCGGTCCCGACCGTCACGGTAAGCCTTCGCAATTCCGTCAGTCAGCATGGTTTGCGGGCCTGTCCCTTCCAGCGCCTTCGTCACAGCTTCTGAAAAAGCATCCGCATCCGGGCCGTCAATCAGGATGGCGATGCCGGGATTCGTGCAGAATTGTCCGGCGCCCATCGTCAATGAGCCCGCCCAGCCTGCGGCTAAGTCGCGGCCGCGGCTCGCAACTGCAGCAGGCAGAAGGAACATCGGATTAACAGACCCAAGTTCGCCGAAGAACGGAATAGGTTCGGGGCGTTGGGCACATAGGTCAAACAATGCCCGACCGCCAGCTAGTGATCCGGTGAAGCCCACTGCGTTTATCAGCGGATGCTGCACGAGCGCTGTCCCCACGTCGCGCTTGCCACCCTGTATCAAGGAAAAAACACCCGGGTGGACGCCACATTTTTCGATAGCGGCCTTGATCGCTTCGGCAATAATTTCACCTGTCCCAGGGTGGGCGCTGTGGCCTTTCACGACAACAGGACATCCCGCCGCCAACGCAGACGCGGTGTCACCGCCAGCCGTCGAAAATGCGAGCGGAAAATTAGATGCACCAAAGACTGCAACCGGCCCAATCGGGCGTTGAATCATCTTAAGGTCAGGACGCGGGATCGGCGCGCGGTCCGGCAGTTCCTTGTCATGGCGAATATCCAGGTAGTCGCCCGCAAGAATGTGGCTTGCAAACAAGCGTAACTGGCCAGTGGTGCGCCCTCGCTCGCCCTCAAGGCGGGCTTCTGGCAATCCGGTCTCTTGACTTCCGATCTCGGTGATCGCCTCGGCACGTGCCTCAATCTCGTCTGCGATCGTATTTAAAAACACCGCCCGTTCCTTGCGGGTTGAATACCCGTAGGACCAAAAAGCTTCTTCAGCCGCTTGGCACGCGCTATCGACCAGTTCTGGCGTTCCGACCGGAAAATCATAGTTTGGACCATGGGCTGGCTCGGAAGTGAACGTCGTATTTCCAGCTTTCCATTCACCGGCAATCAGGTGTTTTCCGTGGGGTTCGAATTTCATTTAGGCACTCACTTTTCGAAAATTGGGCTTTTTATACAGGCGCTTTGACGTCGCTTAGCCATTAACGGCCATTCTTTGTACGCCACTCACTGAATTCTTTCAGACTTTCGTCTTTGGTCGCCGGATAAAGACCGATGATCGACGCGCCCGCCTGCACTTTACTCAGAGCAAAGTCTTCGAATGCAGTCATTTCAACGGCCTCTTTCGCGATTTCATCTGCCAGATGCGCGGGGATAACGATGACGCTGTCGTCATCACCCACCAGGATATCGCCTGGGAAGACTGGCGCACCTCCGCAGCCGATTGGCACGTTAATGTCGATGGCTTCGTTTGTGGTCAAGTTGGTTAGGCTGGCCGGGCGATTGTGGTAAGCGGGCATTTCCAACTCACCGATATTCATCGCATCACGAAACCCACCGTCGGTTACTACGCCCGCGGCGCCGCGCACCATCAAGCGTGTGATCAAGATATCCCCGGCCGAAGCAGCGTGGGCACATTTACGACTATCCATCACCATCACATGACCCGGAGGGCAGATTTCAACAGCATGGCGCTGGGGGTGCTTCGGGTTTCTGAACTCAACCAACTGATTGCGGTCTTCTCGGGCGGGCATATAGCGAAGCGTGAACGCCGGACCGACCATGTTGCGACCCTTTCGCTGAACAGGATGGACGTCTTGAATGACCTGATTGCGCAGACCTCGCTTATAAAGTGCTGTGGCGATCGTTGCCACCGAAACGGTTTCCAATAGTTCTTTAGTGTCTGTTGAAAGTGAGAGGTTGGACATCGGTCTTCCTTCGTTTTGACATGTGAATTCCATTAGCGGGCTGGGTCAGTCACGCTTTTTTTTCTGCTTTGTTGTGCCGAATAGACGAAAACAAAGATAAGCTGATCAAACCCGCACCGATCAGGCCAGTGATGACTTCCGGGATATGAACTAGCGATTGCGCATACATAATCATTGCCAGCGCCAAGACCGAATAGAATGCGCCATGTTCAAGGTAGCGGAACTCTGAAAGCGTCTTCTGTTCGACCAACATGATCGTCATAGACCGGACATAAAATGCGCCAATCCCGAGACCAATCGCGATCAGGAAAAGATTCTGCGTCAATGCGAACGCGCCGATGACTCCATCAAAAGAGAAGCTGGCGTCCAGAACTTCAAGATACAAAAATGCGCCGAGACCGCCCTTTGCAGCCATTGTCTGCGCCTCCTTTTGCGCGTCGAGAAAATGCGCCACCAATTCAACAGCTAGAAACGTGACAAGGCCACAAACAGCGGCGAACAGGAAAGTCGCGCTTTCTTCGTTGGGAAGGACGGTGGACAAGATCAACGCCGCAAACAAGACAACGGCGATCTCAAGCCCGCGGATGGACGCAAGGCTTCGCAAGCGGCGCTCAATGGACCCTATCCAGTCCACTTCTTTGGATTGATCCATAAAGTACGAGAGCGCCACCATCATGAGGAACGTACCGCCAAACGCAGAAATGCCGACATGCGCGTCATCCATAATACGAGCGTATTCCTGAGGATCAGTCGCAGCCAGGACAACCGCGGAGATTGGCCCGATTTTGGCTGCGATGACCACCACGGCGAGCGGGAAGACAATCCGCATCCCGAACACTGCAATCAGAATTCCCCAAGTCAGGAATCTTTGCTGCCACTTGGGATCCATGTCTTTGAGAATATTGGCGTTCACAATCGCATTGTCGAAACTCAACGAAATCTCAAGCACTGCCAAGATGCCGCCGATCAACAGAAACGACACTGCGCCGGCCACCGTTCCAGTCGTCTGGTAGCCAAGCCAATAGGACGAGGCCAAGCCGATGACGGTCAATAGAAATGGCCATCTCAAGTATGTGAAGGTCTGGGTCATTTCGGCGTCCTGAGCGTCAAATTGGAGTTTAAGACCGGTGTAAGAAGCGGCTCGTTCAGAAAATGTGCGGCTATGTTGTCAACCGCCAGCTGCGCCATTGCCTGACGTGTTTCTTCGGTGCCGCTGGCATGGTGCGGGTACAAAACCACGTTCGATAACGTTGTGAGCGCAGGATTCGGACGTGGCTCATTTTGAAAGACGTCCAATCCAGCGGAGCGCAATTTTCCGGTGCTAAGGTATTCGATAAGAACCGCTTCATCCACGACGCTTCCACGGGCGATATTGATCAGCGTACCTTCGGGTCCCAACTCTGTCAGAACGTCCCGCCCAACCAAATGACGGGTGTCTTCACCGCCCGGAACCACCACGATAAGGATGTCACACCACTTGGCGAGCGATTTAGCGTCTGGGAAATAGGAGAACCCGACGTCCTTTTGACTCCGCGCACAGTACCCGATTTCGAGTTTCATCGGCGTCAACCGCGCCGCGATTTCCTGGCCGATTGTCCCGAACCCCAGTATTCCGGCGCGCTTTCCTTTGAGGGTGGACAACAGCGGATATGGCCCCTCTTGCCCCCATTGTCCGGTGCGGACATAGGCGTCGCATTGCACCAAATTCCGGTACGTCGCGAGTAACAGCATCAAGACTGCGTCAGCCACGTCATCCCTGAGGGCTTGCGACGCGTTCGTGAGAGCAATTCCAGCACGGCTTAGCTGTTCTAGGTCAATTGCCTCAAAACCGGCAGAGGTGCAGGCGACCAGTTCAAGGCTTGGCAAGTGTTTCAGTTCGTTTTCCCCAAGGGGAACATGCCCGTTGAGAATGACAACGCGACAGTTCTTGCCGTTCGAACGCAAGAATGCGTCGCGATCTTCGGCCTGGTCCCACCGCAAAAGGTCGAACTGCGCCTCAAGATTGGCGAGCGCGGATGGATAAACGGTGGACATAACCATGACCTGTGGTTTGCTCATGATGTGGCACCTTGCAACTCTTTGCGCGTCGCGCGGCGCTGTGCTTGTATCACCGGGTCTGGGCTCAAACTGGCTGCAATCAGGTTGCGCGTATAGTCTTCGCGCGGCGCGTCAAAGATTTGTCCGACCGGTCCCTGTTCGACGATTTTTCCGCCTTGCATGACGATCACGCGATGGGCAAAATCGCGGACCAGCGGCAGGTCATGGGCGATGAAAAGATAGCTCAGTCCTAAATCAGACTGCAATTTGGTGAGCAGCGCCAACACTTGCGCTTGAATCGAGACATCCAACGCGGAAACCGCTTCGTCACAAACGATCAGTTTGGGTTCCAACGCCAAAGCACGGGCAATCGCGATGCGCTGCCGTTGGCCACCCGAGAACTGGTGCGGATGGCGGTTCATGTGCTCTGATTTCAAACCCACCTGTTCCAACAGTTCACAAACCCGTGCCTTCCAATGCTGTCGGTCCAGAATATCCGGATGAATAACAAAGGCCTCCGAGATGACATCGTATATCGACATGCGTGGGTTGAGCGACTGCGTCGGGTCCTGAAACACCATCTGAATGTCACGACGCACTTTGAAAAGATCTTTCGCGTCCATGCTGATAAGGTCTTGTCCATTAAACAACGCTGTGCCGCTGGTGGCCTCTTCGAGGCGCAGAATGGTTTTGGCCAAGGTGGATTTTCCCGAACCGGATTCACCCACAATTGCGACGGATTCCCCAGGCAGAACCTTCAGGCTGACGTTGTCCAGCGCGACCAGCGCACCGTAGTGTTTGGTCAGCTTCGAAATTTCAAGGACCGGCTTGGTTTCGATGTTCAGTGGTTCTGCCATTTCGCCCTCACCCGGAATCGCGGCGATCAGCTTTTTCGTATAGGGATGATGCGGATTGTGATAGACTTCGCTTGCCGTTCCGGTTTCCACGATCTCGCCGGACTTCATTACGACGACACGATCCGCAACTTCTGCAACGACTCCAAGATCATGGGTGATCAGTAATAGGCCCATGCCGGTTTCTTGCTGCAATTCCTCTAGCAAGGCGAGGATCTGAGCTTGTACAGTTACGTCCAGCGCAGTTGTCGGTTCATCGGCAATCAAAATGTCGGGCTTTAACGCCAAGGCCATCGCGATCATAATGCGTTGACGTTGGCCGCCAGAAAACTGGTGCGGATACGCATCTATCTTCGTTTCAGCGTCAGGGAGGCCCACGCGCTTAAGTAGCTCGATGGTTTTCGCCCGCGTTTCGCCCTTGTTGCGACCGTGCGCTGTCATCGTCTCGGCGATCTGAAAGCCGATGGAATAGACGGGGTTCAGGTGGCTCAACGGATCCTGAAAAATCATCGCGATACGGCAACCATTCAGCTGCCTTCTTTCCTCGGGGAACATCTTGAGCACGTCCCTACCCTCGAAAAGAATTTCGCCCGACGTAATCTCGCCCGGAGGCATGTCGATCAGGTTTAATATTGCCGAAGCAGACACTGATTTTCCCGAACCGGACTCGCCCAGAATGGCGAGTGTTTCACCACGGTCCAGATGCCAACTGACATCGCGGACCGCATGCACCGTCCCGTAGGATGTATGGAAATCGACAGAGAGGTTTTTGACTTCAAGAAGACGGTTATCCACTTTTCTTCCCCACATTTTCGAGACGCCAACGCTGCGCGGGATCAAGGGCGGACCGCATCCAGTTCGACACCAGATTGAGCGACATAGTGGTCAATATGATGGCCAGTCCAGGCCAGAACGACAGCCACCAAGCCGTGGTCAGATAAGGCCGCCCCTGTGCAACCATCAGGCCCCATGTGATTTCGGGCGGTTGGATGCCAATACCTAGAAACGATAGCGCCGATTCAGCAAGCATTACGAATGCAAAATCAAGCGTCGCGATGGTAATCAAGGTCGGGAAAACCACGGGCAGAATATGGCGAAAAATAATCCTCGGAGTTGACGCGCCCATGACCTTTGCGGCCTGCACAAACATCCGTTCGCGAACTTCGAGGGTCTCAGCACGGGCAGTACGCAAGTAGACAGGAATCCGCGTGATCGCCAAAACGATCACGAGATTGAACACCGAACTATCCAACATGAACAGAACGATCACAGCCAGCAAGAGCGACGGAAATGCCATAATCACGTCGGCAAGGCGCATGATAACCTGGCTTAATGTCTTAGAGGTATAACCAGCAATCAAACCCAAACTGGTTCCAATGATCATTGAAAAGAAAACCGCACCTGCTGCCACAAAAATCGTATTCTGGGCAGCGACGATAATTCGCGCCAGTAAAGGACGGCCAAGCGCGTCCCCGCCAAGCCAGAACGACCAGCTCGTCGAGAAATCAAACGGCGGCGCATTGCGACCACGCAGGTTCTGTTTAGTCGCAAGATCATCCAGAAAAAACGGGCCGATCACGGCGCAGGCCAGTACGATCAATAGGAACGTAACTGAAATAAATGCCCATTTGTCGTTCCAAAGCATCCGCAAGGTTTGCATGTATGGATTATGTGTTTCAGGTCCGTCATGAACACTGGGTTGGCCATTTTGTGTGTTTTCCATGGGTCAATACCTTATGCGGGGATCGAGGATCGAATAGAGGATGTCGATCACGAGGTTCATGAGGAAAATTGCCAGCGCTGTTACGACAATAGCGGCCATCACAACCGCGAAATCGCGTTGCAGGATCGAGTCGATCATGAGTTTTCCCACACCGGGAAACCCAAAAATGGTCTCGATCACAACTGCCCCGTTAAGCAACGCCGCGGCCTGATCTCCGATGACAGTAATGACCGGCAACAGAGCATTTCGAAGCGCATGGACAAAGATGATGGATCGGTTCTTGATACCTTTGGCCCGCGCCGTTTTTACATAGGCTGAACTCAACGCCGTGATCATCGAACCACGGACAATCTGTACGATAAGTCCAAAAGGCCTGATGAAAAGTACAGCGACGGGTAGGATCCAGTGGGCAAAGCTACCGGTACCTGAAGTTGGCACCCAACCCAGCGTCACGGAAAAAACGACAATGGCAACAATGGCGACCCAGAAATCCGGTGCGCTTGCTCCGACGAGGGAAAAGAATGTTGCGATGCGGTCAAAGGCGCCTCCGACATGAAATGCCGCCAGTGACCCGAGTACAATGGAAAAGAAAATTACCAATGACAGCGTGATTGCTGCGAGTTGCAGGGTCCAACCAAAGCCCCGCAATACAATGTCAATCGCCGGTTCCGAACGCCGGATTGAGTCACCGAAGTCGAAACGAATCAAATCTCCCATATAGTTGAAGAACTGCACAACCAAGGGGTCATTAAGACCGTGAATTTCCCTGAACTGGTTCTTGATTTCATCCGACGCGTCCAGCGGCAAGTACAAGCTCGTCGGGTCACCTGTCAGTCGGCTAAGAAAGAAAACCAACAAGACCAGCCCGACAAAAGAAATACCACTTGCAACCGCGCGTTTTCCCAGGAAATTCAGCATAATGACAGACCTTCAAGAATGGGGCTACAGGCATCCAGCGCTGCCCGTAGCCGCGTTCAATTTACTTGAACTGAATCTGCGAAAGTTGCAGTTCGCTGTTGGTTCGGATTGTCGGTATGAAGTCCAGACGTTCGTTAACGCGGCTGAACCCGACCATATGAAACAACATGACGTCAGCGATGATCTCATCATGAAGGAATGCAAACAACTCGCTCCATTTCGCTGTACGCTCATCACCCGTCGTGATCGTTGCCTCTTCAATCATGGCGTCAACCTCGGGATAAGCCAGACCCGAAGTCTGCCCATTGGAGTGATATTTGAAGTACATCGAGAAGACAGGATCGCCGTTGGCATTGTCGTGCAGCGCCTGAATAAGTGTAGGACCGCGATCTTCGGGGAGCGGCTTGGCATAACGTTCCAGCCATTCAGCGACCTCAACCATTTCAAGTTTCATGTTGAAACCAACGTCCTGATACATGGCAAGCATTGCTTCCATGGTTTCCAGCACGTTGCCAAAGTTGTTGGACCGACCGAGCAGGGTGATTTCAGCATCAACCGGCACACCATCCGCCCGCGCCTCTTCTAACAATTCACGCGCACGATCCGGATCAAAGGCATATGGTTTCAGATTTGCGTTGTAGCCAACAGTCGAGGGTGGCGTTATGGCAGTCGCCAGCAACGTGCCGTTTGCAAGCACTGTGCCGATGAATGCTTCACGATCAATTGCCAGATTCAAGGCCTCACGGACCCGTCGATCATTTAGCGGGGCCTGCGCGTGGCCGATGCTCAGGAACATTGTTTCCGAATTTGGGTAGGAAAAATCCATTGCCGGATCAGTCGCATCCTGAAGGGCGATACTTGGTGCAATGTCTGCTTCACCCGCTGCGACCATTGCAGCGCGAACCGCACTATCAGCACGGAAAACGTAGGTCGCAGACTGGACTGTCGGCTGGTCACCCCAATAGTTCGGATTGGCTGACAGGGTGATGAACTGACCACGTTCGTATTCATCAAATGTGTAAGGTCCGGTTCCGATCGGATGGTCGACAAAGCTGTCGAGTGGTGCATCCTGCGGAGTCACCGTCACGAGAGACATCAGCAATGGCAGAATCGGCTGGGCCGGATCGGCGGTTATATCAATTGTGTGTGCATCGATGATGTTTGACGTGATTTCAATGCCTCCAAAGACCTTGGCGCCGATTTCACATGCGATGTCCGGAGATTTCACCC
This sequence comes from Oceaniovalibus sp. ACAM 378, assembly GCF_008085915.1. Lineage (GTDB taxonomy): Bacteria > Pseudomonadota > Alphaproteobacteria > Rhodobacterales > Rhodobacteraceae > Oceaniglobus. Next base: position 50,658 of record NZ_VSJK01000016.1, on the reverse strand, counting down.
GCACGAGTGAATGCGCGATATCATCGGCGTCCATCGCGGTTCCGTCGCTGAAATTAACGCCTTCACGCAAATGGAATCGCCATGTGCCATCACCCATGTCTTCCCAGCTTTGAGCCAGTCGCGGCTGCAGACCGGTCTCTGGGTCCATTTCAGTCACGGTTTCAGAGATATTCTGAAATAGAACCCGGCCAACGTTAGACTTGGTAGCCATGCATGGTTCCACGAACTCAAGTTCTTCCGACAGAACAATCGTGACGGAATTGTCTTGCGCATGTGCTGAAAAAGCGACCGTCGACGCAATTGCCGTGGCCATGAAAAGGCGGCTTTTACGAAACATTTGATCCTCCCTATTTGATCGTGTGGCAGTCTACGCCATGCAAATTGTGTTGATGAATGGCGACTTCCCACACACAAGATTGGAAAAAAATGACAGCTTGTAAATTCCAAAGTTAGATTGCTGCGATACAAGAAATAGATCAATCGCTCTTCAGATCGTCCTGAACAACTCTTACACATTTGGTTTTCCTTGAGAAAACGGCGATTTTTTGCGTAGTGTAGCGGTAGGAACCTTGCAATTTCGAGCCATGATATGAAGCCGAGAAAGCCCCCTGCGGACGAGGAGGATCTGCTGCGCCCGATTGGTCGAAATGATCGACATACGCCCTGAGCCGGTGAAGCTCGCTGCCCTGATCGACTGGGACATCTTCGACCGGGAATGGGCGGGGTTCTTCCCCTCCCACACCGGCCGCCCCGCCACTTCGCCGCGTGGTTGCGGGGTTGTGCTACCTCCAGCATGCCTATGCGCGTCTCGGACGAGGCGATGGTGGCCCATGGGCTGAAAACCCGTATTGGCAGCACTTCTGCGACGAGACGTTCTTTCGGCACCGTCTGCCTATTGATCCTTCATCTCTGACCCCCTCTCAGCGAATGTAAACATTCGGCTGCCGGGCAAGGGATGGCGCAACCGTATCGGCGAGGAAGGGGTCGAGTGGCTGCTGACCCAGACGATCCAGGCCGGCAAACGCGCCGGGACAGTGAAGAGCAACGACCTCAAACGGGTCCCCGTCGATAGTGAGACGGATCCGGAAACGACGTGGGGCGCCGTTTCCCCGGCGAGCGGTGATGGAGAGGAACGTCGCCCACCCGACGGATGCCCGGCTGTGTGAGACGGCACGGCGCAAGCTGGTCGGGCTGGCCCGCGAGGCCGGGATCGGCCTGCGCCAGAACTGCAACCGCCTCGCACTCCGACTGGTCGGTCAGGTCGGCCGCTATGCTCACGCTCGCCAGTTCAAGCGGATGCGCAAGGCATTGCGCCGTCTCAAGGCGACGCCGGACGGGTGCTGCGCGACGTCGAGCGGCAACTGGATCAGATCCCGGAAGGGGCGCTGAGGCACGCATTGTGGAAATTGTCGCGCTGGTGAACCAGCCTGCTGGCGCAGAAACCGAAGGACAAGAAAAAGCTCTACAGCCTGCATGAACCGGCGGTGGATCGCATCTCCAAAGGCAAGACGCACAAACGCTACGAGTTTGTCACCAAGGTCAGCGTGGCCACGACCGACCGGGGCGGCTTCGTGGTCGGGATGGGGGCGCTGACAGGCCATCCCTACGACGCCCACACGCTGGCCGAGACGCTGGAGCAGGTCGAAACTTTGACCGATCAGCGGCCAGACATGGCCTTTGTGGATCGAGGGTAATGTGGCCACGGCTTTGATAACATGACAGGGTATTGCCAAGTTGATTGCCCCAGACTGTGAAGGGTTGGCAAAGGTTGGATTATGCTGCCATTTCGGCGGTGTAACCGGCCCATAGGCCACGGCGGCGAGGTGCCACCCCGGGATGGGAGCAAAATGACGACCAAGTTTAACGACGCGAAACTCAACGAATTTGTCGTCCGCGTGCTGTGGGACATCGGCGGCGCCGTCAGCATCCCGCTGGTATTGATAGGTGACGCGCTCGGACTGTATCGGGCACTTCGCGACAGCGGGCGATGTCGGCCGAGGATTTGGCTGCAGCAACAGGCAATGCGGCGCGATACGTGCGCGAGTGGCTCTCGGCGCATGCGGCGTCGGGACATGTCACCGTCGAGGACGGGCGGTCCTCGCTGAACCCGGAACAGGCGATGGTGTTCGCCGCACCCGACAGCCCGGTGAACCTGATCGGCGCTTTCGTTACCGCCGGGGCGATGGTCGAAAACCGCAACAAGGTCCAGACTGCCTTCAAGACCGGGAAAGGCGTCGCGTGGGGCGATCAGGCCGGTTGCCTGTTCTGTGCCGTCGCTCGGTTGTTCCGGCCCGGTTATATCAACGCACTGGTGCAGGAATGGCTGCCGGAGCTGGATGGCGCAGTGAACAAACTCAAGGCTGGTGCAAAGGTCGCGGATGTGGGGTGTGGCCATGGCCTGTCAACGATCGTCATGGCGCAGGCCTTTCCGGCGTCCGATTTCGACGGTTGCGACTTCCACCCCGGTTCCATCGCTGCGGCGACCGCGCACGCGAAGGCACATGGCGTGAAAAACGTGCGGTTCGAATTGGGCCGGGTGCAGGACTTGACCGGCGAGGAGTATGACCTCGTAACATACTTCGATTGTCTGCGCGACATGGGCGACCCTGCTGCGGCTGCCGCGCATATCCGCAAGGCGTTGAAGCCGGGCGGCTCATGGATGGTCGTTGAGCCCGCAGCTGGGACGCGCTGGAGGATACCCTTAATCCGATCGGGCGCATCTACTATTCGGCCTCGACGATGATCTGCCTGCCAACGTCTCTGGCACAGGAGACCTGCCTCGCGCTCGGCGCCCAGGCCGGCGAGAAGCGGGTTGCCGAGGTGATCAGGTCCGGTGACTTCGATCGGGTCAGACGTGTTGCGACGACGCCATTGAACATGGTGCTTGAAGCAATGTGAGACTGTCTAAAGGCAAGCGATTGAATCGGTCTGCATCGCCCAATCAAAAGGCGTTGCAGGCTCTTACGCCGGGCCTCAATCTGGTGCCCGACGCGTCCGCGCTGAAACACCACCCTTCAAATGACCGGATGGCGAACGGTTCTTCAGGGACAAGGAATGGCTCTCATCCGGTGCATGGCAGTGCCCGGCCAATATGTGAAGTTCATGCGACCCGTGGTGGCGCCTAGGTCAACCAATTGCGCGCTGTCCGCCGCAAGTCGCCTCTGAGCCCATTCGCAAAATTCATAATATCAAGGGGCACCAAGAGAGATCCGCCCAGTCTTACCGGCGGTCTCTCAGATCTTTGATGGCCACCAGAAGTGCCAGAAAAACCACCACTGAGATCAGGCTGAACCCGACGACCAGCGCCGTCGACCAGGAGGTGATCGCAAGTGTGGAAAACGCCGCCGCCGTGATCACCGCTATTCCGACAGCCGTGCCGATCCGCTGACCGGTCTGCATGATGGCTCCCGAACTACCCGCATATTCGAGTGGGACATCTGCCAGTGTCAGCGTCTGGTTCGGGCTGATGACGGCCCCCTGCGCCAATCCGATGAAGGACAGCGAAACCATAAGCCACCAGATACTCAGGTGGCCCATGCCGTGCAGGATGACCACGACAATGCTCATCGCGAGGCCGAACAGGGCCAACAGCAGGCCGCCGATGACCACTTTGCGACCATACCGCGCGACCCGGCTTCCCGCCCAATAGGCAGCATAGGCCGACAACAGAGCGGCCGGAACTCCGAAGACACCTGACTGCAGCGCCGTTTTTCCATCTCCTTCCTGTACATAGAGCGCGACCAACACCCAAACGCTGGTTGTCCCCATAAAGTAGAGAGCCATGATCGTGATGCCGTTGGTGTAACTGCCCAACGAGAATATCTTGAGATCAACCATCGGGCTCAGACCCAGACGGACATAGCGCCGCTCCCATCTAACCCAGAGCCAGACCAGCAGGACTCCGAACGGCAACAACAGCCAGATAACCGCGCCGCCGCCCTTCTCGACAAAGGGGAACAGGATGGCGAGCACGGCCAACCCCAAGAGAAGCGCGCCCACCGGGTCGAGCGAACGCAGGCCACTTCCCTTGCGAGGAAGGCGAACGATCAGCGGACGCGGGAACCACAGCAGTCCCAAGACGATGGCAGTGACACCAATCGGAACGTTCACGAGAAACGTCAGCCGCCAGCCCAGTTCCGGCCCGCCAAGTTCGATCAGCAGGCCGCCGAGGACCGGGCCGATGGCGACCGAGAATCCGACGGCCGTACCGAAATACCCAAAGGCGCGGCCACGGGCGTCGCCTCGAAAATAGTGTTGGATCATCCCGAGCCCCTGCGGGTTTAGCAACCCTGAGCCGATCCCCTGAACGAAACGCGCGGTGTTGAGCCATTCAGCGTTGGGCGCCAGCCCCGCCGCGACCGAGGCGGCCGTAAATATGGCCACGCCGATCAGGAACAGACCGCCACGCCCCATAATGTCGCCAGCCCGCCCGGCTGCCACCAGAACCACGCCAAAGGTCAGGGCATAGCCCGAAAGGACCCATTGCAGATCGGATTGCGACGCGCCGAGGCCGACCCGGATCGAAGGTATGGCCACATTCACGATGCTTACGCCGATCAGCGTCATGAAGATCGTGACAAGCAGCACGAAGAGAATACGCCACCGAACCGGATCCTTCGTCGGATCGTCTTTCGGCGACGGAGACATGGTATCATCTGTCTCCGAAGGATCCATCACTGTGACTTTCTTGGTAAAAATCGCAAAGGCTGGGGCCCCGGCGCTGCATGGTTACAATTTGCCGAACTGCGACGGCAATCTTGATTCAGGCTGATATTTAAAGGCGACCGATCGTGAACATTTTGATGGGATGTAACCCACCGCATCAAACTCGCGCAAGTGGAGCAGGTCATGACCCACTTGACCGAACAGAATCTGTTGCCGAACCGGCGTCAAATCGATTTCAGTTTCGAGTTTGACCGAGCGTGACTACATCCGCCCCAATCTGTCCTCATCGTCCACCACTTTCAGGGAAAATCCATCGCCTTGCCAGGTCCACAATACCAAATTCAGATTGGCTGATGTCGTGCCAGTGGCAAAGCTCCGGACAAGCAATCCCCCATACCCCTCCAAGACGAGCGCCTTGGCAAAATCCTGCGTCGGCACTGGCCGGCCATCCAGCATGGCAGATCGCCAGCCGGGATCGGAGAGTGCCTCGCCGGACATGGGGTAACGGCTCATCTCGCTCTGGTCCCGCGTATCGAATATCGGTCCGAGATCCGCGCGGTAGGATACCAGAACCGTTGGTTGCAGGCTGCCTGCCTGATTTGCTTCGCGCAAAGCCGTGGCCGGATCAAGGGAGCAGTAAAGCGCCGGAGTGCCCTTGGGGTTGAACCGCCCTCCATAGATTTCGGCACCGCGACCTGACAGCGGTTCCCGGGCATAAACCGGGTTCAGCGCACGAAAAAGCGATCCCCGGAACCGGCCAGCATCAAGTGGCATCAGGCGTGGACACCGGCATCAACTGCGTCAATATACTCCAACACCTGCTGCGCCTTACCTTCCTGCACCAGCTGCATGGCGGTTCGTCCGTCAAATCCAGCCAGAGGTTCGGACCGATACCAAGCATAGGCCATAAGTTCGCTTCCAAACCGCCATTTGACCTTGTTGAGAACCTCGACCAGTTCGCGCAAGCGGCGCTGTGTCTTGTCGGAATGAATGCGCGTGCGGCGCTGGAGCGCATCCTTGCTCAAACCAACCGTCATGGCGATTTCTTCGGCAGATGTACGCAGGACGGCGGCGATCTTTTGAGGCTCGAACTGCGCACCGTCGGCAAATCGGGTGATCTGCATAATGAGGCTCCTGTCAGTTGTTATGACACTATATGGCGTAATAGTTACTGAATGACAAGTGTTCCCACTTGGATCGGGAAACCCCCAAGGCGTACCAAGAACCCCCACCCATACGGCCAAACGAACGGATATGTTTCGCACTGAACAGTTCCACGTCCGGGAAAATCGGGATACCAATCTGCGGGGATGTCCGAGGAGTAACTTGCATGTCAGACACAATCCGTCTTGGCCTGATCGGCGACAACATCGAGGCATCGCGCGCACCCGTGCTGCATCGGTTGGCCGGCGCGCAGAATGGGCTGGATGTCACCTATGACCGGCTGGTCCCGCGCGAGATGGGCATGGGCTTTGACGCGGTGTTCGATCATGTCGCGCAGTCCGGCTATCGCGGAGTTAATGTTACCTATCCTTACAAGGAAATGGCAGCCAAGCGGGTGAAGATCGATGACCCGCTGGTGCGCGCAATGGGTGCAGTGAATACGGTTCTGTTCAGCCCCGGACAGGCCTTGGGATTCAACACGGATTACTCAGGGTTTCTGGCGGCTTACCGCGCGGCGCTCGGAACAAGGCGACCGGGCGTGGTGCTGTTGATTGGCGCAGGTGGCGTAGGGCGGTCGCTGGCGTTTGCCTTGGCCGGACTTGGCGCGGCTGAATTGCGGATCGCCGATCTGGACAGGCCCCGCGCCGAGGGGCTTGCCACAGCCCTGAGAGAGAGCTTTCCCGCACTGATCGTTACCGTGGGTGAGAACCCTGAAGTGCTGGCACAAGGCGCAGCCGGTCTTGTGAATGCAACGCCGGTCGGCATGGTCGGCCATGACGGCATTCCCCTGTCCGAAACGGCGATGCAGGGCGCGGATTGGGCTTTTGATGCGGTCTGTACGCCCGTTGACACCCGGTTTCTGCGCGCCGCCACCAGCGCCGGGCTGACCACCATTTCGGGCTATGAGCTTTTCATTGGGCAGGGGGTGGATGCCTGGCATCTGTTCGCAGGGGCACCTTTGGACGAAGCCCTTCTGCGCGCTGATCTGGAGCGCGGGACTTTCGGATGAACCCGGCGATTGCGATGGATTAGCTCACATTGGGCGGTGCAGAGACAGGATTGCTAACCGGCATAGCCAAAGATGCGCGGCAGCCACAGGACGAGATCGGGCATCAAGGCGAGAAACATCAGCGCCACCAGAAGCACGCCGAGAAACGGCCAGATCTCGCGGATGATCTCGGACAGCGGAATCCGCGTTACCGCGTTGATGACGAACAGCAGCACGCCATATGGCGGCGTGATCAGGCCGATCATGCAGTTGACGATCGCGACCACGCCGAAATGCACAAGATCGATGCCAAGTTCGCGGCAGGCGGGCAGGAACAGCGGGATGATCACGAGGATGATCGTTGTCGCATCCAGAACACAGCCCAGAAGCAGCAGCAGAACCATCACTCCCAGCATGAACGCGGTCGGCGACACATCCAGCCCGACAAGGTGTTTGGCCAGAACCGCCGGGATGTTTTCTGACGCGACAATGTAGTTCAGGATCAGTGCGCCGCCGATCACGATACCTACGGCAGCCGAGGATCGCGCGCTTTCCACCAGAATGCCGTAGAGGGCGCGCCAGCTGAGCGCGCGATAGAACAGCGCCGACAGCAGCAGGGCATAGAAAGCCGCGACCGCGGCCGCTTCGGTCGGCGTGGTGACGCCGCCATAGATGCCATAAAGCAGGATCGCAGGCATCAAAAGCGCCGGAAAGGCATTCATCGTGCGCCGGGGTAATTCGGAAAACGGCACCGGAGTTTCCAGTGCGAAATCCCGCCGATGCGCCAGCCAGGTGTTCATTCCCATCAGAACGGCACCCATCAGCAGACCGGGCAGGATGCCACCGAGAAACAGGTATCCGATCGAGGTGTTGGAAACGAGGGCATAGAGAACCATCGGGATCGACGGCGGTATGATCGGCCCGATTGTCGCGGATGCGGCGGTGATCGCGGCAGCGTATCCGCGCGGGTACTGACCCGACTTTGTCATCATCTGGATGATGATCTTGCCGATGCCCGCCGCGTCAGCGACGGCAGAGCCGGACATGCCGGAAAAGATTAACGACGCGACAACATTCACATGGCCAAGACCGCCACGAAACCGCCCCACCAGCGCGACGCAAAAACTCAGCAGCCGGTCGGAAATGGTGCCCGCGTTCATCACGTTGGCGGCCACGATGAACAGCGGCACCGCCAGCAGGATAAAGCTGCCATACAGCCCGTCCATCAGGATCTTTCCCGCCATACCAATGCTTTGCCCGGCGGTGGCGAGATAGACGAAAGAGCCGATCAGGATGGCATAGGCGATAGGCGCGCCGATGGCGGCGAGTATGAACAACACCCCGAGGCACAACAGAAATTCAGGACTCATGCGTCAAGCTCCGGGTCGGCTACGCCATAGCGGAAGGCGTGATAGACGCTGTAGGCATAGCGGGCACCGACGGCGACAAGGAACAGGGCATAGACAGAATAGATGTCGCGCATTCTGATCCAGTCGCCGAAGAGACTCGACAGCGTCGCGGTCTTCTTCAGGCGCAGGATGTGGAATTTGTCCCAGGTCGGCCCCAGCGAGGCAAGCAGCCCGACACAGATCGCCACCCCGGCGATGATCGCGAACCAGCGGCGCAGGCCCGGATTAACCGCAAGATAAAGCATGTCGAACGTCACGTGGTCATGGGTGCGCACGACAAAGGCATTGCCCCAGAACACCAGCCAGACCCACAGCAGCAGGCAAAATTCCAGTGTCCAGCCATAAAGCGACGGATCAAACAACCAGAACCGGTCAGCCACGCCGCCGATCCGCGCCGTATACCGCACGACGATCTGAACGACGAAGGTGAGGAACATCAACGCCATCAGGGCGGCCGCGACCGCTTCGGTCAGGGTGCGCAGGAGGTGCAGGATTTTCATGGGCTCCGCTCCGGGCAGGACGGGGTAAAGGCGGCCAAACCGCCTTTACCCGCGACTTCAGATGGGGATGGATCAGTTGCCGAGCGCGTTGATCTGTTCCAGCAGGCCTTCGGGCCAGGATGCGGCGAATTCCGAGCCTACATACTGCTGCTGGACATGCTCGCGGAATGCCTTGAGATCGGGTTCGTAGATCTCCATGCCTTCGCCCTCGAGGAAGGCAACCAGTTCTTCTTCCTTGGCGAGCTGTTTTTGGCGGCCGCTTTCGGCGGCATCATCGGCAGCTTTTTGCACGGTTTCCTGCTGCTCGGGGGTCAACTTGTCCCACACCGCTTTGGAAAAGGCGATATAGTTCAGGTCGACAAGATGCGCTGTCAGCGCGACCTGATTTGTCACCTCATAGAACTTCGCATCGACCACGGTGGGCAAGGGATTGTCCTGACCGTCGACCGAGCCGGTTTGCAGCGCGGTATAGATCTCGGTAAAGGCCATCGGCGTAGGGTTGGCGCCCAGAGCCTTGCCAAGGAACTGCCAGGCGTCGGTGCCGGGCATCCGCAGGTTGACACCGGCCAGATCGGCAGGAGTCGTCACTGTCAGCTCTTCCTTGGTCTGGCGCAGGTTCACGTGACGTTTGCCCAGATACACCACTGACAAAAGCTTTACGCCCAGCTCATCTTCGGCGGTCTGCTTGAACGAATCCATCAGCGGATCATTGAAAACGGCAACCTGATGCGCGGCGTCCTGATGGACATATCCAGTGGCGAAGATCGAGAATTCGGGGAAGAACTGCGCCAGTTCCTGCGCAGAGGTGACCGACATTTCCAGATCGCCGGATGCGATGGATTCCAATTCGGACCCCTGCGCGATCAGCGATCCGTTGTAATGTGGCTGGTAGGTGATGAAATCGGCGACGGCGGGGGCGAACACCTCGGCCAAAGCGATCGAGCGCTGGTCGGTTTCCGACGCAGGAATCGACAGGCGCACGGTGGTCTTGTCCTGGGCAAACACGGGTGTGGCCAGTGCGGCGACAGTCAACGCCATCAGGGCACGGCGGGTGAATGTGGTTCTCATTGTATCTCCTCCTCTTTGGTGCGGCTTATCTGCCGCTTTTCCCACAGGTCTGTCCTGTGAAATTTCTTACATACCAAGCGCACGTCGCCGGGCGCTGTCCACATGGGCATGCATCGCAGCCACAGCGCGCGGTGTATCGCGCGCCAACAGCGCGTCGATGATGGCCAGATGTTCATCAAGTACCGAATCCGCCAGATCGGGCAACATCCGAGTGTCGGAATTGCAGATCAGACGGATCTTGATCGCGTTCACCCGGTGTATGTCAGACACGATCCGGTTGCCCATGGCATCGACCACATGGTCGTGAAAGGCCCAGTCCATCATCTGCGCCCGGCCCAATTCTTCCGACGTCAGGCCGATGCGGGCCCTTTCCTGCATGCTGCGGTGATCGGCGGCAATTCTGGCGATGTCTTCCTCGGGCGCGTTGGCGCAGAAGGCGGCGATCGCCTCGCCCTCGATCATGTGACGCAGCTGAAACGCATTGCGCACGAGGTTCAGGTCGACGTTCAGCACCTGAAGGCCGCGTTTGGGCACCGTCTGAATCAGCCCGTCGGCCTCAAGCCGGGGGATCATCTCGCGGATTGCGCCCAAAGGCATCCCGGTCATTTCGACCAGTTCGCGTTGTGATATGATCTGGCCGGGCGTGATATCCTTGGCCAGCAACCGTGCAGTAAAGCTGGAATAGGCGTGATCACGCAGACGAGATTCGGCAGCGTTAGACACGGGCGGGTTCGTCCGCCCCCTGCGCCAGAAGGGCCGCCCGCGCCGAGGCCGAAAGCGGCGACAAGGGCGCGCGCAGGTTCTCCCATGCCGGATTGCCCGTGGCCTGTGCCAGCAGCGCCCTGACCCCGGGCACCACCGGCCCCGACACCACGGCATCGACCTGCCGCGACAAAGCGATATCCTCTTTCGCTGTGTCGTAAAGGGCGCGCAAACGGGCCGGATGCAGGTTGGCCATGCCACAGATCGACCCTGCCGCGCCCATGGCCACGGCCCGGTGCAACAGGCGTTCGTCGCCGACAAGAACCGGCAGACTGCCATCTTTCAGCAGGCGTTCGGTGTTTTCCCAACTGCCCGAACTGTCCTTCAGCGCGATGACCCGGTCGGGGTAATCGGCGCGCAGCCCGGTGACCAGTTCGAACGACAGCGGAACGCCAGTGATCTGCGGAATGTGATAGAGAATGAATTTCGCTCGCGGGTTTGCGATCTTGAACAGCTGTTCGTGCCAAGCGCGCAGGCCCGCATCATCGGGGGCGGGGAAATAGTAGGGCGGCAGCAGCAGGAAGGTATCGATGCCGTATTCCAGAGCCTGATCGATCTGCACGACCGTATCGCCGATCGAGGTGGCGCAAAGGCCGACAAAAACCTTTTCCGGTGCAATCCCGGCCTCGCGGAAAGCGGCAAAGACCGGTGCGCGTTCGGCAATAGCGATGGACGCGCCTTCACCGGTGGTGCCGAACAGGGTGACGCCATGGGCGCCCTTGTCCATCACGTCGCGGGCGTGGGCGAACAGCAGGGTTGTGTCGATCTCACCGTCGGTGGTGAAAGGCGTCAGAAGCGCCACGGATATTCCGATTCCGGCCATGTGGCCTCCATTCAGGTTGCTGATCACAGCCTAGCGATAAGTTACGCTGACAGTCAACGTAACATGTCACAGATTCTTGAGAAATGTTTTGCAGGGCGAGGGGCTACACGCCACCGCCTCTATGCCGGGGTGATCGCACCAGATTCCGTGTAAGATCGCCCGGCTTTTCCCGTGGCGGGCCCAACGCGCCGGCGCATATGCTCCGAGCCGAGGCGAGACAAGCAAAGCCGCGGTCGTCCAGCATCAGTGCTTCATCCGCACCCATTTTGATCGCCTGAATTAGGGCCTTCAATCGGGAATGAGAGTTCAGCCGCAGATTGAACACGTCCGGCGTCGAACAGCGCGCGGTCGATGTCAGATGCATGAGCCGCCGCTCTTAAGGGCGGCCCAAAAACGGGACAGGGCAAGCAACCGACGGCTTCGCCTACGGCATCAACTGCCCGCCATTTACTTCAATGGTCTGGCCAATGATATATCCGGCCAGCACATCTGAAGCGAGGAACAGATAGGCGCCGACGCAATCCTCGGCGACCCCGAGCCGCTTTTGCGGAACTGTCGCCAGCATACCTTCGAGTTGCTCTTTCGTCGAATACCGCTCGTGGAACGGCGTGGTGATGACACCCGGGGCGACGGCGTTGACGCGGATACCAAACTCGATCCATTCCTTCGCCATACCCCGCGTCACGTTCGACACGAACGCCTTGGACGAGCCATAGAGCCCTGCCCCGCCGCTTGCCCCATTGCGTGCGGCGACTGATGTCGTGTTGATGACGAATCCGCCCGCCTTCTTCAGGTGTGGCAACGCCACGCGCGAGGCCGTGATGATCGAACGCGCGTTGAGATCCATGATCGCTTCGTAATCTTTCTCACTGGCTTCGGCGTAGGGAACGCGTTTGACCATCCCGCCCGCGTTGTTGATGAGGCCCTGCAACCCACCAAGCGCCTCTGCCGCTTCCTCAACGGCCCGGGCAAGAGCAACCGGGTCGCAGGCATCAGCCTGCACCAGGGCGACCGTGCCGCCGTTTTCGCGGATTTCAGCGGCAAGGGTCTCGGCGGCATCGCGGCTGGAATTGTAGTGAAGGCCGACCTTCGCGCCCTGTGCGGCAAAAGCCCGGGCGAGCGCCGCACCTATCCCTGTCGATGCCCCCGTGATGAGGACGGATTTTCCGGCAAATTCTGACAATGTGTACGAGGGGTTCAACATTTTTCAGTCCTGTTCTGGGCGACTATCAGCGAAATTTGGTTCGAAAACCCTGCGAAATCAGTGGCGTTACAATGTCGATCACAGAGTTCTTGCGTGAGATTGGAAGGTCGCGCAATACTTGTCGAGTCAGTTCAACACTTCGGGCGCGGCAATCGCGGTCGTTCATGGGGAGACAATATGAAACGTTCAGCCAGAATTGCAATTGGTGCGGGTCTTGCAGCGCTGCTCACCGGACCATCATATGCGACCGAATTGGTAGGAGCCGTACAGTTCAACGAGGACCACGCCTTCACCAAGGCTCTGCGCGAGTTCGAACGTGTTGCTGGCGAGTGTTCCGGCGGTTCACTGACTTTCGATCTGCATCTCAATTCGGAACTGGGACTTGAGAAGGACTATTTCGAGAACATGAGCCAAGGGATCGCGATCGATTATGGTATCGTCAGCCCGTCGCACATGTCCACCTTCTCGCAGAAGGCGCCGTTGATGGACATGCCCTTCCTGTTTCGCGACCTGGACCACTGGAACGCCGTGATGGAACAGGACGCGCTTGCACCGCTGGCTCAGGATGTACTGGAGCAGGCTAATGTGCGGCTGATCGGCTATGCGGGCGGCGGAACCCGGAATCTGATTGTAAACAAACCAGTCACCAACATGGCAGAACTCAAGGACCTGCCGATGCGCGTGATGGGCGCACCGATCCAGACGCGGATCTTCGAGGCGATTCAGGCTGCGCCCTCGGTGATTGCCTATGATGAGGTGTACAACGCCATCCAGACCGGCGTTATCGACGCCGCCGAAAACGAAGCGGCGGGCATCGAGCAGATGAAATTCTACGAGGTCGGCCCGGATATCGCGTTGACGAAACACGCGATCACAGTGCGTCCTATTGCCTTTGCCAATGCCACCTTCGAGCGGCTGACGCCCGAAGAGCAGGATTGCGTGCTGCAAGGTGGCAAAGCGGGCGGCAAGCTGGGCCGTGACGTGGAAAGCGGCGAGGACAGCAAAAAGCTCGACGCGATGGAACAGGCCGGATTGCTGAAGACCCATGAGTTCACCGAGCGTGATAAACTGCTGGAACTGGCCGAACCGGTAAAGCGCGCCTATGCCGAAGAACTGGGCGCGACCGACGTTCTTGATTCCATCAACGCCGTCAAATGATCGCTGACGGGTGCGCGGCTTGATCTGCGCACCCGCCTGTTTTCCCTATCCGGAAATGTGAATGGCAATGCGCGTGCTTCTGAACGGCTATTACCGCTTTCTGAAACTGATGCTGACGTTGCTGATAACGGTGCTGATTGTCCCCGTAGCGATGCAGATCCTCAGCCGCTATACCGGTCTAATTCCCCGATATATCTGGACCGAAGAGATCGCTCGCTTTTGCTTTGTCTGGGTGATCATGGTCGGATCCATGATTGCGGTGCGCGATGGATCGCATTTCGACGTTGATGTATTGCCTCACAGCTCTAACAGGATGATCGAATTCGCGATGAGCCAGATCGTCAACATCGCGATTCTGGCCATGGCAGTCTCCTTCCTGTGGTGGGGGTGGGACTTCGGCAAACTAGGCGCGCGCCAACAATCGGAAATTTCGGGTCTGCCGATGCTGGCGATTTATATTGCCTGGCCGCTGGCCGGATTTACCTGGACGCTGTTCATCCTTGAGCGGATCTTCGACGATTTCGCCGACTATCGCGCAGGAGAGCCCAATGGGACCAGCTGAAGTCGCGGCCATCCTGTTTGGGACATTCGGAATACTGATCATCCTGCGGGTTCCCGTGGCCTTTGCGCTGGGTCTTGCGGTTGTTCCGGTGTTCTTCATCGAGGAACGGCTGACCCCGATCTTGCTGATGCGCGAGATGTTCAAGAGCTATAACTCGTTTGTGCTGTTGGCGGTGCCGTTTTTCCTGCTGGCGGCGAATCTGATGAACTCCTCGGGTATCACCGACCGGTTGATCCGACTGGCGCGCGCGATGGTCGGGCATCTGCCCGGCGGTCTGGGGCACGTCAACGTTGTGGTCTCGATGCTGTTTGCCGGCATCTCGGGCTCGTCAACCGCGGATGCCGCCGGGATCGGATCGCTGCTGATTCCACAAATGCGCAAGGAAGGTTATGACGCATCGTTCTCGGTCGCGATCACCGCCTGTTCGTCGGTAATGGGCGTGATCATCCCGCCCTCGATCCTGATGATCGTCTGGGGCGGGCTGATGTCCGTGTCGATCGGCGGCCTGTTTCTGGCAGGTGTGGTGCCGGGCATCCTGATCGCCGGATCGCAGATGATCACCATCTATTTCTATGCCAAACGGCGCGGCTATCCGGTCCATGCGCGCTCTACCTTTTTCGAACTGTTGCGCGCGATCGCCTCGGCTACCTTGGCGCTGCTGACGCCCATTATCATCGTTGGCGGCATCGTCGGCGGCTTCTTCACTCCGACCGAAGCGTCTGTCGTTGCTGTGATCTATTCGCTAATCCTGGGGGTGTTCGTTTACCGGTCAATCGCGCCCAGCCAGCTTCCTGCCGTGCTCTATGACAGCGCCCGCTTTGCTGCGATCACGCTGTTCTGTATCGGCACCGCGTCGGCGTTCGGATGGTGTCTGGCCTATTTCAAGATTCCGGCCGCCTTGGTGGAGCAGATTGACCAGATGGGTTTGGGCGTTATCGGCATCGGCATCATGACGGCGCTGGCCTTCCTGCTGATCGGCATGTTCATCGACGCAATCCCGGCCATCATCATCCTTGGAACGGTGCTTTATCCGGTGACAGAACATGTCGGCATGCATCCGATCCATTTCGCGATCATCGGCGTGATGAGTCTGGCCTTTGGGTTGGTCACGCCACCCTATGGGCTGTGCCTGCTGATCGCCGCCTCGATCGGGAAGATCCGGATGATCGACGCGCTGCGGGATGTCGCGGTGATCTTGCTGCCGATGCTCGGCGTGTTGCTGATCATCATTCTGGTCCCCGACCTGATCCTCGCCCTGCCCCGCTGGTTCATGCCTGCCTTCATCGACTGATAACCATGAACGGCTTTTGGACGTGGTGGCGCGCGGGAGCAGCAAAGCTCTGCTGATTGGCCACGGCCAGAACGCGCGCACGGAATAAAGTTCGCCTCCGCGAGCCATCATTGCATTAATCGCAATAGTGAATGCAACATTATAGCCATTCACGGCAATGGCTGGTTCGGCTAATATCGGGTTCAAGCGAATATACCATCCGGGAGAAACGCGATGCTCACGCAGCTCAAAGGCCTGCACCACGTCACCTCGATGGCGTCGGACGCGCAGGTGCCGACGACTGTTTCTGGGCGATATAGTGCCGCACTGCTGATGGAGTGCTGTTCGAGATCGCAACGCACGAGCCCGGCTTAACTAAGGATAAGGACCTGGCGCATCTGGGTGAGGCGTTGAAACTGCCCGATCACCTCGCCCATCTGCGCGCACGTCCGGAACAATCCCTGCCCGCCATAAGCAATTAAGCTGAAAACCTGACACCGTCCGTGGACCTTCCGTCCTCAGGCGCCGTTGTCCCATATACTGATAAAGAAATGGAAACCAATATGACCCCCAGCCAGCTCGAAACCGTATGGGCCCCGCGCATGCTCAGCGTCCTGCGGATCGTGACCGCTTTGATCTTCCTCGCGCATGGATCGCAAAAACTTCTCGGGTTTCCGGCGTCTGACTTCGCGCCTGCTGCATTCACGATGCCGTGGATTGCCGGTGTGCTGGAGCTGTTCGGTGGCGCGTTGCTGGTGATCGGCTTGTTCACCCGCCCGGTCGCCTTTGTTCTCTCGGGCCTGATGGCGGCGGCCTATTTCATCGCCCATGCGCCGCAGAGCTTTTACCCCGCCCTGAACGGCGGCGATGCCGCGATTCTGTTCAGCTTCGTGTTCCTTTATCTGGTGTTCGCGGGCCCCGGACCGTGGAGTGTCGACGCTCGGCGCAACCAACGATCCGGCACAGCCAGCACAACCATCTGACACGTTATTCGAAGGCTGCCGCCGTGGCACCGGCAGCAACAAGCAGCCCGTTGGGGCACAGTCACTGGCCCCGCAGCGCTTGCGCAATCACCCCACTGACAGGAGAACATCCATGACCGTCAAACTCGCCATCGTTTATTATTCCAGCTACGGCACCAACCACCAGATGGCCTTGATCGCGGCCGAGGCGGCAAAGGCCGCCGGTGCCGAGGTGCGGCTGCTGAAAGCCCCGGAAACTGCCCCGGAGAAGGTCGTCGCCGGAGTCGATGCCTGGAAGGCACATGCGGAAAAGACCGCAGATATCCCCAACGCGACGGCCGAAGATATGGAGTGGGCGAATGCCTATCTCATTTCGGCAGGGACCCGTTTCGGCGTCATGGCCAGCCAGATGCGCGCCTTCATCGATACGCTCGGCGGTGTCTGGGGCAAGGGTGGGCTGGCGAACAAGCCGGTTTCGGCCATGACATCGGCCCAGAACACGCACGGCGGACAGGAGACGACCCTTGTTTCCTTTTACACCACCGTCATGCATTGGGGTGGGATCGTTGTCGCGCCGGGGTACACTGATGAGGTCATCTTCAAGACCGGCGGCAACCCCTATGGCTACAGCCACACTCAGGGTGATGAGTTCACCGAAGAGGTGAAAACAGCGATCAGTCACCAAGCACGCCGCCTCGTTGACATTGCCGGAAAGCTGAACTGACGCGTAAGGCACCTGACTTTTTAACAGGATTCAAGACTGGCACGATCAGCCATTTTGTTGGTGGCCGTGCCAGCGCCGGGCAGCGCGATCCGCGGTTTCTTGCGGATTCCTCCCGGCAAGCGATCACGTACAGTCAAGATACCGGGCGGGCAGCCGGGTTCACCCGCCGACGGCATGTCCCGCACGCAGCAGTGACATCACCATCCCGTATCGACCCCAGTCCAATCACTACATCACTCGTTCTCCCGCAGGAAATTGGCGTGATTTACAAGTCTCTGCCGCTCCAGAGCCGCCGGTGATGCCCTATTCGCGTACAAAATGATGAGATTGCAGTCTGCAGCACAGTCTGGCGCGATACGCGCGGAATTTTGATTCCACTTTCATTGGCTGACTGGCTTGAGGCGGAAGCCCGGTCAACGACGCTTCAGATTTCCTTACCCGGATCCAGCGCGCGCACGAACACATCGGGCGCGCCCAGTTGGCCGCCCTTGAGCACAACCTCCAGACCTTCGAAGATAGGGTCGCTGACATGGCAGTGACAAATCGGCGCTCCGGGGGCAAGCGGGTGTTTCAACTCCAGAGCGGTGACCGGCAACGCCTCCAGCACCCGGCCCGACGTATCGCCACCGGCCACGACCAGGCGTTTGAGGTCAAAGCGCGGCACTGCCGCCAGCGCAATAGCTCCCAGCGCATCACCGATGGCGGACTGTGCCTGGTGCATTGGCATCGCGCGGCGTGCCGCAAAGTCGGTCAAAGCCGCATATGCCGGGTCGTCCACCGTTCTGGCTGCGAATACAAGAACCGCCTGATACCGATCGAAAGCCGCAGCAATTTTCGTCAGGACAAGCGCGACCTCGGCCTGTGCTTCTTCGGGGCTTGCGGCTTTGCACACATCCAGACGGATCAATGCAAATCCAGCCGCTTCGGCATGGGCAATCTGATCGGCGGTGACCGGCGAGCAACTGCCGGAAAGCACCAGAAGTCGATCCGCTCGGGCATGGATTGGAAAGGCCGGAGGCGTTGCCTCGACAGCGCCCTGCGAACGCCAATGTGCAACCAGCGCATATTGCAGCCCGGAAGAGCCCGGCGAAAACACCGTATTCTCACTGTTTTCCCAGATCATCCGACCGGCCGCGGCCTGACTGACCGGATCAACGACATCGATGAAAGTGATTGCGTGGCTGGCCTGCGCCTGAGCAATCTTGGCGGTCGTCAGCCCACGAGCCATATCGCCCAGATCGATGCCGGCAATCTCCATGTCTGTCTGTTGCGCCATATGCAGCCGAAGATCGGCTTCGTGCATCGGCGTCACAGGGTGGCGTGACATGGTGGGGTGGCGGTCAATTCTGTGGTTCACCCCCGCAGCCGTGGCGAAGAGATTGCCAAAGGCCTGCCAACGCCCAAGTTGCGGTGCGCCGACAACTGCAGGAATCCATCCCGGCGGTACCGTGCGTGCGCCCAGTTCCGTGGCCTTCCCGACAGAGCCAACATCCGGGGCAGAATCGAACGTAGAACACACCTTGTACTGCAGGACCCGAGGATTCAGAGAGGCCAGCGCTTCAAAGATATCGGGCAGGTGCGTTTCCATCCATTCCGGCCCCCGCGACCGCGCGGTGCCTGCGATGCCGATGACCTGATAATCCGCGAAGGCTGCCAACTCTGCGGCGTCGGGGTTGCGGGTGAACAGAACCGTTCTCAGCCCTGCCAGAGCGGTCACCTCCATTGCATCCGTCGACCCGGTGAAATCATCACCATAAAACGCCAGCAACACGCCGGAAGGAAGTTTGTCGGTCATCGGTTTGTCAGTCATCTGTCTATCGGTCATCGGAAGGTTTCCATGGCTTGCGCCAGCAATGTCGACCCCGCCGCAGCACGTTCCAGCGACACGCCGGACCGGGCCGCGTCCCATGCTTCGCGCAGCGCCCGCACGCCTCCTGCCGTTCCAGCCGGATGCCCGATGATTCCGCCGCCCGCACAATGGATAAGGTCGGCAGATCCCAGTCTGTCCCACGTGGCATGCGCCTGCCAGACGGTCTGGCCAGAGGAAAACACCGGCATCACCGTCATAGGCCTGTCGGGATGCAGCGGGGTCAGCAACGACCGGGCAGAGGCAATTACGCTGTCGTCCGGCTCCCAGAATTTGTTGGCGATACCGTTGACATGCATGTGGTCGACCCCGGCCAACCGCCACAGTTTCGACCATGCCGAAAACGACCAGCCGTTGTCGGGACTGCGGCCCAGATAGCCCCAGCCGTTGCGATGGGCATGGATCGGAAGCTCGGAGTGGCGGCGAAACGCCAGCGCACCCGCCAGCCCCACCGAATTCAGGCTGAGCATCGCGCAGGTACCGCCAAGTTCGCACAACAGGTCATGCCGGCGACGCATCTCGTCCAGATCGCCCGTCAGATTTGCCGCATACATGACCCGCCGTCCGGTGCGATCTGCATGACGCTTGATCACCGCCATCACGGCGCGGGCACGGGCGTCGAATGGACAAACCGACCCGTCGGCCTGTAGTTCGTCATCCTTGATGAAATCAATCCCACCAAGGACCAGCTGTTCGACAAGTGCGGCGGTTTCCTCGGGGGAAAGACCGACTGACGGCTTGATGATCGTGCCGATAAGCGGGCCTTCGGACACTCCAGAAAGCCTCCGGGTGCCCTCAACGGCGAATGCGGGGCCCGGTTGAGGGTCAGAAAATTCGGCTGGCAGGTGCAGGTCCAGCAACTTCAGCCCGGCGACATCGGCCAACTCGAACAGGTTGCCTGCCACCGTGGCGACGAGGTTGGGAAGCGATGGCCCGACGATTGCCATGGGCCACGACAGGATCATGCGAAAACTGCGCAAGCGCCCCGGCTTTGCCCCCGGTAAAGCAGGAAGGCCCGAATCCGAAACTTCCTCAAGCGACTCGACCCGCGCGGCAGAACGGTCGCGCAGGGCATCGCTTTCACCTGCAAGCCGGATGAATGTACCCGATGATTGCTCACCCGCAATCACTGCTGCTACCGTCTGCGGATCGCCGGCAGTGCGCAGGATATATTCTGCACGGATGCGCGACGCAGGCATTATCCAGCCTTTGCCACAGATTTCAGCCAGCCATGATAGTCGTTCAGACCGTCGCGGATATCACTGAAGCGCGGGCTGAAACCCAGCGAGGTCCGTGCCTTGGTGACATCCAGCGGCGCACCCCGTTCAAAGAAGTTGCCGTCACCGAGCGTCATGCCACTGTCGCTGCCGACGATGTCCGTGACAGCGGCCACGATCTCGCGGTGCGGCACCAACACACCGGATGAAATGTTAAACGCCTGTCCGCGGGCCACCTCGGCAGGCGCGCGCAACAGCCGCATCACGCCCTGCGCGGTATCGCGAACATGGGTCCAGTCCAGCGCCTGATCGCCTCCCGCCGGAGCGGCGACGTTGCGCATCCCCTGCAACGGGCCGAACATTGCCTGGTACAATACGTGCATTGTCGATGGCAACTTGCCCGGCCCATAGACGAAATAGAGGCGCGCCTGCCGCACATCGATGTCATAGGTCGCGCCGTATTGCGCGGCCAGTGTCTCGTTCGCCACTTTCGTTGCGCCGTACAGGTCCGACGCGATGGCGGGCGTTTCTTCGGTTTGCCCGCCGGGCGCAGTGCCATAGATCGCGCCGGAACTCAGATTGACGAACTTCGGCACGCCAAGGATGCGGCAGACCTCAAGCACGTTGAGCATGCCGATCGTATTGACCTGCACGTTGCGGAACGGGCGCAAACGGAATGTCGGTCCGGCGATCACCGCGACCCCGAAGACCACCGCATCGATGCGTCCCTCATAGGCGCGCATCCGTTCGAACAGCGTGTGTGTGTCCAGAACATCGACATCCTCGAAGGTCAGCCGATCCTGATGCGGTTCGAGGTAATCCAGCCCCCTGCCCGCAAGTCCGCGCGCGCCGAGATCAAAAATAACGACTTCTTCCGCCTCGGCGGCAAGGTCGTGTGCAATCCAGGAGCCAACATGCCCCATACCGCCAAAAACAAGAACAGCCATTCGATTTCTCCAAAAGATGCGCCCGACGCGTCAGCGCAATAGAAGTTCGGGCAAAAACAGGACAAGACCTGGGATAAAGGTGATCGCCAGAAGCATCCCCAGCAGCGGAATGTAGAACGGCATGATTTCACGGACGAGTTCCGAGAAGGGTATGTCCGCCACCTTCTGCACCGTGAAAAGAACCGTTCCGACAGGCGGTGTGACAAGGCCGATCATCAAGTTGAAAATCATCGCCACGCCGAAATGCACCGGATCAATCCCATAGCTTGTCACCAACGGCACGAGGATCGGAGTGAGCAGGAACAACGCCGGGACCGAGTCGATGAACATGCCGACGACAAGGATGAACAGCGTCAGCAAAATCAACAGCAGATATTTGCTTTCGACCGTAGCGGTCAGCGCCTCTACGATCTGCGTGGTCACCTGATACCGTGCCAGCACCCAGGCATAGAGCGCCGATCCAGCGATGATCGCCAAAAGCGCAGCCGTATCGACAGCCGTGTCGCGGCAGATCGCCCAGAGTTCGGAAAGAGTAATGGTTCGATAGACAAGGAAGGCAATCACCAGACAATAGGCCACCGCGATCACCGAAGCCTCGGTCGGGGTGAACAAACCGGAAAGGATGCCGGCCACGATGATGACCGGCGTCAGCATCGGAAGAAACCCCTGCATGACCGCCGTCAAAACCTGCGCAATGCTCGCCCGCAAGGCTACCGGATAGCCGCGCCTGTGCGAGATGATCGCGACAAGAGCCATCAGGCTCAGCCCCATGAGAACGCCCGGGATGATAGAGCCGAGGAAGACCGCCGCAATCGACACATTGGCAAGCGCACCATAGATCACTGCGGGGATGCTTGGCGGAATAATTGGCCCGATCGTGGCCGACGAGGCAGTTACCGCCGCGCTGAAGCCGCGGCCATATCCATCGCGGTCCATCGCCTTGATCATCACCGGGCCAAGTCCGCCGGCATCCGCCACGGCAGACCCGGACATGCCGGCGAAAATCATCGAGGACAGGACGTTCACATGGCCAAGCCCGCCCCGAAGGTGGCCCACCATAACCCGCGCGACATTGAAGACCCGGTCCGAAATGCCCGAGGCATTCATCAACCTGCCGATCAACAGAAAGGCGGGAATGGCCAGCAGGGTAAAGCTGTTGACGCCGTACAAGGTGCGCTGCGCCAACATCTCGTATGGGATGCTATCGAGTCCACGGTTCGCTGCAAGCACCGCGATGGACGAGCCGATCATGGCGAAAGCGACCGGAACGCCGATCGCCATCAGCAGCAGGAGCGTTCCGAAAAGGGCGATGAGGATGGTCAATCGCGTGTCTCCCTGACTGCGGGTGCAAAAAGCTGGTCCCGGACGTCTTTCAACACGAGCACCGTATAAAGAAAAAGTCCGACGCCTTGGACACCATAGATCACCGACATACGCAGCGGCAGCGTACTGGCCATTGCGCTTCCGCTTTTGACCATCATTTTTGCCGCGCCGACGATCAACGCGATGCCGATGAGCGCCGTCAGAAGATCGGCCAACGCCTCGGTTATGCGCCGCATACGCAGGGGCATCAGATCCAGCGCGACAGTGACCCGGATGTGCTGGCCGTACCGCTGCGCGATACTCAGCCCGAGAAATATCTGCGCGATGTACAAGAACCGCGACGACTCGTCCGTCCATGGCACCGCGACGGAGAGCGCGTAACGCGCGGCAATCTGGATGAACATCACCACCAGCATGCTGATGAAAGCGAGGATCATCGCCGTCTCGACCACGCGCCAGAATGTGTTTGGCGAAAGCTTGGGCATACTCTGTTCCACGGGCATCACCGCCGTTTCATTCTGTAATTGAATTGCCCCGGCCGACGCTGCGCGCAGGCCGGGGCGGGTTACGATCAATCGATCTGCGACAACACGTAATCGCGGACTTCCGGCGCAAAGCCTTCAGCGACCTTACGGATGGCCGGCTTGGCCTTCTCGCGGAAAGCGGCGACATCGGGTTCGACCACTTCCATGCCCTCGGCGACAAGCTTGTCATAGGCCAGCGACTCGCCGCTCTTGGCCAGGTCGTCGCCCCAGACGATCGACTCGTCGATTGCGGCCTGGACCAGCGCGCGATCCTCTTCCGACATCCCCTGATAGAAGTCTTCATTCATCAACCAATGGAAGAACGAATAAACGTGCTCTGTCTTGTTGACGTAATCCTGCACTTCGTAGAGCCGACCGGCATAGATCAAATCGACCGGGTTTTCCTGCATTTCGATCACACCAGTCTGGAGCGACGTATACACTTCGGGCCATGCGATGGGGCTGGGCAGCGCGCCGACTTCTTGCCAGATCGTCACCCAAGGGGTGATTTCAGGAATGCGCAACCGCGCTCCAGCCACATCTGCCGGCTGCATGACAGGCTTTTTTGAAGTCAGGTTGCGCGGATTGCGTACCGAAAGCCCGACCAACCGCAGGTTCGCATTGGCGACCATCTCGGCCTGCACGGCTTCGCCGATTTCGCCTTCGTAAATGCGTCGAGCCGAGGCTGAATCATTAAAGACAAACGGCAGATCCGACGCGGCATAGCGCG
The DNA here is from genome assembly GCF_008085915.1 of Oceaniovalibus sp. ACAM 378. GTDB lineage: Bacteria > Pseudomonadota > Alphaproteobacteria > Rhodobacterales > Rhodobacteraceae > Oceaniglobus. Next base: position 26,791 of record NZ_VSJK01000016.1, on the reverse strand, counting down.
GCGCATACAGCGACATTGGCATCGAACCGCCAAGGGCGATCTGGTATTCACCGATGCTCGCACCTTCGAGGTGATCGCGCTCACCACCGACTTCGGTGCCAAGGAGCGTTACGGTGAAACGACCGTCGGTGCTCGTTTCAATTGCGTCCTTCAGACGCTTGCCCACCTGAAACATCTCATGGCTTGGATCAACGTGGAGCGCGATGCTGATATCTTCGGCAAATGCCGGAACGGCAAGTGAAACGCTTCCCAACAGGGCAGCGAGAACAACATTCTTCAAGGCAACCTCCCAATTTTATCGCGCACAATCCACTTTTAGGACTATCGCACGAAACTTTCTGTAACTGGTCTGACCATCTGACCATCAGAACAGTGTTGCATTTCTGTGCGTCGAGTGTCTCTCTTGTCAAGAGCGAATTGCGGGATCGGCCGGAATCGAACGAAGGGACACAAACATGACCTCGCAAGGGCAAGACCGGGCGCAGGCCCCCGCCCCCCGTGAACGGCGGACCGTCCGTCGCCGGCGGATGCACGAGGACCTTGTGGATGTCCTTGCCGAGGACATTCGGCAAGGCATCTATCCAGTCGGAGATCCGCTACCCTCGGAGCGATGCCTTATGGATGAGTTCGGGGTATCTCGCCTGACGGTACGCGAGGCGATGGCGGCGCTGGAAAGTCACGGCCTGATCGAAACCCGGCCCGGAACCCGGGCGCGTGTCTGCGGTCCACGCGCCGATTTTCTACTGAGCATGCTGTCCCAGGCTGCCGTGTTCTACCTGCAACAACCCGGTGGCCTGCACACCTTCGGCGAGGTTCGCGAACTCGTGGAAACCGGCGTAGTCCGGCTCGCGGCCGAACGTGCAACCGCTACGCAGATCGAGGAATTGGCAGCTCGGCTGCAGGCAAACCGCGATGCCATCGGCGATACAAAAATATTCGGACAAACTGACATCGAATTTCACCTCGCGGTCGCGCAGATCGTCGACAATCCGATCATCTCATCCTTCTTCCGCGCCGTGGAGCAATGGTTGCAGGAGGTGCGCGACATCAGCCTGCGCAACGAGGGGCAGATGGACATCGCCTATGCCGCCCATGCCAGAATCTTCGAAGCGATCAAGGCCGGCTCGCCGGATCTTGCCGCTCAGGAAATGCGGGTTCATCTGCACCAGCTCGCCACAATCTATCCCCGGAATCCCGACGCCAAGTCGCCTTTCTAGGTTCGATCCCATGGTTAGATGGCGCGATCCTTTCTCAGGAATGGAAGGAATCAACGTGGGACAGGTTCGTCATGGAAGCGCCAGAAACCCGATCTTGCCGCCGAGACACTTGGGATCGGCGGCAATCGTCTTGAGAGTCGCGGCGGCGGTTGCGAAGGCAATGCCAATTGCGGCAGGAGTTATAGCTCGCAGGCTTCGGCATGGCCGCCGAGCGCGGCGGTCCGCCAAAGAGCGTTCAGAAACGCTGTCCGGTATTTGTGAAATCCACATCAGCGTGCCCGGGCCGTCTCAGGCTTCTTCGGGGGGCGCGAGGGGCAACATGTGCCCTGTTTGGGCACGGGGATACAGCAGGGTCAGCAAATACTGACGGATCTTTTCCTTGTGCGGGCGGCGCGGTTCGGACAGCCAGAGCATCAGTAGATTCATCTCGCCCGAGGGCAACACGTCGTCAAGTCGACACAGATCGCCCCGTCGGATCGCCGCCTGAACCAGCGATTGCGGCAGCCAGGCAATGCCAGTGCCGTTCAGCGCATAGCGGTACACCGCCAGAGTTAATGCCGTTTCCGCCTTGGATATTACAGAAACACCGGCGGGCATGCGCGGTGCAACATTCAGCGCAAAAAACTGGCCCAAAAACACCTCTGCGGGATAGCTGATTATCGGGATCACCGGACCTTCGGCGGTTTCGCGCAGGCCGGGTGTGCAGACCGGGATCAGCCACTCTTGGTCCAGCGTGACCCTTTCAAAGGCATGGGGAATTTCCGTCGGAAATGTATGCGATTCGTACATAAGCGCAAAATCGACCTCGCCCGACAGAATCATCAGCAGGCATTCGTCATGGTTGCCCGAGCGGACCCGCACCGAGGCGCCGGGTGTTTCGGTCAGCGCCGCAACGATGCGGGGCGACACCGTGGCGGTGATGGCGTGCTGGCATGCGAACACCGTGGTGCTGCCCGTGGTGTTTGATGCATCGCGCAGCCCCGAGCGCAGCTTGACCAGCCGCGCGGCAGCCTCGCGCAGATCGGGCTCCAGCGCCCGGACAGCCGGCAAGACCTTGATCGGCTTGTGGCTGCGGTCGAAAAGCTCGGCGCCGATGCTATCTTCGATCATCCGTATTCGTCGGGTAAAGGCTGACTGCGTCAACAGCCGCCGGTCCGCCGCTCGCGCCAATGAGCCTGTCTCCATGACGGCCAGTATGTCTTCGATCCATTCCAGTCGCACTCTCACCCCTAACATGCAAGTTCTGCATCATACGCGCCTTATTAAGCACTATGGATATCGGGAAATCCAGTATAACAGTTGTTTGAAATAAATTGAGGACCATACTATGCATCTTGCGCGTTTCCCCCGCCGTTTCATCGCCCACCTTCCCACGCCGCTAGAGCGTATGGACCGCCTGACCAAAGAACTGGGCGGACCCGAAATCTGGATCAAGCGCGACGATTGCACCGGTCTCAGCACTGGCGGCAACAAGACCCGCAAGCTTGAGTTCCTGATGGCCGAGGCCGAGTTGCAGGGCGCCGACATGGTAATGACCCAAGGGGCGATCCAGTCGAACCACGCCCGCCAGACCGCCGCCTTTGCCGCCAAGATGGGGATTGATTGTCACATCCTGCTGGAAGACCGCACCGGCTCGAACGATGCGAACTACAACAACAACGGAAACGTATTGCTTGACCATCTACACGGCGCGACGACCGAAAAGCGCCCGGGCGGCGTCGACATGCACGCCGAAATGGACAAGGTGGCCGACCGCCTGCGCGCCGATGGTCGCAACGTCTATGTCATTCCCGGGGGCGGATCGAACCCAACCGGCGCGCTTGGCTATGTGAACTGCGCGTTCGAGATGCTGGCGCAGGTCAACAATTCGGGCACTGCCATCGACCATATCGTCCATGCCACAGGCAGCGCTGGCACCCAGGCCGGTCTGATCGTCGGGCTCAAGGCGATGAACGCGCAGATCCCGCTTCTGGGCATTGGTGTGCGCGCCCCGAAAGAGACGCAAGAGGCCAACGTGTTCAAGCTGGCCTGCGCGACTGCCGACAAGCTGGGATGCAGCGGCGTCGTGCAGCGCGAGGATGTGGTCGCCAACACCGATTATGTCGGCAAGGGCTATGGCATTCCGACCGAAAGCGGGCTTGAGGCGATCCGCATGTTCGCCGAACTGGAAAGCATCCTGCTTGACCCGGTATACTCCGCCAAGGGCGCGGCGGGGCTCATCGATCTGATTCGCAAGGGCCACTTCAAGAAGGGCGAACGTGTCGTGTTCCTTCACACCGGCGGGTCCGCGGCGCTGTTTGGTTACGATGCCGCGTTCAACTTTGCCGATCGCTGGACCGCACCGGCCTAGGCAATCTGCGCCGATACCCCGCGACCGATTTAACCAACCAGGACGATCATGGCATTCCTACCCGCCTTTTTCACCGCACGGCTTGGCTTGCCGGCCAGCCCCGGCACGCTGATGCCGGGGCTTTCGGTGGCGGTTGTGATCGCAATCGCCGCAAGGTTCCTGTCGGATCATTACGGCGTTCCGGCGATGCTGATGGCGCTGATCCTGGGTATTGCGTTTCATTTTCTGGCCGAAGACGGACGCTGTGTCGCGGGCATCGACTTCACCGCCCGCACGGTCCTGCGGTTCGGAGTGGCGCTGCTGGGGGCGCGTATCAGCGTCGATTTGCTGATCGGGCTCGGGGGGCCGGTCATCCTGCTGACCATCGGCGCGGTCATCGTCACGATCCTGTTTGGTCTTTTGGGCGCACGGCTTCTGGGGCGGGGCTGGCGGTTCGCCCTGTTGACCGGCGGATCGGTGGCCATCTGTGGCGCCTCGGCGGCCATGGCCATCGCCGCCGTACTGCCCCGCAACAAGCACTCGGAAAGCAACCTGTTGTTCACCGTGTTGGGGGTCACCGTGCTGTCCACCGTCGCCATGGTGGTCTATCCCCTGCTGGCGGCCACCGCAGGGCTTGACGAGTTGGCAACCGGAATCTTCCTGGGCAGCACGATCCACGATGTGGCGCAGGTGGTGGGTGCGGGGTTTTCGGTGTCCGAAGTGACCGGGGAAACCGCCACCCTCGTCAAACTGATCCGGGTGACGATGCTTGCCCCGGTGGTTTTGTGCATATCCCTGGTCATGCGCGCCCGGGGCGAGGCCGACGGGAACGACACCAGTCGCCCGCCCTTGATTCCGGGTTTCGTCCTGGCGTTCCTGGCGCTGGCAACGGTCAATTCCTTTGGCGCCATACCCATCGTCATTGCCGATATACTGGCCGACCTGTCCCGCAATCTATTGCTGGTTGCAATTGCAGCGGTGGGAATGAAAACAGCGCTTCGAACGGTTCTTGATGTGGGCGGACAGGCTATCGTCCTTATCGTCGCCGAAACGGTATTTCTGGCAGCATTCATTCTGATCGGATTGAAATGGCTGGAGCAATTTTCCTGACCGGATAGTCCGGCCGCAATGGATACAGGATAGCGGGCAGTCGGCTCATCCACACAACGCCGATCATGCAACCAAATAACCAAAAGCGGTACTGAAGCCGCATCGACGACCAGAATCCGTATCGCAATAAAGAAACTTAATCTCGGGAGAAGAAAATGACTAAATGGTATCCGCTTGGACGTGCAATGATCTTGGGCGCGGGATTGGCAATGGCCGCCCATGGCGCATTTGCTGAAACCGTTATAAAACTTGCCCATGACAACGTACCAGACCACCCCATGGGCAAGGGCTTTACCTTCTTCAAGGAATATATCGAAGAGCAAAGCGGCGGGGAATTCCGCGTCGATATTTTTGACAGCAGTAAATTCGGCAACTTCGACAGCGTGGTTCAGGGCCTTCAGTCCGGTCTCTTGCAGATGGGCTCATCCTCGACACCCAACCTGTCGCCGTTCTCAAAAGATTTCCTGATCTTCGACATGCCCTACCTGTTTCCCAGCTATGAGGCGGCCGATCTAATCACCGACGGCCCGGTGGGGCAAAAGGCGGCGCAGGCACTGGCAGCGACCGGCATCATCGGCCTTGGTTATATCGACATCGGTTTCCGCCACATCTTCAACAACCAGCGGGTCGTCGAAAACGTCTCGGACGCGGCCGGGCTGAAGATCCGCTCGACCCCGAGCAAGGTGCATATCGCCACGCTCAATTCCTTCGGAGCCAACCCCACGCCCATCGGCTGGAGCGAGGTCTATACCGCCCTGCAACAAAAAACTGTCGACGGGATCGACATCGACCTCAATCTGGCCTGGTTCAACAATTTCCACGAAGTGAACAAGAACCTGACTCTGACCGGCAGCACCTATAGCCCGCATCTTGTGATGGTCAGCCAGATGTTCATGGAGTCGCAAAGCCCGGAACATCAGGCTCTGATCCGCGAAGGCGTGGAAAAGATGAAGATCTTCGAGCGCGATCTGATTCGCAGCAACGAGAAGGAAATCATCGAGAAAATGCGCGACGCCGGTGTCAATGTGGTTGAATTGACCCCCGAGCAGCTGGAAGAATGGAAAGCTGTCACCGCACCGATCTATGACGAATTCGAAGAAGCCGTGGGCAAAGATCTGATCGAACAGGTCCGCCAGACCATCGCCGATCATACTGCAAAGTAAACTGCATTCCTGCAACCGAACCGAAAAATCATTCGCGGCATGAAACATGTCGCGAATGATGCGACAGTGGTACCGGGCGTTGATCGACCGGGGGGGAAACAATTGGGAAAGGGGCAAACCGACGATGCTTTTGAAATTGCAACGCGGACTTATGCGGTTCGAGGAAATAGTCGCGGTATTGTTTCTTGTCGCGATTGTCGTCCTGATCCTTCTCCAGGTCTTTAACAGATATGTGCTGCAAAGTAGCCTTGTCTGGTCGGAAGAACTGGCGCGTTTTCTCTTTATCTGGCTGGTTTATCTCAGCACCAGCTATGCCGTTCGCGACAACAAGCATCTGGCGATATCCTTTCTGCTGGAATACAGCAGATCGGCCAGGGCCAGATTTAAACTTCAGGCCGTATCACTGATCGCAACTGCAATCTTTGCGGGATTTTGTATCGTCTGGGGCGTGGAAATGCTGTTTTTCCTCAAGAAGACCGGTCAACAAGCGCCGGCTTTGGAGGTCAGCATCATCTGGGTCTATCTCGCCCTTCCCGTATGCATGGGGTTGATGCTGATCCGGTGTTTCGCAGCACTCTGGATCCTGATCGCAGGATACCAGTCGTCTACGTCCATGGATTTATAGCCGCACAAGGCAGGAGACGACCCGATGCTCATATTCATTTCACTTATCATTCTTCTGGTTCTTGGCATCCCGATCGGCGTGTCCATCGGCCTGAGCGTGATCATCAGCATGTTTGCGGAAGGAATTCCGTCGACGTTTCTGGTCCAAAAGTTGATCACGTCGCTCGATTCCTTTCCCCTTCTGGCCGTGCCCTTCTTTATCATTGCCGGCGAGATCATGCAGAAAGGCAGCATGGCTGAGCGGCTGCTCGATTTCTCACGCTGTCTCGTCGGTCATATCAGGGGCGGGCTTGCGCAGGTGTCGATCCTGACCAGCCTGTTTTTCGGGGCGCTCAGCGGCTCTGCGCCTGCGACAGTCGCAGCAGTCGGCGGCATAATGATCCCGACCATGCGGAAAGGCGGATATGACAACGCCTTTTCCACCGCGGTAAACACATCGGCGGGTTGTCTGGGCGTGATGATCCCGCCGAGCATCCCGTTGATCATTTACGGAACGACCGCCGGCGTTTCTGTCGGCGACCTGTTTATCGCCGGCATCATTCCCGGCTTGATCGTCGGAATCGCGCTGATGGTCACTGCATATATCATTGCCCGGCGGCGAAAATACGAAGCCGCAGCCGAGCGTGCGTCGGTAAATGCAACACTTGTGGCGCTGCGGCGCGCCGGTCATGCATTGATGGTTCCGGTTATCGTGCTTGGCGGTATCTATGGCGGTATCATGACCCCCACCGAGGCCGGTGCCAGCGCCGTTGCCTATGCCCTGCTGGCAGAGACATTCTTTCTTAAAAGCATGAGTCTGGCAAAACTCTGGGATGCGCTTCGCAGCGCCTCGATGACGACGGGAACGATCCTTTTCCTTGTCGCGACCGCCACCGCCTTTGGCCAAGTGCTTCTTTATAACAACGTTCCGAATACCGTCATGGGGCTGTTTGCAAATATCTCGGACAGCAAGTTTCTGGTATTGCTGGTGATCGTCCTGATCCTTCTGGTCTTTGGCACATTCATGGATGCACTGGCCAATATCCTGATCTTCACGCCACTGTTCCTTCCGATCATCAAACAGGTTGGGGTCGATCCGATACATTTCGGTATTGTGATGATCGTAAGCGTCGCTATCGGCTTTCTCACACCACCTGTTGGGGTGAACCTGTTCGTCGGTTGCGGGATCAGCGGTATAAGCATCCAAAAGCTGAGCTATGCGGTCATTCCCTTCCTCGCGGCCATGCTGATCGCGCTGCTGATGATCATGTATATTCCGTTCATAAGCCTGGCCCTGATCTAAGGAGCGTTTCCATGCAAAAGGCATTCACCCCGTCCGGCGGCCTGCAAGACCTTGTTGATCGCATAAAGACAGGCGTGGAAACCGCCGAAGCCGTCTGTCGGCGCTATTTGGACAGGATTGAATCTGTCGACGACAAATATCAATCCTACGTTCATGTCGATCAGGATGCCGCCATGGCAATGGCAGCCGAAGTGGATCGGAAATTCGCACAGGGTATCGATCCGGGGCCCCTGGCCGGTGTTCCAGTTGCCGTCAAGGATTTGCTGGCAGTCTCGGGGATGCCCGTCAAAGCAGGTTCGCAGGCGGATGTCGCAGATATCATCGGGGCAGAGGGTCCATTCGTAAGGGCCCTGCGCCAATCCGGCTGTGTCATATTGGGCAAGACACGGACCACCGAATTTGCCGCCGGCGCGCAGAACATCAGCCATATCACCCCGTGGAATCCCTGTGACGAACAAACACGCCGAACCCCGGGCGGGTCCAGTTCGGGATCGGCAGTGGCGGTTGCGGCCGGTCTTTGTGCATTCGCCATAGGATCGGATACTGGCGGATCGGTGCGCGTTCCGGCCGCCCTGTGCGGGATTACCGGTTTCAAGGCATCGGCCGGAACTTGGTCGCTGGATGGCATTTTTCCATTGTCGACGGCGCTGGATTCGCTGGGATTTCTCACATCCGGTATTTCCGACGCGATTGTCATCAACAATGCGATGTCCCCGCGCGCCCAGACCGTCGACCAGAAAGAAATCCATGGGCTGCGCTTTGGCGTTCCGCGCGATTGGCGCGACGGTATCACGGACAATCGGGTCGCGACCGACTTCGGCAATGCCATTTCCAAGCTTTCCGAGGCCGGAGCCGTCATCGAATATATCAATTGGCCGGATCGTGACGAGCAAAAGGAAGTCATCGATATTTTTGCGACCCTGGTTCCAAGCGACCTGATGGAAGCCCTGGGTCGCGCACGCGTGGACGCCAACGCCGATCGTATCGATCCGATTGTCCTGAACCGCCTGCGGGGTGCGATCGAAAGAACGTCGGCCGAATATGTCCGATTGTCCCGCCGCAAGACCGAGCTGGCGGCAGAATCCGTGTCGCGCATGGCCGGTCTGGATGCCGTTGTCAGCCTGACAACTCCGATCACGGCACCAGTACTGAAGGATTTAGGCGCTCTTGAACCGGCCCTGGCGTTCATTTCAGCCGCGCTGCGAAATGCAAGGCCGGCAAACGTCTATGATCTTTGCGCCGCCAGCTTTCCAATCCAGAATTCTTGTCCGTTGCCAGTCGGTTTGCAGATCGCCTGCGTCCACGGCAAAGACAGCGAAATGCTGGGCATTTCGAAGGCTGTTGAAAGCGTCCTCACCCCCGTTGTGTAGCAAGAGTCGTCTACTCAGCTGTTCAGTCCCGTCATCTGGTGGATCGGATCAAGAGTGAATCGATCCCGCTCTGAAGTCCAGATTCTCCAGATGTATTTGTATGGCGTGAGGCCGCTGAATAGCGTCCGTTAAGGGGGTGTTGATTTCGGGATGGCCATTCGGAATCTGTCCCCTGCAAAGCCGAGGCGCAATGACGCCGGGCGCGGTCCCCGCAGCAAGTTCAGCCATGCATTCACCAACGGCCAGTGCGCGCATTGCATGGTATCTGTCATGGTCCATAAAGTTGACGCCTTCACTCAGATCGAGAAAACTGCGTGGGATCGACAGCACTTGCTCCAACTAGGAGGACATCTCTTGACTGAAGAACGTGCAGCCGTGCATGTCCGTCCTGCACAGACTTCGGATATTCCCGGCTTGGTAAGGATATTCCGTACAGCACGGGCTGCTCGTATGCCTTGGTTGCCTGTCTTGCACAGTCCGGAGGCCGATCAGCGATTTTTCGAAAACCGCGTTCTGGGTGTCGAAACCATCGAAGTTATCGAGCGGGACCGGGTGCTGAAAGGGTTCGCGTCGCTCCACGGTGACTGGATAAACCATCTCTACATTGCACCTGACGCGTGGCGGCAACGGCTTGGTTCCTTCCTCCTGCAAAGGGTTCTGTGCAGAGTGAACTTTGTTCAGCTTTGGGTGTTCGAGCAGAATACCGACGCGCAAGATTTCTATCGTCACCACGGCTTTGAGGTTTCCGAACGGACTGAGGGAGCCAACAACGAGGAGAAATGTCCCGATATTCGCATGATTTGGACGAGGTGATATTTCCTTGATATCTTACACTCGACCCTCGCCGGTTTCTGTCAACTGCACAGCACACCGCCATTGATTTGGATATTGGCCCCGGTGATGAACGCCGAGTCGTCGCAGGCAAGCAACAGCACAAGGTTCGCCGTATCCTCGGACGTGCCTTGCCGTTTGACCGGGGCCGCCGCCTCGTATCCGCGGCGGGCCGCGTCGGCGGTGTGGATGTTGTGGAAATCCGTCTCGATCATCCCGGGGCACAGGGCGTTGACGCGGATGTCCGAACGATCGCGCCCGACTTCATGTGAGCAAGGCAGGCTTTGGTCATCAGGAAGGTGCTTTTCAGGTTAAGGTCCCTTACCGTCTGCCAGTGTTCCAGCGGCATTTCGGCGATGGTTTTGCGCGCGATCGGCCCGCCCGCATTGTTCAAACAGAATGTCGACGCCGCCAAAAGCCTCCACAGTCTTCTCCACCAGCGCCTCGACGTCCGCGGGCTTTGCCGCCAAGCGCCTTGATCTGCGCCACGGTCTCCTTGGCCATTTTGCCACTGGTGAAATAGTTGATCGCCACATTCGCACCTTCAGAGGCCACCTTGACGGCGCAGGCGCGTCCGATGTCGCGCCCCACCGGTGACGATTGCGGTTTCCCCCAGGACCTTCATAGTCTTTCGATCTTGTTCTTGTGGGCGTATCGCATCGACCTGGGGCGCGCTCCGTCGGTCTAGGCTTCAAGCTTCCGGAAATAGTCGAAGATTTCCGGAACGTTGCCGTCGCCCATGCCCGCGTTCACGGCAGCCTGCAGGTTGTGTGAGGTGCCCTCGGCGATTTCGGCCCGCGTTCCCAAATCCTCGGCCATCTTGAGGAAATATCCGAGATCCTTGTTGGCATTGCTGATCGAGAAGCCCAGATCGCTCACGCCATCGACCGCATAGTTCTTGCAGAAGCCCATGAAGGGCGAATTCGACGGACCGGTCGACATGATCTCGTAAAGTTGCTGGCGGTCGACACCCGCGCGTTCGGCCACGGCGAAGGCCTGGCTCATCGTGCAGACGGTGGTCATGCCCATGAAATTGTTTATCAGCTTGGTCACATGACCGGCGCCAAGCGCACCAAGGTAGAAGACGTTCTCGCCCTGCTCTTCCAGCACCGGTTTGACCTTGTCGAACGTCTCTTTGTCGCCTCCGACCATGATGTTGAGCAAGCCGTCCTTGGCGTGCGCCGGGGTACGGCCGAGCGGTGCATCGATCATCCCCGCGCCCTTCGCCGCCAGATCGGCACCGATCTGGCGGGTCGAGGCCGGGATCGAGGTGCCGAAATCGATCAGCACGGCACCTTTTCCGATACCGGCCAGAATGCCATTGTCGCCATACACAACCTTTTCGACAACTTCGGATGTGGTGAGGCAGAGCATGACGATATCGGATGCTTCGGCCAGTTCGCGAGGCGATGCGGCCTCGCGGGCATTGCCGCGGTCGATGACTTTCGCCACCGCATCCTTGTTCAGATCCATCACGACCAGTTCGAAACCCTTCTTCTGAAGGTTCTCAACCATATTTCCGCCCATGAGGCCGAGGCCGATGAAGCCGATGACAGGTTTGGACATGCCGTATACTCCTTTTAGTCGTTCTTGATGTGCTGTGAATTAAAGAAAATCTTCACGGTGCGGCGTGAAGATATCCAACAGAGTGCCTGCCTCGATGCAGGTCGCCCCGTGTTCGATATTTGGCTGTTTGTAGAGCGAGTCCCCCGCGGTCACGATGTAAGTGTCGTCGCCCACGGTGAACTCGAACTTGCCCGAGATGACATAAGTGACTTGTTCGTGCGGGTGGTGGTGACGTGCGGCCACCGTGCCCGTCTCGAAATGCACTTCGACGCACATCACGTTGTCGTTGTAGGCCGCAACCTTCCGGGTCAGCCCGCCGCCGACGTCGAAAAACTGGTTCTCGCTGGCGGGGAAGTAGTTCTTAACTGACATTTTGCGTCTCCCTGTCGTCATATATTGCGTGCGGTCACCGGCGGGTCAGTCGGCCTGCCAGGCGTCCTGCGTCGGCTCAGGTCTTGGCCAACTTTTTCATCACCACCCGAAACGCGTTTTCTTCGGAGTCGGTGAAATACAGATCGGCGTCATACCCCTGGTCATCGAGGAAATGGAAAATCCTCTTTGGCTCGCTTAGTTTGTAGGGCACCAGCAGGGTTGCGATGCGGTGGCGCGTGGCCTTTGGATAGCGCGCATGCAGGCAGGTGCTGACCGGCAGCCCTTCGTATTCCGAAGGATCGACGCCCGGAAAGCCGGTTACCTGCGTCAATTCGGGCTTGCCTGCCTCGGACCAGATCACCTGGCCATAAAACCCGGCCCGCTGCCCGGTATAGCGAAACGAGGACTTGCCCAGATCATAGGGCGCATTGGCGTGCAGCAGCCAATCCACCGAGACCGGCGTTTGTGCATCGACGCTGTCAACGATCACGAAATAGCTGTTTTGCACGAAATAGACTTCGCGTTCTGCCAGCGTCACCTCGGGCGACAGGCTCCGATAGGCTTCGGTCGCGTCGCCTTTGATATAGTAATGATCATCGTGCACCTCGGCGGTGATTATCCGCCCGGTGGCGGTCATAGCCTTGGCCTTGTTCTTGTCCGCATACTGGCCCTTGCCATCGATCAGTATGGCATTCTTGGAGCGCGTTTGGCGCCGCCACTCGCGGTGCATGGTCGATCCGAAAGCCACATAATAGCCAGACTGGATTGCCAGATCTTCGCCATAGGCCGCCATGCAGAAGGCGTTCTGATCGCCGTGGCTGTGACTGATCGACCCGAACTTGCTGGATTTGAACACGAACTGGATGTGCTGATCGGGATCGTCCATCGCGTGCTGGATACCGACCCAGCCGATGCCCTTGAAATGGCGCATCCCGCCTTGCGGCGGTGTGGCCTCGACAAAGGGGAAATCGGTGCGGAAGGTCAGCTCGTCAAAGCGGGTGTCCCACCAGCCCCAGTTGTAGAACGCCATTTCGGTGCCGGGGTTGATCGCCAGGTTCTGGTCGCAATACCACTGATAGGCACCATTGCCGGTGACCCCCGCGAACTGGCGCATATTCAGGCCGGTCTTGATGCCCGGCAGATCGCCTTGCGTGCTGTCGTCGCCAAAGGTGGCGCGGCGGGTGTTGGGCGCCTTGCAGAACAGGGGGAAATCCCCGGTGTTCTGAAAGAAGGGCCGCTTGTACAGGTCGATCCCGCTGTAGGACTTCAAACGGTTGGCCGCGTCGATCAGATAGGCCATGCCCATCATCCAGTAATTCGTGCCCTCGGCCCAGCCCCCGTCACTGTCGCCCCACGGCGAATAAACGGTGAATAGGAATTCGATGCAATAATCCAGCCATTCGCGGGCCTCGTCATCCTTGGCCTCGCCCATCAGCGCGATGCAGGCCGGGATCAGGGTCAGCGAGACCGAGCGCACCGCATGGCTGTCGTAGGGAAACAGGTGGATCTTGGCATTGACGATCGCGTGTTCGGCGATGTCGCGGGTGCGCGCAAGGAGGCAAGTGCGGACCTGTTGCCGCTCATCCTCTGTCAACTGGTCGTAAAGCCAATCGTACCCCCAGGTGAGCGCGTTGGTGACGCGATAGGCCCATTCGTCGGTATAGGCGCGCGATGTGACACCCATCGGATCCCAGGACGCCGCTTCCAACAGCCATTCCTTGGCGCGGTCCATCATAGCCTGATCGCCGGTCACCATCCCGCCGATGGCGAGGTGACGGATCGCGTACATCAGCTCCTGAAGATCGATATAGGTCTGGCGCCAGACCGGCGCCGTGCGCTTGTGGTCCGGATAGCCTGCGGGCTCTTTCATGACGTCGCGGTCCATCCAGGGCAGGACGGACTGTTCGTAGAAGGTGGCCCATGTGCAATGATCGGGGTCGGCCTTGAGCGCCTCGCGGAAGTCGGCCAACCGGTCGGGCGTCAGCCACAATCGCGGATGCGCGCCGGTCGCATTGTCAAAGCGCGTCTTGCGCGAGGCCAGAGGTGTCTCTGGCAGTCCATCGGCAACGCTAAAGCTGCGGGTCTGGCTCCAGCCCGACGCGGGCTTTCCACCCGCGTCACAGACCGCATAGGACCAGTGGTGCTGCCCCGGAGTCAGCGCCACGTCGGGCGTAAAGAAATTCAGCGGGATATTGGCAAACACCTGTGTGCCCTTGGCCGGGAAGTTCGGGTCGGTCGAGATGCGCAGCACATACTGCGCCTCGTCCTCGATCACCGGCAGCCAGGTGAATCGCGGCGGGTTCTCGACGATGTCGGTTGTCGCGTCCGGCGCGTACTGGATCGTCAGGCGTCCGGCTTTGGGTTCGTCGAGCGTGGGAGCGGCTGTGCCGGGCATCTTTCTGCTTTCCTGTTGCTTGCGAAATAGGGGGAACGCGGCCGGTGTCGGCCGCATTCGGTTTCAGGGTGTTTCAAGGAAGGATCAGCTGTACTGGCGCACGTAAGCCGTATTCATGACTTCGATGATCTTTGAGTAGCCCATCTTTTCAAGCGTTGCGACGTAGGCATCCCAGTCCGCCTTGATATCGCCCGAACCAAGAATCCAGGCCTGCTGACGCTCCAGCATGTAGGTCTTGAGGGACGGCCAGTACTTGTCATAGACCGCCTGCTCATCCTTGTTGAAGGCCACGCCCAGAAACTGGTCGACCAGCAGGTCTTCCGAGTCATAGAGCTCGATCCCCTCACGCGCCGCAGGATCGGTCCACTGCCATTCATAGCGGTAGTCCTGCGGATAGCCGCGATAGATCTGCGCGCCTTCCAAGTACATCTGGCTGTTCACCGGGGTGCCCGATTCCAGCACTTCCGGCTTGTAGACCGGCTCGCCGTCGACCATGTCCCAGGTCTTGCCCTCGACACCGAAGTTGGCCAGCAGCGCCCCCTCTTCGGAAAAGAAGAAGTCGAAGTACTCGATCGTCTCGACTGGGTGTTCGTTTTTATAGGTGATCGCCCAGCCATCCGGCTTGATCGGGATGCGGCGGTGCTCTTCCATCCGTACGCCACCGGCCGATTTCGGTGGCAGGAACGGGATGAAGTTGAAGCCCGGCACCTTTTCGGCCAGCGCCGCGTTATAGCCCGAGGTGGAGGCGAACCAGTCGTGGGTCATGCCGCCCAGGTTCTCGCCCAGCAGGAAGTCGCGTGAGGACGCGCCGCGGGTGAAAATCTCGGCGTCGATCAGGCCTTCCTCGTACCACTTCGCCACATTGGCCAGCGCGTCGCGATAGGCTGGCTGCGCGTAGGGGTGCACCACCGTGCCTTCATCATTGATATAGAAGTCGTGATAGGTGTCCGAACCCGACGACCGCGCATCCCACAGCGTCAGCAGGCGATTCACTTCCTCCCATTGCCGGGCGAAATAGGGCACTTCGTCCTTCCTGCCGTTGCCATTCGGGTCCTGGTCACGGAACGCCACCAACACGTCATGCAGTTCGTCCACGTTGTCGGGCTGTTCGAGGCCCAGCTTGTCAAGCCAGTCCTGACGGATGTACCAGGCCCGCCCGTATTTTCCATCGGGCAGATAGGGGATGTAGTAGTAATTGCCATCATAGGCCGAGATGGCTTCCTTCAGGCCTGGGTGTTCCTCCCAGAACTTCTTGATGTTGGGCGCGTGCTCCTCCACCAGCTCGTTCAGCGGCACGAACGCACCTTCGGGGCCATATTGGTTGACCGGCTGCTGGATGAGGTTGCCGCCGACGATGTCGGGAAGGTCGCCGGTGGCGATCAGCAGGTTCATCGCCTCGTTGTTGTCCGTGGTGTTGCGGCCCGAGGTCTTGTCGATCAGATGAATGTTGGTTTTTTCACGAGCGACCTCCTCAACCGGATAGATCACGCCCGTGTCGCCGCCGACACCATAACCCTGGGCGCGGGGCCAGTGCATGTGGATTGTCAGTTCCAGCGGCTCATCAACGATCGGCAGATGGCTTTCGGCAAATGCCGGGGCCGTCATGGCCGTCGTCGCAAGCATAGCAATTGACAGTTTAAAAGTTCGCATGATGTCCTCCCTGAATGCAAAAATATGCTACAAAGTCGTCGCCCTGCCCGGGGTCGGGCCCGTCAGAGGCACGCCGCCCGAGCGCGGATAGATCAGCCGTCGTATTGACGCGCGTAGGCTGTGTTCATGACGTCCAGAACCTTTTCGAGACCCATCTTATCGAGCGTCGCGACATAGCCGTCCCAGTCCGCGTTGACATCGCCGGTGCCCAGAACCCAGGCTTGCTGACGCTCGAGCATGTAGGTCTTGATGGACGGCCAGTACTTGTCATAGACCGCCTGTTCTTCCTGGCTGAATGCGACACCGAGGAACTGATCGACCAGCAGATCTTCGCTGTCGTAAAGCTCGATCCCCTCGCGGGCAGCATCCGCAGTCCATTGCCATTCATAGCGGTAATCCTGCGGATAGCCCTTCTTGATCTGCGCGCCCACGGCCCAGAGCTGGGCATTCACGGCCTGATCGCTGTTGAGAACCTCGTCCTTGAACACCGGCTCGCCGTCGATCATGTCCCAAGTTTCGCCTTCGACGCCGAAGTTCGACAGCAGGCTGCCCTGTTCCGAAAACCAGAAATCGAAATATTTGATGGTCTCGACCGGGTGCTCGTTGCTAAAGCTGATCGCCCATCCGTCGGGTTTGATCGGGATCCGGCGGTGTTCCTCCATCCGCACACCCGACACCGATTTTGGCGGCAGGAAGGGGATGAAATTGAAGCCCTCGATCCGGTCCCCAAGCGCGGCGTTATAGCCAGAGGTGGAGGCGAACCAGTCGTGCGTCATGCCGCCCAGGTTCTCACCCAGCAGAAAATCGCGCGCGCTGGTTCCGCGGGTGAAGATTTCCGCGTCGATCAGCCCTTCTTGATACCATTTGGCGATATTGGCCAGCCCGTCGCGATAAGTGGTCTGCGCATAGGGATGCACCACCTTGCCTGCTTCGCTGATCATGAAATCATGCGGCGTGTCCGATCCCGAAGAGCGCCCGTCCCAAAGTGTGACAAGCCGGATCGCCTCTTCCCAGTCGCGGACAAAGAAGGGCACTTCGTCCTTTCGGCTGTTGCCGTTGGGGTCCTGATCCCGGAACGCCACCAGCACATCGTAAAGCGCATCGACGGTATCGGGCTGTTCCAGCCCCAGCTTGTCGAGCCAGTCCTGCCGCACGTACCACGCCCGGCCATATTTACCGTCGGGAAGGTACGGAATGTAGTAGTAATTGCCGTCATGCGCCGAAATCGCCTCGACCAGACCAGGATGTTCCTCCCAGAACTTCTTGATGTTGGGCGCATGTTCTTCGACCAGATCGTTCAGCGGAACAAAGGCGCCTTCCGGGCCATACTGGTTGACCGGCTGCAACAGCAGCTGGCTGCCGACGATGTCGGGCAGATCGCCCTGCGCCAGCAGAAGGTTGATCGCTTCGCGAGGGTCCGTGCTGTTCCGGCCAGCGGTGGCGTCGATCAGATGGACGTTGGTGAGTTCGCGAGCCTTTTGTTCGACGGCATAGTTTTCATCGTAACCTTGCGCCCTGTCCCAGTGCATGTGGATCGTCAGTTCCAGCGGCTCGTCCACGATCGGCAGGTGACTTTCGGCAAAGGCCGGGGCCGTCATCGCGGTAGTCGCCAGCATGGCAAGTGACAGTTTAAAGGTTCGCATGTTGTCCTCCCTGTTGCAAATTACTCGGTTCATTCCTTGACCCCGCCCAGCAGGATGCCCTTCGAGAAGTATTTCTGAAGGAACGGGTAGATCAGCAGGATCGGGATGATCGAGCAGACGATGATCGCGGCGCTCACCGTTTCGAACGAATAGGCGGCGGACAGCAGTGATGTGGCGAATTCCTCGTCATCGGAAAGCTCGGCAATGACCTTCCGCAGATAGACCTGAAGCGGGATCTTGTCCTCGTCCTGAAGCAGGACCATTGCCCAGAAGAAGCCGTTCCAGCGCGACACGATGCAAAACAGCGCCACCGTGGCAATCGCCGGCTTCGACAGCGGCATGTAGACCTTCCACAAAACCTGGAATTCGTTGGCGCCGTCCATCCGGGCGGCTTCCTCGAAGGACTGCGGAATACCTTCGAAGAAGTTGCGCAGCAGGATGATGTTGAAGCCGTTCACCGCGAAACCGATGATGATGCCGAAATAGCTGTCCAGCAGTCCAAGGTCGCGCATGTTCAAAAAGAACGGGATGAGACCGGCGTTGAACCACATGGTAAAGGCCACCACCAGGTTCCAAAACCGTCGTCCGTAAAGCTGCGGCTTGGACAAGGCGTAGGCGCCGGGGATGATGAACGCCAGGCTCATCAACGTGCCGCCGATGGTGTAAATGAAGGTGTTGCCGTAGGACGACCAAAACAGCGGCTCGCTTAGCACCTGCTTATAGGCTTCCAGCGTGAACCCGACCGGGGTCAGGATCACATTGCCGGCCCGCGCCTCGTAACCCGTACTCATGGACAGCGAGGCGATATAGATGAACGGATAGAGCGTCGAGAGCGTGAACAGCGCGATCAGCACCATGTTGACGACCACGAAAAGCTTGTCGCCGCGAGAATAGAGATTCATGTTGGTCATGGTCTTCCCCCCTTACCAAAGCGACGTGCGCGAATAGCGCTTCGAGATCGTGTTCGCCGTCATCACCAGCACGAAGGCCACCACCGCGTTGAACAGGCCCGCGGCTGCGGCAAGGTCGTATTGGCCGCCCTGGATGCCCTGGCGGTAGATGAAGGTATTGACGACGTCGGCCGTCTCGAATGTTGCCGGCTGATAGAGCAGAATAATCATCTCGAAACTCACTTCGAGCATGTTCCCGATACGGATGATCAGCATGATGATGATCGTCGGCATGATCGAGGGAATGGTGATCTTCCACATCATCTGCCAGCGGCTCGCGCCATCCACCACCGCCGATTCATACAGTGTAGGAGAGACGCCCGCGATTGCCGCGAGATAGACGATCGACTGGAACCCGGCCTCCTGCCAGATGCCGGTACCGACAAAGATCGGCCGGAACCATTCTGGTTTGGTCAGGAAATAGATCGCGTCGATCCCGAACCAGCCCAGGATCGTGTTCACAATGCCCGCTGAGGGGCTGAATGCGGTGATGACGATGCCCGCGATGATCACCGAAGACACGAAATGCGGCAGATAGACGATGGTCTGCGCCGTCTTCTTGAACCAGTCCTTGAGGATCTAGTTGAACATCAGCGCGATCACGATCGGCATCGGAAAGCCAAAGATCAGCCCGTAAAACGAGATGATGATCGTGTTCTTCAGCGCCCTCAGGAATTGGTCATTGCCAAACAATGTCTGAAAATGCTCCAGCCCGATCCAGGGGCTGTTCGCCACACCGC
Organism: Oceaniovalibus sp. ACAM 378; assembly: GCF_008085915.1. Lineage (GTDB taxonomy): Bacteria > Pseudomonadota > Alphaproteobacteria > Rhodobacterales > Rhodobacteraceae > Oceaniglobus. Next base: position 7,549 of record NZ_VSJK01000016.1, on the reverse strand, counting down.
GAAAGATCGAGTAATCCTTGAACGCGATCTGCAGCCCGTACATCGGCTTGTAGAGAAATACCAAAAGCCAGATGATCGTCGGGATCAGCATCGCATATAGCTGCCATTCCCGCTTGAAATGGTCGCCCACCCGCACGACGCGGCCCGGCTTGCGGACGCGTTGGGATTCGCGCGCCTCTACTACAAGTTCTTCCGTCTGCCCGACGGAGGGGTCCAATTCGTTTGTCATTGTTCATGCACCTGACCCGGGAGCGCGATCCCCGATGCGGCGTCGAAAACGCGAACCAGATGCGGCGGGATGGTAAAGCCGGACACACAGTTCAGCACATCCATCTGGCCGACCGTTTCGGTGCGGATCACAAAGGGCTCGCCCATCAGGCTTGCGTGAACCAGCGCCTCGGAGCCAAGGGTTTCCACCAGGTCGACATCAATGCTGACACGCCCTGGCGCATCCTCGGCCGCCACAACTACAAACTCCGGACGGATGCCAAGGATCACCTCTTGGCCCACCGCATTCTGCAACGACGCAATCTGCTGCAATAGTATCCTTTGGCCGTCAAATTCCGCCACAGGACCCTGCTCGCCCGCCACGATTCTGGCCTTGACCATGTTCATCGGTGGCGAACCGAGGAATCCGGCCACAAAGGTATTGGCCGGATTGAGGAACAGATCCATCGGCGCGCCGATCTGTTCGATCCGCCCGTCGTGCATGACGACGATCCGGTCCGCCAGTGTCATCGCCTCGACCTGATCGTGGGTCACATAGATCGAGGTCACGCCAAGCCGCTTGTGCAGCCGCTTGATCTCTGCCCGCATTTGCGTGCGCAGCTTGGCATCGAGATTCGACAGAGGTTCGTCAAACAGAAACACCTTGGGACGACGCACAATCGCGCGGCCCATCGCAACCCGCTGGCGCTGACCGCCCGACAGGTCGGCAGGGCGGCGATCGAGATAGGGCGTCAGACCCAGAATGCCGCCAACCTCGGCTACCGACGCGGCGATATGCTCCTTGCTTTCCTTGCGGATACGCAGACCAAAGGCGATATTCTCGGCGACGTTCAAATGCGGGTAAAGCGCGTAGTTCTGGAAGACCATCGCCACGTCCCTATCCTTGGGAGCGACCCGGTTCACATGCCGGCCGTAGATCGTCAGATCGCCGTCCGAGATCTCTTCCAACCCGGCGATCATCCGCAGCGTGGTGGACTTGCCGCAGCCGGATGGACCGACGAGAACGACGAATTCCTTTTCCTGCACCTCAAGATCGATGCCATGAACCACCTGCACCGCACCGTACGCCTTGGTGATGCCCTGTAAACGAACTCCAGACATGTCCCCCCCCATGTTGACTTGAACCCGCCAGGTCCCTTGTTTTGTTCCCGCAAACGACAGATTGATGAACATCCGATTCGCTAAAAACTTCCAACTGGTATACTAGTCTTAAAACTGGAATACTAGTCTCGAAATGATTCTATGAGGCTTCAAGCCGCAAATCTGCCCCTAACGAAGACGAGAAAAACATGCTGACCACCAACTGACGCCCGGACTTTTCGAAACCCATGGCGGATCAGACAGGCCTTCATAATAACGCAAAGGCCGGGAACTGGTGTTTCACAGCGACGCGACTATAAGCCCACGATGCACAAGGAAAATTGACAGATGCAACAGACCCTCACCAATGACCGACGAACCACGGTCGACGAAATTTTCGACAGTCTCTATGACGAAATTTCTTCGTTGCGCCTGCGGCCCGGCGACAGGATTTCCGAGGCCGATATCGCCGCGCAGTTTGGGGTTTCGCGCCAACCTGTGCGTGACGCCTTTACCCGTCTTGCCAATCTGGATCTGCTGGTGATCCGTCCGCAACGCGCGACCGAGGTCAAACGCTTTTCATCGCGTGAAATCGAAAAGTCGCGCTTTGTGCGTGCCTCGATCGAATCCGAGGTTCTGCGCCGCGCTGCCCGCCATTGCGACAGGCTTGGCAAGGTCCGGTTGGATGACTGTCTGGACCGTCAGAAGGCGGCCATCGCCAAGGGCGACCACCGGGAGTTCGGCGCGCTCGACTATGAATTCCACCAAACCTTGTGCGACATCGCCGGCGTAGATTTTGCGTTCGATGTCATCGCGCAGGAAAAGGCCAAGGTCGACCGGCTGTGCATGCTGGGGCTCTCCAAGGAAGACCGGATGCCGCAACTTCTGAACGACCACAAAGCGATTGCTGCCGCGATTGTAGATGGAGACGAGGCTCGCGCCGTAGAGATTGGTATGCTGCACCTGTCCAGGCTGAATGCCACCATTGAGGCCATCGAGGTCACCAATGCCAACTACTTCGAGCCGCAGGACGGCTGAAGCCCCTTCGTTCCCAGGCGGACGACGATCCTTTGAAAACCACGTGCCGTCCCGAATATCCCGGGCGGACGACGTGATGCCATCTGCGCCCGCTCTGGCGGGCTGCTGGACCATGTGACATGAGCAACAAACCCCTTACTCACAACATTCCCTCAAACCGTGCAGTGTTTCATCTGGCTTGGCCAATGGCCTTGAAGGCCGTCTTGCTGCACGGAATCGTGGTGATCGATGCCTACCTTGTCTCGTCTCTCGGCGAGGAAGCGGTCGCGGTACTAGGTATCTCGGCCTCCATCGCCGGGCTGCTGTTTGGGCTGATCGTGGCGTTTTCCAACGCAACCCAGATCCGCATTGCCCAGGCCTTTGGCTCTGACGACGATGTGTTCATGAAATCGGCCCTGATCGCCGGCCTGACCATCAATGTCGCCGCGGTTCTTATCGGCCTACTGGTTCTCGGTCTCACCGCCGGGGCAATCATCGACGTGCTGGCCCATGATGCCTGGATCGCGACGCAGGCGCGGAGTTACCTGGCGGTTTTCGCCGTGGTTATTCTGGCCGAATCCATCGGCCAGTGTCTGACAGGTTTTTTCAATGGCTGCGGCGAAACCCGCCTGCCCGCACTCAGTTATGTGGTCGCGGTCCCGATCAACATCGTGTCCAGTATCATCCTGATCCACGGGCTGTTCGGCGCGCCCGAACTGGGTGTTGTCGGGGCGGCACTGGGCAGCGCGCTGGCTTCGTTCCTGCAAGTCGGTTTTCTGACCGCAGTCCTGCTGTCCCGGCGCGCCGCGCTATTGCGGGTGCCAGGCTGGCGGAACGGCACTTTTGCGGCCACTCTGCGCAGGCATCTGGTCTTTGCCTTGCCGATCGCCGCCACTTTCTCCAGCGCCACCATCGCCATGAGTGTCTGCGGCATGATCTATGCCAAACTCCCGATCAACCAGTTCGCCGCGATGACCCTCATCATGCCATGGATCAACGTGGCTGGCACAGCCGGCATGAGTTGGGCCCAGGCCACGGGCATCCTTGTGGCGCAGCTGCTGGGGCGGCGTATCCCCGAACAGGACCTCGACTCCTTCCTTGCCGACGCATGGAAGGTCGCACTGTTTCTTGCCGCGCTCGTCGCTGTGGTCTTCGCGGGCATATGTCTCGGATCGCCGTGGATATATGCCGATCTGAATCGGGAAACGCAGGCCACCCTCCTGAGTTTCCTGCCGATTCTGCTACTGCTTCCCTTTCCGAAAGGATCAAACGCGATCTGCGGCAACAGCCTGCGCGCGGGCGGGGAAACGGTGTACGTCATGCATATCTTTGTCTGGTCGCAATGGTTGTTCCGCGTGCCCGCCACGGCACTCATGGTGCTTTGGTTCCAGATGCCGGTCCTATGGATCTTTTCGCTTCTGCTTGCCGAAGAGCTGGTCAAATTCCCGCCCTTCCACCTGCGCATGCTCAAGGGCGACTGGAAACGGCGGCCCATCGTGGACTGAGCCCGGCATTCAGCGCCCGGCGCAGATCACATGGGCGCCCTGCCCCGCCAGAGCCGCGGCAATGGCCTGGCCTATGCCAGTGTCGGCACCGTCACGAGCGCCTTGCGCCCGGACAGTGAGAAAAGACCAGCCATGTTGAACCCTGTTTGAGTGCTGTGGGCTGGACGGAACCTATGTCGGAACAATCAACATTTTCACCGGCGCAGGAATTTTTTTGTCCACGTGCCAGTCGAGACTGATCCAACGACGACGTCTCTCAGTCCTGTCTGCGATTTCGGGCCCGAATTTCCAAACTCAGGAGGCAAACCATCGATAATCACACTGCGCTTGGCCAGAAGGTCTGCCCGTTGATGCACGTCCGGTATGTCGGGCCAGCCAAGGAAGAATCCCAGAGACCTGAAGCGAGGGCGATCTGGTTTGCCCGGTCCTGACCCGTACGGTGGACGATTCCTTAAATTGATGGCGCCGGTCAATAGTTCCACATCGTGCCATCCAGCAGGCGAACAACCGGGTGGCTGCCAGGCGAATAGCTATAGCGCGCCGCCTCTTGCTCGTCGAAGTCGACACCCAGCCCCGGCGCATCACTGACAAAGACCATGCCATTTTCCATCCTGTGCCCGGACGGGAACAGCGCGTCGCATTCTGGGGTGCCCAGCACCAGATATTCCTGGATGCCGAAATTGGGGGCCCATGCATTCAGATGGTACTGCGCCGCCATGCTGATTGGCGAATGGCTGGGGGCGCCGTGAAAGCCGGTGCGTACATGATGCAGGCCTGCAAGATCGACAATGCGTTTCAGCGGTGTGATGCCGCCCGCATAGGTCGCGGCAAGCCGGATGTAGTCGATCAATTCGTTCTCGATCAACTTGTTGCAGTCCCAGACCGAGTTGAACACTTCTCCGATGGCAATCGGTGTCGTCGAATGCTGACGGACCAGCTTCAGCGCGTCCTGATCTTCGGCCGGTGTCGGGTCCTCCAGCCAGAAAAGCCCCACCGGTTCAACCGCCTTGGCAAATTCGGCTCCCTCGCGCGGCAGCAGTCGGTGATGCACATCGTGCAGGATCTTGAGGTCCGCACCGAACCGCCCACGGATTTCCGCCAGCGCACCGGGCATGTAGCGCATGTAGCGGTCGGTGTCCCAGATCTCGACCTTGGGTTTGATGCCGCTGTAATCAGTGATGTAATTGCGAACATCACCTTTCTTGTCCGGCACCGCATAGCTTGCTGTAGGCATCCCCGGAATGCCGCATTGCACGCGAACCGCCTTGTAGCCCTGCTCAACATAATGGCTGATCGAGTCTATCAGGTCCTCGAGGTCAGCCCCGGTGGCATGGGCATAGACCAGCGCTCCCTCCCGGCTTTTGCCACCGAAAAGCTGATAGAGGGGCATGTTGGCCAGTTTGCCCTTGATGTCCCAAAGCGCCATGTCGATGGCGCCAAAAGCCGCCATTGCGATAGGCCCGCGTCGGAAGTACGCCCCGCGATAGAAAAGCTGCCAGATATCCTCGCTGTTGCGGGGGTCCATGCCGATCAGGTTGGGAATCAGGTAGTCCCTGAGATAGGCAGCAGGCAGGGTTTCGCGATTGTTCAGCGTTGCATCGCCCAGACCGTACACCCCCTGATCTGTCATGATCTTCAGCGTGACATAGTTCTTGGCGGGTCCGCCGACAAAGACCGTGGCGCCGGTGATTTTCATTGTTCAGGTCTCCTTGGGCTGGGCATGGGCGGTGCCTCATGCGAGGTGGGATACATCGGTCCAATTGTCGTTCTTGCGGATCAATTCGATGATCTGCTGATACTGGCTGCCTTCCTTGAATGTCGGGTAGGCCGGGACCGCTTCGCCCAGAATATCCCTGACGAATTCCCGTGCCAGATAGTGCCAGCACTGCTCGGTCTCACCCTCCACATCCGGAAGCGTGTCAGCAATATCGCTGGGCAGAGACAACTCCTGCCAAGTTCGGTCCGCCCCCCAAAGATACACTGGCCCGCTGCCATAGTGCCCTTTCAGATAGATCGCGCCCTTGGTGCCATAAAACACAATGTGATCCTCGTGGAACCGGGGCACCAGACCGCCATGCTTGAACAGAACCGAGACGGGCTTTTCGGCAAACGCACTCTCCAGCCGGGCGAGAACGGTATAGGACCATTCGACATTGCTTTCGCCCCAATTGAGCGATGGGTCGTCGAGGTCTTTCGGGATGAAGTCCCGGCGCGTTGCGAAGTTGTGCACGCCCTCGACAATGGGCGCGCGGCCCAGATCGTCGCGGACCTCGCCGATGATCGACATGATCCTGTCGCCCAGGACAGAAGTCACGATTGAAAGGGTATGGGTGAAGTTGTTGTTCAGACGGCCGCCGCCCTGTTCTTTCCTGTGCGACCATCCAAACGGGATGTTACGCTCGAGATTGAAGTGGGACATGCACTCGACTTCGACAGGCTCGCCAATCGCGCCTTCGGCCACCAACTGTTTGGCGTGCAGGACGCCCGGGGCATAGCGGAAGCTAGCAGCATAGGCCGTCTTGACGCCCTTCGTGCGCGCGAGATTGTAAAGCTCGGTTGCGGTTTCAGCACGATCGGTCATGGGTTTTTCACAAAAGACATGACAGCCGGACTCGATCGCCTGCCTGATCGGTTCATAATGGGCGCCGCCCGGCGTCGCGATCGATACAATGTCCGGCTGGCATTCTTCGAGGGCTGATTTCCAGTCGGTTTTCGCACAGGGGATTTGCAACTTCTCGGCCAATTCGCTGACCACACCCGGTGTTCGACCCACGATGCCGACAATCTCGGCGCCGGCCCACCGAAAGGCCTTGGCATGACCCTCTCCGGCAAAACCGGTCCCGGCCACAAGCACTTTCAATTTGCGTTCCACCAACTTACCCCCCTCATGCGGATTTGGACTACTAGTAGCCTAGATGGCATGTCAGAGAGACGCAATCGGAAAAATCCATGGTCGAAGATCGGCGTATCGTGGCAGACCTTTAACCCAACCCGCCGATCAGCCTGGTTGGTGTCAGCCTCCGTGGAAAAATCCAAGGTTTTTAAGAATCGAGGGGTTCTGGTTCATTGTTTCAATCAAGCCAGTCGCCTTTGACCCGAAACATACCCCGCAGCCAATATCGGCGCAGTCTTCCGGACAGCATACCGGCCCGTGGCGTCAGACTAGCCACATCGTGAGGGCTGACCCACGACTTGAAGCTCTGCCAAAACGTCGAAAAATCAGCTGTAGATACGGAAGCGCCCACACGCGTTCCAGGCTTGCCGCAAATCTGAACCCTGTGACGGATGAGAGTCATGAAGAAGAGCGAAAGACCCTTGCAGACGGCTGAGCGTCATCGAACAAATCTGTAATATATGCTTATTGATTTTCGCACCTTACGGAGGAAAATCGCCCGCTCACTCGCCTTGAACATAACAACTCTTGACACATTTACTATTATGGATTGGTAGTGTTCGCCAGCCGAGGGTCTTGCGGGGCATTGTCAGGTTGTTGAAGCTTTTACGCCCGGGTACTCTCCGGCCATGCTGAATATTGAAGATTTGTCCCGGATCAAAGGCTTCCGGTTTCCGCGGAGCATCATTGGCTACACCTTATGGGCCTACCATCGTTTCGCCCTGAGCCTGCGTGACGTCGAGGATCTATTGGCCGAACGCGGTGTAACAGTTTCGTACGAGACGATCCGAGATTGGGTGAACCGGTTCGGCTCCCAGTTTGCCGC
>NZ_VSJK01000104.1 GCF_008085915.1 Oceaniovalibus sp. ACAM 378 | reverse complement strand
GAAGGCGGATAGAAAAATCTGCATGAGGATGAGGACTCCGTGAACGCAATCCCCAATTCAGAATCCATCTCGCCCTCACAGGCAAGAGCGACCGTTCACGCCTTCAGTTCCAAACGCGATTCCCCTGGCAAGGGTGCCGGCGCGTTCGTCCTTATACGGGTGGTTCACAAGGGCGCAGTTATTGCGACCCATCAGATACTCCGCAACGAGCCGGGGCACGCAATAGAGGTTCCCCTTCCTGCTCCCGAAAATGGTGGTGAGATTGCACTTCGCTTCAAGATCGAGAATGCGTCCAAACCTGTCGACTATGGGTCAGGGGAATCGCGTTTGGAACTGAAGGCGTGAACGGTCGCTCTTGCCTGTGAGGGCGAGATGGATTCTGAATTGGGGATTGCGTTCACGGAGTCCTCATCCTCATGCAGATTTTTCTATCCGCCTT
>NZ_VSJK01000015.1 GCF_008085915.1 Oceaniovalibus sp. ACAM 378 | reverse complement strand
GTCGTCCGACGCGACACATCCAAAGGCTCTCTCAGCATCAAACTCAAGCGAGCTGGCTGGGATGAGGCATTCTTATGCAGCGTTCTCAATGGGCTGTAAGACGCGTGAGCCAAACGCGATTGCCCTGCCTGTTCAGGAGTGGGTTAAGTGCAACCAGAACGAGAGCGGAAAGAATGAAGGGGACCAGCAAAACAAGGCTCACAGCGATATCGAAGAACCGTTTCGCCAGCTTGTGGAACATGAGCTTTGCACGGGAACGCGCCGGACGATGAATACGTTTATTCTCGAAGACCGCCATCGGCGGGTCCATTTCCATATCAAACATTTTAAAAGAGCCCCCGGACACAAACAGTACAATCAGTTAACGGGTCATTAACACATCTGTGCCTAATGACAATGCTTCCTCCGGAAACTCGCCCAAAACAAAAGTGTGACTATTGCCGCCTGCTATGATCGCCTATAAAAGGTCTGTCCGCCAGCAATTGAAATGGATATTGCGAACATCGACTGACTGCAACGATCCGCTGATGGACCGAACTGCACGCTTTGGCAAGTTGAAAACCGGTTAACTGTGCCGGGCAAGCGAGGCGCAATCGACCTTCAGCCGGGTCTGCCGGCCCAGCAGTTCGAGCATGACAAAAACCCGACGATCCAGTTCGATCGAATCGATGGTGCTGACAAAATCCGCGAAAGGTCCGCAGGTTATGCGAACCTGCTCGCCAACTTTGAGTTCCGTTTCCGGCCTCAGGCACCCGTCAACATCGCAGCGCAACATCAACCCCGTCACAATCGCGCTTGGAACAGGACAGGGACCCGAAGCGCCAAAACCAATGACGCGATTGACCCCATGCGTCTTTGCGATCTCATTCCAGCGCGGCTTGTTCGGGTTGGTTCCGAGAAAAAGATAGCTTCCGAATACCGGGCGCATCTCTTCGATCTGGCGCCCACGCCAGTGCCGTACAGCCTTGTGACGTGGCATAAAAACGTCAAAGCCCGCCCTTTTCAATTGTCGGGAGGCGATGTGCCCCTGGTTTGGGCGCGTGAGTATCAAATACCAAGGAGCGTCTTTAAATTCTCCATTCCGCACCGAACGCATAAATCGACTCCGTTAAAATCAGCGTTCACGCATGAACGATGCAGCAAAGCAGTTCAAGACCTTGCAACCAGAAATTGTATTCACCCGCAACGTCGCCCGTGAACGTCGCCGGTGATTGAAGCACCGGCATCGCGCCTTTCCACCGCCAGGTTAAACTGCTAACAGGTCGGCAGGATGCAATGTATCCATAGATTTATTTCGCTACTGCAAGGGCTTACGGTATTCGAACGATTCGAATGGCCGTGCGGCGCTGTACGTTGACGGACCGGTTCGACGAAGATGCGCATTATCGCGTTCTGCGGCTGCTGCAAGATAAACCGGATCTGAGCCAGCGAGAAATCGCCGGCGAGTTGGGCGTCGCTCTGGGAAGTGTCAATTACATCCTGCGCGCATTGATCGACAAGGGTCTGGTCAAAACGCGCAACTTTCGTAACTCCGGCAACAAGCTGCGCTATGCCTATATACTGACGCCAGAAGGCATAAGTCGAAAATCGGCGCTTGCCGCGGATTTTCTGCGCCGAAAACTGCGCGAGTATGAAGCATTGCGCGCTGAGATCGCAGCGGTCAAGAACGACCTTGATGGTACTGCCAAGCGGCAATTGTGAAGAACGCATCACTCGAAGGGAAGAATGTGACGACACGGGTTTTCATTACCGGCACCGCCGGCTTTATCGGTTTTCACCTGGCGAAGCTTTTGTTGGCTGAAGGGTTCATCGTCCACGGCTATGACGGCATGACAGATTACTACGACGTCGCGCTGAAACAGCGACGCCACCAGATGCTGCTGCAGTCACCGGGCTTCTCTGCCACCGAGGGTCTTCTGGAAGATCAGGCACTGCTGGACCAGACAGCCGATGCCTTTGCGCCGGACGTGATCGTTCACCTCGCGGCTCAGGCCGGAGTCCGCTATAGCCTTGAAAACCCGCGCGCTTACCTCGACGCGAATGTGATCGGCACCTTCAATGTGATGGAAGCCGCGCGCCGTCTGAATGTGCAGCATCTCCTCATGGCCTCGACCTCGTCTGTTTACGGCGCCAACACGGAAATGCCGTTTATCGAGACCGAGAAGGCAGACACCCAGCTGACGATCTATGCGGCGACGAAGAAGGCAAACGAGAGCATGGGCCATTCCTATGCCCACCTCTATAACCTGCCGACAACGATGTTCCGGTTCTTTACCGTATACGGCCCCTGGGGACGCCCGGATCTGGCGCTTTACAAATTTGTGGACGCGATTCTGGATGACCGGCCGATCGACATCTACAACCACGGCGACATGTACCGTGACTTTACCTATGTTGACGATCTGGTGCGCGCGATCCGCCTGCTGATCGATGCCGTTCCCGTCCGTCCCGCAGATGGCGTGGTCGATGAAGGTGACAGCCTGTCCCCCGTCGCGCCTTACCGGGTGGTAAACATCGGCAACTCCGACAAGGTGCGGTTGCTGGATTTCATCGATGCGATCGAAGTCGCGCTCGGCCAGAAAGCCAAACGCAACTACATGGACATGCAGATGGGCGACGTTCCCGCCACTTGGGCCAATGCCGAGTTGTTGCAGAAACTGACCGGCTATCGCCCGCAGACTGACTTCCGCGACGGAATCGCCAGGTTCGTCGAATGGTATCGGCAGTACGCCGGGAAATGAGGCTTGTTCTTTCGTGCTGGGCGATCCTGCTCGGGTGTATAACGCTCTACTATGGCGTAATCTCCCAGGACTCATTGCCGGATCACCCGATCCTTCAGGGCAAGAACGATCTGTTCCTGCATGCGATGGCATTTCTGTCGTTAACGATGCCGATTTTCGTGCTTTGGCCGACGTGGCGGTCGCTGATGGCACTTGCCATTATTGCATCCGCGATCGAGCTGGTTCAGGCGTTCCTGCCAAGCCGCACACCAGCACTCGACGATCTGGCGGCAAGTTGCATCGGCATCGCCGCCGGCGCGATGATCGCTGCCCTGATTTGCCGATACCTGCAACATTCATACGAACACAGAACCGAAAGCGCACTTTACCATGACTGAACCAAAAATTGCTATCGTCGGCCTCGGGTATGTCGGCCTGCCGCTCGCCGCGGAATTCGGGAAACTTCGCCCAGTCATCGGTTTCGACATCAACTCTGATCGCATCGCCGCCCTGCGGAATGGCCAGGATGCCACACGGGAATTGACCTCCGAGGAACTGACTTCCTCCCGGCACCTCACCCTCACATCGAACCCGGATGATCTGGCTCAGGCGACGATTTATATCGTGACCGTCCCCACGCCTATCGACAGCCACAAACGCCCTGATCTGACGCCGCTGTTGCGCGCATCTGAAACGGTGGGACGGGTGTTGAAGAAGGGCGATATCGTCATCTACGAAAGCACGGTCTATCCCGGTGCCACCGAGGAAGACTGTGTGCCCGTGCTGGAACGCACATCGGGCTTGAGCTTTAACACGGATTTCTTCTGCGGCTATTCGCCCGAGCGGATCAATCCCGGCGACAAGGATCACCGGCTGACCACGATCACCAAGGTCACCGCAGGATCGACGCCGGAAACCGCTGAAACGGTTGATGCCCTGTATCGCGGCATCATCACAGCAGGAACCTATAAGGCTGAAAGCATCCGTGTAGCCGAAGCCGCCAAGGTGATCGAGAACACCCAGCGCGACCTGAACATCGCTCTGGTCAACGAATTGGCGATCATCTTCAACCGCATGGGCATCGACACCGAGGCAGTGTTGAAAGCAGCGGGCACCAAGTGGAACTTCCTGCCCTTCCGACCCGGGCTGGTGGGTGGGCACTGCATCGGGGTCGATCCGTATTATCTGACCCACAAGGCCGAGGCGATGGGATACCACCCTCAGGTCATCCTTGCCGGACGCCGGATCAACGACGGGATGGGCGCCTATGTGGCGGGGCAAATGGTCAAGGCGATGCTGAAACGGCGCATGCTGGTGAATGGCGCGCGCGTGCTGATCTTGGGACTGACCTTCAAGGAAAACTGCCCCGACCTGCGCAACACCCGGGTGATCGACGTGATTAAGGAACTGCGCGATTATGGCGTAGCGGTGGACGTGCACGACCCCTGGGCCAATTCGGCCGAGGCGCGTCATGAATATGGTCTTGACCTGATCGAGACGCCTGAACCCGGCACCTATGACGGCGTGATCCTGGCCGTGGCGCACCAGACCTATCTCGACGCTGGCATTGCAACGATTCAGGCCTATGGCAGCGATCCCCATGTGTTTTGCGATCTGAAGAGCGCGTTTGGACGGGATGAAAGCGATATGAGGCTGTGAGGGCCCCTTCCCTTTCCGCCCCTGTCGAGGGACCAAGCCTCGTCCTGCGAGGGATCTTGCCCAACGATGCCGAGCATCTCTTCACCCTCGATACCAACCCGATCCCTATCCGACACATGTCGAAGTGATCGGGACGGTCGAGGAATGAGCAGCATTTCTGACTGCAGATCCGCACCCTTGGCGGCACGCAATGAGCGATTGCGTGACACTTTCTTCTTACCTGAGGTCGTAAAATGTGTGGACTGACCGGCATTTTCGGATCAACTGAACGCTCCGAAGACGAACTACGCAAGACGGTTGCTGGCATGACAGCCGCACTGCGTCACCGTGGCCCCGATGCCGATGGTGTATGGGCGGACGGTGGCATGGCTCTGGGTCACAGCCGGCTGTCGATCCTTGATCTCAGTCCCGCCGGAGCGCAGCCGATGCATTCGGCTTGCGGACGCTTTGTTATCGCCTTCAACGGTGAGATTTATAATCATCTCGAAATACGCGAGAAACTTTCCGCCGCGGGAGCAGCGCCGGACTGGCGGGGCCACTCGGACACTGAAACGCTTTTGGCGGGGATCACCCATTGGGGTCTGGATGAGACGCTGAAGCACGCAGGAGGCATGTTTGCACTCGCGCTCTGGGATCGCAGTTCGCGCCGCTTGTCCCTTGCACGCGACAGAATGGGAGAGAAGCCGCTTTATTGGGGATGGGCAGGAACCGCGCTGGTCTTTGGTTCGGAACTCAAAGCCATGCGCCTGCATCCGGACTTTCCTTCCGGCGTGTGCCGTGCCGCATTGGCGCAGTATCTGCAATATGCCTATGTTCCCGCCCCACGCAGCATCCATCCCGGCGTCTACAAACTTGAACCCGGCTCAATCCTTGAAGTGAACCAGACGCCTCCATCAGCGCCCCCCAAAGAGCCGCTTCGCCCCGGCGCGACGTTTGGATCAATGTCGATCCGGCGGTACTGGTCGCTGAACAAGATGATCGAAACCGGAAGCCAGACGCAATTCAGCGATGACAACGAGGCCAAATCGACGCTTGAGCAGACCCTAAGTGCTGCAATCCGCCGCCAGATGTTGGCCGACGTGCCTGTCGGAGCCTTCTTGTCGGGCGGTATTGATAGTTCGTTGATCGTTGCGTTGATGCAGGAACAATCGTCGCGGCCGGTCCGGACATTCACAGTTGGATTTGAGAGTGAGGCGTTCAACGAAGCGCCCTATGCCGCTGCAGTTGCGCGACACCTGGGAACCGACCACACCGAAGTAATTGTGACGGAAAACGAAGCACGCGAGGTGATCCCATACCTTCCAGAGCTTTACGACGAACCATTCGCGGATTCATCGCAGATTCCGACACATCTCGTCTGTCGAGCGGCCCGTTCGCAGGTAACGGTCGCACTGTCAGGAGATGCCGGAGACGAGCTTTTCGGTGGCTACAACCGCTATTTCTGGGGCCCCAGAATTTGGCGTCGGCTGAACCGGATGCCGCTTTCGGTCCGCCGGCCCCTTGGGTCTCTGATCTCAGCGATCTCTGTCGGCGCCTGGGACAAAATCGGAGCATTGTCCGGCGGTGCGGTCAGCCATCCTGGTCAAAAAGCCCACAAGCTGGCAGCCGCGCTGCGTGACGTGCGCAACCTCGACGATCTCTATCGGAGCCTCGTATCCGAATGGCCGGGTCAACAGATGGTTCGCAATCTTGATCATAAGCCAACCAGCCTGCTTGACGATCCCTTGCCTGATTGCCTCGAGGATGATCCTGTCGGACGCATGATGGCGCAGGATATGCGCAGCTACCTGCCCGACGATATTCTGTGCAAGGTCGACCGCGCAGCAATGGGCGTAAGTCTGGAAACCCGAGTGCCGTTCCTCGATACGGACGTGTTGACGCTTTCGGCCCGGTTGCCGTTGGAAATGAAAATCCGCGACGGCCAAGGAAAATGGGTGCTGCGCCAGATTCTATATCAACATGTTCCACGCGAATTGATCGAGCGGCCAAAAACCGGTTTCAGCATACCGATTGGTGAATGGCTGCGAGGGCCGTTGCGGGAATGGGCCGAGGATCTTCTGTCGCCAGCGGCATTGGCAAAAGATAACCTACTTGATCCAGAACCCATCCTGGCCGCTTGGGCAGAGCATTTGTCCGGTCGTCGCGATTTGACCCAACGGCTCTGGATAATCCTGATGTTTCAAGCATGGCGCCAAGGTCAGGAATGAAAATGCTGATCTTATCTCGTTACGGCCGCCTGGGGGCTTCAAGCCGGCTGCGTATGTTTCAATACGAACCCTACCTGCGTTCAATCAACTTCGAACCCGAGCAGCGGCCCTTCTTCGACGACACCTATCTCATGCGCTTGTATCAGAAACGCCAGACCCGAACTCTGACAGGCGCCGCCTTTGCGCGGCGTCTCAGTCAACTTTTCCGGATCGGGCCGAACAAACTGCTCTGGATCGAAAAAGAGGCGCTGCCGTGGGTGCCGTGGTTGATCGAACGCTCGATGCTGCCGCGCTCGGTTCCTCTCGTCACTGATTATGACGATGCGGTTTTTCATCGTTACGATCTTCACCGGCTGCCCTTCATAAGAAGGCTGCTTGGGCGAAAGATCGATCAGGTCATGGCAGCCTCGGCTCTGGTGACCGCCGGAAACTCCTATCTCGCCGACAGGGCCCGCGCTGCCGGTGCGGATTGGGTTGAAATCGTTCCGACGGTTGTCGATATCGATAACTATTCTCTCAGATCGGATTCAAACGTCCTAGATACACCGCGTGTCGGATGGATCGGAACGCCCAGCACCTGGACCGAGTTCATGGTGCCGATGATGCCTCTCCTGGAAACTGTCGCCGGGGCCGAAGACGCGCGTCTGACCGCCGTCGGCGCGGGAAAAGCCGCAGCGTCTCATCCGTTGCTTGATATTCTGCCGTGGTCCGAACAAACCGAAGTCACCAGCATCCAGGACATGGACATAGGGATCATGCCGTTGTTGGATACGCCTTGGGCGCGAGGGAAATGTGGCTATAAACTGATCCAGTATATGGCCTGCGGTGTTCCGGTCATCGCCTCGCCCGTCGGAGTCAACGCTGAGATCGTCGAGCACGGAGTGAACGGGTTTCTCGCATCAACTGAGGCAGAATGGCGCGAGGCGCTGGTCACACTTCTGCGCGATCCTGACTTGCGGCGCAGAATGGGCGCAGAGGGACGAAAGAAGGTCGAGAACCAGTACAGCCTGCAAGTATGGGGACCACGCGTGGCCGGTATGTTGAAAGACGTCGTCGAGAAGAGCAGATCATGCTCTACCTGACCACTTATGTCGGTTTGATGTTTCTCCGTCTGGGGAAAACGAGGTCTCTGTACCCTGTCCTGCTGGCGTCGCTTTTCATTTTCTCGGCGTTCAGATTCGAAGTGGGATGCGATTGGGGCGGATATCTCAACCAGTTCTATGTCTATGGTTCCGTCCCGTTTGCTGGGCTTCTGGAAGAAAGAGAACCGCTCTGGGTCGGATTGTTTGCGCTGCAGAACTGGCTCGGGTTGCCCTATCCCTGGATCAATGTGGCATCATCGGCGGTGTTCTTTTGGGGTGTCCACGTTCTGGCGCGACGCCAACCCGATGCGCTGGCTTTCCTGATCCTGCTTTTCCCGATCCTGATCATCAACATGCCGATGTCCGGAATTCGTCAAGGCGCAGCCATCGGACTCATGTCTGTGGCATTCGCTGCGTTCATCGACCGGCGTCTTTTCCGCTTTCTGGTATTGACCTTGATTGCAGCTTCACTGCATTCCAGCGCCATCGTTTTTCTGCTTCTCGCGCCATTGGTGCATGGGGTGTACTCAAAACGACGCCTCATGCTCTCGGGACTTCTGGCTATTCCCGGCGCCCTGCTTCTTATGACCACCGAGGCGGCAGATACGGCATCAAGCCGCTATATCGACACCGGAATCGATGCAGCCGGAGCGGCGTTTCGTGTCGGCCTTCTGGTCGTGACTGCCATCGTCTTCTTTCTGTTCCTGCGCCGGAAATGGGCCGCGCACTTTCCGCAGGATTACAAATTGGTGACAGTCGGATCTCTGATCATGTTGGCGCTGTTCCTGCTTTTGCCGGTCTCGTCGGTGATCGCTGACCGGCTTGGCTACTATCTGATACCCATCCAGACCATCATATTTGCCCGGGTACCGTATCTGCAGTTGCGGGCGAACCGGAAACTGTTCGCTGTTGCACCCTATATCGGTCTGTTCCTCGTTTTCGCTGTCTGGACCACGTTGTCCTCACATTTTCAGCAATGTTACCTCCCGTATCAAACTTGGATTTTCGGCTTTCCCGAGTCCCAATATTACTAGCTGTGGATCTCTCGGGATGCGGCCGGATCTCGGCCCGGAGATGGAAACTTCGTCGAAGGATATCAAAGGTTCACATGAAACCCGGATTTAACTGCCTAAAACCCGACTTTTCGCGTCTGCTGTCATGCACGTCCTGATCACCGTCAACACGACATGGAATGTCTTGAATTTCCGTATGCCGGTTGTACAGGCCTTGCTTGACCGCGGCGACCGGGTGACTCTGCTTGCACCGCCGGACGACACCGTGTCGCAACTGACGGCAATGGGGGTGCGTCATCTGCCGCTTGTCATGGACAGCAAGGGGCTGAACCCTCTGCGCGACGCCGCTCTGGCGCACCGGTTCCGCAGGCATTTCCGATCGGAATCGCCAGACGTCATTCTGTCATGGACCATCAAGAACAACCTTTTCGGTGCGCTCATGGCAAAGAACGCCGGCATCCCGTTTATCCCGAATGTTTCCGGGCTTGGCACAGCCTTTCTGTCAGGCGGCGCGTTACAATTCGTGGCGGAAACGCTTTACAAACAAGCGTTCCGCGGGCTCGAAACGGTATTTTTCCAGAACGACGACGACCGCGATCTGTTTGTCCGTCGACGGCTGGTAAAAGATGGCCAGACACGCCTGCTACCCGGGTCCGGGATTGATCTCGAACGTTTTGCCCCCGTGCCGCAACCGGATGGTCCACCGGTCTTTTTGATGATTGGGCGATTACTGCGGGACAAGGGCGTTCTGGAATATGCCGAGGCGGCGCGCCGCCTGCGCATCAGCCATCCGCAGGCCCGGTTTCGCCTTCTGGGAGCGACAGGTTCGGCGAACCGTTCTGCCATCGGGGCGGACACCGTCAAAGCCTGGCAGGACGAAGGGATCATCGAATATCTTGGCACGACCGACGATGTGCGACCCCACATTGCCGCTGCAAGTTGCGTTGTCCTGCCATCCTACCGCGAAGGTGCGCCGCGCACTTTGATCGAAGCTGCGGCCATGTCGCGCCCGTTAATCGCAACCGACGTTCCGGGTTGCCGGGCCGTGGTGGATGACGGGCGCAACGGATACCTGTGTGCGGTGAAAGACGGAGCCAGCCTTGCAGATGCCTGCGCGCGGTTTCTTGCGCTGACCCCTGATGATCGCTCTGCGATGGGTCGGGCGGGGAGGTCCAAGATGGAGCAGGAGTTCGATCAGGCGCTTGTCGCCGCCGCCTATCTCAGTGCCATAGATCGCGCGACCCGGGGTACGACCTGAGCCATGGACACCGCATTCTTCATCGCATCCAAGGTTGTGTGGGCCCTGATCCGTCCCGACAGCTGGATCGTATTGGGGATTTGCCTGACCTTTCTAGGGGTCTGGCGCCGTCGGCAACGTCTGGCGCTCTGGGCGGGTATCATGACGCTGGTGGCGACCATTGGCATTTCAGTGCTGCCAATCGGAGATCTGTTGCTGCGCCAACTCGAAACCCGTTATCCAATCGCACCAAAACTAACTAATATTGATGGTATTGTTGTTCTGGGCGGTGGCGAGGACGCATATCTTTCGGCACGTTGGGATCAGGTGATCCTGGGCGACGGCGCGGAACGTTTCACCGCGACATTGGCGCTGGCTCGCGAAAACCCGAATGCCCGCATCGTCTTTACCGGAGGCAGCGGAGCCTTGCGTGACGTCACGAGCAATAATTGGTCGGGGGCATCGGTGGCCGAACGCTTTTTCGCCGAGCAGGGCGTCGATCCAGCCCGCATCACCTTTGAAAGAGCCTCGCGCAACACAGCCGAGAATGCCACCCTGACCGCGGCCCTGATCGCACCGCCGCCAGATGAGACCTGGGTACTGATTACAAGCGCCTTTCACATGCCGCGCTCTGTTGACAGTTTCATCTCGGCAGGTTGGAGCAGTATCATACCATGGCCCGTTGATTTCCGCAGCCGCGATATGGGCCGTGGGCTGGGCTGGGATCTCACTGGAAACCTCATCAATTTAAATATCGCTATTCGCGAGCGCGTCGGTCTTATCGCCTATCGTTTCCTACAAAGATAACGGGAAAATGATCCGGGCGCTCGCCCCCAACCTGCGGTGGCACGGCGGCATTTTGACGATTCCACTCAACACTGTCGGTTAGTGGTTGCGACCCCCTGTCTGGGGCCATAGATCATCTGCTTTACCGTGAGTTATTGTCAGAGTTCGGAACTATGGCTGGCAAAAGAATGAATCCGGCACTCGATGATCAGGATGATACCGACATCGATATTCTGTCGCTTTTGGCCACCCTTTGGCGAGGAAAAGCGGCAATCCTTGGCGCTGCAGGCATCGCACTCTTGCTCGGCGGATACTATGCCTATGGTGTGGCGGTGCCAAAGTATCAGGCGACCGCTTCCCTCGTTCTTGACGTGCGCAGCAGCAATGTCATGGATCTGGAAAGTGTCATGTCCGGGGTCTCGACGGATGCCGCCAGCATCAACACCGAACTGGAAGTCATCCGCTCGACCGACCTGATAAAACAGGTCGTCGCCCGGTTGAACCTGACAGACGACCCCGAATTCAACGCCACCCTGAGACCGGACCCGTCGTTCACGCCCGGGGCGATCCGCAACCGGATCACGAGCCTTTTCAAAAGCGCACAACCGACGCCTTCCGCCCCCGACATCGATCGCCTGCAAAGTCAGGCAGCGTCAGCCGTGCGCGGAATCGTCTCTGCATCGAACCAGCGTAACACCTATATCTTCAATATCTCGGCCAAGACCGAGAGCCCCGGCAAATCGGTGCGTATCGTGAACGCTCTGGCCGAGATCTATATCGACAATCAGATCAACGATAAATTCAAAGCGACGGAACAAGCTGTAACATGGCTGTCGGAACGGGTGCGCGATCTTGAGATCGAGCTGCGTGACCGGGAAGACGGGATCAAAAGGCTTCAGGCTGAAAGCGAGCTGATCAGTCCAGAGATCCTTGAGGCTGAAAACCAGCAGTTGCGCGATTTGCGGCAACGCCTGACTCAGGCCCGCACGGAAAAAGCCGCCGCGACCGACCGTCTTGCCGCGCGCCGCGCTGCTGTTGAGACCGGTGATATGGCCAAGATTGTCAGCGCGTTCGACGATCCGACCCTCGCGACCATAGTGCGTAACGCGACTTCCAATTTCGATCGGGACGTCTTCGATGCCCGTCTGGACCTGCTCATCACGCGAGACACCAGCGCAATCGAACGCGCAAATGCTCAGGAAGAAGCCCTTGCCGATTCTGTTGGTCGGCAGGAGACCCGGATGAAAACCCAATCTGCCAATCTAATCGGGCTTGAGCAGATGCGTCGGGAGGTAGAGGCGACGCGCGTTCTCTATGAGAGCTTCCTGACGCGCCTTAAGGAAACGACAATCCAGCGCGGCCTGCAACGGGCCGACAGCCGTATCCTGTCGATGGCCGAGGACGGCAGATATGTCGAACCGCGCAAAAGCTTGATTTTGGCCATCTCTCTGATGCTGGGAGCCCTCATCGGCGCCGCAGTCGTGCTGGTGCTCGAAGCCCTCAGAAACCACTTCCGCACTGCCGAAGATCTTGAGGCGCGCACCGGATATACCGTACTTGGCCAGATCCCGCGCATCCCAATCAAAAAGCGCAGCGAGCTGCTGGACTATCTGACGTCCAAACCCACTTCGGCTGCTGCCGAGGCGATCCGCAACCTGCGCACTTCGGTCCTGATGTCCAATGTCGACGCACCCTGCAAGGTGATCATGTCAACTTCGTCGATCCCGTCAGAGGGAAAGACCACTCAGGCCATCGCACTGGCGCAGAACCTGTCGGGCCTTGGTCGCAAGGTGCTGCTGATCGAAGGCGACATTCGTCGTCGGACCTTCGGCGAATACTTCAAGGCGAGCGAAAAGGGTGGGCTGGCCGCCCTGATAGCCGGGGAAAAGACCTTTGACGAGGTCGTCGTGCGCGATCCGCGGATGAATGCCGACATCATCATGGGAGAGAAGACCTCGATCAACGCCGCCGACCTGTTTTCGTCCGACCGGTTCGCCTCTTTCCTGCAGGAAGCGCGGGATGCCTATGACTATGTGATCATCGACACGCCGCCGGTTCTGGTGGTTCCCGACGCAAGGGTGATCGCCCCCCATGCTGATGCGATTATCTATACCGTGAAATGGGACAGCACGACCAGAAGTCAGGTCGCCGAAGGTCTGCGGCAATTCGAATCCCTGAATCTGCGCGTGACCGGCACGGTGCTGTCACAGATCGATGCGGCAGGTATGAAGAAATACGGATATGGCGGCAAATACGGCGCCTATTCCAAATACGGACAAAGCTACTACGAAAGCTGAGCGGTGCGGGTGCGAATGTGGTTTCATTCAGCACCCGCCTGCATCGGATCAGCCTCCGACCGCATCCGTTGCCGCGCCGATCACGATCGGGAAGAACTGGCTGGCCGCCCGGTTCCAGCTGGTGATCGGCTGCTCCTTGATGAAAATCACATCGTCGGGGCGCATCTGCATCCGGGTGGCCAGGGTGATCGTCGCCGCATTGCGGGCGTCCAGATGCCAGGCGGTCACTGCACCAAATTCTGCAGGATTGGTCGATGGGCGCAGAACATAGATGTCGCTGGGGCTGCCGGTGACTGTCGGAAATCCACCCGAACCATAGAGCGCATCTGCGAGAGTCGCGTGGCGGCCATAGGGCAGCGGGAACCGTCCCTGTTTCGACACCTCACCCGAGAGATAGACATAATCGCGGTCTTCGGCATCCAGCGACGTGCGCGCCTGAAAATTGCTGCGTTGTTCGTCAAGAGCCGAGCGGCGCAGCCCGATTTCGCTTTGCAACTCACCCAGAGCCTGCGAACGGGCACCGCGGCGCAAATTGATCACGTTGATCTGCTGCTCATAAAACCGCAGCGCGCGATCCAGATCATAGGTCGTATCAGCATAGACCGCATCGCCCTCCTGCAAGCGCAGGTCCTGCAAATCGGATCGCTGCTGATAGGTTTCAAACGGAATCTGGTAAAGTGTGCCATCGCGATAGATCCGGATCGTGGCAAATTCCTCGTCCTGCACGGCCAGACCGCCGGCAAGGGTCAGCGCCTCGTTCAGGCTCAGTGGATTAAGCGACAGGGGCAGCACCGTCGCGCTGCGCACCGCGCCACCGACAGCCACCCGTTTGCTGTTGAACTCACTCACCTCAAGCGAGAACGCCGGATCAATGCCGTTTGTCACCAGCAGTTGAAACACCTCGGCTTCGGCTTGGTCCAGCGTCATGCCGCCGATCCGTACCTGCCCCACATCGGGGATCGAGATCGTGCCATCGTCGCGCACCGTATAACCCTGCCGTTGGGTCTGGGCGGCCAGAAGCCCGCTCAACTGTTCAACGGTCGTACCGGCGGATTTGGTGGCGAGAAGAACGACATCCCCTACGCCGATTTCATATGGTCCGACTTGCGCAGCCGGGGGAACCCGCAACTCCTGCGTGCCGCGGGTTTCGCGCGGCATATAGGGCTGCTCGGGCAGGGCGCCAACCCCGCGCAGCTCACCGCCGCCCGATGTCTGGTAAAACGCCGAAGGCAGCGCCCGGGGCGTATAGGGGCTGCGATTCGCCATGAGCACGCTCTGCGATGTCAACGACAACACCCGAACATCCACCCCTTGAGCGTTCTCACTAACCGAGGGGCTTGTGTACGTCACGCCGCAAGAGGCGACGGCAAAGCCGACACCCAGCAGAAGTGTTGCAGCGGTAGAGCGGTACATCATATCGGCAAACTTTCCTCGAAATGCATCAGTAGCGTTTAGCGCACCAGACGCTCGGTTGTAAGATACCCAACGTTCGGGCTGATCCATTGGCGAGATTTCCACATCGTTCCGTCGGACCCTACCCAATAGGTGTTTTCGAAACTGCGGTCGGGATTGCGGCACAATTCGGTGATCCGTGTGGTCTGGCGCGTTCGGCCAAAACTGTCGAAGGCCACCGGCTCGTGTCCCGTGTTTCGGCACAGGAAGCTTTCAAATTGCGTCTGATACTCTCCGTCCAGCCGGCTGGCAAAGCGGTTGTAATCTTCTGCCGGCTGTCGCCCGGCCAACATCAGGACTGTGCCGTCAACATCGGCGGTCATCAGATCGTCGCCCAGTCCGCGCGTGCCGATGACAACCCCCTGCCGGAACGTCAGCGAGACGTTGTCGCCAGTGCGCCAATCGACTGTCCCGTCACGGTTTGCCACCTGCACCAGTGTTGCCGCAGTTTGGATCATCTCCGCCTCAACCAGCAAAAGCGGCTGGGTCGTGGAGGCCAGCAACCGAGGCGTGATCTGGCTGCGCAGGTCCGGAGTGGCTTGTTGCGTACACCCGCCCAGAGCAAGTCCGCACAGAAAGATCAGTATTCTTCTCATCGCCAGAACCGCCCCCAACTGTCGCGCAGATCCTGTCCTTGTGTCCCGCGCACTTCTTCGTAAAGGCGTCCGGTCACGTTCAGCCGCGCACCGCCGTCCCGCAGTACGGGACGGATCACCGTGGTCGGGCGGTCCCGATCGGGTTGGCCAGAAAGCCAGCCGATTGGGATGGTCAGCTTCAACCCCTTGTCGAATGATCCTTCGCCGAAATCGTCAAAGGATACATCGGTCAGGGTGGCAAATGCGCCGACTTTCCAGCCATTTTTGAACTCACGGTCGATGGTCAGCGTCGCGCCCCAGTCCCCGGCCAGATAGCGCCCGGCATCGACCTGGGCATGAAACCCGTTGCCGACATCCCAATAGAGCGACGCATGACCGGTGGCGACGCCATAGTCACGAAAGCCGAACTGCTGATCGAAATCGCGCTGTTTGACATAGTTCGCCTCGATCCCCCAAGCGACCCGGCTGTTGGGCACTTTCCACAGCAGTTCTGCGGAAACACCGCCGAACATTTCTTCAAGGTATCCAGCGGTGACCCGACCATAGAGATCGTTACCGGGCTTGAAGTAATACGCTCCGGTCAGCTCGTTCAGGGTTGGTCCGTCGGCCTTGTCATACAGGAATGCTTCGCTGCGCACTTTCTCAAGAACCGATGTCGATGCGCGCGTTGAAGAGTCAAGATTGCCCGCCAGTTTCTGACGTACGCGCCCCGAGAACACGAACCCGGGCGCCGGCTCATAGGAGGCTTTCAGCTCGACCCCCAGATCCAGCCGCAGCGGCTCGTCGGGATCGAACAAGCCGGGCTTGAGATACGGCCCGAGATCATAGTCAAAGCGTGGGAATACGCCGCTGAGTGGCGTACCCACCTCGCGTTCCGTGCTGATGACTGCGCGGGTATAGCTTTCCCAGCTGTTATCCAGCCGATGTTCAAGTTGCTCGATATCTTTCCGTCGAAGCGTGACCGAAGATCCGGACATGCCCTTGACCACGGTTGTGATCGTGAAAATTTCAACCGAATCCGGCATCGCGGCAGTCATCGCCCGTGCGGTACGCCCGATCGCCTGAGCCGATGAAGGATAGGTGTCATTCTCGATCTCGACGCGGGCACTCTCGGTTTCGACTTGCAAGCCGTGCAGGGTGATCCCCTGCGCCGTCAGCGCCGCTTCCAGTTTGCTGCGAATGGCTGCGCGTGACCCCGGCAGATCACCCCAACCTAGAGCCACAGCCCCCCTGCCCCGCGGGACAACCGCAGGCGGGGCCTTGTCCAATCCACCAAAATAACGCGGATCCTTCGGGTTTGTTGCGAGCGTGATCTGCGCTCCGATCTCGGACCCATAGAGATAGTTCACGCCAAGCGATACATTCGGTCGCAGTTTATAGGTGGCACCGAAATTGAAGGGTGACTCGCGATCAAACGCGCTGCCGTCCTCATTGGGATAAGCGTCCGAGGAATACTCGGCCGCTAAAGCCAACCGTTCGGTGGCTTGCCACACGACTCCGCCAAACAGGGCCGCATCCCCGCGAAACCAGTTGTTGGTGCGCACAAGCCCGCCCTGGTCACTGCCCCGGTCCGGTCGCGTATCAAATCGATCCGACACGATCGACAGCGGGTTACTGAATGAGCTGACGCCGGCAAGCCGACCCCAGCCGATTCCACCGGTCAGTTGCAGACGCGGGGTAATGGTCTTGGAAGCCACCACATATTCCGAGGAATAAAGCCCGGTGCCCAAAAAATCATTCAGCCCCACAGCCATGGCCGGCATCCATCCAGCTTCGTCGAGAAACCGGTAGTGGAGCGAAAAACTTCGGTCGAAGCGGAAATCCGTCACATCACCACCCGGATTAGGGCGGATATCGTACAGCAACGAGTATCGAAAGCTGCCCGACAGGCGGGGCGTAATCTGGAAGGTCAACGTATTTCGGGTCTGATTGCGGAAATGGCTGGTGGTAAATGCCAATTCGGCGTCGGGGCGGCTGAAAGCTCCCGGTATGTCTATCAGACCCGGATACCCATAAGAATTGTAGCCACTATCAACAACCTGCGCAGAAAGCGCACTGCCGCAGCATATTGCAATTGCCGCCACTGACAGCCGCATTTTCATTTTCCTCAACCACATATGGTGCTGTTACGATAATCGCGCGCCAAAAACAGCCCTAAAGCCACCGGAAGCGGAAACAAAGAACCAACTGCGCTGAACCTGCCTCAGGTTCCAGTCTGACGAAATTCCAGATCGCCCTCGCGCAGGATCGCGGCGGTCAGCCGTCCCGTAGCATAGGCCCCGGTATCGACAGAAATCCGACCGTTTTCGACCATGGGCTGTTCAACAATCGTGTGGCCGTGGACCACCCAGCGACCATCACTTCGATTGCGTCGTGCGAATTCCGGGTGGCCCCACTGCAGCACATTTGACGGCTGTTCTTCCATCGCCAGATCCGGATCGGCTGCGGCATGAACGACGCTTACATTGCCGCTGCTCCAGATCAACGGCAAGGCGCGCATCCATTTTATCAGCCGGTCACCCATTGCAAGCGCCAGCGCATCACGGGCCTTGGCGAATTCGTCAGCCCCGCTGCCGGGACCAATGCCACCGACGCCGAAGCTGGCCATTGTCTGCAGGCCGCCGTTACGGATCCAGAACCGCCCATTCGCGGCAGGATCGTCAAGAAACGACAGGCACATCGCTTCGTGATTACCCATCAGGCAGATGATATCGCGCGAGAAAAACCTGTCTGGCTCAGACAACATTTCGAGCACGGCACGGCTGTCGTCACCGCGATCAATATAGTCCCCGACAAAGACAACGGGGATATCCGGCGGCAGATCGGCCAACAACCCGACCATCTGCTCAAGAAGATCGGCGCGCCCGTGTATATCTCCGATCACCCCAAAGGATTGCTCGGGCACGCGCGGGGCATCAAAAGTGACGCAGGGCGAGGGATTCGGTTCGGCCCCTCGCAGGAGCCGCGCAATCAGGTTCTTCATGGCGCCGTCATACCTTTCTCAACCTCCGTCGTATGGCCATTCTTCGTCAGCCAATTTGCACGGCAGCTTCCATTTCATCGCGTGATGCTGGCCGAGTGCGGGAGGCCCGTCGCCCTGCTAAACCAAGCGTCTGCCCCAAATATCCGATGCTTTAGATGGGCGCGGCACAGTTGGGAAGATTTCTCATTCAGCCGCCGTCATCGTTTTTTCCAACGTCGGACCCTGAAGGAAACGTATGAGTTTCTGGTTCGACGCGCCAAAATCTTCAGCCCTCCAAACCGATCGCAGGCAAAGCAAATATATTCCTCGCCATCGATATTGAACCTAAACCGTCACATCCATCTGACGGGCAGACATTCTCTGCCCTTGCCACACCTCAACTTGCCGCCGTTGCAGCACAATATCTTCGGCCCGCTTCCGCTTGCCTGCCATCCCCTGACCCTCGCGATAGCGGGAGGGTCATCCCCCGCAGATGACCACTTCCAAGGGACAACCAACTTGTCGGCGTGTTGTTCCCCCGGAGTGGTGATTTCACCCCTTTACAGAAACTGACAATGCAGCTCCGGTCAGGCCAAAATGCGGTCGCTTTCCTGCACTTTTATGACATCACTCGTTGATGCCGAAGCCCTTGCGCCCCACGGCAGCATAGGCGGTGAATCCGGCACTCCGCGCCTCGTCAGCCGAATAGATGTTGCGCAGATCGGCCAGACGTGGAGTGACCATGCTACTGGCGATCCGGTCAAGATCGAGGGCGCGAAACTCGTTCCACTCGGTCAGGATGACCAGCAGGTCGGCGTTCTGTGCGGCCTCGTAGGGATCGTCGGCCCAGGTAACCCCGGGCAACAAGACGTCGCCTTCGCGCCGCCCCTGAGGATCGACAACGCGCACCTTCGCACCTGCCCCGACCAGCGCGGGAACGATGGTCAGCGACGGTGCCTCGCGCATGTCGTCGGTATTCGGCTTGAACGTCACACCCAGCACCGCCACCGTCCGCCCGTTCAGCATTCCGCCGCACAGATCGACAATCTTGTCGATCATCCGGCGTTTCATCTCATCGTTCACCTTGATCACGGTTTCGGTGATCTGCATGGGCACAGCATGCTCCTGGCCGATCCGGGCCAGTGCGCGGGTGTCCTTTGGAAAGCACGATCCGCCATAGCCCGGCCCGGCATGCAGAAACTTGTTGCCGATCCGCCCGTCCATGCCGATGCCTTTGCTGACCTGCTTGATGTCCGCGCCGACACGCTCGCACAAAAGCGCGATTTCGTTGACGAAGGTGATTTTGGTGGCAAGAAACGCGTTGGCCGCATATTTTATCATCTCGGCGCTCTCGAGATCGGTGATCACGACCGGGAAATCCCGCAGGAACAGCGGGCGATAGATACCTTTCATAACCTCGGAGGCGCGGTCGGTCTCGACTCCGACGACCACACGGTCAGGGCGCATGAAATCGTCGATTGCGGCTCCCTCGCGCAGGAATTCGGGGTTGCTGGCCACATCGAAATCGGCGTCGGGCGCGGCGGCGCGCACAGCTTCGGCAACGGCGCGGTTGGTGCCGACAGGAACGGTCGATTTGGTAACAACCACCGCATAACCGGTCAGCGCCTGACCAATTTCAGCGGCAGCGGCCATAACGAAAGTAAGATCGGCATGGCCATCGCCCCGACGCGTGGGGGTGCCGACGGCAATAAATACCGCATCGGCCCCAGCCACCGCCGCCGTCAGGTCGGTGGTAAAGGTAAGCCGCCCGGCGTCGATGTTGCGCGCCATCAGATCGTCAAGTCCGGGCTCAAAGATCGGCACTTCGCCCCGCCGCAGCATCGCGATCTTGTCGGGGTTCTTGTCGACGCAGATCACGTCATGACCGAAGTCCGAAAAACAGACGCCAGAGACGAGCCCGACGTAGCCTGTGCCGATCATGGCGATGCGCATAGTAATCGATCCTTGTTATGTTCAGGAGGGGACTAGCGGGTTCGGTGGGGTAATGTCCAAGGCTTGATCGCGTCAATCCCGAGAAAAGTCACATTATCAGCGAAAAAAGGTCATGATGGCCTGCCACACGGCAGTTGTCCGACCTAATTGGCAATGAAAAGGGGGTCTCGGGACTGGCAAGAGGTGACCCAGTTCTTCGCCTTTGATCCGGCGATCCGCAAGGTCATCTACACGACCAACGCGACAGCGTGCGTGAACAGGGTGATCCGCGATTCAAACAGGACAAAGCGGGCCTGTCTGGCCATTAACGTCGAGATAGGCGGTCGAGGAGAACGTCAATGCATCGCGAAACCTGAAACCCGCATGGGCCTGAAGGCATCGATTGCCGGTCAACGGGTCGTCGGGAATCCGCGGAGCGTTGGCACATCACTCTTGGCTGGCGCGTACTTGGATTTGCAGGTCGAAACGGGTGGACTGCCGATAATCTCAAGCTACCTTCCCGACTTCAAGATAAGAGTTTCTTAAGGCGATTTGTGCGACAGAGCCCCCCCTTAACCGGTGGATTTCAATATCATCGCGCGTTATGCAAAACGCTATGGGCTCACAATCGATGTGCAGATCTTCGCGCGGATGAGGCAGTGACCACGATATGAATCACAGTTCTGGAGATCACCAAAGTCGGGAGTTTTCGTTGACGCCAATGCAGATCGGTTTGCTTTCCGAGAGTTTGATCGCGGCGCAGCCTTGGGTCAATCTGGAACAGGTTGTTATTCATTTTGGCAAGACACCGGTTTGCGAAGATCGGCTCAGGGCTGGCCTAAAGGCGCTGGCGACGCGGCATGATGCGCTGCAAATGATGATCCGGCGGGATGATACCGGCCGGCTGAACCAGCGGGTGAATCCTTCAGTCCACGTTCCTTTCAACCTGTCCGAAAAGGAACCTGCCTCGGACAAGGCGCGTCTGGACCAGCTTGAAGAGTTTCTGGACCAAGACCGCCTGCAGGGGTTTGATCTGGTGGACCATATCATGTGGCGCGCCAATCTGATCCGCTGGGGCGGAACGCATTGCGTACTGGTTTTGACGCTGCACCACGCCATTGTGGATGGGCGCAGCATGTCGCGCTTGGCGCAGGAGTTGATTACCTTCATGCAAACCGGTGCGTTGCCGCCTGCGAACCCCGATACAATGACCTTCGGAGATTTCTGCCGGGCGATCCCCGACTTGGTTCCAAATTCAAACGAGGCGGAGACGTATTTCAGCGCGTATCTGAAAGACACCGAGGACGCCGGCACTTTGACCTTGCCCGGGGGGGACGATGCGGACCCCACAGCGACGCGAAAGCGCCAGAAAACGCGGACGCTGACCGCCGATCAAGGCGCAATGCTCGGACAGGTGGCTGTGCGGAACGGGGCGACCATGGCCAATCTGGTGCAGGCCGTATGGGGGATCCTGCTGTCACGCTGGCAGGGGTGCGATGCTGTCACCTTTGGTGTTGTCAGGTCGGGCCGCCATGCCATGGCCAATTGTCACGATACCGTCGGGTGTCTGATCAATACGCTCCCGACATGCGTGCGCCTTGACCCCGATCTGACGGTGGCGGCTTTGTTGAAAGCGTTGCGCCAACACACACTGTCCTTGCAGCGGCTTGAACAAACTCCAGCCGAACTGATCCGCCGAAGCATTGGGCTGCATGGGGCAAAGCCGTTATTTTCAACCGTGATCATGTTTGAAAATGCCGGAGGCGAACGCCTTGCAGCCGAAGGTGCGCTCTCCGGAGGGGTTGAAAAGCTCGAACTGCGCGAAGAGGGCGGCATGCCCCTGATGCTTTCGGTCCATGCCGGCGATGAAATCAAAGTCCAGCTTGAGCATGACCCATCCGTTGTTGCCGATGAGGTGGCAGATCGGATGTTTGCGCATCTGATCCGGTTGATTGGCGCCATCTCCAAGGCCGATGGCAGCACCAAGATCGCGGCGCTTGAGATGTTGGACCCTGACGAGCGCGAAACGCTGCTTGGCTGGTCGATGCCGGACAGTCCGCTGGAAGACCCCGGCACCTGCCTGATCCAACGCTTCCGGGATGTGGTGCGAAATGCGCCCGATGCCGCGGCGCTGGAGGTTATCGGACAGAACGAGGTGCTGAGCTTTGCAGCGCTTGACCAGCAATCGGACCGGCTGGCCCGGGTCCTTCAGGATCATGGCGCAACCGCTGGTGAGATTGTGGCCGTCAACCTGAACCGATCCGCTGATTTCGTGATCGCAGTGCTTGCCACGCTCAAGACCGGGGCGGCGTTCATGCCGGTGGACCCGATACATCCCGACGCGATCCGCACGCATATGTTGTCGGACAGCAAGGCGCAGATCGTCATCGCGGCTGAGGGCGTGATCAGCGGCCACAAGACAACCCCGATCTCGCAAGAACCGGGCCCGGTCGCAGACCCCATTGCCTGCCCGGCGAAAAATACCGAACATCTGGCCTATGTGATTTACACTTCAGGCTCGACCGGCACACCAAAGGGTGTCCGGGTCTCGCGCGGCAATCTTCTGGCGCATCTGGCGGCGATGACAAAGGCCTTTGGAACAAGCGGCGAAGACCGGGCCTTGCAATTTGCCGGCCTGTCTTTTGACGTGGCCATAGAAGAGATATTCACCACGCTGATGTCAGGCGCGACACTTGTGCTGCGCAGTGCTGAGATGGCGGAATCGCCCTCGGTGTTTCTTGATCAGGTTGAGGAACAGCAACTCAGCGTGCTGAACATTCCCACAGCGTTCTGGACGGTCCTGACCAAGTATATGCGGACAAGCGGAACGGGCATATCGCCCTCTGTGCGTCTGGTTGTTGTCGGAGGCGAGCGTATCTCGCCGCAGATATTGTCGGAATGGTTGGAAATTGCGCCGGGGCCGCGATGGCTGAACGGCTATGGCCCGACGGAAACCACGATCACCTGCACCCTGTACGAGCCCGAGACCCAGCAATCCGACGAAGAGGTCTGTATCGGCCGGCCGACAGCCCATGCGCAGGCCTATGTCATAACGTCGGACGGCAGCCTTGCCCCAAAGGGGGCAATCGGCGAGCTGGCCATCGGTGGCCCTGCGGTCAGTCAGGGATATATCGGGCGGCTTGCGGAAACGGCGCGGGTCTTCAGGCCCAATGGGTTCGGCGCGAAAGGCCGCATCTATTGCACCGGCGACAGGGCCCAATGGCTGGACAGCGGAAATCTGCAATTTCTTGGTCGCCAGGACCGGCAGATAAAGCTGCGCGGTCATCGCATTGAACTGCGCCATGTGGAGCGAGCCGTGGAGGACTGCCTGCCCGGGGTCGAAACCCTGTGCGATGTGCTGGACAAGAACACGCCATCCGCCCGGCTTGTCGTGTGGATTGCATCCGCCACTGCCCCTGACCTGACAGCCGTTGCCGACGAGGTCGCAGCTTTGCTGCCCTCATACATGAGGCCGACGCTGGTGCACCTGCCCGAGTTCCCGCGCACACAAAACGACAAGATCGACCGTCGCGCCCTGCCCCGGCCCACAGCCACTCCGACCCGCGCCGCACAGAGCAAAACCACTGCCACCCAACTGGAAATCCAGATTTGCGAGACGATGGCCGAGGTGCTGAAATTGCCGCACATCGATCCGGATCACAGCTTTTTTGATCTGGGCGGTCATTCTTTGTTGTCGATCGAGTTCATCGGTCGGATCGAGGTCGCCACCGGGAAAAAGCTGGGCATCGTTGATTTTCGCGACAATCCGTCGCCCCGCGCCCTGAGCAAGGTGCTTGAAGCAGGCAGCCAGACCTCCCGACATATCATTCCGATACAACCGCTGGGCAGCAAGGCCCCGCTGCTGGCAATCCATATTCTAGGCGCGAATGAAGAGTATTTTCATCCACTGGCCAGACATCTCGGGCTGGATCAGCCGGTGATGGGGGTATCGGTCGGCTCTCTGGATGAAAACACGCCGACCGGTGTCGAATATACCGCCAGCCGGTACTGCAAAGAGATCAATCGCCGCTATCCGGATGGCCCGGTCCATCTTATGGCCGCATCCCTCGGCAGTTATATTGCGTTTGAACTGGCCCAGCAACTTCACGCCAGCGGTCGCACTGTGGGAATGCTCGCCTTTTTCGATGCTGCCGGTCCCGACGGGAGAACCGCAGTCAGTGGCATAAGAAAAATCGGTGCTCACCTGCGTCGCGCGCGATATTTCGGCCGGGACTATCCGGCGCAGATCATTCGCAACCGCATCCATGATTTCCACAATATGATCGCATCACGCCAGATCAATCGAAAATCCGAAGATGACGAGAACCTGACCCCGAGGACCGTGTTCGAATTTATCGCGTCGAATGAACAGGCGGTGCACGAGTATACGCCCCCGCCGGTGGATATTCCTCTGACGATCTTTCGTTCGAAGAGCGGTTTTTTCGACACCGAGGAAACTCTGGCCAACGGCCTGGGTTGGGCGTCGGTCGCGAGGGCCGGTTTCAAGGTGATTGATGTGCCCGGTGGCCATCTCACAATGCTGCAGGAACCCCACGTTGAAGCCTTGGCAAACGAGATAAAAGCGGTTTTGAAGTCTTTGTGATTTCGCGCGCCTGTGTTTCACGGCGCAGAGATCATCGACGCTACGGTGCTGAATTGTGGGTCTTGAGCAGCTCAGGAAAACACGCCGCTGGCTGAACAGCCGGGCTGCCCCCTACCAAATAGTTTGAGTGTCAGAATCCGCCGAGTTCGGTTGCGAACCGGGCGCAAACCGACACCGCCAGCAGGGTCTGGCGACCGTGGATCAAGTGAGCAATGTCGCGCGTGCGGCTTGTGTAACTGATGCAGTCATGCACCACGAGATCTGGCGCATGTGCGGCCATGTCACGCGCGGCGATGCGGATGGATTCATCGTCGGCCCCGGGGGACAGCGGCACGGTGATACACTCCCGCCCCGGCCTGCTCCAGCGCCGGCTGCATTCCGCAGCCTGCGCCGCCATCGGGATGAACACCCCAAGGCGGCCATTGCCGGGCAGGCAGCCATCGACCGCACCCGCCAGAAGGTCCGAGGCGAAATGTACGCCCGGCGCGGTCAGCGTCGGAAACTTGCCGGTGCAGCACACCACCGACACCGCAGCGTCGACGGCTTTTAGGTCGTCGAGGCGCCCCGCCATGCCCTTGATGACGGCGGCCTTGCTGATCAGCACCGAACGCCCGCTGGGCAGCGTGGTGTAAAGGGTATCGGCATCGCCGGTCGGTGCCGCCTCGGCGATGGCCGTGTCGTCCATGTCGATATCGACATGCCGCGCAAGGATCTGGAAAAGGCCCGCGAATATCTGGCCAAATCGGCCTGGCCGGACGGTGGAATCACCCTGGAATATGTCTATGTCCAGGGTCTGGAACAGCAGCGTCAGATGGGGCTTGCCCTGTTGAACAGCCTGCGCGATCTGAACATCGAGCTTGAGATGGTGCCGCTGACCTGGCCCAACATGGTGTCCCGCGCGTCAGACGTGGCCGAAAGCCCCGATCTGATGGCGATCTTCACCACACCGGTTTCAACCGATCCCGACGCGGTGGCGATCCAGTATCATCCGTCGTCGCAAGGCAAATACTATGCGTCGCATTTTCTGGAAGACCCGGAGCTGATCGCGATGATCGAAGAGGCCCGCAAGCTTTCTGAATGGGATCAACGGGCACCGATCTATGCCGAGATCCAGCAGCGGATCGTCGATCTGCAACCCGAGATCTTCGGCATGATGCGTCAACGCATGTTCGCCTATAAAACTTATGTCAAAGGCTACGAAGACAGCCCGATCCGCATGACGGGCGAGGTGGATCTCTATCCGCTGAGCATCCAGCCCTGATCCTTTCGGGCTAATATGACGGGGCGCCGCCAGGACGGCGGCGCCTGTTTCCATGCAACGGTCGGCAGGTGCGATGAAACGACTGATTATCAAACGACTGAGCCTGATGCTGGTCATGCTGTTGGGGCTGGCGGTTATCACCTTTACCGTGACCAACATTGCCCCCGGCGATCCGGCACGTCTGGCGGCGGGGCCTGATGCCTCGCAGGAGATGGTCGAGAAAATTCGCGTCGAGCGCGGGTTCGACCGCCCGCTGCCTGCGCGTTTCCTTTTCTATCTGGGGCAGCTGGCACAGGGCGATCTCGGCAACTCGGTCTATACCAGTCGCCCGGTCGCGCAGGATGTCGCGGTTTTCCTGCCCGCGACATTGGAACTGGTGTTGTTCTCGATTCTGATCGCCGTCGTCCTTGGTGTGCCTTTCGGCGTTCTGGCTGCGGTGTATCAGAACCGCCTGCCCGATCACGCGATCCGCTTTCTGTCGGTGTCCGGCGTTGCCTTACCGATGTTCTGGCTGGGTCTGATGCTGCAATGGTATCTTTCGCTTGAATTGGGGCTGTTCCCACTGGGTGGACGACTGGGAATTTTTGACGAGGTGCCGCCAAGGATCACCGGCATGATTACTTTCGATGCGTTGCTGGCGGGCGACCCGGCAACCGCCGGAAACGCGCTGAAACATATGGTCCTGCCCGCGATCGCGCTCAGCTTTCCGGCTCTGGCAGCGATCATCCGGGTGAACCGTGCCGAAATGCTCGAGGTGTTGGGCCGCGATTATGTGGTGAATGCCCGCGCCCAGGGAATCGGGCCGTTCAGGATTGTGGCCATCTATGCGTTGAAGAACGCGATCCTGCCGACGCTGGCGATGATCGGGCTGCGGTTCGGCTGGATGCTGGGGGGTACGGTTCTGGTCGAAAGCGTGTTCGATTTTCCCGGCATCGGACTTTACGCCGCCAAGGCTGCAATCTCTTCCGATTTCGAACCGATCATGGCTGTGACGCTGATTCTGGGCGCGGCCTTCATGCTGACCAACCTGCTGATTGATCTGGCCTATGCGCTTCTCGATCCGCGGGTGCGCAACCAGATATGAAAGTGCAAAGATGACCGACGCATCGCTTGAACCGCGTACAGCCGCGATCCGACCGCCCATGCGGTTTCGCGAGACGCGTCGCGCGATCAAGACCTATTCGCGCAGCTTTTCGTCGATGCTGGGCCTCGTGATCGTGGTGTTATTCCTGTTCATTGCCGCGTTCGGACCTTGGCTGGCCCCCTACCCGGAAGATGCCTATGGCGCGGTCGATTTCGCGGCAAAGCTGCTGCCACCGTCAGCCGAGCATTGGTTTGGCACCGATCAGGTCGGCTCGGACATCCTGTCGCGGGTTTTGATCGGCGCGCGCACCACATTGCAGATCGGGGTGACGGTCACCGGCATCGCGATTCTGATCGGCGTGCCCCTGGGTCTGATCGCCGGAATGACAAGCGGGTGGATTTCCGAAGTCATCATGCGGATCACCGACATCTTTCTGTCGATCCCCGGTCTGATTCTGGCCATCGCCATTGTTGGCGCACTTGGCCCCGGTATCCTCAATGCGATGATTGCGTTGTCGCTGGTCTGGTGGCCGGGATATGTGCGACTGGTGCAGGCCAAAACGCTGAGCGAACGCAACGAAACCTATGTGGATGCGGCGCGCGCCTTGGGTGCCGGTCCTCTGCGCGTGCTTTTCGTGCATGTGCTGCCGAACTGCCTGTCACCGATCATCGTCAAGGCATCGATGGATATGGGCATGGCGATTCTCGGGGCGGCATCCCTTGGTTTTCTGGGGTTGGGTGCGCAACCGCCCTATCCTGAATGGGGCGCGATGATCGCGACCGGGCGGGCCTATCTGCCCGACTGGTGGTGGGCGACGTTCTTTCCGGGTCTCGCAATCTATCTGACGGTTCTTGGCTTCAACCTTCTCGGAGACGGCCTGCGCGACGTTTTCGACCCGCGCCAGAGGTAAGCATGACCAAAGAGCCCCTTCTTGATATCCGCGATTTCTCGCTGGTGTTCGACACGTTCGACGGCACCTATCATGCCATCGACCGCGTGAACCTGTCGCTGCAACCGGGCGAGGCGCTTGGTCTGGTCGGGGAAACCGGATGTGGCAAATCGGTGCTGACTCGCGCCGCGTTCGGGCTGGTCCCGACACCGCCCGCACGGATCACCGGCGGGTCGGTAAAACTGGCCGGTCGCGAGCTGTTGGGCCTGTCCGACCGCGAGTTGCGCCAGGTGCGTGGCCGTCAGGTGGCGATGATCTTTCAGGATCCGATGACCTATCTGAACCCGGTGTTCCGCATCGGCACGCAATTGATCGACGCAATCCGCGCCCAATCGGGCGGGCGCATCAAACGGGTCGAGGCCAAAGCTATCGCGCTGGACATGCTGGAAAAGGTGCAACTGCCCAATCCCGAGCGCCAGCTTGCCGCCTATCCTCACGAGTTGTCGGGCGGGATGCGGCAGCGGGTGTTGATTGCCATGGCGCTGGCCGCAAAACCCCGGCTTTTGATCGCAGATGAACCCACCACGGCGCTTGACGTGACGATTCAGGCACAGATCCTTGACCTGATGGCGGGACTGGTCGACGAGATGGGGCTGACAATGATCATGATCTCGCACGATCTTGGCGTTGTGGCGCAGGTCTGTTCGCGCGTTGCCGTGATGTATGCGGGTAAAGTTGTCGAAGATGCGCCGATTGCGCAAATTTTCGACGCGCCGGCCCATCCCTATACTCAGGGGCTGCTTGCGGCGCTGCCGCACCCGTTCCGCCGTCAGGACCGGCTTGCGTCGATTCCGGGGACGTTGCCCGACTTGCTGCACCCGCCGTCAGGTTGCCTGTTCGCTGCGCGTTGTGCGCAGGCGGCCCCGGCTTGCGGCGTTCCGGTTCCCATGCGCCCGGTCGGCGAAGCGCACCGCGTCGCCTGCACCCTTTATGACGATGAACGCAAAAAGGAACCCGCCCATGTCTGACCCGGCGATGTTGGCGATCCGCGATCTGGACGTGCATTTCCCGCTGGTGAACGGGCAGTTGGTGCGGGCCGTCGAAAAGCTGTCGTTGACCCTGCGCGCCGGTGAAACCGTGGGTCTTGTGGGTGAAAGCGGCTCGGGCAAAACCACGGTGGGCAAAACGGCATTGCGGCTGGTCAGGGCCACAGCGGGCCAGATCGAAATTGACGGGATGGATGTGATCGGGGCATCAAACCGCGACCTTAAGAAGCTGCGTCAGAAGGCGCAGATCATCTTTCAGGACCCGCATTCGTCGCTGAACCCGCGCATGACGATCCGGCGTGCCGTGTCCGAGGGGCTGATCCTGAATACCTCGCTGCGGGGCAAGGCGTTGCGTGACCGGGTAGCCGAAACCCTGGACGCCATGGGGCTGTCGGCACAGTTTCATGATCGATATCCGCACGAACTGTCAGGTGGGCAAAAACAGCGGGTGTGTATCGCCCGCGCGCTGGTGCTGGAGCCCGATCTTTTGGTGCTGGACGAACCCACCTCGGCGCTGGATGTGTCGGTGCAGGCGCAAATCCTGGGCATTCTCAAGGATCTGCGCGCCACTCGTCCCGCACTGACACAGCTTTTCATCTCGCATAACCTGGCTGTAGTACGGTTTTTGTGTGAACGGGTGGCGGTGATGTATCTGGGGCGTATTGTCGAGGAAGGGCCCGTCGAACAGGTGTTCGATGACCCGTGCCACCCCTATACGCGCGCCTTGCTCTCGGCGGTTCCCGTCCCCGAGGCGCGGGCGCGCCCGGACCGGATGCGCCTGACCGGCGATATCCCCAGCCCGACAAACGTGCCGAAAGGCTGTTCATTCCATACCCGGTGCCCGATCGCTGAAAAAGGCCTGTGCGACACCACGCCGCCGCCCTTGCGCCGGACGGGTGAGGCGCGGATGGCATTGTGCCATTTCGCAGAACCGATGCTGGAGACACCGGCCACATGAGTTTTCCACTCGACCGTCTGGCGATGCAACTTGATTGGAACCTGCTGCTGACCTTCATGGTCATTGTGCAGGAAAGGTCGATCACGGCTGCGGCGAACCGGTTGAACGTGTCGCAACCCTCGGTTTCTGCGGCGCTGCGGCGGCTCGAGGAACGACTGGATCAACGGCTGGTTGAACGCGGCGGTGGTCAGGCCTTTCGGGTGACCCGGGCCGGCGAGGCAGTCTATCGCGAGGTGTTGGAAATCTATGGCGGGGTTGTGCGGTTGAACGATCTGACCGCCGACGGGGGCCGGGCCCTGTCGGGAACTGTGGTGGTGCATCGCTCGTCGCACCTTGAGATGGACGATATCACGCCGGTTCTGGAAGACTTCCGCCGCCAGCATCCCGATGTAACACTGTCGATCCGCTCGACGCCGTGCCACGAGGTCGCGCAGGCGTTGCAACAACGGGCGTCGTCGGTCGGCTTTTGCACCCGGGTCGACCCGACGATCCAACGGTTGCGGGCAAAGCCGCTGAGAAGTCAGGAATTCGGCGTTTATTGCGGGCCCGAACATCCGCTGTTTCGTCAGAAAGACATCGACCTCGCGGTTCTCGCCGCATCGGACGTGGTCGGCTATGAAGAGGACCGGATGGCAGGCGCGCTTTCGGCGCTCACGGTCTGGCGGGTGCGACACGGCATCGGCGACCGGGTGATTGCTGCGGCGACGGGCATTGTGGACTTGTCGGAACTGATCGAGAGTGGCACCGCCATCGGCTGCATGGCACGCGGACATGCCATTCGTTATGGTGCGCGGCTGTGGCAGGTACCGGTACCGGTCCCTCCGCCGCTGGTGGATGTGTTTTCGCTTGTGGATGCGGAACGGCACATGACCCCGGTTGAAACAGCATTGCTGACGCATTTGGAAGCCGCCGGACTTGCGACATTGCCGAGGCCGCGCTCGCTCTGAAGTAACCTCGTAAAATCCGGTCAGTGAAGTTGAGAAATACAAATCACCTGTGACCTTGATCGATTGATGGCGCATTTGGGCGGAACCGTGATGTCCGATTTTCTCTATCGCCTCGCAATATCAGGGACCAGAAGCCGAAAACGGGGAAACGAGATCTGGCAGACCCGGCGCAGCTCAGTGTTCCATGGCCCGTTAGATCCGGAAGGGCCGGTTTGCGCATTTGCACCGCATGACACCAAGCGGGATCGATGCTTCCACATTGACGGAACGGAACCTATCAGGCATCAGACCCGAAATGGACCAATGCTGATCTCTCGCTGAATGTGAGCGTCAGAGCGCAAGCCCGCATCGGAATACTTGTGACCCCCAAGATTGCGAATGACCACAGCGCCAACCTGCTTGGCAGTGTTTGGATGATCGCTGCGATGGCAATTTTTGCCATCGAGGACTCATTTATCAAGACCGCTTCCAAGACGCTTCCGATTGGTCAGATTTTGATCATCTTTGGCTTGGGCGGGGCGCTGATCTTTGCCTGTCTGGCGCGCCTCAACAAGGAGGCTCTGTTCAGTCGGGACGTTGTCTCACGCCCGATGCGGGTTCGCGTGGTGTTCGAAGTGGTTGGCCGCCTGTTCTACACGCTGGCAATTTCCCTGATCCCTTTATCGGCAGCGACTGTGATCTTGCAGGCGACGCCACTGGTCGTGGTTGCAGGTGCCGCATTGGTTCTTGGCGAAAAGGTGGGATGGCGCAGATGGACAGCCATTCTTATCGGTTTGGTTGGGGTTTTAGTCATTATCAGGCCGGGAACCGAGAGCTTCTCGCTGCTTTCGATCCTCGCCGTTATTGGAATGTTTGGCTTTGCCGGGCGTGATTTGGCCAGCAGGGCGGCACCTGCTTCGTTAAGCACTCTGATCCTTGGATTGTATGGATTTTTGGCGATTGTCGTTGCCGGCGTTGCATTTTCGGTCTGGCAATCGGCCCCTTTCGTACGGCCCGGCCTTGAGACTTCTTCCTATCTCTTGGGCGCTGTGCTGGCGGGCGTCACCGCCTATTCATTCTTGATGAAAGCCATGCGAACCGGAGAGGTTTCAGCCGTCACCCCGTTCCGATATACACGGCTGCTCTTTGGAATATCGTTGGGCGTGCTGTTATTTGGCGAGAAGCTGAGTTTTTCGATGCTCGTGGGATCAGGTTTGATCATCGTTTCGGGGCTATTCATTCATTGGCGTGGTCGACAGGTGAATATGCCGGGGCAGGATCTGTAGGGCGGCAGGCAAACCATTCCACACGAGGTTCCGAACCGTCTTTTTTTCCGGCAGAACAGTCCCTTACAGTTGATTGCCCGGGCTCAAGTCTTGATCTACGCTGGCCTATGCACTTGCGGCAAGGTGCCGCTCCGGGACAAAATCTATAAAAAAGTTGGTTCGTTCACTCGCTATCGGCATATGATCCTGCATATGCATCCGAGAGCTCACGATACCGTCGTCGTCGACCCAAGTCCTTGCAGAATAACCCCATAGGCCTCGTGTAGGTTCGACAATATAGTTGGAACAGTCTTGGCTGAGGCTTAAAGCGTTTCGAGTGAACCCAGGGCCAAGGCGGCCTCCGGGGAGCGGAATTTTGCCGCGAGCAGTCAAATTGACGAAGCAATCTATATCAAAGGAGGTGGTCCTGAGGGCCATGATCTTCTATCGAGAACTCGTAAACCAGTGCGCCTTGCGCCAGTTGTTCTGGTCCCAGTATCGCAGATCCCCCGCCTCACTTCGGAAAGTGAATCAGCGGCCAAGCCTAAAATCAGCGAGAGTGTTTCAACGGAATGAGTCCCATGCCTCAAAACAAATTGAAATCGCGCCTGTTCGACGCGTTCCTTGCCAGCTGGACCGTTTGGTTCGCTTTGGGAGTGCTGGGCCTCTGGCTCGTTGGGTCGCCGCGAAAGGCAATTCGGGCGGCAACCCGTCTGTGGGTGCGCGGGGTGCTGTTCGGGCTGAAGCATGTCGTTGGGCTGGACTATGTCGAGGTGGGGCGCGAGCTGATTCCGGCGGAACCCTGTCTTATCGTCTGCAATCATCAATCCACCTGGGAAACGCTCGCGTTTCTGGTTCTCTTTCCTGATGTAGCAATTGTCGCTAAACAGGAACTGCTGCGGATTCCGATCATCGGTTGGTACCTGCGAAAATCCCCGATGATCATCATTGACCGAGAGAGCGGATCCAAGGCATTGAAATCTATGCTGAAAGAGAGTCGTGAAGCGCTCGCAAGCGGTCGCTCGGTGCTCATTTTTCCAGAGGGGTCACGCATGAAGGAGCTTGAACCGATCAAGTTCAAGCGGGGTGTGGAGTTGCTGTATGCAAAGCTGGGAACGCCCGTGCTGCCCGTTCTGGTGAACTCGGGCAAATTCTGGGGGCTTGGCGGATCATGCAAACGTGGCGGGACAATCACCGTCTCGTATCTGGCTCCGATCCCAGCGGGAATGCCTGCAGAGTCGTTCGTTCGAAAAACCGAGTCACTGATGGAGGCAGAGCGGTCGAGATTGAGCTGACCCGCCCCATCAGGTGACGCGATCATCTGTCAGCTCGGCAAGGCCCCTGTGGATCACCCTGACGCGCATCCCCTGTGGCGGCGCCGGCCGCCTTGCTAAAGGTGGAATTGCTATACGGGCAAGATGCCGCGCAGGGCAGGCCCGGATGACCCGGATGACCCGGATGACCCGGATGACCCGGATGACCCGGATGACCCGGATGACCCGGATGACCCGGATTTCACTTGTCTAGGCAGCACATGTCAACTTTGGCCGAGCAAGTTCGATGAATTCGGCGTGCAGTGCCTTGATGACAGGTTGCAGCGCGTCGCGGTTCAGAATGAACTGCACGTCAACCTTTCGCGGCCCCTGACTGGCTCCGATGGTCGAGAGTCCGGCGTTGGCGATGGTTTCCAATCCGCGCTGGAGTACCGACAGACCCTTCAGGTCGCGCCCGATGACCGAGACCATGGCCAGGGTGCGGGTGGTGATCTCGGCTGCCGGAAAGGCCTTGGTAATATCCTTTTCGATCCGTCTTGTCGTCTTGAGCGAGGTGTCAAGGTAGTGCGTGATCGTATTGGCGTTCGAAACCTTCGACACAATCCGTGCATTATGGCGCTTGAGACACTCGAGGATTGCCACATCATAGCCTTTGACACCGACCATATCCTGTTCGAACACCTCAAGCGTCACGATGTCGAGGCCAGTGATGATCTCGACAGCAGGTGTCTCGGCCTTCCGGTCGTCAATCAGGGTGCCCGGATCGTGCGGTTCGAATGCGTTGGTCACCCGCAGCGGCACATCGGCCTGACGCAGGGTCTTGGCCGCCTTGGGATGAATCGCCTCCATGCCCATGTTGGCCAGTTGATCGGCAACATCATAATTTGTGCGCCCAAGCTTGGACACGTTCTTTTCGCCAACCAGCCGGGGGTCAGCGGACGAGAGATGGAATTCCTTGTGGATGATCGCTTCGCGAGCATTCGTCAGCGCGGCGAGCTTTGAAAAGGTCACCTCGGAATAGCCACGGTCGAATTCGCGCATCAGCCCCTCGGCGCACTGCGCATAACCGGTGACGATAGGCATCTCGGTATGAGGGTCGATCTTTTCCATCGCGTTGGCGATACGCTCGTGCAGGGTCACGTTGCCCTCGTCGCGCCAGCCCGACAGATCCACAAAGCGGGCGCTTATGCCCGCCCTTCGCAACAGCAACGTGGTAACGAAGGCCGAATGTGCCTCGCCCAGCCCCGAAAGCAGCTCGCGAATTTGCAGCATGTGCTCAGACAGCCGGAAGTGTCCGTATGCGCAAAGCCGTTGCAAGTCGATCAGGCAGTTGTGCGCCCCGACTGTCCTGTCAGAGACAAAACCATCTGCCTGTTCGATGTCCGCCGGATGATCGAGCACCTCCCGGTTCAGCTTTCGCATTTCGTCGGCGACCCGGGTGACCGCCTCTTGCCAGTGGTGCTTGGTGTCGGCGTTGATGAAATGGCCATAAACCCCGGGCGCGCCGGTTTTCTTGTCTTCCAACAACATATTCGTGATGCCGCCAAAAGCGGACACCACGAAAATGCGACCATAAAGTTCATCCCCGGTGCGGTCGCCCAAAAACAGCGTGTCCTTGAGTTCGCGCACCCGCGACATGGACGTGCCGCCGATTTTTTCGACCGTATGTGAAGAGCGGGTCATGATTGATTTTCTAGTTCCTCTGCCGGTGCATACGAGCCGTCTTCGCGATGTACTTCCGTACCGGTGACCGGCGGATTGAAACAACAGGCCATGTGCAATTCTTCATCGGCGCGCAGCGTGTGCTTGTCGTTCAGGTTCAGGGCATACATCACCCCCGGATGGATCTGGTGGGTCTCGCCCGTGGCGAGATCCGTGATCGACCCTTTACCCTTCATGCAATAGACGCTTTCGAAGTGGTGCTTGTAGTGAAACGTATGTTCCGAACCCGCCTGAAGAACGGTGATGTGGAAGGAAAAACCCATGCTGTCGTCGGCCAGCAACATGCGGGTGGATGTCCATTCCGCGTCTGCGATATGGCGGTCGGTGTTTTTCAGCTCGTTGTAATCTCGTACAATCATTGTGTTGTCACTCCGCCGCTATTTTCATTGTGTTGATCGCGTCGCGCGTTGCACGCATCAGGATGTCGAACCCTTCCGCAATGACCTTCGGCGAGGTCGTGAGCGGGGCCAGGAATTTGACAACTTCGCCGTTGGCGCCGGATGTTTCGATCACCAGACCCAGTTCATAGGCCCTTGCGCAGATCGTTGATGCCAGATCGCCAGACCCCACATCGACCCCCTGCATCATGCCGCGCCCTTTGAGCGTCGCACCTTCGATCAAGTCCGCCACAGCTTTCAGCGCATCGGTCAGCAAGACGGATTTTTCGGCAATCTCTTTTTCGAACGCGTCATCTGACCAGAATTTCTCGATCGCGACGCGGGCCGTCACAAAGGCGTGGGTGTTGCCACGGAAGGTGCCGTTGTGCTCGGCTGGCTTCCAGATATCATGCTCGGGCTTGATCAGCAGTGCCGCAAACGGCAGCCCGTAACCCGACAGGGATTTTGCCTGCGGGATCATATCAGGCTTGATTCCGGACTTTTCGAAGGAAAAGAAACTGCCCGAACGGCCGCAACCTGCCTGAATGTCATCGACAATCAGCAACGCCCCGTGCTTGCGGGCGATCCGCTCGATACCGCGCATCCAGTCATCGGAAGCAGCGTTCAGCCCACCTTCGCCCTGAATAGGCTCAAAGATGAAGGCGGCCGGAGCGTCGATGCCGGACGAGGGGTTCGACAGCATCGTGTCGATCAGCTCCAGCGTGTCGAAATTCTCGCCCATGGAGCCTTCGAACGGCATATGGGTGACATCAGGCAGCGAGACGGGCCCCGCGCCGTCCCGTTTGGAGGCATTGCCGGTCAGCGCCAGCGCGCCCATCGTCATCCCGTGAAAACCGTTGGTGAAAGAGATCACGTTGCGCCGTCCCGTCACCTTGCGGGCCAGCTTGATCGCCGCTTCCACCGCATTGGTGCCGGTCGGACCGGTCATCATCACCTTATAATCCATGCCGCGCGGCGTGAGGATATTGTCCTCATAAGCCTTCAGAAAGGCGCTTTTCGCATCTGTGTGAAAGTCGAGACCATGAGCGATGCCGTCGCCGGAAATATGCTCGATCAGCGCGGCCTTCATGTCAGGATCGTTGTGGCCGTAGTTCAACGAAGAACAGCCCGCGAGAAAGTCGATATAGCGATTGCCTTCAGCGTCAAACATTTCAGAGCCGCTGGCGCGCGTGAACACTGCGCCCATGTCGCGGCAATAGGAGCGCGCTTCGCTCTCACGGCGCGTGAAAATAGAAGTATCCTGTGCCATGTCTCTGGGCATGGTGAATCCTTTCCCGTTTAGGGTTTTTTGTCAGAAGG
Organism: Oceaniovalibus sp. ACAM 378; assembly: GCF_008085915.1. GTDB lineage: Bacteria > Pseudomonadota > Alphaproteobacteria > Rhodobacterales > Rhodobacteraceae > Oceaniglobus. Next base: position 84,109 of record NZ_VSJK01000015.1, on the reverse strand, counting down.
TTGCGGTCAAGCTGTCTGCTTGATTTCGGGCGCGACCGGCAGTTCGATCGTCAACATGTGCTCGGTATCGTGAGCGCCGCCGAAATGTGCTTCCTTCTTGAAGTGGGGCTCGTCCGTCAGACGCCCGCCAACTTTGCGGGCAAAGCTGCGAAACATACCCCATGAAGCGTCGTTATCCTTGGTGATCGTGGTCTTCAGCGTTTCCGCATCGTCGGTCTCGCAACGATTGACGAGTTCGAAAAGCATGTGGTGACCCAAGCCAAGACCGCGCGCCTTGGGGCTGACAGCAACCTGCCAGACAAAAAATGCGGCCTCTCCCGGGATCATGTGGCCGGAGATCCAGCCGACGATCTCATCGTCAAGCTCTGCCACCACACAGGTGTCGCGAAAGTGGTCCACCTGAATCAGGTTGGCGTACATCGAGTTTTCGTCGAGCGGCTTGCAGTCGCGGACAAGCTCCCAGATTGCGGCCCCATCCGTCGCATCCGGTTTGCGCAGACGGGGCGCACATGATCGCGGTGTAACTGTGTCTTTCGGCATTCGCTTGGACCTCGTTAGTTGCAAGGCATAGAACTAGGGGATGATCGGTAGTACTTCAACAACTAAAGTAAAATATATACCCGGCACCATAGAACACAGTGAGAGCCGGTCCACACAGGATATTATGCTTCGACTATCTAATGATCGACCCGCGCGGACACCTCGATTTCCGCTTGCAGAACCGCTTCTGAGATTGAGCCATTTCGCACATCGTGCAATGATCCCTGCCATGACAAGCACGCCCCATGACCGGACTGATGAAAGCCTGATCGCCCTGCATCGCATTCTGCGGGCGACCGAGCATTATGCCCGCAAACTGGCCCAGGCCGCAGGGATGACACCGGCACAGCTCCGCGTGATGCAGATCGTCGATGAGAGGGACAGCGCGACCCCGAAAACACTGGCCAACCAGATGGGGGTCAGCCAGGCAACGGTGACGACATTGGTTGACAAACTGGTGGGCCGTGGCTTGGTCGAACGGGTGTCGTCTCAGGTCGATCGACGTCAGATCAATGTCGTCATGACGGCTGTGGGACGGACTGTGCTGGCCCATGCGCCCGACGCACTCCAGCAACGCTATGTCCTTGCATTCGCCAAGCTTGCCGATTGGGAACAGGCGCAACTTGTCTCATCACTCGAACGCGTGGCGTTCATGCTGGACGCACAGAGTCTGGATGCTTCGCCGGTGTTGCCGACAGGAGAGATTTGGGAAGGCACGGGCTCGGAATAGCGACTTCTCGCCTGCACCGGCGCGTCCGGCTCAACATCCGCGGTGCGCAAGCCGCGCTGTGTCGGGTTGCCAGAGAAGCTGTTGACTCGGGCGATTCGGATTTCACGTAGTGTAAGCGCTAAGCGCGAGCAGAAACAGTTGAAAACCGAGACGCCCTCATACCACTACTATGGCACTGATAAATTGTTACTTTCTCACTTGACTATACTCCCGCCGGAGACACTCTGCGCTCTTGTTCTGGCGAGAGGTCAAGTTGTGCTGAAGCTTTTGACGACACGTCCGGATCGCCTCCCGCCATTGACCCCGGGGGACACTGCGGGCAGTGTCGCGCACGACGGACACCGGACATCCGACAGGAGCCGCCATGAACGACCCAGCCCCCGACGCCTCTGAACCCGAGGATTGGGGGCCGTTCGGTCGACCGCTTTTCCACGATCCGACATCCCGTGCGCTGAGCCGGGTGGGTGTGGTCGATGTCGGGTCGAACTCGGTCCGGATGGTGGTTTTCGACGGTGCCGCACGCAGCCCCGCGTATTTCTTCAACGAAAAGGTCATGGCGGGGCTTGGGGCCGGTTTTGCCGAAACCGGGCGGTTGAATCCCGAAGGCCGGGTGCGGGCGCTGAATGCGCTGAAACGGTTCAGCCGGCTGGCCGAAGGCATGGGCGCCACCCCCCTGACCGTCGTTGCCACCGCCGCCACCCGCGAAGCGTCAGACGGCCCGGAATTCCGCGCCGAAGTCGAGGCGGCGACAGGGCTGCGGATGTGGGTCGTTGATGGCAAGGAAGAGGCGCGGCTGTCGGCGCAGGGTGTCATGCTGGGCTGGCCCGGCGCCAAGGGCATCATCTGCGACATCGGCGGATCGTCGATGGAAATGGCCCGGATCGGTGACGGACGCGTGGGCAAACGGATGTCTTCGGCACTCGGGCCGCTGCGGCTTCAGGGGATCAAGGGGAAGAAGGCGGTCAAGGCCGAAATCGCGAGCCAGATCGATACTCTGGTCGAGGGTCTTGGCATCGATCACAAGCGTTTGTTTCTTGTCGGTGGGTCGTGGCGTGCCATTGCCCGTATCGACATGCAGCGCCGCAACTACCCCCTGCACGTCCAGCACGAATACCGCATGACCCCGTCGGGCATCATGGCCACGGCGAAATTCATCGACCATCACACCCTGGACGAGTTGCGCGCGATGACCGGCATCGGCGAGGCGCGGATGTCGCTGATTCCGCTGGCGATCATGGTGTTGAAACAACTGATACGCCAGTTCAAACCTGCCGAGATCGCGATTTCAAGCTATGGTATCCGCGAGGGGCTGCTGTACGAACAGATGCCGCAACGCATCCGCGACCGCGACCCGTTGATCGAATCCTGCCGCTGGGTCGAACAGAAGGACGCGCGGATCCCCGGATTCGGCTCTGCGCTGTATCAATTCATCGAACCGCTGTTCAAGGGTGAGGGCGAAAAGCGCCTGCGCATCGTGCGTGCCGCCTGCCTGCTCCATGATGTCAGCTGGCGCGCCCATCCCGATTACCGGCACGAGGCCTGTTTCGACAACGCCACCCGCGCCAATCTGGGCGGGCTGACCCATCCTGAACGGGTGTTTCTGGGGCTGTCGCTGCTGCATCGCTATAAGAACTCACGCTCGGGCAGTCGGTTCGAGCCGATGATCGATCTGCTGAGCGACAAGGAAACCGCCCTGGCCGAGGTTCTGGGCCGGGCGATGCGGTTCGGTGCGATGTTTTCTGCCGAAAAGCCGGGCAGTCTGGGCGAATTGCGTTGGTTCCCGAAGAAAAAACTGCTGGAGCTGTGGTTGACCGAACCCGCCGAAGACCTTTACGGCGAAGTGGCGAAATCGCGGTTTCAGTCGCTGGTCCAAGCACTGGGTGCCGAAAGTCAGGTCAAGCGGCTGCGAGAGCGCAAGCCCTGACGTGTGTGCGGGATGCCGGACCACGTTCGGTGCTTATTTCAAAAGCAGGCGATATGACGGCGCCTGTCAGAGGTCGATTTCAGGGGGTGCGGGCAACGGCAGCGGCTCGGGTGTCTTGCGCCGCAGAATGATATCGCCGTTTTCCAGCACCTCGGGCGGATGATAGTCGTCCAGATCCTCGATCTTCAGGCCCTGCCAGTTCAGATCCTGCAACGCCCGCGCCATGTCGCGCACCGATGGTTCGACCTCGTCAAGCAACCCGCGGAACATCTTTCTTGCGCCCTCTCCCAACAGATCGACGCCTTCGCGGATGTCACCCTTGGGCACATCCGTCTCGGCCAGCGCAGGGCCGGACATCAGCAGGGCGGTAAGGGCGATGACAAGTCTCATGGAAATAATATAGGCGATCAAACCCCGTCTGAGAAGAGGTCGAGCGTTACCGGGAAATGATCCGAGGCGGTCAGCAGCGCGTTTGCCAGCGCGGGGTCACTGGCCGAGGTGGCGTCGTTCTGCGGGTGCCAGATGCGCCACACCGGCGCGGTGTTCGCCAGATCTGGAGTTACCATGATGAAATCCAGCAGCGCCTCCAGCCACTCTTCCCGGTGGCGCAGCCAAAACCGCGAAGTTGTGGGCCGATTGGCAGGGGCGGCGGTGGCATGGGGAGCGATCAGCCGGGTTGCGCCGCTGCCCAGCACGATTTCCACCCCCGAGCGCCCGAACAGCTGTTCATATTCGTCCAGCCCGGGCCCGTCGTTGAAATCGCCCATGACAATCAACGATTCGCCCCGCGCCAGATGTTCGTCGACCCTTGCGCGCAGCCAGATACATTGTGCCGACTGTTTTCTGCGGTTTTCAATGGCGATCCGCATGGCGCTGGCCGGGGTGGTGGCACCGTGCGGCGCCTTGGATTTCGCATGGACCCCGATCAGCCGCAGATCGCGCCCGCCGGCATGCAGCGCAACCTCAAGCGGTGGTTTGCTCCACTTGACGGTTTCCGGCGCGGCGTCGGTGTCGAGATCGATGTGAAACACGCCATCGAACCGCGGGTGCGCGCGGGCGTTCCGCTCGCCCAGCCGCGCACCCTGTGGATCGTGACGGGCGGTGACGGTGTCGGGATCATAGAGCAGCGCGATTTCCTGCTGCGTGTCGTTGGCAAACCCGATCAACCCACGCCGGGCCCGCAGACCAAAGCGGCGCGCAAAGGTTTCCAGCGCCACCACACCATCACGATTCCGCGAGGTGTCTGGGGCCTCGATCACCATCACCGCATCGGCGTCCAACGCGGTGAATACCCGCCCCAGCGCGGCGATCTGCGCGCCGCGGGTGATATTCCAGCGGGCGGACCAGCCGTCATCCTCGAGCAATTCGCCCGCGTCATCGAACAACGCGTTGAACCACTCGACATTGTAGGTCGCCAGCCGGACGCCCCGTCGATGGTTCGGCGTCACATCCGGCCTTCCGTGATTTCCGTATAGGCGCGATTGACCGAGATCAGCCGCTTTTCGGCCATTTTGATTGCTTCCTCGGGCAATCCCCGGGCGATCATGCGGTCCGGGTGGGTGTCGCGCACCAGTTGCCGCCAGGCCGCCTTTACCGCCGAGGGTGCTGCGCCGGATTCCAGCCCCAGCACATCCCAGGGGTCGGGGCGGGCATCGGGCACAAAACGGGCGCGAAGCGTGCGGAATTCACGCTCGGGCAGACCGAAAATGGTGCTGACACGGTGCAGGAACTCGTCTTCGGCGGGGTGATATGTGCCGTCTGCGATGGCAATGTGAAACAACCCCTCCATCAGATCGCACAGGGTCATTTGGCCGTCTGTGCCGCTGAACATCGCACCGATCCGCCGCGCGTATTCCTCGAATCCGGCAACATCCTGCCGCGCGAGGTTGAACACGCGGGCGGCGTTCGCCTCTTCGTCTGCGGGGATGTGGAACACCTGACGGAAAGCGGCGACCTCGTTGCGGGTTACCTGTCCGTCGGCCTTGGCCATCTTTGCGCCCAAGGCGATGACGGCAATCGTGAACAGGACCGAGCGTTCGGGCGGCGTGCGCAGGCGATCGAATACCGCAAACAGGCCCTCGCCGTTGGCAAGGGCTGAAAGGGCGTCACCGATGCGGCTCCAGATCGACATGGCGCAACGTTACCCCGTCAACGCGGCAGTGTCAGGCGGGATCGCCCGATTGCGACACGAAACAGACTGCGACACATGGTTGCAGTTCATGCGCCTGCGCCGCTCTCAATTTTACAGCCAGTCACAGTCATCCGTGCGTCATCCCAGCGTCACCCGACCCTTGGGCGTGTCGAACACCGCCGTCAGTCCCGGCGCGTCAGAGGTCATCACCGCAACCGGCCCCTCCAGATCGCCCAGCGCGGCGCGTAACGCGCTTGCCCGGGGTGACGCCACCGTCAGCGCCCGCAACCGGCACGCCGCATCGGGCAGTCGCGCCGCCGGATGTGCTGCGCCCTGCCATCGGATCAGCGCAGGCGCCATTCCATCGAACGGCGTTACGCCGCTTTCGGTCACCGCCATCTGCCAAGCCAGATCGCCGCGCGACAGATCCATCACCTCGCCGTCCATTGCCAAGGCTTGCATTGCTTTGGGGATGTCATCGCAACGGGTGATCCAGTTGTTCAGGCGCGGCGGCCCGTCGAAATGATCAAGCCCGAACCAGCGCGGCCGCCCGGGATCGCGACCGTCGGGATCAATCGCGATCACCTCAAGGTACAGATTTGGTCCAAGCGACAGCAACCTGTTGTGGGTGCCCATGGCATCATGGACGCCGCCGGGCGCCATCGTCACGCCGAACGCATCTTCGACAAACTCCACACCCTCGGCCAAAGTCCGAGCCGCGATTGCCAGATGATCCAGTTCCATCATCGTCCTATCCAATCAGATATCGCAGTCCCGCCCAAAGCACTGCCGCGATCGTAGCATAGAAAGTGGCGGCAAATCCAAAGGCGCGCAAGGCCGGAGCGTGCCGGTATCCAACCCAGAAGGCCAGCCGGGACAGCGCAAACGCCACCCCCAATGCCGCCAGAACCCCCGGCCCGTCCCCCAGCAAGAGGTATCCGCAGGCAGGCCAGACACAAAGCGCCAGCAGCAGTTGTTCAACCGTATTGGACAGCACACGCTGGTCTACCCAAGCGCGGGTGCCGGGCGCAAACGGCTGTCCGTCAATCAGTCCGTCGTCAAAGAACCGCGCCGCCGCCAGCCGCCCGATCATCAACAGCAGAACCAGCCCCGGCGGCAAGAATGCAAATGCCAGAGATGGCAACAATGCAAAAACCGGCAGGTTCACCACCGCCACGCCCAGCCAGACAACACCGACAGCCCAGAGTGCCCCCGCTCCCATCCCGATCAGAATCGCCCGGCGTTTAACCATATCGCGTGCCTTTTTCCCGGTGCAAATTCCCTTGGGAGGGTTTCACGTCTGCCCTATCAGCCCCGCGTTGATCGGATCAGCGACAGGATATCCTTTGCCGCCGCCGGAATGTTGGTGCCCGGCCCAAAGATCGCCTTGACGCCAGCATCCATCAGGAAGGCATAGTCCTGTTTCGGGATCACCCCGCCGCAGATCACCAGAATTTCGCCCGCACCCGCCGCGTTCAGTGCCTCGATCAGTTTTGGCGCCAGCGTCCGGTGCCCCGCCGCCTGAGACGAGATTCCGATCACATGGACGTCGTTGTCCACCGCATCCTGCGCCGCCTCCTCGGGGGTCTGGAACAACGGTCCCACATCCACGTCAAAGCCGATGTCGGCAAAGGCAGTGGCGATCACCTTTGCGCCGCGGTCGTGCCCGTCCTGGCCCATCTTGACCACCAGCATACGGGGGCGGCGACCCTCTTCCTCGGCGAAGGCTTCAACGTCCGCCTGAATTGCTTCGAACTCTGCGTCACCTTCATATGCCGCGCCATAGACGCCGGCCAAAGTCTTTACCTCGGCGCGGTGCCGGCCAAATGCGTTTTCCATCGCGGTGCTGATTTCCCCCACCGTCGCCCTTGCCCGGGCTGCCGTAATCGCCAGCGCCAACAGGTTGCCGGTGCCGTCCCGCGCGCCCTGCTCCAGCGCCGCCAGCGCCGCATCGCAAGCCGCCTGATCTCGGGTCGCACGGATGCTTTCCAAACGCGCGATCTGTGATGTCCGCACACCGGCGTTGTCGATGCTGCGGATGTCCAGTTGGTCTTCTTTCTCAAGCCGGAACTTGTTGACCCCGACGATCACCTCTTCGCCCCGGTCGATGGCCGCCTGTTTCTTCGCCGCTGCCTCTTCGATCCGCAGTTTCGGCATGCCGGTGGCAACGGCCTTGGTCATGCCGCCCATTTCATCGACTTCGGCAATCAGTTTGCGCGCCTCGGTGATCAGATCTGCGGTCAGCTTTTCGACGTAATACGACCCGGCGAGCGGATCGACCACATTCGTCACGCCGGTTTCGTTTTGCAGGATCAACTGGGTATTGCGAGCGATCCGGGCGGAAAAATCTGTTGGCAGGGCGATCGCTTCGTCAAAACTGTTGGTGTGCAGCGACTGGGTGCCGCCCAGCACCGCGCTCATCGCCTCATAGGCGGTGCGAACGATGTTGTTATAGGGATCCTGCTCGGCCAGCGACACGCCCGACGTCTGGCAATGGGTGCGCAAGACCAGCGAGCCGGGCTTTTTCGGCGCAAATTCGGTCATGATCTCGTGCCAAAGGAACCGCGCTGCCCGCAGCTTGGCCGCCTCCATGAAGAAGTTCATCCCAATGGCGAAAAAGAACGACAACCGCCCGGCAAAGGCATCGACATCCATGCCTCGTGCCACAGCGGTGCGCACATATTCCTTGCCGTCGGCGAGGGTAAACGCGAGCTCTTGCACAAGGTTCGCGCCCGCCTCTTGCATGTGATAGCCGCTGATCGAGATCGAGTTAAAACGCGGCATTTCGCGCGCCGTATAGTCGATGATGTCCGCGACGATCCGCATGCTGGGTTCTGGCGGATAGATATAAGTGTTCCGCACCATGAACTCTTTCAGGATGTCGTTCTGGATGGTGCCTGACAGGGCCGCGCGGTCGACCCCCTGTTCCTCACCCGCCACGATGAACGAGGCAAGCACCGGAATCACCGCGCCGTTCATCGTCATGCTGACCGAAATTTCGCCCAAGGGGATGCCGTCGAACAGGATCTTCATATCCTCGATTGAATCGATGGCCACCCCGGCCTTGCCCACGTCGCCCTCGACCCTCTCGTGATCGCTGTCATAGCCCCGGTGGGTCGCCAGATCGAAGGCCACGCTGACCCCCTGCTGCCCAGCATCCAGCGCGCGTCGGTAAAAGGCGTTGCTTTCCTCGGCGGTCGAGAACCCGGCGTATTGTCGGATCGTCCAGGGCCGCCCGGCATACATCGTCGCCTTGGGCCCACGGGTGTAGGGCACCTGCCCCGGCATCGATCCGGTGTGCTCCAACCCTTCGGCGTCGGCGGCGGTGTGCACCGGTTTCACCGCAATACCTTCGGCAGTGTGCCACGTGAGGTCGTCCAGAGGGCGGCCGCGCAGTTCTTTTTCGGCCTGAGATTTCCAGTCGCTCATCGGGCGTCCTTTCGGTGGAACCGGGGGATGGGCCATCCCCTCTGGGTTTTTCGCGGCGTAGGGCCTATATCCATTGGGACAGGAGATTCCATGCGCAGATTTACAGCCCTTGTTTTTCCGGCACTTGCCGCAATCCTAATAGGTGCGGCGACGATTGCACAGACGGCCGAGACCGCTGAACCCGTTGAGGGGGCTGTCGAGCGCTGGCGTGCCGATCCGACGGTCGTGTTCGCCGCTTCGGAAATCGATCTGGAGGAATTCCTCTGGATCGCCCGGCCCATCGTCGTCTTTGCCCAGACTCCGGCCGATCCGGCTTTTATTGAGCAGTTGACCCTGCTGGCCGCCCGCCCCGAAACTCTGGCCGACCGCGACGTCCTGCTGGTCACCGATACCGATCCGAAAAATCCCAGCGACATCCGGCTCAAGTTGCGCCCGCGCGGGTTCATGCTGGTGCTGCTCGACAAGGACGGCGCGGTAAATCTGCGCAAGCCCATGCCCTGGAGCACGCGCGAGATCAGCCGGTCCATCGACAAGATGCCGATTCGCCAGCAGGAAATCAGCGAACAGCCGATGCTAAGGTAAACCCTCATGTCCCCGCCTGTCCGGCAAAGGTGAACGTGGCGCCAGCCAGCAGGGTCGGGGCAAAATCGAGCAGAAGAGCCGTGACCAGAAGCCCCGATCATGGTTCCAGAACAAAGCGCGGGACGAAGACTGTCACCGCCAATACCCCCATCGAAAGCCCGTCCGTATCGACGCGCAAAGGCCGCCCCCACCAGCGCGGCAATGCGGACCGGGCGCGGCTTCGCGATGGGTTCGGGCATCAATCGAACTCCATGATCACATCGTCCACCGCCAGATTGTCACCTGCGCTGGCATTCACCCGGGCCACCCGGCCCTTGCGTTCGGCACGCAGGGTGTTTTCCATCTTCATCGCTTCTACGGTGCACAGGGCCTGCCCCTCCTGCACCTCATCGCCGGGTTCAACGTCGATCCTGACGATCAGCCCCGGCATCGGGCACAGCAACAGGCGCGACGTATCCGGCGGCAGCTTTTCGGGCATTAGCGCGGCCAGGTCCGCCTGCCGCGGCGAATAGACCCGGACGCTCAGGTCGGCCCCACGGCTGCGCAGACGGAACCCGCCGGTGATCTTGCCCACTTTCAGAACCAAAGCTGCGCCCGCGACCGACAATCGCGCCAGCGTCTGCCCGGGCGTCCAGTCTGATTCGACGCGCATGGCGGGTGTGTCGGCAAAGTTCACCGTGGCGCCGGTGCGGTCTGCATCGATACTGACCGGGTACTGCACCCCCTGAAGTTCAACCACCCAATCCGCCCCGACCTTGCGTTCATGGTTGTCCATCCGCCCAGACACCCGGGTGCGACGGATTTCGGCGACGCGGTACATCGCCGCTGCCGCCGCCGCGACACGGCGCAAGTCTTCCTCGGGCAGGGTGACGCCGGTGAACCCTTCGGGCCATTCTTCGGCGATAAAAGCGGTGGTGATATCGCCCGCCACAAATTTCGGATGGTCCATGACGGCAGACAGAAACGGCAGGTTGTGACCGATACCCTCGACCTCGAATGAATCGAGCGCCACCCGCATCGTTTCGATCGCCGCCGCCCTGTCATGGCCCCAGGTACACAGTTTGGCGATCATCGGATCATAATACATCGAGATCTCGCCGCCTTCGAAAACGCCCGTATCATTGCGCACGACACCGGCGGGATCGGCCGGCCTGCCGTTTGTGGGTGCGACAGACCTTTCCGCCGCACCCTCTGCTCTGGTCGTGAGGCTATCCAGGGTTGTCTCGGCAGGCGGGCGATATTTGGACAGCCGACCGATGGAAGGCAAAAATCCGCGATACGGGTCTTCGGCATAAAGCCGCGATTCAATCGCCCAGCCATTCATCGCGATATCATCCTGCCCGAAGGCAAGCTTTTCACCGGCGGCAACACGGATCATCTGCTCGACCAGATCGATGCCGGTGATCAGTTCGGTCACCGGATGTTCGACCTGAAGCCGGGTGTTCATTTCCAGAAAATAGAAATTCCGCGCCCCGTCGACGATGAATTCCACCGTGCCCGCGCTGGTATATCCCACGGCAGCGGCCAGCGCACAGGCCTGTTCTCCCATGGCGCGGCGCGTCTCGGGGTCAAGGAAGGGCGACGGCGCCTCTTCGATGACCTTTTGGTTGCGACGCTGAATGCTGCATTCCCGTTCGTGCAGATAGACGGTGTTGCCATGGGCATCGGCCAGCACCTGAATTTCGATATGCCGCGGCTGGGTTACGAATTTTTCCACGAAAATTCGATCATCGCCAAAACTTGCCGCTGCTTCGTTCTTTGAACTCTGGAAACCTTCGCGCGCCTCATTGTCGTTCCAGGCGATGCGCATGCCCTTGCCGCCGCCACCGGCGCTGGCCTTGATCATCACCGGATATCCGACTTCGCCGGAGATTCGCACAGCTTCTTCGGCGTCGGCGATCAGGCCCATATGGCCGGGGACGGTGCTGACTCCCGCCTCGGACGCGATTTTCTTCGATGTGATCTTGTCGCCCATCTTTTCGATCGCACCCACGGGCGGGCCGATAAAGGCGACACCGGCCTTGGCCAGCGCGGCGGCAAATTTCGGGTTCTCCGACAGGAAACCATAGCCCGGATGCACCGCCTCGGCGCCGGTCTGGCGCACCGCCTCCATGATCCTTTCGATCACGATATAGGACTGATTGGCGGGGGCCGGGCCGATATGCACCGCCTCGTCCGCCATCCGCACATGCAGCGCGTTCCGGTCGGCATCAGAAAAGACCGCGACGGTCGCGATGCCCATGCGACGCGCTGTCTTGATCACACGACAGGCGATTTCACCCCGGTTGGCGATCAGGATTTTCTTGAACATCGGGACATCCTTTCAGACACGCGCGCCGCGTGGCCTTAGATTTGCACAATTCGATCGGAGCGAAAAACGGTCGGGACTAACGCAAAACGCCACCCGGGCACATGGCTCGGGTGGCGTTAAAAACCGTTCGGTTGGGGTCGTGTCAGCGCGGGCAAAGCTCGGGCACGACATCGTCACACAGGGCGCCGCCTGCTGCACCGATGGCCACCGCAGTGCCGACGTTGTTGTTGGTAAGCGCTGCCGCCGCACCAAGCCCGACGCCGCCAATTGCCGCGCGGTTGAGATCGGCGTTGTCAGTGCATGCACCAAGCCCCAAAAGGGCCGCGGTGCCGAGAATCCAAAGTTTGTCCATGTTTGACTGCCTCCGTCATGGTTGTTTTTGTAACTGACAGCACTTGACCACGGCTCGGGCCTCACCACAATCGCGATTCCCACCCATATTGCCCGTTCGGCAAGCCATCGCCGACGGAAAGCCCCGGATGCGGTGCAAAGACGTGATCCGCCCCGCAAAGGGACGGACCACGCAAGGGAAGGGTAACGATCTTGACAGACCGAGGCGCGACTCGTGCTGTAAAGCGACGCCCCGACACATAGAGTGCCAGTCAGGATTAACGGGCGAAACCGTCGCGTCGCCACACGGCCAGGTTGTGCAGATTCTCGCCTTTTTCGTGGTGCAATTGGCCGGATCATGCCGGTCAACCCTTGAAGATGTCGGGAAATGCGGCAGCTGCACGAGCAAGATCCACCCTCAGCAGCGCCGAATAGCTTGCGTCGTCGAACGGATCTTCTGCGGGCACCACTTCGCGCCCGAAGAGCCAGGACAGCCGTCCGGCATCCAGATTGCCACGCTCGAACGGTTCTGCGCCGAAATATTCGCACAGGGCGAGCAGGAACCCTTCGTCCGCGCGCCGGTCAGCCGGGCGTCGGTCAGAGTGGCGCGTTCGCGCGGTCAGCGGCGTTGCACCCTTGGGATTGGCGCGGCGGACAGTGAACTGGAAATCGGTTCCGGGCAGGCGGCCGGGAAAGCCGCGGTGTTTTGTCATGTCTTCCCTCATGCGCTTTCCCCCGGCAGGGTGCGGCATGGCAGGGTGCTGTTTAGCACAGACCCGATGGGCAGAGACACGGACGGGGCAGGCGCCAGCGCCTGCCCCAAAAGGCAAGACCCGAAAGCCTGCCCCTGATAGCAAGTCTTACTTGTACTTGCCGGTATATACTGGCTCGGACGAGATGGCCGGCTGGGTGTATACGATTTCTTCTTCTTTTTGGGCGCAAGCGGCGACAACAGCAAACAGGCCGAGTGCCATGACAACTTTGATGCTCTTGGACATCGATAACTCCTGGTCAGGTTTTGAGGTTGGGCAATGGCTCTGCCTATGCCGCACCCCACGTGCGAAGTACAGGTCTCCTGTGGGATACCTTGCAAAATCTTAACCGATGCCGGTTTCGATTGAAATGCCCCGAGATGCAAGCCGTCGCGCTGTGGCAACTCTGCATCATTTTGGCGTGAAGCCTGTGAAAACAAGGTGATATGCTGGGGATTCATCAGAAACCCTCCCATCTGCAGGCGGACTCATCCGGACTGTATTGTTCGAAGAACTGGACGACATCAGGCGATATTTCGCCGAACTCCACCGACCGTTCGGCAAGGGATATTGCAATCCGCGAAGGCTGCGGCCCCAGCTCGGCCAGACGCGGCAGAGCATAGCCGTCGCAGAGCGCCTGCATGTCATCGACCGCACCCTCGTTGCTGCGGGCCACATGGGGCGCAATGAACCGGAATCGATAGACCAGGCCCGTACCCGGCACGTTCGTAATCACATCCTGCAACACCACCGCCTGCCCCGAGGGAACGGCGACAGGCAGATCAATCGCCGCTGTTGCCGGGGCGGCGCATAGCGCGATCAGGAACGGCGCAATGGCGGTGCGGGCGTGCCCCCTGCCCTTCCCGGGCATTGCGTCAAAGCGGAATATTGTCATGCTTTTTCCAAGGATTGCTCAATTGTTTACCACGCAGCGACGCAAAGGCACGGCAAACGCGCTTGCGGGTTGCACTGGGCCGGATCACCTCATCGATAAAGCCGCGCTCGGCGGCTTTGAACGGATTGGCGAAGTTCGCCTCGTATTCGGCGGTGCGCGCCGCGATACGCTCACTGTCGCCCAGTTCGGACCGGTACAGAATTTCCGTCGCCCCTTTCGCGCCCATCACGGCGATCTCTGCCGTGGGCCAGGCATAGTTCAGATCGCCGCGCAGGTGTTTGGAGGCCATCACATCATAAGCCCCGCCGTAAGCCTTGCGTATGATCACGGTTACTTTGGGCACCGTCGCCTCGCCATAGGCGAACAGCAGTTTGGCTCCGTGTTTGATGACGCCACCAAACTCCTGCCCCGTTCCGGGCAAAAATCCGGGCACATCGACCAGCGTGAGGATTGGAATTTCAAAGGCATCACAGAACCGCACGAATCGCGCGGCCTTGCGGGACGAATCAATATCCAGACATCCGGCGAGCACCATCGGCTGATTCGCCACGATGCCCACGGTGGACCCTTCAAGCCGGATGAACCCAATCAGGATGTTTTTGGCGAATTCTTCCTGAATTTCATAGAAGTCCCCCTCATCCGCGAGTTTGCCGATCAGCTCCTTCATATCATAGGGCGTATTGGCGTTTTCGGGCACCAGCGTGTCCAGGCTGTGATCCAGTCGGTGGGGCGGATCGAAAAACGGCCGGCGGGGCGGTTTTGAGCGGTTGTTCAGCGGCAGGAAATCGAACAGCCGACGCACCTCGGTCAATGCAATCACGTCGTTTTCAAACGCGCCGTCGGCAACGCTGGATTTGCGTGTGTGGGTTATTGCGCCGCCCAGTTCCTCGGCGGTCACCACCTCATTGGTAACGGTTTTCACCACGTCAGGGCCGGTGACGAACATATAGCTCGAATCGCGCACCATGAAGATGAAATCAGTCATCGCGGGGGAATACACAGCGCCCCCCGCGCAAGGCCCCATGATCACGCTGATCTGCGGCACGACACCGCTGGCCAGTACGTTTTTCTGGAACACTTCGGCATAGCCAGCCAGCGAGGCAACACCTTCCTGAATCCGTGCGCCGCCAGAATCGTTCAACCCGATGACAGGGGCGCCGTTGCGCATCGCCATGTCCATCACCTTGCAGATCTTCTGAGCGTGGGTTTCCGACAGTGACCCGCCCAACACGGTGAAGTCCTGTGAGAACACATAGACCTGCCGCCCGTTGATCGTACCCCAGCCGGTCACGACTCCGTCGCCCGGCACCTTGTTGTCGGCCATGCCGAAATCCGTGGCACGGTGGGTGACGAACATGTCGAATTCTTCGAAACTGTCATCGTCCAGCAAAAGATCGACCCGTTCCCGCGCGGTCAGCTTTCCCTTGGCGTGCTGGGCATCGATACGTTTTTGCCCGCCACCCGCACGCGCCTCGGCACGGCGGATTTCAAGCTGTGTCAGGATGTCCTTCATCACGCGCCCCCTTGGCTGTTCTTCCGGTGATACCGGATCGCTGCGCCGTCGCAAAGACGGATCGGCAATTTTTGCAAAGCAACCGGATGACTTGACCCATGAAATGGATTTTTACGAACGCGCAGGCACCGCCTGTCGGTGCAGAACATTGCGAAAAGAAGCGGGTGAACCGCCTGCCGATTGTGCCGCCTGTCGATTGTGCCGCCTGCCGATTATGGAAGTCTTTCATCCAAACACGACTTGCGCCTTTTCGTTGACCTGCTCATCCTGTCCGTTCCAATGCCCCTTGCGACTGAAGTCACTGATGGTCCGTGAACCATGTCGCTTTGTATTCGGGAACCGCTGGAAATCCCTGCGCGTTGTACCACAACACAACAGAAATTCGCTTTGCCTTACAATAACAAAGGGGACACCATCATGACCCAATCCGAGGTTACAACTCCGACCAACCTTACACGCCGGGGGCTTTTGTCTGCCGTTTCGGCAATGTCGGTGCTGTCGCTGTCGCAATGGCCCGGTCGGGCATTGGCTGCCAATCTTGACGTTGACGCATTTCTTGCGCTCTCGCAAAGGTTGGTCGGACAAGATGGCGTTTACGAGGATATCGCAGGCGCAATGCTGAAGGCTTTTGCGGAAACCGGAAAAGAGGACGAGGTTGCGGCCCTTGCCGCAGGTGAAAGCAAGGAGGATCTGGCCAATGCCATTGTGGCGTCCTGGTACACCGGAATTTCGCCAGATCCCGATGACTTGCAAGTACTTACCTATACCGAAGCGTTGATCTGGCAGGCGATGGATTACACCAAACCGATGGCACATTGCGGCGGCGGCATGGGCTATTGGGCAGATCCGCCAGCGGCGTGACCCGGCACAATCCCCCATATCCCCACACTCAAGACCCAAGGAAATCCACCAATGGCAAATGACATTACGGCAGACATCCTGATTATCGGCACCGGCATCGCCGGGGCAGTCGCTGGCGCGAAGCTGGCTCAAAAAGGACTGAAGGTCGCCTTTCTGGAAAGTGGCAAGCGGATCAACCGGGCGGATGCTGTCCAGACATTCTGGGATGCCAAGATCAAGGTACCAGAGTCTGCCTATCCCAATGATCCCACGGCACCCCATCCGGTCAGCCACAGGATCGCCGATTATTACCAGCAGATGGGGCCTGAGGATTTTAAATCCACTTATATCAAGGTGGTGGGCGGGACGACATGGCACTGGCTGGGCACCACATTGCGCAACGTTCCGGCGGATTTCAAACTGAAATCCCTGTACGGCCATGCGGTGGATTGGCCGTTTGACTATGATGCGCTCGAGCCATTCTATCTGGCAGCCGAACAGGAAATCGGTGTGGCAGGTGACAATGACGAAGATCTGGGCTCGCCGCGATCCGGGAATTTTCCGATGCCGGTAATTCCCATGACCTATCTCGACAAACAGTTTGCCAAGGCATTGGACGGCACAAAATATCAGGTCCGCTCCACACCCCAGGGCCGGAACTCGACCTTTCACGCTGACCGTCCTGAGTGCTGTGGCAACGGGTCGTGCATCCCGATCTGCCCGATTCAGGCGAAATATGACGCGACCGTGCATGTCTTTCAGGCAGAAGCCGCGGGTGCCGTCGTCCATGACGAGACCACAGCCACGCGGTTGAACCTCGGTACCGACGGGCAGATCGCATCGGTCGATTTCCGTCGTGCGGATGGGACCACAGGAACCGCCACCGGCAAGGTCGTGGTGGTCGCGGCACATGCGATTGAAACCCCGAGGTTGTTGTTGAATTCGGCACAGGAAGGCGCGCCAAACGGAATCGCCAACAGTTCCGATCAGGTCGGACGCAACCTGATGGATCACCCGAGCATGCTGAGCTGGGCCGAAACGCCCGAGCCGGTCTGGCCTTTCCGTGGTCCGCTTTCCACCTCGGGGATTGAAAATCTCCGCGATGGCGAATTCCGCAAGGATCGCGCGGCGTTCCGGATCGAGATCGGCAATGATGGCCACAGCTGGCCCACAGGGGCACCCCTGTCGACAGCAGCAGATCTGGCAAAGACTGGGCTGCGTGCGGCGGAACTCGACGCAGCGATCAAAAAGGCGACCTCACGCCAGATCCGCCTTGCGTCGCTGGTCGAGCAATCGCCAGACGCCGAGAACCGCGTGACGCTGGACCCCGACAAGCGCGACGCCAACGGCATGCCCCTGCCCCGTATCCACTATGACTATTCCGCCTATACACGCGCTGGACTGGATGCAGCACAAGCGGCGCACGACGAAGTGTTTGCCGCAATGGGTGCCACCAATATAAACCACGCCGAGGATATCAACGGGTCTGGGCATGTCATCGGCACAACCCGCATGGGCCTGGATGCGGCAAGCGCAGTGGTGGACGCCGATCTGCGCAGCTTTGATCATCGCAATCTGTTCCTGTTGGGATCGGGCACCTTTCCCACCTCTGCGACGGCCAACCCAAGTCTCACCATCGCGGCATT
Organism: Oceaniovalibus sp. ACAM 378; assembly: GCF_008085915.1. Lineage (GTDB taxonomy): Bacteria > Pseudomonadota > Alphaproteobacteria > Rhodobacterales > Rhodobacteraceae > Oceaniglobus. The sequence goes on along the minus strand of NZ_VSJK01000015.1, from coordinate 66,486 downwards.
GTCACTGCGCGCAGTGGATGCAATCGCCGCCAGCGTAGCCAAGGGATAAGCAATCCGTGTCGATCAAAACCTGATCGACGAACATCATACGGGCCCTCCGAATACGGGGGCCCGTTGTTGTTCAGACGCTCGGGATGATGTCTGAGGGTGACACAAAGGCGCTTTTGCCGATATCCGGTCGCAGACCGCGAAAATCGGCACCAAACACCCTGAGCCTCAAGACAACTCTCGATTTGCTAAGGTTAAGTAAAGTGACAGCATCGACGATCCCGGGAACACTGTTTCCCTGCGGGTTGCGATGGCGTCATCGTCCGGCGATTATGTGTCCGCCGTGGGAATTTGGCATCCGCCCTGAGCCGTCAAATCATCTGGACGCAGCGCAAGGCCTGCTCCAGAGTCTGCGTCGTGACCGGCTTTGAAAAAACGTGGTCGTCGGGCTGCAAGAATACGACACTGAGCCTGTCATAGGCCGTGAGAAACGCAAAAGGCACATCTTTGTCGCGCAGCACGGCAGCGACGTCTTCGGTGGTTTGCCCGTGCCCCAGATTGATGTCGAGCAAGGCGGCATCGACACGTTCGGTGCACGCCAGTTTCATCGCTGACGCGGCATTCAAGGCGGGGCCAACCACCTCATACCCCATTTCACGCAGGGTTTCTGCAAGCTCGAGAGCGACAAATACCTCGTCCTCGGCAATCAGGACGCGTTTTGGCATCGCGTCGATTTCCTGCATCATGCTCATTTCCTGTGACCTTTCACAAAGGCTGACATCGTTACTCCCACCGGTCAACGGACGGTCGGCAGTCTGGTTCCATGGCCTGTCTGGTCAAATGGACCCTGTTGCAATTTCGCACCGTCCCGCGCTGCCCACCGGCATCAGGGGTCGTTCGAACACCGCAAACCCGGGTTGTTTCGGCACCGGGCATGGTGCAGATACGACGCTATGGGCTGTGGTTGGAACTCGCGTGGCCCTCGCCGTGTTCCCTGCTCCGAACCAAAAGAGACAAAAAAGAACAAAAGGGATTGCCGTGTTTCGTTCGTTTCTTGTTGCCTGTTTCATTCTTCTGGCCCTGCCGATTGCATTTTTCCCTGTCCAATCAACGGCTCAGACGGCCGAGCAGACGCCCGCCGAAACGGGGCCGCAAACCGGCGACCGCTCGTCAAGCGAGATCCTGATCGACATTCTGAAAGACGACACCGCCCGCGCCGCGCTGATCGAACAGTTGGAAACCGCCGGGAATGTCAGCGCCGCTGCCGATCCGGCCACCCCCGAACCAGATCGCACCGTCGCACAACAGATTGTTGAAGAGGTGACCCAAGTCGTCGGTCAGGCGGGTCAGGTTGTCTCCCGTACGACCGATGAAATCGCCCGTGTGACCCGTCTTCTTGGCGATATCCGCTTTGACAACCTTTCCCTGTCGCCCAAAATGGTGACTCTGTTGCTGGTCGCCGGAGCGGTGACCCTTGCCAGCATCCTGGGCAAGCTGGCATTGAAACTTGTGATTGCGCGCAATCGCATCACCGCGCTGATCACATTCAGGCGGCAGATGACGTTGATTGCGCTTTATGCCGGGCTGCGCCTGTTGTCATTGGCCGTGACATTGGGGGCTGGCTATGCGGTTGCCCTGTGGCGTTCGGGCGGCTCTGATCCCTCAGCGACCGAGGCGATATTTCTGACGGCGGTTCTGGCATTCGGCCTTTGCCGTATCGCTTTGCGCATCGCCATCACTCCCGATGTCGAACATGAACCGTCCTTTTCAAACTTGGCGCCCCGTGCGCAGGAAATCATGTATCGCAACCTGCGCCGTCTGGCAGCGGCGTTGATATTCTCGTTTGTATTCCTGCTTCCGCTGGTGCGTGAATGGATCGGATTCGCCACAGTGCGGCCCGTGCGCACCCTGCTGGCTACGATTCTTCTGGTGATGGCAATCCTGACCCTGCGGCGTCTGGCGAAGGTGATGGATGCTGCACACGATCAAAGCGATTTCGATGGCGGTGCTGTCGATGTGATGACCCGCGGGCTGCAACGTGGCTGGCGCGCCATCTGGCCGCCGCTGGCGATGTTTTATGTGATTTATTGCTGGATCGTGGCGGTCACGCGTCCGAATGATCTGCGCGATATCGTTCTGGGCGCCTCGATCTACAGCGCCGCGGCTGTATTGCTGGCGCTCGTCGGATTGCGACTGATGCGGCTGGCAGGCCGGCTGGAACTGTCCCTGCCCAAGGCGCTGGACGCCACGGTGCCCGATCTGGCACGGCGCATCGGGACTGTGGGGCGGATGATTTCGGCAGCTCTGGCAGTGGCGCTGATGGTCGGCGCACTGGTAACTGCAGTCGCCGCCTGGGGCGTGATCGAACCCGACCGCTGGATGTCGGACCCGCTTTTCCAGCAGGTGCTGTGGCAGATCGTGTCGGCGGTCCTGATGGCGGCTTTGCTGGCGCTTTTGTGGGCCGTTATCGCGTCGGTCGTGGATCAGCGCCTGCGCAGCGCGACACTCGCCAATGCCGCCCGCTCGCGCACTTTGCTAGGGCTGTTTCGCAATGCCTTTACCATCCTGATTGGTGTGATGGGCCTGATGGTTGTGCTGTCACAGCTTGGAATCGACATCGCACCGCTGCTGGCCGGCGCCGGGGTGATCGGTCTGGCCATCGGTTTCGGGTCGCAGAAACTGGTTCAGGACATCATCACGGGTGTGTTCATTCAGATGGACAATGCGATCAACGTCGGTGACGTGGTCGGCGTGGCGGGGATCACCGGCAGCGTGGAAAGGCTCAACCTGCGCTCGGTCCGATTGCGCACGCCGGACGGGGCAGTCCACATCGTGCCTTTCTCGTCGGTCGACACGGTAACCAACCTGACCCGCGATTTCGCGTTTCATCTGGCCGAGGTCGGCATCGCCTATAGCGCGTCGATCCCCGATGCGATGCAGGCGATGCAGGATGCCTTTACCAAGCTGCGCGAATTGCCCCTTGGCCGCGACATCATCGACGATCTTGATATGCAGGGCGTTATTGCTCTGGCCGACAGCAGCGTGAATCTGCGGGCACGGATCAAGACCCTGCCGGGATCGCAATGGGCCGTCGGACGCGCCTATAGCAAGCTGATGAAAGAAGAATTTGACGCAGCCGGAATCGAGATCCCCTTCCCGCACCGGCAGTTGATGCTGCCGCCCGACCTGCCGAAACTACTGGGGCTGGATCGTCCGCGCGAGGATGCAGCGCGGGATGTGACGCCAGACCCCGATCCGTCCTGAAGCGGGATGGCTCGCCCCCTAATCCGTCGCCTTATTGCGCCGTGATCATGCGCTAGCGTCCGGGAAAAGAGTCGCGCCAGCGGGCCCGGAACAACGCGCGTTTATGTGTATCCAGCAGGATCAACAGCGCGGGGGACAGTTCAATAGGCCGGCGGATCGTCTGCGTCGCCTCGGGTGTTTCCAGTGCCGTGCCGTCACCACCGTCAAGCGGCACGATCAACAGCGCGCGCTCCAACTCTCGCCGCCCCTCGGGCGAGAGTAAAAAGTCGAGCAGATCTGCACCACCCCCGGCGCTGCCCCGGGGCAACATCGCAGCCCGCGACAGGACCAGCGTATAGTCAGACGGTGCGACAACACCCAGCCGGGTATCCTGCGCGGCACGGGCCAGCGCATAGGAGCCCAGCACGTTATAGGCGATCAGATATTCCCCCTGTGCCACAGCATCGATGATTTCCGCGCTGCAACAGGTGGCCACCGCGCCGCTGCGCCCAAAACTCTCCATCAAGCCGCCAAAAGTCGTCGCCTGAACCGAATCCGCAAAGGCTAGAAGATAGCCAAGCCCCGATTCCTCGATGTCATAGGTGGCGATGCGGCCATGATACGGGCTGTCGGACGGGCGCAACAGATCCAGCAGATCGAACCGCGTCCGCGGGATGTCGCCCGGCGGCACCAGATCGCGGTTATACACCATCACCGCCGGTTCATCGGTGACGCCCCAAAGTTCGTCGCGCCAGCGCAGCGCATCGGGCAAAGCCGCCGTCAGCGACGACCGCCAGGGGCGCGCGCAGCCCTCATTCACCAGTTCGACCATCTGGTGCACCGCCGATGACAGAACCAGATCGGCCCCCGCCTGCCCAGCCGCACATTCCTGCGCGGTCAGGGAGTACAGGGCGTTCGACCCCCATTGTTCATAGGTGATGGTTACATTGGGCCGGGTGGCGATAAAACTCTCGATCACCGGGGCAAGGACCGACAGATCGGTGGTCGAGCGAAAGACGATTGTCTGAACCTGCCCGGTACCGAAATGCTGGGTCAATTCCTGTGCCTGTCCCGGCACGGGCAGCAGCAGAGCCAGAAGCAGCGCCCGCATCATGACGCCACCGGGATGCAAAGTGCCGCCTCGAACCCGTCGGGACCGGGCGTCAACCGCAAGTGTCCGCCATGTCCGCGCGCCACCTCTTCGGCGATGGCCAGACCCAGTCCGCTGCCCGCCGCGTCGCCACCTGCCACAAAACGCCGCCCGGCTTGAGCCAGAACCGCAGACGCCGGGCCGGTGCCCGCATCGCGCACGAAAACCTCGCCCGGCGAACGCACCCCCAGCCGCACCGGCGCCTTGCCGTGCTTCAGCGCATTGGTCAGCAGATTTTTCGCCGCCTCGGTCAGCGACAGAGCATCGCCGCGCACCGTGACCGCTTCGTCGGGCAGATCCAGTGCCACCCGGACGCCATCTGCCGCACCATAGTCCAGCGCATCCAGCGCGATGTCGCGCAGATCAATCAACGCACGGGGTTGCGTATCAGAGCGGTGCGTGACCATCGCCCGCGCCAGCATTTGATCCAGCAACTGCGAAAGTGCCACAGCCCGGTCGTGAATCCGCGCTGTGATCTCTGCGCGTCGCGCGGGATCGATCTCATCCGCCGCCAGTTGTGCCTGCGCGCGGATCGCCGCGACCGGCGTGCGCAACTGATGTGCAGCGTCACCGATCAGGTTGCGGTTGCTGGTCACTTGCCGATCCAACCTTGCCATGAAATCGTTCAGCGGTGACAGCATCGTCGCCACCTCGGACGGGACCGACAGATCCAGCGGAGTCAGATCAGACGGATCACGCCGCGCCAAAGCCGCGCCGATCCGGGGCAGCGGGCGCAGGGCCGAACCGACCGCCAGCCATGCGAACAACGCCATCGCGGCCCCGGCAATACCCAGCGCCATCATCGCGTTACGGGCGATATCCCGGGCCAGTGCAGTGCGGGCACGCAAAGTCTGACCAACAATCACCCGCACCGGCCCGGAAAAACTCCGCTCGGCAAACCGGCGGGTCAGCGCGACATAGCGCGCGTTCTCGTCGCCGAATGCACCGTCATAAAACACGGTTTCGCCCCCTGTCGGCGGCAGCGGTGCCGCATCGCTCCCCGTTACCGTCATCCGGTCGGGACCAACCACGCGATACCGGATCCGGTCATCCGGGGCCAAGGCCAGCAGATCAAAGGTAGACACCGGCATGTCAACCATAAGCGCCCCGCCCTGCACGGTGATCGATCCTGCGATGCTGCCCGCAGCCCCCAGCAATAGCCGGTCATAGGTTTCACGCGCCGCCCGGTTGCCATAGCCCAGAGCGGCCGCAAGAACGACGGCGCCGCCCAGCAACAAAACGGCCGCCATCGCCAGCGCCACCCGCACTTTCAGCGATACGATGGGAAATCGCCACGCCCCAGTCACCTTCAGCCTGCTTCACTGGACGGGCACATTCGATATCCCATTCCGCGATGGGTTTCGATTGTCACGCCGCTGCCAACCAGTTTCTTGCGCAACCGCGCGATGTAAAGCTCCACCGCATTCACACCCACTTCGGCCTCTTCAAAGGAAAACAATCCATCAAACAGCCGTTCCTTGGCGATGATCTGCCCCCGGTGGGACAGCAGCAGGTTCAACAGCGCGAGTTCGCGCCGGGTCATCGTCACGCTTTGGCCCGCGATGCGCACCGCTTTGGCGGCGGGATCATACTCCATCGCACCCAGTTCGATCCGACCTTCCGCGCGTCCGGATTCCCGCCGGACAAGGGCGCGCACCCGGGCCTCAAGTTCGCGCAGATCAAACGGTTTCACCAGATAATCATCGGCCCCGTCGTCCAGGGCATCAATCCGCGCCGCCACTTCGAAACGCGCACTCAGCATCAACACCGGTGTGCGGTCACCGCCGCGCCGCAACCCGCGCAGAAAATCGCGGCCATCCCCATCGGGCAAATTGATGTCCAAAACGACGACATCGTACTCTTGCACGTCCACATGGGCCTGTGCCGCAGCCAGATCGGGCGCGATATCGCAGGCATAGCCCGCGCGCGACAGGCTGGCGGCAATCGCCCCCGCCACATCATCCGTATCCTCGACCACCAGCACACGCATCGCGGGCCCCTTTCGCCGTCAGATTAGGCCGCAATCGGGCCGGGCGAAAGCGGCGTGTGCTTTCCGGCCCGCACATGACAGGTTGATGACAGGTGGCGGGTCTATGATCCGCGCAAGGGTCGGTAAATGAAACCGCCCCGCACATCCGTGGAGGAGACACGACATGACATTCCATATCCGGCGCAGCCTTTTGGCCGCCGTTGCAATCGCCGTTGCACCTTTCGCTGCATCGGCGCAGGATTTCACCCCGTCCAACCCCGAATGCATCGCCCCCGCCAACCCCGGTGGCGGTTGGGATTTCACCTGCCGTCAGGTCGGCAAGTCGTTGCAGGATCAGGGCATCATCGGATCGACCATGCAGGTCGTCAATCTGTCGGGCGGCGGCGGCGGTGTCGCTTTCGCCGCAGTGGTGAACAAACGCGCTGACGACAACGATCTGATCGTCGCGGCATCTTCGGCCACGGCCACCCGCCTGGCCCAGAATGCCTTTCCCGGCAACACCATGGATCAGGTGCGCTGGATTGGATCGATCGGCGCCGACTATGGCGTGATCGCCGTGGCCAAGGACAGCCCGATCAACACCCTGCCCGAACTGCTGGAGCAGATGAAGTCCGACCCTAAATCCATCAGCATCGGCGGCGGATCGGCCGTTGGCGGCTGGGATCACCTCAAGGTGCTGATCGCGGCACAAGAGGCCGGGATCACTGACGTGCGCGGCGTGAAATACATCGCCTTCGCCGGCGGTGGCGAAGCGGTGACACAACTGCTGGCCGGATCGCTTCAGGCGTTCACGGGCGATCTGTCCGAGGCAAAGGGTTTCGTCGAATCCGGCGACATCAAGGTGATCGCGGTTCTGGCGCCCGAGCGTCTGGGCGGTGAATTCGCCGATCTGCCGACCGCCCGCGAACAGGGTATCGACGCGATCGGCGCCAACTGGCGCGGTTTCTACGCCCCCGGTGACATGTCCGATGCGGCCTATGATTACTGGGTCAACGCCATCGGCACCCTCTATGCCAGCGACGAGTGGAAAACCGTGATGGAAAACAACGGCCTTGCCCCGCTCGATCTGCAAGGCGACGAGTTCCAGGCCTTCGTGCAGGACTCGGTTGACAGCATCACTGCGCTGTCCAAGGAAATCGGCATTCTCCAGTAATGCCAGTGGCCCGCCCCCTAAACGGGGCGGGCCTTTACACATCCGGGGGGACACACGACATGAGCGACCGCATCTTTGGCGGCATCGGCCTGCTGATTGCCATTATATTTGCCTGGCAGGCGACCATCATCCAGGAAAGTTTCATGTCCGACGCCGTGGGACCGAAGACCTTTCCGCTGGTCATTGCCTGCGTCATGGCACTGTCGTCGGTGTATTTCCTGATTAAGCCTGATCCCGCACCATCCTGGCCCGCCGCCGGGCGTCTGGCCGAGCTGTTTTTCGCCGCGCTGGTGATGATCGCCTATGCGCAGCTGCTGCCGGTTCTCGGGTTCCTGATCGCCACGACTTTCGCCGCGATGTACCTGACCTGGCGCCTTGGCACCCCACCGCTGCAATCGGTTGTCGTCGGTGTCGGCACGTCGGTCGGTATCTATGTGGTATTCAAATTGATCCTGGGGCTGTCTCTTGCCTCGGGCCCCTTCGGATTTTGAGGTAGACCATGGAAACCCTGTCTTCCCTCGCCGACGGTTTCGCCGTCGCGCTGACGTTTCAAAACATCACGCTGGCGCTGGCCGGTTGTTTTCTCGGCACGATCATGGGTGCGCTGCCCGGCCTTGGGCCGTCGAACGGCGTCGCCATTCTGATTCCGCTCGCGTTTACGCTTGGCCTTGGGCCGACTCCGGCTTTGATCCTGCTGACCTCGGTCTATTACGGAGCGATGTACGGCGGGCGAATTTCATCGATCCTGCTGAACATTCCCGGCGATGAACCGGCGATGATGACCTGTCTTGACGGCTATCCGATGGCGCAACAGGGCCGCGCCGGCGAAGCCCTTGCCCTGTCGGGCATCGCATCCTTCGTCGGCGCGTTCTTTGCCACATGGGGGCTGGTTCTGCTGGCGCCGCAACTGGTCAAGGTCGCGCTTTTGTTCGGCCCGGCGGAATATTTCGCCCTGTTCACACTGGCCTTCGCCACGCTGGGCGGGATCAGCGCCACCAATCAGGCGAAATCCGCCTTTGCCGCCGCCTTGGGCCTTGGACTTGCAATGATCGGCGTCGACACCCAGACCGGAGTGCCGCGCTTTACCTTCGGCGAAGTGCACCTGTATGACGGTATCGATTTCCTGGTCGCCATTGTCGGGCTGTTCGCCTTGTCCGAAGTCTTTATCTTTCTTGAACACCGCGGCTCCCCGGAAGAGGAAAAGGCGAAACCGAAGATCGAGATCGGCAAGATCATCCCGTCATGGTCGCTGATCAAGTATTGCACGCCGACCATGCTGCGCACCACGGTTCTGGGTTTCATCGCCGGGGTTCTGCCCGGTGCCGGGGCTTCGCTCGGGTCGTTCATCTCCTATTCGATGGAGAAAAAGCTGGTCGATCCCAAGGGGAAGACATTCGGCAAGGGCGATCCGCGCGGTGTCGCGGCCCCCGAGGCGGGCAATAACGCCGCAGCCGGTGGCGCGCTGGTGCCGATGCTGGCGCTGGGTGTTCCCGGGTCGGGCACCACTGCCGTTCTGTTGGCCGTGCTGCTCAGCCTGAACATCACACCCGGGCCGTTGTTGTTCTCGCAGAACCCCGATGTCGTCTGGGGTCTGATCGCAGCGCTGTTCATCGGCAACTTCATGCTGCTGGCGCTGAACCTGCCCATGGTCGGGCTGTTCGTGCGGGTTCTGATGGTTCCGCCGCGTATCCTGATGCCGGTGGTGGCGATGATCAGCTTTGTCGGTATCTATGGCATTTCGGGCAGCAGTTTTGATCTGATGGTGATGGTCGCCTTCGGTGTCTTGGGCTGGGGTCTGCGCAAGTTGGACGTGCCTCTGGTGCCGGTGATTCTGGGCACGCTTCTGGGCAACGAGATGGAGGTGAACATGCGCCGCGCGGTCACCATTAACGACGGTGACTATTCGATCCTGATCGGCTCGCCGCTTACCATCGTGCTTTGGTCGATCGCGATTGTCGGGTTCATACTGCCGATCTTTGTCGGTGGCGTCTTGAAAAGCAAAATGAAAAGCGCCCGCGATCAGGAAGCCGCGCAGAGCGACTGAGCGGCGTAAAGATATCCTGCCCGGTCGTGCCAAAAACAGCCGACCGGGCAACTCAGTGCGCGCGGTTGGTCACGCAGGCGACGATCGGGCGGCGACCGGCCCCACATCAAAATACTCTTTACCCACGGCTCCGCATATGCGATAAGGCCTTGGCGACGTCACCTCTATCGACCCCTGCTCTCTGCCATAGGCTTTGGCGCATTCGATCCAGAACTGACAAAGCCGCGCTGTTGCACTTCCGCGAACAGCATTTGCAAGGAGTACACGGAATGGCCAACGGCACCGTGAAATGGTTCAACACCACCAAGGGTTACGGCTTTATTGCCCCTGAATCCGGTGGCAAGGACATCTTCGTTCACATTTCAGCTGTCGAACGTTCCGGTCTGACCGGTCTGCGCGACGACCAGAAAGTAACATTTGACATCGAAAACGGTCGTGATGGCCGTGAAAGCGCCGTGAACCTGCAGTTGGTATAAACCGCTCAGTCACGGCCAATTGGTTTCAGGGGCGTCCGTGTCAGCGGGCGCCCCATTTCATTGGGTCTGATTCAATCGGGCCGGCTGCAATCAGGCCAGCGCGGTCTGCACCTCGGCCAGCAGGGCCTCGATCTCGTCGCTGGCGGTGCATCGCCCCTGTTCCTGAACGCCGCGTCCCAGACCCAGCGTTTCGGCATAGACAACCCGGTTGCCCAGCGTCGTCTTTGCCAGTTCCACATCCATCTCACTTATGGCCGCGCGCACATCCGCCGCAACGCGGGTGCCTGCCTTGTATCGGTTCAGCACGACCAGCGCCGATTTACGCTCTCGTGCGGTAAGTTCCAGCACAGACTCAACTGCCCAGACATCGACCTGGCTTGATGCAACCGGCACGATCACCAGATCGCTGACCTTGAGCGCCGGACGCAGATCGGCATCCGCCTTGGGCGGCGTATCCAGCAGCACGATATCGCAATTTTTTTTCAGCTTTTCGCATTCATACCCGACGCCCCAGGCACTGGCGGTCGAAAATTCCATATCCTCGATCCCCGCCGCGCGCCGCGCCATGAACCAGCGCCCCAGCGACCCCTGAGGATCGGTATCCAGCAGCGCCACAGAAAACCCCGCCCGCGCGTATGCGACGGCAAGGTTGGCCGCGATTGTCGTCTTGCCAGCGCCACCCTTTTGCTGCGCCACCGTAATCACTTTGCCCTTCATGTCGCGCCTCCGGTTATTATTCTGCACCGCAGCATATGTCGCCAACCGCTGTTCTTGCCAGTTCGGGCGAGGTGTTGCTGCACGCCGCCCCCGCATCCTGTCATGGTTCAGCCTGCGTAACGGTCATCTGACCGGGACGTTCGAATTTCAGATCGGAATTCGGGACCGGGTTCGGCATGGCGGTTGCTCCGCTAACACTGCGTAACTGTCACCGATAAGGCCCGTTTGGGCAAGCCTGCTATCCGCTGACCACCTGACTGACGAAAAGTGCCGGAACAAGGGCCGCGATCACCCCCAATCCGCTGGCCAGCAACAGGAACACACCGTCGCGCACCATCAACCCGACCGCGACAAAACTGACCATCGCGCCAAATAAAGATGAGGAGAACGGCACCAGTTCAAGCACCGGAATGACCAGCCCTGCCACCGCACATAACAACAATGCGCCAAGGCTGAACGGCGGACTGACCAAACGGACCAACCGTTCACGCGAATTTCGGTCCAGCCAGTCTGCCACACGCCCAAGCGCAGCCGCGCCCCGGTGCAGAACCCGCCCCTTGATCGACCGGCGCATCAGAAAACCCGGAAGCCAAAGGGTCTTGCGCTGCAGTGCAGCCTGCAACGCAATCATAGTGATCGTCAGGCCGCAAAGCGTTGAGAAGAAAGGAATCCCGCTGAGCGGCGACACAAGAAGCAATGCGGGGACAAGCAGTACGGGCAGAAAAGAAGCACTGCCGAATGAAGTGGCGATCTGGCCGAATGTCACCGTCTCGGTGTCGCTGAGCGCGTCCAGTCGTTCGACGATCTGGCGAACGGGGCGGCGTGACGCGGCAATTGCGGGTGCGTCGTCATATTCAGACACGGGTTCCGCATCACAGACGGATTTAGAATCCGTTCCGGACAACAAACGACCGTCATCGCAGGCAACGACTTTGTCCGACCGTATCATGCAAGACTCTCCGGATGCTTCGGCCTCAACGCGTCTGACGTCAAAACAGTTCCTGTCCTGCGATGTGCCGGGATGCGGTCACAGTGTCAACTGCGCCGATGACGCCCTGAAACGCCGCCGTTCACCGCCTATCGGTAAACTTCTCCCAACCCAAAGCATCGATCGCGCCTACAATGCTCTTATATGCCTGAAAAGTGCTGTTCCTTAGGAAGAAAACGTTTAATTTTCTCGGGATATACCCAATTAGTGTCAGCCTAGACATCAACTCTTAGCAACTGCTGTGCGCTCAAAGCCGCACCACACAGGCGGATCCGCGATAAACCCAAAGTGATCTCAGTTGTGTCGCCGGATTTCGATATCCCGGGTTCAGTCGGCCAGCCAACCAGTTCCAGCCGGTCCCGAGCATTCCAGTCGGTGATCAAAGCGACTCCGCCATAGGCCACACGGTATTGCGTCGCCCCCGGCCCGCCGGTCAGTTCATTATGACCGGTGCCCACGTGAATCACATCATCACCGCCCAAAGACGTCACCAAATTGCGCCCCGGACCGGTGAATATCTCGGACGCTCCGTCGTCGTCGATGATGGTGTCGTTACCGGGACCGCCCCGGATGACACTGTGCCCGGTTCCGCCGTGGATGGTGTCGTCGCCGGGTCCGCCATCCAGAATGTCGCGGCCGGCCCCACCTTGGATAAAATCGTCGCCCGGCCCGCCAAAGAAGCGGTGCACCGATTTCCCTCGCCCGGAACGCGCGATGAGCCGGTCATTGCCCGCCCCGCCGTGAAACGTTGCACCGTCGTATTTCGGGCCGATCATTTCGTCATTGCCGTGGCTTCCGGTCACCTCGACCGTCACCCGCTCAGAGGTTTCGAAATTGATCGGACTGTCGGGATGAGCAACGATGCGCAGCACCTTTTGCGTCGCCGGATCGTCCTCGTACCGAGCTTGCACCGTGGCGACGCGCACCGCTTCGACATTCTTCGGCAGGTTTAGGGTGAAATCATCCGGGCCGCCCATGTACCACAGGGTATCATGGCCGCCGTCGGAGTCTTCGACGATGCTCTCGGCATCCGCGCCATACGCCCAATAATGGTTATCGCCACTGCCCCCGGCCATGGCCACCGTACCGTCCACCGCCATCATCGCATTCACTCCGACCGCCGGATCGGCCATCCCGCTCAGGTCAAGGCCCAGATCCAGTGCACCGCGCACCAATTCGTCACGCAGCAGCGCAAGAGGCGCGGTTTCAGCCAGATTTACCGTCTCACCGGGGTCGGCGACCACGTCATAGACGTGCTCCTCGCCATTGGGATAGCGGAAGTACCGCAGATGCTCGAATCCGGGCACCGAAGGGCGCACCGACAGGGTGCCGAACACACAGGTGATCGGCGATTTCGTTTCATCGAAGCTGCCGAAGGACGGATCAATCAGCGGCAGCAGGCTTTGCCCCGATGTCCAATGCGCACGGGGCGGCCGCCCGGCAAGGTCAAGAACGGTCTTGGGAAGATTGTGCAGCGATATCGGCAGGTCGATCACCTGCCCGCTCTGCATCCTTGGCGACCACAGACCAAGCGGCACATGGGCCGCACTGTCCCACTGGCTCATCTTGTGGAAACTGTCGTGGGTGCCAAGGTTGAACCCGTTGTCCGACAGAAGGACCACCGTCGTGTTCCCGGCAATGGGTGACGCGGCCAAGGCATCGAGGAACCGCCCCAATTCGTAATCCATATGCGAACAGGCAGCGAAATAGCCGCGCACAACTTCGCGCCAGCCATCAGTGCCGAGCTTTTCAGGCGTGAACTGACCGGTGACGATATAGGCGTTCTCATAGGTCGCCATGCCCGGTTGCGGGCCGGTGAAGTCTTCGGGCGATGCGACCTGTGGCCAATGGATCGCATCGGCGTCGTACATCTGATAAAACCGATCGGGGCAGACCAGATCATAGTGCGGATGTTTGAACCCGAGTTGTATCAGATGTCGCCGCGCGGGATCGATACCCGCCAGATGGTCAATGGCATTCTGCGCCACCCAGTAATCATACAGTTTGCAGTCCTGCGATCCGTCGTCGTCGGGCGCATTGATCGATCGGATGCCGGGGCCTTTCTCTAGATAGACCCGGTGACCCGTGCGTTTGCCGAACGCCTCGGCCTTCGCATCCTCGTGAAACAGCACCCGCCGGTATTCCTCGGGCATAGGGTTATAGTTTCCGTCGGTCTTGCCGGTGGTAAAAGTACGGAACCCCGCGCGCCGCAGATCGTATTGCCATGCCTCGGTCGGGGGCAGAACATCGCGCCACAGCCGGTTCAGATCGACCAGCCCGGTGCGAAACGGCGACAGTCCCGTTGTCAGTTCGGCGCGGCAGGGCGCGCACAGCGGCACCGTGGCATAGGCGTTGGAAAACCGCACCCCGCTCCCCAGCAACCGGTCCAGATTGGGGGTCTGGATCGTCACACCATAAGCATCGCGCCAGGTGAACACGTCGATCAGATCGTCGATCCAGATGACCGCGATGTTGTCGCCCGCAATGCTGTCGCGATCAAACCCCATGGCCGAACACCTTTTCCACATAGGCGCGCACGGTATCGCGCAATTGTGCGGCGTCGGGCTGACAGATATCCATGTTGGGCAGGCAGATCACCTCGGCCAGCCGGAGGTCGCCCAGCGTGTTGTGCAGACCCGCCCGCCCGCGTCGGCAGGCCATGAAAACATCGCAGGGACCGGGCTGAAAACTGCCCGGCAAATTGGCCGTCACAGCAGGAGCCTCGGGTCCGATCAGGGCGATCTGATCCGGCGCAATGGTGGCGAACACCGCCTGCATGCCGGGCTGTGCCGCAACCGATGCGACTGCGCTGGCATTGCGGTCGGTCAGGGTAATGGTGCCGCCCCGCTCAACCAGAACGAGGGCACTGTCGCCCTTGCGGGAATCGACACAGGCGATGGTTTCTGCCGCGCCGGTGGGCGAAGCGAAAACACAAATCAGCCCGATCAATGCGCAGTCGATCCTTTCGGTCAGGACAAAGCCGCAGTTTTCGCGTGGCCGGGTTTCCAGAACATCGGCGCCGTTGAACCGCCCCAGCCGGCCATTGCCGGTGTTTGCCTCGGTGCGTCGCGCCCTCATGGTGCCAACGCGAGCGCGCAGAGTGGCGATGGCGCCATCTTCGATCTCGGCCAAGGCGCTGTCGAAACTGAACCAGACACCGCCAAGGTCGCCCAACATCTCATCCAGCGAGACTTGCCCGTGATCCAGCAGCGCGCCTGCGGGCAGGGTCAGCGGCAGGCTCAGCATGGGGCCACCGGCAGATCGGCAGGAATCGCCCAGCGGTGCAGCCCGTCCTGCGCCCAGCCATCGCGCACCCCGCCGCGCCGCCCCACGGCATAGTGCAACCGGGTCAGTGCGCCCTGCGGATGATCTAGCAACAACGCCAGCGGATCACCCGGATCGACATGCACCCCTGTCACATGCACTGCGGCATCCCCGTTAAACAGCGAGAATCCCAGATCGCCCGCCACGCCCCGCAGGGTTTGCCCGTCCAGCACCAGACCGCCCACCCCATCAAACGTCACGCGGATCTGCGCCGGGCCGGTGCTCTCGGCCAGCAGGGGCCGGGGGCAGGACCATGGGGTGCGGGACAGATCCGCGTCGATGGCATGGGATTCCATCGCCGCCATAGCCTCCATCGCAGTGGCCGTGGGCCGGTGATCATCGTCGAAATCGAACATATATCCCGGCGCACTGACCGTTACTCGATGGACCCCGGGAAACACCGCCAATTGCCAATGTTCGCGCACACGCGCCCCGGTTTCGTCACTGCGCAGGTGGAACAACGGCGCTTGCATATGCAGCGCGGCACACAGAGCCGCGATCCGGTCCATGATCCGGTGCATCGCAGCGACAAAGGCGGTCTCACCCTCCACCACATCCTCGGCCCCGAAATCGAGAGCAACCGAGGCGATCCGCGCCCGGGTTCCCAAGACGGTTGCTGCTGCCGCAGTGTTGCGGATCACCTGTTCCAATTGCGCCATCGCCGGTCCATCGCAAAGAGCTGTCGCCGAAACGCTGGCATCGGTTTCGCAGCGCGCGACGATCAACGGCTGCGCCCGTCCCGCCGCGACGCGCCGCCGCAACAAGGCATCTGCCGTCATTGTGTCGAGCGTCGCTTCGGTGACCTGCTGCAACCTGTCGCACGGCACCGCAGGCGACTCTCCCCCGCCGCCGACCGGTCCCAGATCGTCGCCGGGGGACAAAACATGCGCCGGAAATGTCGGGCGCGCCGCGCCTGTCCATGCCCGTCGCGCACCCCCAAGCGAAAGGACCGCCAACACGGGCCCGGCGGTATCGGCCATGATATCGCCACCGGTGACATGCCTGCGAAATCCGCGCGGGCCGTCATACCCCGCCAGCCGTGCCTGAAACCCGATCCAGTCCCCCACACGGCGCAGCCCCCAGGCATCGATATCGCCCAGTGTGGCCGGATCAATCCAGCCATCCGCACCGCCGCCGCCCTGCCCCTGTCGCAGATCAAGCCGCGCCCGAAGATCGGCAAGCGTGGTGTCGGACAGCCGCAGGATCAGCCCGGTTTCATCAAAGCCGATGACGGTTCCATTCTCGACCCGCAGCAGGACGCCGGTCTGACCTCTCAGCATCTTGTCTCTCCCTTCGGGATTGCGGGATCGGTCCGGTTGCACATGGCCGCCAGAAACACTTGCTCGATTGCGTTCGGCCTGACCTGTTCTTGCCCAATGCCCGGCAGGGACGCAACCGTGTTCGCCACCGGATTCAATGCCGTGCAGATGTTATCACGGATGGCCGACCTTGCGCCGCTGGCCAGCGTGATCAATGGCAATGTGGTGTTCGATTTTGGTGACGGCAACACATTGACGCTGGCCAACATCGCTCTGGTCGGTTCGATCATGGATGACATCACCCTGATCTGATCTCGGTTGACCCGGCGGCGGCGCGTGCCGCCGCCGGGTAAGTCCATAAGCGGAAGCCCACAAGCAGCAAACGTCTGAAAGCCACGTGCCGGAGATATTTGGATATGGTGGAGTCGATCGGGATCGAACCGACGACCTCGTCGTTGCGAACGACGCGCTCTCCCAACTGAGCTACGACCCCACTGGTGTGATTTAGGTGGACCATCGACATCGTTCTGTCAAGGTTTCGGCAACGAGCCTGCGCTCAGATTTCCTTGGGAACCTGTTCTGTCCTCGGGTATTGGTGATATATGTCAAGCCCGGCCCAGTTCCTGTCCAGCAACCTCTATAGCCTGCGCCGCTGGTCGCGAAAGGTGTGGGTCCGCTCGGCGCTGATTGCGGGTCTCGGGATCGTGGCTGCGGTCGGCTCGGGACAACTTGCGCCTTTGGTTCCAGACCAAATTGCCAAGGCGGTCAAACCGGAAGCGGTTGAGAAGATACTGCAGATCGTGGCGACCGGTATGTTGTCCGTGGTGATCTTTTCGCTTTCCGTCATGGTCTCGGCGCGTCAATCCGCCAGCACGCAAGGGACGCCGCGGTCCCATCAACTGTTATTGGAAGACACAACGACGCAGAACGTTCTGGCGACGTTCCTTGGTGCCTTCCTGTTTTCGCTCGTTGGGGTGATAACACTGGGAACGCAACTGTATCAGGGGGATGCGGCGGCGGTGATCCTGGCGTTTACCCTGCTGGTGATCGGGCTGATTGTTGTGGCAATCTTGCGCTGGATTTCCCACCTCAGCGATCTGGGCAGCGTCGTGGAAACCACGCGCACGGTCGAAACTGCGGCCAGTCGTGCAATGACCGTTTGGGTAGAGAATCCCTGTATGGGTGGAACGCCGCTGCACGGAGAGCCGTTGGGCGCGCCTGTCCTGTGTCGGCGCACCGGATATGTACAGCATGTGGACATCCCGCATCTGTCGAAACTGGCCGAGGATGGAGATTTTGAAATCTATCTTACCGCCTGCCCCGGCAGCTTTTTGACCGAGGGTCAGATTCTGGCCCATCTGACCGGCATCTGTGATCTTGATCAGGTCCACGAGGCATTTACCGTCGGTGACTCGCGCGAATTCGATCAGGATCCGCGCTTTGGCATTATCGTATTGTCCGAAGTCGCCCAGCGCGCCCTGTCACCCGGCATCAACGATCCGGGCACTGCGATCGACGTGTTGACGCGGCAGCACAAACTGCTGGCACGGTTCCGCGACCGGACAGAACCAGGCGCTGAGCGTTTGTATCCCCGAATTCATGTGGCACCGTTGTCCGCCGGGGCGCTGATGGAAGACGCTTTTGATCCCATTGCCCGGGATGGTGCCGCAATTGTCGAGCTTCAGATCAGATTGCAAAAGGTGCTGGCCGATCTTGGCCGCGATCGCGACACCGAATTCGGTACCGCTGCCCGCGCCTGCGCGCGCCGATCAAAAGACCGCGCGATGCAGGCGCTGACCCTGGAGGACGACCGAAGCCGCCTCCAGGACGTGATCAACGAATTGGCCGACTGACCGCTTATTCCGCCGCGTCCAGATAATCTTCCAGCGGCGGGCAGGTGCAGACCAGATTGCGGTCTCCAAAGGCGTTGTCGACCCGATTGACCGGCGGCCAGTATTTGTCGACCCGGAACGCACCCTTGGGATAGCAGCCCTGTTCGCGGGTGTAGGGCCGATCCCATTCGCCCACCAGATCCTCGACCGTGTGCGGGGCGTTCTTCAGCGGGTTGTTCACTGCATCGCCGCCTTCTTCGATCGCACGGATTTCGGCGCGAATATCCAGCATCGCGTCGCAGAACCGGTCGATCTCGGCCTTGGTCTCGCTTTCTGTGGGTTCGACCATCAGCGTGCCTGCGACAGGCCAGCTCATCGTTGGTGCGTGGAAACCGTTGTCGATCAACCGTTTGGCCACGTCATCGACAGTAACCCCTGCGGACTTCTCGAACGGGCGCGTGTCAAGGATGCACTCATGCGCCACCCGGCCCTGCGAGCCGGTATAAAGCACGTTGAAAGCGCCCTCCAGCCGCTTGGCGATATAGTTCGCGTTCAGGATTGCCACTTTCGTCGCCTGTGTCAGACCCGCGCCGCCCATCAACAGGCAATAGGCCCAGCTGATCGGCAGAATCGACGCGCTGCCGTAAGGTGCCCCGCTGACCGGTCCCTCGGTGCCCTGTTCCGGATGTCCGGGCAGATAGGGCGCAAGATGCGCCCCGACGCCGATCGGACCCATGCCGGGTCCACCGCCGCCATGCGGGATGCAGAACGTCTTGTGCAGGTTCAGGTGCGACACGTCACCGCCGATTTCACCGGGCTTCGACAGGCCAACCATCGCGTTCAGGTTGGCACCGTCCAGATACACCTGACCGCCATACTGGTGGGTGATTTCGCAGACTTCCCTTACCGTCTCCTCGAACACACCATGGGTGCTGGGATAGGTGATCATGCAGGCCGCCAGCTTATCGCCTGCCGCCTTGGCCTTGGCGCGGAAATCCTCGACGTCGATATCGCCGCGCTCGGTGCATTTCACCACAACCACCTTCATGCCGCACATCTGGGCACTGGCCGGGTTGGTGCCATGGGCATTGACCGGAATCAGGCAGACATCACGCTGATCATCGCCGTTCGCCTGATGATAGCCGATGATCGTCAGCAGTCCGGCATATTCGCCCTGCGCGCCGCTGTTTGGCTGCAACGACATCGCCGCATAACCGGTGATCTGGCACAGTTTCGCGGAGAGATCGGTCAGCATCTCGGTGTAACCCACGACCTGATCGAGCGGGGCGAAGGGATGGATCTGGCTGAATTCCGGCCAGGAGATCGGCATCATCTCGACCGCGGCATTCAGCTTCATTGTGCACGAGCCAAGCGGGATCATCGCGCGGTCAAGCGCAAGATCGCGGTCCGAAAGGCGGCGCATATACCGCATCATCTCGGTTTCAGCGCGGTTCATGTGGAACACCGGATGGGTCAGGTATTCAGAGGTGCGCAGCAACCCTTCGGGAATGCGGAAGTCAGCATTCAGACCGTCGCGGCGCCCCTTGATCCCGAACGATTCCCACAGACGTTCGACGGTTTCGGGGCGCGTGGTTTCATCCAGCGTGATCCCCAGCTTGGTCTTGCCGACAACGCGCAGGTTGATCTTCTGACGCCGGGCTTCGTCCAGGATTGCGCCCTGCATCGCACCGACTTCCACGGTGATCGTGTCGAAGAACGCGGCGGGCTCAACGGTGAACCCTTCGTCTTCAAACACTTGCGCCACGCGCACCGTTTTGCGGTGAATCCGTTGGGCGATGGCTTTCAACCCTTCCGGTCCGTGGAACACCCCATAGAACGATGCCATCACAGCCAGCAGAGCCTGCGCGGTACAGACGTTCGACGTGGCCTTTTCCCGGCGGATGTGCTGTTCGCGGGTCTGCAGCGCAAGACGGTAAGCCTTGTTGCCGCGCGCATCGATGGAAACGCCAACGATCCGTCCGGGCATTGTCCGCTTCAGCGCGTCCTTGCACGCCATATAGGCCGCGTGGGGCCCACCATAGCCCATGGGCACGCCAAATCTCTGGGTGCTGCCAACGGCGATATCCGCGCCCATCGCGCCCGGCTCTTTCAGCAGGGTCAGCGCCAGCGGATCGGCGATGACCACGGCAAGCGCGCCTGCCCCATGCAGACCGGCGGTGATATCGGTGAAATCCATCAGATATCCGTGGGTGCCGGGATACTGGAACACCGCACCGAACACGGTGGACGGGTCAAGATCGGCAGGATTGCCCACCACAACCTCGATATCCAGCGGGGTGGCCCGGGTGCGAATGACCGCGATGTTCTGCGCATGGCATTGCTCGTCCACGAAGAACTTCATGGACTTCGATTTGCTGGTTCGCAGCGCCATTGTCATCGCTTCGGCGGCCGCTGTCGATTCGTCCAGCAGCGAGGCGTTGGCAATATCCAACCCGGTCAGATCGCAGACCATGGTCTGATAGTTCAGCAGCGCCTCAAGCCGTCCTTGCGAGATCTCGGGCTGATAGGGGGTATAGGCGGTGTACCATGCCGGATTTTCCAGAATGTTCCGTTGGATCACGGGCGGCGTGACGGTGCCATGATACCCGTGGCCGATCATGCTTGAGAAAACCTGATTTTTCTTCGCCACCTGAGCCATGTACCACAGCAGTTCACGCTCGGACTTTGGCTTGCCGAAATCCAGCGGCTCGGCCTGCCGGATCGATTTGGGCACCGTCTGGTCGATCAGTTCGTCAAGAGTTGCAACGCCCAGCGTCGCCAGCATATCGGACATTTCCGCAGGCGAAGGCCCGATGTGGCGGCGGTTGGCGAAATCATAGGGCAGATAGTCAGTGGGCTTGAAGGTCATCGCAGGACTCCGCGGCGGAAATGAAAGGGAAAGGCCGCAAGCGGCCGTGCCACCGGCAGGGATAATCCAGGAAGCGGTGATCGGGCGGTCGCCACAATCCATTTTCCCGAAATACCCCTGCCGGAAGCGTCGAAAACTCATCCGGGCCGGTTCAGCGCCCGATCAGCCTCCGATCAACCGATGAACTTGAGATAGGCTTCTTCGTCCATCATATCATCAAGCACCGACATGTCCTCGATCTTGAGCTTGAACATCCAGCCGTTGCCTGTGGCGTCTTCGTTGACCAAAGATGGGTTGTCGGTCAGCACGTCGTTCACTTCGACGATTTCACCATCAACCGGGGCCAGGATGTCGGATGCGGCCTTGACCGATTCGATCACCACAACCTCTTCGTCCTTGGTCACGGGGCGGCCCACATCGGGCAGCTCGACGAACACCAGATCCCCCAGCTGTTCAGCCGCGTGCTCGGTGATGCCGACGACGACAAGGTCGTCTTCGACCCGCAGCCATTCGTGTTCTTCGGTAAATTTCATGGGCAGGCTCCTGTCTGCGTTTAAATATGTCAGCGTTTGACCGACGGGGGACGGAACGGCATGGCGGTGACCGTGACCGGCACCCGCTTGCCGCGCAACTCGGCGTAAATCGCAGTTCCGGGCGTGGCAAGGGCTGTGGAAACGTAACCCATGGCCATGGGCCGTCCGATGCTGGGACCAAATGCGCCCGACGTGACCTTGCCGATGGGTTCACCACCCGCTTCGGCGGCAAACAGGTCAATGCCCGGACGGATCGGTGCGCGTCCTACGGGGAGCATTCCGACCCGGCGGCGTTCGGTTCCACCGTCGATCTGTTGCAATATCTTGTCAGCGCCGGGGAATCCGCCAGCACGTTCGCCCCCCGTACGGCGCGCCTTCTGGATCGCCCAGGTCAGTGCCGCCTCGATCGGAGTCGTCGTGGTGTCAATGTCATTGCCGTAAAGGCAAAGTCCGGATTCCAACCGCAACGAATCCCGCGCGCCAAGCCCGATGGGCTCGACCTCGTCCATCGCCAAAAGCGCCTCGGCCAGTCCCATGGCGCCCGCGTCCGGCACCGAAATCTCGAACCCGTCCTCGCCGGTGTACCCCGAGCGTGAGATCCACAATTCGCCAAACAGAGTGTCGACTGAAATGACATCCATGAACCGCATGGCCGCGACATCGGGCACCAGCCGGGCCAGAGCATCTTCGGCTTGCGGCCCCTGAAGCGCGAGCAAACCGCGATCGGTGATAACCTCGATTTCGCAGGTGTCAGACAGCTTTGCGCGCAAATGCGCGAAATCGGCCTCCTTGCAACCGGCGTTAACGACCAAAAACAGGTGATCGCCACGATTGGCCACCATGAAGTCATCCAGGATTCCGCCGGCCTCATCGGTGAACAGCGCATAGCGCTGCCGGCCCTCGGCCACCCCGATGACGTTGACCGGAATAAGAGTTTCCAGCGCCCGCGCTGCGTCAGTCACATCGCCGGACTTGGGGCGCAGGATCACCTGCCCCATGTGCGACACGTCGAACAACCCGGCCGCGGCGCGACAATGCAGATGTTCCTTCATCACGCCCGCAGGATACTGCACCGGCATGTCATAGCCCGCAAAGGGCACCATACGCGCACCCAGCCGCAAATGCAGATCGTGCAGACCGGTTTTCAGCAGCTCATCCATATACTTCCCCTCTGCCGGCACGCAGCCGGGCATGTGTCCGGGCCTTCCGACCCGCTCCATGCCCCCTCTGTCCTTGTGCCTGAGATCGCTATCCCTTCGGCGGGCGCGCTAACGCCACTCTCCAGAGTTCCTAAGCCGTCGACGGTCCGTTTGCCTGAGAGTTTACCGGGGCGGTTGCTCCTTCGGCACCTCGGGACGGTAAAACCTCCCCGGGGATTCTCCCGTCGATAACTTTTATCAACATGCCACAATTGGCAGGATTGGCAAGAGGTTGTGTCAAGACTTGCGTCGAGCTTCGTGGCGGGGCAAGGCTGTGTCCCATGAATGATCCGGTTTTCTTTGGCTATGGATCGCTCGTCAATCGGGCGACCCATGGATACCCTGACGCGCGGCCTGCCCGGCTTGAAGGCTGGCGCCGGGTCTGGCGTCATACCGATGTGTCGGACAAGGCATTTCTGACGGCAGTTCCCGCAGCCGGCGCAGCCATTGACGGGCTGGTGGCACGGGTGCCCAATGGAGACTGGGCAGCGCTGGACCTGCGCGAATCGGGCTATGACAGAGTACAGAGCGGCGGCATTTCGGGCGCGCATGGACCTCTGGCGGCGGTCGCCGTCTATTCCATCCCGCATGACAAACACGGCGCACCACCCAGCGCCCTGCCGATCCTGCTCAGCTATGTCGATGTGGTGGTTCAGGGGTTCCTGCGCGAATTTGGCACCGATGGGGTGGCGCGGTTCTTTGCCACCACCGATGGCTGGGACGCGCCGGTACAAAACGACCGCGCCGCGCCCGGCTATCCCCGCCACCAGACGTTAAGCCCGGCAGAGACCGCATTGGTCGACCGCCATCTGTCGGCGGTCGGTGCGCGGGTCATCCCCCGGTGAGATGCAGCCGCGCCGGGCTCCCGGTCAAGCGGGCGAACCCGCGCGTTACAGCTTTGGCGGGGTCTGCAACAGTGGCATCAGATCGGCCATCTCCGGCCCCCGCGCCTGTCCGGTCACGGCAAGACGCAGCGGCATGAAGAGCCCCTTGCCCTTGCGGCCTGTCGCCTCTTTCACCGAACCCGTCCAAGCGGCCCAAGTGCCTGCGTCATAGGGCTGTGGCGGCAACAGGGCAAAGGCCTGCGCGATGAATTCGCGATCCTCGTCGGCCACCACCGGCACCGCCCCGTCGCGCATCAACGCCCACCAAGGGGCGATATCGGCGCGGGTGGCGACGTTGCCCTTGACCACATCCCAGAATTGCGGCGCGATGGCGTCGGGCACGCCCAGCGCAGCAATCTCCCCCGCCACCCGGGCAAACGGCATGGCAGCCACGGCCCGCGCCGTCAGGGGTTTCAGATCGTCGGAATCGAACTTGGTCGGCGCCGATCCGAAGTTCGAGATATCGAAGCCTTCAATCAGGTCATCCAGCGATTCGAACAGTTCGACCGGCTGGCTCGACCCGAGCCGTGCCATCAGTGACAAAAGCGCCATCGGCTCGATCCCGCCAGCACGCAGATCGCGCAGCGACAGGGTGCCAAGGCGTTTCGACAACGCCTCGCCCTGCGGACCGGTCAACAGCGAGTGGTGGGCGAACGTGGGCAGGGTACCGCCCAGCGCCGCGATGATCTGAATCTGCGTTGCCGTGTTGGTCACATGGTCCGATCCGCGCACGATATCCGTAACGCCCATCTCGGTATCGTCGACCACCGAGGCAAGCGTATAAAGGACCTGCCCGTCACCGCGGATCAGAACCGGATCGCTGACGCTGGCTGCATCAATCGAAATGTCGCCGAGAATACCATCGGTCCACTCGATCCGTTCGTGATCCAGCTTGAATCGCCAGTGCCCCGAACGGTCGGCCCGCAGGCGGGCCTTTTCATCGTCCGACAGGGCCAGCGCGGCGCGGTCGTAGACCGGTGGGCGGCCCATGTTCAGCTGTTTCTTGCGCTTCAGGTCCAATTCGACCGGCGTCTCGAACGCCTCGTAAAACCGCCCCTTGGCCCGCAGATCATCGGCGGCTGCGTGATAACGGTCCAATCGGTCGCTTTGGCGTTCGATCCGGTCCCATGTCAGGCCGAGCCATTCCAGATCAGTCTGGATACCGTCGGCATATTCCTGCTTGGAGCGTTCGGCGTCGGTATCGTCGAGCCGGAGGATAAAGGTTCCCCCCGCCTGTCGCGCGATCAGCCAGTTCATCAGCGCGGTGCGCAGGTTGCCGATGTGGATATATCCGGTGGGCGATGGTGCGAAACGGGTTGTGGTCATGGGGTTCTCCTGTTGCGCGTTCTGTCACACAAGCCGCGGCGCTTGTCCAGAAAACGCGGCACCGGACCTGCCATCGCCAATACCCGGGACTATGCCGGATGAACCGGCCAATGCGTCGCCAGATCATCCAGACCAGCGCGGATCAACCGCGCCAGCACGTCGCAATCGATTTTGTCCAACGGCCCCAGATACAGGCAGGACTTGCCAATCTTATGCGGCCCAAGATCGGCCAGAATATGGGAAAAGTCTTTATATCCCGGCAGGATATAGACCACCATATGCGCCTTGCGCGGCGCGAATCCGGTGGCCAGAAACGATCCCGTCCGCCCCGAGTCGTAGCGATAATCGTACCGCCCGTATCCAACGATGGACGGCCCCCATATCTGCGGCGCATATCCGGTTACCTTGCGAAATAGCGCATCCAACGTCACAGCATCATCGCGCCGGCGGGCCGGTTCCACCCCGGCCAGAAAATGGGCAACGTCGGCACCTGTGGGGATCGTCTTTGCACCAGCCACACCCCGATCATAGCACAGGCGGGCCGCCACAGCATCTTGCCGATCCGGGCGTCGCTCCGCATATCCACCGGATGGATACGACCCAGACAGCCCCTGACATCGACACGGTGCACGCACTGGCCGAGGCGGCGCGTGACGCGCTGCCCGAACCATTCCGCGCCCCGGCCCTTCAGGTTGCCATAAGGGTCGAGGATTTCGCCCCCGACAGCCTGCTTGACGAATTGGAGATCGGCGACGCGTTCGAGCTGACCGGGTTGTATGACGGTATTCCGATGACGCAGAAGTCATTTGCCGATCAACCCTCTGCTCCGGATACAATATGGCTGTTCCGGCGTCCCATTCTGGATGAATGGGCTGCGCGGGGCGACATCGGGCTGAGCGATCTTGTGGCGCATGTGTATGTGCACGAACTTGCACATCATTTCGGCTGGTCTGACGCGGATATCGCGCGGATCGACCGCTGGTGGGAATGACCGCGTAACGCCAGCCTGCCCAGTGACAAGAAACCAACCGGGAGACTGCAACATGACCCTTCGCACCCCATATCTCACCCGCCGCAGCGCGCTGCTCGGGGCTGCCGCCCTGCCCGCCGCCGCCGCGCTGAGCCGTCCGGCGCTGGCCGCTGCCCATGCAGGCGCAGCTGCCCCCGCGCCAATCCACAATGCCTTTGCCATTGGCGATTTCAAGGTCTCGACCCTGCTTGCCGGGACACGGCCGGTGCCCGATCCGCAGACCATCTTTGGCATGAACGTACCGGCCGAAGAATTCGCCGGGGTCAGCGCCGAGAACTTCCTGCCCACCGATGTCAGCCAGTTCTTTTTCACTCCCACCGTCGTGCAATCGGGCGATGAGGTGGTGCTGTTTGACACCGGGCTCGACCCTGCAGGCATCACCGCCGCGCTTGCCGCCGCCGGACATGCGCCCGACGACATTACCACCGTGGTGCTAACCCACATGCACGGCGATCACATCGGCGGTCTGATGACGGACGGCACACCGACCTTTGCCAACGCGAAATATGTGACCGGTCAGGTGGAATATGACGCATGGGCCGCCATGGGCAACGAAGGGTTCGACGCCAATGTAAAGCCGCTGGCCGACAGGATGAGCTTTGTCAAAGAAGGCGACAGCCCCCTGCCGGGTATCACGGCTATCGAGGCTTTCGGCCACACGCCCGGCCATATGGCGTGGCACCTTGAATCCGGCAGCGACCGGTTGCTGCTGATCGCGGATACGGCCAACCATTATGTCTGGTCGCTCGGCTATCCCGAATGGGAGGTAAAGTTCGACATGGACAAACCGACCGCCGCCGCCAGCCGCAAAAAGGTGCTGGGTATGGTCGCGGCTGACCGGATTCCCATGGTCGGCTATCACATGCCGTTCCCGGGCATCGGATACGTCGCACCGCGGGGTGAGGGCGGTTTCAAATACGTTCCGGTCAGTTATCAGTTGATGCTGAAGGGCTGACCACCGCCGAAGTCTTTGCGATCCGGCGGATTGATCGCCGCCGGATCTTCATGATTTCAGGTCGGATCGCGCCAGCGGTTGACGATGGGATATCGCCGGTCCAGCCAGAACGAATGCTTCGTCAGCCGCGGCCCCGGCGCCGCCTGAAACCTTTTGTATTCGGAAATATAGATCAGGTGCTCGACCTTTTTCACCATGTCCCGGTCAAACCCCAGAGCGACGGTGTCGGCCACTGAAGCATCACGGTCGATCAACTGTTCAAGGATCGCATCCAGCACCTCGTAGGGGGGCAGCGAATCCGCGTCTTTCTGATCGTCGCGCAACTCGGCGCTGGGTGGTTTATCGATGATCGCCGGGGCAATGACTTCACCCGCCGGGCCCATCATCCAGTCGCGGTGATTGGCATTGCGCCAGCGGCAGGTTTGAAACACCCGGGTCTTGTACATTTCCTTGATCGGATTGTACCCGCCCGCCATATCGCCATAGATCGTCGCATATCCAACCGCCACCTCGGACTTGTTGCCCGTGGTCAGCAGCATTTCGCCGAACTTGTTCGACATCGCCATCAGCAGCAAACCGCGCAGGCGGCTTTGAATGTTCTCTTCGGTCAGGTCGGGCGCATGCCCGTCAAACAGCGGCGCTAAGGTTTCGGTGATCGCCGTGCGCCCCTGCGAGATCGGCACGAAATCGTATTGGCAACCGAGCCGCTCTGCCACATCCTTGGCATGCTCGAGCGACGCGCCGGACGTATATTCTGACGGCAGCATGACACAGCGCACGTTGTCCGCGCCCAGAGCATCCACCGCAATCGTCGCAACAATCGCCGAATCGAGCCCACCTGACAGGCCCAGCAGAACCTTTTTGAATCCGGTCTTAGCCATATAGTCGCGCAGCCCGGTGACCATGACGCGGTAATCCTGCTCCCATTCATCGGGCAGCGGCGCTTTTTCGCCCGGCACGATCCGCCAGCCGTCAGCCCCGCGTTCGAGATCGACATGGGCCAGCCCGGCATCGAACACCGGCATCTGAAACGCCAGCCCACCGCCGGGGTTCAGACCGAACGACCCGCCGTCAAAGATCTGATCGTCCTGCCCGCCGACCATGTTCAGATACAGAAGCGGCAGTTCGGTTTCGATCACACGCGCGACCATCATGTTGACGCGCGTGTCCATTTTCCCCCGATAATAGGGCGATCCGTTTGGCACGATCAGGAATTCAGCCCCGGTCTCGGCCAGGGTTTCGGCCACTTCCGCGTGCCAGGCATCCTCGCACACCGGGCTGCCGATGCGGACATCCCCGATGGAATACGGCCCGCCAAGTGGCCCCGGCGCGAACACCCGCACCTCGTCGAATACGGTTTCATTGGGCAGTTCGTGTTTCATCACCCGATACGTCACCTTGCCGCCCCGGCAAATGTGATAGGCGTTGAACAGTTCGGCGCCCTCGATCCATGGCCCGCCAATGGCCAGAGCCGGACCATCCGCACAGCGCACGGCAAGGGTTTCGATCGCGGCAATCGCCGCCTGATGGAACACCGGCTTTTTCACCAGATCCTGCGCATTGTACCCGGCGATGAACATTTCCGGCAGCGCCACCATGTCGGCACCTGCGTCGCGCGCTGCCGCCCATGCGGAAAACGCCTGTTCGGCGTTGCCGTCGATATCGCCGACGGTGGGGTTCAGCTGTGCCAGCGTAACGCGGAAACGGTCGGGCGGGGTCTGGGACATGGGCGTTCCTTTCGGCTGTTTGCCGATCTAGCAGACTGGTCGGGAATGGGAAGCCGCCAGCCCGCATTTTGCCCCGTTCCGGGCAGTATCCGACGCAACCCTGCTGCTCCGAGGGAAAAACCGTTGCGGGGGCGCTGGCCCACGGTTAGGTTCTACATCGATCCGGCAGGCAGGATAGGGGCAGTCGTGCAGCAGCAGAACGTCAGTGGAAAATCGCAACTGAAACGCACCTTGATCGGCGGGGTTGCCGCGCTGGCTGTATTGGCCGCGCCCATGGTCGTGGCGCAATCCTCGGATATCGAGACGAAACAGTATGACGATGGCGGCGTCTATGAGGGCACGTTCAAAAACGGCCGGCAAGACGGCAGCGGCACCTATCGCCTGCCCAACGGCTATGAATACACCGGCGACTGGGCCGAAGGCGAGATTCGCGGCACCGGCACGGCGCGCTTTCCCAATGGATCGATCTATGAAGGTCAGTTCGCCAAGGGCAAACCCGAGGGGATCGGCAAGATCACATTTGCCGACGGCGGCACCTATGAGGGTGACTGGACCGACGGCACGATCGAGGGCTCTGGCGTCGCAACCTATGCCAATGGCGTAACCTATGAAGGCGGGTTCCAGAACGCGCTGCATCACGGGTTGGGGCGGATGGAGACGCCGAACGGCTATGTCTATGAAGGGGCCTGGGTGAACGGCGCCAAGGAAGGCCGCGGCAAGATCACCTATCCCGACGGCGCCGAATATGAAGGCGATCTGATCGCCGGGCTGCGCGACGGCGAAGGCACGCTGATCATGACCGACGGACTCACCTATGTGGGCGCTTGGAAAGCGGGCGAGATCAACGGCACCGGTGTGCTGACCCAGCCCAACGGCGATGTCTATGAAGGCACGCTGGTGGCGGGGGAAAGATCGGGGTCGGGCAAGGTCAACTATGCCAATGGTGACGTGTTCACCGGCGAATTCCGCAATGACCGCCGCGAGGGCGAAGGCACATTCACCGGCAGCGACGGTTATGTCTATGTGGGCGAATGGGTTGCCGGGCGGATCGAGGGTCAGGGCACCGTCACCTATCCCGACGGATCGGTCTATGTCGGTCAGTTCCGTGACGATCTGGCCGATGGAACCGGCAAGATCACCTACCCCAATGGCAATACCTATGACGGCGCATGGGTGGCCGGGGTGATTGAGGGCGAAGGCATCGCCACCTATGCCAACGGTCTGGTCTACGAAGGTGAATTCAAAGGCGCACGCAACGAGGGTCAGGGCACGATGACCTATCCCGACGGTTATACCTATGTCGGCGCCTGGAAAGACGGCCAACGAGACGGTCAGGGCAAGGCGACCTATCCTGACGGCACCGTCTATGAGGGCGAGTTTTCAGGCGGCCAACGCGCCGGCACCGGCACGATCACCATGGCCGATGGATTCACCTATACCGGCCAGTGGAAAGACGGCGAAATCGAAGGAACCGGCAAAGCCACCTATTCCAACGGCGATGTCTATGAGGGCGATTTCGTCGCGGGCAAGCGCGAAGGCCGCGGCACCATCCAATATGCCACCGGGCAAGAGGCGACGGGCACTTGGCAGAATGGCGCGCTGACATCCAGCGGGTCGAACTGACGCAGCACGCCAACACAACGAGGCGCAGCAATTCGAGACCGCCGCGATGGCCGATCCGATCGAACCTGCGCGCCGTAGCCATCCGCGACATTTCGGGGTTTTCAAATCGAAAAGCAGGGTTATAGTGGTCGCCATGGAACACCGCGCCCATATTCACGTCCTGCCTGCCGTTTCGGCCGGATGCGCGTTGCGTGGTCTGCTGCTGCTTAGTCGCCTCTGAGCGTGCCTTCGGCGCGACCGCTCAGGGGTGGACCAGCGCCGAAAACTTCAGACACTGCCAAGACGGCACTCAGCAGAAAGACCCCTGAAATGGCCTCCAACATGAATGACGACAAGAACCGCGTGGTGATCTTTGACACCACTCTGCGCGATGGCGAACAATCCCCCGGCGCGACGATGAGCCATGCAGAAAAGCTCGAGATCGCCGAGCTGCTTGATGAAATGGGCGTCGACATCATCGAAGCCGGATTTCCCATCGCATCCGACGGCGATTTTGCCGCCGTGGCCGAGATTGCAAAACGCTCGAAAGACGCGGTGATCTGTGGGCTGGCGCGGGCCAACATCAAAGACATCGACCGTTGCTGGGACGCGGTGAAACACGCCGCGCAGCCACGCATCCACACCTTTATCGGCACTTCGCCGCTGCATCGCGCAATTCCCAATCTGGACAAGGAACAGATGGTTGAACGGATCCACGACACCGTGACCCATGCGCGCAATCTGTGCGACAACGTCCAGTGGTCACCGATGGATGCGACCCGAACCGAGTTGGATTACCTGCGCCGGGTGGTCGAAGTGGCGATCAAGGCGGGCGCCACCACGATCAACATACCCGACACCGTGGGCTATACCGCGCCGGTCGAATCGGCTGCGCTGATTGCCATGCTGATTGCCGAGGTTCCGGGCGCTGACGAGGTAATTTTCGCCACCCATTGCCACAACGATCTGGGCATGGCGACGGCCAACTCTCTGGCCGCCGTGGCCGGTGGCGCACGACAGATCGAGTGCACGATCAACGGTCTGGGCGAACGCGCCGGCAACACCGCACTAGAAGAGGTGGTGATGGCGCTGAAGGTGCGTCGCGACATCATGCCCTGGACGACCCGCGTGGACACAACCAAGATCATGCACATCTCACGCCGGGTTGCCGCCGTGGCGGGCTTTCCGGTGCAGTTCAACAAGGCGATCGTCGGCAAGAACGCCTTTGCCCACGAATCCGGCATCCATCAGGACGGCATGCTGAAAAACGCCGAAACGTTCGAGATCATGCGCCCTTCTGACGTTGGACTGAAGGAAACCAACATCGTCATGGGCAAGCATTCGGGCCGCGCGGCGCTGCGATCCAAGCTCAAGGATCTGGGGTTCGATCTGGCCGACAATCAGCTGAACGACGTGTTCGTCCGGTTCAAGACGCTGGCCGACCGCAAGAAAGAGATTTTCGACGAGGACCTTGAGGCACTGATGCGCGATCAGGGCAATGTCGGTCAGCGAATCGAGATCAAGCACCTGCGCGTGGTCTGCGGCACCGAGGCGCCCCAGACGGCGGATCTGATCCTGACCATCGACGGCGTGGATCACTCTGCGTCAGTTCAGGGCGACGGTCCGGTCGATGCAGCGTTCAAGGCGGTGAAACAGGTGATGGGTCACAACGCACGGCTGCAGCTTTATCAGGTGCATGCGGTTACCGAAGGCACAGATGCGCAGGCAACCGTCACCGTCCGGATGGAAGAAGACGGTATGATCACCACCGGCGAAGCGGCGGACACCGACACGGTGCTGGCCTCGGCACGGGCCTATGTATCAGCCCTGAACCGTCTGGCGATGCGCCGCGACAAGGCCGGGCCCGATGCTGACCGGCGTGAAGTAAGCTATAAGGACGTTGGGTAAACCCATCGAGGGGCGGCGCATCCTGTGCCGCCCCTAACCCATATATTGTCGGGTTGTGTACAGTATCCTTGCAGTTTTTCGACAGGCACAGAACGGCCCAAACCGCCCGATCAAACTTTTTTCAAACCGTTCAATCTTGCATAAATCTCGTAATCGCGACGAAAAGATGCGATATTTAGCGTCGAATTCTAGTACTTTTTCAACAATCGTCCCATTTCCCAACCCCGCCCCGAACTTCACAAGGGCGGGAAGCAGCCGAATATCATCCAAGCAGGCCTTTCCGCCCGGACGCACTGTGTTTATAAGATCGTCGGCCTGTCCCGGGTTTAAAGCCCCGGGGCCGACGGGCGTGCCGCGGGTCCGCCGAACAATCTACACAGGGGTGGCGTGCCATGGGAAGTTTGACTGGTCTGTTTTCGTCCGACATGGCGATCGATCTCGGAACGGCCAATACACTGGTCTATATCCCGGGCAAGGGCATCGTTCTGAACGAACCCTCGGTCGTTGCGTTCCACATCAAAGACGGTCGTAAGCAGGTGCTGGCGGTAGGCGAGGATGCAAAGCTGATGCTGGGTCGGACACCGGGCAGCATTCAGGCCATCCGCCCGATGCGCGAAGGCGTGATCGCCGATTTCGACGTGGCCGAAGAAATGATCAAGCATTTCATCCGCAAGGTGCACAAGCGCACGACCTTCAGCAAACCCAAGATCATCGTCTGCGTCCCCCATGGCGCCACACCGGTGGAAAAGCGCGCGATCCGGCAATCGGTGCTGTCGGCCGGTGCGCGCCGGGCCGGTCTGATTGCCGAACCGATCGCCGCCGCCATTGGCGCGGGCATGCCGATCACCGATCCCACCGGCAACATGGTGGTCGACATCGGCGGCGGCACGACCGAGGTCGCGGTGCTGAGCCTTGGTGACATCGTCTATGCCCGCAGCGTGCGCGTCGGCGGCGACAGGATGGACGAGGCGATCATCAGCTATCTGCGCCGCCAGCATAACCTTCTGATCGGCGAGGCGACGGCCGAGCGGATCAAGACCACCATCGGCACCTCACGCATGCCCGACGACGGGCGCGGCGCGTCGCTGATGATCCGCGGGCGCGATCTTTTGAATGGCGTACCCAAGGAAACCGAGATCAATCAGGCGCAGGTCGCCGAGGCGCTGGCCGAACCGGTACAACAGATCTGCGAAGCGGTGATGGGCGCGCTGGAAGCGACTCCGCCCGATCTCGCGGCCGATATCGTTGATCGCGGCGTGATGCTGACCGGGGGCGGCGCGCTGCTGGGCGATCTTGATCTGGCGCTGCGTGAGCAGACCGGGCTGGCCGTCTCGGTGGCCGATGAGTCGCTGAATTGCGTGGCACTGGGCACGGGCAAGGCGCTGGAATATGAAAAACAGCTGCGCCACGTGATTGACTACGACAGCTGACAGGCGCGCTGCGAAAGGGCCCGAACGCAATGGGCCCTCTCGCAATGGACCCGAGCGCAAAGGCTCCGACGTAAGCATGACGGAAAGGCACCATGGCACGCGACAGAGGCAACAGCGACGCTTATGTGCGGCCCGTCCGACGAATCCTCGTCGGGACGATCGTGGTCCTGTGCCTTGCCATCTTCCTGTTCTGGCGCATCGATTCCCCCCGGGCAGAACGGTTCCGCGCTCAGATCATCGACCGGGTCATTCCGTCTTTTGACTGGGCGCTGGTGCCGGTGACGCAGGTGGCCGGGATGATCGAGAACTTCCAGAGCTACAGCCGGATCTATGCGCAGAATCAGGAATTGCGCCGCGAGTTGCAGCAGATGAAAGCGTGGAAAGAGGCCGCCCTGCAACTTGAGCAACAGAACGCCAAGTTGCTGGATCTGAACAAGGTGCGGCTGGATCCTGCGCTGACCTATGTCACCGGAGTGGTTCTGGCTGACAGCGGCAGCCCGTTCCGCCAGTCGGTTCTGCTGAACGTCGGGGCGCGCGACGGGATCCAGAACGGCTGGGCGACCACCGACGGGCTGGGGCTGGTTGGACGGGTTTCAGGCGTCGGGCATACCAGCGCACGGGTGATTCTGCTGAACGATACGGCCAGCCGGATTCCGGTGACCATCCAGCCCTCGGGCCAGCGCAGCTTGCTGGCGGGCGACAACAGCCCCCTGCCCCTGCTGGACTTTCTTGAAACCCCCGAGGCCGTGCGTCCCGGCGACCGGGTGATCAGTTCGGGCGACGGCGGTATGTTTCCTGCCGGTCTGCTGGTCGGGCAGGTCGTGCTGGGCGCGGACCAACTGCTGCGGGTGCGTCTGGCCGCCGACTATGAGCGGTTGGAGTTCCTGCGCGTGTTACGCAGTCACGCAGGCGAAGCGATCACCGATCCCGGGTCACTTGTGACCCCCTACCGCACGCCGGTTTCCGGACCCCCAGCCTTGCCATCCACGGGCGGAGGCACCGATGGTTGACCCGATCACGCGCACCCGCATGTCGTTCAGGCTGTTTTTCGTGCTGCTGGTGTGTCTTCTCGCCTTTATCCAGGTCCTGCCGTTCAGCGTCGGAGACCGGCGCTGGCCCCTGCCCGATCTGGTGACGCTGCTGGCCTTTGCCTGGGTCATGCGGCGCCCTGATTATGTGCCGGCCATACTGGTTGGCGTCCTGGTTCTGCTTGGCGATATCCTGTTCATGCGTCCGCCCGGCCTTTGGGCGGCGCTGGTGGTCATCGGGCTTGAATTTCTGCGCGCGCGTGAGCATCTGTCTCGCGATCTGCCATTTCTGGTGGAGTGGATGCTGGTGGCGACCGTGCTGCTGTTCATGACACTGGGCCATGCCCTGATTCTGGCGGTTTTTCTTGTCGATCAGCCGGTGCCGGGCCTTACATTTATGCAACTTATCGTGTCGGCGGTTGCCTATCCTTTGGTGGTCGCCGTTTCCCGTTTCGTCCTTGGCATCCGTAAAATGGCCCCGGGCGAGGCCGATGCACTGGGGTACCGCCTGTGAAACGTTCGCCCAAGGATACCGAAGCCAGCGTTCGCAAGATAACCCGTCGCAGTCTGGTGTTGGCCGGTGCGCAAACCGCCGTGCTGGCCGCCCTGGGGTTGCGGATGCGCCAGATGCAAGTCGAGCAGGCCGACGAATTCCGCCTGCTGGCCGAGGAAAACCGGATCAACATGCGGCTGATCGCCCCGGCGCGCGGTTTGATATTTGATCGCAACGGCGCCCCTGTCGCCGAGAACACCCAGAATTACCGCATCGTCATCGTCCGCGAAGATGCCGGCGATGTCGACGAGGTGATCGCCCGGTTGCGTCAGTTGATAATCATCGATCCCGAGGAACTTGAACGTGCCCTGCGCGAGATGAAGCGCCGCAGCCCCTTCGTGCCGATCACCCTGACCGATCAGCGCAGTTGGGAGGACATCGCGACCGTTGCCGTCAACGCGCCTGCCCTTCCCGGCATCACCCCCGACGTCGGGCTGACCCGGTCCTATCCCCTCGCCGAAGATTTCAGCCATATCGTCGGTTATGTCGGACCGGTCAGCGATTATGACCTGTCGCGCATCGAAGACAATGATCCGCTGTTGCAGATCCCCAAGTTCCAGATCGGCAAGACCGGCGTCGAGAACAAGTTCGAACGTGATCTGCGTGGCAAGGCCGGCAACAAGCGGATCGAGGTGAACGCGGCGGGCCGGGTGATGCGTGAACTGGGCCGGGATGCGGGCACGCCCGGCGCGAACCTGCAACTTACCGTCGATGCAGGCTTGCAGAACTTCGTCGAAGCGCGGCTGACGCTGGAAGAAAGTGCCGCCGCTGTGGTGATGGATCCGCGCAACGGCGATTTGCTGGCCGTGGGCAGCGCGCCCACCTTTGATCCGAATGCATTCGTGCGCGGCATCTCGGTCGCTGACTATGCCGGGCTGACCGACAATCTGTATCGTCCACTGGCCAACAAGGCCGTTCAGGGCGCTTATCCGCCGGGATCGACGTTCAAGATGGTCGTCGCCATGGCCGCACTGGATTACGGGCTGATCACGCCGAATGACACCGCCTATTGCCCGGGGTTCACCACGCTGGGCGACCGGCGGTTTCACTGCTGGAAACGCGGCGGGCACGGCTATGTTGATCTGGAAAAGAGCCTGCAACAGTCCTGCGACGTCTATTATTACGACCTCGCACAGAAGGTCGGTGTCGACAAGATTGCCGAAACCGCACGCCGGTTCGGGCTGGGCGAACGGTTCGACATTCCGATGTCGGCTGTCACGTCCGGCACCATGCCCGACAAGGCGTGGAAGAGTGAACGCTATGGCACCGAATGGCTGGTCGGCGATTCTCTGAATGCCTCGATCGGTCAGGGATTTGTGCTGGCCTCGCCGCTGCAAATGGCCGTCATGACGGCGCGCCTTGCCTCGGGCAACTCGATCGTGCCGCGGCTGGTCAAATCCGTCGACGGGATCGAAGCCGAAATCGAGGGTGCGACCCCCATGGGGTTCAACGAAAACCATTTGCGGCTGGTCCGAAAGGGTATGTATTCGGTGACGAACACCCGGAGAGGTACCGGATTCAACGTGCGCATCGATGACGACAGGATGCGGCTGGCGGGCAAGTCGGGCACCAGCCAGGTGCGCAACATCACCGCCGCCGAACGGGCCCGGGGTGTCACGCAGAACGCCGACCTGCCCTGGGAGCGGCGCGATCACGCGCTGTTCGTCGCCTATGCGCCCTATGAAAATCCGACCCATGCCGCCGCGGTGGTGGTCGAACACGGCAGCGCCGGGTCGTCGGTGGCCGGACCGGTGGCGCGCGACATTCTGCTTTATGCCATGCACGGCAAGCTGCCGCCGCTTGAAAGCTATCCTGCGTCGCAACGCGGCAAGGTCGGACAGATGCTGAACAGTATGAACCTGCGCCAAACCACCGGCGCCGCTGCGCGTGACAGGGCCTGATCGCCATGAGTTACCTTGAACACAACGTCAAAACCGTGCCCACCGGATTGTCGAAACTGCTTCGGCTGAACTGGGCACTTGTCTTGCTGCTGACGGCGGTCGCCTGTTTCGGATTCCTGATGCTGTATTCCGTGGCTGGCGGGTCGATGCTGCCCTGGGCCGAACCGCAGATGAAACGCTTTGCGCTGGGCATGGGCATGATGCTGTTCATCGCCATGGTGCCGATCTGGTTCTGGCGCAATATGGCCGGCCTCGCCTATTGCGCGTCGATCCTGCTGTTGCTGGGGGTCGAATTCTTTGGCGCTGTCGGAATGGGTGCGCAGCGCTGGATCGATCTGGGTTTCATGCGATTGCAGCCCAGCGAACTGTCCAAAATCACCTTGGTGATGATGCTGGCCGCCTATTACGACTGGCTGGATATCCGCAAGACATCGCATCCTTTGTGGGTGGCGATTCCGCTGCTGCTGATCGTGCTGCCGACCGCTCTGGTGCTGACCCAGCCTGATCTGGGCACCGCGATCTTGCTGGTGCTGGGCGGCGGGGCAGTGATGTTCCTGGCCGGCGTCAGCTGGTGGTACTTCGCGGTGGTGGCCGGTGCGGGCGTGGGGCTGGTGTGGGCGGTGCTCAGTTCGCGCGGCACGGACTGGCAACTGATCAAGGATTACCAGTTCCGGCGGATCGACACGTTTCTCGATCCATCGACAGATCCGCTGGGTGCGGGATACCACATCACGCAGTCGAAAATCGCGCTGGGGTCGGGCGGCTGGACCGGGCGCGGATTCATGCAGGGCACGCAGACGCGGCTTAACTTTTTGCCCGAAAAACACACCGATTTCATTTTCACCACCCTCGCCGAAGAATTGGGCTTTCTCGGAGCCATTTCACTGCTTTCACTGTATGCGCTGATCATTCTGTTCTGCCTTGCCTCGGCGATCTCCAACAAGGACAGGTTCGGATCACTGATGACACTCGGGATTTCCGTGACGTTCTTTCTTTTCTTTGCCGTCAACATGTCGATGGTCATGGGGCTGGCCCCCGTGGTCGGCGTGCCTCTGCCATTGGTCAGCTATGGCGGATCCGCGATGCTGGTTCTGTTGGCGGCCTTCGGTCTTGTCCAATCGGCCCATGTGCACAGGCCGCGCGGACGATGATCAACGTTCTTTTCTCGGCCCTGCCAGCCCGATGGGACGTCTATGGCCCCGCCCTGAACGAAGCCTTCACCGAGGCAGAGCTGAACGTGGCGCTGTCGACAGATCATCCACCCGAAACCGTCGACTACATCATATTTGCGCCAAACGGTCCGGTGAGCGATTTTACCCCCTACACCGGCTGCAAGGCCGTGCTGGGCCTTTGGGCCGGGGTGGAAACCGTTGTCGGCAACCCGACCCTGACACAACCGCTGGCGCGGATGGTCGATGTCGGGCTGCGTGACAGCATGGTGGAATGGGTCGCTGGCCATGTGCTGCGCCATCATCTGGGAATGGACGCGCATATCGTGAATCCGGACCGGATCTGGAACCCGCAGGCGGCCCCACTCGCACGGGAGCGTCGGATCGGCATTCTGGGGCTCGGAGAACTGGGTACCGCCTGTGGCAATGCGCTTGCCGCGTTGAATTTCGACGTCGCCGGATGGAGCCGCCGGCCAAAGACCATTGCCGGTATTGAATGCTTTGATGGCAATGCCGGGCTGGACGCCATGCTGGGGCGCAGCGATATGATCGTGCTGCTGCTGCCGCAAACCGCCGAGACCGAAAACCTGTTGAATGCCGATCGGCTCGCCCGGCTGCCCCGGGGAGCGGTGGTGATAAACCCGGGACGTGGCCCGCTGATCGATGACGAAGCCCTGTTGGCAGCGCTGGACGACGGGCAGGTTGGACATGCGACACTGGATGTGTTCCGCATCGAGCCTCTGCCGCCGGAGCACCCGTACTGGGACCATCCCCGGGTCACGGTGACGCCACATATCGCCAGTACAACCCGCCCCGACACCTCCGCCCGGGTCATCGCCGAAAACATCCGCCGGAGCGAGGCGGGTGAGGCTTTGCTGCATCTGGTGGACCGGCGCGCGGGATACTGAGCGGGTCGTCAGGCAGGAGAGGTCACTTGAAAAAAGTGCCTCCGGCGGGAGTATTTCTGCAAAGAAGAAGCCGCGACGTCAGCGCAGACGCGGCGGCCGATCCGGATTCATCCCGGGGTTTTGGCCCGGTGTTTCGTCCTGAGCAGCGCCGTGTTCGGACTGCGGCAGATCGAAGCGCAGACCGACGCGCGCCAGACGTCCGGCGATCGGATCCTGCGCCGTGACGAAGGCCACGTCGAGCCACCCTGCCTCGATCCCTGAAAAGGTCAGCGCCTCGGCCATGGCGCGGGTCAGGGCGGATTCTGCCCCCGGGCGCGGATCGACGAAGGCCAGCATATGGCCCTTGGCGCCTGTGTCATAGGTGACCGCCACCAGCCAGGCCGCCTGTGCCAGACCGGTCGCGGCCGCCAGCTTTGCGTCCAGCGCCGTCAGCAGCAGTTCGGGCAAGCCCTTTGGCGTCGAGAGGGCGGTGGGGCGCGCGGCGATGGATTCCGGCTGCTTTGCAAGGGTTTCGACCAGCCAGACCAAGGCATCAGCCGGCAGCAGGATCGCTGAAGGCGCGACATCCGGGTTCAGCGCCAGCCCCACCCCCTGCCCGGCCAGCATCGCCGCCAGTGCCCGCCCCGAAAGCGCGGCATAGGGGGTGATCTTGCCGGCGAACTCGGCAAACCGCTGCTCGGTGTCAAACGCCAGCGCAAAGCGTCCTTCGGCGGTATCGATCAAGTCGGGGGAGAGGGTGTCGCCCGTCGGCTCCTCGGTCAGCATCAGGAACAGTTCGGCGTCGGTCAGCCGATCAAAGAACCGCAGGCGGGCCGTGTCATCGCCCGATGCCTCCATCGCCGCATGGGCAGTATCCAGCGGCGTCATTGCAGCACCTCCGCCACCCGGGACCGCAGGACTGGCAGCAGATCAGTTTCGAACCATGGATTGCGGCGCAGCCAGGCGGTGTTGCGCCAGGACGGATGCGGCAGGGGAAAGACCCGCGGCGCATGGGCGCGCCAGCCCGCCACCCGGTCGGCGACCCGACCCGGGCCAAGGTGCCAGGTCTGCGCATGGCTGCCAACCAGCAATATCAGGGGCATATCGCCCAGAAACTCCATGACCCGGGCACGCCATGTCCGCGCACAGACCGGAGGCGGCGGCAGGTCGGACCCCTTGGCGTTGTAGCCCGGAAAGCAGAACGCCATTGGCACAATGGCCACCCTGTCACGATCATAGAACGTCGCATCATCGACTCCCATCCAGTCGCGCAACCGGTCGCCTGACGGATCGGTGAACGGTTTGCCCGACGCATGGACCCGCGCGCCCGGCGCCTGCCCCGCGACCAGAATACGCGCGCCGGGGTTGAACCAGACCACCGGACGCGGCGCATGGCCCGTCGCAGTGGCGGCGAGACGCGGTGCACAGAGCGTGCAGGCAGCGAGGGCATCGCGGGGATCATCAGTCATGGGAGTGCACATAGCGCGTGGCACCGGGCGCGGCAATCGGCGAGCGCACAAGATGTGGCGATCCGGGCTTGCATATCCGCTGTTACTTCTACAATACTAGTAATATGAAAACACACCCCGACTCCACCCTATCCATCGTCGAGGTCGCATCGACCTTTGCGGCCCTCGGCTCGGAACAGCGCCTTTCGGTTCTGGGTGCACTGGTGCGCGCCGGGCCTGACGGGCTGAGTATCGGCGCCCTGGGCAAAAAATGTGGCGTAACGGGATCAACCCTGACCCACCACATGCGGATTCTGACACAGGCCGGGCTGGTGCAGCAAAAGCGGACCGGCCGTTCAATCATCTGTGCTGCCGTCGAATATCAGCGGATCGAAGCGCTTTCGGCGTTCCTGCTGCGCGAATGCTGCGCCGATTGCGACGCGACCGAAGGACACAAGCATGACTGACCATTCCCACCCCGCGCCCCTCACAGGTTGGTGGCGCCCGAATGGCTGGATGGCCAGCGCGGCCATCGTGATCGGCGTCGCATTGTTCGAACCCGGTTACCTGCGCGAAACATTGACCTTTGTCGCCGGGGCATTGGCGGGCACCGCGCCGTTCATCCTGTTTGCCGTTCTGGCGGTGGCTTTTCTCAAGGCGAGCGGAGCGGAAACCCTGCTTTCGCGCGCCTTTCAGGGGCCGCAATGGCGGATGATCCTGTTTGCGGCATTGCTTGGCGGGCTGTCGCCGTTCTGCTCCTGCGAGGTGATTCCGTTCATCGCCGCCCTGCTGGCCGTCGGCGCACCTTTGGCGGCGGTCATGGCATTCTGGCTGGCGTCGCCACTTATGGATCCTGCGATGTTCGCGATCACGGCTGGCACGCTGGGGATCCAATTTGCCATGGCCAAAACCGTGGCCGCCGTCGCACTGGGACTGCTGGGTGGCGCGGTTGTGGCCATGGCAGCGCGAAGCCCGGTCTTTGCGGACCCGCTGAAGCCGCAGCCGGTGCGCAGCGGCTGTTGCGGCGTGAAAAAACCGTTCTCGGGCGCTCCGGTCTGGCGGTTCTGGTCCGAACCAGCGCGGCGCGATACATTCCGCGACACGGCCTTTGACAACACGCTGTTCCTGACGAAATGGCTGACGCTGGCCTATTTGATCGAGTCGCTGATGATGCGCCACATCCCTGCCGAAATGATCGCGGGGGTTCTGGGCGGAGAAGGTGTGGGGCCGATCCTTTTGGGTGCGTTGGTCGGGGCACCTGCCTATCTGAACGGCTATGCCGCTGTGCCTTTGATTGACGCGCTTCTGGCTCAGGGGATGGCTCCGGGTGCTGCCATGTCCTTTGTCATCGCAGGCGGAGTCAGCTGCATCCCCGCTGCCATCGCGGTCTGGGCATTGGTCAAACCCCGCGTGTTCGCCGCCTATATCGCGATTGCTCTGACTGGCGCGGTTCTGGCCGGGCTGGGATGGGCTGTTGTTGCCTGAAACTGTGTCGCTTCAGGTCAGTGTTGCCTGCCGCCCGGTCGCGCGACCTGCGTTTCGGTGGCCCCATGCGCGACAGGCGCTGCGCCAAGGCGATCCTGCTGGGCCGGGTGGTATCTGGCGCGCCGCCAAGCGTTCTGTTTGTGGCATTGCGCATGGTCGAGCTGCCGTCGGCATCATTGACCGGAGAGCCGTGGTTTTTGCAGCAATGCGGTGAAAGCCATCGCAAACAGCACAGCCGCGCACCCCGCGAATTTCGTGACATCGACGCCAATGCGGTTGCCCCAAACAGCACGTTCCACTAGGGCTGCAAGCTGGATTCCCGGAGGAACCTTGCATGTACCGCGTCTGGAATTTCGTAACCAACTATTCGCTTTTGCTGATCCTTGGCGCGCTGAGTGCACTGATCTGGGCAAACGTCGACGCGCAAAGCTATCATTACATGGTCGAATATCCGATCTGGTTCAATGATCTGCTCGGGTCCGATGCATCGCGGTGGCTGCATGCTTATGGCGACCTTTTCGGAGTCGAATATTTGGGCGATGTCACCCGGGTTCTGACCTTTCATTTCCTGATCAACGATATCCTGATGGCCTTCTTTTTTGCCATCGCTGCCAAGGAAGTGTGGGAGGCGGTCATTCTGAAGAATGGCAGCCTGCGCGGCAAAAAGGCGGCGACGCCGCTTGTGGCGACTCTGGGCGGCATGGTCGGGCCGATCACCGTTTATCTGGGTCTGGCGGCATTTCTCGGGTCGGATGTCTATGACGCGGTGGCCCGGGGCTGGGCGGTTCCGACAGCGACGGATATCGCGTTTTCCTATCTGGTCGGACGCCTTGTCTTTGGCGCCAGGCATCCGGCGGTTCGGTTCCTGTTGCTGCTGGCCATCGCCGATGACGCGGCGGGATTGATCATTATTGCGATATTTTATCCATCGGGCGACTTGGCCCCGGCGATGCTGCTGGTGTCACTGGCTGCGGCGGTCACTGTGTTTGTCCTGTTCAACTGGCTGCCGCGCAAGCTGGACGTCGGTAACCAACTGCGCACGAACTCCACCTGGGTGCGGGAAAAACTGTCGTTCTGGCCCTATCTTGCAGCCGGTGCCGTCAGTTGGTGGGCGTTTCAGGCCAGCGGGCTGCATCCGGCACTGGGCCTGTTGCCCATCGTGCCGACCCTGCCCCATG
This sequence comes from Oceaniovalibus sp. ACAM 378, assembly GCF_008085915.1. Taxonomy (GTDB): domain Bacteria; phylum Pseudomonadota; class Alphaproteobacteria; order Rhodobacterales; family Rhodobacteraceae; genus Oceaniglobus. Next base: position 23,210 of record NZ_VSJK01000015.1, on the reverse strand, counting down.
CCGACCGCGCCTTTGGCATCTTCAGCGAGGCCGAGCAGTATCTGACCGACCTTCTGAACCACACCCAGAACCTGATGCAACGCCCAGTCGAATGTATTCTGTTCTTTTTCGGACTGCTGAACGCAGGGGTCGAATTCAACACTATCGCGGCACCGACATGGCTGGTGCTGGCCGGTCTGCTGATCGGCAAACCGGCCGGGATCATGCTGTTTGGTTGGATCGCGGCGGGGCCGATGCGGCTGGGCCTGCCAACCGGGATGCGCACCATCGACCTCTTCGTGATCGGTTGTGTGGCCGCCATCGGGTTCACCGTATCGCTGTTCATCGCCTCGGTCGCGTTTCCGTCCGGTCCGATACAGGATGCCGCCAAAATGGGCGCGTTGCTCAGTTTCGCTGCGGCAGGCATATCACTGCTGGCCGGTGTCCTGACCGGTGTGCAAAAGCAAAAGGGCTGATCGCTGGCCTTTGGGGATTTGCCGGTATTCCGATCGGAGATTCCCCTGTGATAACCGCTCCGAGGGACATATTGTGGCCCGAAAGAGCATCTATGCATCCTGTTAACCACGCTCGGCTAGAAGCGTGGGATGCGGCAATGCGCCGGGGCGCTAATGATCGAGTTCGAAAATGTCAGTAAGTCCTATTGGACCGGATCGCATCACAAGGTGATCCTGCACCGCGCGTCTTTTCGCGTGGAGCTTGGCAATTCGCTGGGCATTCTGGCGCCGAACGGCACCGGCAAGACAACACTGATCAACATGATGGCCGGGCTGGAAAAACCCGACGAAGGCAAGATCACCCGCACCAGTCGAGTTTCATTTCCGCTCGGGTTCATGGGGGGCGTCGTCAACAAGCTTTCGGGCACCGAGAACGCGCGGTTCATCGCCAAACTCTATGGCATCGACCCCGATTATCTTGAGGCATTCTGCCGCTGGCTGTGCGGCTTGGGTGAATATTTCGACATGCCGGTCGGCACCTATTCGGCAGGGATGCGGTCACGCCTGTCCTTTGCGCTGTTGCTGGCTCTGGAATTCGATATCTACCTGATCGACGAGGGCATGCCGTCGACCACCGACGTTGAATTCAATCGCAAGGCGGGGGCGATCCTGCGTGAACGGCTGGAAAGCTCGACAATCGTTGTGGTGTCGCATCAGGCGGAAACGCTTGAAAAGTTCTGCAATTCGGCTGCTGTGCTGATGGACGGGCGGTTGCACATGTTCGACACTCTGGAAGAGGCGAAGCATCTTTATGACTACGAAACCCAAAGTTAAAAAGTTTCGCATCCGCCGTTCCAGCCCCCTTGCCGGAGCGGTTGCAGCACCCGGGACCGCAACAGCTTTGCCCCTGAAAAACAATCCGGATCCTGTGGGGGTATCCGAACCCCATTCGCCCGCCCGCGCCGAACTGCAGCCGACCGCAGCGGCCACCGCGCCGCGCCTGACCCGGGTTAAGGCCCCCGAGGCCCTGGGTGACGGCTTCGGCACGCCCCCCTCTCCAAGCATCACCCAGAACGCCAGCATCAGCTCCACCGATGAGGTCAACGAAGAAACCGGCATGGACGATCTGCGCCGCGAGGGTTTGACCGGTCGGCAACTGCGTATGGCGCGGCGTCTGGCACATAAACACGGCTTGGCACCGACATCGGATTTCGACGCCGTTCGCCAGTTGCGGGCGCGCGGTATCGATCCGTTCGAACGCTCCAACATGCTGGAACTGGTCGTTCCGCAAAGTTCGGCACAGGGATCGGACGCAGACCAGCGGGTTCAGTTGCCGCAAACCATACACCCTGCCGGCGTGCCATCCACCGAAGTCGGACCGCGCCCCAGCCCCCGGGCCGAACGGGCGCGCGAGATTCACGACATTCAGCGCGATATCTCGCGGCGTCGCCGCCGCAAATCGCTTTTGCTGTTGGCCCGGCTGGCGTTTTTCGTCGGCCTGCCGACGCTGATCGCCGGATATTACTATTTCGTCATCGCCACGCCGATGTATGCCACGAAATCCGAATTCGTGATCCAGCAGGCCGATTCTCAGTCGCCCGGCGGGTTGGGTGGGCTGTTCTCGGGCACCGGCTTTGCCACCAGTCAGGATTCGATCGCGGTGCAAAGCTATCTCCAGTCGCGCGACGCCATGCTCCGGCTTGACCGGGACGAGGGATTCAAGGCGCATTTCACGGCACCTGACATCGACGCGATCCAGCGCCTGCCTGCGGATCCGACCAACGAACAGGCCTATAAGGTCTTCAAGAATAACGTCGAAATCGGCTATGATCCGTCTGAAGGCATCATCAAGATGGAGGTTGTGGCAGCCAGCCCAGAGGCAAGCGCCCAATGGTCGAACCGCCTGATCGGCTATGCCGAGGAACAGGTCGACAACCTGACCCAGCGCCTGCGCGCCGACCAGATGCAGGGCGCAATGGAGAGCTTTCAGGTTGCCGAAGACAAGATGATGGCGGCCCAGCTCCGGGTGCTGGAGTTGCAGGAGCAATTGGGCGTGCTTGACCCGACCGCCGAAACCGGTGGCGTGATGAGCCAGATCACCAGCTTCGAAGTGCAGTTGCAACAAAAGCGGCTGGAGCTGCTGCAATTGATGGACAACCGCCGCCCCAATCAGGCCCGTGTCGCCGGGGCCGAGGGCGATATTTCACGGCTTGAACAGCTGATTGCCGCCCTGCGCAGCCAGTTGACGGACGGCACCGGATCTTCCAGTTCTCTGGCCCGGATCGGCGGCGAATTGCGGATGGCCGAGGTTGACCTGCAAACGCGGACCTTGTTGATGCAACAATCCCTGCAACAGCTTGAAACCGCCCGGATCGAAGCAAATCGTCAGACCCGCTACCTGTCCATGGGGGTGACCCCCGTCCCCCCGGACGAAGCGACATATCCCCGTGCGTTTGAAAATACGCTGCTGGCGTTCCTGATTTTTGCTGGTGTCTATCTGATGATTTCACTGACCGCATCTATTCTGCGGGAACAGGTTTCGGCCTGACGCGACGTCTGACTGATTGGGGCGGGGCATCCTGCCTGCCCCTTTTCATGGTCCATCCTCCCCGCTAGCGTGGTGGCTCCTGCCGCTGCCCGGAGTGTCGCCATGTCGCGTTTTGCCCTCTGTCTTGCACCGCTTCTGATCGCCCTCCTGCTGGCTGTACCAATGCCCGCCGGTGCGCAGGACACCCGCGTGGCCGAAGAAACGCTGAGCCGCGCAGCCTTGGAAGACGCCATCGCAGCCGATGCGCGGATTTCCGAACGTATGCGCGCGATCCTGACCGAACTTGACGGATACGAAGGCGTCTATGTCTCGGTCCGGTCGGGTATCGTGACCCTGACCGGCGAAGTGCTGGACGGCGCCGCCATGGTCCGGCTGGAGGAACTTGCCACCAAGATCGAGGGCGTCATTGCCGTCCAGAACGAGATTTCAGAAACCACCGATCTCTCCAAGCGCCTGGACCCCGCGATCGAGCGCATGAAGGCCCGGCTGCGTCAGGGCATCGCGGCGCTGCCTTTGGTCGCTGTGGCGCTGAGCGCAGCGGCGCTGATGATCGTGATCGGGATCCGGATCGCCCGCATGCACCAGCCTTGGGAACGGCTCGCCCCAAACGCATTCATCGCCAACATCTATCGGCAACTGGTGTTCCTGGTCTTTGTGGTCAGCGGTATGGTCATCGGTCTGGACATTCTGAACGCCACCGCCCTTCTGGGCACCATTCTGGGCGCCGCTGGTATCATCGGTCTGGCCATCGGTTTTGCCGTCCGCGACACAGTGGAAAACTTCATCGCGTCGATCATGCTGTCGATCCGCCAACCGTTTCAACCCAATGACGCGGTCGAGATCGGCGGCGATGAAGGCAAAGTCATCCGTCTGACCAGCCGCGCGACGATCCTGCTGTCCTTTGACGGAAACCACATCCGGATTCCCAATTCGACTGTTTTCAAAAGTCGGATCGTCAATTTCACCCGCAACGCCGAACGCCGGTTCCAGTTCGATATCGCGGTCGAAGCCGACAGTGATCTTGCAGCGGTGCGCGGGTTGATCGAACAGACGGTAAGCGCGATGCCCTTCACTCTGGAAACGCCGGGCACATCTGTATGGATCAAAGATCTCACCGACGCCGGTGTCGTGTTCACTGTCACGGGTTGGATCGATCAGACCCAGACCTCGTTGCTGCGCGCCCGGGGCGAAACACTGCGGCTGGTCAAGCAGGCCATCGAATCGGGCGGCTATGCAATTCCCGACACGACCTATCGCATCCGCATCGATCCGCCCTTGGCATCGATCACCGCAACTCCGGCTTCAACCGCTCCGGCGGTGGTCGCGCCCGCGAAACAGGTAGTCCCACCTGCCCCGGTCGAAACCGCTGCGATCGGTGTCGATATTCAGGACGATCAGGCGTTGGAACAGATGATTGCCGAAGAACGCAACGATGAAAGTAACCCAGACCTGCTGCGCGCCGACGCTCCAAGCGAATAACCTTGCGAATTCCATCTGTTTGATCGCCTTTTGCTCTTGCGCGGTCGGGCCCAGGCCAGTACATACCGCCCTGCGTTGGGGTGTGGCCAAGTGGTAAGGCATCGGTTTTTGGTACCGTGTACCGTAGGTTCGAATCCTACCACCCCAGCCAAAGATTGTTTTTCGTTATGTTTCAGATACTTAGGTGATCCCAGCGGATCGTCTCCGGAACACTTTTCCGGCTCAATCGTGCGGAACAATATCACCTCATCGCGACCTTCAGCGACTCGCCACTGAAACTCGCCGGATGATCGGTAGCCTTGTTGATTTTGCGGGCGATGACGCAAACCAACATCCTTCGTCAATGAACTGCTCAGCATTGCTGAGAGTCAATCGCGACACATGCGACCCACGGGTTCCGTCATCACGAAGGCGGTCAGACATTTGGGCAATATTGAGCGTCGGTAGAGCGGACCTTGTGAGCTTTCGCTGCACTCGCGCCTAGGGTTGCTCTGGCGTCAAGCCTCCCCAAAGGTTGTTACTTTCTATTGTAAGGATTGCGCCACCGCGAGTGTTGAACGTAGTCTTGTTGCAAACTGAAAGACACATTCATGACGATGAAAATACATTTCCTTCTGACCGAACGCCTTGACGGATACGTGTTCAATCCGCATCGACCTGAAGGGTTGAGTTTTACTGACGCCGCAACAGGTGTAAAGATAGAAATCCGAGCGGACGGTGAGGAGGGCGATTTCGGGTTTGGTCACAGGAATTTAAAACTTCGAGCCAACATCTCTTGTGATGCAACGGAACGCCAAGTTGGCTTTGTCGAATCTTTGCTCAATGAGCGCATCATCAGACCTAACGAAACGCCCATTACATTGCCATACTTCATAGACCAGAGAGAGGTGATCGCGTCTGATGGTGAGATTGCCATAGGTTACAGCCCAACTTCGGATTTTTTACCGACAGAATTGCAAGAGCTTTGTGTTTTCATAGGCAGAGAACTTGAAGAAAATGCTGTTCGGTTCGTTCAATTACTTAGATGGCTTGTAAAGGCAGGCGGTCCGGTGAATGTCCGGGATCGTGGTGTCCCGTGTTTCAGCTTGTATTGGAAAACCACTCAAGAGGTTTATCATAGTGTCCCGTGGCCGAAGCAGGGACCGATCACAATAATCGATTTTGGCTCTGGTGGTCTTACCTGGTCGGATGAAGACCAACAGACGCTTTCGCGGCTATGGGATACTAGAAACGGACAAGAGCCACTGGCGCACCAGCTCTTACGCGAGGCAAAAGGCATTGTTGAACATAATAGCAGAAGTGCATTGCTAATCTGCTACTCGGCGCTTGAGGTAGGCATAAAGCAACACATTTCCAAGTGCGCGCCTGATGCTGCTTGGCTTGCAAAGTATGCTCCCTCGCCACCACTATTGAAGATACTAAAGGGATACTTGCCAGAGATTCACCGCGACAAACCGGACTTCGAGAATTGGGCCGCGATCAAACTAAAATTGAATTTGGTTAATAAGTTTGCGGAAGATAGAAATAAACTTGCACATAGTGGAGAAAGCATTGCGGGCTCACTAAATGATTATATTAGGATTACAGAGGATCTGCTGTTCGCTTTTGATGTGTTTGAGGGGCATGCTTGGGCCAAAAATCGTGTTAGTAGGGAGTTCGGGAAATTGCTTGGCTGGAACTCGGGCGCAGACTAAATCGCTAACGATTCGACTTTATGACTATTGAGTTCCGCCGAAGGGAACCTTGGAATTGGCCGTAGTTTCTACTCCTACATATTTGACATATCGATTTTGCCTCTCTAGGGATCACTCGGCACAAAGAAAGGGCGAAGCCAAGGCCCCGCCCTTCCAGACTGCCAGAAACAGCCCGTGCACCGCGCAAGGCGAGAAATCCCTGCCGTGCCATGTCGGGGTTGATAGGCATAGCCTGCGCACTAACCGACTGACCGCAGCGCCTTCGGAAGCCCCTGAGGCCCAAGGTGCGCCAACCTTATCAAAGCCTATAGTGCTATCTGGTGAATCTGTTGGCTGGGATGGAACGCAAAATAGGCACCCGAAGGTGCCTATTTTCATCGTAGAAAATATTAGCTAAGCATATCCACTCATTTGCTAATCTCGAACTCGTCAAACTTGAGTTAAATAGTATCTGAGCAACTCCGTTTGTCTGTTTAGATTGAACCTGTGCAACTCCGCTTGTTTGACAATCTCGAACTCAAGCGAGATAATATCTGGGTCAGCATTGGGATTGCATATTTCAAAACCTGCTTCATAGCCGATCTCAGGAAGTCGATCCAAGAGGAAAGCCTTGCTCTCATTTGCGCGAACAAGATCGGCCTTAATCTCAATAATGCAATCACGGATGGTCGCCAAGTGATGAAGATGCTCACGCAGTGCATTCGCAGCCGACTGTTCAACCAAATTATTCAGAATCGGGTTCAACGCCATTATACTTCCTCTTTGATAGTCAAGGTTTCCGATTGAGCGCAAGTTGTGTGTGCAAGGGCGTCCTTCTGTTCGATAAATTTTTGGTAGTGCTTCCGAAGCAGTTTTACGTTCGCCAAAAGCCCGGAAAGATGATCAATTAAGTTGCAAAACTCAAAATCTGGATCATCAGATTCGATGATTTCTTCGATCCAGATTTCAGCTACGTCACCAAGGCCAATGTCCTCAACCGGATCACGCAACATACATTTTGGCGTATATTCGAAGCTTCCAATTTTGAACGAACGCGACATAAATACTTGAATATCTATGGATCGGTCGGGGGACATTGCGGCTTCGGTAGTGGTTATGTTATCAAGGGCCATGCTGGCCTCCTATTTGAATGAATGGGGTTCGGCGTGGTCTTCGGACAAGGGCGGCGTGGTCTGCAAACTGGTGCCGCCCTTGTTCTTCTTATAGGCTTGTTCAGCCAGTAACCTTCCACTGCGGGAAGGTATGTCGGACCTGCTTATCAAGCTGGTCCAGCATCTTGTTCAACCTTGCGGCTTCTTTTAGCGCGGCTTTCTTGACCTCGGGTTCCGACAGGTCGGAAGCCTCGATTTCAGCCATGCGGGCTTTGATCTCTTTGCGCTTGTAGTCACTCACATACCAAGCAAGGTCTTGTGCCGCTTCGATCAGGGCCGTCACCATGATCTCGGCACGTCCGAGAGAACGCGGGTTATCGGCAAACTGCGCACCGGCAACCTCGGGGCTATAGTTAGTATGTCCCTCAGGCCCACGGTCATCTTTGAAAGCAGGCGTCTCCATGCCCATAAACTCAAAGTTATCCGCGAACGCGGAATCGTGGTCGTAATCTTTGGGCAGCGTTTCAAAGAACGGGGTCTTGAACACACCTGATAGAGTTAGACTGGCGTTCGTCATCCGTTCCTTCTTGCGGTCCATGTATTCACGCTGCCGTTCGGCGGGGGTCTTAGCCATTGTGATTCTCCTTCCGTCACCGTCAGCAATAGTGATGACGCTGACGACCCGCCATAACAAAATGCATTTGTGACTGCATTACCTTACGTCAACCCAGTGCTGCCCCTTCACGCGTCCGCCTCAAAGTCACCACGGCAGACCTCGGGCATCACGTCCACGCCACCAAGCACCTCAGCAATGGCGCAGCGCCAATCACCGGCCCGTGCGGCTTCGCGTAGTTCATTCAAGAGTTGGGAATAGATTTCGTCAGTGATGAAATGTGGCAAGTTCGTCGTGCTCCTGCGTTGATGATTGCAGGAATCTAGTGCGCTCGACTTCGTGACGTCAAGAAGATTGATAAAAAATGTCATTTAAAACCGCTAGTTAGCTAAAAGTTTATCTAGCTGTTTGTCGAAACGAAAACACCCTGCCGGGGGCAATTCACCGGCAGGGTGTTCAATCAGGGCATAGTTGGAAGCCAGCCCATAATTGTTATACTATAACACCTAAGCTGATAAGCCTTCAAGGGGCTTCTTGCGGTCTCTGCAAGAAACTCATCTTAGTGGAAACTTCGTCGCGTTCTGCGATTTCCACCAGCTCAGTCGGAAGTTCACGACAGGATCGCAACCTTGCCGCACGCCGTATCGGGTGCGCCCAAGAGCCTGCCAGTGCTTGGGCCAACGATTGTGCATCAATTAGTTTCATTTTCATTCCTATACTCGCCGCCTCTGGCGGCTCACTGCGCCTCGGCCTTCGGCCTCGTTTCAAGCCTTCGCGCTGCGCGCTCCGGCCCCGTTTTCTCTGTTCACCTATCCGCAGAAGCATCATTCGCTCTCACATGGTATGAATATAACCTGCGGAAATAGACTATCCCCCCCCTCTCCATCCCATGACGCAAACAGGCTTGCGTCATATGTGCGGGATGAAGAAAGGGGATGTGTTCTGCGTTTAACAGTGGTGGACCAAACCTTGCTTGTCGAGCAAACCGGGCGGCTTCCATTACCCGGCGATATTCGGCGCATCCTGATCTTGCGATCAAAAGCGGTTGCAATCTTTCGATTGCGCAACGTGACCGGCTTTCCTTCAACCTGCGTCACGTCCGGCAGTTGTCACCCCATCCTTTCGGAATTGGACATTGCTGCCGTCTATTCGTGCTTCCTTCCCCTCGCGGGCGGCGGCGGCGTTTACCCCGGAACAATCCGGGCGCGTTCCTGCGTCCTACCAACTGGACGACTTCCCCGCACCGTCTCGTATTCGGCTTTCTGGGGTTCTTTTGGCGAGGTTGGCAACTTGTCACTAGGCGATTGACGATCAACCTAGTTTGTCAGTGAGCGTCATTCCCAAGGGTGTCTGCTCAAACCTAACGACTTTGTGCTTTTTGCTGCCTGTAGCGGCACGATCAAGATACCTGAATCAAAAAGCGGATTCAAGTGCTTATGTTAACGCAACACCCCGCCCGGTCTCATCTGCCGAATGAGTTCTTGTTGCACCAATCCCCGAAACATCCGTTCGGTCTGTTCTGCCATCTGGTGCGCAAGGTCGGCGTTCTGTTCGGGTGTGCCACCACTGGCGTTCACCGTGATTGGGGCACTGATGGCGATGCTGGGCGTGGGTGCGCGCTCAGACTCGCCAGAACGCCCGCTGGTGGCCCTTGCGACCTTTCCGGCGTCACCGACTAGGCCACCGCCTGCATAGCCGTTGCGAGCGCTCTGGTGGAGTCTGTCAAGGTTCCCCGCGCCAAGTCGCTGCACCGTCTCCTTACTGAATACATATTCACCGCGATGCACCACGCCAGCCGGTTCATACTTGCCACCAGCGCCAGTGTAGCCGCCATCTGCAAAGCCAAGCAGACCACCGACAACGTTGGACGGACCAGACAGCGGCCCGCTGAACAAACCCATCAGTGTCTTTTGGAACTGCATCTTGGCGATCTCCAACAGCAGATCGGCCACCGCTTCTTTGGCGCTCTTGGAACCGTCCAGCACCGACATGAATACATCGGTCAGGGCTTCGGCGCCTTTCTTGCCACGCTCTTCCACCGATTGCAGATCATCAGCAGCTTTTTGCGCTGCATTGCCTGCATTTAGGTGCGCCTGCGCCAGACGGTCCACCTCGGCAGTAAGTTCCGGCGTGATTTGCTTGCCATCACGTTGCGCGGCACTCAGCAGTTCGGCGCGGGTGCGGGCGTATTCGATAGCATCCGCGTATTTCAGTCCAGAGGCAGAGGTAGCAACCAGCGCCACGGCTTCGGCGTTCAGTGCCGCCGTCTCGCGTTGCAGCGATTCAATAGCCTTGGTGTAATCATCTTGCGAACGGCCACCACCACTGCCACCACCACCGGTTGCGACCTTCGGCAACTCGGGTTCGCCAAGCATGGCCGGTGCAGCGCGTGGCCGGGGCGTGGCAACAGGTGCGTAGACGTTGGCCGGGTCAGGTGGGAAATTAGCATCGTCGTCCATCCAGTGCGTCGCCTGTCGCGCAGGGGTCACAACGTTGGATGATCCATCTGGATTGGCACCGGGCAGTGCCGCGCGCAGTTCGCGGGCTTTGGCAGCCGCCTGACCAAGCCGGGTGATCAGACCACCAATACCGGCGATCACACCGCCGAATTCTGCCGTGTCGATAGTGGCAACGTCAAGAAACGCGGTGCGCGCCGCCTGCGCGGTGTCGTCCAGTTGCCTTTCAAAATCATCGGCGCTGATCGTGCCCGCTTCAAGTTCGCCGGACAGTTCACGCATGTTGACGGCAGCGGTCAAAAGGTCGTCAGCAGCCTTGTCATATCCCCATGCGCGCAGTTGCGCTGCGGCCTGCATCATCTGGCCGGACAGCGTGTCAGCTTCGGTGCCTAAGCCTTCATAGGTGCGTCGCAGGGCGTGGATTTCGGCTTCGTGGGCTTTGATCGCTGCACTATCCTCTTCCAGTGCGTCAGTAACACCATCGCCCAACAGGCTGCGGCCCTGATCGGCGGTGCGGAACAGGTCTTCAATATCGGTGCGCAGTGTTGCGATCTTGACGGCGGTATCAACTGCACCGACAGCGAATTCCTTGAAAAACGAACCAATCCGCGTCTGCAAAGCCTGAAACCGTCGATCCAGTTCGGCGGCTTTCTGGATCAGTTCTGCATCCAGCACAGCACCGGAATCGCGGGCCGTCTGGATAGTCTGGCGCAAGGCGGCTTCGCCCTGACCCAGCAGTTGCACAAACTGTTCGCCCCCAGAACCACCGAACACTTCATCGGCAATCCTGATCTGTGCGGCCTTATCCAGACCTTCAAGCCGTCCGGTGATCTCAAGGAACAGGTCGGACGGGTCGGCCAGCTTGGTCTTCAGTTCCGTCGCGCTGTATCCCAAACGCTTGAAAGCATCGGCGGCGCTGCCTTGACCGGTGACAACGAATTCGTCGGCGCGCAACGAAAGCTCTTTCAAGCCGTCGATCAGGGCATCAACACCGACGCGGTTCTGATCGCCCAGAAATTTCAACTCCTGAAACCGTTCAATGCTCACACCAGCGCGTGCTGCGGCGTCTCCGATCTCTGCGGTTTCCTTCACGATTCCGCGCATACGTCCAGCAAGGGCATCTAGCGCACCGATGGTCACTGCACCGGCCAGACCACCAGCCAGACCGGGGGCAAGCCTCTTGAACATAGCAAGGGCGCTGTCACCGGCCTTGCCGTAACTGGCGCGCATACGCTCGGCAGACTGGCGGGCGCGGCGCTCCATCTGTGTTGATGCGCCTTTCTGTGCGGCACTGGCGCGCTTGAGACCTTTTTCGAGCTTGTCGATACGGGCTTCAATCGGGACGATCAGGCCGGGTAGTTCAGTCATTTCTATATCCTCAGAAAACGAACAGTTCGGCGTCATCGCCGGAATATTGTGATTTGTTTGTTTCACCGGCGCTGGCGCGATGAACGGCAATTGCGCATGCAACTGCCCCGTCGATCCGGTCTGTCTTCTTACCCTTATGCATGCGCGTCAGGCCACTTTCAGAACGCGACGCCACAACGCTATCGAAATGGTGGCGCAATACAGGGTGGCCGTTCTGGCGGATCATCTCGCCATTCACAGTGCGCTCAAGATCGCCAATCGCGACGCCCATGTTCAGCGGTGTTTGGCGTAGCTCCACCACCGGCAAGCCGTCATCGTGCAAGCCCTGCATCATCCGACGGGCAAGGTGTGGATCAAACGCGATCTCTTGCACGTCGAAGGTGCCACATAACTCGCGCAAGTGATCCTCGACGATCTCTGCATCGATGATCGGGCCGGGTGTGGCGGTAATCAAACCCTGATCAGCCCATTCCTGATACGGGACGCCATCGCGCTCAGAGCGGCCTTTCAGGTCATCGCCGGGTATGAAGAACCACGGCTTAACACTGATCTGCCCATCGTCATGTAACCATGCAGCAACAACGGATGCAGTGTCGCCACTCAGGGCCATATCGACGCCAATCCAACAGGGCAGCGACTCAAGGTCGGTGTCGTCATCGTCAAACTGACGCGCGTCCCATGTATCCATATCGAAAAGGGGCGATCTTGAAGCACCTTGCCACATATTCAGGTTGAATTGCTGAAAGGCGTATCTCTCGGCAGGTCTATGCTCAGCCTCTTTTGCCAATGCGCGCAGGCCAGACAGTGACGGGAAACCATGTTTCAAGCCGGGGTTGGCTTTTAGCCAGGTGTTTTCATCCTGCCAATCGTCGTCAGGTTCGGCGGCAAACAAGATCGGCAAATATTCGGGGTTGTCGATCTCACCAAGGGCAACGCGACGGGCATAATCATATTGCTCAGCGGCCAATGTCTCGGCACCACGTCCGGCTGTTGTGGCGATGACGATCAAGCTATCGTCGATCTTGGCCGTTCCTGATTTCAGCGCTTCCCACAAATCGCGGCCTTTCCAAGCATGGATTTCGTCGATCAAGGTGAACGAGGGTGTCAGGCCATGTGCTGCGCCGCCATCGCTGGCAATCGCGGTCAACGTCGATCCATTGCCGGGATATGTAATCTGCTTTTTACTGTTGAAAGCGTCTCTGATCGAGGTGGCCGCGATCAACCGCTTATCCTCGCGCACGATATTGGCCGCTTCTTTAAAGCCGATAGAGGCTTGTTCACGATCACACGCGGCAAAGATGATTTGACCAGCGGGGCGTTTCTCGGGGCCGAACAGGTGCAAGAGCGCCAAGGCGGCGGCTAAGCTGGTCTTGCGGTTGCCACGCGGTAGCAGCATGAACACGGTCTTCACGACGCGCGTTCCGTCTGCATGGCGCGGCCCATAGATGCGTCGCACGATACGTTCCTGCCAGTCGAATAGCTGGAACGCCCGGTTCGGTGCCGTGCTGTTTGGATGGCGCAGTCGGCGCAGAAACTCGACAGCGCGCGCACCATGGCCCAGCGGATCAGGAATTTCCGAACCGTCATAAATCCAATCAGGGAACGCGCTCTTGGTCATGCGTCTAGCGGGTTGTCATCGTTGTCATCAGCAGGCTTCGCATTACCGATGCGCGCACGGCTGGTCGGTGTCAGGCCGTATTCAGCGGCCAACTGGCGCGCAGTCTGTGCTGCGCGGTTCAACACGCCGAACAGGCGCACATCGATTGCACCGCCAGCAGCAGCGCGCTCTTCTTCGATCTGTCGGACGATGCCAGCGCATGTGCAGTAATGCTCCACGCCTGCCAAATCGGCACGGGTGATAATGCTGCGGGCGATCAGTTGCGGCATGATCCTGCGCCATTCCGCCTTGGCCTGTGCTGACAAATGCTTCGGCGCGACTGGTGCGCGTGTCAGGGCGTCATCGTCTGCACTCAGGGTCGGCTTCACGCCACGGCTATGAACGCTCACCCTGCACCGCCTTTGACGCGCAACTCTAGACCACGCCTGCGGCCCAGCTCGACAATTCGGTTAAGGTCATGGGCTGTGCCGTTGTAGGTCACGCGGTCAGCGGTTGTGATGCCTGCCAGATACCGGATACGAAACACGATGTTGCCTTGCTCAGCAGCGCCATAGCCGGACAGGTATTCGTCTGTTGATTGCTGCACGATTTCAGCGCGCACAGTTGCAACTTCGGCCCATGTCTTTGTGACAGCACCGGACGGCATGACTGTTTCGGTTTGGCGCTCAATGGTGATCTGGCGATCAAGTTTACCGCTGTTGATCACGCCTGCCACCGAACGGCGGCTTCAACCGTGCCAACGCCATGCGAGTATGCAAGCTCCGGGTCAGGGTCGCGCATGTAGCGAAAACTTGGCCGGGTGTATTCGGTCACGTCTGCAATCGGCAAAGGGCTGTCCCAAAGCGCCAGTGCCACCGCACCACCGATCTGGCGGGCCATGTCTGCCCCGTCTTTAATCGCCCAGATATGCAGGTCGATAAAGACGCGCGTGAGGTATCCATCACCGGACGTGCGCCCAAGGTGGATGGTTTGCGGGTTCGCAAGGATGATGCAGGGCGTCTTATCTGGGCGCGTCGTGCCCGCGCGCACATGATCGGGATGCACAAGGGCGTTCACTGCCGGGTGATCCAGCAACGCAGCCCTGATTGCGGTCTGCAATGTGATGCTTGGATCGATCATGCGCTGCCCTTCCCTGCATTTCTGATTGCCTTGCTGATCGCCGCCGTGATGCGCCGCTGCGCCTTGGGCTTGGCGATCCGAAAACCGGGCAGCATGAAGGGCTGCGCCTCGTGATGGACGGTGCCGAACTCTTGCAGATGGCCGTGACGAACGTCCGTATTCCCAACGGTGACAGCGGCCATATTCTCCGGCAGGGTCATACTGCCACCGCCCACCGCATATGGCGGGGTAGTCTCGCCGGGGCCGGTGACTTGGATACTGCCCAGCAGATCGCCTTCATCCTCTGGCACCAGCAGTTCCATCGCGGCTTCGACATCCTGAGCGCCCTTGATCAGCGCCGGACGCAACTCGCGCACCACGTCAGCCGGAATAGCCAGTAGGCGCTTTTCCAAGGCGCGTGATTGCTCAGCCAGTGACTTGTATTTACGCGCCATGGCCCGTCACCTGATCTTTGAAACTTTCCAGCAGATCGCGAACGCCGAACGGGATTGCTTTTGAGCTACCGTCGAACGCGGCTTCGCGTTGCTCAAACCAATAGGACGCGAGTTGCAGCGCGGCCTCAACCTGTGCCGCGTTGGCTCCATCGAACGGAACGCCGGTATAGTTCGCAATCCAGATTTCAGCAGCGCCCAACTTGTGCGCCAGCAGCGCACCGTCAAGATCGTGATCGATGTTCAGTTGCGACTTGAGAAGGGCAACGGGTGTCTGTGCGGTCATTGGCTTGCGCCCTTTCTATCTGAAAAACCTATTTCGGGCGTATCTTGTGCGGACCTCCCCCCGCCGGTCCCCTGAGAAGCTCCCAAGTCGGAACCCACCCCCGCGAACGAAAATGGGTAGATGCTAATTTGACATCTGCTAGTCTGGACTCGGGTTAGTGAGAGGTTGCAAAAGCAACGTCGCGCAACCCGGTGCTGGATCTGAGGTTTTCCGATCAGATCAATCGCGGAGCGCAGGAGGTCACAAATGATTGAAACAATAGAAAGGAATTCGTCTCGGCTAAATATTTCCAACTTACAATAAGTCGGTTTGCCAAGCGACATTCTACAAATAAAGGCAAACTGAATGAAGTATATGAAAGAGAAAATCACACGCGAAAGTATTGACCAAAAGAACGGCAAAACTCTTCGAGAGACAACAGAGCGCGTCGAATTCGAAATTTTGAATTGGGCTACACTGGCTTCTCTAGGCGTCGCCCTAGTGAAGTTCTCAGGTCTAATGTGATAAAAAGTTGCCACGTGCGGCAACGTTGAAGGCCTACTGGCCTTCAACTCTACTCCGTTATGAAAACTCAATGCCCTCTACTTTCCTGTTTTTGCTTGCGGCGATTGTGGCAGGAGGTGCAAAGCGGTTGCCAATTCGAGCGATCCCAGAACAGGCGCATATCGCCTTTGTGCGCGACGATGTGATCGACAAGGGTTGCCAGCGCCCTGCAACCGGGCCATGCGCAGCGGTCATTGATCTTTAGGAACAGATCACGCGCTTTGCGCCATGCACTGCCATAGCCGCGCTGTGAGGCTGTGGGGCGTGTTCGGTCATGGCGTTTGTTACGCGCGCGTTGTGTGGCGACCTGACAGGCGCAACGGGTGCCGTGTGACACGATCACGTTACAGGCTGTGCATAGATGCGGTGGGCGGCTCATGTCGCGCTGACCTTGTTAGACAAGGCATGAAGTGCTGCACGATCAAAGGCCGGATCGAACCCTTGCTCTTCGATCTGCTTGAGGCGTTCCGATGTATAGATGTTGTCTGCGACTGTAGCTGTGTCGTCATCGGCTGCGCCGTGAATGGCTTTCAGCTTCTCAATATGCGCGGTGAATGCGTCGGTGATCTCTTGCGGTGTGGCGCTCCAAGCCGCGTCGGGCGTCCAGCCAAGCCAACCGGTCGCGATGCCGAATAGGTCTTGAAACGCTTTGGCCCACGGCTGGAGCGTGCTGGTGCCTGTGGCAGCGCTGGTCGCGTCGTCGGGTGCCCCTGAGGGCTGGGGCAGCAGGTTCGCGACCAACTCGATTACTGGCGCTTGGGTGGCCTGTTTGAACGTCGATAGTGGCCCTGTTGCGGCGTAGATAAAGAGGTTCTGCGCAGCCTGTCTGTCGGGTGCGCCTGCGGTGATACAAGCCGCGATTGTTCTGGTGTCGAATTGTTCGATTTTGCGCAGCAATGCCGGAAAGCCATCATGCAGGCGTTCAAGCTGGATGGCCGCGCGCAAAGACGGGCGCAAAGCTACGGCGTGATTGCCATAGCTCAGCGTGATCTCGTCACAATATGCGCGCGGGTTAGTCATTGATCGATCAGACTGCGCAACGCAGTTTGATGAAACGATCAGGGTGCGTCAGGTCTGCACCGACACGCTTGCGCGCATGGAAGCGGATCTGACCATTCGTGGCGAGCGTGAACGGGTCGCGCAGTGTCGAAAGGCCGATGCGGTCAACGATGCGATATCCGCTCATATCGCCGAACAGGATCGGGGCTTTGCCTGCGCCGATATCGTCCATATCCAGCATTTCCACGACAGGACGGCCCAGCAGTGTTGACGGTGCGCCCTCACTGATCGGGTCCAGAACCAGATAGCGGCCATTGCCATCTTTCCACTGACGCACGATTGCCAGCGTGTTGCGGTTCATCAGCCAAACGCCGGACTGTGCGTAGGTCGTGGCGATCTTGTGATACATCGCGATCAGCACGTCGGCAGGGTTCGCAGCCGGAAAGTTCGCGGCCACTCCGGTCTTGATCTCGGCAATGTCGGCTGCGGTCATAATGCCAACCGGCTGACCGATGCCGGTGCCTTTGACGAACGCCAACCCTTCGGTTTTACCGAACGATTCCGCGAAGTCTGCCAGCAACTCGCCTTCCAGATTGTAAGCGTTGTCTTCCAGCAGGGCGTTACTGATATCGGTGAAAGTCGCCAACTCGTGCGGTGTCAGCGTCACTTGCTCAAAGGTCATGCCGGACGCGGTGCGGTTGGCGATCTCCGAGACCCATGCAGCAGACGTGCCTGTCAGACGGCGCGGATAGGTGATCGACTGCGCACTGATCTGCACCACCTTGGCATACTGGCGCAGCGGGCTGAATTCGGTCAGCAGCTTGATCAGTTCACTGCCGGTTTCTTCAGGGGCCAAAAAACCGCCATTGGTATTGTCAGCGACGGTCAGCGCCTTCATTTCGTCGGGGCTGATACGCTCGACACCACGGCGCAGGAACGATTCAAATGCTTTCCGCTCAGGGTTGGCAACGGGGCCGGTGACGTGAACGCCTTGGGGGCGGCTGGTCTTGGCTTCCATGCGATCAAGACGGGCGTTGATTTCATCAAAGGCTTTGGTGTCGATCAGCGGTGCATTGGCCGGGGTGGCAACGGGTGCCGGGGTTTCGATTGCTTCGGGGTCCATGTGGGTTTCCTTGTTCATGGGGTCGTGTGTGGCATCCGATTTCAAAGACGTGATCTGTGCGCCCGGATGACACGGCACGGCGACAACAGAGATTTCATGCAGGTTCAGGGCGGTGATATTCCGGCCCTTGGCGGTGCGGGTCGCCTTTGTGGTAACAAAGCCAATGCTCAGGCCAGTGACTGCACCGGCACGGATCATGGCGCGCACTTCACGGGCGCGCTCTACATCGTCAATCAGCAGCTTGCCCTTAACGGTCAGCGCCGTGTCGGTCTCTGCGATGTTATCCCAGACGCCAATCACTTGAGCCTGATCGTGGCCAAACAGCATAGGCAGGGTGGCTGGGGAGATGATTGCACCTTTGGTGATCACGTCGCCAACACGGTCGGCGGAACCGAACGGCCAAGCGATGCCTTCGATCTCGCCTGTGTCGGTGACGGTCAGTTGTGCCTTCAATTCAAGCCGGGTCGTCATGCAGATTCACCTTTTGTTTCCTGAATCCCGTTCCAGCGGGCGTCTAGGATATCGAGAGCTAAAGGGAAGGTTTCAGCGAACGGGCGATTTCGCACGTAAATGTCTACGAGACGCATGGCCTCTTGCGGCGTCATGTCCGCGCCGATCAGGGAAAGCCGGATGATCTCGATAAGATCAGCGAGCTTGAACTGCATGGCGATTGCACGTTGATAGAGCGCGCCGATACCAAGATCGGTGATGCGCTCAAGTTCGGTGATCATGTCGTCGGTCAGGGCAAAGGCGTGTTCGCCATCGCCAAAAAATGCGGTGTGTTTCATACCGGTGCGCCCGTGCTGGTGTAGGGATTTTGCAGATCGTCACCGTCCGAACGCGGTTGCAGGTTCAAGCCTGAACGAACCTCATTTGCGGTCATCGCGCCCATGCTGCGATATTGGCCGTAAGAGGCGGCGCGCGCCGCTGCGTCTGTGGTCAACAGATCGTCGGTGACAAACTCGACATAGAATGTGGTGCGCTCTTCAGGTGTCAGCAGGCAGCGCGCGTAAGCCCATGCCCAGCTTGCCAGCCACGGCTTTAGCGTGATCGCGTAAAACTGCCGGGCCATCTCTTCGGTGTTCGACCAAGTTCCGCGCGACAACTCGAACAGCATGGTTGGTGGAACGCGAAAGACACGCGCAATCTCGCGAATCTGTTCAAGCCGGTTCTCACTGAATTGAGCGTCTGAAAGTGTCATGGCGACAGGCGCGTATTTCATACCCTCATCCAGCAACGCGGTTGCGCCAGCGTTCTTGCCACCGTGATTTGCGAACCATGATGCAGCCAGTTTTCTCTTCGCCTCTGCATCCAAGCTCTTTTCGGCAGTGATAACACCGGACGGACGGCCACCATTGGCGAACACCCCGCCGATGTGGGCTTCAAAGCTCAGCGCAAGTGCAATGGCTTCACGCCCAAGGGTGATGGGTGCCACGCCACCAAACGCTTCAATGTGCAGAATATCTGTGTAGCTGTGAAGCCGCTGGCCTTGATCGTAACTGACACGATAGGTCGGCTCGCCATCGTCGGCTTGCTCGCGCTGCACCTTGGCCGGGTCTAGCCGGTGAAGCTCAAGCGGCTGGCCTGCCCCGTTGCGTGTCACCAACGCGTAGCCGTGGCCGGTCAGTAGGGCGTCAGCAGTCAGTTCTTTGCGCAGTTGCTCGGCACTGGTCCAAGGGTTCACTTCGTCATGTATCAGGCGGTAAATCGGATGACTAGTAAGTGCTGACTTATCATCGCGGTTGAAGAGCTTCGCAGGCAGCGCTCCAATGGTTTCTGAGATCAGCGAAACAGCACACGCGACAGCAGGAACGCGCATTGCATTGCCCGGACCTACATGAATTCCGCTGGTGGTCGGGACAGCACCGAACAGGCTGAACGCCTCGGGGTTGGTCAGGGTGAGCGCCTTGGCCTCGGGCTTGAAGCCCAAGGCAGATTTGATCTTGTCGAAGGCCACGTTTCACCATGCGATTATCTGCGTTGTTGCAAATATAACACATTCTGAGTCGGGTGAAAAGGACAATGTTATATTATAACACCTTCTCAATTTCACAAAACGCAATCCTAAAATTGTTTTTCAGGATAGTCCTTGGCCAGCTAGCTTCTATACATACGAGTCAATCTATAGCGCGTCGTCGCCCGCCTTTGATAGCGCAGCTTCACAAGCTGAACTATTCGCAAACCGGTATTGGATATGAATCCAAGCGGTATCATGAGACATGGCTCTGATCGTTAGAAGAATTTCAGTAATGTCATCTGGAAGCGTCGACCCCGTCTCATTGCTCCAAACAGACTGCTTAACTCTCTCATTCTGACGAATCGCCATTACCCATTCGTCAGAATCTCTCCAAAGCGCTCCATTTCGAATAAAATCGAGGTCTTCATACTTACCATACTTCTTTGAAAGAGCGGCATCGAGTTTATCAAACGAAGCTAGCACATTTAGGCCATAGCTATCGTTCCCATATCTCCCACCGATCCCAGTCACCATGCAAACACCAGTCGAATCTGCTGAATTAACTAGATAAGATTCAAACTCGCTATGCGTTACGGGAGCAACTACTTCAAACTTCCCGTTTCCAATCTCACTCTTCACTTCCAAATTTGAAATAGAGGTCCCCATTTCAATTCCGAAAGCTTGCGCGAATGCTACCGTTCCGCAGAAATTCATAACGACACATGACGCCGCTAACCACTTTAATTTCAAAGCCATTTCCTCACACTTCCCGCGTTTTTATCTCACTAATATCAGCCTATCTATAACAAGTAAAAGTTGAAGTCTCGTGGAGTTACTTGACAATGCAATTTTACAATATGTTGCCAGATAGCAACTTTTCGAAAGTGTTACCTGTCATATTTTTCTTGCAAATCTATCAGGTAGAAGGTGATCCAGATCAAGACCCGGATAGGAGATCGCGCTGATCAGTTCCGCGCGCTTCTCAAGCATCCCCTGTGGGATCACCCCATATCGCCCCGTCATCGATGTATCGCCATGCCCCATAAGGAACCGGAATTCATGGTCAAGATAGCCTGCGCGGCGTAGTGCGTCTGCCGCCCCATGCCGAAAGGAATACTGACTGTAACCGCGCCCGTTCTTGATCCCCAGAGCGGTTAGGTATCGTGAAAACATGCGCGAGAAGTCTGCGATCATCTGGCCGCGTGAATTGCGCTCTGCGTCAGGAAATAGACGTTTCTGCCCGGCACCTAACATGAAGTTACGATACTCGATCAGGCCCAGCTTGATCAGCTTATCATGGACCGGCAAGATGCGTTTGGAGTTTTCATTCTTGACGCTCTTATCCTTATCGCCATCATCTGTGATATGCAGAATCCATCGACCATGTTCCTCGCGCACGTCAGCGACAGAAAGTTGCGCGATCTCGGCGGGCCGTGCGCCTGAGAATAGCATAATCAGAGGAACCCAATACCTGTGATCTCTGATTAGCACGTTGCCGGGCTTCTGAATAAAGCGCGGATGTGTATCGCTCTGGCATCCTGCGAACAGTGGCGACTTGAAAAGGGTATTCATCTGGTCTGATGTGAAGGTCAGCGTCTTGGTGTTTTTCTCCTTATTCAGCGCCATACCTTCCACCGGATTCTGATCGAGATAGCCGTGACTGACCAACCAACGGCAGAACGCGCCCAAGCTCGACAAGTGGCGGTTGACCGTGCGCGCGGTAATCGTGGGCTTGCTGATCTGTTCGTTGTGCTTGACCACCTGCCCTATTGTCATGCCCTGAAAAACGTTGGTTTCCGCCGCCTTCACTGGATATTTCAGCAACAGTGCTTTCCACTCGCGCACATTCTTCTTGTCGATTTGTGCAACTGGATAACTTGAACCGACATGCTGAACGAACAGGCCAATATCGCGCCGCGCTTGATTGAGAGTGTCGATCTTCACTTGGCTTGGGTTCTCAGAAACGTATTGTTCAAAGACTTCCATGACTGACTGCCCCGGTTCAGCGACGGCCCTATGCACCCCGCTGGCGGGCCTCACAAGCGGGTCAAGCGGAATGCCGGTGTAGTCGCCTTCATCACGCTCTATCGTGCGCTGCAACGCCTCTATCTCGGCGCGCATCATCTGGCGGGCCAGCACGTCACGGTCGGGCGATCTCGCCTCGATATACAGCCGGTTTTCGGTAAGGAATTGATCGACCTCGTGATTGATTAGAGCCGTGTTACCGCTGGTCAAGTGTTTACGCATCTCCGACAGTTTCTTTCGTCGCGCCAATGCGTCGATACTGGCACCGCCCTTCCGTCGATCTTGTAAAACCTGAACTTCGAGCGCTGCGTCAAGCATCGCCAGCGTGTCGGCTATGTCGATCTCTTCATGCTGTATGCGCTCGACGGCCTTCTCTGTCGCCGTCTCGATATCCGAGTCGGTTGGCACGTTGCCGCGCTGGCCTTCGTCGCGCTCTATGCTCTGTGAGTAATGTTGCCAGACAGCAGCGGCCTTATGGTCATCGGTCAGCACACCACGTGCGCGCAGGTCGTCAAACTCGCGTCGCCATCGCTCGATAACAGGCCATAGCAACCGCTTAGCCGTCGCCTCATCCTTGGTCTTTAGCGACTGTTTCCGTGTCGTAGTGCCGATGATTGATACCAGATCGCTCGGAACGTCCAGCCGTGCATAATAGGTCGCACCGCGTCGCCAAAGGTATGTCTGTCTGCCCATATCCGCACCACCATTCCGGAACACCATTCCGGAACAGTTGTAGAGTTATAAGTGATGTGTTAGCAATAGCTTATAGGATTTCAAGAGCTTAGAAAAAGTTGGATTTTGTTCCTACCACCCCAGCCAACTTTCTCTTACATGACAGACCGTGGGCACCAGCGCCTCTCTAGGGGCCAAAATGCCCCTGTTAATGCCCCCGCCTGGGGCACACCTAAGCACGAACCAACTGTGGCCTTTTCTGGGGTGTTAGCTGCCGGTCTCTGGGGCCGAGGGGATGATGGGCCCCCTGACCAGAGCCACCTCTAAGGGAATAATTCTCCTATAAGAGCTCTATCCATATAATAGGTATAAGTAATGGATAAGAAGGAAGAAGAAGAAAGAGGAGGAGGTCCTAGAAAGGGGAGTTATAAAAGGGGGGAAGCCCTAATAACACTTGTAATTTTCAGTTGCTTCCTCTTCCCTGCTGGTTCCTCCTAGCCGCGACAAGGCCCCTCAATGGCAGTGATAGAAGACCCCCGACATTCTAGGCTCTGGACTCATAACCAAAAAATCACTGCTGCGGCGAGAGCGATCGCTGAGAGGAACACTTTGGGGCTGCGGTCGTATCGCGTGGCTACGCGCCTCCAGTCCTTCAATCGCCCGAACATGATCTCGATCTGTTACCTGGCAGCGCATGTTTACATGCGTGAGAAGGCGGTTGCGCTTTCTGTAACGGCGCTTGTCGTATTTGACG
>NZ_VSJK01000014.1 GCF_008085915.1 Oceaniovalibus sp. ACAM 378 | reverse complement strand
AGATAGCGGCGGAACTCCCAGGCGACGAAGCCGTGACTGTCCAGCCGCACCGATGATGAGATCGGGTATTCGGGCAGAGAAGAGGTATCAACCGGGATTAGTGCAGCGGAGGCATTCATGCGACATCCCCCCTGCCTGATCCGTCGACCAGCCGCGCAACCGAATTGTAGCAATCCAGAGTATAGGCCGTAGCTAACAGCCACCCTCGCGCCTCGGGCCAACCATCGCCGCTCATCACCGATGGCCCATGATGCGCCGCCCATTGAAACGCGTCGAGACGGTCAGCAAACTGCAGCCACAGCCGGTCGGAAACAGTCAAGCCAGCGCTGCCATCCATACCGGCCGCACCGGACCAGAGACGGCGGCGCTCGACCTCTTCGGCAACCTCCAACCATTCAGCCAATCCCGGCGTGGAATCTTTGGCGGGCGCAGGTACGTCGCCCACCGCAGTCTCGCCATCGTCATGGATCAGCGCGTGGCACAACAGGGATACTGAAGGCGACGGATGCAGCGCGATCAGGATCCGCGCGACCCGTGCGCTGTGCCCGTCGATCCGATCGCCTGTGGTGGCCAGATTGGGATTGGTATGCCAGCGCAGAACACAGCCCGCACGAAAGATCGCCTTGAGGTCCATCATCATACGCTCCCATATCCAAGCTCAGCACCGGCACAGAGGGCGCTTTCCAATCGCGCACAGGCCACGTCGAACCACTTGCGTTCCAGCTCAATTCCCACCGCCCGCCGGCCGAGTGCGGCAGCGGCCAACAGCGTCGATCCCGAACCCGCGAAAGGATCGAGAACCAGACCGCCCGGCAGGCAGGAATTGGCGATGTAGTGCTGCATCAGCGCGACCGGCTTTTCCGTCTTGTGGCCGGACGTGCGCGCGGCATTCAGGGTGAACAGCTGCTTTGATCCGCAATCGGCGATGCCCTGCGGTGCCGCGAGACCCTTGAACAGATACAGCGTGAACTCACAGTTTTTCATGTACCAGCGGTTGCGCGTGGCGCGGATCTTGTCCCAGACTAGCAGGTTGTGAAACGCGAACCCGGCGCCGGTGAACGCGGCATGGGCAGCCCAGACGTTCTTGTCGTTGGCCATGATGTAACAATCGGCATCGTCAGCGCAGGCCCGGAAGATCGGCCCGCCCATGTGATGCCAGGGCACGCTCGGCATCAGATCGCCGCTGTTGTCATAGACATCCTGCGAGAACAGCCCGCCCATCACTTCGGTGGCATTGCCGCCCGAGGTCAGCGGATAGGGCGGATCGCTGACCACGCAATCGGCGCGCAGCCGCCCCAGCTCGGGCAGCACTTCCCGCATATCGCCGAGATACAGCGTGACATCGCCAATGACGGCATGATCGACGATGCCGCCCATCAGACCATCCCCCGCGGAACAGCCCGAACCGGAGTGCGCTCGCGCATCACCACCTCAAGCGCTTGTTTGCGGCTATAGCGCGCCCGGGTCACCAGCAGCTTTACATCTGCGGCCTGCGCGTCCGTCAGCCCCTGCGCCGCCAAACTGTCCTTCTGGACCTTGACCATTGCCCAGCGGCAAAAGGTCTGCAGCGGATCTCGCCCGATCTTGGTTTCCCGAGAAATCGCCTCAAGACACTCACCCGCTGCGGCCATCGCGATGATCCGCTTTTGGACATCCAGCGGTATTTTCATACGACGGCTCATTCCGCGCCCTGCCCCAAAGACACACGCGCCACGGCCACGACCGCACCCCGGTCCTTGCGGGCGTTCGTCACGTTGCCCAAGCTGATGCCGCGAATATCGGGAACCCCCTGCGCCAAGCGCTCACAGAATGCGTCGTGCTCCAATCCCAGCATGTCGAAAATCGCGCGGCATTCCCGCCCTTGCAGCCAGCTCAAAGCCCGCTCGCGTTCAAACTGGCGCTTACGCCCCTTGAGGTCAGTGCGCCCGGTCATCGTGTTGACCGGGCTTGCCACATGCAGCTCGGCCAGTACCCGCGCGCACCACAATCGACGGCAGGCGACGGGATCGATGTCGCTGTCGTCATAGACCGGGCGCGCAGAAGCAGCGGAGAGCAGAACGGGATAATGGGTTGTCATTTCGCCCCCTTGACGCGACGGAAAAACTTTTCCCTCTGTTGCTTGAACCGGGCGGCCCTGTGGAAATCCTCGTAACTTGAGGCCCGCGCATAGGTCGCGCGAAACCGCCGGTCATAATACCGGGCCGCCATCCGCCAGCAGGCCAGTCGGATCAGCCGCAATCTGTGCCAGGGAGCGAGAACAACGAACTCGGGAGTATCGTCACGCCGATGGCGCGTCATGGCGCCCCACCATAAATCAGGTCCAGAACCGCCTCACCTCCGGCCATCATCAGCACCGGGAGGTAATACCGGAACGATGGCGCATTATCTGTGCTCAACCAGTTGCGCACCGTCTTCGGGTGCACAGGCCGGTCCTCAGTTGTCAGTTGCCCGGCGACCAGTGCGGCCAGATCGGCCTCGGATCGTGCCTCGGGAAACGCACGCCACAACAGCGCGGCGAACATGCGGCGCTGCTCATCTTCCGCGACGATAGTTTTTTTCATCTGTCGCGATTTTGGATAAGACTTTTCCACTCTCGATGCTCCATGCTTGACCTGTGAGGGATCGTTTGGAGCAACAAAGGAAAGGAGATGGGGTGCGGCGGTCATGCTGCTCCCCGTTTCTGTTCGGGCGGGTTTGCCGCCATAAAGGCGCGAAGTCGGTCAACAGATGCCATAGTCGGACTGGACGCGCGGGTCTTCCAACCCGCCCATTGACCCCATCCCGCTCCGATGGCATCGCGCAGGACCTTCTGCGGCAGTTTGTCGACAGAGGCCGCATAGGCCTCGATTTCGCGGATCAGGTTTTCCATGGCCGCTATATAGGGGATATTAATCCCCCATCGTCAAGGGAATATTGTCCCTATTTCAGCAATCAGAGGGAAGGGATACTTTTCCCCTCATGACAACCACATTTCGCGAAGCATTTATGGCCGCACTTGCGGCAACGAAAATTCCGGTCCGTAGGATCGCGAGTGATAGCGGCGTTTCCTACGAACAATTGAAGAAGTTCTCTCAAGGAAAAACCGAATCAACGAACGCTGATGATGCGATACGCATCGCCCGGGCCTTTGGCGTCTCGATGGAACAGTTTCTACGCGGTGAACTCGATCCCTCGAGGCAATCTGCCATTGCCGTTGTCGGACATGTGGGTGCAGGCGCGCGCGTTCCACTGAACGATAGTTACTCGAAGGGTGATGGTCACTATCATGTCGCCTGCCCGCCTCAGCTTACGCCAAAAGGGCTGGCTTGCGTAGAAATCTGCGGCAGCTCAATGGAACCCGCTTACCTTGATGGCGATCTGCTATTTTACTCCCGACCCGCCATGGGTGTGCCGTCCGAGGCCGTGGGTGCCAGGTGCATCGTCGAAGATGCCGACGGCATGGCATGGGTCAAATTTGTACGCCGCCGAGACGGTCAACCCGAAGGGCTGTTCGATCTGGTCAGCTTTCATGCCGACCATCCACCGATGTATGACTGCGCTCTGCATTGGGCCGCGCCGATCTTGATGCACCAGCAAAAGGCTTTTGCTGAACGCATCGAGCCGCCGGTCGATTGAACCGACGCGCTTGCCAGACGACTTTTCCCCAACCTATGGTCAGTTATGAAAATTCGGAAGGCAAAGAAATGATCAACGCACTGGTCGGATTCGCTAAATTCTTCCTTGTGGTCCAAGTGATCGTAGGAGGATCACTGTTTGTCGGCCTGGCCTTGATCCTGAGCTTCACAGGCACTGTCACCATGTGGCAGATGCTCGCCATGGCGGGCGGCGGAGTTGGACTGCTGGCGACTGCTGGTTTCGCTGCCGTCCTGTTCCAGATCAGCGATCGCCTTGCGCAACTGATCGCTCAGGGCAGTACAGGACGCCAGTCACCTGCCACAATCACACATACCCCGCGCCGCGAACCTTCGCTGCGAGCGGACCGAGCCTAAATCAGCAGAATCCGGCGAAATTTATCGATCACGACCTGATCAAATAGATCGTCCAGCCAGTTCAAACGCATCTGGCGGCTATACACCCCGTCTGTCACACCGTCCCGCCGCTTCTCTGCAAACTCACGTACGACCCTCCGCAGGTATTACCGCTCCCCTAACAATTCTCCTATGGGCAGTTAGGCTTTACGCCGGTTACTTGGTGAGGCCTGCAACCTGCACAAGTGCAAATTACCACGTGATTCGCGTGGCTGCCGATCTGCATAGGGGAAAATAGTCCCTAAATAGATTGACAGGGATTAATTTCCCCATCATGAATGTTCTCCATCACCCGATGGAGAGACGACATGAACATTCTCACCCCGATCCATGCGGCCAGTCTTGTCGAACAGAACATCGCCGAGGCGATCGCGGATGACATAGGCGATCTGGTCGACAAGACGGCGCCCGCCTTCAATAGCAGCCGCGCGCAGCTTCTCGGCCGCACGATCTGCTCCCTGATCGCCCGCCTCCACGCTCTCGACCGCCCGGCGACCGAACAACTGCTGTTGTCCTATCTCGACCTGATCGCGCCGCAATCCTGCCTGACCCACGAAACCCTGACACAGGCGTTCGATGGCGCACTGGATGATCTCGCCCGCGCCGAAGCCCGCAAAGCCGCCGGAGATCCCGCATGACACATCCGCTTGATCACTGCCCCGCCGGTCGCGCCGCCCACGCTTTTCGGTCCATGCCCCAAAGCCACTTCGATCGCGAAGCCACGGCCCGCAGCCGTCGCGCGCTTCTGAGCGGCATGATGATCGCAATCGCCCTGTTGCTCGCCTTCGTCGCCGGAACCTTCGCCAGCCGCGCCATCGCTCAGGCAGCCCATGACGCAATTTGGGTCGAGCCCTTCCATGGCTGACCCGGCCATTCAGTTGCCACACGCCCGGAGGCACTTCCTCCCGCCCCGGGCGCACCTGCGGGCGGCACACCCCTGCCGCCCGCCTTTTAACACCGCGCACCGGGCATCCCGCCCAACGCGCCAAGGGGCGCCCACCGCTCACGAACCAACCCCCGGGCGCCCCGCAATCCTTCGAAAGGACCAACAGTGAACAGCCCCATGATCCACGATCCCTACAAGATGCGCACGGTCGAACAGATTCTCGCGCTGTTTGACGGTGGCGACTTTCTTGAAAAACTTCTGGCCGATCACCGGCAGCTGCAGATCGATCTGATGGACCACCGCGCCGAACACGGCGGAAAGACCGAAGGGTCTATGACGATCAAGATCCACTATGCGCTCGGCAAGCAGGGTGACGTTGCCATGGGCGCTCAGGCTGATTTCAAATCGCCCAAAAAGCCGCCCAGCAGCGCCGCAGCCTTCATCAACGAGAACGGCGATCTGACCCTCTACAGCCCACTGCTGGCCCGCATGCAGCACCCGGTTCGCGACACCGCCGAATCCGCGCACGACCCCGAAACCGGCGAAGTGCGCGACGCCATCTGATCCACCACGACCGCGAAGAAGGAACCCTCGCATGAAAGACGACAATCTCATCATCGGACCGATGGAAAACCCCGGCCAGACCGTCCAGAAACTGATGACCGAACTGGGCACGGTCGACTTGGTGCCCGATCTCACCGTTGGCGAGATCGACACACCGTGGCTGGTGTCCGTTCCCGAAGGCCGCAAGGTCGAAAACCTGACCAGCCTGCGCATTGCCGCCGCTGAATACTTTGCGCCCCAGCGTCGCCGGGGCACCGCGCGCCTTGCCGATCTGCAAAGCCTGATTGATTGGGCCAACCGGTTCAAAGGCGAAAACTCCGCACTCTACGCCAATCCCGACATGGAACGCCCGACGCTGGAATGCATCGCTGACTACCACGCCGAAGGCCCGACAGTGCCATTCGGCAACGACACCACCGCACGCCATTGCGCCCATCGGGGCCGCTATGCCTTTCCGCTGTCGAAGGAATGGAAGCGCTGGATGGCTGTGTCTGGCAAGCCGCTCGACAAGGACGAATTGGGCGAGTTCATCGAAGCCAACGCCAAGGATGTAATGGATCCGACCCCGGCCCTGCTGAAGCTGGAAGACGCCGACAGCAATCAGCCGTGGGAAACCCGCCTGATCCAGACCGCCCGTCACATCGAAGGGCGCTACGGCCAGCTGGGCCAGCTGCTGGCGATGTCACGCCAGTTTCAGGTCTACGAAACCAGCAACCTTGCCGTGACCAGCAACCGCGACACCGGCGAATCCTCGATCCAGTTCCTGAACGAACACAACGACAAGGACGGCGCGCCGATCAAGATCCCCAATCTGATCATCATCGGCATTCCCGTGTTCGAGAATGGGGCCGCATACCGGATGCCGGTTCGGTTTCGCTATCGCAAGTCCGGCAGCGCCGTGAAGTTCATCATGTCGATTTACAGCCCCGAAAAAGCGTTCGACGCCGCCTTCGACGAAGCGCTGACCACCGCGCGCGATGGAACCGAACTTCCACTGTTCCTCGGCCAACCCGAAACCAACACCTGACCTGCAGTCTCTTTCTGGTCCCTGCACGCAGGGGCCAGCGACAGACCGCAGGAGGAAATATGTCGACCAACAACGCCACGCCCTGGGCCAAGACCGGCCTTTACCGCGCCCACACGCCAACCGGATGGGCCGTATACTGCAAAGCCTATGGCTTCGCCCGACCAGCCACAGCCGATGAGGCAAAGAGCCAAGAGGCCCGCGATGACTGACATCACCCCCAAAATGAAACACGCCGCCGCCCTGCGCGAGTTGCGCATGCGCCGCAAGGTCTATCCCCGACAGGTCAAGGCACGGCGGATGAAACAGGCCGACGCCGATCACGAGATCGCCGTGATGCAGGCCATCGCGGAAGATTACGCCGAACGGGATCTGCTGGGCGGGACAGACTGATGCTTGACGCAACCCAACCCACGATCATCGACAGCTTCGCCGGTGGCGGCGGAGCAAGCACCGGCATTGCGTATAACAGTCTGGACCGGAGGGACTGACCTTGGCAGCACCTGTTTTCACCGAGGCGGAATTGCGAAGGGCCATGAAGGTCGCTGCCGAATTCGGTGCGTCCGTCGAAGTTGTGCCACGCAAGGGCACGATCAGGATCATTGCGCAAAGCGGGTTTGTCGCCGTACCGTCGCCGGACACGACCGGAGATGAGGAACAATGCGACGCAGCGTTCGGAATGGGTGGGTGAAAATGCGCGGGCTGATGCCAATCGCCGGGCGGACCGGCGAAACCTATTGGTATCTGCGCCGCAAGGGCCAACCGCTTGTCCGGATGCCCGACCTGCCGCACGATCACCCCGACTTCATCGCCGCCTATCAGGCCGCGCGGTCCGAGGATGAACCCGCAGCATTGCGCCTGCCGCTGGGCAGCATTGCCGGGCTGATCGAGGCTGCAGGCAGATCGGATCGGTTCGCCGCACGTAGCGCCGTTTACCGCGCGACCCTGCGCCGCCACTTCGACGCAATCCGTTCAGAGGTTGGCAATGCCCCGGCAAAGGGCCTGCGCGATCGTCACATCAAGGCCAACTTGGGGAAAGCGAAGTCACCGACCGACCGGCTGAAGGCATGGCGCTTTCTGGGGGCGTTCGGGACGGATGCGGGGCTGTTGTCAGTAGATCCATCTCAGGGCGTGGCGGCCCCAGCCAAGGCGCGCAGCGACGGACACCCGCCCTGGACGCTCGATGAAATCGATACCTACCGCGCGCGCTGGAGAATCGGCACGTCGAAACGGCTGGCCTTTGAATTGCTGTTGTGGGGCGGGATGCGAATCGGAGACGCCGTGAATATCGGTCCCGGCATGGTGGACCGCTCTGGCGTTCTGGTGTTTCGCCAATCCAAAACCGGCGATCCGGCGTATGTGCCCTGGTCCTGCGCCCTGCCGGATTATGCGGCAGCCATGGAAGCCGATCGGGACCAGTTGCACGCCGCGATTGCCGCAGCGCCATCGAGACATATGACATTTCTGGCGACAGCCGGTGGGGCAACCCGATCGTCAAAGGCCCTTGGAACCATGATCCGCACATCAGCGCGCGATGCAGGCATTGAGAAAAGCGCGCACGGCCTGCGCAAGTCTCGGGCCGTCCTGCTGGCCGACGCGGGCGGGACACCCCACCAGATCGGCGCATGGACCGGGCACAAATCTCTCAAGGAAATCGAACATTACACCCTCGGCGCAGACCGTCGCCGCGCCGTCATGGGAACGGGTGCCGAACACAGCGGTGCAAAACATCGCGCTCTAAAGTGCAAAGCAGAAAATAACTGACGGAAAAGCAGTTACTTAGTGGGGGGAATGGTGCGCTGGGGAGGATTCGAACCCCCGACCCCTTGATTCGTAGTCAAGTACTCTATCCAACTGAGCTACCAGCGCGCGATTGGGGCGGATGTAACTCCGGGAACGGGTGAGCGCAAGGGGTGAATCTTGCCTTCTTGTCACGCGGTGTCTTCGAGGGTCACCAGCGTCTTGGGCAGGACCAGTGCGAATTCGGTTCCGGCGCCGTCCGTTTCGACAAGTTCCAGCCGCCCGCCATGGCCACGGATCAATTCGGCGGCAATGGTCAGACCCAAACCCGTGCCGCCCTTGCGGGTGCCGCCCTGAAACGCGGTGAACAGATGTTCGCGCGCCTTGGGAGGCAGACCCGGGCCGGTGTCGCGAACCGACAGTCGCCATGCGGACTCTGTCTCGGCTGCATGGATGAATATCTCGCCCGGTTTACCGCTTGCCGTGATCGCCTGCCGCGCATTGCGGATCAGGTTCGACAATACACGGTGCAACTGTTCTCCATCGGCCCGGATCAGCATGCCTGCCGGAACATCTTCGGCAAAGGAAATGTCATAGTCACCGCTGGCCAGCCGCTCGCCGTCAACCACATCGTTGACGATGGGCGCAAGCGCCACGCGGGTCAGAGCCGGGGGCGGTTCGGACGCCTTGCCAAAGGCCAGAGTCGATTCGCACAGGTTGACCGCGCGGGTGATCGAATTGACCAGCTTGGGTGCCATACGCCGCACGGTGGGATCGTCGCTGGACCCAAGGCGGTCGGTGAACAGTTGAGCCGTGGTTAATATGTTGCGCAGATCGTGACTGACCTTGGCCACTGCGCCACCCAGTTGCGCCAGCCGGTCTTTTTGCCGCAACGCGCCGGTCAGCTGGGTTTGCATCGACTGCAGCGCTTCTTCGGCCTCACGCAGTTCGCGCACTCCGGCGCTTGGCTCGATGATCCGGCGGGCGTCTTCGGGCGCTGTGGCATAGCTCGACATTGCCGCGACCACGCCTTTGATCGGTTTGACCAGAAACCGGCGTACCGCCAGAAACAACAGCAATGCGGTAAAGCCAGAAATCACCGCCGACATGGCAAGGATGCGCAAGCCGTAATCGACCATCGCGGCGCGCAGCGGCCCGGTCGGCATCGTGATCTCGATCTGCAACCCGCCTTCGCGCACCGGCGCACCGATGACCCGGATCACCCGATCATCGCGCATGAAAAGCGTCTTCAGCGCATCGCTGATCAGCGTCCAGGCAGGTGCGGCGCGCAAATCATATGTGGCATCGACCAGTGCGGGCATCGGCGACGACAATATCAACTGGCGGACCTGATTGCGCAGCAGCACGACGTTCAGCACTTCTGCGTTCTCAAGCAGTTCTGCTTCGAGCTTATCGTCGATCATGTCGTTGGCCAACAGCACCAGCGATGCGATCTGCGCCCGCTCGAGCCGCGACAACAGGTAGTCCTCGCGGAACCGCGCGATGGAGGGCACAAAAATCAGGATCTCGGCCAGCATGACGAAGACGACCGTCAGAATCAGGAACCGGCCCGATAGGGAATTCAGCACATCAAGCTCTCCGTATTCCCATTCCCATTACCAAATACCGGGCGCATTGCACAGCCATGGGTCAATCCCACTGTCCGACCTTCACGCCCCTCATCACGGCAGGTACTTCTGTACCAGCCTGACAATTGTCTTGACCTTGGGACTATCGAACAGCTTGGGCGTGAAATAAGTTCCCGCTGCACGCTTATTGATTTCGGCCAGCGTGGGATAAGGCAGTACGGTATTGGCAATCGCTGTCATCTTCTGGCGGTTCGCGATGGCCATGGCCCACATCCCGATCAGCTCACCCGCATGGGCGCCCGCGATTCCGACCCCGACCGGACGCCCCCCGGCCACCATCACCTTTATCAGGCCGGTGGTTTTTCCCTCCGCGATGGCGCGGTCGTTCTCGGCATAGGGAAACCGCACAGTGGTCAGGCTGTCGCCGAATTTCTCGGCTGCCTGCGCCTCGGTCAGGCCGACCTGTGACAGCTCTGGATCGGTATAGGTGGCCCAGGGAATGTGGCGCGACGTCGCCTTGCTCCACCACAGTCCAAGAACCGCCGAGCGCACGACAATCCCGGCATGATAACTTGCGACATGGGTGAATTGCAGACCACCGGCGCAATCACCCACCGCAAAGACGCGTTTGTTGGTGGTCGAGCGCAGGGTGTCACCCACCGTGATCGCCCGGTCATGGGCCACATTGCCCTTGGTCAGGTCCAGTTTATCCAGATTCACCTTGCGCCCTACCGCGATCAAAAGGTGCGTTCCGGTGAATGTTCCGTTCGTTGTCTCTACTGTAATACTGCCATCGCTGCCGCTGATCTTTTCGGCTTTGGCGCCTTCGGCAATCTCGATCCCTTCACCGCGCAGATTTTCCAGAACGATTGCTGCCAGCTCCGGGTCGTCCTTGCCCATGGCCCGGTCGCCCTCGATCACGGTCACAGCGCACCCCAGCCGCCGGTGCGCCTGCGCCATTTCCATGCCGATGGGGCCGCCACCGATGATCAGCAGATGATCGGGCCGCTCACGCAGGTCGAAAATGGTTTCATTGGTATAGTGCGGCACAGAGTCGAGCCCCGGTATCGGCGGTACCAGCGGCGAAGACCCGGTGGCGATCACAAACCGGCGCGCGGTGATCACGGTATCGCCTGCCTGCACCTCGGATGGCGAAATGAACCGGGCATAGTCGCGGATCACGGTACAGCCCAGCGACTCGAACCGTTCCTGACTGTCGACCGGGGCGATCGTCTCGATCACCGATTGAACGTGGTCCTTGGCCGCAGCGAAATCCACCGTGACCTGCACCGGAGGCACACCGAAACCGCCCTTGAACACCTGATGCGCCTGTTTCCCCGCCGCGATCAGCGCCTTGGAGGGCACGCAGCCATAGTTCAGGCAATCGCCGCCCATCTTGTGCCCTTCGATCAGGACAACACGCGCGCCCATCTGGACCGCGCCCGCCGCCACCGACAGCCCGCCCGATCCGGCACCAATCACGCAAATATCTGTCTTGATCCTGTTCATGAATTAAAGTCCTTTCCTGCCGCGCACGGCCTTGAGAATGATCGGCAAAGCCGCAAGCGCGCACAGACCCAGGATCGGCAACAGAATGTGCGGTTCAAAGATGATCCCGAGGTTCGGAGTTTCGCCGCGCGCGAAAACCTCGCCCAGACCGGCCCCGACCGCCGTATACACAACGGCGCCGGGAATGATGCCTAAAAAGGTGGACACCGCAAAGCGAAACAGGGGAACACCCACAAGTGCGGGAACGATATTGGCGACAAAGAATGGCACAGCGGGCACCAGACGGATCAGGAACAGCATCGACCATTGGTTCTCGTCGATCCCGTCCTTGATCTTTTTCACCACGCCTTCGCCTGTCTCCATCTTCGCCGCGAGCCGTTCGCCAAGCCCCCAACGTGCGGCCAGAAAGATCGCGATGGCACCCAGCGTTGCCCCGGTCACATTATACAAAGCGCCGGGAAAGGTCGCGAAAAGGAAGCCGCCGGTCAGCGTGGCAATCGTGGCTCCGGGCAGAGAAAACCCCACGATCACAACATAGGCTGCGATAAAGCCCAGCACAGCGAGCACGTAGTTCGCATCGCGCAACGCAATCAGCTGCTCGCGGTTATCGGCCAACGCTTCAAAGCTGAGATAGTCTCGCAGGGTAAAGGCCCCGGCCAGCGCGATCACCGCGATCACCACCAGCGGCAATCGTCGCAACCAAGCGGGACGTGACTCGGGCATGTCGCCCTGTTCGTGAATCATGTCGGTCCTTCTTTTTTTTCTTGCGACGGGTCGTGTCGCCGTTCGGGCCGGTTTGGCCCCTTGTGTTCAATGTGCGTTGCGCCACCTCAGAGGCACAGCCCGGTCACGCGCTCTTTATGACGGAACACGGATTTACCTGTCCCGCGGGCAGTCGAGCATGGTATTGTTACAGAACCGACGTGGTTTATTGCAGGAATCCCCCTGCCCCCTTCCGCCGTTTTCCTTCCTTCACCCGGTTGACTCGGGTCCGGGGTGCACTTAAACGACGGACTTCGAATGATCTGCGGCGCGCGACCCCACTCCGGGGCGGGCCGTCAATACGGAGAGACGGCGATGAGCAAACGCACCTTCCAACCCTCGAACCTGGTTCGCAAGCACCGCCACGGGTTTCGTGCCCGCATGGCGACAAAAGCCGGGCGTCGGATTCTGAACGCCCGTCGTGCACGCGGCCGCAAGTCGCTGAGCGCATAAGCGACTCTGCTGCGATGACGTTGCCCGCCGCCCCCGCGCCAGTTGGTTTCGGGGCGGTTTTGGCATGTCCGGTCACGATCTCAACGTTGACCCAGCGCCGCGATTTCCTGCGTGCATCGCGGGCCGGCTATAAACCGACCGGCAGCTTCGTGCTGCAGGCCCGTCTCCGCCCCCCGGGCGAAGCGACGGGGATTCGTGTCGGCTTTACCTGCTCAAAAAAGGTTGGCAATGCCGTGGCGCGCAATCGCGCCAAACGTCGCCTGCGCGAGGCGGCGCGCCTGATTCTGCCAACCTACGGGCGCGATGGCTGGGATTATGTGCTGATCGGACGACGCGGCGATACCGCCACCACTCCGTTTACCCGGTTGCAGGCCGATCTTGTCGCGGCACTGGCACATCTGCACCGATGACCCCCC
Organism: Oceaniovalibus sp. ACAM 378; assembly: GCF_008085915.1. Classification (GTDB taxonomy): domain Bacteria; phylum Pseudomonadota; class Alphaproteobacteria; order Rhodobacterales; family Rhodobacteraceae; genus Oceaniglobus. The sequence continues at coordinate 117,748 of NZ_VSJK01000014.1, read as the reverse complement.
TTGCCCGCCTGATCGCGCTTCCGGTTCTGGCTTATCGCGCGGTCCTGTCGCCTTGGGTCGGCCACGGCTGCCGATTTCACCCCACCTGCTCAGTCTATGCGCTTGAAGCGCTTGAGAAACATGGCGGATGCAAAGGTGGGTGGCTGATGCTCCGGCGGTTGGCGCGGTGCCATCCATGGGGCGGCAGCGGCATCGACAACGTCCCCTGAAACAGCAGCCCGCGCGCGAATCCGCCCCTTGCCCGAAGCAGGCGACCTCGGTAAAGCGTGAACATGCTGGACGAAGACACCGACGACATTCACCCCTTGTTTTTCGGCGCCCCACGGACGACCGAATTCAAGAAACTGCGCAAGCGCATCATCCGCGATACGCGCGAAGCCATCGACCAATTCGGGATGGTGGAAAAAGGCGCGCGCTGGCTGGTCTGCCTTTCGGGGGGTAAAGACAGCTATACCCTGCTCGCAGTGCTGCACGAGTTGCAATGGCGTGGTCTGTTGCCGGTCGATATCCTGGCCTGCAATCTGGATCAGGGGCAGCCAAATTTCCCGGCCACCGTCCTGCCCGCGTTTCTGAAAAAGATGGGTGTGGCGCATCGGATCGAGTATCAGGACACCTATTCCATCGTGATGGACAAGGTGCCCGCCGGACGGACGATGTGCGCGCTGTGCTCGCGCCTGCGCCGTGGCAATCTGTACCGTGTCGCGCGTGAAGAAGGGTGTTCCGCGGTCGTTCTTGGGCATCACCGCGACGACATCCTTGAAACTTTTTTCATGAACCTGTTTCACGGCGGACGGCTGGCGACCATGCCGCCCAAACTGCTGAATGAAGACGGCGATCTTTTGGTGCTGCGCCCGCTTGCCCATGTTGCCGAGGCCGATTGCGAGAAGTTCGCGCGGGCCATGCAGTACCCGATCATTCCATGCGATCTGTGCGGCAGTCAGGACGGGCTGCAACGGCAACAGATCAAGCAGATGCTGGATGGCTGGGAGAAGAACAGTCCCGGCCGGCGACAAGTGATTTTTCGGGCGCTGACCAATGCGCGGCCAAGTCACCTCCTTGACCCGAAACTATTCGATTTCATCGGCTTGCGACCAGAAGGCGCGGCGCAAGAGGGCGACGGCAGCGAGAATTAGTCGCTTTATTCAAGCGGACCTTAACCACTTCAAAAGATTCGCGGCCCACTCTCACGCATACTGATGCCGAAAGGGGGGGCCGCATGAGTCTGATTCGAACTGTCCGCAGCTGGGCCGCCCGGACCGACGGTCGTGCAGCCGAAATTGGCCTTGGATTGCTGACTTTAATGACACTGTCTTTTCTAGTCAGCGGCGGCGAAGGAATGGTGTTCAGCATCGCCCTGACCACGGCATTCTATCTTGGCGGTGTGACCGGCGGCCGTCCCAGAATGGTCGAACGGTTGTTGCAAGGCGAACCCGGTGCCATCATCGGTGAAAACCGGATATGTGCCTTGGCCGATCACAGGGTGGCGGACCCAAAGGCGCTTTTCCTGTTGTTGGAAATCGACGGTTTCGGCGATATTTCCGACCGCTATGGGACATCCATCGCCAGCGAACTGCACTCAGCCGTTCTCAAGCGCTTGCGCGCACAGGTCCGCAGTGACGACAGTGTCGGGCAAATGGCGCCCGGGCAATTCGGCCTGCTGTTGACGCAAAGCGCCCCTGACGATCTGGAGAACGCGTTGCAGACTGCGTTGCGTCTGCAACGCGCCGCCGGTGCTCCGTTGAACCGACGCGGATTTCCCGCTTCGTTTACAGTGTCCGGCGGTATGGTGCTGGCGGCGCGGATGACCAGCTTGCCTGGCAAAAACGCCCTGCCCCGCGCTGCCGCACTGGCGCTGGCGCAGGCCCAGAGCGAAGGCCCAAATGCGCTGCGCAGCTTTAATCCGCGCATATCGAACCGCACCACAGATCCAGCGGTCGAAGACGATCTTGATATCGCGGCCGCGTTTCAACGCGGCGAGATCGGCCCTTGGTTTCAACCGCAGATCGAGGCTGACACCGGCAGGGTCACAGGTGTGGAGGCGCTGGCCCGCTGGACCCACCCCCAGCTGGGGTTGCTGACGCCGTGGCGGTTCTTATCAGCCCTGAGGGATGCCGGGTTTTCGGCGCGCCTCACTCAGGCAATGCTGGAAAAATCGCTTGATCAACTGGCCGAATGGGATCGCATCGGGCTGGAACTGCCCCGCGTGTCCATCAACCTCGCGGCCGAAGATCTGGTCGACCCCGCCCTGCCCGACCGAATCGAATGGGCTTTGGACCGGTCAGGCCTGATGCCCGCGCGGCTGGGGCTTGAGGTGTTGGAAACAGTCATTGCCAACGCCGATCCCGAAGAAGTGACCGCGCGCAACCTGATTGCACTGGGGCGCATCGGTTGTCAGCTCGATATGGACGATTTCGGCACGGGCAGCGCATCAATCCACGGCATCCGTCGTTTTGACATCGACCGGATCAAGATCGATCGCAGTCTGATCATAGGGCTAGATATCAACGCCGAACAACACGCGATGGTGGCGGCGATTTTGACCATGGCCAGACAGTTGAACGTGGATGTTTTGGCTGAGGGGGTGGAGACCCCCGGTGAATACGCAGTGTTGGCGCAACTCGGTTGTCGTCATGTGCAAGGCTATGCCATCGCCCCCCCGATGGCCGCCGCCGAATTCATCACATGGCTCAAACGGCACAACGCTCGGGTGCCACCGCCGGTCACACCCCCCGCCCCGGAACGTCTTCGCCCGCCAACCGAACGCCGCGCCACAGCAACGCACAAGGCTTTGGATGGCAAAACGGCTTGACCTTTGCCTGTGCGCCCTATTGAACCGGGCTGATCCGATATCCGCAACCGGTAGGCAGGCATGGACAATCAAAACAAAAACCTGATTCTGGCGACGGGGCTCAGCTTTCTCGTAATTCTGATCTGGTTCGTACTCTTCCCCCCCGAGCAGCAGGTCACCGATCCTGTGCCATCAACGGCTGAGCAAACGACGCTCGCACCGACGGCTCCTCCTGTGGACGGATCACCGGCAACAACGACGCCGGATGCGTCAATTGCCACGATCGATGCGCCGCGAATCGCCATTGAATCCTCCAGTTTGACGGGCACCCTGTCCCTGCAAGGTGGCCGGATCGATCAACTGGCACTGAAAACCTATCGCGAAACCCTGGCCGCGGACGCGCCGCTGGTCAATCTGCTGAATCCCCCCGACGCATCGCATCCGTACTATGCCGTTTTCGGCTGGGCACCCGGCGGCGCGCTGGGTTTCGCCGATGTTCCAGGCGCGAATACGGTCTGGGAACAGACCGGCGGCACCACGCTGACCCCCGGCACGCCAATTCAACTGACATGGGACAACGGCAACGGCCTGATTTTCCGTCGGGACGTCGCGGTAGACGAGAAGTTCATGTTCACCGTTGATCAAACGGTTGAGAACACGACCACCGATGCCGTCCGACTGGCACCCTACGGGACGATTTCCCGCGTCGGCGCGCCGCCGAATCTGGCAAGCTTTTTCATCTTGCACGAAGGCGTCGTGCGGATGTCCGATGGAAACCTTCAGGAAATCGACTATGACGACATGCCCGAGCAGGCCACGGACGACCGATGGGGCGCAAATGCCGATGTGATCGCGGTGGCCGACAACGGTTGGCTGGGATTCACCGACAAATACTGGATGACGTCGCTGATCCCCGCGCCGGGCAGCGCATTCACCTCGGTCGCCAAGTACAATGCCGCCGCCAACACTTATATGACTGAGGCCCGTCTGGCTGCGATTGACGTCGCACCGGGCAGCACCGGCAGCACCACGATGCAGGTTTTTGCCGGCGCCAAGGAATGGTCGACGATCCGCAGCTATCAAAACGAAGGCGGTATCGCCGGTTTCCTCGATTCGATCGATTGGGGCTGGTTCTTCTTCCTGACCAAGCCGATCTTCTTCGTGCTGCACTGGCTGAATGCGCTGATCGGCAACATGGGCTGGTCAATTATCGCGCTGACCTTCTTCCTCAAAGCGCTGCTTTTGCCGCTTGCCTATAAATCCTATGTCTCGATGGCGCGGATGAAGGAACTTCAGCCCGAGATGGAGGCCCTGAAAGAGCGCTCGGGCGACGACCGTCAGAAGATGCAGCAGGGCATGATGGAGCTCTACAAGAAAAACAAGGTGAACCCTGCCTCGGGTTGCCTGCCGATCCTGCTGCAAATTCCGATCTTCTTCTCGCTTTACAAGGTGATCTTCGTCACGATCGAGCTGCGCCATACGCCCTGGATTGGCTGGATTCGCGATCTTTCTGCGCCTGACCCCAGCAGCGTTCTGAACCTTTTTGGCCTGATGCCATGGGCCACCCCCGAACCCGGTTCGATCTTTTTCATCCTTTCGCTGGGTGTACTGCCGATCCTTCTGGGTATTTCGATGTGGCTGCAGCAAAAGCTGAATCCGGCCCCAACCGATCCGACGCAAAAGATGATCTTTGCCTGGATGCCGTGGGTGTTCATGTTCATGCTGGGTACGTTTGCATCAGGGCTCGTGCTGTACTGGATCACGAACAACACGATCACATTCCTGCAGCAATACGCGATCATGCGCAGCCAGGGTTACAAGCCTGATGTGTTTGGCAACATCAAAGGCGGCTTCAAGCGGACTCCGAAATCCGCCAATACCGACAAGACTCCGGCCAAGAAGAATCCGGTTAAAAAGTGATGGCCCGACTGGCTGAAATATGGCGCCACCCGATCAAGGCCCATGGGCGCGAACGGGTGGAGCATGCCACACTGGCGGCCGGTGAGACCCTGCCATGGGATCGCCGCTGGGCCGTCGCCCATGAGGCATCCAAAGCGGACGGCGAAACCTGGGCGCCCTGCGCGAATTTTTCGCGGGCGGCCAAGGCGCCCGGACTGATGGCGATCACGGCGGCAAGCGACCCGTCCGCGAACACCGTCACTCTGGTTCATCCCGACCGTCCCGACCTGACTTTCGATCCAGACTCTGACGTCGACTCTTTTCTGGATTGGGTCCGCCCGCTGATGCCCGCTGACCGGGCTGCATCAGCCCGAATTGTCAGGAGTCCGGGTCGCGGCATGACTGACAGCGATTTTCCCTCGGTTTCGATCAATGCCTTCGCCTCGCACGGCGCTGTTGAAGGACGAATCGGTCGCGCCCTTTCTCATGCCCGCTGGCGTGGCAACCTGTGGATCGAGGGCACTGCGCCATGGGAAGAATTCGACTGGATCGGTAGACAACTGCAGATCGGCGAGGTGGTTCTGGATATTCGCCAACCGATCACCCGCTGCCTTGCCACCGCTGCCAACCCGGAAACCGGACAGCGTGATGCTGATATTCTGAGTGAACTGGATGGCTTCGGTCACAGGGATTTCGGAGTGTTGGGCGCAGTCATCACAGGCGGCACGATTCGCCCCGGAGACACGGTGACACTGCTATGACCCTGCCCTTTTCCATCACCGAGATCGACGACGCTGCGCGCGAGGCGGGACGTTTGATGTTCGCGGGTGACACCACCTTCGTCAAAGGCGTCGTCGCGATGGACGGCTTGCCCCCCGCCGACCGACCCGAGGTCTGTTTTGCCGGCCGATCGAATGTCGGAAAATCGTCGTTGATCAATGCGCTGACCGGGCGCAAGGCACTTGCCCGCGCATCGAACACGCCCGGCCGGACGCAAGAAATCAACTTTTTCGCATCCGGCGAAACGAATTATCTGGTCGACCTGCCCGGATACGGATTTGCCAATGCGCCCATTCCCGTGGTGCAGAAATGGCAACGGCTGATGAAATCATATCTTTCGGGGCGTGCGACCCTGCGGCGGGTGTTTCTGCTGATCGACAGCCGCCACGGGGCAAAATCGGTCGATGAAGAGATCATGACCCTGCTGGACCAGTCCGCAGTGACCTTTCAGGCGGTAATGACCAAGATCGATAAGCCGTCTCGCGCCGATCTGGACATCGCAATGAACCGGACCCGCGCCGCATTGGCCCGGCATCCGGCGGCGTATCCCGAGATTGTGCTGACGTCGTCAGACAAGGGCGACGGCATCGACACCCTACGCGGACTCATCGCCACTCTGGATTAGAGCGTGTTGTGTTTTACCAGATTCATGCATGAATTCAATTGAACGCACCACGCGCTAATGCGGTTTTTCCGGCGTGACGAAATCAGCCTCTTCGGGCATATCCTCGGGATCGTCGACCGGAATCGCATAGCTTCCGGTCAGCCATTTCCCAAGATCGACATCGGCACAGCGGCGCGAGCAGAACGGGCGGTATTTCCGGTCGGTCTCACCCTCACAGATCGGGCAGGTCATGGCAAAGCCTCCAGCGGCAGGCGGTCGCGCCTGCGTTGCAGTTCAAACAGGCCCAGCGGAGTCCAGCCTGCAAGAACGGTGTCGATACTGTCGGCGCGGAAAGCGGCACGAAGCACCTGCTCGAACCCGCGCCTTTCCTTCTTGGCCATTGGGGCCAGGTCCAACACGATCTGACCGCCCAGCCCCCGGCAGCGCAGTTGGGCGGGCAGCGCACGGGCCATGGCGATGTTCGCCTTCAGCCCCGCCGACAGGGATGTGTCGGCCCCCGTGTTCACGTCCACTGCCACCAATGCGCGGGTCGGTTCAATGAACATGCGTCCCTCGCCAATCGCCACACCGGGACGGGCCAGCGCGGCGATCATCGCATCGATTCCCTGCGCCGCAAAGCCGCCGTCCTGCGTCGAAATCGAATCGGGCTCCGGCCATTCGCGCCAGGCCAATGTGTGCGGGTCGGGGCCCTCAACCAACAGTTCGGGCGGCCCCGAAACCTCGGCCATGATCGCCGACGCAAGATCGCACATTGCACGGACATCCTCGGCGATCGCTTCGTCCGAGCCGGTGGCGCAGGCCGAGCGCAGGATCAGACCCGTCCCATCGTCAACCGTTTCATGCGCCAGAAGCAGCAGCTGTTCGCGCCGGTCCTCTTCACGGATGGTCCGCGAGATATTGATCCCGGGCGCACCGGGCGTGACGATGGCATAACGGCTTTTGAACAACACGCGGTCAGTGACCGGCACGGCCTTACCGTCCTCGGCATATCCTGTGACCTGCACCAACATAACTGTCCCGGGTGCCAAGCCCTTGGCGCCGCGCAGATATCCGCGGCCATCGGGCATGCGGACTATTGCGCCACCCTGCCCTTTCATCGGACGATCGACCACAGCGCGATAGATTGCGCCGGGAACGGGGCGGGCCTCGGATGGTTCGATCAGCAGATCGTGCAGCACGCCGTCGATCACCATGGCGGCGGCCAGACGGTCACCGATCCGATCAAGAACGACCGATGAACCCTTCATGACCAGACCTTTATTCCAGCAGCGGTCAAAAGCGAGGCGGTCTCGGCGACAGGCAAGCCGACAACCCCGGTAAACGACCCTTGAATCCAAGGAATGAACGCGCCCGCCGGACCCTGAATGGCATATCCGCCCGCCTTGCCCTGCCAGTCATTCGTCGCCAGATATCCGTTCACTTCGACATCACTCAGTTGTTTCATCTTGACCGTTGTCACCACGTCACGCTGCCACACCCGGTCACCGGTCCGCACCGCAACCGCAGTGACAACCCGGTGCCGACGCCCGGAAAGAAGGTGCAAAAACTCTGCGGCCTGCCCGGCATTTTCCGGTTTGCCCAGAATGCGCCGACCGAGCGCCACGGTGGTATCGGCGCACAACAGCACCTCACCTCCGGCGAGCGGCACAGCCGCAGCCTTTTCGCGCGCCATACGGATGCAGTACGGGCGCGGCAGTTCACCCTTTTCGGGGGTTTCATCAATGTCGGGCGCACGAATCTCATCGGGCACCAGCCCAAGCTGCGCCAACAGCTCGCGTCGCCGCGGCGAGGCGGAGCCGAGAATCAGCCGCACTTACTTGAATCGGTAATTGATCCGGCCCTTGGTCAGATCATATGGTGTCATCTCGACTTGCACTTTGTCGCCCGCGAGAACCCGGATGCGGTTTTTACGCATCTTGCCTGCCGTATGCGCGATGATTTCATGGCCGTTTTCCAGCTCGACCTTGAATGTCGCATTCGGCAGGAGTTCCTTCACGACACCGGGGAATTCGAGCAGTTCTTCCTTGGCCATGTTCACTCCACTATGTACCCTCCGCGAGAATTGCGGATGCCTCTAGATGGGCCTGATTGGCGGGGTTTTCAAGGCATGATCGCACTGGGCCACGGCTTTGAGCCACCGGATCAGATAAATGATCAGGATCCGCGCAATATTCTGGGTCCAGCAGGCTCTGCTTTGTCCAAGTGTCAGCGATTCGCGTTACAATGGCAAGGTGAGCATTGGCCAAGTTACTGAATGTGAGTCGCAGGCAAAAGCTTTACGTCTGCGGCGCGCCGAATCTGGCAAGGATGCGCGCCCGGATCTGATCGCGCGCTTCGCGGTAGGAACGCAGCCTGTCCTCGCGCAACTGGCCGAGTCCGGTGGGATCGAGGATCGGCCAGTATTCGACATCGAGGTGAAACACGCGCGTAAGATCCAGCGCACGGCGTTGCGACGCGGGCGACAGCGCCACAACCAGATCGAAACCTGACAGGTCGTCGCCCCATTGTTCCATTTCGTCGAAACTGCGGACCCGGTGGCGTTCCAGCTCGACCCCCAGTTCACGACAGACGGCGATGGAAAATCCGTCCATCTCCATTTCGGCCTTCACGCCTGCCGACTGAACATAGCAGAGCGTGCCGTAGAATTTCTTCATCAACCCTTCGGCCATCGGCGAACGAACGGCATTGTGATCACAGCAAAACAGGACGGATTGCGGCAGCCCCGCCATCTCAGCCGCCGAAATGCAGGACGCAGACCAACGTAAACAGGCGGCGGGCGGTGTCGATATCAACCTCGGCCTTACCCTCAAGTCGCTCCTGCACCACCCGCGCGCCCTCCATGTGGATGCCGCGCCGGGCCATGTCGATGGTTTCAATCTGGCTGGGCGGCAGACGCTTCACCGCATCGAAATAGCTTTCGCAGATCTGGGAGTAGTCCTTGACCACCTGCCGAAAAGGCGACAGCGACAGTTGAAATTCGGCCGCTTTATCAGCAGTTTCCGTGGTGACATCGAAGACCAACCGCTGTTCACGGATCGACAGGCACAACCGGAAAGGCCCGGGCGGCGGTGCGGCGCGATCATCCCGGGCGGTCAGGGAAAATGTGTTCTGCTCCATCAGATCGAACAGCGCGATCCGGCGTTCCTGTTCCACCTCAGGCGTGGGTGCAGGCAGGCCCGCGTCGTCCAGTTCGATATGTGCTATGTGGCTCATGTGGATACCCTCGGTCGCAACCGGGTTATCCCAGCCCGCGGCGCGGCACAATCCGGGGCGGTGGGTTCAGCCCAGAAACCCGACACAGCGTCGGATTTGCGCCACCAGGATTAACGGGGCCGCAGCTGGGAACGGTCGGACCGAACCCAATCAACGCTCGATATTCAACCGATCAAGACGGGCGCGCACGGACAGACCATGTGCCTCCAGACTTTCTGACTTGGCCAGACGCTCGGCCGCCGGGCCGATGGATTTCAGCGCGGCAGGCGTCATCTTGGCGATTGTCGTGCGTTTCAGGAAATCCAACACCGACAGCCCCGATGAAAACCGCGCCGACCGGGCGGTGGGCAAAACGTGGTTCGGTCCGCCGACATAGTCGCCGATGGCCTCAGGCGTCCATCTGCCAAGGAAAATTGCGCCCGCGTGGGATATATTGGCGGCCAGCGACTCGGGGTTATCAACGCAGAGTTCCAGGTGCTCGGGCGCAATCAGATCCGCCAATGACGCAGCCTCGCCCAGATCGCGAACGGTGATCACCGCGCCGAAATCACGCCAGCTTGCACCGGCGATGGTGCGCCGCTCTAGCGTCTGCAACCGGGCCTCCACGGCATCAATGACTGCCGTGGCAAAATCGGCATCCGTGGTGATCAGAATTGATTGTGCAGATTCGTCATGTTCCGCCTGAGACAGCAGATCCAGCGCGATCCAGTCGGGGTCGTTGTCCGCATCCGCGATCACCAGAATTTCCGACGGTCCGGCAATCATGTCGATCCCGACCTTGCCGAACACCCGACGCTTCGCCGCCGCCACATAAGCGTTGCCGGGGCCAGTGATCTTGTCCACCGGGCGCACGGTTTCGGTGCCATAGGCCAACGCCGCAATCGCCTGCGCCCCGCCTATGCGATACACCGTGTCGATCCCGGCCAGCCGTGCGGCCATCAGGACCAGCGGATTGCAGACCCCCCCGGGCGTCGGAGCCGTCATCACCAGCCGCTCCACCCCTGCCACACGGGCCGGAATCGCATTCATCAGCACCGACGATGGATAGGACGCCAGCCCGCCCGGCACATATAGCCCCGCCGCCGAGACCGGCCCCCAACGCCAGCCCAGTGTCGCGCCCGCCTCATCGGTCCAGCTTTCGTTCTTTGGCATCTGACGCTTGTGATAATCACCGATACGCGCTGCAGCCAGTTCCAGCGCTGCGCGATCCGCGGCCGTCACCTTGTCGCAGGCGGCGTCGATTTCATCGGGCGAAAATGCCATTGTTTCGGGCGTCAGCTCCAGCCTGTCGAACCGCGCGGTCAGCGCCAGCACAGCGGCATCGCCCCGGGCGCGGACATCAGCGATGATCTCGGCCACTACGGTATCCACATCGGGGCTGTCTTCGCGCTTCATCGACAAAAGCGCGGCAAACCGGGATTCAAAGTCGAGGTCGTCGGTGGACAGGATCTGTGGCATCACGCTCTCCTTGCAGCCTTGCCATAGCGCCGGGGCGCCAAAGGCTCAACCCGGTCAGATTGGCGGCGCAATTGGCCGCTCAGTCTGGGTGGTGCGGCGCCTTGCCAGAAACCGCCCGATAAGGTTGGGTAACGTCGCGCAACGAAACTTCCAACGCCGAACAATCCAGCGCGATCGCTCCGTCACCGGCCAGGGTCAGGATAACCCGGTCGCCGTCATCTTCAAGCGTGACCGAAAGCAGCGACAGCACGGTATCGCTGTCGCCTCGGGTGACACCGCTGGTCTGCACCCCGGTGACATTCTCGAACGACAGAACCGCCTGTACACGTTCGGGCGGAGTCGTTTTCTCCTCCCAGCGGAAACGGTTGATAAGCATGGCAAAACGGCGCGCCGGCTTTTTAAACGTCATTTCGTTGGCCGGGAACACCGCGTCCTGTACCAGCGACGACAGAATCGCGAGATCCTCGGCGCTGATCGCGCTCAGCTGCAAAGGCCGGGCGGCACCGTCTTCGAATCGGGCATCTTCAGTCATGCACTTATCCTTTCGATCAGCGCGCCACATGCGCCCAACTTTTCCTCGACCCGCTCATATCCGCGGTCCAGATGATACACCCGGCTGACCACCGTTTCACCCTCGGCCGCCAGTCCTGCAAGGATCAGCGACACCGAAGCACGCAGATCGGTCGCCATCACCTGCGCGCCCTTCAGCCGCTCGACCCCGGTGACCGTGGCAGTTCCACCGTGTACATCGATCTGGGCGCCCATCCGCATCAATTCGGGGGCATGCATAAAGCGGTTTTCGAAAATCCGCTCTTCCAGCACCGAAGTGCCCTCGGCCGTGCAAAGCAGCGCCATCATCTGTGCCTGAAGATCGGTCGGAAAGCCGGGGAAAGGCGCGGTGGTCACGTCCACGGCCCTGATCCGCCCATTCTTGCGGGCAACCTTCAACCCGCGTGGCGTTTCTTCGACCATGATTCCTGCCGCATCCAGTTTTTCACAGAACGCACCCACCAGATCGATCCGCCCGCCGATACATTCGACTTCGCCGCCGCAGAACGCCGGCGCCAGCATATAGGTGCCCAACTCGATCCGGTCGGTGACAACAGGATGCGTCGCACCGTGCAGCGTATCGACCCCCTGAACGGTGATGGTGCCGGTTCCTTCACCTTCGATCTGTGCGCCCATGCGGCGCAGGCACTTGGCCAGATCGACGATTTCAGGTTCGCGCGCCGCATTGTTGATAACCGTCGTGCCCTTGGCCAGCGTCGCCGCCATCAGCACGTTTTCCGTAGCCCCCACAGACACCAGCGGGAAATCGACCACCCCGCCCCGCAATCCGCCGGGGGCCTTGGCATGCACATAGCCTTCGCGCAGTTCCAGCTCGGCCCCGAGCGCCTCAAGCCCTCTGAGATGCAGATCGACGGGCCGCGCGCCAATGGCACAACCGCCCGGCAACGAAACCTCGGCATGACCGAACCGCGCCAAAAGCGGCCCGAGCACAAGGATCGAGGCGCGCATCTTGCGTACGATGTCATAATCGGCGCGCTGGCTGGTCAGATCGTGCGACGACATCGCCAACACCTGACCGCCCTGCAACGCCTGCACCTCGGCCCCGAGCGAACGCAGCAGAGAGGTCATCGTCGCGATATCAGACAGGCGCGGCGCATTGGTCAGCGTCAGCGGTTCTTCGCTCAGCAATGTCGCGGGCATCAGGGTCAGGCAGGCATTCTTGGCCCCCGCGATCGGAATTTCCCCATGCAGCTCTCTGCCGCCCGTTACCAGAATGGAATCCATCGGCCTGCCCTTTCAATCCTCGGTATCCGGGCGCGTCTTCGGCGCCTTGTTCGTTTCGGTTTCGTTGCGCGCGCGCGCCTGTGCCTTGCGCCGGGCCAGATTGGCCTTCAACGCCGCCTTCAGCCGATCCTCGCGCGCCGAAGCGGGGGTGCGGGGCCGGTCGTTATCGGGTGTCCGTGCCATGGCGTTTCCCTAACGCAGGCGGGCGGCGGGGTCCAGATTGCACTTTGCAGGACGGGGGTATGGTCAGCCGATGATACAAGCATAAGCAAATTTGCCCAGTCGACCGCAGAAATCCGCTTGCACGCCTCGGTTCCAGCGTCTATTGACCCGCCACGGATATGGCTGTGGTAGCTCAGTGGTAGAGCACACCCTTGGTAAGGGTGAGGTCGAGAGTTCAATCCTCTCTCACAGCACCATTTTCCCACATAAGCTCAAATAGTTGCGAATGGCGACGCTTTAGGTCGCCGGGCATTGGTCAGAGCATGGCAGGAACATTCCTTGCCAGGGCATAACTGACACAGACCATTCAACAAATTTTCAATTTATGGACACGAGAAATCTCGGTGCGGTTCATGTCGTGCGCGATGCGGCCCCACGAAAAGCAGCTTGGCAAGGCACTTTGTCCAGAACATTGCACAACGTCGCCCGTCGGCATACAATCAACGCAGCCTCAAGTCTCCCTTACATTTTCGAAGGGTATCAGCATGCACATCGAAGTGAGTACGGACAACACCATTGATGGGAGTGAAACCCTCACGAACCTTATCACGGATTTGGTTCAGCAGGAGCTGGCCCATCTCGACGGCCATATCACCAGAATTGAAGTGCATCTCAGTGATCCCAGCACCGGTACAACCGGCCCCGAGGAAAAGCACTGCATGCTGGAAGCAAGACTCAAAGGTCACCAGCCCACGGTCGTGAAACATGCGGCATTGACGTTGGAGCAGGCCACGAAAGGCGCGGCGCGAAAAATGAAAAGCTCACTGGAAAGCGCTCTGGGAAAACTATCGGATCGCCATTGAGATACCCGGCAATGATTTCGTTTGGTAGCGATCCGGCTCCATCGCCAGAAGACAAGATACCTCTAAATGAAAGATCACAGAGTATGTCAGACGAAAAAGATCTATGGGCTCTGGAAGAACAGTTCTGGACGGGAGGTGCTGAAAGTGCGCGGAATATGTCCGCGAAAGGTGCTGTTTTCGTTTTGCCGTATCCCGTTGGAATCCTTCAGGGAGACTCGCTTTGGCGCGAGAGTATTGTCGCACAGCGATGGCGGTCTGTCGTCTTTACGATGCGCAGCTTCAATAAAGAGAAAAATGTTGCTGTTCTGGCCTATCACGTCGCCGCAGAGCGCGATGATATACCGATCTACAAGGCCCTCTGTACGTCCTCATATCTTCAGGATGACGGGAAATGGCTGCGGATGGCGCACCAGCAGACCCCTGAAACCTAACGTCTCGGCGGCTTCTGCATGGGACGGCGGCTTTGCAGCGACATTGCCGAGTGAGAGCGGGACAGGCAGGCAGCTGTGTGCAGCCTGCCCATAAATATGTCCGCGCGGGCGAACCTCTTAGCCGTTCATCCCGCCTTCATGCCTTCCACCACTATCGAAGCGCACGCGTCTGCGACCTCGTCACGGTACTTTTCGCTCACATTATCAACCCAGCCGGCCTCGATGACAAAGTCGTCGCGCTTATAGCTGCTTTCCTTCTTCAGGGCCGGAAGCATTTCCGGCTGCAGCTCTGCCCTGGCAACACAAAGTGGCGTAAATGCCTGGACGATAGCCGTCTCCGCGCTTGCCGTTTCCATCTCTCCAGCTGTTCCGCCCGTCACCCAGCCGCCCCAAGCGAAGCCGATGACCATTGCAGCGATCGCGCCACCGATAGCGCCCCATACTCCGGGTTTTACCCATTCTGGTGTCGTCATTATAAAATTATCCTTTTTGCCTGTAAGATTGACGGGTAACACGCAACACGCCGTCGTGACACCCCGCGCCGGGGTGCCGTCGATCAGCACCGCTGCGGAAAGATTTGATTTCTCGAGGGTTTTCACACTCCACGGGCTGTGTTGCACCACTCCCGCGCAAGGTTCATCTCATCAAAACTGCGTTTCGATTGCCGGGCAATGGGCAGCTCCAAGTGGCGCGTCTGGCGTAAGATCCAACTCGGGATCGACCGGGAAGCGCCCATACCGTCATCCCACCACGCAGAAACGCCCGCCCCGGGAAGCCAGCCACACGGGGGCGCCATCGCGCGCAACGAAGCCCTGCCGGCATCGGTATGCCTGAGACGCGCATCTGACGAAACGGGAGTGGATACCCCCGCCGGGGCACCGCCGAAGGCTATTGGGTGTCGCCCTCGCAGGGTTTCAGAACGATGGGTTCGCCTGATTGCGCGCCGAGATCAAGACACTCACCGTTCGCGCAGAGCGTCCAGCCCGCGCCGGTGGCACCGGATGCTGCAAGGATCAGCGCGGGCACCCGCAGATCTCCCGGCCACTCCCACCAGCCATCCCTGAACCGCGCGTTTTCGCCCGGCTCCATCCCTGCGCCGGACCCGCGAACCCGCGCCGCCGTCAGGGAAAGCGCGTGGTCGTGGATGCGCCAGTCTTCCTGCCATTCGACACGTTCGACCGAATGGGTCCAGCTGAGCTGGAAGTCCGGCGTGGTCAGCATCAGAACCGCCGCCCCGACCGCAAGACAGCTCACGCAGTGACCTTCCGCCGCCCCATCCATACGCAGCCCACAAACAGGGCGGTCAGGGCAAATCCCACCTCATCCGTCAGGGGCAGTGCTGCGACCAGCGTGAAGGCCGCGACCATCGCCAACGCTCGCAGCGGCCAGCCCAGAGGGCGTCCCAGCCAGCCGATCACTGCAATGCCCCACAGGCCGATCGACACGACCGTCTTCAACACCACATAGACTACGGCGGGCCAATATCCGATCGCTTCTGCCAGCGGTCCGCCATCCTGCAGCATCAGGGCAGGCGTATAAACGGCCATGAACGGAATGATGAAACCCGCCGCCGCCACCTTGATGGCCTCCATCGAAATTTTCAGCCCGCTTTCCTTGGCGATGGGGGCCGCTGCAAAACAGGCCAGCGCCACGGGCGGTGTGAGATCGGCAAGGATGCCAAAGTAGAAAACAAACATGTGGCTGACGATCAGCGGCACGCCAAGTGCCAGCAGCGCCGGCCCGGCGATGGTCGAGGTGATGATATAGTTGGGGATTGTCGGTATCCCCATCCCCAGCAGGATACAGGTCAGCATCGTCAGGATCAGCGACAGGAACAGGCTGGACTGGCCGACGGTCACAATGAACTGTCCAAAGGTGTTGGCAGCCCCCGTCAGGGTCATGGTGCCGATGATCACGCCAACCAGCGCGCAGGCGACGCCCACCGGCAACGCGGTCTTGGCCCCTTCTCCCAGACTGTCGCGACACAGCGCCAGCGTATCGCGCCCGCCGCGGGTCACGGCAGACACCGCGATCAGCACCGCGATGGCGGCGAAAATCACATTCGTCCCCCATTGCAGAAATCCCGCCGCGACGAGGCCAAGAGCAACCCAGAAGATGATACGGAAGATGCCTTCAGGAAGGTTCAGAACTGCAGAACCGCCGAGGATCAGCAAGATGGTCAGGCCCAGACCGATGGTGCCCGCAAACAGCGGAGTATAACCGCCGAAAAGCAGATAGACCAACACACCGAGCGGGACCAGAAGCATCCAGTTCTTGCGGATCGCGTCCATTGCCGAGGGCAGTTCTTCGCGGGACAGACCGCGCAAGCCGTGCCGCCCGGCCTCCAGATGGACGATCCAGAAAGCCGACAGGAAATAAAGGATCGCAGGAATAAGCGCTGCGCGTACGATTTCGATATATTGAACATCCAGCGTTTCGGCCATGATGAAGGCAACGGCCCCCATCACAGGCGGCATGAGTTGCCCGCCCATCGACGCCGTTGCCTCGACTCCGCCTGCGAAGGCGGGGCGATAGCCAAAGCGTTTCATCAGCGGAATTGTGAACTGTCCGGTCGTCACCACATTGGCGACGCCTGACCCCGAAATCGTGCCCATCAGGCCCGACGATACGACGGCGACCTTGGCAGCCCCGCCCTGACGATGCCCAAAAAGGCCCATCGCCACATCGGTGAACAGCCGGATCATCCCGGCGCGTTCCAGAAACGACCCGAAGAGGATGAAAAGAAAGATATAGGTGGACGAGACATAGACCGGAATGCCGTAGATACCTTCGGTCCCAAAGGTCATGTGATCGATCACCTGGCCAAAGCCGTATCCACGGTGATTGAACGGCGAAGGAAGGTACTCTCCGATCAGGCAATAGGCCAGAAAACCGCCCGCGATGATCGGCAGGGCAATCCCCATGATCGCCCAGGCCGCCGCGAATACCACAATGAGCGAGATCACACCAAAGACAATATCAATGTCCAGCGGCCGACCGGCCCGCAGGATCAGCGGCTTGTATTCCCACCACTGGTAAAGCGCCACAGCAACCCCTGCGGCGGCAAACGTCCAGGCCAGCGCACGGAGCGACGCCCCGTCGTACCGGGCATAGGCGACCAGTGGAAAGGTCAGAAAGGTCAGAAAACCGACGTGGAACGCCCGGACGATCTGGCTGGGAAGATCAATCACGTGGGATGCCGTGCCGATCTGGAAAAGCGAAAACACCACGGCGGTCCAGAACAGGATTCGCCCGATGTTCCCTGTTGGAAAGCTGACGCCGTGACCCTCGGCCGGAAGCGGCGGGGTTGCTGGATTACTCATGGTTGTTTCCCCGAAAATCCATTGTTCAAAAGCCCGTTCGTCAAAAACCAGAGGCGGGGCCGCGCCGCCACAAGCGGCAAGCGCGGCCCCGTTGGGCTCACTTCAAAATGCCCTTCTCGCGATAGTAACGCTCGGCTCCGGGATGCAGCGGGATCGGCATGCCGTCCAGCGCATTCTCCAGCTTGATCAGCTTGGCCGCCTGATGCGATGCTGCCAGGGTGTCGAGGTTTTCAAACAGCTCCTTGGTCATCGCATAGGCGATATCGTCGCTGACGCCTGCGTTGGTGACAAGATAGTTCGAGATCGCCACGGTCGGCACGTCAGCGTCCTGACCGTCATAGGTGCCCGCCGGGATCGAGGCCGCGATATAGGGCGCGCCCAGATTTTCCGCCACTTGGGCTGGAACGGCGACCACGGTGATCGGCAATGACGACGCAAGATCGCGGATCGAGGACACGCCAAGCCCAGCCGATTGCAGTGTCGCGTCAAGCTGGCGGTTCTTGATCAGCTCGACCGATTCAGCGAATGGCAGATATTCGGTTTTGCCCAGATCCTCATAGGACATGTCCATCGCGCCAAAGATTGCGCGGGCGTTCAGCTCGGTCCCCGAAGCAGGGGCGCCGACCGACAGGCTGGCGCCTTTAAGCCCTGCGAAATCGGTAATGCCTGATTCTTTCGACGCGACGATCTGGATGTAGTTCGGATAGATCGCCGCAATCCCGCGCAGCTGGTCCAGCTTGGTCGGAAAGCCTGCTTCCTCGTCGCCGGCCCAGGCGGCGGCAACTGTATCGCCAAGCGCAAAGGCGATTTCGCCGCGCCCATCCTGAATCAGGTTCATGTTTTCAACGCTGGCCTTGGTGGATTGCACCTGAGTGCGTACGCCGTCGATCTTTTCACCATAGATATTGGCCAGTCCGGCCCCCAGAGGATAGTAAACCCCCGATGTTCCCCCGGTCAGCACGTTGATGAAATCCTGCGCTTTGGCCGCGCCGGTCAGGCTGACCGCTAAGGCGAATGCGCCGGCTGCGGATGTAACAAACTTGTTCATTTGGTTCTCCCTTGAATGTCGGCTTCCCTTGCGGGGATTGCCTGTGCCCGAGCAACGCGAAGCGCCAAGCAGGTAAAACATGCTTGAGCATTCCCCCCTGAATATCAAGAGCACGCATTGGGAAATCTCGGTTGGGAATACGCCCGCAAAAGGCGGTCTTTCGCCGTTTCATCCGGGCATCCCGCACCTGAAAGGCCGCCGCCCCCGCCCTATCCCACAAGCTGCATCGGTTCCGCCACCTGATCTCCCGGCCCGGGGCAACGTCAGCTAGCGGATCTCGTTCACATAGTGAAAATCGCTGGTCAGTGCCGCGTGCCGCATCAGGCAGATCGGATTGTTGAGCTGGTCGAACCCGGTTTCGTCGATATCGAGAAGAGCATGCGGCGTGTCCGGATCGAGCATCAACAACGCACAATCCTGTGCCGTTGCCAGCCGGGCGGTCACTGCTTCACGCACGGCAGACAGGCGAACACGGTGGGCTTGCAGCAGCCACGTGTAAAGATGCGTCGGGGCTTTGCCCGGCTCATCCGGTAGATCGGGCGCAATGGCAAGCGGGATCACCACGCGGTCGATCATCACCGGCCTGCCTTCGACCTCGCGTACCCGCACCATCGCGCAGACCGGTTCACCGGCGTTACATCGCAAGCTTTCGGCCTCTGCCTGCGTGGCGGCTCTGTGGATCGCTTCGACGACTCTCGTTGTCGTGGTGATCAACACACCCGCCGTCGTATGGAGCCGGTAGTAACGATAATACCGGGCCAGAGTATGATGCGGTGTGCGCCCGGTGACAATCGTACCCGTGCGCCGCCGCCGCGTAACAACGCCTTGCGCGACCAGATCCTGCATTGCCCGCCGGATGGTGCCGCTGGACACGTCCAGCAGCCGGGCAAGTTCTGCTTCGGCGGGCATAACATGACCCTCCGTCCAATCGCCCAGAACGATCCGTTTCATGATCCGTTCCTTGACCTGCTCGTGCAGGGTCGTGGCCTTGACCGCGCCGCCAAGTTCAAGGGTCGTTCGCTGGCTGTCCAGGGGTGGAGAATTCGCGTCCATAATACTTTCTACTTGCCATCTTACACATTTCTCTTTTCTATATAGTAATGAAAGATGATTCTGAAATAGAAACGAGATCGCGCACAATGTTGCGTGAACTTACCCGGCTCGTAGCCTGCGATACGTCGCTGCCACCCGGCGAGAACTACGGTGCGCTATGCGATCTCGTCGAAGAGATCTTTGCACCGCTCGAGTGCAGCTCGGAGCGGGTCGTCGTACCGGAAGATCTGTGGTCAGCAGCCGGGCTGCGGGGTGAGCGGATCAACCTGATCCTTCGGCCCGACATGGGCGGCCCGAACCTTCCCGAGGCACTGATCTACTTCCACACCGACACCGCCGCGATCGGTGACGGCTGGACGCATCCACCCCTGGATGTGACCCTGGACGGGGAAAAGGTGTTCGGGCGCGGAACCGCCGATATGAAGGGGACGATCGTCGCCGTTTGCGACGCCCTGCTTCAGCTGCGCGGCAAACCCCTGGCCTTTCGGCCGGTCCTTGCGTTCTGCACCGACGAAGAAGGCGGGCGCCATCCCGGAATCCGATATCTGGCTGAGACCCGCACCCTGCCGGACGTCCTGCTGAATCTGAACGGACCTGCCGAACCACGCATTTGGGCGGGCTGCATGGGATCTCTGAACTTTCAACTTCGCATCCAAGGAAAAAGTGCCCATTCCGGCGAACCGGAACGCGGAATCAACGCGATCGACCTTGCCCTGCCCGCAATCGAGGCGTTAAGAACCCTTGCGCAACAGGTCAAAACACGCGTCGCCAACATGCCGCCGCCGCCCTGGAGTGACGGTCCCATCCACGCAAAACTGACGCTGACCGCGATTCACGCCGGGTCTGGCGGATCGGCGATACCGGGACAGTGCGACATCGTCATCAACCGGCGATACACGCCCGACGAAACGGCCGAAGCTGCCGAACGCGAAATACAATCCGCCATCGCCGGGGTGCTCGACGATGGCATCTGGACACTGGAAACCATCGGCCACCTTCCCCCTGTCGGCAATCCCGATGGACCTGCGACAGACCGTTGGACCGCCGCGCGCGCCAAAGCCTTTGGACTGACCCCAAACGATTTCATCCGCTACGGATCTGGAACGTCTTCGGATTTTGGCTGGGTCCAGAAGGCCGGACAACGTCACATGTTGCTTGGCGGTCTCGCAAGGCCAGAACGCAATGTTCACGGTCCGGACGAACACACGACCCTGTCCGACCTGAACGAGCTGTCGCGAGCGGTCGAACTGTTCCTCTCCGCCGGTTTCGCGCCTGAAAGCTTCGATAAACCGGCCGCCACAGGAACGAGCGGCACAACCCCAACTGAGGAGACTGCAAAATGACCAAATTCAACGTATCACGCCGCCATCTGCTTCTGACCGGCGCCGCCTCGGGTGCGCTGGCACTGGGCTTTTCACCCAAAATCGCCCACGCCCAGATGGCGGGCGGGACGCTTCGGGTCGGGCTCAACATCACACCTGTCGTGCTCAATCCGATGCTGACGCGGCTCAACTCTGAATACATGCTCGCCGAAATGCTCTACTCCGGCCTCACGACTCTTGGCTTGGACATGTCGGCCCAGCCCGATCTGGCAACCGAATGGAGCGCCAATGATGACGCGACCGAATGGCGTTTCATACTGCGCGAAAACGCGACTTTCTCGAATGGCGAACCGGTCACATCCGCGGATGTCGTCGCATCGTTCAAGAAACTGCTTGATCCCGAAACGGCCGCACCGGGCAGCCGCAACCTTGGCCCGATTGCCGAGGTAACGGCAGACGGCGATTTTGCTGTGATCTTCCGCACCGAATCTCCCTATGCCGATCTGCCCGTTTCGCTCTGTTATCCGACGGCCAAAGTCATTCCGGCCGCCATCGCAGAGGGCGATTTCGAAAGCCTTGCTCAGACGCCGCTCGGATCCGGGCCCTTCCGCATGGTCGAATTCTCAGCCGATCAGCGGGCGGTGGTCGAAAAGAACCCGGATTACTTCCTTGACGGGCAACCGCTGCTCGACCGGGTCGAAATCATCACTTTCCCCGATGCCGCCGGCGCGGGAGCCGCCATGCTGGCGGGCGAGATCGACATGTTGCTGGAAGTGCAGCCGACCGACTTTGCGCGCATCGCAGACGCCAGTGGAATCACCGGGTTAAGAACCCCGTCCGGCCGGTTCCTTGACGTGGTTATGGATTGCACGGTCGAACCGTTCAACGATCCGAGAGTGCGCGCCGCGCTGGCCATGTCTGTCGACCGCGAAGCGATGGTCGAACTGGTGGCCGAAGGATACGGTACGCCGGGCAACGATTCACCCTTGAATGAAGCCTATCGCTTCTATTCCGGCGCACCCTATAAATCCTATGATCCCGAAGGGGCCAAGGCGCTTTTGGCTGAAGCCGGGTATCCCGATGGGTTGTCGCTCGAACTCGTTGCCTCGGCAAAGCCCGACTACCGCAGCGCCATGGCCGTCGTTTTGCGTGAAATGGCCCGCCCGGCGGGATTCGACATCTCGGTCAAGACGATGGACCACTCTTCCTATCTGGATCAGGTCTGGAAGAAGGGCAGCTTTTATGTGGGTTTCTACAATATGCAACCGACAGAGGGCGCGATCTTTAACCTTTTGTTCACGTCCGGGGCATCCTGGAACGAAACGCGCTGGAACAATCCGGAATTCGACGCGCTGATCGAAACAGCCGACCGCACCATCGATGATTCAAAACGCGCAGAACTCTATGCCGATGCCCAGGCCATGATGCGTGACGAAGTGCCGGCACTGATCCCCTGTTTCTTCGATCTGCTGGGTGCCCAGGCGGATTATGTCGAGGGATACAAACAGCACCCGCGTGGCTCAAATTACGGGCTTCACATGGTTTCGCTCGGTGAAGGCGCTCCGGCGCGCTGAAGCAAACGGCGGGGGAAACCAGCAATGTCGGTCACATTCTTGATCCGGAGACTGTTCTACTTGGTCCTGACGGCAATTGTCGTCTCGATGATCGTGTTCGGCGTCACACAGGTTCTTCCCGCCAATGCGGCCCAGATGATCCTGGGCGAATATGCGACCGAGGAGGCCTTGGCCGTGCTCAACGCGCGGCTTGGGCTGGATGAACCGGCAGTGGTGCAATACTGGCACTGGCTTTCCGGTGCCCTGACGGGTGATTTTGGAACGTCGCTGCGCACAAGTCAGCCGGTTGCTCCGGTGATCATGGAAGCGTTCGGGCGTTCCGCCCTGCTGGCCGGTTTCTCACTTGGCCTTGTGGTTCTGATCAGCATCCCACTGGGTGCCGTGGCGGCGCTGCGGCGCGGGCGCGCCACCGATCTTGCCGTATCCTTCGTCAGTTATCTGGGAGTCTCGCTGCCTGAATTCGTTCTGGCGACCCTGTTGCTGGTGTGGCTCGCAGGGCCGTCAGTCGGGCTTTTCCCAGCGTCTGGTTATATATCCTTCCTTGTCGATCCGCTGGATGCGCTGCACCACATCGCTTTGCCGGTGATCACACTTACCATCATACTGACGGCCCATATCAGCCGGATGGTCCGCTCCGAGATGGTCGATACGCTTGGCAGCGATTTCGTGCGGGCCGCTCGTCTGCGGGGGCTCAGCCGTCGGCGGGTGATCGTCAATCACGCCCTGCGAAACTCGCTCTTGCCCGCAATCACGGTGATCGCGCTGGATGTCGGTTACCTGATCGGCGGCGTTATCGTCGTCGAAGAGGTGTTCTCGTTTCCCGGGCTCGGCCGCCAGCTGATCCTTGCGATCCAGAACCGCGACCTTCCGATGCTGCAGGCCGGCGCGTTGGTCATGGCGATGACCTATGCGGTCGCCAATCTGCTTGCCGACCTCGCTTATGCCGCGCTCGACAAAAGGATCCAGTTCGAATGAGAAAGCTTTTCGCCATTCTGGGTGCGCTCATGCGCAACCCTCAGGGTGCTTTGGGACTGGTGCTGTTCCTCTTGTTGCTGGCGCTCGTTGTTCTTGGGCCGGTCTTGGCTCCGGCGGACCCGGAATCCTTCAATTATGGCGCTCGCTTTGCCGCGCCTTCGCTCGAATTTCCGCTTGGAACTGATTGGTATGGCCGCGATCTGCTGAGCCGGGTCATGTCGGGGGCGCGATCCACAGTCCTTCTCGCGCTTCTCGCTACGGGGATCGGCACGGTGGCCGGTGCTCTGATCGGCGTGCTTTCGGGGTATCTCGGAGGCGGTGCTGACGAAGTGGTCATGCGGCTCAACGATGCGGTAATGGCCATTCCCGGCCTTCTGTTCGCCCTGATGATTATCGCCGTTCTCGGGTCGTCCTCGATCAATGCGGTGATCGCCATCGGCATCGCCCAGACCCCCGGCATGGCACGTGTTGCACGGTCGGTCACGCTGCAAGTGCGGGCGCTCGACTATGTCTCTGCTGCTCGGGCGCGCGGAGAACCGACAAGCTGGATCGTGCTGGCAGAGATCCTGCCCAACACCATCGCACCGATCATTGTCGAGGCGACTATCCGCGTTGCTTTCGCCGTGATGACCCTTGCGACCCTGTCATTTCTGGGGCTTGGCGCACAACCGCCCTCGCCCGAATGGGGGCTGATGATCGCCGAAGCGCGCAGCCACCTTTTCCGGTCGCCCTGGCCAATCATCGTTCCGGGTGCGGCGATCGCGCTGGTCGCGGTCACGTTCAACCTGCTTGGGGACGGGCTGCGCGACGTTCTCAACCCCCGTTCCGGAGGACATTGACCATGTCAGACACTCCACCCGTTCTGACGATCGAAAACTACGCCCTCAGCTATGCCGGGCCGGACGGACCGATCCGCATTCTGGACGATATCAACCTGACCATCCGCCGCGGCGAAATTCTGGGGCTCGTCGGGGAAAGCGGTTCGGCCAAGTCGTCTCTTGCCAATGCCATCATGCGCGATCCGACGGGAAAGGTGGTACATGAGTCCGGTCGCATCCTTCTGTCGGGCACCGATTTGACCGCGCTTGGGGAGAAAGCGCTGCAAAAGGTGCGCGGGGAACGGATCTCCATGGTTTTCCAGAATGCCGCCACCGCGCTCGACCCGACCCAGACGTTGGGCGATCACCTGATCGAGACTCTGGCGCAGCACCGCGGCGGATCGGGTCTTCGTGCAAAAACGCTGGAATTGCTGGGACATGTCGGGCTTCCCGATCCCGAAACCATGCTGTCGCGGTATCCGCACGAGGTTTCGGGCGGTGAGAAACAGCGTGTCCTGCTGGCGCTTGCCCTCGCCTGCGAACCTGAACTGATCGTTTTTGACGAACCCACGTCTGCGCTTGATGCGACCACCGGTGCAAGGTTGCTTGACCTTGTGCGCGGCCTGCAGCACGAAACTGGAATATCGGGCCTGTTCATCAGTCATGATCTGGGCACCGTTGCAGAAATTGCGGACCGGATCGCGGTGATTTACGGCGGGCGGATCGTCGAGATCGCGGAACCGGGCCCGTTGTTCGCACGGCCGCGCCATCCCTATACGCGCGCATTGCTCTCCAGCCTGCCGCGCCCGTCCGACAGCCTGACCGGCCGGCGCCTTGCGATAAGTCATGCGGCGCCCGCGCCGCGGCTCGGCATGCCGCCGCCCTGCATCTATTCTGCGTCTTGCCCGCATCATCTCCCTGAACTCTGTGACGCCGCCCAAGTGAGGTTGCAGGTTCGGGACGGCCGGCAACTGGCCTGTGTGCGCGCCGATGCGGTGGAACAGTCACGCAGTGAAGCGACAGAATGGCCGGCCGTTACAGTCCCTGTAGACCAGCCGCTGATCGAGGTGTCCGGGATGGATGTCGTCTATGGCCGCACCAGCCTGCTTGACCGGATTGCACGACGACCGATCCGCCGGACGCGGGCGCTGGTCGATACCAGCCTGACGCTGAGGCCCGGTGAAACACTTGCCATCGTCGGGGAATCGGGCTGCGGCAAATCTACGCTGGCCCGTGCGCTGACCGGTCTGGCGCCCTATTCAGGAACGCTGAGCCTTGACGGAACGACGGTCGATGAAATGGACCGCGCCTATCGTTCGGATGTGCAGATCATCTTTCAGAACCCCGACAGTTCGCTCAATCCCCGACATACCATCGCCACGATTCTGTTGCGGCCGCTGAAACTGTTCCGCCCGGAGTTGAGCCGCCGCGAGCGCCGCGAGGAAGTCACCAAAATCCTTGAACGGGTCCGCCTGCCAGCCGAGTATGCGTCACGTTTTCCGCATCAATTGTCAGGCGGAGAGAAGCAGCGGATCGCCATCGCGCGCTCTTTTGCTGCCAATCCCAAGGTAATCATTTGCGATGAGATCACCAGCGGGCTGGACGCCTCGGTGCAGGCCGCGATCGTTCGTTTGCTGCGGGACATTCAGGCGGAGACCGGGGTCGCCCTGATCTTTATCACCCATGACCTTGGCGTGTTGCGCCACGTCGCGCACCGGGTCGCAGTGATGTATCTGGGCGAGATCGTCGAAACCCGCGACATGGCCAGCCTCGATCATCCGCCCTATCACCCCTATACTGAGGCGTTGATGTCCTCGTCGCCATCGATCGACCCGGACAGCGAGACCACGCGCATCCGGCTGACCGGCGAGTTGCCAACACGGTCGGAGGCGCTGCCGGGCTGCCCGTTCGAAAGCCGTTGCCCCCGCCGCCTTGGCGAAATCTGCAAGACACCGCCGCCGCTGCATGATTTCGGCAACGGCCACCGTATTCTTTGCCATATCGATGCCCGAACATTGGCCGAAATGCCTCCGGTCTGGCGCTTTTCCAAGACAATTATGGAGCCCCTGTCATGACACCCGAACAGATCGTCGCCCGCATTGACGAAACCGCCTGCCTGGAACGTCTGGCCGGTATGGTGCGCCACAAAAGCTATACAGAAACCGACGGCGAACGCGAACTGGCCGAAAAGATGCATGAGACCATGCTGGGCCTCGGGCTAGAGTCGGAATTGCAACCTGTCACGGAAAAACGGGTCAACGCAATTGGCCGCTGGAAAGGCACGGGCAAGGGACCGTCGCTGTTGTTCAACGGACATCTCGACACCAACCCGGCAACCTCCGGCTGGACGGTTGACCCATGGGAAGCCAAGATCGACGATGAATTCATCTATGGCATCGGTGTCTCAAACATGAAGGCCGGCGATGCCGCCTATCTTTCGGCAGTTGAAACCCTGATGGCCTGCGGATTGCGGCCCAAAGGCGATGTCATCCTGTCCTTTGTCGTGGGCGAGCTTCAGGGCGGTATCGGAACGGTGCGCATGATTGAGCAGGGCATACGCGCCGACTATTTCATCAACTCAGAACCGACCGACCTGCAGGCACTCACGCTTCATGCGGGGGCTTTTTCGTTCGAGATCGAGCTTTACGGAAGCACCCGTCACCTGTCCAAGCGCGAAGAAGCCTGCGATGCACTGGCCGCCGCCGCTGCCCTTGTGCCCCGCATCAATGGGATCACATTCTCGGGCGCCGAAGGGCCGGCGCACCGGTCGGTCAATCGCGGCCATGTCGGCGTGCTTCGGGCCGGACTGGGTGACGAATTCCACGAATGGCGCCCTCCGCAGGTGGCGGACCGGGCGCGACTTTTAGGGACATGCCGCTACGCGCCAAGCCAGTCCATCGAAAGCGTCATGGATGACATGCGCCAGATGCTTGAATCCCTCAAGCTTGAGTTCCCGGGGCTGGAATACCGGCTGGGGTCCCACGATCTGCGCAAGAATAAGCCGCAGATGCCGCCCTTCGAAGTCGCTGCCGATGCCTTTGTCGTGAAGGCCGTGAACCGCGCGCACGAGGCAGTCCGCGGCATGCCGCAACCCACCGGCGCCATCCGGCCCCCGGCGTTTTACGGAACCGACGCCGCTCACCTTGCTGCTGCGGGCATGGAGGGTGTTGTCTGCGGACCGGGCGGTGAATTCAACACGATGCCGGACGAAAGGGTCCGCATTCGTCAGTATCTGGACTGTGTCGCGATCTATATCCACGCGATCTGCAACATCTGCGGAGTTGAAAAGGCATGAACAAAGTCCCAGCCCCCTTTGCCGCGCGGCTCGCCCGCCTGCGCTCGGAAATGAAGCAGGCCGGGTGCGATCTGTATCTGTGCGACCATGCTGAAATGCTGGCTTGGCTGACCGGATACACCGTGTCCGAAACGTTCTATCGCGCCGCGATCGTACCGGCAGTCGGCGATCCGGTCTGGATCCTGCGTGCGATCGACGAGGTCCCGTGCCGCGCGGCCACATGGCTTGACGACATCGTCACCTATGCCGATCACGAAGACGCCCATGCCATAGTAGCGCAGGCCATTGACCGGTTCCGGCCCGCCGTCATCGGCGCGGATTTTTCCAGCTACGGCTTCACTCATGCGACCTTCCTGCGGTTGTCCGAACTTCTCTCCGACGCGCGGTTCGTCGATCTGCCTGGAAGCGCCAACATCCTGCGGGCGGTAAAAGACGAACAGGAAATTGCGTATATCTCGGCCGCAGCGGCCATCGCCGATTCTGCAATGGAGACGATCCGTTCGCAACTCGCTCCGGGAATGCGCCCCCGCGACGCCGCTGCCATTGCGGCACACCATTACCTGTCCAACGGGGCGGACGATTACTGGGTCGGACCGATCTCCATCTCGCGCAGGGCCAAAGGCGACGGGCACGACATGGGGTTCCTTCACGCGACGATCAGCGATGAACGGCTGGCAGCCGGCGATGTGCTTCATGTGGAGCTGGTGCCGCGGATCTCGAACTATTCTGCCCGGTTCATGCGCTCGATCAGTCTCGGTGCGCCCTCGGCCGCTCTGACCGGTGTGATGGACCGGCTGGTCGCGCTGCAGGACGCGCAGTTTGCCGCCATGATCCCCGGCACCAAGGCAAAGGCGGCGGACGCCATTCTGCGAGAGGGGCTCCTGACAGAAGGCTTGCGCACGGCCATGCCCAATATCTCGGGCTATCAGGTCGGACTGTATGCCAAGACACCAAGGTCTTCTGACACGTCGCTCTGCTTGCACGAAACCGCCGAATGGCAATTCGAAATAGGTCAGACGTTTCACGTCTATGCAACCGCCCAAGGCCTCGCGCTGTCGGAAACCGTGGTGATTGAGCCAGAAGGCGCCAGACGGCTGACACAGACCGAACGATGCATTCTTATCGCGGGCGGTTGACCTGTATCGGTCGCGGAACGTGGCCACGTTTGGGATGTCCCGCTCCAAGGGCGTGCATTTACTGACTTATGCTGGCTTTGTTTCCACGCATTTGGCTTTCGCGGTGGGACCAGTGCTGTTTTGGGCTTCCGGCCAAGATGGATCCAACGATCATCACAGAACAGACAAATTGCGATGAAACGCAGTTAATCGGAGAGGCTCAAAGCCACTGTTTCGCTGGACGCGCCCCTTAACCGTTGGTCCACCGGACGGCCTCGATACAAATTTCAGGACCCGGAACGTCAATTATCTTTGTGATCCGGTATTTTCATAGTAACAACAACATGCGGTGATGGTTGGCGTCTTGGAGGAGACGCCTTCGACCTTTGCCGTGTGTTTCGCATTGTTTTCGATGTTCAATGTTCGACTCTGAAAAATGGCGTTACGCTGGCGCCCCGAGCATTGTCCGGCACATATTCTGGGAGGATAGAAGTGAAAAATTCCGATACAATGGGCCGACGGTCCTTTCTCAGGAAAACCGCCCTTGGCGGAGCGGCTGCGGGTGTCGGCACGCTCGCCGCGCCGGCTGTTATGGCGCAAGCACCGAGAGTGTTGAAGATGCAGTCGGCCTGGCCGTCGTCCAACGTCTGGCAAGAGATGGCGCAGGATTACGTGACCCGCGTCGAGGCGATGGCGGGTGGACGTCTGAAGATCGACCTGCTGCCGGCCGGTGCGGTCGTCGGCGCGTTCCAGGTTCTGGATGCGGTTAACGACGGACTGCTCGACATCGGCCACGACGTGCCGGTCTATTGGTACGGTAAAAACAAGGCGGCGTCGCTGTTCGGCACCGGTCCCGTGTTCGGCGGATCGGCCACCACGATGCTGAACTGGTTCTACGAGGGCGGCGGCAAGGCGCTGTATGACGAACTGACGCAGGACATCATGGGTCTGGATATCGACGGCTATATGGCCTTTCCGATGCCCGCCCAGCCCTTCGGTTGGTTCAAGAACCCGGTGACCAAGGTCAGCGACCTTCAGGGGTTCAAGTACCGCACCGTCGGGCTGGCGGCTGACTTGATGACCAAGCTGGGCATGTCGGTGGCGCAGCTTCCGGGCGGCGAGATCGTGCCGGCGATGGAGCGTGGCGTGATCGACGCGTTCGAATTCAACAACCCGTCGTCCGACCGTGACTTCGGCGCACAGGACGTGGCCAAGAACTACTTCCTGTCGTCCTATCATCAGGCGTCGGAATCGTTCGAATTCCTGTTCAACGGCCTGCTGATGGAAGACATGGAGCCGGACCTGAAGGCGATCCTGATCTACGGCGTCGAGGCAGTATCGACCGCCAACACCGCCAAGGGGGCACGTCGCTATTCCGCTGACCTGAAATACCTTCAGGAAGAAGCCGGCGTCGATGTGCAGCGCACCTCGAAGGAAATCCTCGCCGCGCAGCTGAAAGCCTGGGACGAGATCATTCCCGAGCTGGAGGCCGATCCCTTCATGAAGAAGTGCCTGGACAGTCAACGCGCCTGGGTGAACGACGTCGTGTTCTACGAGTTGATGAACGCGCCAGACTATGCGCTGGCCTATGAGCACTACTTCCCCGGCCGACTGAAGATGTGACAGTTGCCGTGACGGCTCCCGCCCGTGGCGGCGGGGGCCAACCTTATCTTTCGGGGACCACTCTATGCTTCGATACATCCGGTTCGCCGATGCCCTTTCGGCATGGTTCGGAAAGACCTTTGCCTGGCTCATCGTGTTCATGGCGGTGGGCACGGGATATGAGGTGTTCGTCCGCTATGTCCTGAACAGCCCAACATCCTGGGCGCTGGACGTGTCGTTCATCATGTACGGCACGCTGTTCATGATGGGCGGCGCCTATACCCTGTCGCGGCGTGGCCATGTGCGGGGCGATTTCCTGTACCGGCTGTGGTCGCCACGCTGGCAGGCGCGTGTCGATCTGGTCCTTTATTTCCTGTTTTTCTTTCCCGGTGTACTGGCGCTGATCTTCGCCGGTTGGAAATACGCCGCGCGCTCGTGGTCCTATGCTGAAGTGTCGGTGAGCAGCCCGGCGGGCATCCCGATCTACCAGTTCAAGACAGTGATCGTGGTGGCCGGAGTTCTGTTGTTCTTTCAGGGCATCGCCGAAGTGTTCCGCTGCATCCACTGCATCCGCACCGGCATATGGCTAGAGGCGGACGAAGACGTGTTTGAAACCGAAGATATTTTGATGAAACAGGTCTCGATGGCCGAAAAGGACGCCCATCCATGACCGATCCACAAGTCGCCCTGTTCATGCTTGGGCTTTTCATTGTCTTTGTCTTCCTGGGCTTTCCCATTGCCTTTACCCTGATGGCGATGGGCATCGGGTTCGGCTATTACGCCTATTTCGACGAGCGCCGCATGTGGCGGTCGTTCGATCGGCTGGATCAAGAGCTTGCCTCGTGGTGGGACCAGACCAACCTGTGGGTCGAGGGGCTGTTCAACAACCGCATCTTCGATCTGTTCGTCAACCAGACCTATACGGTGATGAGCAACGATGTGCTGACCGCCGTGCCGCTATTCCTGTTCATGGGATATATCGTCGAACGGGCCAACATCGTGAACCGGCTGTTCGACACGCTGAACATCGCATCGCGCCGGATTCCGGGCAGCATGGGGGTGGCCGCGCTGATCACCTGCGCGCTGTTCGCCACGGCGACGGGGATTGTCGGTGCGGTCGTCACGCTGATGGGCCTGCTGGCGCTGCCGGCGATGCTGAAGGCGCGGTATGATCCGGCCTTCGCGTCGGGCATCATCTGCGCGGGCGGCACACTGGGCATCCTCATCCCGCCCTCGATCATGCTGATCGTCTATGCCGCCGCGTCGAACGTGTCGATCGTGAAACTCTATGCCGGGGCCTTGCTGCCGGGCCTGACACTGACCGGACTTTACCTGATCTATGTGGTCGGCCGGTCGATCCTGCAACCCAGTGTCGCCCCGAGACCCACCCGCGAAGAGGTTCCTGATGTGCCGGGCGGCAAGCTGTTGCTCATGGTCGTGACGTCCTTCGTGCCACTGGCCGTGCTGATCTTCGCCGTGCTGGGGTCAATCCTGTTCGGGCTTGCCACGCCGACCGAGGCGGCATCGATCGGTGCGCTGGGGGGAATCCTGCTGGCGTTTCTCTATCGGGCAATGACGTGGCAGAGGATGCGTGAATCGGTCTACCTGACCGTAAGGACCACGGCGATGGTCTGCTGGTTGTTCGTCGGTTCCTACACCTTCAGCTCGGTGTTCTCTTATCTTGGCGGCGAACAGGTGATCAGCGAATTCGTGCAGTCGATGAATCTGACGCCGCTGATGTTTCTGCTGCTGGCGCAACTGATCATCTTCCTGCTGGGTTGGCCGCTGGAATGGTCCGAGATCATCATCATCTTCGTGCCTATTTTCCTGCCGTTGCTGGTAATTTTCGACATCGATCCGCTGTTTTTCGGGGTATTGGTGGCGCTGAACCTGCAGACGAGTTTTCTAACGCCACCCATGGCCATGTCGGCCTATTACCTTAAAGGCATTGCGCCGCCCGAGGTGAAGCTGACGCAGATCTTCGCCGGCTGCCTGCCATTCCTTGTCTGTGTGCTCATCTCTATGGTGCTGATGTATGTCTTCCCGCAGATCGTCTTTTATCTGCCGAATGCGTTTTATGGAAACTGAGCCGCAAGCCCCCGACGCCGTCACCCTGCGCGACCGGATCGCACAGGGGGCCGTATCCGTGGCCGACGTGGCCGCGCATTACATCGCCCGGATCGAGGCGGCAGACCCCGAGATCGGCGCCTTTGTCTGGTTCGACGCCGGGTTTGTCCGCCATCAGGCCGAGATGCTGGATGCGCAACGCCGTGCCGGACGGCCCATCGGCCCGCTGCACGGGGTGCCGGTGGCTCTGAAGGACGTGATCGATACCGCGCGTATTCCCACAGAAAATGGCACCGCTCCGGATTCAGGACGGGTGCCAGACACCGACGCCGATCTGGTTGTACGGCTGAAATCTGCGGGCGCGCTGATCCTCGGCAAGACGGTCACCTGCGAACTGGCCTTCATGACCCCATCGGCCACAAAGAACCCCCATGACGAAACTCGCACGCCCGGCGGATCGTCGGCGGGGTCTGCGGCCGCCGTCGCCGCGGGGATGGCGCCGCTGACCGTGGGCACACAGACCGGTGGTTCAGTGATCCGACCGGCCTCATTCTGCGGCGTAACCGGGTTCAAGCCAACGTTTGACGCGATTTCGACAAGGGGCGTACTGTCGCAAGCGCCCAGCCTCGACACCGTCGGGGTCTTCGCGCGCACCCCGCGCGAGGCAGCGCTGCTGTGCGATGTGTTGTTCGCCACCGAACAGGGCGGAGTCGCGGTGCCGCCGCCGGGCCTGCTCCGCTGCGTGGACGCGGGCGCGCCGCTGCCTCCGGTGCTGGCCGTTCTGCGCCCGCCCGGATGGGACCGTGCAACACCAGAAACCGTCGAAGCCATGGACGAGCTGACCACTGCCCTGGGCGATCAGGCCTTCGTCATCGAGCTGCCCGCACTCTTCGACGAGGCCGATGCCGCCCGTCGCTGCATCAACGTCGCAGAAATGGCCCGTTGCTTCCATTCCTACGCAAAGCGAGGCGGTTTGGGTGACGCGGTCACTGCCGCCATCGCCGAGGGTGACACGATCCTTGCCCGTGACTATATCGCCGCGCTGGACTGGTCCGGCGTGCTGAACGCCCTGTTAGACGAGGTCTTCGCGCGCTGCGACGCCATCATCTGCCCCGCAGCCCTTGGCCCGGCACCGGGGCGCGACACCACGGGAGATCCGGTGTTCAATGGATTGTGGACGCTGTGCGGCACACCCGCCGTCACCGTTCCCGTGCTGGACATCGACGGTCTGCCGCTGGGCGTGCAACTGATCGGGCCGCGCGGCGGCGACGCCCGCCTGCTGCGCACAGCGCAATGGCTCTACGATTGGATCGACACCGCCAAGGGAGAGACGTCATGAACCGGATCATCGCCTTTGCGGCCTTTCTGGCCTTCGCGGGTTTCGTCGGCATCCTGATCATCGCAGTGCCCAGCCCCGATCTGATCGGCGTGGCGCTGTTGACTGTCGCGTTGGTGATCTGGGATCTGGTCACATCGTCAAATCGCAAAGACTGAGACTGTGGCCGGACGCTTAAGAAGCCACCTGCGCGTCTTGACGAATTGGCCACGCTCGCCGCTCAAGCGCCTGAGAAGGCGCAATATCCGGGCCGGAAGGTGACACCCGACAACCGGCTTGAATGCCCCTCAAATCGTCTGCAAGGCGAACAACTGCCGCTCAACGCGTAAAGCGGGTCATCAGCGCGGCGTCGATCCGATCCGTCTTCGCATGCGCTCCCCGACTGGCGGAAACGACCCTGATCTCTGCAGCAATGTCCCGACGGGGTGCGCGGGCGGCAGTTGGCGCGACATGATCCCGGCTGCGTCAAGTGTCGCCATTCCTGACCGCCACCACCCGGACGACTGATCCACTGGATTGATCTTCCGATCCTCCCACCCCTTAAAGCGCGCCGAGCGGCCCGGTTCAAACCAAGTAGCCGCCCAGTTTGCCGCGCAGGTCATCGCAGAACCGGGCGGGCCGTCCTGCCGCCGTGTTGACATGCACCAGAAATCCGACCGCCGCGGCCGTGGTTTCATCGTTGCGGAACATCGCGAGGTCATAGCGTATCGAGGACCGGCCCAGATGCCCGACCCGCAGCCCGACTGTCACCAGATCCGGATAAGCCATCTCGGCAAAATACCGGCATCCGGTTTCGGCCACCAGAAACCGCTCGTCGCTGTCGGGCGCTTGCATGTTGTCCAGATCGCGCAGAAGCAGGTTCACCGTGGTATCGAAAAACTGGTAATGTACCGCATTGTTCATATGCCCGAAGGCATCGTTGTCGAACCAGCGCGTGGTCAATTGTACGGTGCGGGGATAGGCGGCAAGGGCGCGCTGCGGCGTCTCTAACATGCCGTCTCGTATATCCCGAGGGTGGCATTCCGGGCGGTGTTCATCAGCCGTGCCTGATTCATCGCGCCGCTTGCCATGGCACGCAACCCAGATTCGGCGCGACCGGGCATGGCGGTTGCCATCGTCCCCGGATCGGTGACGATCAGGATACGCGCACGCAGCAGGGGCGCGGCACTCTCGCCGGTCCGGTCCAGAAGGCCGAAACCAAAGCGGACCGAAGGCCTGATGTCGAAGGTGAAAGATGTCATCTATTCGTCCTTGTCAGCGCTTTCACCGACGGGATCATAAAGTCGTTCGAACTGCGCCGTCACCCGGACATCCAGTTCTTCAACTTCAATCCCCAGATCCCGCGCGAAAACTTCCCTGAACAGTGCATAACCATACACCCCGGCAGCATAGCTGGCGTGCAACGCCGGGATGTCATCGGTGTCCGGCGTCAGGCCAAGGGCGCGGTCACGTTCAAGCTGCAACAACGTGGTTTCGGCGTTCGGCATCAGGCGCGGCGCGGTCGAACCGTCCAGATGCAACAGAGTGGTCAGCCGCAGCGAAGATCCCCCCTGCAGCAGCGCGCGCAGCCCGTGCGCCACCCGCGCACCAAGGCGCATGGGTTCGTTTGGGGTCTTCGTCTGCACATGCCGCTTGCGCAACTCATGCTTGATCGCCGAGCGCAAAAGCCCCCGGCGTGAACCAAAGTGATGATACACCAGCGTCCGGTTCACGCCTGCGGCCTTTGCGACTTCGTTCAGGTTGATGCCATTCAGCACCCCCTGCTTTTCAAGCATGTCGAGAACAGCCTCTTCCACCTTGGTTGCGGTATCGGTCTGATCCGCGCGGGCGTCAGCTTTTGGTGACATCTGCTTTCGCTCCTTAAAGTCCTGCGAATTTTTCCCGCACATGGGGGCCGCGCAGGGGTCCGAGCAGCAAAGCGCCGTCGAGATCTTCGATATTGCCGAAAGAGGCCCGCGCGGCGATGGCCCGGAACTGACGTTTCGTCAAAAAGAGCGCTTCGGGATCGATTTGCAACAGGTTTTCGATCCGCTGCTGCACTTTATCCGCAAGAACATCGGCGGCGTAAACATCGGAAAACAGCCCGGCATCGACCGCCTGCTGGCCTGAAAGCTCCTCGAATTCCGCCAGCATGGCCCACGCCCTTGTGGTGCCGACCAGTTCGATCAACCGGTACAGCGCGCCCCAGCCCAGCGGCAGCGCCAGCTTGAGTTCAGGCAGCGACATCCTGGCATCGTCCGCCGTGAACCGCATGTCACAGCACATCGCCATGACAAGACCACCGCCCACCACATGGCCATGCACCTGCGCAATGGTCAGGGCGTTGGTGCCCATCAGCGTGCGCTTCAACTGTATGCCAATCTCGATGGCATTCTGGGCGCGGCCGACATTCTCTTCGCTGGATTTAAAGCCGGGATACTGCTTGCGGTCTGCTCCGGCGCAGAACGAACGCCCCGCGCCGCGCAACAGGATGATACGGGCGCCCTTGGCGTCGGCTTGCTGAAAGGAATAGGCCACTTCGTTCAACGCCTCGGATGACATGGCGTTCAACGCTTCCGGACGGTTCAACGTAACGGTGGCGACGGTTTCAGCGTCGTTCCAAGTGAGATAAATACTCATTTACCGCTCCAGTTCGGTTGGCGTTTCTCGGTAAAGGCAAGGGCGGCCTCGGTTCCGTCGGCAGTGGCGACCATGGCAGAGTGGCGGCGCGCCTCGCGGTCCAGCGCC
Source organism: Oceaniovalibus sp. ACAM 378 (assembly GCF_008085915.1). GTDB lineage: Bacteria > Pseudomonadota > Alphaproteobacteria > Rhodobacterales > Rhodobacteraceae > Oceaniglobus. Next base: position 81,480 of record NZ_VSJK01000014.1, on the reverse strand, counting down.
TCGGCAAAACCAATCTCATCCGCGTCATTCAGGTTCTGCTTGATCAGCGGCAGAGCCAGAGGCGCGGCAGCGGCCAGATCGCGCGCCACTTCGGTCACGGCATCCATCAGAGCGTCGGGGTCGTGGATGGCGGACACAAGGCCCATATCCAGCGCTTCCTGCGCTGTGATCGGCTTTGAACGCAGGTAAAGATCACGCGCCCGCCCTGCCCCGACGATGCGCGGCAACAGCCAGGTTCCGCCAAAATCGCCTGACAATGCGGCATTGCGGAACGCCGTGGCAAACCGCGCCTTGTTCGAGGCAAAGCGCAGGTCGGTTGCGCAGGCCCACGAAAATCCAGCCCCCGCGCAGGCACCGTTGATCGCGGAAATCGTGATCTTGGGCATGTCGCGCAAAAGTTGCGACGAACGCATGAAATTGCGCAGCCGCCCGACCTGCGACGCCAGCGGCGGATCGCCCGCCACCGCACCGCCCGGACCGCGTTTCAGATCGCCCCCGGCGCAGAACGCACGGCCCGCCCCGGTCAGGATCAGAACCCGGATTGCATCATCACCGGCGACCTTCTCCAGTTGCTCCAGAACATTGTCCAGAAACGCAGGCGTCATGGTATTCATCGCATCGGGACGGTTCAGCGTCAGCTTGGCGACGCCGTCTTCGATGGTTTCAAGGATGGTATGCTGTTCGCTCATCTGACTTATCCTTTTTTCTGGATCGACACAGGGCGCTGGAATTCGCGGATGCCGTGCAGGCCCATTTCCCGGCCACTGCCCGACTGGTTAAAGCCGCCAAAAGGCGCGCGGGGGTTGAACGGCGCACCATTCACGTCGATCTGCCCGGCCCGCAGACGGGCGGTGATTGCATCGACACGGGCGGCGTCATTGCCCCAGACAGCGGCGGCCAGCCCATAGTCGGTGCCATTGGCCAGCGCGACCGCCTCGTCGTCATCGCCATATCCCATCACCACAAGGACCGGGCCAAAGACCTCGCCTTGCACGATCTCGGCGTTGGCGTCCTTCGAAACAAACACTGTCGGGCGGACGAAATAGCCTTGCTCCTGACCTTCGGGATGGCCGGCGCCACCGGCGATCAATGTGACGGAATCGTCCTTTTCGGCGCGGGTGATGAAACCCTGCACGCGGTCATACTGATCCTTGGAGATCACCGGACCCAAGCGCGAGGTCATCTTGTCGGCCAGCGCGCCGACCTGTGCGGCGGCGTCATCGACCATGGCGTGCGGCACGAGGATACGGGTCAGCGCGGTACAGGTCTGACCGCTGTTCAGCAACCCGCCATTGACCATCACCTTCAGCGCGACCTCAGGGTCGGCATCGTCCAGCATGATGCCAGCCGATTTGCCGCCCAGCTCAAGAAAACAAGGCTTCAGGGTCTTCGCCGCTGCCTGTGCAACCGCACGGCCACCCCCGACCGAGCCGGTGAAAGACACCGCATCGACGCCCGGATGATCGACCAGAGCCGCGCCGGTTATCGCATCGCCCGGAACAACGTTAACGGTGCCTGCGGGCGTGGTTTCAGCGAGAATTTCCATCATCAGCGCATTGGTGCGCGGGGTCAGTTCGCTCGGCTTGACGACCATGGTACAACCGGCGGCAAGGGCTGCGCCGATCTTCGCCATCGCCTGATGCAGCGGATAGTTCCACGGCGTAATCGCGGCCACCACACCGATGGGCCGGTAGCTGACCGTCGAATGCGCGATGGTCTCCGGCGCAAGGGCGGCATCCAGATCGGTGGCGAAACCGCGCAGCACATGAACGGGCAGTCCGGCCTGCACTGCCTTGGAGATTTTCTCGGGCGTGCCGACCTCGGCGTGAATTGCGGCGGCCAGATCGTCTGCACGTTCCTCGATCTTGGCGGCCAGCGCCTCGATCACCTTGCGGCGGGTGTCGGCGTCGGTCTGCGACCAGCTGTCAAATGCGGCGCGTGCGGATTTCACCGCAGCATCGACATCGGCATCGTCGCCATGGCGGGTTTTCCGGTCGGCCTGCCCGGTCAGCGGGCTGGAGAGGGTCTGTTCACGAGTGCCGTTCAGGGCCGTGATCTTGCCGCTCACAAGGGCGGTTTCATGGGTGTTCATGGGGTATCCTTTCAGATCCGGGACTTGCGGTTATTCGTGTGTTCAAGGGTCAGCGCCACGGCATCCTGCCAACCGATCTGATCGGCCGGAATGGTGCCTTGCGGCGCTGCGATCGGTGTTGTTTCGCCGATGCTCGTGAACGGCAGGCCAAGCGCGCGATAGGCGAGCATCGCCGCGCCGCGCGTCGTCGCCTCGGCGTTGGGGGTGCGGTGCAGGGGTCGGTCGATGGTGGCGGCAAGGATCGCACAGAACGCATCGCTGCGGGTCAAACCGCCATCGATGCTGATCTTGGCAAGCCGCTGGTCGGTTGCCTGTTCCATCTGTTCGATCACCTCGGCCGTGCCTGCGACGATCCCGTCCAGCACGGCGCGGGTCATTTCACCGGGGCCGGTTGCGCCCGACAGGCCAAAGAACGACCCCCGCGCCCGGGGCTGCCAATGCGGCACGCCGATGCCGTCAAGCGCCGCGACGAACAGGGCATCGCCGCGCACGGTTGGGTTCACCACCCGGTCAATCGCTGCCGCCTCGGGCAAGACGCCCAACCGGATCAGCCATTCCACTGCACTGCCCGCCGACATGACCGCCGCTTCGGTGCCAAAGCTGACACCCTCCGGCGTGCTGAGCGCGACATTGCCGAAAGCGGCGCGCGATGGTTTGGCAAAGGGCGTATCGCCGACCACCATGTTCAGGACACCCGAGGTACCAAAGGTGATCTTGGCGGTCCCGGGCGCGATGCAGCCCTGCCCATAAAGCGAGGCCTGCTGATCGCCGATCACCGCAAGGATGGGCGGCGCACCGGTGATCGCGTCGGCGGTGATGCCTTCGGGGGTGCAGGAGACAAGCTGCGGCAAAAGCGACGGATCAAGCTTCAGATCCCGCGCAAGGGCGTGGTTCCAATCGAGCGCTTCCAGATCGAACAGCCCGCTGTGCGACGCGTTGACGTGGTCGCTCACATGATGCGCGCCACCCGAAAGAACCCAGATCAGCCAGGACTCCAGCGTCCCGACACGCAATTCGCCTGCCTTGGCGCGAGTCCCGTCAGGATCGGCGCGATCCAGCAGCCAGCGCCATTTCGACACCGACAGCCCCGGCACCATCGCGATGCCCTGTGCGCGCAGCGACCGGTCCAGATCGCGGGTGCGCCCGTCGGACCAGGACAGGACCGGGCCACAGGGCTCACCCGTTGCCGCGTCCCAGATCAGCGCGGTGGTGCGTTGGTTGGCGATGGCGATACCGGCCAGCGGCCAGTTTGTGGCCAGCGCGCGCACATCCTTCAGGACATGCGCCGCCAATGCCCCCCCGTCCCACGACAGGCCATCGCCATCGCGGGATTCCGGCACGACGCTTTGACGCCAGTCACCGACAGCGCCGGTGGCATCGACCACCGAACACCGCAGGCTGGTGGTGCCAAGGTCGATCACCAGAACAATGGGGGCGGCGGGGCTCATGCCTTTGGCGCGGCCTTGTCGGCCCACTCGGGCGTGGGGCCGAACGGGTTTTTCAGGCCCAGCTTGCCGGGATTCAGGATGCCCTTGGGGTCAAGTCCGTCCTTTACCAACTGAAGCATCTCCATTCCCGAGCCCAAAGCCTCGCCCATCAGGCGACCGCGCTGAAGGCCGATGCCGTGATGATGGCTCAGGTTGCCGCCGTTGCCCAGAACCGAGCGTGCGCCCGCGTTCCAGACGTCACGATACCAGCGCGGACGATCTTCAAGCTCGGGGCGTCCACCGAACATGAAGTACAGACCGGCAGAGCCCGGATAGGCGTGCGAGATATGCGCCGTAGCCGTCCGGGTGCCATCAACCGCCATCATTGCCGCCGTCGCGTCATGATAGATGCGGGGCAGTTGCGACCATGGGGCGGTAATCTCCATCGTGTCGGGGGCGCGGTCCATGATCAACTCGTCCAGCGCGTGAACGCTGTTGCGGTTGGAAAGCCAGCGTTCGACAAGCGTTTTGTCGCTCGGCTTGCCATCGCATTCGGACCGCACGACCGACATGATTCCGGCGACGATTTCGGGATCGCCCTCATCATGGACCAGCAGGATATGTTGATCCTTGGTGTCGAAGTTGCGGCGCGATTCCGTCGCATCGTACAGGCGCACGACGGCGGGGCGTGCGCCGCGCTGCGAGAACCGTTTGATCGCATCGACCCCGGCATCAAAACTGTCGAACGCCCAAGCGCCGCTTTCGGTGTATGTCGCCTTTTTGTGAATGTTCAGACAGGCCGACACGATCACGCCCAGCGTACCCTCGGAGCCGACGAAAAGCTGCGTCATGTCGGGGCCGGTGGCGGAATGCGCGAATTGCGAGGTTTCGATCACCCGGCCATCGGCCAGAACCGCCGTCACGCCACGGGTGATATCGGCCATGGTGCCGTAACGTGTGCTCATCTGACCGGCACCCGAACAGGCGATCCAACCGCCCACGGTGGCCAGTTTCATCGACTGCGGCCAATGACCGGCGGTGTGGCCGGTTTTCTGCAATTCGTCCTCGAAGGCGTCCCCGAAGGTGCCGGCCATGACGTCGACACTCAGATCATCGGTGCGCAGGTCGGTGATGCCCGAGAGCTGCGTGAGGTCCAGAACCACGCCGCCAAAGACCGGCAGCGAGTTGCCCAACACACCGCTGCGGCCACCGGCTGCGGTCACGGGAATGCCCGCGTCATTGGCAAGGCGCAGGACTGCGGCGACTTCCTCGACGTTTTTGGGCCGTGCCACGGCGGCAGGCATCCGGGCCACATGGCCGGTTGTCGCCCAGACCATGCCAAGCGGCCACCAGTCGCGGGCGTAATCCGTGCGCGAATTGTCATCCACGTCGACCGATGCGCAGACCCGCTCAAGCGACTGGATGAAGGCATCACCGACCGCGACGGCGCTGCCGGTCAGGGTCTCGCGGGGCGTGATGCCCTTCATCCCATGTTCACCGGGGATCTCGGCCGGGCGACGGGGGGCGATTGCGATGGGAGTACGGCTCATGTGATGTCCTCTCTCGTACGGTTTTCAGCAGGCGTCGGCAGGTCAAGCGCGAGAACGCCCAGTTCCTGGCGCAGCGCCGATTTCAGGGTTTCGGTTTCGGCGGTGATCCGGTTTTCGCCCCAGCCCGCAAGGCGGCCGATACGCGTGGCGATACCCTCGGCGTCGGCCAGAACCGCGCGCCCGTCGTAAGTGGCGATGCGGGTACGACGAAACAGCAGGTCGGCCAGCGATCCGCCCATTTCGGCGCGCAGACCCCAGAGCGCCTCGGCGATGATGGTATCGCCGCGCGGCGTGATTTTTTCGCCCAAACCGGGCGCAAGGGCCGCCAGTTGTTCGACCTTCGCGGACCGGTCGCCATAGCGTTTGCCAAGGCGTTCGCCCTTGCTCAGGTGGCTGGCGCCGGATGAATAGCCATGCAGGCGCAGCTTGCGCGTGGTGCAACGGCCCTTGTGATCCAGCGCGGTGCAGATTGCATCGACCGTGCCTTCGGCCATCTCACGATAGGTGGTCAGTTTGCCACCAGTGACGGTGATCAGACCGTCGGCTTCTTGCTCGATGCTGTGCCGGCGCGACAGATCAGAGCTGCGCGCACTTTTGCCATCGGCGATCAACGGGCGAAACCCGGCCCAGCCGCTGGTGATGTCGGCGGGTGTGATCTCGCGCGTCAGATGGCGGTTTATTCCGTCGAGGATATAGGTCAGGTCGCTCTCGGTCACGCTGGGTTCGTTCACGTCGGCGGGATCGGTGGTTTCCGTCGAGCCGATATAGGCAAACGGGCCTTCGTCGACGACGGACACGGTGCGCCGGTCGCTGGCCACCGGCAGGCTGACGGCAACGTCGTTGCGCATCAACTCGATCGGCACGACAATATGGGTGCCCTTGGCAGGCGACAATTTGCGCGGGCTGTCCACGCCCACACCGTCAAGGAATTTCTGCGCCCAGACGCCGGTGGCATTCACCACCATGCGGGCATTGACCTCGGTTTGCGTGCCATCCACGTCGATATTCGCGGTGCGGAGGCCGTTTTTCACGTCCGACAACCCGGTGCAGCGGGCGTGGTTCACCATCACCGCACCGCGCGTGGCAGCGGTGGCAAGAACGGCAAGCACCAGCCGCGCATCGTCGGCGCGCAGGTCATGGAACATATAGCCAGCGCCGATCCGCTCCATATCGAGGGCCGGCATGTGGTGTTCGACCTCGTCATGGCTCAGCCGCTTGTGACGACGGCCAAGACGCCATGCACCGGCAAACTGATAACTCCACAGGGCACCGCCAAGGGCGCGTGACAGCTTTGGGTTGATCACCCCACCCTTGAGGAACAGCGGAATCATGAAGGGCATGACCCGCACCAGATGCGGCGCGTTGCGTTGCAGGGCGTGGCGTTCGCGCAGGGATTCCCGCACCAGCGCCACGTCGCCAGTTTGCAGATAGCGGAAACCGCCGTGAATCATCTTGGACGACCGCGACGATGTGCCAGAAGCGAAATCGCCCGCCTCGACCAAGGCGACGCTGAGACCGCGCGCGGCGGCGTCCAGCGCCACACCGGCCCCGGTGATGCCGCCACCGATGACCAGTACATCGAAGGTGCCGCCCGACAGTTTCGCAAGATGTGCGTCGCGGTTGGCCAGCGGTTCGTCGGCGGCCAGCCGGTCAAGCGCGGCGATTATGTTTACAGGCGCGCTCATGCGGCGTTACCGGTCGCCACGATGCGGGTTGCGCAAGCCTCCCAGCAGAACCATGCCTTGGCTCCGACAGTTGGCGCGATTCCATCGGCGCGGGTGCGCGCAATCAATTGCTTGCCCCGAGCGTCGATGCCCTCGACACGAAGAGTCGCACCGGAATAAACCACATCGGCAATCGTAATCGGCACGGCGTTTGCCGCCCCTTCGCCATCTGCCGACACAGTCACGTTTTCCGGACGCACCATGATCTTGACCGGGCCATCTGCTGCGCCGCTGAGCGCGGCAAAGCGCGCGCCTTCGACATCCTGCGTAAAGGTGTTCGCAGTGGCAGTTCCGGCGAAGATGTTGGAATCCCCAAGGAACGTCGCAACGAACTCACTGCCCGGCGTGTCATAGAGTTCCGCCGGCGTGCCGATCTGTTCGACAGCCCCTTCGCGGAACACGACGATCCGGTCCGACAGGGTCAGCGCCTCATCCTGATCGTGGGTGACAAAAATGATCGTCACGCCAAGTTCACGGTGGATGCGCCGCAGTTCCAGTTGCAGGGATTCGCGCAGCCGCTTGTCCAGCGCACCCAGCGGCTCATCGAGCAACAGCAGCTTTGGTTCAAACACCACGGCGCGGGCCAGTGCCACGCGCTGTTGTTGACCGCCCGACAGCTGGTCGGGGCGGCGGTCGGCGAAGGCCTCAAGATGGACCAGCGACAGAACCCGGTCCACTTTTCGCGCAATGGTCGCCGCATCGGGGCGCGGACGGCGCTGTTTCAGCGGAAATGCGATGTTCTCGCGCACTGTCTTATGGGGGAACAGGGCGTAGTTCTGAAACACCACGCCGATGTCGCGCTTGTGCGCGGGCACCGCGGCAAGGGACCGCCCGTCAAGCTCCATCCGCCCGCCTGCGTCGGGATCGGCAAACCCTGCAATCAGGTTCAGCGTCGTCGTCTTGCCCGAACCGCTGGGGCCCAGAAAGGTGACGAATTCGCCGGGGAGGACGTTAAGATTTACGCCAGCAAGAACCTTGAGCCCGCCATAGGATTTGCCCAGGTCGTGCAGTTCGAGCGCGGCGCCCTTTGCAGTTTCGGTAGCCATCAGCGGGCCCTCCTTTGGGTAAATATCGTGCTGGCGATCACGATGAACGCCGTCAGCAGCAGCAGCATGGTCGAGGCTGCGGCGATTGTCGGATCGATGTCATTGGCGATGGAATTGTACATCTGCACCGGCAGCGTTCGCATCCCGACGCCGCCCACGAACAGCGACACGACGACCTCATCAAAAGAGATGACAAAGGCGAACAATGCGCCGGTCATCATACCTGTGCTGATCAGCGGCAGGATGATCTGAAAGAACGTGGTGAGGCGGGATGCCCCAAGGCTGGCTGCTGCCTGCTCGAACCGCGTGTCGAATTGTTCCAGCGTGGCGGCAATCGGGATGAACGCGAAAGGCAGCGCCATGATCGTGTGGGCAATCACAAAACCGGTGATCGTGATGTTCAGGCGCCAGTCGAGAAACAGACCATAGACGGCCAGTGCGATAATCACCCCCGGCACGATGCGCGGCGTCAGCACCAGCGCACGGATCACGGTGCGCACCCGGGTCGACGACCGGCGCAGCGCAAGCCCCGCAAACACCGCCAGTACGGTCGATGTGAAGGTGACCAGAACCGCAACCTGAATCGAGGTGATGAACGCTCCCCACCATTGGCGGCTGCTGAAGAAGTTGGCGTACCACTGCCAAGAGAATCCCTGCGGCGGGAAGGCAAAGCTGCGGTTTTCGGGAAAGCTGAGCGGGATCACGACAAGGCCGGGCACCAACAGCAGCGCAATGACCAGCGCGCCGAAGATCCACAGCCAGATCGACTGCTTCCCGCCGCGCCCTTCGTCCGAGGCGAACCGGCTGGTGGTGCTTCCGGTGACGTCGTAACGCATCATCGTGGGCAGGACCACCAGCAGCGCTATCAACAGCATCACGACCGACGCGGCCGAGGCAAGGGGGACGTTCAGCACCGTGTTGATCAGCGAATAGATCAGGTGCGACAGCAATTGGTTCGAGGGCGAGCCGACCAGACCGGGAATGACATAAAAGCCCAGCGAGGTGACAAACACGATGACCGAACCGCCGATCACGCCCGGCATGGAAAGCGGAAACCAGATGTCGCGGAATGTGGTCCATTTCGTCGCGCCCAAGGAGGTCGAGGCACGTTCCAGCCGGGTGTCGATACCCGCCATCGCGCTGTAGAGCGGGAAAATCATGAAAGGCAGCATCACCTGCACCATGGCGATGGTCACGCCGGTGGTAGAGCCGCGCAGGACCAGACCGTCAAAGCCAAGCCATTGCGCAATGCGGTCGATGATGCCGTTGCGCTGAAGCATGACGATCCACGCAAAGCTGCGCACCATGACGCTGGTAAAGAACGACAGCAGGACGACGCCGGTCAAAAACGCCAACATCTTGCCCTTCGTGCGCACCATCAGATAGGCATAGGGATAGCCGATCAGCAGGCACAGTGCCGTCACCAGAAGCGCGACAAAGATCGTGCGGAACACGATGCGCACATAGGTATTGCTGGTGAAAAACTCGATATATTCGCCGATTGGTCCACCATCGCCGCCAAAACTGTTGCCAAGAACAAGGACGACGGGCCAGGCAAAAAACAGCGCCAGGAAGGCAACGATGGGCGCCATGAGCATCAACATGCCACGGTTGCGCGAAATGAAATTCGGTGATCCTGAAGACATGGTTCCTCCGTTCAGCGCCGTTTATGGCCCTGTCATTCGATCCTGCGGATGCGGTGTGTCAGGTGGGGCGCCGGGCCGCGCCCAGAAGGGGCGGCCCGGCGCGGATGTCACGTGGTGACGATCAGTTGTTCAGCCACTCGGTCCAGCGCGTGTTTATCTCTGCCGAGTTGTCGGCGACCCACTTCAGGTCCAGCGCGACAGCACCGGCGGCACGTTCAGGCGTGGCGGCGAACAGCAATTGACCGGCTTCGGTCAGCTCGGGCTCGGTTCCGATGATGCCGGGGATGACCGGATACAGTTCGGAAACGCGCGCCTGCTGTGCGGGCATCATGGCGGTCCGGATGTAATCGGCGCTGATCTCGGGGTACTTCACACCCTTCGGGATCGCCAGCACGTTGTTATAGATGATGTGCTGGTTCCAGACGGGCATGAAGGACGCACCGTTGTTCAGGGCGGGATAAGCACGCGACGACCATGCCATCAGCATGTCGACTTCCTTGCTTTCCATCATCTGGGTGGATTGCGCACCCGATCGCCAGAACACGATATCGTCGCGGATCGTGTCCAGCTTTGCGAAAGCACGATCCAGATCCAGCGGATACAGCTCTTTCGGATCCACACCATCAGCCATCAGCGCGATTTCAAGATTCACGCCTTCTGCGCCATCCCAGAGGCCACGCTTGCCGGGGAATTTCGCCGTGTCGAAGAAATCGGCCCAGTTGGTCGGCCCGCCATCGGGGAACGCCTCGGTGTCGTAGAGCATGATGTTGGCATAGCCGACTGCGGGTACGCCACAGGCGTTGCCGAAACCCGGCAGGACGTTTTCGAGGTTCTGCAGATCCTCGGGCAGTTCCTGAAAAAGTTCACCGCAATAGCGCATGGTGAACACCGGCGGCACTTCGACGACGTCCCAGGTGACGCGGTTGGCCTGCACCATCTGCTGCAACTGCGGCAAGGTCTGGGGGCCGTCGCCCAGCACTTCGATGCCGGTTGCTTCGGTGAAGGCCTTGCCGGTCGCATCCAGCGTTGCCTGCAAATACGGACCGCCGGTATTGGCGGAAACGATATGATCGGGTTTGTCCTGAGCGGCCAGAGGGGCCGCCGTCGCCGTCGCAGCGATTGCCGCGAGTGTCATAAGTCTTTTCATGTCTTCTCCTCCGCATTGTGGCCGTCGGACGGGTTTGTCCGGAGCCGGTTGTTCACGTGCGATCCACAACGACCAGCGAATCCAGCGCAATCAGCGCGCCGTCTTCTGTGCGGATCATCGGGTTCACATCAATCTCGGTCACGCGGCCACTGCCCATCAGGTGGGCCATGGCATCAATCACGGGACGCAATGTGCCGGACGCCAAGTCATACCGCGCCTCCACGCGGGCGGCGTAGGCGTCCCAGTTCGCGCTGTCGGTGTTTAAAAGCAGTGCATCCCGCGTGCCGGTCGCGTCTTCGATCCCGACGCCACCGGGGCCGATCACGATGACCGGGCCATACAGCGGATCGCTCAACGCACCGACGCCAATTTCGCCCTGAAAAGCGACCATCGGCTGCACCAGAAGGCCACGCGCCGGATCCGATGAATGGGTGTTCAGCGTCTGCGCCATGTCGCGCAGAGTTTCCGCCAGCGCATCGGGTGTAACGCCGACCTTGACCAGCCCGACACGGTTGCGGTGCGGTACATCATGGGCGTTGCCCTTGACGACCAGACGCTCCCAGCCCAGCGCCAAAACCCGCGCCGCCAGATCATCCAGCGCATCAACCGCGCCAAATTCGGAGGGTACAAAACCCATCCCCTGCCGCGCCAAAACCGCGCTGCTTGCGTATTCGGCCAAAGTCTTCTGACCTTCGGCCAGATCCGGCAGAGCCAGAGCGGTTTGCGCCAAGGGCACCCATTTCGCACGGCGCGGCGCGCTCAGCTTCATCTGTGCACTCAGCATCCGCACACCTTCGCCCATGCTGGTGGCAAGGATACCGGGCGTCTGTACCTGATCCAGCCCTTCCTGCGGCGCAATCTGCCAGATGAAGGTGACCGGCTTGGCGCTGTCCGAACAATACTGCGCAATCGGCACGACCCGGTCAGCGCACATTTCGCCGAACGCGATATAGACGACCAATGCGTCGACTTCGTCGGCCGCGGTCAGCGCGTCAAGCGTCGGCTTGAACAGATGCAGCGTCGCTTCCCAGCCGCCACCGATATCGATCGGGTTGGTGTCGCCCGCGCCGATCATGCCGATCTCGGCCACCTTTGCACGCGTTTCGCGCGCCAGTTCCACAACATGACCGCCCGCCGCCTCGACCTGATCGGCAAGAACTGCCCCTGCCCCGCCCGAGTTGGAAAGGATGCAGACCCGCGGGTTCACCGGCATCTGCCAGTTGCGTTCCAGTGCGGCCAGAACCGGCTTGACCTCATCATCGTCATGGATGCGAACGATGCCGAAATCGTCACACAGGGATTGCAGGAACATGTCGTTGCCCGCGATGGCAGCGGTGTGCGACAGCGCCGCCCGCTTGCCCGCCTCCGAGCGGCCAGCGTTCAACAGCACCACGCGCTTGCCCAGCTCGGCGGCGCGGGTGGCCGTTTCGGCAAGATTGCGTGGATCGCGCAAAGCCTCGAGATACAGCAGAACGACACCCACTTCGTCGCGGTCGACCAAGTGGCGCGAGATTTCGGTGGCGCCCAATGTTGCCTCATTGCCGACGCTGACGAAATGCGAATAGCCGCTGCCGGCCTCTTCGACACAACGGCTGAGAACCAGCCCCAATGCGCCGGACTGTGCCACAAGGGCGACCTCGCCGGGGCCGCGCAGGGTCTTGTTCAGGAATGGCGCGGCGGACAGCTTCACATCGTCGACGCGGTTGGAAATGCCAAAGCAGTTCGGCCCCAGCATCGCCATATCGCCCGCCGCTGTGACCAGTTTTTCCTGAAGCACAGCGCCCGCGGAACCTGCTTCGGCAAATTCGGATGCAAACACGATTACGGCCTTTGCACCGGCAACGCGGGCTTCGTCGACAACGCCGATGGCCCGTTCGGCGGGCACACAGATCACGATCAGTTCAGGGTCTGCGATCTCGGCAATGCTGCGCACGGTCGCCACGCCGGGAAAATCGGTTTTCGGATGGACAACGCAGACATCGCCCGAGAACCCGCCGTCGATCAGCACGCGCACCACGCGATGCCCCCAGGATTGGGGATCGCCGGCCGAAACCCCGACTATGGCAATGCGCCGGGGCGAAAGCAGCGACGTCAACGCGTCGCTGCGGTTCTCGGTGTGTTCACGATCCAACTGGCAATCCATCGACAGGCTCCCCCACAAGATATTTACATAACGTCAATTAAAACTGACGTTATGTCAATAATTTCTTGCTGAGTGATGGAGAGATCTTACAAGCCATTGTTATTGTGTGAATATTAGACCATAATGGTGTCGGCTCCGCCCCGACCAGACAGGGTGTCGTTGCCCACACCGCTTTCGATCAGTCGGCGCCAATGCCGCCTTTGATAGAATCGTCACGACCTCGTCAACGCGCAGGCCCAGCACCGTCTGTTCCAACTGCACAGCATCATCTGCAAGTGTCTTGAAGCGCAGCGATCGCGCCCCACACCAGTGGGCCACCCCGCAGCGTTCGAAGTTACGGACAGACTGTCAAAAACAAGACTGGTCACAGGTGAATTCTTTCTTCGAAGGCCGCAACGTCCGGCCCGAGATTCGCAGCCGAAGCACCCGGCGCGGATTGCATCAAGAGACTGCGTTCACCGTCAATCGACCCCGCTTTGCTGCCGTTTGCCGATGTCTGAGCAGACGCCGTGAAGATGGCAGCAGGCGTCATTTTTGCCTTGCTAACTTCCTGCGTTGTGCAGTTCGTTCAGGCGGATTTCATGCGGAGGGGTTCAGACTTCATCCTGTGGGACGAACGGCAACGACTGCGGCGTCCAGTCCGCCGCAGTCACAACCCGTTTCCACATCACAAACGTCCGTGAAACAGGCCTGCTTTCACTCATTTGCAGGGTGGAAATGCGCGAGGCGGCTGGACCGTCCGGTCGCCTCGCATAACATTACTTGGCCGCGTCCGAGGCGTTCTTCATCAGGTATTCCATGACCAACGTTGCCTCGTTTTCATCCAGCCCGGCGCGGGGGAACATAGACGGCGTGATCCCCTTCCACTGGTTCTGCGTGAAATGCGAAACCTCGCGCGGTCCGTGGCATACGGTACAACGCTCGTAAAAGATCTTTTCGCCCGGTGTGGCATCAACCAGCAGGGATTCGGTGATGTCATGGACCCGGTCGAGATCCAGCACGTCTTCATCAATCGCGGTCAGTTCGTAACCCTCGATGATTTCGGGCTTTTCATAGGCCATATTCGGCCCTTCCGGATCTTTGCATTTGCGCATGCTGCACAAAACGGTGTTTGCCGTCGTTGCCTGTGACAATCCCGAAGACCTTTGCGTCGACGTCAGAAAATTGACCAGACCCGAGTTGCAGCGCCCCTTGCTGTCCAGGGACGGCCATCCGCCTTCGTAGACGGAAACCACACCCGCCATGATGTCGTCGGACAGAATGGCACCGACGATGATCGTGCCGCGATCGTTGTAAAGTTCAACCAGATCGCCGTCTTCAATGCCACGGTCCGCTGCGTCCTGCCTGTTGATGCGGACGGGTTCACGCCCCTGAATTTTATAGAGTTCGCGAAGCGTCTCGGACTGGTCCATCTGGCTGTGCAGGCGATACCAAGGGTGCGGGCTGACCACATGCAGTTGGCCCTCTTTGGCGTTGCCGAGATATTCATGCTTTTCCATCCAGACAGGCATGCCCGGGCAATCGTCAATCTCGAAACCCGCGATTTCCTCGCTGAACATTTCGATCTTGCCGGATGCGGTGTGCAACGGGTTTGCGATGGGATCGGTGTAGAAATCGCCGTGGCGCACCCAACGGCGGGCTTCCGGCGGGACCTCCTGTCGGGCATAGCCCTTTTCCCAAAAGTCTTCGAACGATGTGTGCTCGGATGCCCCCGAACGAGAATAGGCGGCTTCGATGTGGTCGATCATTTCCAAACCATCGGTGAACTGGGTCCAGAGCCCCAATTTATCCGCCAGACCTTCGCAGATGTGATAGTCGGACATGCTTTCGCCTTCCGGTTCGATCACCTGCTTCATCGCGTAGATCTTGTCATTGGAATAGGTTCCGCCGACGCTGATGTCGTCGCGTTCCAGCGTCGAGCACGCGGGCAGCACGATATCGGCCCAGCGGGTTGCCGCCGTCCACCAGACGTCGACGCTGACGATGGTTTCGACCTTCTCCAGCGCGCGGATCAGGCGATTGGTGTCCTGCTGGTGCGACATGAAGTTGTTACCGGCGTTATAGATCATCTTTACGTCGGGATAGGTGCCGGTCATGCCGTTGTAGATGAATTCGCCGCCGGGATTCTCCAGCATTTCGGTGATCCGGCTGGCAGGGCAGATGCCCTTGACCCAGTTGCGTCCCTGGCTCAGTCCGGTCGGCGTGGATTTGCCCGATTCCGGCATCCCGCCCGAGCCATAGTGCCAGGAGAAACCAACCCCTTGACCCGGCTTGCCAATATGGCCGCAGAGGGCCGAGAAGTTGACCATGGCCCAATGGGTCATTTCGCCGTGCTGCGCGCGTTGCAGCGACCATGCACCTGCAATCTCGGTCTTTTTGGTGGCCATCAGTTCGGCCAGTTCGCGGATCTTGTCGGCCGGGATCCCGGTGATCTTTTCGGCCCATTCCGGACTTTTGGGCGTGTCGTCCCGCTTGCCCTGAACATAGTCGATCCATTGGCCCGCGCCGACGGTGTATTTCGCCAGATACTCGCGGTCTTCCATCCCGTTTTCAAGAACATGGAATGCCATCGCGTTGAACAGGGCGACATCGGTGTTGGGTACAATGCTGATCCATTCGGCGTTCAGGTATTCGTCGGACGGCGTGCGCTGCGGATTGATCGAGATGAATTTGGTGCCATTGTCGCGAATTTGCGCCCAAGGGCCATACATCTGGTGGTCAGCGACGGTGAATTCGATGCGGTTGTTCTTGATCGGGTCGCAGCCGACCAGCACGAACACTTCGGTATTGTCGCGGATCACCTCCCAGGCGGTCTGCGCTGAATAGACCTCCATATCGCCGATGACGCGCGGCAGGCTGATCTGTGACGCACCGGCAGACCAGTCACCCTGCGTGTTGGTGCAGCCGCCGATCAGGTTCAACAGGCGCCCTTGCATCACGTTGGGCCGAAAGCTTCCCGCATTGGCCCAGCCGCCATAGGATGAACTGAAGATCGCCTCGTTGCCGTGGTTGCTGGCCGTGTCCAGAAGCGCCTTGGCGGTCAGGCTGAAAGCGGTGTCCCAATCGACCCGCACATAGGGCTCCTTGCCGCGCAGTTCCGGTTTGGTTTCGCCGTTCTCCCAATTTTCCAGATAGGATTTGCGCACCATCGGATAGTCGATGCGCGATTTGTCATAGGTGCGGTCCTTGATGCCATACATCAACATCTCGGTCGGCTGGGCGTCCAGCTCTGGCACTGTGGTGACATTGATCAGCTTGCCGTCACGCACGACGGCCTCGAACGGGCCAAAGTGGCTCGCGTGAAACACCCGCGCGCTTGAAAGCGAGTTGGTATCCAGAGCAGCCATCGCGGTGCTGCTGAGCAGACTCGTTGCCCCAAACGCGGCGACACCGCCCTGAAGAAAGGCGCGGCGGGTCGGGGTATGAAAGGACATGAGTTTCTCCGGATATGGCGGTGCTGCGCCCTGCCTAACTAGATCCGCAGGGGAAAGCTTGATCTAGAACAAATACTTATTTATCCGAGACTCTATTATTGGCGAGCATCTGCGCACCTCCTCCATGTGATCGGAAAGACGCCGCGCCACCGCGATGGCCGTCTCCGTCAGCTGCAAGGCGCGCTTTTCCATTCAGATGCGATCTTCCTGAACCGATGAAATTGCGGGGCCGACGAATTTTCGCCGAAGACGCAGATGGTGAGAGTCGCCGTTAGACTGATGGTATTGATCGCCCGGCGCAGTGCGCTGTAGTTCATGGTGAAATTTTTGCTGCAGGTGGATTGCGTTGCGGCAATCAGGCCATAAGTTTCACCAAGGGCTTCCATGACGACGGGCAGTCCCCGTATCGCAAGGAACCCGACGCCATGTCCAACCCCCAGACCGTCGCCGCCGACCTGGTTCGCGCAATCGCCGCCTATGAAAACCAGCCGGCCATGGCAGATAGCGAGCGCAAGCTTTCTTATGGTCAGCTGGGCAGTTTCGCCGAATGCACCGAACCGCATCTGCGCGACGTGCAGGTCGTCGGCATCTTTGGCGCGCCGGGTATCGCCATGGCCGCAAGTGCTGTGGCCTGCGTGATCCACGGGCGTCCCTTCGTGCATCTGGATCCGGCCATGCCGCCGATGGTTTTACACAACATCATCTCAGAATTGCGCGTAACCCTCGTCATCCTGTGCCAGCCCATAGCTGCCGGTCACCTGCCGGGGGATTGCCGAACGCTGGATGCAAACGGATTGCTGGACGGGGTCAGTGCCGCACCCGTCACAGCGTTGCGACCCGCCCCGGTTGACGCAAAAGATCCGATTTACCTCGTGGCGACTTCGGGCACGACGGGACGGCCCAAATGTATCCCCGTATCACAGGATGCCGCCTATCTGTCCTATGAGTGGCGCGATGCGTTCACGCCCTATGGTCCCGGCCTGCGCGTCGGGATTTATATCTTCGCCATCTGGGAAATGTTTCGCCCCCTGCGCAAGGGCGCGGAACTGTGGTTTCCGGACCCCAACACCTTGATGGCGCCGCGTGGATTGGCCGATTTCCTGATCTGCAACGACATCGACGAGATGCTGTTCACGCCGTCCTTCTATGACACCTTTCTGTCCGCGCTGGACCGTAAAACCGCAAGCGCTTTGCCGCTGCGCCGCGTCGTGCTGAACGGCGAGGTCGTGAGCGATGATCTGATTGCCGCCTCGCTGGACAAGGTGCCGGGAGCGGCGCTGTGGAACCTCTATAGCATTTGCGAAACCCATGACGTGTGCATGTCGCGGCTGACGGAACCCTCGGGCGGCGGGCCGGTTTCGGTGGGTGTGCCAATGCAACACCTGCGCGCCGTGATCCTGGACGAAAGCGACGCCCCCTGCCCGCCCGGCACCCCCGGACAGTTGCATTTTGAAGGGCCGCGCATGCTCGGGAGCGGATACGTCAACCGCCCCGAAGAAACGCGCCTGCGGTTTCGCACCCTGACCATCGACGGGCGGGAAATGCGTCTTTACGACACCGGCGATCAGGCTTGGCTGGACGAAAACGGCGCGCTGCATATCGTCGGCCGTATTGCGCATATGCTGAAGCTGCGGGGCTTTTCGATCCAGACCCGCGAACTGACCGATACCATGCGCGACCGTTTGAGTTTTGCACGGGCCGCACCCTGGGTGGCAGAGGTCGGTGCACGGGGGCCGGCCCTGATCTTCTATTTCGCCGCCGATGCCGAACAGGCGCGGGCGAACGCAGATCGCTGGGGCCTGCAACCCGGCAGCAACCGGATGCCCGCCGCACTGGCCGCAGACCTGCGTGCGGTTCTGCCCGCCTATTGTGTGCCCGCGTACCTTGTGCAGTTGGACGCGATCCCGCTGCACCCGGTATCGGGCAAGGCCGACCTGCGGTCTCTGCCCGCCGTGGCCGACGAAAGTGATACAGGCCCAGCCGCTGAAGATGCCGTCATCGCCGCCGCATCCCTTGCCATGGGCTGCGCCCCCGATCAGATCGACCCCGCGCTCAGCTTTCACGATCAAGGGGGTGACTCTCTGATGTGCGTCACCCTGATGCTGGAGCTTGAGCGGGCCTATGACAAACCCGTTGATTTTGACCTTGCCATGAACGTCCCCTTGCACCGGCTCGACCAGCTTTTGACCGAGCAGGCGGATGCCCCCGCACCCACCGATGTGTTCGACCGGCCCGGAATTCTGTTGACGGGGGCCACGGGGTTTCTGGGCGGGCATGTCCTGGCGCGCGCGGCGCGCGACCTGCCGCCCGGTCATGTGGTTTACTGCCTTGTGCGCGACAAACGGCGTGGCGCGCGCGACCGGCTGGACGATGTGGCGCGGGCGCAGGGGGTCGCCGCCAACCGCTATGTCATGGTGCCCGGTACGCTGGACGCACCGCGCTTTGGGCTGGACGACGCTGCGCATGATACGCTGGCCGGATCAGTGGGCGCGGTCGTGCATTGCGCGGCCATGGTCAACATGGCGATTGGCGAGGCCGATATGCTGGACTGGTCGGCGCGCGGCATTGATACGGTATTGGCGTTTTGTCGCGCGGCCGGAGCAGACCTGCGCTTCACCTCGTCCAGCGCCGTGTTTCCCGACCGGGGTGGCCCCTGGCCCGAAGCACCGGCAACAACCTGGGAGCACTGCACCGGCTACGGCGCTGCCAAGATTGCAGCGGAAACTGCGATCACCGCATCAGGCACCCCTGCCGCCATCGTGCGGTTGCCGTCGCTCTATGATCTCGACGCGCCAAACCCGCGTGACATCTATGAGATTGTACTGGCCGCATCGTTCCGCGCCGATGCATTTCCGCAGGGACTGCAATTTCCGATGACCGATGTGCGCGCCGCTGCCGCCTTCCTGTTGGGTGATATAACAGCTCCGGAGGCGCGGGTTTACAACCTGATGACGCGCGGGCGTGTTGCCCCCGAGGGCGCCAACTTCATGGCGGCGCAGGACTGGCTGGAGACGGTCGACATCCCGCCCGGCATCGCCCGCGTGATCGCCGAGTTTCCCGACACCCTGCACGCTGATGCGGCATTCGACACCGATGCAGCCCGCGCCGTCTGGTCGCAGATGTCAGACGCGGCCTTCGACACGATCAGCGAGACAGACGCGCTGCTGGCGCGCCGCCGCGCCAGTTACCAGAGAGATCCAGCGTTGACCTGAACGTCCTCCATCGTGATGGCCCGCGCGGCATCACTGACAAGGAAGGCAGCGAGGTCCGCGATCTCGTCGGGCTGGACCAGTTTGTGCTGGGGATTCGATGCGGCGTACTCTGCCCGCACCGCTTCGCGCGATTTTCCGGTGGCTTCGACGTCGGCGTCGATAAACTGCTTCAGCATCTCGGTTTCCACCCATGTCGGGCTGATCGAAACGCAGGTGATGCCATGCGGCGCGCCTTCCAGACTGACGCAGCGGCCAAGCCCCAGAAGCCCGGCCTTCGACGCGCAGTAAGCGGCATTGTTCACCATGCCCTGATGCGCCGCGACCGATGCCAGATTGACGATCCGCCCCCAGCCCGCTGCCTTCATATGCGGCATTACGCTGCGGATCATCCGAAACGTGCCCGACAGATTGGTGTCGATGTGATCGTCCCAGATGGCGTCGGGATGGTCGATGACGGCGGCCTCGGCATAGACGCCTGCCGCGTTGATCAGGATGTCCACCCCGCCATATCGCGAGACGACATCCGCGACGAAACCATCCACACTTTCGCTCGATCGCACGTCCAGTGCAGCGACCCGCGCATCGACGCCCTGCTGCCCGAGGATATCGCGCGCAAGCTCTGCATCGCCGCCCCGACGCGCGCCGATGGTCACCTGCGCCCCGTCACGGGCCAGTCTGCGCGCAATGGCCAACCCCATTCCCGAAAGTCCGCCTGTCACGATTGCCGTTCTGTTGACCTTGGTCATGCCGTTCCTGTCGTTTGTCCGAAATTTGCGCCTTGCTACGCCAATTCAGCTGCGCGTGCACCGCGAAATCACCGGCGGGCTTCTGACATTGACAGACGGCGCTTGGGGGACAAGAATCAGACCTCGCCCTTACCCGTCCAATGGGCACGATCCACATCAGTTTATCGATAAGATCGATCATAGATGGATTGACTGGTCGCCTTCCCGGAGCGATGCGCGCGCCCTACCCGAAGGGGTCCGCCTGTCCCACCAGATATCCTTGCGCGACCGCCCTCACGATTGAGTGAATGCTCAAGCTGAGTATTGAGTGATTGCTCAACCGCACCTACATCACTTGTACGCCATATGGCGATAGAGGCGAAACGGCGCCTTTGGAACACAAACGGGGAGACGCGGCGCAGAGAACAGAATCGACCGGACCAGGATGCGATCAAAAATGATGCGGCCTGCTGCTGTCGGCATCGACGGGTTGGACAAAGGTTTGTTCACCGTATCCAGCCAAGAGGTGACGGCCACCACGACCACCCGCCTGATTGAAAAATGGTGCGCCGACATCCGCCCCACAAGAATTCAACCACACCAAACTGACAACTTAAGGAAACTGAATGACTGACTTTATCAAACACACCATCGAAACTGCCCCCGACCTGTCCAAGCCGCTTCTGGAAACGTCGCTGAAAAACAACGGCCGTATCCCCGGCCTGCATGCTGTAATGGCCGACGCACCCGGACTGCTGGCGACCTATAACTTTGCCCATCAACAGTTCATGGCCACCAGCCTGACCGACGAGGAAAAAACTGTCGTCTGGCAAACTGTGAACGTCGAACAGGACTGCCACTACTGCGTCCCCGCGCACACCGGCATTGCCAAGATGATGAAGGTTGATGACGCAATCACCGAGGCGCTGCGCAACGAAACGCCCCTGCCGACCGCCAAGCTGGAAGCGCTGCGCGACTTCACCCTGCTGGTCATTCAGAACCGCGGATTTGTGGATGAGGCCGACACGCAAGCCTTCCTCACCGCTGGGTTCACTCGGGCCAATATCCTTGAAGTCATCCTGGGTGCTGCACAGAAATTGATGTCGAACTACACCAACCACTTTGCCCAGACTCCGGTTGATGAGGTGTTCAAGAAATTCGCTTGGTCGCGTGCAAAAGTCGCCGCTGAATAAGGCGCATGACAGCGGGGCGGCACCAGTGTCGCCCCGCAAGGTACTTGGACAAATTGAAAGGACTATCCCGTGACTGACCCACTCCGCATCGACATCGTGTCCGACGTGATGTGCCCTTGGTGCATCATCGGGTATCGCCAATTGGCCAAAGCACTTGAGGCGACGCAGGTCGCGCACGAGATCCACTGGCACCCGTTCGAGCTGAACCCCGAGATGCCGCCAGAGGGGCAGAACACCCGCGCGCATATCATCGAGAAATATGGCTCGACCCCGGAGCAATCCGAACAAAGCCGTCAGCAGATGACAGCACTCGGCACCGATCTGGATTTTGATTTCCGCTTCACCGAAGACATGCGTATGCACAACACGTTCAACGCCCATCAATTGCTGCATTGGGCCGATGAACAAGGTCGCAAGCATGACTTGAAAATGGCGTTGTTCACTGCACATTTCACTGATGGGCGTGACCTGTCTGACATTGCGGTTCTGGCCGCTGTCGCCGGCGAAATTGGGCTTGATCCGGCCGAGGCTTTGACAGTCTTGCAGGATCAGCGCTTTGCGTCCGAAGTCCGCAAGGCAGAGAAGTTCTGGACCCAGCAAGGTATTCGCGGCGTTCCGGCGGTGATTTTTGATGCCCAGCACCTTGTGACCGGCGCCCAAGGGGTCGAAAACTATACGAGCATCCTGAAGCAGCTGACGAATGAGCCTGCCTGACCATGGCTCGTTCAGCGCCTTACGATCGGGAAATCGCCCTCGACGCCGCTATGGTTCTGTTCTGGGAGAAGGGGTTTCATGCAACGTCGCTCAAGGATCTTGAGGCGAGGTTGGCGATGAAACCCGGCAGCATCTATGCGGCATTTACCAGCAAAGAGAACCTCTATTTGCTGGCGTTGAGGCGTTATTTCGAGAAGTCGCGCGCGGGGTTTCGCGATCAACTGGCGCGCGCGACCTCGCCCTTGGATGCTCTGGCTGAACAGTTCCGCACCTATGGGCGGCTGGCTCCGGATGACTTGGCACGACAGGCCTGCATGTTGACGAAAACCATGGTCGACACGCGCACGACAGACCCGGCGATTGCTGACACGACCCGGGACTATCTGACCGCGATGCAAAACGAATTTGTCGCCGCCTTTGTCGCGGCGCAAAACGCGGGCGAGTTGCCAGCCAGTGCAGACCCAAACCGCTTGGCGCGCCGATTTCAGGCCAATGTCACGGCACTTCGGCTGGCCATGCATCAGGGCATGGATACCGAAGACTTCAACCAACTGGCTGAAGATATGGCCTCAGAAATCGACGATAAACGCGTGAAGGTCACCTGAAAGCCGACAGGTCCTGCAACGGCCATCAAGGCCATCGCATTTGACACCTGCGCCACCCTGCAAGGCCCGGTTTCCTCGGCACCCTTGCCTAAGATCCCTTCATCCCTCGCGGTCATCCACATGGCGCCAGTCCCCCTGCACCGCCATCCCATTGTTGTTATCGGATCACTGGAACCTTTGCGGTCAGATAATATCGAACTATCCTACCGTTGGGGGTGAACCATGGCTGCGAGAGAGAGCACTGCATTCGACAGGACGCTAGATTGGGTCGGGAGGCATCTTGCAACCAAGCTCAGCAAGCAAAGCTCTGGATATAATCCCTACACGCCGTCAGACTTCGACACGCTTTGCAGAACGCTATTGCCGGGTGACGTGGTTCTGATCGAGGGCAACGAACGCATTTCAGTTGCGATCAAATATCTGACGCAGTCCACATGGTCACATGCTGCCCTTTACATTGGCGAAACGCTTCCTGCACCCAAGGACGGATCGGAGCGGGCAAGATTGATCGAGGTGAATTTGGGCCGTGGCTGCGAGGCCGTGGAATTGTCCAAGTACGAAACCTACAACACGCGCATCTGTCGCCCACTGGGGTTATCCGCACGGGAACGTGCAAAGATCGTTGCTTTCATGGTCGGAAAACTTGGCCTGAGGTACGACATGCGCAACATATTTGATCTGTTGCGCTATTTCTTCCCGACGCCACCAGTGCCCGTCCGTTGGCGACGACGCTTGCTTGCCGTTGGGTCCGGCGATCCGACAAGGGCGATCTGCTCGTCCTTGATCGCACAGGCCTTCCAATCGATCCACTATCCGATCTTGCCGGACGTGACGACCGCTGGCAAAAGCGGTGCCTTCGCGCAGAAAGAGATCTATCACATACGCCACCATTCCTTGTTCACGCCCCGTGATTTCGATCTGTCGCCGTTTTTCAACGTCATCAAGCCGAACCTCATGACAGACTTTGACCACCGCCGACTGGTCTGGGCCCCGCCCGAAAGGCCATCCAGTGAGCGGTGATCATCCAAGCGCTTTGATGCCGCTGCGACCCCCGTTATGGCGTCAATCATCAAAGGTGGCATGGCAATTGTCTTGCGCGGCACCGGTGGAAAAGTCGGGAAAATGCTGAATGACTGCGCAGGCTGAAAACGACGCCGAAATCGTCCGTGGCCTTACGGCGGGCGAGCGCGGCGCGTTTGAAAGCCTTTATCGTCGGCATAACGTCTCGATGGTGCGGGTCGCCTCGGCGATTTTGCGCAATCGCGCCTCGGCAGAAGAGGTGGCGCATGAGACCTGGATCGCAGTGTTGCGCAACATTGAGGGATTTGAGGCGCGGTCATCGCTTGCCGGTTGGATTTTCACGATACTGTCAAACAAGGCGAAAACCCGCGTCAAACGCGATGGTCGCGTTGTATCGCTTGATACTGCGGCGAACGACGACGATTTCGCCGACGCCTTTGATGGGCGGGGGCGCTGGAAGGACAAACCCGATCTGTGGGACGAGATGACACCCGAGCGTGTCGTCGCCGGACGCCAGATTCTCGACCATGTCAGCACCGCGATTGAGGAATTGCCGCCTGCGCAACGCGCTGTCTTGGTGTTGCGGGCGCAACAAGAGCTTGAATCGCAAGAGGTCTGCGAGATCCTTGAGATCACCGAGGGAAACATGCGCATTTTGCTGCACCGGGCACGCCGGACCCTACGACAGGCGATCAACGAAGTGGCAAGCTGATGCGCACTTTTTGAGCTTCCTGCAAATTACTTCAGAAAAATCTGTAACGAAATGCCGGCTGGGCAGTTCTCTATTCATAAGCCACGACAACGGATGATGATGATGCTGACCTGCCGCGAGCTTGCTGAACAGGCCGACGCTTTTCTGGATGAAGAGACAAGCCTCACTCAAAGGCTGCAGTTTCGACTGCACATGTCGATGTGCAACGGCTGTGCCCGGTTCATCGGCCAGATGCGCGTGACGCGCAGCCTGATCACTGCCGAAGCCCGCAGCCTAAAGGCGGGCCAAGACGATAAAACGGTCGACACCTGCATCGACAGCATCCTTGCCGCGTTTAACGATGGAAAACAGTCCGGCGTCTAAGACGGCCCCGCGACATATTTGAAGGAGCAATAAAATGACCAATCTCAAAAACGGCTTTCTGGCCGGCTTCGTTGCAACTGCCGTATTATCGGTGCTGATGGTTGCCAAAGGCATGATGGGCGTGCTGCCAGAACTTGATGTGGCAGCCATGCTCGCCATGATGATGGGTGCGCCGACTATTGTGGGCTGGATCGCCCATTTCATGATCGGCACCGTGGCCTGGGGCGGCGGTTTCGCGATCCTTTATGATATGATCCCCGGCGGCAGCGCCGTACTTAAAGGCATTGTATTTGGTATTGTTGCCTGGCTGGGCATGATGATCGTGATCATGCCGATGGCGGGTGCTGGCTTCTTTGGGATGAATTTCGGCGTGATGGCGCCTGTCATGACGCTGGTGCTGCATATCATCTTTGGGGCCGTCCTCGGGAAAACCTATGCGCTCTTGCCCGCCCCGGTGCAGACCGCCTGAACCCGGCCAGTCACATCCACCAGCGTCACCTGACAGGAGAGCCCTACCATGACCTTGAACGAGACCCAGTCAAAGCTTTGCGACGATAACACGACCGATTTCTCTGATCTGAAGGCGGTGATCTTCAACACAACCCTGAAGAAGGTCGAGGGGGACTCTCATACCAAGTTGCTGCTCTCGGTCGCTGGTGAGATCATGTCGCGCAATGGTGTCAGCGTGGAGCATATTCACGCTGCGTCGCATCAGATCGCTTACGGTGTCTATCCGGATATGACCGAGCACGGCTGGGACAGGGACGATTGGCCCGCACTGTGGGAAAAGGTCGCCGCCGCCGACATCCTGATCATCGGAACGCCGATCTGGCTGGGTGAAGAAAGCTCGCTCTGCCGCGTGCTGATCGAAAGGCTTTATGGCATGTCAGGGATGCTGAACGACAAGGGCCAAAGTGTTTTCTATGGCAAGACAGGCGCCGCGGTCGTGACCGGCAACGAGGACGGGATCAAGCACTGCGCGATGACGATCCTCTATGCGCTTGGCCATCTGGGCTATACAATTCCACCGCAGGCCGATTGCGGCTGGATCGGCGAGGCTGGCCCGGGCCCATCCTATGGGGATGAGATCGAAGGCGGCCCGGCAGGCTTTGACAACGATTTCACCCAGCGCAATGCAACGATCATGACGTGGAACCTGATGCACATGGCGCGGATGCTGAAAGATGCGGGCGGTCTGCCCAACCACGGCAACGACCGCAACGCGTGGAAGGCAGGCTGCCGTTTCGATTACGAAAACCCCGAGCACCGGGTATGAGCCTGCCAACAACGGCGACCCCGACAGCAACGGCCCGCTGATTGGAGCATCTGTCCCTCCTTCTCATCGCCATGTTCCTCATGGCGTTCTGTCTCTTGGGGCAGTGGTTCACCCGGACGATCGTCACGGCCCCCATGCTTGCGCTGGGGTTCGGGACGCTTCTGGCGTGGGGCGATCTTGTTCCAGAGCAGATCACCGAAGATCACCTGCACGTCCTCGCCGAGATCTCGCTTGTCATTTTGCTGTTTCTGGATGCCGCCCGCATTGATATCCGCGGCCTTCTTCGTCGCCACACATGGCCTTTGCGCACCCTGCTTCTTGGGATGCCGCTGGCATTTCTGGGTGGCACGGTGATCTGCTGGCTGCTGTTTCCGGATTGGCCGTTGGCCGTCGCTGCGTTGATTGCCGCAATACTCGTCCCGACCGATGCCGCACTGGGTCAGTCGGTCGTGATGAACCCGGACGTTCCCGAACGCCATCGCCGCGCGATCACGATAGAAAGCGGCCTGAACGACGGGATCGCCCTGCCGCTGATCCTGATGCTCGCGGCTGTCGTGGCCCCGGCTGCCTCGGCACCGGCGGGCGGCTGGGTGCTTTATACCCTTCTTCAGGTCACACTCGGCCCGTTGGTCGGTGCAGGGCTGGGCGTGCTGGGCGGGGTCGGGCTGATCGCAGCGCAGGATCGCGCCCTGACCTCGCCGCTCTATGAGGGGATCGCCACATTGTCCCTCGCCGCTGCGGCCTATTTCGCGGCGACTACTGTCGGCGGCAACGGGTTCATCGCTGCTTTCGCGGCGGGTATCGGGTTTGCCTGTATCGTCCGTGACCGCTGCAAGTTCGTGTTCGATTTTTCCGAAAGTGAAGGTCAGCTGCTTTCATGGTCGGCCTTCTTTCTTATCGGCGCCTTGCTGGTGCCCGATGCGATCACAAGTCTGGATGCCCCGATGGTGGCGGCAATCGCGCTGAGCCTGCTGATCGTCCGGCCACTGGCCATCTGGCTGTCTCTGATCGGCTCGGATGCGGACCCCGCCAGCAGATTATTCATCGGCTGGTTTGGGCCGCGTGGCTTGGCGACGGCGCTCTTTGCGTTGTTGGTCGCCGAACAGCTCGCCCCCGAGCTGGGGGACTTCATCCTTCATCTTGCGATCAATACGGTCTGGATAAGCGCACTGCTGCACGGCGTGACTTCAGTGCCACTGGCCAAAGCCTTTGCCGGGCGAACATCCGGCAAAGTCACCGCAGAATAACCGATGTGATCTTGTCGAGAGCCTTCGTTTGCAACGTATCGACGTGAAAACCCGTGCTCAGACAGAAATATCAAACCCGTCAAATCCTAGTGAGAATTTCAAGAAGACCGGATCAATAGCGGCACGGGAGCTTAACGTCCGTCGCACTTAGGCTCGCGGCTCAAAAGTCGGATGCCCTCCCACCCAGAGCGCCGCTGGCGGCGCGCAGGGGTTCATTTCGACCGTCGTGGCCCGCTCGCCGCCCGGAACAGCTATGTCTCTGCCGCCACAGCCATAGCTGTTGAATTTTCACGGCTCAATCGCTTGGACGCCATGCCGGGTTCGGCACCCCAGACTGCGATCCAGCGATAGAATACCGGCGTCAGGAACAGGGTGAACACGGTGGCAAAGCCAAGCCCCCCGACGATCACCCAGCCAACCGCGATCCGCGCCTCGGCCCCGGCCCCTGATGTCAGGATTAAAGGCAGGCCGCCGAACACGGTCGAAACCATCGTCATCATCACCGGCCGGATGCGCAGACGCAGGGCGTCGCGGATGGCGCTGTCGATATCCTGACCGGCCTCGCGCAACTGGTTGGCAAACTCAACGATCAGGATGCCGTTCTTCGCCATGACACCGATCAGCATCACCAACCCGATCTGGCTGTAATAGTTCAGCGATCCGCCGGTCAGTGAAATCGCCAGAAGCGCGGCGGCAAGACCAAATGGAACCGTCAGCATGATGACAACCGCGCTGGCCACGCTTTCGAATTGCGCCGCAAGCACCAGAAACACCACCACGAACGCCACAGCAAATACCATATACATCGCCGACTGGCCGTCCGTCAGCGTCGCCGCTTCACCGGTAAAAATGATCCCCATTCCGTCCGGGAGCGTGTCTGCTGCAATCTCGCTCAACTGCGTCATGGCCGCGCCAAGATCGACACCTTCGCCAAGGTTGGCCTGTACCGATACCGCCAGCGATCCGCCCTGCCGACTGATCTGCGACTGGCTGACCACCGGCTCCAGAGTAGCCGCCGCCGAAACCGGGACATAGGCACCGCCCGGCAGACGCAAGAAGATCGATTCAAGGTCCGAAGGATCGTTGATCGGCGGGCCGCCCGGCACCACGTTTACCTTGGTTTCGGTATCGTTTTCGAACACGGTGACGGCGATCCTGCCTTGAACCATGGCACTTACGGTCCGGGCGATTTCAGCCTCGGTCAGGCCGAACACGCGCGCCATGTCCGGGTCGACCCGCAACTCGTATTGCGCCTGCACGCTGTCGTTGGAAAGCTGCGGGTTCATGAAGGTCTCGTCGTCGGACATGGCTGCCACCAGAGCGTCAGCGGCGTTGGTCATCGCGACGACATCGGTGCCGGTGACCGCGAATTGCAGACCGCGCCCAGCGCCCCGGATATTCAGGCTGTTGGTCGAGCGGGCGTTGACCTGAACGCCCGGCACATCGGTCAGTTGGCGGCTGATATCTGCGATGATCTCTTGCTGGCTGCGGTCGCGGTCTGCCCAATCCGGAAGGCGCACGATGATAAAGGCGCTGGTGCCGCCGCCGACACCGATGATGCTCTGGACCGCAGCGATTTCACCACTTTCCCGGTAGGGTGTCAGGATCGCCTCGACCTGCGTGACTTGTGTTTCAAGATACTCGGCGGTGGTGTCAGACGCGCCCCGCGCCTGGATCAGAAAGAACCCCCGATCTTCTTCGGGCGTAATGCTGGAGGATAGCGAGGACGCCCCCCCAACCGCGATAAGCGCGAATCCGATGGCAACGGCCAGCACGATCACTGGCGCGCGGATTGCCCGGTCCATAACCGTATCAAAACCACGCGCAATGAACCCCGGCTTGTCGGGCGCGCCAGACGCTTTTGGATCAGGCTTGCCGGGGTCAAGGAACGCGGCAAGGACGGGTGCCAGTGTCAGTGCCGTGATGGATGACAGGGTGACAGCAAAGGCCAGAACAAATCCGAACTCGCTGAACACGCCACCCGCCTGCCCCGGCAGGAACGAAATCGGGATGAAGACGGCGGCCAGCGTTGCAGTCGTCGAGATGACGGCGAAGAACACTTCGTTCGTGCCGGCGGCGGCGGCTGCAAAGGCCCCCATGCCCTGTTTGCGCTTGCGCACGATATTTTCGATCACCACGATGGCGTCATCGACAACCATTCCCGTGGCCAACACCAGTGCCAGAAGGCTGATGGTATTCACCGAAAACCCGGCCAGCCAGATCGCGGCGACGGTGCCAATCAGCGCCACGGGGATGGTGACGGCAGGGATCAGTGTCGCGCGGGGCGAGCGCAGGAAGGCAAAGATCACCGCGATGACGATGACCGTGGCCAGCCCGATGGATTTGACCACTTCATCGATGGACCCTTCGATGAAAATCCCATCATCCGAGGTAATGACCATATCTACCCCTTCGGGCAGGTCTGCGCGCAGCTCTTCGACGGCAATGCGCACCGCCTTTGAAATCTCTAATGTATTGCCGACCGATTGGCGGCTGATGTCGAGCCCTATCGCTGACTGGCCGTTGACCCGTGCAAAGACATCGCTGTCTTCGGGAACCAACTGAACAAAACCCACGTCGGACACCCGGGTCGTTGCATTGACCGGGATCTGACCAACACTGTCAGCGGTCACATCTGCGTTGCCAACCCGCAGGGCCACGGTTTGCGACGATGTTTCCAACGTCCCCAGCGGTGTGTCGTCGCGCAGGGCCGTCAATGCGTCAGACACATCGAACACGGTCAACCCACGGCTGAGCAGCGAGGGCATGTCGAGTGTCACGCGAAACTCATTGGCCTGGTTGCCGCGCACGGTGACTTCGGCAATACCGTCGATCAGTGACAGGCGGTCATAGATCACCCCCTCGGCCAGCGCAGTCATCTCATCGAAGGTGGCATCGCCCAGAATGGCCAGGCGGATGATGGCGTCGGCGTTGCTGTCGCTTTTCGATACGGTCGGATCGTCGATATCATCGGGAAGCTGGCGCAGAGTCGCCGAGACGATTTCGCGCGCCTCATTCGCGGCGATGTTGACGTCGGTGCCTTCGGAAAGATCGATGGTTATGCGGCTTGAACCGGTCGTGGAGCTCGACTCGATATAGGACAGCCCCTCAAGGGCGCTCAACGCGTCCTCCAACACCTGCGTCACCTGTTCGTCGACGGTCGCGGGCACGGCACCTTCATAGGTGGTGCGGATCGACAGCACAGGCTGGTCCACATCCGGCATTTCGCGCACGTCCACGAAGGTAAGCGCCGCAAGTCCCGCAATCAGGATCAGCAGGTTAATGACGACGCCGAACAACGGGCGGGCGACAAAAAGATTGGCGATGCCGAACTTGCCGCCCTGAGGTTTGGCGGTGCTCATGTCGGTTCCTTGGTCACGGCTGGTTGCCCTGTATCGGCTTGCCCGACTTCTGGCGTGTTGCGACGGTCCCCTGCTGGGCGGTCACCAACTGGACGGTCTCCTGCTGGACGGTCACCTGCCAGGGGCAAAGTACGATCCGGTCTTTGTGCCGGGCTGCCCGGCGCCGTGATGCGTGATCCGGCCCGCAGTTTCTGCGCACCTTCTGTCACCACCATGGTGCCGGTTGCGATATCGGCTTTGATCCACACTTGTTGATCGCGCCGAAACAGGATCGTCACAGGGATCTGTTCGGCAACGCCGCTGTTCTCGATCCAGACGCTCGAGCCGCTGCGCGACCAGGTAATCGCTGTGGACGGCAAAACCGCGAGCGGATCGCTTTCATTGATGATGCGGACGGCGAATGTCATGCCCGGCCAAAGCAGAGCATCAGGATTTTCGATCCGCGCCTTCACCGTCACGCTGCGCGTCACGCTGTCGATCCGGCTGTCGAAGGACACGATCTCACCCTCGAACACCCTTCCTGTGAAGGTCGGGGTGCTTGCAAGGACGATCTGATCTTTTGCCAGCAGACCGATGGATCGCTCTGGCAATTCGAATTCCACCAGCAAAGCTTCGGAATCGTCGATGGTCACGACAACGCTGCCGGCAGACAGGATATCGCCGATCTCCAAATTGCTCAGACCCAACTTGCCCGAGAACGGGGCTCGGATCGTTCGGTCATCCAGCGCGGTCTGCGCCAGTCCGACCTTTGCTTCTGCCAGACGTTCGGCAACCCTGGCCTCGGACAGCGTGACATCGCTTACCGTGGAGTTTCTCGTTGCCTGCAATCGCTCATACCGCTGGATAATATCACGGGTCTGGTCGAGTTCGGTCTGCGCGATCTCAAGGCTGAACACCTCGGTACGCGCCTCAAGTTGCACCAGCACGTCGCCAGCTGAAACCTGCCGATTGGCAGCGAGGTTGATCTCGGTCACTGCACCGGACGCATTCGCGACCACATCCGCACTGTGCAGTGCTTTCGCACTCCCGATGGCGCGCAGAATATCCTCGTAGGGCTGCAATTCCAGCGGAGTCAGAACCACTGTCGTTGCGCTGCCACCACCTGACCTGCCGGCGGGGCGTCCCGCTTGCGGACCGGCGGCGGTTTTGGTCGCTTGCACGCCACCTTCTGTTTCAATCCCGGAAATGACGCCAAGAGATGCCGGAACACCAAAGGCGACAAAATATGATCCGGCAACGATCAACGCTGCGACGACCAATGTGACGAACTTTCGCATCCGAAAAAACCTTATGCTGTTCTGGCTGGGCCGTTCGACCTGCCGGGTAATCTTAAATGCCTCGTCCGACCATATGTCTAAAGGTCGTGTCACGGTCGATAAAATAGTGTCTGAGCGCGGCCAAGACATGAACGATCAGCAGGCCGATCAGCACCCAGGCAGCAAATTGATGCACCGCCCCGGCGGCATTCGCAATCCATTCGACCCTATCCTGCGCGGGAATGATCAACCCAAAGGCGCTCACCTCGTGATCACCCAATTGTTAAGTCGCGCGACCAGACGATAGGTTGTGCGGCTGTCCCGAAGGGCTGGCGTATCTGTCTGCTGTTCCATTTGCCGTCTCTGCCATGATGCGCGCACAGGTCTGAATGCCGCGTGCGTTCCAGTCTCTGTTTCCCTCGGGGTGATTGCGGCGGCGGCCAACCTGCCACCGCCACACCCTTGTCAGCCGCGGCGGTCGCCGTGACGAGGGCCATCACGATCCGCGCCTTTGTGGTCGCGCCCACCCCGATCTTCGCGGTCCAGCTTGCCATCACCATTGCGGTCCAGCCGCTCGACGACATCACCAAATCGGATGTCCATTTCGGCCTGCGTCACCACACCGTCGCCGTCCGCGTCAAGCTTCTGGAAAGCATCGACCATCTGTTCGCCAGTCAGATCGAAATTGATTGTCTTGAACTCCTCAAGCGAGACGTCGCCTTCGCCGGACGCGTCCGCTTCAGCCACGGTCCCAGCGCGGAATGTGTCAATTTCGGCCTGTGTCACGGCGTGATCGCCATTCGCGTCGACCTTCTGCATGATCTGGCGAAACATTCCGCGCCCGCCACGATCACCCCGGACCTCGCGAGAATCGGCCCGCCTGTTTTCAGATGCCTGTGTCGTGTTTTCGACCTGAACAGCTGCGGGCTCGGTCGCCGTCTGCGCGGTGGCGACGGTCAGGCCCGACAACAGGGCGGCTACGGCGATAAAGCTGCCGGGGAGGAGTCTGGAGTTCGTCATGTCGTATCCTTTGGTGGTTCTGATGAGGCATGTATCGCCTCGGTGAACCTCACTTAGCGGGTGTTGCGCGAAAAGATTTGTCAGCGCCAATGCCACTTTGTCGTCATCTGTCGCAGGGTTGCAGCCTGATACAAATTGCGACAATCGAAGCTCCCGAAAGCCCGACAGTCGGTCAATTCTTCGCGCGGACAAGGCGCAACGAAGCGTCGGGGGCACAAACTGCGTCCGAGGCGCACCGCCGTGACACCCCCGAACCAACCCCGGTTTCTGATCATCGATGATGCCCGCGACATTCGCGAGCCACTTAAAATTCAGCAGCAGCAATTTGACAGGCAAACCTGCAAAGACCGAGATGTCGCGTGGATTGCGGACCGCATTCCTGCGATGGAAGCCGTCGACGCACAGCCCGGCAGGCAATTGCACGAGATGCGTCCACCCTGTCTTGCGCGCGCGGCGACAGGCGCAGTCTTGCAAACCGTCGGCGCGGTGGCCATGCCTATCCATTACGCGCGGAATCGTCATCACCCTTGGCGGCAGGACCACGCTTGAAAATCGTGCTGAGGGTGGATTGTAAGCGACAGCCTGTCTGCCGCTGGATGGATGACTGCCCATCAAATGAACGTTGACACGCCTCATTCATATCCATATCTCTTGATATATGGATAAAGAAAACGCTCTCGACGCCTTCGCCGCTCTCAGTCAGCCCACCCGGCTTGACGTGTTCCGCCTGCTGATCAAGGCCGGAACTGCGGGCATGTCGGCTGGAGAGATCGGCGACACCCTCAAGGTTCGCCAGAACACCATGTCGGCCAATCTTTCAATCTTGGCCCGTTCGGGATTGATCCGGAACGAACGAGAGGGCCGCAGCATCCGCTATTTCGCCGATATGAACGGGATGCGCGGCTTGCTGAGCTTCCTGATGGAGGATTGCTGCGGCGGTTGCCCTGAGTTGTGCCAGCCTATCCTCGATGAACTTGCCTGTGTTTGAGCGCCGCGAAGGCCAACTGAACTCCAGCCCACGAAAGTCTGACATGACCGATACATCGCTCCCTGCTGCGGCAGGTTTGGGAACATTTGAACGCTGGCTTTCCATCTGGGTGGCGCTGGCGATTGGCGCAGGGCTGTTGCTCGGCAATCTGTTTCCCGGCGTCTTTTCGGGTTTGGCCTCGCTCGAGATTGCCTCGGTCAACCTGCCTGTGGCGGTGCTGATCTGGGCGATGGTCTATCCGATGATGGTCGGTGTGGACTTCGGTGCGCTGCGCCAGGTGGGCGACAAGCCGAAGGGGTTGATCGTCACGCTGGTGGTAAACTGGCTGATCAAGCCCTTCACGATGGCAGCACTCGGTGTGCTGTTTTTCAACCACGTCTTTGCGGGCCTGATCCCGCCGGACGACGCGCAAGCCTATCTGGCGGGCGTGATCTTGCTGGGGGCTGCGCCCTGCACCGCGATGGTGTTTGTCTGGTCGAACCTGACGCGCGGCGACGCCACATACACGCTGGTGCAGGTCAGCGTGAACGATGTCGTCATGGTCTTTGCCTTTGCGCCCATCGTGGCCTTCCTGCTGGGCGTCACGGATATTGTCGTGCCCTGGGGGACGCTGCTGCTGTCGGTGGGCCTTTATGTCATGCTGCCGCTTTTGGCCGGGTATCTGACCCGCCGCACCCTTGTCGAACAAGGTGGCGAGGCGGCTGTGGATGCATTCAAGGCCCGCGTCCAGCCGTTCTCGATCTTCGGGCTGCTGGTGACGGTGGTGCTGCTGTTCGGGTTTCAGGGCGAGGTCATTCTTGATCACCCGCTGGTCATCGCGTTGATCGCCGTGCCGCTGCTGATCCAATCCTACGGCATTTTCTTCCTGGCCTACGGTGCGGCGCGGGCCTGGGGCATCCCGTTCAACGTCGCCGCGCCCTGCGCGCTGATCGGCACATCGAACTTCTTTGAACTGGCCGTGGCCGTTGCGATCAGCCTTTTCGGGCTTGGCTCAGGGGCGGCACTGGCAACGGTCGTCGGCGTTCTGGTCGAGGTGCCAGTGATGCTCTCCCTCGTCGCCTTCGCCAACAGGACACAGCACTGGTTTCCAACTGAAAGAAGTTCATCGTGACCATTGTCATTCACCACAACCCCGACTGCGGCACCTCGCGCAACGTGCTGGCAATGATCGAAGCATCAGGCGAAACGCCCGTGGTCATCAACTATCTCGACACCGGCTGGACCCGTCCGCAGCTTCTGGCGCTGTTCGCTGCGGCTGGCCTGACGCCCCGAACCGCCCTGCGGATAACGAATTCACCGGCCGAGGCGTTGGGGCTGCTCGATCCTGCCGTCAACGATGAGGCGCTGCTCGCGGCGATGTTGGACCATCCGGTCCTGGTCAACCGTCCCATCGTCTGCTCGCCCAAGGGTGTCCGGCTCTGCCGCCCGAGCGAGGCGGTGCTGGAGCTTCTCGACCGCCTGCCACCCGGGCCGGAGACGAAAGACGACTGCACGCAGCCGACAGACGTCAAGTAAAGCCGCCACTCTTCGTCATACGCGCAACCCGTTTGGTTATGGGTTCGTTGAGAGACTCCTGAGCCGCGACGAGATCAGACTGCGATCATTCCTTCACGGCGCCGGTCATGGACGAGACATAGTAGTCCACAAAAAACGAATAAAGTATCACCACGGGCAGCGATCCAAAAAGCGCACCGGCCATCAGCGCACCCCATTCGTAGATGTCGCCGCGCACGAGTTCCGTCAGCACGCCGACCGGAACGGTCTTGTTCTCGGATGACGAGATAAAGGTGAGCGCATAGATAAATTCGTTCCACGAAAGAGTGAAGGCAAAAATGCCCGCCGAGATCAGCCCCGGGACCGCCAGCGGCAAGATCACGCGGGTCAGGATCTGCCAACGGGTCGCACCATCCACCAAGGCACTTTCCTCAAGCTCGAACGGGATCGTGCGGAAATAACCCATCAACAGCCACGTGCAGAACGGGATCAGGAAGGTCGGATAGGTCAAGATCAACGCGAGGCGCGTATCAAAAATTCCGACCTGAAAAACAATGAATGCCAGCGGAATGAACAGGATCGACGGCGGCACGAGATAGGCAAGAAAAATGAGCAGGCCGGTAACGCGCGCACCGGTGAAACGCACCCGCTCTATGGCGTAGGCCGCGAAAACCGATGCGGCCAGCGCGATCACGGTCGAGGCTGTGGCCACCAGCATCGTGTTCCAGAGCCAGCCCGGATAGGAGGTTTCGAAGAAGAGATACTTTATGTGCTCAAGCGTCGGACCCACCACCCAGAAGGGGCTGTATTCCTCATAGTTGGTGAGCTGGTTATCCGGTTTGATCGCCGTGATCGCCATCCAGTAGAACGGAAAAAGCAGGACGAATACGAAAACCGCCAAGGGCAGGTACACGATGAAAATGCGCCGCTGTAGCGAGTTGAATTGCTCCATTCCGACGATGTCGTCGCTGGCCGCCGCTTTCGGGTCGCTCATGCTGGTTTCTCCATCAATCGGCCCCGCCCTGTTGCCATTTGCGGCGCTGCAGGCCGAAGAAGCTGAAAAGGATCGCGGCGAGCAGGAAGGGGATCATGGCAACGGCAATCGCCGCGCCTTCGCCAAGCTGGCCGCCGGGAATAGCCCGCTGGAACGACAGGGTCGCCATCAGATGGGTGGCGTTCACCGGGCCGCCGCGCGTCAGGACATAGATGAGCTGGAAGTCGGTAAAGGTGAACAGAACCGAAAAGGTCATCACGACGGCAATGATCGGCGTCAGCAGCGGCAGGGTGATGCGGCGGAACCGCTGCCATGATGTCGCCCCGTCCAGCGCCGCAGCTTCATTGAGCGAGGCGGGAATGGTCTGGAGTCCGGCGAGCAGCGAGATCGCGACAAAGGGGATGCCGCGCCAGACGTTGGCGGCGATCACCGCGGCGCGCGCGTTGGTCGGATCTCCGAGGAAGTTGATCGGGGTGTCGATCCAGCCCCATTTCATCAAGATCCACGAGATAATCGAGAACTGACTGTCGAAAATCCACCAGAACGCCAGCGCCGAAAGCACCGTGGGAACGACCCAAGGCAAGAGGATTATCGCCCGGAACAGCGATTTCATCGGCAGCTTTTCGTTCAGGAGCAGGGCGAGCCACAGGCCCAGACCGAATTTCAGCACCGAGGCGACCGAGGTGTAGAGGATCGTGTTGAAAACCGAGAGCCGGAAAACCGGATCGTCGAGCAGCCAGATGTAATTCTCGAGACCGATGAACTCGCCGGCGCGGCCAATGCGGGTATCGGTAAAGCCGAGCCAGACCCCAAGCCCGAGCGGATAAGTGAGAAAGCAGAGGAGAAATGTGGCTGCGGGCAGCATGAAAATCAGCCCGAGGCCGTTCTTGCTCCCGGTCAGCCTGCCGAGGAATGTTCCGTTACGCGCGGATGTCGTGGCTTTACCCATTTCGGCCCCTCTTCGCGAGCGCGGTGCGGCGGGCGGGGATGCTCGCCCCTGCCCGCCGGCCCGGCTCATCTGTAGTAGCGGTTCGCGCGGCGCGCCGCGTTCGCGATGGCGTCGTCGGTCGAGGACTGACCGATAACCGCCTCGGCAAACATATCGACCAGAACATAGTCGGCCATGACGCCCGCCGAGGCATAGCCAAGCGGTCCGGCATAGCCGTTCGGCCGCAGGCTTTCCGAGGCTTTGGCATAGGCGGCATGAACCGGGTTAGAGGTCCAGACCGGGTTGTCCGCGAAGCCCTTCAGCGCCTGGCAGCAATAGGCGCTGGCGCCCTCGATCCAGGCGTTCATGCGGTCTGTGCCATACATGAACTGGAGATAGGCCTTGGCCGCCTCGGGATACTTCGTGTGGTTGAAGATCGAGAGCGACGTGGTCTGATGCAGCTCGACTGATTTGCCGACCGGACCGATCGGCAGGTTGGTCGTGCGGATATCCTCGGCGATCTCGGCCATCGCCGGGTCTTTGGCCGCGGCGTAATAGAGCGAAACGCCGTTGGCGGTCAGCGAGACCTGCCCGGCGAGGAAGGCGCGGTTGTTGTTGATGTCGAGCCAGCTCTCGGTGCCGGGAATGAAGGTCTGATAGAGCGCCTTGGCATATTCAATCGCCTCGCGGGCCTCGGCGGTGTCGATGCCCACCGTGCCATCTTCGTTGATCATCTTGCCGCCCTGGCTCCAGAGCAACCAATGGGCATAGTTGTTGCCATCACCGACAGCTTTACCGTGCGGGAAACCGGCGGGTGTGCCATTGGCGTTCATTGCCTTGCAAAGCTCAAGAAATCCTGCGCTGTCGCTTGGAAACTCGGAAAAGCCTGCGGCCTTCACATGGCTGTCGCGGTAACAGATGGCGTTCCCGATCGCCGCGAGCGGCAGGGCGATGAACCGGCCGTCCTTTACCGCATAGTCGCGCAGACCATCATACCAGCCGCCATTCGCCTCGCCGATGGCATTTGCAAGATCGGTCACATCAACCAGCTTGTCTGGATACTGGAACGGGTCATCGAACCAGCTCATCACGATATCCGGGCCCGAGCCGACATTTGCCGCCACCGCCGCCTTGGGACGCACGTCCTCCCAGCTCTCCTGATCGATCCGGACCTCGACGCCGGTGGCCTCGGTAAAGGCCTTGGTGTTCGCGTTCCAGGCCTCCTCCTCGCCCGTGACGAAAGGAACCCAGCGCAAAAGGCGCAGGCTGGCGCCATCCTCGGGCGTGAACGTTGGGGCGGATTGGGCGAACGCCCGGCCACCGAGGGCTGTGGTCGCGGTGAGGCCGGCGACGCCGGCCATAAGAGATCTGCGGTCAATGTTAGTCACGGACGTCTCTCCTTGTGGCGGGGTCATTCATCTTTCGAACCCCGGGGCCCCGCGGCCCGGCGATTCGCCCGACCGCGCCTCAGATTGAGACGCGCTTTCCCGATGCCGCGTCGAACAGATGCGTCGCGGTCGTGTCGATGGAAAATCCGATCTCGTCGCCCGGTCTGGCTTCGATGCGATCGCGGAAAACGCCGACCACCTCGACGCCGCCGAGGCGCCCGATCACATGTGTCTCCGATCCGGTCGGCTCGACCACCTCCACCTTGAGGCGGACATCGCCGCCAAGCCGCATCGCCTCGGGCCGCAGTCCGTAGATTGCACCGCCCTTCGGCGTCTCGACCAGTGGCCGGCCAATGGGCAGAGCGACGCCTTCTTTGCTGATGAAACGGCTGGAATTGTCCGGGTCGATCCGCCCCGAAAGCATATTCATCGCCGGGGAGCCGATAAAGCCCGCGACAAAGAGGTTGGCGGGGCTGTCATAGAGTTCGAGCGGCGCGCCGATCTGCTCGACGATCCCGTCCTGCATCACGACGATCCGGTCGGCCATGGTCATCGCCTCGATCTGGTCGTGGGTGACATAAACCGTGGTGGTCTTGAGACGCTGGTGGAGGTTTTTCACCTCGGCGCGCATCGAGACCCGCAGCTTGGCATCAAGGTTGGAAAGCGGCTCGTCGAACAGGAAAACCTGCGGATCGCGCACGATGGCGCGCCCCATGGCGACGCGCTGGCGCTGACCCCCCGAAAGCTGGCGTGGATAACGATCAAGCAGGTTGGACAGCCCGAGGATTTCGGCAGCCGGTCCGACCTTCTCGGCGATCTCGGACTTGGGCCGATTTGCGAGCGTGAGTGAGAACCCCATGTTTTCGCCGACCGTCAAATGCGGATAGAGCGCGTAATTCTGGAACACCATGGCGATGTCGCGCTCCTTGGGGGGCATATCATTCACCACCCGCTCGCCAATCAGGATATCACCAGAGGAAATGTGCTCGAGCCCCGCGAGCAACCGGAGCAGGGTCGATTTGCCGCATCCCGACGGGCCGACCAACACGACGAACTCGCCCTCTTCGATGTCGAAACTGACCCCGTGCAGCACTTCGACGCTGCCAAAAGCCTTGCGCACGTTCCGGAAACCCACCGTAGCCATGCGTTAATTTCCTCCCAGAAACAGGCACGAGTCTTCAACGGGTAGCACACGATATTATGACCGGCAACCCTGAACCCCGCGAGTTTGAGCTTGGCAGAGTTCGGGGACTTGCGGCATTCACTTGGGTCCGCCGCATCAGGGTGGGCGGATCGTCCCGATCCCGGCGGGAATTGCCGCTGTCAGCAAAAATGTGGGTCGCAATCGGGAACGGAGAATACGCCATCCCCGCCAAGACCCCTGCCGAGTAAATGATCTCCGGCTTGCTTATGAGGAATCGAAAAGGCGAGCGTTTGATCGTGGTCAGCCGCCACAGAACCGCCCTGCCCGCCTCAAGTCGGTTCGATCTGACAAGCGCCAAAGGAGTCTCTTATCGACAGGGACTACACCGAGATTTCCTTCAGCGGCACAACGGCGCCACTGTCCTCTTCGGCGTCATGGATCAATCCCATGATCGCGTGGCTGATATCGTCATAGACCCCGCTATTGGTCACCTCGCCGGTGATGTGGTAATCGTCCATCACCACGATCCGATCCGCCAGCGCGATCATTTCCGGCATATCGCTTGAAATAACCAGGATTGCAGTGCCTGCATCCGCCAGTTCGCGCAAAAGCTCGTGCAAATACGCCTTGGTTTTGATGTCGATTCCG
This sequence comes from Oceaniovalibus sp. ACAM 378, assembly GCF_008085915.1. GTDB lineage: Bacteria > Pseudomonadota > Alphaproteobacteria > Rhodobacterales > Rhodobacteraceae > Oceaniglobus. The sequence continues at coordinate 40,982 of NZ_VSJK01000014.1, read as the reverse complement.
ACCGATGGTTCATCGACGATCAAAAATTGCACACCTGCGGCAAGCCATTTGGCGACGCTGATCTTTTGCTGGTTTCCGCCGGAAAGGTTCGCCACCGTCTGGTTCAGACTGGGCGTCTTGACCTCGAGCTTTTGCAGATAGGGCAGCACGGCATCGTGAATCCGCTTATCGCGCAGCGCGCCAAACCGGCCCGCCAGCTTGCGCCAGATCGGCACGCCCGCGTTGGCCAACACCGAATGTTGCAGGATCAGCCCCTCACTCTTGCGATCCTCACTGATATAACCAAGGCCGTGATCGTGAATTGCGCTGGCGACATTGGGGATTGTGACCGCCTTGCCGTTGACCTGCACCTTGCCTGCGGTCACTTTGAACTTTCCCATGATCGCCTTGGCCAGTTCGGTACGTCCGGCACCGACCAAACCGTAAAGCCCGACGATTTCGCCCTTTCGGACCGACAGGTTCACACCCTTGTGGCCCAGCGAAGTAGAGACGTCCGACAGGCCCAGAACCTCGGGCTGTCCGGTCGTGTCGCGGTGGCGCCAGGCGGCTGCACCCTCGGCGCGGCCAATCATCATCTGAACCAGGTCGTGCCGCCCGATCCCGTCCATCGAACGGCTTTCGCAGGCGTTGGCCCCATCGCGCAGCACGGTCACCCGGTCACAGATCTCCTGCACTTCCTCAAGCTTGTGACTGACAAAAACCAGACTGGTGCCGCCGTCGCGCAGACGACGCAGGATGGTGAAAAGACGCTCGGTCTCGCTTGAGGTGAGGGATGCGGTAGGCTCATCCAACAGCAGCACCCGGCTTTGCAGCGACAGGGCCTTGGCGATCTCGACAAGCTGCATCCGCGCAACGGAAAGTTCCGACACCGGGGTCGCTGGATCAATATCGAGATCCAGCGCCTCAAGCCAGGGCCGCGCGCCTTCATTCAACGCAGAATAATTGATCGGTTTGAGGTATCCCGCCGCAAGTTGTTCGAGATGGATGTTCTCGGCGACGGAAAATCGTGGGAACAGATTGCGTTCCTGATGGACCACGCCGATGCCTTTGGCGATGGCATCGCGTGGGCTGGAAAATTGCGTCTCGGTACCGTCCAGAAGCAGGGTTCCGGCACTGGGGAGATGGACGCCGGTGATCACCTTGATCAGGGTGGATTTCCCTGCGCCGTTTTCTCCCAACAGCGCGTGGATCGACCCCGGCATCAGGGTCATGTTCACACCTTTGAGCGCCATGACCCCCGGGAACGCCTTTTCGATGCCGCGCGCTTCGAAGATCGCCTTTTGCTCGCTCATCCTAAGCACTCCCCTTGCCGACGGGCTGGCGCGCGCGCAGCTTGTTCAGGCCAACCGCCGCGAGGATCATCGCGCCCAGAACGACCTGCACCAGAAACGGATCAATGGAAAACAGCACCAGCGCCTGTGTGATGATCGCCACGATCACCACTCCCAAAAGCGTGGCTGTCACGCTGACATGGCCACCCGCAAGAATTGCTCCGCCGATCACAGGTGCCGCAAAGGACAGGATCAGCCAGTCGTCACCGATCGAGGGTTGGCCGATCTGCAACCGCGCCACCACCAGCACCCCGGCAATCGCCGCCAGAAGCCCCGAAACCGCATGGGCGATGATCACTGTCGCGCCCACCGATATGCCTGAAAGCCCGGCGGCGTGTTCATTGCTGCCCACCGCCAGAATGAATCGGCCCACCGGCATGCGGCGCAGCATGAACCACATTGCCACGGTGACCAGAACCGTGGGCACGGCCAGCCATGGGATCGGCCCGACCAAAAGTGCGGCGCCAAAGGATTTGACGCTGTCGGGCACGCCATAGAATGGCTGCGCCTCGGTGATGCCTAGATTGATGCCCTTGAAGATCGACAGGGTCGCAAGGGTGATGACAAAGGCCGAAATCCCGGTGATGCGGATCAGCGCCCCGTTCAGCACGCCGCAGCCCACCCCGATGACCAGCGCGAGGATCACTGCAAGCGGTGCGGGAAGTCCCCAGACCTCCATCGCGCCCACGAAGGAAATTGCAGCCAGCCCGCCAATCGCGCCCACCGACAGATTCATCTGACCGATGGCAATGATGATCATCTGCGAAAAGGCCACCAGCGCGTTTACCGCGATCGCCAGAAGCAGAATCTGGATATTGAACGGTGACAGGAAATTATCGTTAAACCCCTGGATCACCGTGATGGCGATGAGTGTCGCCAGAAGCGGACCGAACCAATCGGTGCGGGAGAGACGGGAAATCTGTATCATGAATCCTCTTTCACGCGAGGTTGCGGCGGGCAAGATAGGAGCGGCGCGCCTTGTCCAGAAGGACGGCGACCAATAGCATCAGCCCAAGGAACGTCTGAACCCAGAAGGCTCCGACCTGAAGCATCAAAAGCCCGCTCGACAGCATGGTGACCAGAAACGCGCCCAGTACGGTGCCCAGCACCGAAACCTTGCCGCCCTGCAACAGCGTTCCGCCCAGAACCGGCCCAAGGAACGCCGGCAAAAGCCAATCCTGTCCCAGTTGTCCGGCCATTGACGGGATCGCGGCACCATTGCGGGCCACCAGCATCAGCGCGGCCAACCCGGCCAGCCCCCCCGAGAGCATATGGCACAGGATCACCATGCGATCGACGCGGATGCCCGAAAGCTCGGCTGCGGCAGGGCTGGCACCAGCGGCCAGCATCTCGCGTCCCGTAAGGGTGGCGCGATAAAGCCAGGCCAGCGCCACCGCGACCGCCAGAGTGACCAGCAACAGCGGCGACAGGTAGTTTGCGAATTTCATCTTCCCGAACGCCGAAAAAGCGGCGGGAAGGTCGCGAAACGCCTCGGCGCGGGTCAGAAAGATCATTGCGCCGAAAAAGATGCTCATCGTCGCCAGTGTGATGATAAAGCTGTGCAGCCCGGTGCGCACCACCATCCAGCCGTTGATGAACCCGAGCGCGGCTCCAAAGGCCAGCCCGCCGAGGATCGCCAGCGGCCATGGCACGCCAAGCCCTTCGATCAGCCAGCCACAGACCATCGCAGCCGACACCCCCATTGCACCAACCGCAAGGTTCAATCCGCCGGTGACGATCACCGTCATCATCGACAAGCCGATCATGATGTTGATCGCCGAATTGCGCCCGAGCGTGAACAGGTTGAATGGCGAAAGGAACCCACGCGCCGACAGCCCGAAGATCACCGCGAACACGATGATCAGCAGGATCAGCCCAAATTCGTTGGACAAAAAGAATCGGGTTCTCGAAAGGCCGCCTGTGGCTCCGGGCGGGGAGTTGATGTCCTGAATAGTCATGAAATAACGAATCTTTCAAAAGCGCAGGTCAGGTTGGGGTGGGTTGCCGGAGGCAGGTGGTGCCTCCGGACCCGATCAGACATCGCCCGCCCATAACAGGCGGGCGCGCGGTCAGCTGCAGCTGAGGTAAGTGCTCTCGAAATCGGCCAGCAGCTTTTCAGTCTCGGCGCGCATGGCTTCGAGATAGCTGTCGGCGTTGCTGGCATCCACATAGGAGGTGCCGGAATCGATGAACTTGTCGGTCAGCGCGTTCGAGCCGAACGGCGCGTCCTCTTTCACTGTGCAGCCCGAGCGCAGGCGATCCAGGGCGAAGGACCCGATATAGCCTTGGCCATAGGGGTTCTGCAGCATCGTGCCATCAACAATCCCGTCTTTGATCGCCTGAATCAGTACCTCGTCATGGTCGATGCCGACCATTTTGATGCCGCTGTCGCCCATCTTGCGCAGGGCATTGGCGGCCACGACCGCAGGCACCCAGGCGGTGGTGACGATCCCGTCCACTTCGTCGGCATGGGCGGCGAGATAGGCGTTGATCTTTTCTTCAGCCGGCTCGGGAGCGTCGATGTCGGCGATCACCTGCACGACGGTTGCGCCTTCTTCGTCGGCGGCGCGTTGCACCGCATCGATCCGAAGCTGGGTGTTGGGGTCGACAAGGAAGCCGGTGAAATGCGCGATCCGCTTTTCGCCGTCACCCATGGCCTTGATCAGCTCTTTGGTGCCGATATAAGCCGAATTGCCGGTATCCGTACCAAGGCAGAAAGCGGCGGGCGACGGATCCTTGTAGCACCCCGCACCTGCGATGATCTGTGCTCCGTAACTGCTCAGTTCTTCGGCCGTCGAGACAGCGCCGACCGGATCGCCCGGGAAGATGAGAAAGCCGTTGTACCCTTGGCTCAGCAGGCTTTCCAAAAGCTGATTCTGCTGCGCCAGCTCCCATTTCTGCGGCACTTTATACTCGGCACCGGCAAGACCGAAATCACGTGCGGCATCGGCACCGGCCTGTTCCCACGCACTGAAATAAGGGTGCGGTCCGCCCGGAATCAACGCAAACAGGCTGTCTTCTGCGGCCTGCGCGGCGCTGATTGCGCTGGTTCCAAGTACGGCGGCCATGGCGATGGCCTGAATATGTCGTGTCATTGTGTTCCTCCCACTTTGTTTTTTCCGATATTCCGTCGGCTGATCAAAGCCTCCAAGCAGCCAACTTGCAATCGTTACGAAAAGACTAGTATACAAGTATCCACACGGCAAGCAGTGTGTGAAGGTGTTTGCAGGGGGAATTGATGAGCGATAAATCTCACCCGCCCGACCATGGCCTTGATAGGGCGGTTGGTTTCGTGCCCCCGGGGCTCGATTCGCTTGTTCTTGATTCGAACAGTCAGTTTTCGGTCACCGACCGGGTGCACCGCGCCTTGCGTTGCGCGATTATCGACGTGCAACTCGCGCCCGGGGCCCCGATCAGCGAAAACTCGGTCTGCCGACAATTCTCGGTATCGCGCAGCCCGGTGCGCAGCGCGATCCAGCGTCTGGCCGAGGAGGGTCTGGTCGAGGTTTCGCCCCAACGCGGCAGTTTTGTCGCCCCTCTGCACCTTGAACAGTTGCACGACAGCCATTTCGTGCGCCGAACCCTTGAGCTTGCGCTGCTGCGCGAAACCGCAGCGATCTGGACCCCTGCGATGGGGGAGACCATGCGCGCCCTCCTTGCGAAGCAGGAACGGCTGCTTCTCGAACGCGATGCCGACGCCTTTCTTGAAGAAGACCATGTATTTCACCGCACTCTAGCCGGGCTTTCGCAGCGCGAAGGTGTCTGGCCGGCGATAGAGACGGCAAAAACCTCGATGACCCGGTTTCACCGCTATTGGGCGCAAATGGATCGACTTGCGGATGTTTTGGCCGAACATTCGATGGTGATTGACGCGCTGGAACGTGGCGATAGCGCGGCAGCCGAGGCGGCGCTGGCCGCGCATCTCGATATGGTATTCGTGATCCTTGACGGGATCCCGAAAGAACAGCGCAGACTGATGCCCTTTTAAGGCCAGCCTGCCGAATTCAACACAAAAAGGATTTCCGATGAAACGTAGAAAACTGGGCGATACCGGGCTTGAGCTGACAGAATTGTCGTTTGGCGGGGCCGGGATCGGCAACCTTTACCGTCCGGTGGCCCGCGAAGATGCAATCGCCACCCTTGCCACTGCATGGGATGCGGGCGTCCGGTATTTCGACACGGCACCGTTTTATGGCCACGGCCTGTCCGAGCGACGCACGGGCGATTTCCTGCAAGGCAAACCGCGCGGCGAATTCGTGCTCTCGTCCAAGGTGGGCCGGATCTTGCGCGCCTCGCCCGATGGCCCGCCGACTGGCACCGGCTATGTCGAGGCTTTGCCGTTTTCGATCAACTATGACTACAGCTACGACGGGATCATGCGCAGCCACGAGGACAGCCTTGCGCGTCTTGGGCTTTCCTCGATCGATATTCTCTATGTTCACGACCTTGAAAGCGGCTCTTTCGCCACAGAGGACGAGTACCGCGCCCACTTGGACACTTTCGCCACCAGCGGCATTCGGGCGCTCGAAGAGTTGAAGGCGGGTGGAAAGATCTCGGCCTTTGGCCTTGGCGTGAACGAAGTATCGGCCTGTATCAACGCGATGGAGCGGGTGCGTCTTGACTGCCTGTTGATGGCGGGCCGCTATTCCCTCCTTGACCGCACCGCGACCGGAAAGCTGATGAGGATCTGCGAGGACAGCGGCACGATGATGATCGTGGGCGGTGTGTTCAATTCCGGAATCATGGCGACAGGCGCTCGCCCCGGTGCGACCTTCGACTATACCGAAGCCTCGCCCGACATCATGGACAGGGTCGCAAGGATGGAGGCTGTGGCCAAGCAGCACGGTGTGACATTGGCCAATGCGGCGCTGCATTTCCCGCTGCTCAATCCAGTGGTGGCAAGCGTTCTGATCGGCTCGGCGAAACCATCAAGCCTGACGCGCAACTTCGATGCCTTCGCCAACCCGGTTCCCGACGCAATCTGGCCCGAGATGGACGAACTGGCCCTGCACCCTTGAAAGGAACCCCGTTCATGGATTTGATCGACACGCACCAACACCTGATCCTGCGCGACAAGCTTGGCTATGGCTGGACCAAAGACATACCGGCGCTGGCCGGAAATTTCACCCCGACCGATTACGCCGCGCTTGTGCAAGGGCGCGGGGTGGTGGGCACCATTTTCATGGAAACCGGCGTGGACGCAGCCGATTATCAACGCGAGGCGCGTCTGGTCGCCGGAATGATCGGACAGGCGGGCGACGGGCCGGTGCTGCTGGGCCAGATTGCGGCCTGCCACCCCGAGATCGATGATGGCTTTGAAGCCTGGCTTGAGGAATGCCGCGATCTGGGCGTTGTCGGATTGCGGCGCATCCTGCACAGGATGCCCGATGACACCAGCACAGACGCGAATTATCGGCGCAACATGCGCCGGATCGGTGCCGCCGGTTGGCCCGTCGATCTGTGTTTTGCCACCCGCCAACTCGACATTGCTGCCGATCTGGTGCGGGCCTGCCCCGAGGTGAACTTTATCCTCGATCACTGTGGCACCAACGATATGCAAGCAGGTGAATTCGACGCTTGGCGTGCGCGTATGGGACGGCTGGCCGCATTGCCCAACCTGCAGGTGAAATTTTCCGGAATGACCGCCTATGTGCCCGCTGATGCAGGCCCGCACGATCCGGTGGCGGCTGTGGCGAATGCCGTGTTGGAGCTGTTTGGCCCAGCGCGGCTGATCTGGGGCGGAGATTGGCCGGTCGTCGACCTTGGTGTGGGCCTTCCAGGCTGGATCGATCTTTCCGCGCAATTTCTGGCACCCCTGTCTGCGGATGAGCGCGCCCGGATCGGTCATGCCAATGCCCGCGCCTTTTATAATCTCTCCGCCTGAGTGGCGAAAGGACTCCCCACATGGCCCTAATTGAACGCATTCAGCTTTCCATGGTCGATCTCGTGCCCAAGGTGAAACGCACCGACGCGATCCAAAGCTTTGTAAGCCAGGAAACCCCGATGGTGACGATCACCGACGCGGATGGCGCGACCGGCACCGGCTATTCCTATACCATCGGCTCCGGCGGGTCCTCGGTCATGCGGATGCTTGCCGATCATCTTTGCCCCCGTCTGATCGGGCGCGACGCCACCGAGGTCGAAGCGATCTGGCACGACCTGGAGTTCGCCACCCATGCCACCACCATCGGCGCGATCACGTCGATCGCGCTGGCCGCCATCGACACGGCGCTGTGGGATCTGCGTTGCCGCAAGGCGGGCCTGCCTCTGTGGCGAATGGCCGGCGGCGCGCGCCCGGCGGCGCCCTGTTACACAACCGAAGGTGGCTGGCTCCACATTGCGCCCGAAGCCTTGATCGAGGATGCACTGGCGGCGCGCGAAAAGGGGTTCACCGGGTCAAAGGTGAAGATCGGCAAACCGACCCCGGGCGAGGATGCGGCACGGATCGGTGCGCTGCGCGACGCATTGGGCGCAGAATACGAGATCATGACCGATGCCAACCAAGGGTTTTCCCGCGACACCGCGCGCCGTCGCGCCGAGGCGCTGCGCCCGTTCGATCTGGCCTGGATCGAAGAACCCCTGCCCGCCGATGACATCACCGGCCACGTCGATCTGGCACGCGCCGCCTCCATGCCCGTGGCGGTGGGCGAAAGCCTCTATTCGGTGCGCCACTTCGCCGAATATATCTCGCGCGGGGCGGCGTCGATCATTCAGGTCGATGCGGGCCGGATCGGCGGCATCACCCCCTGGCTGAAGGTGGCGCATATGGCGGAATGCTTCGATCTGCCGATTTGTCCGCATTTCCTGATGGAACTGCATGTCAGCCTTGTCTGCGCCGTGCAGAATGGCCGCTATGTAGAGTACATTCCGCAATTGGATGAGATCACCGCAAGCGGTCTGCACATCGAAAACGGCATGGCTCGCGCACCGGAAACGCCCGGCATCGGCATCGACTGGGATTGGGACGCGCTGAAGGCGCGGGCGATTGCGGAATTCAATGTCGAGATACGGAAGGACGCGTAATGATCAGGATGGGAGGGGTGATCGGCATACGCCCCGAAAAGATAGGCGAATACAAACGACTGCACGCAGAAGCCTGGCCCGGCGTTCTGGAAAAGATCACGGAATGCAACATCCGAAACTATGTCATCTATCTGCGCGAACCCGAGAATTTGCTGTTTTCCCATCTTGAATACCATGGCGATGACTGGGCCGCGGATGCGGCGAAAATGGCGGCGGATCCAGTGACACAGGATTGGTGGGCGCTGTGCAGCCCCTGCCAGCGCCAGCTTGACAGCGTCCCGAAGGGCGAATGGTGGGCCCCGATGCAAGAGGTATTCTTTCACCAATAACGCACGCCTTTCCGCTGCTCGCAAAAGCCCTGACATTGAGACCGCCGCCCCACGGCTTTGATGTGCTGCGTCGCGGTCAGGTAAGGCGCAGATGCAGTTGGCTGAAGCCGCTGGCGGGATAAGCGGCGGGTGCGCTGGGATTGGCGGGGTCAGGCGCGACAAGGGATGTCTGTGACAGCAACTCCTCCAGAAACACGCGCAATTCCATCCGCGCCAGAAATGCGCCGGGGCAGACGTGAATTCCCGCGCCATACAGCAGGTTGTCGCCCTGTTTTCGGTCAAGGCGGAATGCCCCCGGGTCGTCAAATACCCTTGGGTCGCGGTTTGCCGCCATCCAGTTGACAGTAACCCGCGCGCCGCTGGCAAGGCGGCGGTCGGCGATGTCGACCGGGCATGTGGTTATGCGACGGTTGGTCACCAGTGGACCATGCAGGCGCAGGATTTCGTCAGCCGCCGCCCCGGCCTGCGCGGGATCGGCGCGCAACTGGTCTTGGACGTCGCGGTGGCGCGACAGGAATTCGGCAATGATCCCCAGCGATGCTGCAATCGTGCCGATCTCGCCCACAGTCCAGTTGCGCAGGATGCTGACGATTTCCTCCTCATTCACCGGGCGGCCGTCCACCCGCTCGTGGGTCAGCGCCACGGCGACATCGGTTTCGGGCGTGGCGCCATCGGCAATCCGTTCAGCGATGGTGTCGCGGATCAGTGTGCGGAATTCCCCGGCGATGGCCGTCATCGCGGCATGATCACGGGCGAGCGTTGCCTGATGATTGCGCAGAACCCAATCGCGCAGCCGGTCCGAAAGCTCAACAGGCCAGCCCAGAAAGGCACATTGGGCGCGGACGGCAAAAGGATGCGCGACTTGGTCCATGAACTCGGTCGTGCCGTCGGTTGTCGCGATCAGATCGGCGACGATGGCGCGGCACAGGGGCTCAAAGGCATCTACACGGTCTTGCGAAAAGTATTTCTCGACGATCGGGCGCCATAGGGTGTGTTCCGGCGGATCCATCCCGTTCGGAACCGTCAGATGGGTCGAAACCACATTGCTGAAGGTGTCGTGATCCAGCACGGCACGTTTCACATCGGCGTGCCGGAACAGCGACCGCTGCATATAATCGCTGAACGCCACAGGGCAGGTTTCGCGCATTCTGTCATAGGTTGCGCGCTGATCCGACTGGACCTCGGGCGTGCGGGGGTCCCAATCGGGGCTTGGCGTCTCGGTCATGGCTCGTATTCCAATTTGCGGATGATCCGTAATCGGGGACAGACTAAAACATTGTGCTGCGGCGGACTTTGCGCTGCGTCAAATATGGATTGGATCAAAGGGTGTATGTCTCGGGCGCTCCAGATCCGAAAGGCCGACCGATGGACCCCGTATTTGCCCGCTATGCCAGCCGCGCCACGCCGCGCTATACCAGTTATCCGACCGCACCGCATTTCCAGAAAGATTTTTCCGAGACGGTCTATCGTGACTGGCTGACGGCGCTGAACCCTGCTGAATCGATCTCGCTGTATCTGCACGTCCCGTTCTGCCGCAAGATGTGCTGGTATTGCGGCTGCAACATGAAATTGGCTGCGCGATACGAACCCGTGGGCGAATATGCCGATGTTCTGGAACGCGAAGTTGCGCTGACTGCCGAGGCGCTGCCGGGGCGGATGACGATATCGCATCTGCACTGGGGCGGCGGGACGCCCACGGCGCTGGAGCCAGACGATCTGGCCCGGGTGATGGACGCGGTGCGGGCGCGCTGGGATTTCGCATCCGATGCGGAAATTGCCATCGAAAGCGATCCGCGCACACTGACCGCAAAGATGGCTGCACGGATTGGCACGCTGGGCTTTACCCGCGCCAGTTTCGGCGTGCAGGAGTTCGATCCCGTGGTCCAAAAGGCAATCAACCGCGTGCAGCCGCCCGACATGGTGCGCACTTCGGTCGATCAACTTCGCGGCGCGGGGGTTTCGGGCATCAACTTTGACCTGATTTATGGCCTGCCGCATCAGACGGTTGCCAGTCTGGTGGAAACGGTGCGGCTTTGCGCCGAAATGCGCCCGGATCGCGTGGCGCTGTTCGGATACGCCCATGTGCCATGGATGGCGAAAAATCAGCGCATGATCAATGAAACGGTTCTGCCCGGCCCCGCCGAACGCGCGGCACAGGCCAGTGCCGCGGCGGAGGCGTTGATCGCGCAGGGCTATGTCGCCATCGGGCTTGACCATTTCGCGCTTGCCGATGACGGGCTGGCGGTGGCGGCGCGGCTGGGGACTCTGCGGCGCAATTTCCAAGGCTACACCACGGACCGGGCCACGACGCTGATCGGCATGGGGGTAACGTCGATCGGGCGCATGCCGTCCGGCTATGTGCAGAACATCACGGAAACCGGGGCATGGGGTCGCGCGATTGGCGAAGGCCGGCTTCCGGTTGCCAAAGGGCTCGCGCTGAGCGGTGACGACCGGCTGCGCGGCGAGGTTATCGAGCGGCTGATGTGCGACGGTCAGGTGGACGCCGCCGCGATCGGCCGCGCCCATGGGGCCGCCGATCGGTGGGCCGCTCCGGCCTTTGCCGCGCTGGCCGAGATGGAGGCCGACGGTATGCTGACCCTGTCGGGCGGAACCGTGCGGATGACAGAGCGGGGCCGCCCCCTTGTGCGGGTCGCCGCCGCGGCCTTTGATGCATGGCTGCCCGAAAGCGCGGCGCGCCATTCTGCCACTGTGTGAGGCGTGTTTTTTCTCGCTGTCGCGCGACCTGTGCGGCCTAAATGGGGCCCACCATTGCGATTTTGCCAACCGAGAACTCTTGGAGCGGTCAGATGCAAGTGAGACGTCAATCACGAAGCAAGCAGGATGTGCTGGCAGGTTTTTGTCAGGTCATCCGTCCTGTCGGTGATCGTGCCCGTTGTGGGCTTCAATCGGCCATTTGGGCGACACTGCAGTTCAAAAGTTCATTGCTGCGCGGCTCTGATCCAGTGCGATACACAACCTGAACCCGTGACAAGACCGCATCAGTTCGAATTGGCATCAAATACCAGATCGGGAAGCCTGACGACTCCCGGTCTATTCGGTCCGCGCACTTTCAGGTCCTGCGTCAGCTTTATCCATAAGCGTTCGGATATGCCGCGCGAACAGCCAGGTTACCGGGACGCCCAGCACTGCGCCGCCCCAGAGCGCGCGTTCAGGGGACAGAACAGGCAGACCGAACCATGGACCGATCAGGCCTGCCATGAAGAGATTGATTGCCACCGCCCCTGCCCCGAAAGGATAGAGGAGCAGCGTGATCCGCCCGACACCCCAGGGCGCGCTTTTCATCGCCGTCGGACCAGCAGATGAACCGCCAGCAGCGCGACGAGAAATGCGATCGATGCCCCAAGAAACCACCATTCCGCCGTCGCCGATTGTGGCTGCGGAATTGGTCGGGTGAAAGCTTCTGCCTGCGCCAAAGCGGGAAACAACGTCGCAACGGCAATTGTCGCTCTGAGCATGTCAACTCTCCTGTGTAAGGGTGCGGTAAATCTCGGGCAGTACGCGGGTCAACCGATCTGGTCGGGGCAGCAGGTGAAACCCGCCGCGCCCAAAGATCCGGGCGAACCAGTCCTGTCCGTCTTCGTCGATGATGATCCCGTGGACTGTCTGACCGATACGCCGTGCTTCGGCCACAGCCATATGGCTGTCCTCGATCCCGTGCTGGCCCTCATAGTGGTCCAGATCGTTTGGCTTGCCGTCGGTCAGCACGATCAGCAGCTTGCGAGCCGCCGTTTCCTCGGCCAGTTGCGCGCTGACGTGCCGGATCGCTGCACCCAGCCGGGTGTAATGCCCCGGCTTCAACGCGCAAATGTTGTCGGTGACGGTGGCGCTCATATCCTGGTCGAACCTTTTACAGCGCGTCAAAAAAACCCTGTCCCGCTTGAGCGACGAGAACCCCCAGATGCCCAGCCGATCACCCGCCGCATCAATGCCCCCCGCAAGCGCGGCCAGCGCATCGCGCGCCACGTCGATCACGCAGGTATCACCCACGGCGGATTCGGTTGAACGTGACGTGTCGATCAGGAAGGCCACCGTCAGATCCCGCTGGGTCTGACGCGACGATTGAAAGACCCGGTCGTCACAGCGGCCCGACGCCTTCAGGTCGATATGCGCCGCAATGGCCGCATCAAGGTCAAGTTCGTTGCCGTCGATCTGGCGTGGTTGCAGGATGCGCCGGGGCCGCAGCACCTCGAACTGGCGGCGCACGGCCTCCATGCGTTTTCGGTCGGGCACAAATGCGCCTGCGGGATCAGGTTCAGCATCGACCTCCAGAACCCGGCAGTGATCCGCCATATAACTGCGTGAACGGTGGTTCCACTCTGGATAGGTAAATTTGCCCGCAAGGCGTTCGTGATCCGCGTCAGCCGGGGACAGATCGAGATGGAGCCGCAGCCGTGTCGCGGCGCGGCGGTTGTTCTTGGACAGCGTAATGTTGTCCTGATCCTCGGCCGCCTTTTGCGCGTTTTCTTCGTCATCGTCGTGAATCGAACGATTGAGGTTCATGGATTCGACCCATGACAGGATCGACTCGAACCGGTGCAGGATGAAACTGTCGGTGCGGTTGGCCTGATCCTGTTCTTTGCGGAACCCCATCTTGCGCGTTGATGTGGCCGCAGCGGCGGGCATGTCGGCGATATCCTCCTGCGGATCATCCACCGCATCCCCCGTCTCGGGGCGCCGAAAATCCAGCCAGAACGGGACCGGCGCAAAGGTCATGTGACCACGGGAATGATCGGCATCGTCCACATTGGGCAAGGCACCACCGTCAAGCGCTGTTCGCAAGGCGACCTCTACCGTCATCTCGGCGACAGGCAACCGGGTGTGTGGCCGTGTGGCGAGGGTATGCGCCACCATCGCGGCATAGCTTTTGCGCAGCCCCGGACATTGGCCATGAACCTGCTGCGCGGCGACGGCGTTGGTCCGGATCGTCCAGAGATCATGAGCCGCGCCTTTCAGCGCCCCGCGGTCAGGTGCGGCGGGGTCGTAAAGGGCGGCCATTCCGGTCAGCCAGAAATAAGCGGCCCGGTTGAGCGCATGATCGGGAAACACATCAATCACCGGTGGCAGACGCAGGCGTTCGCCGTCGAAGACCGGCAGACACAGCTTGTCGCGCTCTGTCGCCAGCTTGCGGATATGGGGCCGTCTGTGGCGGGTGACGACCGCGGGTGCTTCGCTGAATTCCACCTGAGGCTCACCACCCAGAGCGCGGAACATCATCGTCAAGCTGCGGCGCAGTGTGGCAAGATCTGCAGCCTCATCCGGGTGGGAAGACACGGCGCCGATCCCGACCGCATAGTCGTGCCAAATGTTGCCGACTGCCTCTTCCGGGTCCATCAGGTCGAGGGGACGCAGTGCCATGAGGTCAGCCGTAGATCGTCGTGACCAGATCGCGCAGCGCAGTCTGCACGTCGGCGTCATCGCTCAGCGGTTCGATCACCGCCGCCTCAAGCGCTTTTTCCACACCCATACCGCCCGCCATCAACGTGGCCGCATAGATCAGCAGCCGGGTTGATACGCCCTCCTCCAGATCCATGCCGGAGAGATTGCGGATATGGCCCCCCAATCGAACCAAAGGCGCCACCCGGCCCACATCCAGCCCGCTTTCCTGTGCGACAACAGCGATTTCGGTATCCGGATCGGGAAATCCAAAGGTGATCGCAAGGAATCGCTGGCGGGTCGACGGCTTCATCCGCTTCAGCACGTTCTGATAGCCGGGATTGTAGCTGGCGATCAGCATGAAACCGGGCGGCGCCACCAGTTCCTCGCCGGTGCGATCGATCATCAGGGTGCGGCGATTGTCGGTCAACGGGTGCAACACCACGGTGACATCCTTGCGCGCCTCGACCACTTCGTCGAGATAACAGATCGCGCCCTCACGCACGGCACGGGTCAGCGGACCATCGACCCATTCGGTTTCGCCACCCCGTAGCAGATAGCGCCCGATCAGGTCCGCCGCGGACAGATCGTCATGGCAGGCAACGGTATAAAGCCTTCGCCCCGACCGCGCCGCCATGTGTTCAATGAACCGCGTTTTGCCACAGCCGGTCGGCCCCTTCAGCAGAAGGGGCAGATGGTTTTCAAGCGCCGCATCGAAAAGCGCACATTCGTTTCCGGTTTGCACATAGTAAGGAACACCGGGCGGCTGGATATGTGCATTCATCTCACTCTCCCGGCACCCTGTGGGATTCGGTCGGTGCCGGATTGGCCGGTCCCGCCTTTACGATTTCGCGCCGCCGCACGACAAAGGTTGAATAGATGAACAGCAGCGCCCCTGCGACCACCGCCGAACCAGCAACGAAGCGCATGACATAGAACAGCGCCAGTTCGTCCTGAACCTCCATGTAGTAATATCCAAGGACACGCTGCATATGTGTCTGGATCACGCCGGCAAAGGTAAGCGTGAAGGTCATGAAGGCCATGCCGCCTGTCATCAACCAGAACGATCCCATGTTGAGCACTTGGTTGTAAGGCTCTCGGCCCTTCAGAAGCGGCATCGCATAGGTGATTATGGCAAGGTTCATGGCAACATAGGCACCGTAAAACGCAAGGTGGCCGTGTGCCGCCGTGATCTGTGTGCCGTGACTGTAGAAATTGACGCCGTGCATGTTGTGCAGAACGCCCCAGACGCCCGCGCCAAAGAACGCGATGGTGGCCGATCCCAAGGCCCACAGCAATGCCGCCTTGTTGGGATGGTTACGCCGCCCCTTCCAGACCATGATGAAAGCGAAAGACATCATGAGGAAGAAGGGCACGATTTCCAGCGTGCCAAAGATGGTGCCGATCCACTGCCAATAGCCCGGCAACCCGATCCAATAGTAATGGTGTCCGGTGCCAAGGATGCCGGTGAACAGCGCCGTGGCGACGATCACATAAAGCCATTTTTCGATCACTTCCCGATCGACACCTGTCAGCTTCAGCAACAGGAAGGCCAGGATCGCGGCCATGACCAGTTCCCAGGTTGCCTCGACCCACAGATGCACGACAAACCACCAATACAGCTTGTCCAGACTAAGGTTGTCGGGGTTGATGATGGCAAAGACCCAAAGCAACGACAGCAACCACAGGCCCGTCAGCAAGACGCCGGTGATCGCCGTCTTGCGTCCGGCCAGCACCGTCATCGAGATGTTGAGCAGGAAAATCAGCGCCGCAACGAGAATTGCGTATTTTACCCAGAGCGGCTGTTCGAGGAATTCGCGGCCTTCGTGGATGCCGACAAGGTAACCTGCAACGGCACTCAGCGTGCCAACCATGAGCAGCGTCAATTGAATATAGGCGAGGCTCGGCGACCAGATCTCGCGCTCGGATTCCTCGGGCACCATGAAATAGGCGGCACCGAAAAAGCCCAGCAGCAGCCACACAATCAGTGAGTTGGTGTGGATCATCCGAACAATGTGGAACGGGAACGTTTCAGCCAGAAAATTCGGCTGGACGTAAATCCAGCCAATTGTCAGCCCGCCCAGAACCTGCACCGCGAAAAGCGCCATTGCGCAGGCAAAATAGGCATATGCGATCTTTTGTGTTTGATATTTCATGTCTTTGCCCCTCAGCCGGCATCGGTGGGCGGCCAGCCCTGCTTGTTGGTCTTGTCGGCAAAGCGAAGAAATTCAGCCAGCCCGCGCGTATCTTCTTCGGACAGCTCGAAATATGGCATCTGGCGACGGCCTTCGAGACCGCTGGGCTGTGATTCCAGCCAGGAACCCAGAATTTCGAATGCGCCTTCCGGGTCGTCCGTAACGCCCCATCGGGTCATCACGTTGCCAAGCTCGGGCGCGAAATAGGCACCTTCTCCGTGCAGCGTGTGACAGTTGATGCAGCTGTTACGCTCCCATACATGTTTACCACGCACGACCGCTTCGCTCATCGGCATCCCGGCAGTCGAGACGTTCACCACATAACGGTGGCTGTGTACGGTCAACGCGATGAAAACGAGGACAAAGAAGATAGATCCGCCGTAAAAGATGTTTCGGGCGCGTGACTTGGTCAGGAATTCTGCCATGCGAGACACTCCTTGATATCGGGCAAATCCATAATCACCTCAGTTAGAACATGTAGAAATTCAAATTATTCTACGTTGGCCGGGTTTTAAAAACGTTGATCTTCAAACTGGCAGGCATTGCCTTCGGCACCCGAATTTGCGGCTCGACGCGAACACAGAACGACGGGTTGGAATGATGCTGCACAAGATTCCATCACCGGGGCTGTTCATAGCCGGTTCCGATCAGCGGGTTGATTCGCAACATTCATCACGCCAAGATTCTCCTGTGTGGCGCTGAATCATGGCAGGTATCGGCGCGAGTGCGATTGATGTAGATCAACCTCAAGAAATTTGCGCCAACCGTTGGGGACTTGGCCGGCCGCCATAGATGGCTTTATCGGGCGGTGCGATGTGAGGGAGCCTTGGCAGGGAACCGGCGTCAGCCCGTCTGTTTTGAAGCGCAAATTCAGCCCAGAACCCGGAACACCGTGATCCTCACCCCATGCATTTTGACGTGATTTGCCACAAGTGCGTGAGGTGGCGAGGGGCAGAAAACGGACCGGGGGGTGGTTTTCCGGGGTGACGGCCAAGTCCGGTGAATAGCCAGGAAGATCGGGGACGCGACCGTATCGCACCGAAGAAACGCAGCCGTTAAAACCCGCGACCGCAAAAGGATAATTCAAAACCTATTTCGGAATCCTTTCGCACACTTGACAGCCTGCGGTTTCTGGCCAAAGGTCCGCCCACTCAACCAGGGGTGCTCCTTTCGGGGGCTGAGATGCGCAAAACGGCGCGAACCCTTCACAGCTGATCCGGATAATGCCGGCGGAGCGAGGGACATATGTTTATCGGCGCACAGGTATCACTTTATCCGATGGTATCGGATTTCGTCCGGGTCATTCTTTCGGGGTTGAAGGCGCTTGATCCTTACCGCGACCGGCTCAGGATCGAGACTGACGACATATCAACCCTGATGGTCGGCGCGCCCGAGCCGCTGTTCGATGCGATCCGCGACTTTTTCGCCCGCGCGGCGCAGGACCCGGCGCATGTGACCATGCATGTCACCTTTTCGCGCGGCTGCCCGGGAGAGCCGGATGATCCATCCTGTCGCTGCGACGTGCTGGCAACGGCGCAAGATACCCCACTCGCCACACGACAGAAACAGGCGCTGGAGGCTGTGCGCGGGGCACCCGATCTCGGCGTCGAAATCGAAGTGCAGTTCTCGCTCTATGTGATGGGGCAAGACCGGCATATGGATGAGATCTATGGCTGTATCGACTTTCTCAAATCCTCGGGCACATTCCTGAAATCCAAGAATTTCTGCACCCGGCTGCACGGCGACGCCGGTGCGGTGTTTGAGACTGTGCGGCAGGCCTTCCTGCGATTTGGCCCTGCTGAGGGGCATGTGACCATCGATCTGACAGCCTCGGCCAACAGCCCCAGCGCGCGCTGATCCCCGGCCAACCCGAGAGTTGTTTTCAATGCTTTTGCGCATTCTGCCAACGCTGACGCTTGGCCTGCTTTTGCTGGCGGGTTGGGAGGTTTATTGCCTGCTCGCCGGGGTTTCGCCCCTGATCCTGCCGCCGCCGTCGGGCGTGGTCCGGGCGCTGTTGCTGAACCGCAGTGAGATCGGCGTCCATGCTGCATCGACGCTGGCCGTGGCAAGCTTTGGGTTTTCACTGTCGGTCATGTTCGCCTGTCTGATCTCGGTCGCCCTGCATTTCACCCCATGGGCCGAGCGGGGGTTGATGCCGCTGTTTGTCATCAGCCAGACGATTCCGCTGGTGGCCCTCGCGCCCTTGATGATCCTGTGGTTCGGTTTCGGGCTATTGCCCAAGGTGCTGCTTGTTGTCCTGGTCACCTTCTTTCCGATGCTTCTGAGCCTTTTGTCAGGTTATCGCCAGACGCCGGGTGCCTTTGTCGATCTGCTCGCCTCGATGGGGGCCGGGCGGTGGGCGATCTTTCGCCGCGCCACCCTGCCCTCGGCCCGGGCGAGCTTTTTGGCTGGGCTGAGGATTTCGGCCACCTATGCCATCGTCGCGACGATTTTTGCCGAATATGCCGGGGCACGGCGTGGGCTGGGGATCTATATCCTCTCTGCCAAGAACAATTTCCGTGCCGATCTGGTGCTCTCTGCCGTGGTGGTGTCGGCGGTGCTGACCCTCACGTTGCTCGGCGCGATCCGGCTCCTCGACCGGATGACCGCCAAAGGGCCGGAGGCGCGCCGCGATGCTTGAGATCCGCGGGCTTACCATCCGAACTGACGGGCGCGATCTGGTCCGTGACCTGTCGCTTTGCCTGCCCGGTTCGGGGATCACCGCGCTGATCGGTGCGTCGGGCTGCGGCAAGACCTCGGTGCTGAAATGGCTGGCGGGAATTCTGCCACCGGGGATGCAATCGGACGGCCAATTGCTGCTGGACGGAGCCGGGATCGCGCCGCCTGATCCCGCGCTGTGTTACCAGCCGCAAAGCGACGCCCTGTTTCCCTGGTTGACCATCACCGAAAATGCCACCCTCGGGTTGGAGATTGCAGGGGCCGTCAAACGCGAGGCGCGGGCAAAAATCCTGCCGCTTTTTGCGCCCTTCGGTCTGGCGGGATGCGAAGGTCTGTTTCCTTCGCAGCTTTCCGGCGGGATGCGCCAGCGCGCGGCCTTTCTGCGCACCGTCGTACAGGACAGCCGCTTTGTTCTGTTGGACGAGCCGTTTTCGGCGCTGGATGCGGTCACACGGATCCGGATGCAGGACTGGCTCCTTGCCCGTCTGGCCGAGCGTCCGCGCGGTGTCCTGCTGGTCACCCATGATCTGCATGAGGCCACCGGCATTGCCGACCGCATCCTTGTGATGGCCGGCGGACCGGGCCGGATCATCGCCGACATACCTGTCACCACCCCGCAGATTCACCGCAACGAAGCAGCACTTGCCGAGTTGCGCGAAACCCTGAAATCCCTTCTGCTCAAGGAGTCTCCCCAATGATCCGACCGCTTATGCTGATCGCCAGCCTTGCCCTGCCCCTTGCGGCGCAGGCCGACACCGATGTCACCATCGCGCTGGACTGGACGCTGAACACCAACCACATCGGCCTTGTCGTCGCCCGTGACAAAGGCCTTTATGCCGATGAGGGGCTGAGCGTCGAACTGCTGCCGTATTCTGACACCAATTCAGCGGCGCTTTTGGCGGCCGGTATCGCGGATTTCGCCTATCTCACCTCGCTCGGGTTTCTCAGCGCCAAAGCGGGCGGTGCCGATCTGGTTACGCTCTGGGCGACGATGCAGCACGAGGCCGGACGGCTGGTCTATAACTCGGACAATGCCGCGATCACCCGACCTGCCGATCTGTCGGGCAAGACCTATGCCGGTTTCGGCAGCGCCTGGGAGGCCGCATTGATCGGCACGATGATCCGGCACGATGGCGGCGATCCGGTCTGGGATACCGTCACTCTGGGCACCGGAGCCTATGAGGCGCTGGCAACGGGTGCGGTGGATTTCACGCTGGAAGTGGCGACATGGGAGGGCGTGAATGGCGAACTTCTGGGGCGCAAACAATCGTCCTTTACCTATGCCGACTATGGTATTCCCGACCAGCAGACCGGATATATCGGCACAAGCGGCGAGACACTGGATGGCCGCGCCGATCTGGTCGCAAGTTTCATGCGTGCCACCCAAGCCGGTTATTCATGGGCGGCGGATCACCCAGAGGAAGCCGCAGATCTTCTGATCGCCGCTGGAGATTTTCCAAACCCAGAGCTGGTTCACGGCTCGATGCAGGCAATCGCCGATGGTGCCTATCTGCGGGATGGTGACAAGCCCGTCGGCCAGATCGACCCCGAGCGTTTCACTGCCATGGCACGGTTTCTTTTCGACAGCGGCGTGTTGAAAGATGCGGGCGGAACAGTACTGGCATGGCCGGGCGACGTTTCGGGCTGGTACGATCAGGGCTGGATGTCACAGTGAGCCATAGGCGTCACACCCCGGAAGGCTAAGTGTTCCGTCCGGAGCTGTGTGCCGTCCGAACCCGCAGATGTCCCACCCCATTACCGGCGTGGGCCCCGGTCCGACCCCGCGCGTGAGACGTTCGGGGCCCGGATCGCCGCAAAGTGGCAATGTAAGCCTTTGGCGATCTGATCCGCCGCGCACCCTCGCAAAAGACCGCTGACAAGATCAGCAGATCACAATTCCGGCGCCAGTCGGTGCCGGTCCTTCAGGCCATCGACACCGGCGACGCGAGTGCCCGCCGATCACGGGCCAAGCCAACCCTGCGGTCTTTTACCTGCGCCATTCACGATTGCGTCCGTCGCTTCAGCGATCAGCGCGGCCTCTCGGGCTTCAATCATGTCGCTTTGGCTTTCGGAGTTGATGCGTGTGTGACCAGCGCTCTCATCGCCGCGGTGCGGTGAGCATCCTTCAGCGCGGGTGCATGGTCATACATCGCGCTGTCGGGCAAAACTGTCGCGGGCATATCAAGCGCATCACGCATTTCGACCAACCGCCACACTGGCAAGCCGCGGGGGTGCAGGCATTCAAAGCGGCGATCTGCGTCAACGACATGGCGGTGCACTGCCGATCTCTCGTTCGCAGGGTCCACCTAAGGCTTGGCGGCCACCGCATGTGGGGCTAGTACGGTGATCCGACCAGCGCAGGGAACCAATATGAACACCGTTGCAGTTAACATCGCCCGCAAGATCGCCACCGACATCGGTGCGCGCCCCGAACAGGTCACCGCCACGGTCGCGCTGCTGGACAGCGGCGATACCGTTCCTTTCGTCGCCCGCTATCGCAAAGAGGCCACCGGCGGGCTGGACGACACGCAGTTGCGGCGGTTGGCGGAACGTCTGGACTATCTGCGCGATCTGGAAAAACGCCGCGCCAGTATCCTTGGCGAAATTACCGGGCAGGGCAAATTGACCGACGCGCTTGCGCGCGCCATCGCCGGTGCCGACACCAAGGCGGTGCTGGAAGATCTCTATCTGCCGTTCAAGCCCAAGCGGCGGACCAAGGCTATGATCGCCCGCGAGAACGGGCTGGAGCCGCTTTTACGCGGCATCCTTGCCAATCGCGCCGCCGATCCGGCCGCGCTGGCGCAAAGCTTTCTGTCCGATGCAGTGCTGACGCAAAAGGACGCGCTGACCGGCGCCCGGGATATCCTGACCGAAGAACTTGGCGAAAACGCAGCCCTGTTGGGACGTCTGCGCGACACCCTGCAGAAAGACGCGCTGATCACCGCCCGCGTCACACCGGGAAAAGAGGAAGCGGGCGCCAAGTTCTCGGACTATTTCGACCATAGCGAGAAATGGGCAACGATCCCGTCGCACCGCGCACTTGCCATCCTGCGCGCCGCGAAAGAAGAGATCGTGACCGTCGACATCGCCCCCGAACCCGACACGGGATTGCCGCGTGTCATCGGCATGATCGCCGCAGAAATCGGAATATCCGGCAAGGCTCCGGGCGATCTGTGGCTGCAAGAGGCGGCGGTCTGGACATGGAAGGTCAAACTGAGCCTGTCGATGTTTGTCGACCTGATGACCGAACTGCGCCGCCGCGCCCATGATGCGGCGATTGATGTCTTTGCCCGCAACCTTCGCGATCTTCTGCTGGCCGCCCCGGCCGGAGCGCGCGCGACGCTGGGCCTTGATCCGGGCATCCGGACCGGCTGCAAGATTGCTGTGGTCGATGAGACGGGCAAGTTGGTTGATACTGCGACGATCTATCCGTTCCAGCCGCGCAATGATCTGCGGGGCGCGGAAGAGACATTGCTGCAAATGATCCGCAAGCACGGCATCGCCCTGATTGCGATTGGCAACGGCACGGCCAGCCGCGAATCTGAACGGCTGGTCGCTGATGTGATCAAACGCCTGCCCGCCGGTGTTCAGCGCCCGACACCGGTCATCGTGTCAGAGGCCGGAGCCTCGGTTTATTCCGCGTCCGAACTTGCCTCGAAAGAGTTTCCCGATGTGGACGTCTCCATTCGCGGGGCCGTTTCGATTGCCCGGCGGTTGCAGGACCCACTGGCCGAACTGGTCAAGATCGAACCACAGGCCATCGGTGTCGGCCAATATCAGCACGACGTTGACCAGCGCCGTCTGGCACAATCCCTCGCCGCCGTGGTCGAGGATGCGGTGAACGCGGTGGGTGTCGATCTGAACATGGCTTCGGCACCGCTTTTGTCGCATATTGCGGGATTGGGGCCATCGCTGGCCCAGTCCATCGTCGCACACCGCGACACCAATGGGGCCTTTGCCACGCGCAAGGCCCTGCTGAAAGTCGCCGGTCTGGGGCCAAAGGCGTTCGTGCAATGCGCGGGCTTTCTGCGCATCACCGATGGCACTGAACCGCTCGACGCGTCATCCGTCCACCCCGAGGCCTATGGCGTCGCGCGCAAGATCGTGCAGGCCTGCGGGCGCGACATCCGCGCGATCATGGGCGACAGCAGCGCGCTGACCGGGCTGCGGGCCGAGCAATTTGTCGATGACAGTTTCGGCCTGCCGACCGTGCGTGACATTCTGACCGAACTGGAAAAACCGGGCCGCGATCCACGCCCGACCTTCAAGACCGCCACCTTTGCCGAGGGCGTCGACAGCATCACCGATCTTAAACCCGGCATGTCGCTGGAAGGAACCGTGACAAACGTCGCCGCCTTTGGTGCCTTCGTCGATATTGGCGTGCATCAGGACGGGTTGGTCCATGTCAGCCAGCTTGCCGATCGCTTTGTCAAAGACCCCCATGAGGTTGTCAAAGCCGGTGACGTGGTCCGTGTCCGCGTCGTCGAGGTTGATGTGCCACGCAAGCGCATCGCTTTGACCATGCGCAAAGATGGCGGTGATGGCACCACACCACGCGCGCCTGTAAAGCCGAAAGTCGACCGCGCGGCCCCCTCCTCAGCTGTCCCGAAGTCGACAAGCGGCAGTCAGGGCGCGCTGGGATCTGCCTTGGCAGCGGCGTTGAAGCGTTCGACCGATCCCTGAAGCGCAGGTTGCCAAAGACTCCCGCTTTGGCACCGCGATCGGCAGCGTCACAAAGGGCGGTGCTGATCGCAGACGCCGAAGCATGACGCGAGAGACCGGGAGTCCGCGGGATCGCCCCCCCCCCGTCTCTCGGGCGCATCAATGTGCGAGCAAGACCGCCATGTCCGTCTGCTCGATCAACGAGCGTGTGGTGCCGCCAAAGGCCGCCTGGCGCATCCGGGAATGACCATAGGCCCCCATGACGATCAGATCGGCCCCTGCCTCGACGGCCCGCTTTTGGATGCAGGTGCCGATTTCCTCGCCGCCGCTCGGGTATTGCTGCAGGACGACTTTACATTCGTGGTGGCTCAACCACCGTGCGACGTCGGATCCGGGATTTTCTCCGTCCCGCTCTGGCGACACAACGGGGTCAAAGACGCCTACCTCAACCTCAGTTGCACTTTTCAGCAATGGCAGAGCGGCATGGACGGCGCGCGCTGCCGGGAGGCTGGTGTCCCATGCGACAAACACGCGTGCGGGCTGAAGCGCGGTTCCCGAGCGTTCGGGGTTCAGGATCATACCGACCGGTGATTGGAAAAGCGCCCCGTGGACCGCATTGCGGAACATGGCGTCGTCGCGGCGCAAGTCGTTCGAAATGACGACGGCATCACAGGTGGCAGCCCGCCTGCCGATGATCGAGGGCAGCGCCGCAGGTTCGCATCCAAGAATATCCACGTCGCCATTCGCCCCGGAACCCTTCAGACGGTCCCGGATCTTTTGGGCCGTTTCGATCTGCACCGCTTTTGACGCTTCGATTTCTTCCAGCCAGTTGTCCGGGACCGACGGGATACCATAGGATTCAACGCCATAGGCATAGATCGGCGGGCGGGGCGGGGTCCCCAGAACAAGAAATGACAGATGCGTCCGCTGGGCGGCAGCCGATTGCAGCATCTGATCAAGGTCCGAGGCCTTAGTCGAACCGGTGACGAGAACAAGAAGGATTGCATTTTTCATAGAGATTTCCTCTGACGAATGGCTCTGTGTTACCGTATTTCCGACCGTCGCGGCATCGGTCGCGCGATTCGTAGCATGGGCAGAACGAGGGCGGATTGATCAAGATCAACTGATCCCCGCCCGGGTACTGGACAGGATCTGGCGTGGTTTGATCGAACTTGTGAGGGCGATTCAAAACCCGGTCTGCTGTGCGGTCCGCGTTTCCTGCGGCACATTCGCCCGACCGAATGCCGGAACCGAACTGCTGGTCGATCATTCGCCCAGAGTGGCGTATCCGTCGCCGCATCCCGCAGAAAGGAAAACACATGGGCGCAGGACATTCCCACGGACCGGCCATTTCTGCCAGGGACACGCCCGAGACGCGGCGCTCGAAGGAACGGGCAATCGGGATCGCAGCCCTTTTGACCGGAGCTTTCATGTTCGCCGAGTTGGCGGGCGGTCTGGTCTCGGGCTCTCTGGCGCTGCTGGCCGATGCGGGTCACATGTTGACCGACTTTGCCTCGCTCCTGCTGGCGTGGTTCGCGTTCCGGCTTGCCCGGCGTCCGTCGGATTGGCGGCGGACCTATGGGTTTGATCGTTTCTCGGTGCTCGCTGCCTTCGTCAACGGCCTTGCGCTGTTCGCAATCGCGATCTGGATCTGCTTTGAGGCCTGGCAACGTCTGAGCCAACCCTCTGAAGTGCTGGGCGGATTGATGCTTTGGGTCGCGCTGGCCGGGCTCGTCGTGAATATCCTGTCATTTCGCGTGCTCAGCCGTGTCGACAGTGACAACCTGAACGTCCGGGCTGCGGCGCTGCATGTTCTGGGCGATCTGCTCGGCTCGGTGGCGGCACTGGTGGCGTCACTCGTCATCATTTTTACAGGCTGGACGCCCATCGACCCGATTCTATCGGTTTTGGTCGCGCTGCTGATCCTGCGCTCGGCCTGGGCTGTGATACGGGAAAGCGGTCACATCCTTCTTGAGGCGGCCCCGGCGGATTTCGACACCCGCGCCGTGGCGTTCGACCTCAAGACCCTTCCGGGCGTCGCCGCCGCCGATCACATCCATGCCTGGTCGATCACTCAGGAGCGCCCGATGGCGACGCTGGAGATTGAACTTGCGCCGGGTGCTGACGGTGAAGCGGTCAGACGCGCGGTGAAGGAAAGGCTGGAGCAAACCTTTGGCATGACCCACTCGACGGTAGAGGTGCGAGAGCCCCGAGCGGTCGACCACGACCACGACCACGACCACGACCACGACCACGACCACGACCACGACCACGACCACGACCACGACCACGACCACGACCACGACCACGACCACGACGAAAGAGCGCCCGGGCAAGCATGATGCAAGGACCGTTGCGTTGACAGTGCCGGGGTTAATCTGTCGTCGAAGGCAATCAAGGCGCCGCGCTGCCCATGCCGAGGATTACCCCCTCCGGCAGGGCAATCAGACGGGTCTCAAGCAGGCTGATCAGCGCGCCGAGTACAATACAGCCCACCCCGATCATCATGGGATAGACCCCCGGCCCCATACGTCGCGGAGTGCCAAGCTGCATAGTCGAAGCATCCCAGGTGGCAAAAGTGCCGATCACCCTCATGATCCCGCCCGCAACAAGAGTGCTTGTGTCGATGGGAGCCCTTGTATCGACCTGACCGGTCATCAGAATGTTCCCACCTTGTGGCCCGGATCGGCCATCGGCACCTGCGGATAATGTATGCCCCTTTGGCCCGAGAGACCGCGATTGTCGATCGGCCCAAGCTCGGGTGCCGCAAGCCCGATCAGTTCACCGCCGCTGACCAGTGCCAGGTCTTCGCCGTACAGTTCGCCGATCAGCAACCGCTCCAGTCGCCTGCGCGTGTCCGCGTGGTCATCGTCCGCTGAAAGGTCGCGCTTTTCATCGGGGTCGGCCTGCATATCAAAAAGCTGGATGCGATTGCCTGCGGGATACCAGATCAGCTTGTGACGCGAATCCCGGACCATGCGAGACGCGCGCACCCCAAGGTGCGACTCGCCATAAAGATGGTCCCGGCGCGCCGGTGTGGCAAGGCTGATCCCCTCACAGGTTTCAGGCACCTCGATTCCCGCCATATCAAGCATCGTTGGCATAAGGTCATGCAGCGCGATCAGACGATCATCGGTGCCGCCCATGGGCCCGGTCCGGGTCTGTCCGACCCGGTCAACAACAATCAGCGGCACCCGGGCCGAGCCGTCATACATCAACCGTTTGCCGTAGAGACCATGATCGCCCAGCATCTCGCCGTGGTCCGACGTGAACACGATGATCGTGTCGTCAAGCAGCCCCTCTTCGCGCAGGGTTCCGATGATCAGACGCAACTGATGGTCGATATGCGTGCAGAGCGCGAAAAACGCACGCCGCATGTCAGCAAGTTGAGCAGGCGGCAGGTCGGCATAGAACGCGCGCAGGGCACGCATCACGAAAGGAGCATCGGCATCCCTGTCCGACCAGTCACCGGTCAACGGCGTATCCATCTCGCGACGGGCGTAGCGGTCAAAATAGCTTTGCAGTGGCACAAGCGGCGGATGGGGATGGGTAAAGGACACATGCCAGAATGATGGCCGCGTTGGGTCGCGCCGTTTGATTGTGCGGGCCGCAGTCCGCGCCGTCCAGTTCGTCACATGCGCATCTTCGGGCAGATGCCAGGGCCGCCAAGAATATTCGTTGTTGCTCATACCGTGCATGAACTGCGCGCCGTTGTGGCCGCAGTCGGCAAGATACATCTCGTAATCGTCGGGGCCCCCAAGATGGCCGCGTCCTTCTTCGGCAAGGATCGCGTCATCAAAACCGATGCGGTCGCGGGGTGGATAGACGTGCAGTTTGCCGATGGCCGTCGTTTGGTATCCGGCGGCACCAAAGCACCCGGCAAGCGTTGGCATCCCCTTTGGCATCGGCAGGTCCGGTTCGAAATTCCTGTCGCCATGGCCGCGCGAACTGAGACTTGTCATCATCGACCGGCGCGAGGGAATACAGATCGGCGTTTGCGCATAGGTGTTCGGAAAACGTGTCCCGACCCGTGCGAGCTGATCAATCGTCGGGGTCTCGATGCCTTCATGCCCGGCACAGCCCAAAAGATAGGCGGGCCATTGATCGACGGTCACGAACAGGACGTTGGGTTTCACGCTCGGATCTCCATTCGCTTGGAAAGACGGCCAGAACCCGGACCGGGCGCAACAGACGCCGGCCCGGAGTCTTGCGTTTTGTCGGGCTGCTGCCGGCTGGCGCCGGTTTCTTCGACAAGTTTGCCCATGGTCTCGTACTGGGTTTTGATGGGTATAGAGTTCCGAATTGATCGCGATGGTCCCGAAGAAGTCAACCAACGTCCGGTGGTTCTTGGGCTGGCCAGCAGCGGGATCGGTTATGCGCTGCTGCCGCAGTCTGTGTCAAAGCTGAGGACGGCGGGAGTTGCCTATCGCCCGTTGACCGAGAACAACGCACCATGTGCACGGCTTGTCGCTGCGTGGCGCACCAAGGAGCCTAACCCAACCACCAGTCGCTTCATCGATCTCCTGCACGGGATGGCCGGATAGGGAGCAAGCCACTTTCGCGCTTTGACCTTGGTGCATCACGCGGCCCGGCCGTCATGCAAAGCAAGACATCAGAGCGGGACTCGGGCGCGTCGGTGCGATCCCTCTTTGGTGTTTCAAGCGTGCGCGCCGTGACCAGTGGAGCGTATGAACGCGAGCGTTATTGCTACGCCAGATATGCCTTCAGGGCCGCTTCTGCGCCTTCTTTCCAGATCATCGCCAGCCAGTCATCAAAGGCATCGGCGAAGGGCTCGACCTGGGCAAGGTCGCCGTAGAAACGGCGTTGCTCCAGCCAGGCGCGGGGGCGGATCCGGGCGGCACTGGCGGCGGCCTGCAGATCATCCCAGACCGGATCGTTGGGCGCAATGGTGGTGCCGTCTTCGCGGGTGCCTTCGCACATTCGTGCCCAAAGCGCCTCGACCAGAGCCAGACCAGTGACCGGAGCACCCGATTTCAGCGCGTCGCGGATGACGGGCAGAACGAAACCGGTGTGGCGCGACGATCCGTCAAAGGCGACGCGGCGGGTTGTGTCGTGGATCTCGGGATTGGAGAAACGCCGGTCGATCAGATCGACATAGTCGTGCGGCGTCATGCCGGGCACGGCGGTGACATGCGGTACGATCTCGTCCAATTCGACCTTGCGAAAGAAACCGTGGATCAGCGGGTGCGCCATGGATTCTGAGATGGTCGCGACCGAAAGGATCTCGCCCACATTGGCGATGATCTGATGGCCGGCGTTCAACAGGCGCAGCTTCATCGCCTCATAGGCGTGGACATCATCGGTGAATGTCGCCCCCACCTTGTCCCAGTCCGGGCGACCGGCGCAAAAGCGGTCTTCGATCACCCACTGGCGAAAGTTTTCATGGGTAACGGGCACCGCGTCGGCGACACCGAAATCACGCGCCAAGGCCAATTCCGACGGTCCCGTGGCGGGGACGATGCAGTCGACCATCGCGTTTGGAAAGGTGCAATTGGCATCGATCCAACCGGCCAGATCGGCATCAGCCAGTCGCGCAAGGCCGACCACTGTCCGGCGCAGGATATCGCCGTTGCCCTGCAGGTTGTCGCAGGACTGGCAGGTGAACGGGCCGTTGCCTGCGTCACGCCGTTGCCGCAGCGACGCAACCATTGCGCCAAAGGCGGTGCGCGGACTGCCCGGATTGGCGGCGTCGTGGGTCATGTCGGCGTGACCCGCGTCGAACCCGCCATCACCGGTTTGATAATAGCCGCCTTCCGTCACCGTCAGGGCGACGATGCGAATGGCGGGTTGCGCCATTGCGGCGATCAGGGCGGCGTTGTCGGCCTGTACCGGGACATAGTCGATCATCGACCCGGTCACCTCGGCCGATTTGCCGGAGGGGTCGAGCTCGATCAGGGTGGTCAGGCAATCCTGCGCCAACATCCTGTCGCGGGCGGCGGCATCCGAGGGACGCACGCCTGCGCCGATGATCGCCCAGTCATGGGCGTCGCCCATGTCCATCAACCGGTGCAGGTACCACGCCTGATGGGCACGGTGAAAATTGCCCAGACCGATATGGACGATACCGGGCGACAGATCGCCGCGTCCATAAGACGGCACACGAACGGCGTCGGGCAGATCGGACAGCGTGGCAAGCGTGAGGGGCGTGGCCATGGGGCCTCCTTTTGCGGTGGCGGTGCGGCGCGGGGGCGCTCAGCTCATCCACTGACCGCCATCGACGTTATAAGTTTGCGACACGATGTAGTCGGCCTCGGACGAGGCGAGAAAAACCGCCATGCCGGTCAGATCGGCAGGCACCGCGAAACGCCCCGCAGGCACCCCGGCAGCCACTTCGGCCTTTTTCTGGCCGGGTTTCTTGCCTTCCAGCCGCGCGAAGGTCGCGTCGACATGTTCCCAGTGTTCCCCGTCAACGACACCGGGGGCGATGGCGTTCACGTTGATGCCGTGGCGGATCAGATCAAGCCCCGCCGATTGCGTCATCGAAATGACGGCGGCCTTGGTGGAACAATAGACCAGCACCAAAGGTTCGCCACGGCGCCCGGCCTGTGACGCCATGTTGATGATCTTGCCGCCGTGGCCCTGTGCAATCATCTGTTTCGCGGCGGCCTGCATGGTGAACAGCGTGCCCGCGACGTTAACGCCGATGAGCCGGTCAAAGGTGGCGCGGGTGATATCGACGGTTTCGGAGGCGTCGAACAGGGCGGCGTTGTTGATCAGGATGTCCAGCTTGCCCGCGTGGGAAACCACCGACGCCATGGCCACGTCAATGCTGGCCTGATCCGAAACGTCGATCTGCACCGCATAGGCGCCTTCGCCCAGCTCCTTTGCCGTGGCCTCTGCCGCCTCAAGGTTGATATCGGCAATGGCGACGGTTGCACCTTCGGCGACGAAACGTTCGGCAAAGCCCCGCCCGATGCCACGGGCGGATCCGGTGATCAGGGCCGATTTGTTGGCTAATCGTGTCATGCGATCCGCAGCCCTTTGGCGTCAAAGCGGTGAATCTTGTCGGCCTGCGGCTCCAGATAGATCGTGTCGCCATGCCTGAGGCCAACTTCGCCACCGGCACGAACGGTCATCGGTTCGTTCATTTCCGGGATGTGGACGTGGAAAAAGGTGTCGGAGCCAAGATGCTCGGACACGCCGACCTTGCCGGTGAACGTACCGCCGGTGTCCACCACATCCAGATGCTCGGGCCGGATGCCGATGGTCGTGGCGTCGTGTTTGGCCGCCGCGGCACCCCCCATAAGATTCATCTTCGGACTGCCGATGAATCCGGCAACGAACGTGTTGCGCGGTGCGTGATACAGGTCCAGCGGCGATCCGACCTGCTCGATATGCCCGGCCCGCAGCACGACGATCTTGTCGGCCATTGTCATCGCCTCGACCTGATCGTGGGTGACATAGATCATCGTGGTCTTCAGCGTGCTGTGCAGTTCGCTGATCTCCATCCGCATGCCAACGCGCAGGGCCGCATCAAGGTTCGACAGTGGCTCGTCAAACAGGAAGGCAGCCGGTTCGCGCACGATGGCGCGGCCGATGGCGACCCGCTGGCGCTGACCACCGGACAGCTGGCCGGGCCTGCGATCCAGATAATCGGTCAGGTTCAGAGCATCCGCCGCCTTTGCAATACGGCGATCCTGTTCATCCTGCGGCATACCCGCCATCTTCATCGGAAACGCGATGTTCTTGCGTACCGACATATGCGGATAAAGCGCGTAACTCTGGAACACCATCGCCAGACCGCGCTTGGCCGGGGGCAGGTCGGTGGCGGGTTTGCCGTCGATGCGGATTTCCCCGCCCGACACATCCTCAAGCCCGGCAATCAGGCGCAGCAACGTGGACTTGCCGCAGCCCGAGGGGCCGACAAAGACCACAAACTCGCCATCCTCGACGGTCAGATCCAGCGGTGGGATGACTTCGACTTCACCGAATTTCTTTTGCACTTTGTCGAGTGTGATACGTCCCATGGTGATCTCCTTATTTGACCGCGCCGAAGGTCAGACCCCGGACAAGTTGTTTCTGGCTGAACCAGCCCATGATGAGGATCGGAGCGATCGCCATGATCGAGGCGGCGCTGAGTTTGGCGTAGAACAATCCTTCGGGTGCCGAAAAGCTGGCGATGAACTTGGTCAGCGGGGCGGCGTTTACGGTGGTCAGAAGGATGGTCCAGAACGCTTCGTTCCAGGCCAGAATGATGTTGAGCAGGATGGTCGAAGCGATGCCCGGCACCGCCATCGGGGTCAGCACATAGATGATCTCGTTCTTCAGGTTTGCGCCGTCCATCCGCGCGGCTTCAAGGATCTCACCGGGGATTTCGCGGAAGTAGGTGTAAAGCATCCAGACGATGATCGGCAGGTTGATCAGCATCAGGATCACCACCAGAAGAATGCGGCTGTCCATGATGCCAAAGTATTTCGCGATCAGAACCAGCGGATACAGCACGCCGACGGCAGGCAGCATCTTGGTCGACAGCATCCACAGCAACACGTCCTTGGTCCGTTTGCCGGGCACGAAAGCCATCGCCCAAGCCGCAGGCACCGCGATCAGGATGCCCAGCAGGGTAGAGCCCACTGCAATGATGATCGAGTTCATCAGCGCCAGCGGATAGTTCGACCGCGCCAACACGGTGCTGTAGTTCTCAGTCGTCCAGTCGAAGAACAACCAGACCGGCGGGTCAGAGATTGCCGTGGACTCGGACTTGAAGCTGGTCAGGAAGGTCCACATGATCGGAAAGAAGATCATCAGGCCGATGCCCCAGGACAGGGCGGTCCACATTAACTTTTTACGGGGTGAAATTGCGCGTGCCATTGTTCAGGCCCCTTCAGTTATCAAGGTTCTTGCCGACGATGCGCATCAGGAAGATGGCAACGAAGTTGGCAAGGATGACGGCGACGATTCCCCCGGCAGAGCCGAGGCCGATGTTCTGGCTTTCCAAGACGCGCTGATAGACGAGATAGGTCAGCGTGCGGGTGCCAAAGGCGCCATTGGTGGTGACGAAGATTTCCGCAAAGATCGACAGCAGGAAAATTGTCTGGATCAGGATGACCACCGTGATTGCGCGCGAAAGATGCGGCAGGATGATGTACCAGAACCGGCTGAGCGGCGGCGCGCCGTCCATTTCCGCCGCCTCAAGCTGTTCGCTCGACAGGGACTGTACGGCGGTCAGCAGGATCAGCGTCGCGAAGGGCAACCATTGCCAGGCCACGATGATGACGATCGAAAAAAGCGGCGATTGTGACAGGAAGTCATAGGGTTGCGCCCCAAAGAACTTGAACAGATACGAAAACAGCCCGTTGTCGACGTTGAAGAACATGTTCTTCCACACCAGTGCCGAAACCGTCGGCATGACGAAGAACGGCGCAATCACCAGGATGCGCACAATCCCCTGCCCGAACATCGGCTGATCCAGCAGCAACGCCAACACGACGCCGCCGGCGATGGTGATGCTCAGGATACCGCCGACCATCCACAGCGTCGTGCCCAACGAGGACAGAAATGACGACGATGTCAGGAACGACACATAGTTGTCGAAACCGATCCACGCATCAAAGGTCGCGCGCATCGGCCGATAATCGGCGAACGAAAAGTACAGTGTCATGCAAAGGGGCACCAGCATCCACACCAGCAGCACAAAGACGGCTGGTGCAATCATGATACGTGCCGATGATTTGGAATGTTCTGTCGCCATGACTGGCTCCTCCCGACAGCGTGGTCAGGGGCTTTCGCCGACCGCTGGATTGGCCTGCGGAAATCCCTGAAGGGGGATTCCGGGGCCAGGTGTATCCGCCCCCGGATCGTCGGTTGCCGTGGCTCAGTAGCCCGCAGCTTCCATTTCTTCGAGGGTCAGCGCCTGCGCATTTTCCAGCGCTTCTTCTGCGGTCTGATTGCCTGCCAGCGCGTTCGAGAATTGCTGGCCGACCTGGTTGGCAATGCCCGCAAACTCGGGGATCGCCACGAATTGGACCCCGGTGTAGGGCACTTCTTCCACGGTCGGTTTCTGCGGATCGGCTGAGTTGATCGAGTTCAGCGTCATCTGCGCGAAGGGTGCCGCGTCCAGATAGTCCTGGTTCTCATACAGCGAGGTACGCGTTCCCGGAGGGACGTTGGCCCAGCCTTCATTCTCGGCAACCAGTGCAGTGTACCCCTGCCCCGTCGCCCAGCTTACAAAATCCTTGGCCACGTCCTGCTTTTCAGAGGAGGTCGGGATTGCCAGGCTCCACGCCCAGAGCCAGTTGCCACGCTTGCCAAGACCGGTGTCGGGGGCCAGTGCGAAACCGACCTGGTCGGCGACAGTCGAATCCTTCGGATTGGTAACAAAGGACGCCGCCACGGTAGCGTCGATCCACATGCCGCACTTGCCTTGCTGGAACAGGGTCAGGTTTTCGTTGAACCCGTTGTTCGCAGCACCGGCAGGGCCGGATTCCTTCATCATGTCGAGATAGAAGTTCAGCGTATTGGACCACGCCTCGCTCTCGAACTGGGGGGCCCAGTCCATATCAAACCAACGCGCACCGAACGAGTTCGACATGGCGGTCAGGAAGGCCATGTTTTCACCCCAACCGGCCTTGCCACGTGCACAGATGCCGTTGATCTCGTTGTCACGGTCGGTCATCGCGGCAGCGGCTTCGCGGATGAAGTCCCAGGTCGGCGCCTCGGGCATTTCAAGACCGGCCTTCTCCATCAGGTCCTTGCGATACATGACCATGGAGGACTCGCCATAGAACGGCGCGGCGACAAGTTCACCGTCAACAGTCAAACCGCCACGAATGGCCGGCAGCAGATCATCGGCATTCCAGTCGTCGGCCATTCCTTCGTTCAGCGACACCAGCCAACCGTTGTTGCCCCAGATCGGTGCCTCATACGTGCCGATTGTCATGACGTCATACTGACCACCACCCGTAGAGATGTCGGTGGTCACGTTCTGACGCAGGACGTTTTCTTCCAGAACAACCCAGTTGATCGTGTTGCCGGTGTCCTTCTCCCACTGCGGAGAAAGGCTCTGCATCCGCACCATGTCACCATTGTTCACGGTGGCGATGGTAATCTCCTCGGCCAATGCCACTGATGCCAGTCCGGCCATGAGGCCCAGACCGACGGTGGTGCCGAGCATTCTTTGCTTCGTGTTCATAGTAGTCCTCCCGAGACGCTTTTTACATGCGTCAATATTAATCTCGGGAAAGACCTTACGTCAACATAAAGTTTCAAAAACGCCGGAGATTGCGCAGCATTCAGCCGTTTACTCAGGCGGATTCGCGAATTTTGAGCACGCCGTCCATCAGCGTAATGGCATGATTTCCGGACTGTTTTTCCGCGCTGCATTTTTCCAGCAGACGGTCGACTGCGGCCTGACCGATCGCAGCCACATTCTGCGCGACCGTCGTCAAAGCGGGCGTTGTATACGGGCAAAGCGGATAATCATCGTGCCCGGCGATTCGCAACCCACCCCTGCGCAGCGCGCCCGGCTCAAGCCCGTGTTGCGCTGCCGCTCGCAGAGCCCCGATGGCGACGCGGTCGTTCGCACAGAGGATGGACGACTCAAGCAACCGCCCCTTCGAGAACTGATCGTTCAGAACGGCCAAACCGTGCGCCTCGAAGTGCCATTCCTGACGGACAACTTCCGCACCGATCACGACTGGCTCAAAGCCCAGCAGTTCCATCTTGGCCACATAGGCATTCTCACGCTCCAGGGCGTTGAAGTTTACGCGCGGCATTGCCAGAAAAATCGGCGGGCTCCCCACCCGGCAAAGATACTCCGTAATCACACCCGTACTCTGCACATGATCTGTGCCCACAAAATCCACATCCGTCAGCGGTTTTGGGCGCGAGTCCATCAGCACGAACGGCAATCGCGCGTTCAGCCTTTCATACACACGCATATCGCTGTGGTTCCCCAGAGGCGCCACAATCGCCCCATCGACGCTCATCGACAGGAACGTCTCTGCCGCCCGCTTTTCGATCTCGGGATCGGAGTGAGAGCACTGGGTAATGACGGTATAGCCGGCTTTCATCGCCGCCCGCTCGATCGATTCCAGAAGCCGCGTAAAGAACAGATCGTTGAGATAGGGGATGATCACGCCGATCATCCCGGTCGTCTTGCGGTTCATCCGTGTGGCGAAAAAATTCGGGGTATAGTCAACTTTTTCCAGCCCGCGCCTGATCCGCTCGACCGAGGATCGGCTGACTTTTGCGGGGTCCTGAAAGTAACGCGACAAGGTGGGACGGGACACGCCGATCGCAGCCGACAGCTCTTCCATCGTGTGAATTTCCGGCTTTGGCATCCCTGGCTTTCCTCACAATTTCGTACACCCGTGCGACGATATGGCAAAACTTCGGGAAAGTCCGCACTCAATTTTTAACATGCGGAAAGAAAATCGTTACACGGACCTACCCTGCGAGAAGGAACAGCCGGTGCGGAAAGCGAGGGTGATCGTGACCCGAGAGGTCACTGTCCAGCTGGGCAACGGTCCTTGCATTTTGGCGGCTTCGCCCTTAGATATAACTCTCCGGTCGCTTGATCGAGCGCACCACACCCTTTCTGAGATCAACCCCAACGCTTTGGATTGCCTGAAGCTGTTGCTGACGTTACGGGCCAAATTTCATCGCCGCCAAAAGCGCCGTTGGATATGGCCGATTTTTGCGACCTCTGAACTTATTCGATTTTACCGCACGCCATCCAGATGGTGCTTCCCGGTGCATGATGCTCAGGTTTTCTGCAACTACTGCAGGAACAAACCGAGCTTTTACTTTTCTCTACAAGCGTTCAATTTCTGGACGATTTGCCAACAGCCATGCTCTCTGGCTGCGTTTTCGAAGTCGATTTACGCCCTATCGATGCCCTTACCCGAGCCACGGGTAAGGGCTTAACATGGGCGCGCCATTTTCGTGGCCGATGGTCAGGAAGTAGAGGGAGCTTGACGTTCTTTTGGATAAATTTCTTCTTTTCACACCCGGACCAGTAAATGTAGCCGAAAACTTGCGGTATGCGATCTGTCGGGAAGACATCTGCCATCGTGAACCTGATTTCGATGACCTGCTTGCCAGTATCGAACAGAAGATCCTGTCGCTGTTCCAGATCAGAAACCGCAGGGCTTATCGGGCCGTGGTGATCACCGGCTCCGGCACAGCTGCCAACGAGGCTCTTTTGTCGTCTGTTGTCGGCGACGGCGAGATCCTGGTCCTGTCAAACGGCGAATTTGGCGAGCGTTTGAACAAAATCTCGCGGATCCACAACAGCAAGACCCACCTGATCGAAGTGCCCTGGGGAACTCCGTTTGATCTGCCGCAGATCGAGGCCTATCTGACGGCCCACAAGATTGATGTCGTGGCCATGGTCCATCATGAAACCTGCTCGGGCATGCTCAACCCGCTTGGCCCCATCGGTGCCATGGTCAAGGCATCTGGCGCGACCTTCGTCGTGGATGGCGTCAGCTCGGTCGGGGCGGAACTGGTCGATATGGAAGGCTGCAACATCGCCTTCTGCTCCAGCTCCAGCTCGAAGGCGATCGGATCCTTTCCCGGACTGTCTTTTGTGATCGGCAGCAAGAACCATTTTGAAAAGCTCAAGACCCATCCCGCCAAGACAACTTATCTGAACCTTGCAACGTTCTATGAATTCCTTGAAAAACACAGCCAGACGCCGAATACGCCCGCCGTACCGCTTTTCTTTGCGTTAGAGCAGGCATTGACGGACCTTCTGCGCGAAGGCGTAAACAAGCGCTTTGCGCGCATCATGGCCCGCGCAGAGCTGTTGCGCATCGGGATGCGCAGGCTGAACCTCGAATTCCTGATCGATGAGGCCGACATGTGTTCGATGCTGACAACGGTCCGGGTGCCGCCGAGCGTCTCGGTTCGCGACATCCGCGAACGACTGCGTCAGAAATCCATCATCATCTATGAAGGTAAGGGGTGTTTTGCCGGCCGGGTGTTTCAGGTCGGCAATATCGGCGAGCTGTCAGACCATGACATCCGCTACTTCCTCGCTTCACTGAAGGATGTGCTGCTGACGTTGCAGGCCGAAGCTGCCGATCTGGTCGCCGCTGTCAGGCCGAAGCGCGCAACAGTGGTAAGGTTGCCGATCCCTCTCCATGCATTGGCGAAGGTGGTATCATGACAGACAAGCTTACGCGGCTTTGGGCAACCAAGACGAAAAACGATGAGTGGTGGTCCTCGTTCGTCACAGCGCCTCTGGCCATTGTCGCCAACTATGGCGTTGTTGATCTGCCGTGGGTCACGCCGAACCGGATCACGGCGGCGTCGTTTCTGGTCGCCATTGCGGCAACAATCGGAATTCTGATTGGCGGCACCGGATGGTTCATCACAGCGGCTATCCTGATCCATGCCAGCCATATCCTTGATTGTATGGATGGGCAGATGGCGCGCTATCGAAAGGTGTCGTCGCTGGTCGGCAGCTACTATGACCGTGTGACCGATCAGGTGCAGGTCTCGCTCTGGTTCGGTGCGGCGGGCTATGCGGCCTATGCGCAATCGCTGAGCGTCGTGCCGGTCTTTCTGGCGATGATCGGCATCGCGTTCTACGGCCTGCGCGGTTACGTTAAGTATGTCGCC
Organism: Oceaniovalibus sp. ACAM 378; assembly: GCF_008085915.1. GTDB lineage: Bacteria > Pseudomonadota > Alphaproteobacteria > Rhodobacterales > Rhodobacteraceae > Oceaniglobus. The sequence continues at coordinate 2,783 of NZ_VSJK01000014.1, read as the reverse complement.
ATGCAAATCGAATCGGCGCGCGATCCGGGATATCCTGCGTCTATGTCCAAATCGGGTCGGGCCGAACCCACAGCGGGCCTCGGGTTTGGTCTGCGCGCCAACATCAAGTGGTTTCTTAAGGAACAACCAAAGGCGCTCAAGTCGGATGAAGGTGTCTTTATCTTCATACTGTCGGCGGCGCTCGTGTTTGATCAGCTGACACCGATGCTTTGGATCTTCGCCATCAGCCAGATCTACTGGGGCATCTACTGGTCCGTGAGGCGGGGGATGAATTTCGCCGCCGACCGGCAACTTCCGATCCAGAAATAACCGTCTGAAACGGCGCAATCGAAGGATACAAATAACCATGAAATATGAAAACACCCGCCCTCCCATGGCCGTCATTCTGGCTGCCGGCATCGGTTCACGCCTGTCGCCTCTGTCGGATAATTGCCCCAAGAGCCTGCTGTCTGTTGGCGGCTCACTCATCCTGGAACGGATGATCCGCAATTGCCTGAGCTGCGGGGTTTCCCAATTTGTTCTTGTACTTGGCCACCGGGCCGATCAGATCCGGCAATTTGTCGACAAGACCTTCCGGGGAATCCGTGTTACCTATGTGGTCAACGACCGATACCGCGATACCAACACCGCTTACTCGCTCATGCTGGCCTCGCCGGCCATCGGAACGGCGGCGTTCATCAAGTTCGACGCCGATGTCGTGTTTGACGTCAAGATCCTGCGCGATCTGATCGACAGCGATATGCCCAACGTTCTCTGCATCGACCGCAACATCGCGCTTGAAGACGAAGAAGTGAAGGTCATCGTGGATGACCGGATGCAAGTGCTTGAGATCAGCAAGACCGTCGATCCAAAAGAGGCCGTGGGCGAATCCATCGGCATCGAAAAAATCAGCGCCAAGGCCGCTCCGCTTCTTTTCGCAGAACTAACCCAGATGATGGAAAACCCGATGCATTATCGGGACTATTACGAGGCGGCTTACGAAAGGCTGCTTGCAAAAGGCACAGACTTCCACGCTCTTGATATCACCGGGCTGAAATGGACCGAGATTGATACGGCCGACGACTTTGCTGCTGCAAACACCATGTTTGGATCGCCGGTCACAACCGTGTCGCGCGGCCAGCAACGGGCGCAGGAAGAAGTCGTCGTGAAAGTGACCACACCAACCTGAGTTTCAGACATCAGACCCCTGACCACCTCTCAATAAAGATCTGAGAACAACCCGCAGCCAAGCCCCGCCATCCCGGCATTCGATGGCTGCATATTGGAAGGACCTACCATGGCCAAAGGCAACAACATGCGTGGCAACAAAGAGGCCAAGAAACCGAAACAGGAGAAGCCCAAAGCCTCTGCGGCGGCCAATCCTCTGGCGGGAAAGCCAGCGCTGTCGATTTCCGGGAAGAAAGTTAAGTAAAACCGGCACTCCGACTGCTAGACCAATAGCCTTGGTGACGGAAATACCGTTGAAGGCATATTTGTGACCGACCATTGCACCGGGCTTTTGCGATAGCCACACCGCCCACATCGGCACTCCGGATTAATGAGTGCCGATGTTGTCGTTGACGCCATACCCATCGATCCGATATTCCGCTGAGCAGGCACGTTGTACCCGTGACATCGCTGTCTCCATTGGCGAAGCTCGTATAGCCGAACATCGGATCGGAAAATAATCCATGAAAGCCAACGAGTCGATGACACTTGCGTTTAGCCTCGGACAGGGTGGCTACGATGTAGCATTCGCCGACGCCGTAGAAAGTCAGCGCCAATATTGCGACAAACATGGCTACAGATACATCTGTGTATCTGAACCCGGCAGCCCATTACTCGGGCGTGAAAATATATGGCTCAAGCCGTTTCTGCTTTACGGCGCATTGCTTAAAAATGACTTTGTTCTCTATCTCGATACAGATGTTAAAATCCAACCGGGCTGTCCTGCCATCGATCAAGCGGTTTCTGACCAAAACCCGATTGGCGTGGTGGCTGGTCACTCAGGCCGAGTGAATGCCGGCGTGATACTGGCCCGCCGGAATCCGCAGACGCTCAGCTTTTTTGCCAAATGGGTCGCCAGCCTCGGCAGGCCGATTGCCGCCCGGCACGACGTCGGTTGGGGCGAGAATGGACACCTGATCCGCCTGGTCGAAAAATATGGCATTCAGCCAATCGATACACGTTGGAACAACACATTCGATCCAAAACTCGACGACTACATGCGCCACTATACTGGCCCCTTGCGCAGTGAATACAGCTTTGAGGGGGAGTCTGAAGACGCCTGGAACCAGATCCTTAAAGATCTTGAAAACTCAAAAGAAATGGATCCGGTTGATATCATCACCTCTTTTGCAGAGTTGAAGAAAGTTTATCAGCGCTCTGCACCCGAGGAATTATTCGCGTCGTTTGAGGAGTGCTGGGAGGCCATCAGAGAACTTGTAATCCCTTCGGATTCTCCTCTCGGAACAGATGATACATGGGGTGACCGCCACGTTTATGTTGCCGAGGAAATCGCCGATTCCTCGCCCAATGCCTACGTCGTGACTCTGAAGGACGGCCTGGAGCGTGCCCTCCAGGCCAAGAATGTCACAACCGGAGTGACGCCGTTCTGGGACCATTCATTCAGGCAAGGCGATATCCTTCACATCGAATGGATCGAGTCACTGTTCGGCAGGGCAATCGCGTTTGGCTCACGCGTCTTACAGCCCATTGAGAACGCTGCATAAGAATGCCTCATCCCAGCCAGCTCGCTTGAGTTTGATGCTGAGAGAGCCTTTGGATGTGTCGCGTCGGACGAC
>NZ_VSJK01000013.1 GCF_008085915.1 Oceaniovalibus sp. ACAM 378 | reverse complement strand
TGTCCTCTGTCAATCGAGGCAAAATCACCTCGATCAACAGCACACACCCAACATCACAAAACGCGAAACAAATCCCAGCTCAGCACATAGGCAGAAACAAGCGCCCTATCGCGGAGCGATTTAGTGCAAGAGCCCGAAATGACGGATGCTGCACACGGAAAGAACAGCCGGGCCCTCACGTCAGCGGAGGATCTGCTTCGCTCCTAATTTTACTATTTGTACATGAGGGCCTAAAACCAACCAACCGTCTCGCGAGCGACGTCCACCAACTTTCATGAAGGCGTCCCCGATGGCCACCAAAACGAAGCTGCATCCCCGCAATCAACACTCAGAAGGTTACGACTTTGTGCGTTTAGTGACGCAGACACCTGAACTTGAGGCTTTCACGATCAATAATCCACTCGGTCAAACGACGATTGATTTTCAAGACGTGAGGGCTGTCCGTATGCTTAATCGCGCGTTGCTAAAAACGCATTACAATATTGATTTTTGGGATATTCCTGACGGATATCTATGCCCACCAATTCCCGGTCGTGTCGACTACATCCACTATCTCGCGGACTTGCTTGCCGACAGCAATAATCAAGAGATCCCACGTGGGCGTCACATCAAAGCGTTAGACATCGGCACCGGTGCGAGTCTGGTTTACCCCTTGACGGGCCAGAGCGAATACGGCTGGAACTTCACTGGCGTCGATATCGATGTGCGTGCTCTCAAATCGGCAAGGCAAATTTGTGAATTCAACGAGTTGAAAATCACCCTTAAGCGGCAAATTGAACCTGAGAATATCTTTAGGGGCGTGATCGAAGCCAACGACGCTTTTCACGTAAGCATGTGCAACCCGCCTTTTCATTCGTCCATGGAAAAGGCGAATAAAGGCACCCAACGTAAGTGGACGAATCTTGGAAAAGGGAATTCGAAAAAGCTCAACTTTGGCGGTCAAAACGCGGAACTTTGGTGTCCGGGTGGCGAGATAAAATTTATCGCCCGCATGGTTAAACAGAGCATGGAGTTCGCCGACCAGTGCCTGTGGTTTACCTCGTTGGTGTCGAAAAAAGATAACCTCCAGCCACTCTGCCGAATTTTAGGAAAAGCCAGGGTTGCAGATCTTAAAGTCGTCGAAATGGCACAGGGGCAAAAAACAAGCCGTTTTATTGCTTGGACTTACATAAAGAAAAATCAACGCTCCTTGTATGCTAATAGGGCTGAGACATAGAGGCCCCTTTGCCGAAGTTCTGCAATGCAGCTGATGTCTGCTTCGGAGAAGCAGCATCGCAACATCCCGTGACACTGGGTATGTCCGCTTTGGGCCGTTCACGACGATCGCCCCCCACGGGGCCTTGTTGCGCAAAGCCTGCTTGGGATTCACCACAGGAATCCAATGTGGTAGCTGAGCGGCATGAGGATATCTGCAAAGACAGTCTACAAGACCACGAACTGGCATGACTACAACCTCGCGCTGAAACAGCGTGGATCGCTGAGCGTCTGGTTCGATCCGGATATGGTGTGGGAGGCTGCACCGACGGGCAAACGCGGTCCCCAACCGATCTATACGGATGCGGCCATTCAGACCTGTCTGAATGGCCGCGTCACTGAATTGTTGGTGCCGACCTCGCTTACCGCTTGGCGGCGGTGTCCAAACCTTCTCCGGATCAAACCAGATTGACAACGATCCGCGCCGCTTCAAGCTGTCATTGTAAGACGACCAATTCGTGGTCTTATACTTCGTAGGGGCCAAACTGCTCATGCCTTCAGCTATCACGCTGGATTCATACAGTGAACCCATCAACCTATTTGTGCAACAAAGCCACGGATACCGCAAATGGCCATCCCCCATCCCCGAAAGACCGGCGACAACCGGTGCGATCGGGCGTAACGGGCCAAGGAAGTGACCGATGACGATGCTGGCGCCACGATATTTCGCAGAGAACCGCTGGCCACGTTCCAGACGTGCCGTGGATAGGATGGCGCGCCCCTCGCCGAACAGCATCTCTCCCTTCGTGCCCAGCCAGAAACTTGCCTGCGATCCAAGGATGGTGCCGATGGCGACGAACCACATCATGTCGAAAATGTCATAGACCCCCTGCCCGGCCCAAGCACCGCCCAGCACGACGACGACCGTCCCGGGCGAAAATACGCTGGTGAGGAGCAGCGCCTCGAAGAAAGCCATCAGGCCGATGACCCAATAACGCCACAGCCCCAGCGACGCGATCGAGGGGAGCAGGCTGCTCATGCCCCGCGTCCCGATGCCCGAAGGCCACATGGTTGCGAATCCCGGACACCTCTGCGAATTCGGGTGCCAGACGGGATCACAGGGCAACGCCAAAAATCGTCCCGACAGCAGCGGTTGCCGCCATGGCCAGCGCGCCCCAGAAGGTCACTCGGGTTGCGCCCTTGACGATGCCTGCGCCGCCAGCCGCTGCGCCAAGGCCGCCGAGCACGGCAAGCGCGACAAGGGTTGTGAGCGCGACGACAAGTGTGATCTGCGCAGTCGGTGCCAGCGACGCCACAATGAGCGGGACAACGGCCCCGGCGGCAAAGGTCGCCGCCGAAACCAATGCGGCTTGGATAGGATGCGCGGTCACCGTCTCAGAAATGCCAAGTTCGTCGCGGGAATGGGCCCCAAGGGCATCCTTCTCGGTGAGTTGGACCGCAACTTGCAGGGCCAGACTTTCATCGAGCCCACGCTCGACATAAATTCTTTTCAGCTCGTCAAGCTCGGCTTCAGGCGTCTCCCGCAACTCCTTGGTTTCGCGCGCAATGTCGGCTTGCTCCGCGTCGGTCTGGGAGCTGACGGAGACATACTCGCCCGCAGCCATCGACATTGCACCTGCGACAAGACCGGCAAGACCGGCAATCAGTATTTCCGGACGACCCGACCCAGCCGAGGCAACCCCGACCACAAGACTTGCGGTCGAGACGAGCCCGTCATTCGCGCCAAGTACAGCTGCTCGCAGCCATCCGATGCGATGGACCATATGGAATTCTGAGTGGGTGAGACGGCTCATAACATATTCTCCTTCAATTTTTTGTTTCCCTGCATAGCCTCGATCACCGCATCCGGTGCATTTGGCTCATCGGGTTTGATGCGCAGAGCGCGCAACGCGTTCAGGATCACGGCCACGTCGATGACCTCCTGAAGCAGCGCGCCTTGCACCGGCGACAGGTAACCTTAGGCCGCCGCTATCATGCCCGCGACTGACAATCCGATCCCGGCCACGACGCTTTCTACAGCGATGCGCCGCGAGGCCCGCGCGATCTCGATCCCCGGTCCGAGTCGGCCGACCGGCAACACAACGTCGGCTGCCTCTGCCGAGGCAGCAGCCTCACGTGCGCCCATTGCCACGCCCACAACGATGCCGGGTCGCCGTCCGGGGGACGCGCGAGAGCAAGTCGTGCATCTCGCTCCAGGCGCGGCCTTCGGCAAAGCTTTCGAGGAAGGTGCCGCCAGAATACATCACCGCTACGACCGCCGCGGCGAGCGTCTCGCCAAAGACGAGCGCCGCTGTCATGGAGAGTGCCGCGACGATATCCATCCCGAACTCGCCGCGCCCGATGCTGCGCAGGATCTCGACCACCAGCGCGGCGAGCGCGGGCACGACCCCAGCGATCCAGACCAGGTCCGCCATCTCGTGCAATCCAGCGAACCAGAGCGCAAGACCTACGACCAGCCCTGACACTGCCAGCAGCAGAATAGCCGTCTTTAGGCGGTCGGTATTGGTGTGTTCCATGCGGCTCATGTCCCCTCGGCTGAGGCGATTGCCGCTGGCTCTTCGGAAAAAAGTCGTCCTACTCCCACACCCCTTGCGTGGCCCGCATCCTCGCGCAGGAGGAACAGGGCGTCGAGCCCTTGTTTTCTAGCGAGTTCGGTGCCCCTCTCAGGTCCCAGCACCATCAACGCGGTCGCCCAGGCATCCGCCTCGGCGCAGGTGCGGGCCACCACGGTGACAGAGGCCGGCGACGCGATTAGGGGCGCACCACGCGTCGGGTCCATGGTGTGCGACAGGCTTCGTCCCTGAACTTCGACCCAGTGGCGGTAATCGCCGGAGGTGGCGACGGCGGCATCCTGCAGCGTAAGGATCGAATGAGGCGTCCGACGCTTGGCGTCCGGTTCCTCCACTGCGATGGTCCAGGCTTGTCCGTCAGGCCTCAGACCGAGCCCGCGCATCTCGCCGTCGATCCCGACAAGGGCGTCGGCGATCCCGCGGTCGCGGAGGATCTCGGCCAGCCGATCGACGCCGTAGCCCTTGGCGATGCCGTTTAGGTCGAGGGCAATGGGCGCGGACGTACGCACATGGGCACCGTCGATTTCCAGGACCTCATGCGCAGGGCGACGCGGGGCGGCCATCGCGGCGCGGATGCACTCGGGCGCCGCGGCCTCCGGTCCGAAGCCCCAGGCCATCACCGCGTCGCCCATGCCGATGTCGAAGGCCCCGGTCGAGGCGCGCCCGATCTCGAGACCAAGACGCAGAACCTCCGTCAAGCGTTCGGGCACCGCCACCCAAGCGCCCACGGGCGCTGCGTTGAGCTGCATCAGGTCGCTGTCGGGTTTCCAGGTCGACATCTGGGCGTCGACCTCGTCAACAGCCGCCTGAAGCGCGGCTCGGACCGCGCCCGTGTCGAAGCCCGGTTCCGTGAAGAACAGCGCCGACCAGCGTGTGCCCATGGTCGGGCCGTTCAGGGCGACGCGTACCTGTTCAGTAGACATCTTCGACATATCGTCCCTCCGCCTTCAGAACCGCAGGCGCGAGCCCGGCCGGCGCGAGGATTTCAGCCAGCGCATCGGCCACGCCCGTCGCCATGTCGCGGCCGCCGCAGACCATCACACGGGCCCCGTTGCGGATGAGATGCGCGACCTCAGCGGCATCACCGCGCAACGCGTCCTGCACGTAGTGGGGCCGCGTCCCTCGCGAAGCCGCCGTGACCAGACGGGTCAAACGGCCCTTTTCCTGCAAGGCGGGCAGTTCCTCGCCATAAAAGAAATCGCTGTCGGGATGACGCATACCGAAGAACAGGTGGATAGACCGCCGGCCTGAATTGCCGCGCACGAAGCCTGCCAGTGGCCCGATGCCCGTCCCTGCACCGATTAGGATGAGGGGCGCACGGCCCCATCCGGGACGGAAGCCGGGATTGCGGCGGAGGAAGGCTGTCACCCTGTCGCCCGGTTCCAGCGTCGTGAGCTGCCGCGAGCAGAGGCCGCCGGGATGTTTCTTCACGACGATCTCGATGAAGCCGTCGCGGCGGGCAGAAGCGAGCGAGTAGAGCCGTGGCACGGCACTGCCCTCCGGCACGACGCCGATCAGGTCGCCGGCCGTGAACCGCGCGAACCCGGCTCCGGTCAACCGCTGCCAGAGCGTGGCGGGCGGCAGGGCGAAGCGCAGGATCGCGGTCGGGGCCTGCACCTCGGCACCATAGTCCCGCCGCGAGACGAGGGTCAGCGTCTCGGCCGCCGGCAGGATGGGCTGGTGCGACAGTTCGAGGTCGAGTCCGAGAGCCTCTCCAAGTGCGCGGCCCCATCGCGCGAAGTCCTGCGGCGACTGGCGGTCAATCGTGTCGAGGGGCAGGAATTCGGGCCAGCCCTTCGCCTGCGCCGCTGCCGCAACGGCCTTGGCGAAGGCGCAGTAGACCGGAAAGCTGCGGTCGCCAAAGCCGAGCACAGCAAGTGGGATGCGGGGCGCACCACCGGCGGCACTCAGCCGGTCGAGAAACCCCTTGGCCGAGGCAGGCGCAGCCCCATCACCGTAGGTCGCGGCGAACACGATGATCCGCTCGGCCCGCGTGTAGCGCTCCGGGGCAAAACCCGACATCGGGCCGACATGGACGCTCTGCCCTGCATCCGTCAGCGCGGCGTGCAGGGTCGCGGCAAAGCCCCAGGTGCTGCCACCCTCGCTGCCGACAAGCACGATCGTCTCGGCGCCCCCCGCGGGCTGATTGCCCCGGATGCGCGGCCGTCGCCGCCGTCCGGCGAGCCAGATCAGAACGCCGGTCGCGCCCATCATGGGCGTGCCGAGCGCCATCAACCCGAGCACCAGACCGAGCGTCGCCGCGCCCCGGCCTGTATGCAGCATGTAGATAGTTTCGTAGACGCGCTCCCAACCGGTCAGGTCAGACCATCCCAGCAGCGCCCCGGTGCCTTGGTCGAGATACCCGGTGCCCCGATCCGTCTTCAGCGTGAAGACATCCGTGGCGTCGCCGGGATAGGGAAAGCTCAGCTCGCGCAGTTCCGCGACCGGCGTCTGCAAGAGGGCGGGCATCTGGTGCAACGCAAACCCCGTCTCGCCGCTCACCTCGGCCCGCATGGCCGGTGCGGTGCTGCCATCAGGAAGCAGATCGAAGGTGGAGGCCGTCATCCACAACGCGGTGGTGGAGGACAGAACAAGGCCAAACACCGCTATCCGCGCGATTTCCACATGCAGACGTCCGGCAAGCGGCCCACGCAGTGGTGCGAACCAGCGACGCCAACCGCCCGCGCGCCGCGCGACCAACATCGTACCGCTGAGCGAAAGGACCAACATCGCCGCCGCGCCTACAGCCATGGCGATGCGCCCGCCGTCCCCGAGGAACAGCGAGCGGTGAAGGTTGGTGAGCCAGCGTTCAGCCTGGTTGGGATCGGCGGAGGCCACTCCTTCCCCGGTTGCGGGGTCGATTGCGGCGGCGCCGGGCGCGCCATGATCGAACCAGTAGGCAGTGATCCGGCCCGAAGCTGACCGGCGGATCTGCTCGACACCCGGATAGACCGTCTGGATGCGGTCCGCGAGGGCGGCAACCGTCAGTCCGGCCTCTGCCTGCGGCGCGGACAGGCGCTCTGCTGCGGGGAAGACCGACAGTGCTGCGCCACTGAGCGCCAGTCCCGTGATAAGAGCCAGAGCCAGAAGACCCGGCCAGCGATGAAGAGCGCGGATCATGGTCCAGTCTCCTCACATGTCGTAGGCGAAGTCGGCGACATAGCGGCGACCGTTCACGGGTGTGCCCGCGCCTGCCCTCGTCAGAGGGATGGCCACTTCGTTCGGACTGTCGCGCATGTCCTCAACTGCGGCGTCGATGTGCAGGGTGTAACCGGCATCGAAAAGGGCATCGGCGAGATCAAGCGTGATCTCAAGCGAGCGGCCAGCACCGACACTTGCACCCGTAATGCCGTTGACCTCGGCGCTGTCGCCGCCGGTCGCCCGGTACCATTCGGTAAGGTGCTCATAGTATTTCGACTTGCCGCCAGCCATCCACAGGCTGCCGACATAGGCACCCCCTGCGCCCGTGACGTAGAGCGCGAGATACGCTCCATCGCCACCGTAGTTGTTCAGCGTCGTGGTCATTGTGACGGGCCGTGCCATGGCGAGGCCGGGGAGTGTAAGCGCCGTGGTGAGCGCGAGCGTTGCGAGAACGGATTTCATGGACTTGGGTCCTTGTACGAGAATTGAGGGAGCGACCGGGTTCAGTTCACCTGGACCTGCGGTGGCGCGCCATTGCCGAAAAGCCCGTTCTGCGGAGGGGCTACGGTACCAGCGGGGGCTGGGTTACGGGCATTGCCGATGCAATTTTCATCGTCATCGTCATCGTCATCTTCATCGCAATCGTCTTCATCATCGTCGTCGTACCGAGCACCACTGCGGTGTTCGCGTTCATCATCATCGTCATCACTGCTGACAAACACGAGCGGCAACGACTCCTGGGCATCATCGAACACTGCTGCGGCGATCTGAGTGATCGTGTCGCCAGGTGCGCGCACGGCGCTCCAGGCAGCAACGCCTATAACAGTGGTCAAGGCTGTCGAGGCGATCAGAAGGACAAGGGTTTTTTTCATGGCAAGCTTCCTTTCGTTTGCTGGGATCAATGTGGAGATGCTGCCTGATGTCTTCCTGACGGCGCGGCGATTCTTGCTTCAGCTTGCTGTCAGGAAGAAAAAGGCCCCGCCGATTGTGGCGGGGCCAGGAAGGGCCGACGGGACCGATCGGCCCGGGGGAGCATTCAGGCGATGTCGCCTGGTTCGGGAGCGCGTTTTTCGCCTGTGACCATGGCGCGGGCCAGGTTTTCGCGATGGCGCAAAGAGGTCAGCACGACGCCTCCCACATGAACGGCGATCAGCAGGAGCATCAAGTTGGCAAGCACCTCATGCACCTCTTCCACGGCACTTTCGCCGCCTTGGCCCCTACCCCGATATTCACGGTCCTGGCCGTCCTCGTCGGCAATGGCCGGTGCGATGATCTGCGGTAGATCGGGCAACATCGCGATGCGGGTCTCATCGTCGAGCAGCCAGCCGGTGAACGCTGTGGCCGACAGGGTGATCAACAGCGCCGCGGTCATCGCAGCGCCCGCCGGGTTATGGCCAAGGTAGCGGCGATCGCGATGTCCGGCCACGTCACGCAGATATGAAAATGTCGCAGATGGACCCTTGAAGAACTGAGCAAAGCGCGCATATCGGCTACCGACAAGGCCCCAGATCATGCGGAAGGCAACCAGCCCTGCAACGACATAGCCCGCCACCTCATGCACTGTGGAGAGCTCTTCGGCGCTCAAATAGGCTACGGCGAAAGCGACGACGAGGCTCCAGTGAAATACCCGGATCAGCGGGTCCCAGACACGAACCTTGCCGGATGTCCCGACGTCCATCTGCGGAACGTCGCGACTGTCTGTATCAATCATCGTCTTCATCCTCATATTCGAAATCGATCACCTCGAGCGTGGCGGGATGGACCGTCACCTCGATGCGGCGCCCTTCGGCGTCGCGGCCGTCGATCTCGTAGCAGCCATCGTCGATCTTGATGCGCCGCACAGTCCAGCCGTTCTCATCGGCCAGACGCGCTACTGTCTCGCGTGGCTGCCAATTCGCCATGGGCACGAAACAATCGTCCTCGGCCAGCGCCGCCCCAGCGGGAAATACGGCAAGAAAGGTGAGAATTGTCAGTGTCGTCTTCATGGGGCAAACTCCAACTTGCGGTCGTCCTTCACATACCATCAACCCTGAACCTGACGGGATCCTGAAGACACGCCGCCACAACCGTCAGCTTCACGTCAGCCCAAGCGGACAAGGAGTACTTCGACAAGAAAAGGAATTCCGACCGCCATGCGTATCCTGCTGATCGAAGATGATGCCGTTCTGGGCGCCGCCGTACGCGACCAGATCGCGGGCGACGGCCAGTCTGTGGATTGGATGCAGCGACTGGACGCGGCGCACGACGCCATGGCGGGCGCGTACTATGACCTGGTGCTTCTCGATCTGATGCTGCCGGATGGACGGGGTATCACGTTTCTCAAGGCATTGCGCACGCGGGGCGATGTGACGCCGGTGATCATCCTGACCGCGCTCGATCAGGTATCGGACCGAATCGAGGGATTGAATGCCGGGGCAGATGACTACCTCGTCAAACCCTTCGATCTGGCCGAACTGTCGGCACGCATTGGCTCGGTCGCCCGGCGCTATACCGGCAATCCGAACCCGATCATCACCCATGGACCACTTGATATCGACCTGGCGGCCCGCAGCATTCACCGCGATGGCAAGCCCATCCAACTGACGGCGCGCGAATGGGCGTTGTTCGAAGCGTTTCTCGCCCGCCCCGGTCAGCTCCTTTCCAAGACACAGCTGGAGGACAAGCTCTATGCGTTCGGGTCCGAGATCGAGAGCAACACGATCGAGGTCCATGTCAGCCGACTTCGAAAAAAGTTGGGGGCCGGCATCGTCGAGACAGAGCGCGGCATGGGCTATCGGCTGGGTGCGCCATGAGGCTGCCGCGCAGCCTGCGTGGCCGATTGAGTCTGTCGCTGGGGGTAATACTGACACTTCTCTGGGTGGCTGCCGCGTCATTGACAGCCGTGACTCTCCGGCACGAAATGGACGAAGTGTTCGACAGTGCGTTGCAAGAATTTGCGCAGCGTCTGCTACCGCTCGCCGTCGTGGATATCGTCGGGCGTGATGATGACGGTGTGACCCAACGCTTGGGCACGATCCGGGATCACGTCGAATTTTTTACGTATATCGTCCGCGACGCGCAGGGCCGCATCTTGCTCCAATCCCATTCGGCCGATCCGGCTATCTTTCCGATTTATGACGGAGCAGGATTTCGCCAGACCGCGACCCACAGGCTATATAACGAGGATGCCCTACGAGGCAGCATCCGCATGACTGTCGCCGAGCCTTTGGTTCATCGCGCGCAGGTGGCGCATGAAATTCAGATCGGTCTTGGGCTGCCGCTGCTTATCGTGATCCCGATAGCGCTGCTGTCCATCGTTCTGGCTGTAGAGGCCACCCTTGGTCCTGTTCGTCGTTTTCGAGACAGACTGGAGTCGCGCACCGCGCGTGACCTGACGCCTATTCCGGCGGACGACATCCCCTCGGAGATAGCACCCATAGCAACCACGCTGAACGGCTTACTCAACCGGCTCAAGGGTGCCTTCGACGCGGAACGCAGCTTTGCCGCGAATGCTGCCCATGAACTGCGTACACCTCTGGCCGGGGCCATTGCGCAAGCGCAGCGCCTACAATCAGAGACCAAGGATTCGGCGGCAAAGGTACGCGCAGCCGAGATTGAGGCGACGCTCAAGCGGCTCACCCGCCTGTCAGAGCGCCTGATGCAATTAGCCCGGGCAGAGGGCGGGCGCCTTAGGCAGGACAATGCAGCGGACCTGCGGGGCGCTGCCCGCATCGTCATTGATGATATCGCGCGCACGGTGCCACCAGGCCGCATAGAACTGGTGCTTGCCGACACCCCGGTCATGTCCGACCTCGATCCTGACGCGTTCGGAATCCTGTGCCGAAACCTTGTCGATAATGCTCTGCGGCACGGCTCACCAACCGACCCTGTCAACGTGGTCTTGGCCAGCGACGGAGTGTTGACCGTCAGCAACAATGGGCCGGTTGTAACGCCTCAACTTCTGGGAGAATTGACGACCCGATTTGAACGCGCGAACGCTGGCTCTGACGGGAGCGGACTGGGCTTGGCGATCGTCGCGGCCATAGCAGACCGCATCGGCTCCCCTCTCATCTTGAAATCGCCCCGATCAAATGGCGCATCAGGTCTTGAAGTGACGATGAGGCTTCCGGTCTTTAAAGCGCAAGGCACGACGTAATCTTCTACTGAGGACGCCAAAATCTTTCCAAGATCATGGCGACCGGAGCTTTGCGGAACGTGCCGTTCAAACGAATTAAACCGCGGACGTCAGGTAACGGTGAACTGGCCCATCATGCCTGCATCTTCATGTTCGAGGATATGGCAGTGAAACATGAACGGTGTCTCGCCGCTCGCGGGCTGGTCGAACCGGGCAAGGATCTCGGCCTCACCGGGCACCAGCACGGTGTCTTTCCAGCCGGCGTTCTCCGGTCGCGGGGGACCGCCGTTCTCGGTGACCACCCGGAAGCGCACGCCATGGACGTGGAACGGATGCGCCACCATGGTGCTGCGGATCTGCCAGCGTTCCACTGATCCGAGGGCGACCTTGAAATCGATCCGGTCCATGTCGTAGGGGCGCCCGTTGATGGCAAAGCCACCGCCGCCCATCATCATGCCGCCCATGCCCATCTCCAGCGAGACCTGCCGCGTTGCGACCTCGGCCCCTGACAGATCCTCGGGCGCACCGTCCAACTGTTCAGGCAGGCGGGCGATCCGTGCGGACAGCGTGCTGTCGGTGGCGAACTGCAGGACACCATAGGGCTGGCCGGGATCACTCATAAGCACCGGCGCGCCGCCATCCGAGAAATCGACAAGCACCTCGGCCCGTTCCCCGGGTGCCAGGCGCAGCACATCCAGCACGACGGGTGCAGGCAGGAAGCCGCCGTCGGTTGCCACCAGATGCATGGGCCGCGCGTCGTTCAGGAACAGCGTGTAGATGCGCGCATTCGAGCCGTTGAGCAGGCGCAGACGCACGATCCCTTCCGGCACGACCGCCGTCGCGCCCGCCTGACCATTGACGAGCATCCGGTTCCCGGTAAATCCGTGCATCACGTCCATCATGGATGGGTCGTAGACCATGCGCCCGGCGCCATCGAACCGACGATCCTGCAAAACGAGCGTCAGATCGTCGACACCGTATGCGGAAGGCAAACCGCGCGCGTCGTCCTGCCCGTCCGTCACGTGAATGACCCCGGCCAGTCCAAAATAGACCTGTTCTGCAGTTCGTTCGTGGATATGCGAGTGATACCAGATGGTTGCCGGATCCTGTGCAACGGTCATCTCGGGTTGCCATGTGGCACCGGGTGCGATCGGAAGGTGCGGGCCGCCGTCGTGTTCACCCGGCACCAAAAGGCCGTGCCAATGCGTGCTGATGGGTTCATCAAGAGTATTCTGCACTTCCGCGGCCAATTCGCCGTTCTGCATCAGGATGGTCGGACCCAGATACGCCTGATTGAATCCGGCGGTCGGTGTGGCAGGCCCGCCGGCAAAGGCGGTGTTCCCCGACGTTGCCGTCAGCGCCAGTCGCCCCGTCGCCCGCGTATCGAGAAGCGGCGGCATTGCGAGCCGCGTTTTCGGCGTTTGTCCCTGCGCAAAGGCGCGTCGGACTGGCGTTTGGGAAAGGACGCCAGCGGTCAGGACCGCTGCAGAGGTCGAAGTCAGGAACTGGCGTCTTTTCATGTTGATCTTTCAAGGCGTGGTGGGAAGCGTCGCCGTGGCAAACCCTTCGATGGCAGTGGCGTTTGGCGAAGCGCCATGACGAAACACGACACTAAAACCCGGGCAGCCACCTGCGAACGCGGCCTGGGTTTCGCGTGTCCTGAACGGACATGACGCGTCGCGGATCAGTCAGCCAGCAGCTTCTTGCGTTCGGTGAACTCGGCCGAGTCGATCTCACCCTTTGCATAGCGTTCCTTCAGAAGCACCAGCGCACGGTCGTGGGCGGCGTGGCTGCTGCCAGCGGGTCCGACCGCGCCGAACAGGCGCAAGAGGTATATGATCCCGGCAACAATCCCGACCACGATCAGGATCATGAAGATCGGCCCAAGGACCATTCCGAAACCTCCCCACTGGCTGCCGGCCCACATCATGTCATGTCCATGATCGAAAAAACCGTTTCGACCCGGAATTTCCCCGACCTGTGCCATCGCCGACGTCGCGGCGATGCAGAGTGCGCCCGCCATGCTCGGGACAATCGCCCTATTCCTGAATTCCATCCTGTAACTCCTTTTGCATGGTCGCAACTCTCACCACGTTTTCAGGATATCGCGAAACCATGCCCAGTCATTGATCTGGAACAAGGACCGCGCCGCTTCGTTACTAGAGGGTGCGACGGAGATACGCAGGCGTGGATTGCATGAAAAATTATTGAAGATAGCCGCGCTGGGCCAGTTCCGGTGTCGAGTCCGCAAGTCAGTGTCTCCCTAGCCCACAAACAAGGAGTGCTTTTACATGAGCTACACAATCAATCGAATGTTCAAAGACGCCACATTCGACGACATCGACGCCCGCACCCGCGCGGCCCTTACGGATAACGGCTTTGGCGTCCTGACCGAGATCGACGTCAAGGCGACGATGAAGAAGAAGCTTGATGTCGAGATGTCGGCCTATCGCATTCTCGGCGCCTGCAACCCGAAGATGGCGTATCAGGCAATCGGGATCGAGCCGCGGGTTGGTGCGATGCTGCCCTGCAACGTCATCCTGCGCGAAGTCGACGGCGGTGTCGAGATCAGCGCCGTTGACCCGGTGGCGTCGATGCAGGCGATCGACAACGCCGAATTGACTGCCGTCGCTGGCGAGGTTCGCGACCTTCTGGCAAAGGCCGTAGAGGCGATCTGAATTGAGCCTGCGCGTCAGAATTCTTGCAGCTCTGGCGGTCCTCGCGATCGCCCTGCTCGGCGTTTGGCAGTTCGCGCCATCGGTGTTGACCGAGGCACGTGCGCTGCTGGACGGTGAGCATCTCGATATGCTGGTGGAGCGCGCCGGCCTCTGGGGGCCTGTTTTGATCGTCACGCTGATGACCGTCGCGGTCGTGGCAAGTCCGATCCCGAGCGCGCCAATCGCGCTCGCGGCCGGGGCTGCCTACGGACATCTTTGGGGGACGGTGCAGGTCGTGATTGGCGCCGAACTCGGGGCGCTGATCGCGTTCGGCTTGGCGCGAATTCTGGGGCATGATGTCTTACGACGGGTGTTCGGTGTTCGGGTCGATGCCGGTCTGCTCGGGTCGCAGACCGCGTTGACGGTGACAGTCTTTGCCAGCCGCCTGATGCCATTCGTATCCTTCGACATAATCAGCTATGCGGCCGGGCTCAGCAAACTACACGCCTGGCGCTTCGCACTTGCGACACTGGCTGGCATCATTCCGGCAAGCTTCCTGCTCGCCCATTTCGGTGGCGAGGCGGTCAGTGGCGATCTCGGACGGGCGACATGGGCGGTGCTCGGCCTCGGGCTTGTGACGGGTTTGCCGCTGCTCTGGGTGGTGCTGCGGAAACAGCCTGAAAAAGGCAGTCCCGACCACCAACGAAAATGACTGAGCTTCCAGTCGCTGGAGGCGTCACGGCGGCGGAACGCGGCGCGCAGGCGGGCGTGCTGATCAAGGACGCCGAGGCGCTGGAACGCATGGCAGGCATCGATACGCTGATCGTGGAAAAGACCGGCACGCTGACCATGGGCAAGCCGACGCTGACGGATACGGTGGCGCTGGGGGATGTGGCCGAGGCGGACCTGCGGCGGCATAGACCGCAAAGGTCGGGAGCGCAGTCACACGGCGCCCCCGGACCCGGTCTTGGCACGATGATCTTCCGCGCAAAGTGCGTGGTCGCTTAGCACCTCGATCACCCTGCAATCCGCGATCGTGCCCTGAGCGCATTGCGTGATCATCCGTTCCAGCTCCGCCTTCAGAGCTGTCAGCCGTGCTATTCGGGCCTCAACTGCTGCGAGCTGTTCGGTCGCGATTATATCCGCAGCGGCGCAGGACTGGTCAGGTTTGTCGGAGAGGCTGAGCAGGTCGCGGATCGCCTCGAGCGGGAACCCGAGGTCGCGTGCATGGCGGATGAAGGCCAGTCGATCATGCGCTTTCGCATCATAAAGCCGTTGGTTCCCGGCGCTGCGTTCGGGTTCCGGCAAAAGCCCGATCTGTTCGTAATAGCGGATGGTCGGCACCTTCACGCCCGCCGCTTCGCCCAGTTTTCCGATCGTCAGCATCGATTACCCCTTGAAGCTATAGCTGCTAGAGACATTAGGTTATCGACTCGATGGACACAATCACCGCGTTTGGCAGAACGGATAGAACGATGACGACGAGCAATGCGACGACCTGCGAGTGGACGATCACAGGCATGGACTGCGGATCCTGCGCGGGCAAGGTGCGGGGCGCGGTCGAGCGCCTGCCGGGGGTGAGCCAGGTGGATGTGGCGCTGATGGCCGAGCGGCTTCGCCTGTCGCTGGACGAGGATCAGACCTCTCGGGATCACATCGAGGCGGCGGTGAAGAGGCTGGGCTACGGCATTGCGACCAAGGGAAATGCGCCGTCGCGCAAGGGCTTCGTGCTGCCCGAGGGTGCCTTTCCCGCTGACGCTACTGGCGATGCCCCCCTGGAAACCGAAGGTTTGGAAGGCACCCCGGTTCATACCGGCGGCCCGGCCGCGCGCGACATGTCCTGGTATCAGACCGGCAAGGGTCGGCTGGTGATCGCCACCGCGCTGCTGCTGATCGCGGCCTGGGCGGTGAAGCTCACGGCCTCGGACGGGATCGCAAACTGGGCCTTCATACTTGCCACACTGATCGGCGTCGCACCGATCGCCCGGCGCGCCATCAACGCAGCGCGCGCGGGTATGCCGTTCACCATCGAGATGCTGATGACCATTGCGGCCACCGGCGCGCTCGCTATCGACGCCGCCGAGGAGGCGGCGCTGGTGGTGTTCCTGTTTGCAGTGGGCGAAGTCTTGGAAGGGGTTGCCGCGAACAAGGCGCGCGATGGGATCAGGGCGCTGGCGGGGCTGGTCCCAAAAACAGCACTTCTGGAGGTTTCGGGCAAAACGCGCGAGGTGCCAGCCGAAATCCTGCAAATCGGTCAGACGGTTCTGGTGCGGCCGGGAGACAGGGTGCCTGCCGACGGCGAGGTGATCGAGGGCGTCTCGGGCGTTGATGAAAGCCCTGTCACCGGCGAAAGCGTGCCCAACCTGAAAGAGCCCGGTCAACCGGTGTTTGCAGGCTCGATCAACACCGAAGCGGCATTGCGCGTGAAGGTGACGAAGGCCGCCGAGGACAACACGATCGCCCGCATCATCCGTCTGGTCGAGGAAGCGGAAACCGCCCGCGCCCCGACAGAGCGGTTCATCGACCGGTTCAGCCGCATCTACATGCCCGCAGTTGTGGGCGTTGCCCTGCTGGTGGCGCTGGTGCCGCCACTGGCCTTTGCACAGCCTTGGGACACGTGGATTTACCGCGCGCTGGCGCTCTTGCTGATCGGCTGCCCCTGCGCGCTGGTTATCTCGGTTCCGGCATCCATCGCCTCGGCGCTGTCGGCGGGGGCACGGCGCGGGCTTTTGATGAAGGGCGGCGCAGTGATCGAAGCTGCGGCCCGAACCACGCATGTGGCCTTCGACAAGACCGGCACGCTGACCCTTGGGCGCCCCCGGATCACCGACATCGTGCCGATCAACGGCTCGGAGGCGGAGGTTCTGGCGCTGGCCGCCGGGATCGAGGCCGGATCGAGCCATCCGCTGGCCGAGGCGATCCTGTCGCGCGCTGAATCCGACGGTGCCGCACCGCTGCCCGCATCCGGCGCCCGCGCGCTTCCCGGGAAGGGTGCCGAAGCGATGGTCGGCGGCGGCCTTGCATGGGTCGGCTCGCCGCGCTTTGCCGAGGCGTCCGGCGTTTTCGACGATGCCGCGCGCCAGACCGCTGCGACGCTTGAGGACGAGGGCAAGACCGTCGTCGCGGTCTTCCGGTCGGATCAACTGGTTGGGCTTCTGGCGCTGCGGGACGAGCCGCGCCCGGACGCAGGCGACGCGGTGCGCCAGTTGAAGGCGCTTGGCATTGGCGCGGTGATGCTGACCGGCGACAACGCGCGCACCGCCGCGGCGATCTCGCAAGCCCTCGGCATGGATCACCGCGCCGAACTGATGCCAGAAGACAAGGTCGCCGCCATCCGCCAACTGACGGAGCGCGGCCGCGTGATGATGGTGGGCGACGGGATCAATGATGCCCCCGCGCTAGCCTCGGCCCATATCGGGGTCGCCATGGGCTCGGGCACCGACGTGGCGCTTGAGACTGCTGACGCCGCACTGCTCCGCAACCGGGTGACGGACGTTGCCGGGACAATCCGGCTTTCCCGCGCGGCCATGGCGAACATCCGCCAGAACGTGGCGATCGCACTCGGCCTCAAGGGGGTATTCCTTGTGACGACCGTGCTGGGCATGACCGGGCTCTGGCTCGCGATCCTCGCCGATACAGGTGCCACGGTTCTCGTCACGCTCAATGCGTTGCGTCTGCTGGCCTTCAATTCCGAAAAGGAGACCTGAGATGATCTCGCCATTCGGCTGGAGCGCGATTGCGGTCCTGCTGCTCTACCTCGCGCTCTTTTTCTGGGGCGGCGCCATGGCTGCCCGCGCCGCTGGGCGATCCATCTGGCTCTTCGGTCAGGCGACAGGACGCGACTGGCTGGCCGCAGTCGGATTCCGCGCAGCCTTCGCGCTGGCCGCGCTCGGGCCGCTGGTGTGGCTTGCGCTGTCGCCACTCCGGTCGGTTGACCCACTCTGGACAGGTCAGGGTTCGATATTCGTCAGCTTTGCAGGTCACCTTCTGGCCATTCTGGGCGCAATGATCGCTTTCGCCACCCAGATGGCGATGGGCGCATCCTGGCGCGTCGGCGTTGATCCGGCAGCGGCAGGCAGCCTCGTTTCCGGCGGGCTCTATGAGATCAGTCGCAATCCGACCTTTGCAGGACAGCTGATGCTGCTTGTCGGTGTCGCCCTTGCCCTTCCTTCGCTGCCTGCCGTGATCGCCGTCTTCTTGTTCTGGCTCTCCGCAAATGCACAGATCCGTTCCGAAGAGCATGTGCTGGAAACGGCCCTCGGCGCGCCCTACCTAACTTACCGGGCGCAAGTGCCGCGTTGGATCGGGCGTCCGGGTTCGATCGGCAAAGCGTGATCGGCGATGCATGTGTGAGTGCTAGACGTAATCTCCCCAAATCGGCTGGATGAAAATTCCCCAGTTTGGCGCTGATGCCGATGATCAGGGGGGCATGCCCCCCTGATCATCGGTCGCGCATAATTCTCCTGTTGAGGCCAATAGAAAGGCTCGCAGGTGGTTGGATTGAGGGAGATCGTGATGATCTTGGAATTGAAGCGGCAGGGTCTTGGCGTCAGCGCGATCGCGCGACAGACCGGGCTGGACCGCAAGACTGTGGGAAATATCTGGAGCGGGGCCTTGAAGCCCCGGTCTATGGGCCCCGGGAACCGGGCGATCGGCTGGCTGATCGGTTCCAGTCTTATCTGGCTGAACGGCTTGAGGCGTTCCCGGGTCTCTCGGTGCGCAGATTGCATCGCGAGATCAAGACGATGGGCTATGAAGGCGCCTATTCCACGCTGAGTGAATATCTCCGACTGATCCGGCCTCCTGTGCCGCGGCAGTTTGAGCGACGCTTCGGGACGCCTGCTGGCAAGCAGGCGCAGGTTGATTTTGCCGAGTTCCAGGTGGAGTTCACCTGCGAACCCGGCGTGATGCGCAAGGTCTGGCTGTTCAGCATGGTGCTGGGGCACAGCCGCTGGCTTTGGGGACGGTTCTGCCCAAACCAGACACTGGAAACGGTGATGCGCTGCCACATCGCGGCGTTCGGCATTATGGGCGGGGTCTGCACGGAGATCCTGTATGATCGGATGAAGACAGCCGTCATTGGCGAGGATGCCGCGGGCGTTGTGACCTATAATGCATCTCTGGTGGCGTTGCTGGCGCGCTACGGGTCGGCACCGCGGTGCTTGTCAGCCGTATCGGGCCAAAACGAAAGGCAAAGTCGAGAGGCCGTTCCGCTATATCCGGCAGGACTTCTTCCTGGGGCGCAGCTTCCGCGACATTGAAGATCTGAATGCCCAGTTCGAGGAATGGCGCACGACCATCGCCAACCCTCGGGAGCATGCGACCACAAAGCGGATCGTGGATGAGCATTTTGCCGAAGAGGCACCGTATCTTCTGGCTTTGCCCGCGCACCCTTATGAAGCGGTTCTGACCGTGGAGCGGCGGATCAGCCAAGAGGGCATGGTCGCGGTAGGCGGCAATCAATACAGTGTTCCCGACACCACAAGGCGCCGGATTGTCGAAGTCCAGAACCATCCGGTCGAGGTTCGCATCTTCGAGGACGGCGCATTGATCGCAATCCACCCGGTGCTGGAAGGCAAGAACCAGCGTCGGATCGATCCCAGCCATCGAAAGCCCATTCCACCGGCACGGCGGGCTGTTCAGTTGTTGCCGTCACCAGCCGATGCCCCGGTCGCACGACGTCCTCTCGCCTTTTACGAAGCCGTGGGTCGCCGTCTGGCCGAAGCTCATGAGGGCCGACCATGCCCCCTGTGACCGAACGCATTCGCCAAAGCCTCGTCAGCTTGCACATGGCCCGCGCCCTCGAAACACTGGACCAGACTCTCAGCCGCTTGGAAAAAGGCGAGATCAGCGCCATCGAGGCTATCGACGAGCTGCTGGCCTAAGAACTAACCCTCAGGGAAGGCCGCCGCATCGGCGTGGGATTGCGAACCGCACGGCTGACGCCGATCAAGACGCTGGAGAGCTTTGACTTCTCATTCCAGCCTTCTCTGGACCGGCGCCGTATCATGGCGCTGGCGCAGCTGGAGTTCATCAAGCGGGCTGAGGTGCTGCACTTTTTCGGCCCGCCGGGCACGGGCAAAAGCCACCTCGCCACAGCCCTCGGTGTCGCTGCTGTGAAAGCTGGCCGGAGCGTCTATCGCAACCCCTTGGCCGAGCTGATCGAGGCCCTGAGCAAAGCCGAACGCGAA
This sequence comes from Oceaniovalibus sp. ACAM 378, assembly GCF_008085915.1. Lineage (GTDB taxonomy): Bacteria > Pseudomonadota > Alphaproteobacteria > Rhodobacterales > Rhodobacteraceae > Oceaniglobus. The sequence continues at coordinate 125,471 of NZ_VSJK01000013.1, read as the reverse complement.
GGCCGTCTGGTTGAGAAGATCCGGTTCTACGCACGTGCGTCCCTGCCGATCACCAGCGGTGGCGCAAACCTGTTCTTCCAGCTGGTCAACGCGCGATACGAAAAGGGTGCGATGATCCTGACGTCAAACCGCGGCTTCGCCGAATGGGGTAAGATCTTCGGTGATCCCGTCGTCGCCACTGCGTTGCTCGACCGCCTGCTGCACCATGCCGTCGGCCACCCAAAATCGGAGGTGCCAATCAATACTCCGGCTGATCGCCGAACCCGTGAGGTGGGGAATTTTGCGCCAGCACTTCTGGGGAAATTTGATCCAGCATTTACAGCATGCATTTTGCAGCGTGAGCGCAGCCCATGGCGACGAATAGATTTGATGAAGGAGTTTCACCAATGCGACCAACACTCTCCCGACGCGGCCTGATGCTGAGCGCCTGTGCGGCTTCGGTCGCGGCCGCGATGCCCGCAGTGGCCCAACTCAGACCAGCGATACACGTCCTCAAAGACCCAAATTGCGGATGTTGCGGGGCCTGGAGCGAGATCCTGCAATCCGAAGGGTTCGACGTGACGGTCGAGGCAAGCATGGGGACCCTGCTTGCCCGCTACAAGCTCGACAACGGCATCCCGCAGGAGATGGTTTCGTGCCACACCGGCAAGATCGAGGGCTACATAATCGAGGGTCACGTCCCGGCTGCCGACATCCGCCGTCTGCTTGATGAACGCCCCGACGCCATCGGACTTGCGGTGCCCGGGATGCCCTACGGCTCCCCTGGTATGGGGCCAGAAACCGAACGTGAAGCCTATGAAGTTTTCCTGATCCGGCACGACGGTTCGAGCGAAGTTTATGCCAGCTATTCCTCCGCCTGACGTGTAGCGAAGGTCAGGTTTCCACTGATAGTTGACCCACTCGGCCAACAAGTTTTGACCAGAGACCGGTTAGCGATGACTACTGTTGCCCTTTCCGCCGACCGTAACCGAAGCACCTCGATCAAGTCTAAGCCACGGCTTGGTCCGTTTTGGCGCGGGTGAGTGCGGGTTTGTCTACTAAGATACTGGATTCGCACGCAATTTGGGTTGGTTTGTTGACCTATTGTTGACCTGGAATGCGGACAACAAAAAAGCCCCGCGGAAGGAGGGGCGTAATGCATTGTAGTTATTGGCGTTTTTGGTTGTGGGAGGGCGCTCTGAACGCCTCGCACAAGACACCGAGTCTTGCGAAGAATTGGTTGCGGGAGGGCGCTCAAATCTCAACTTGCAAACGAAAGACGGCCACCCAGTGGGGGCGGCCGATCTTCGTGAACTTGCATCGCAAGTTGAGATGGTTGCGGGGGCTCGCTATGATCTCAAGTTGCTCTTTCAGACAGCCGCCTAGGGACTGCGAATTTGGAACCATTTCAGCAACTATATGACCAATTTCCCGCCACAGTCTAACTACTACCCTTGTCACTTATATGGGCTATTGCTGCTTCGGCAAAAGGACAACGACGACCGACAATGAAGAAGAGGAAGCGCTCGTGCATAGCCCCACTTGCCGAATCCTTCCGCCAAGCTCTCTGGCGCTAACGGCGTCAATCACACCGAGGACAGCCAGCTCGATCATGAACCCCCTTGCAGACACATAATTTTATGTGTTAAACGCATTAAATCATGTGTAAATCGGCGCAAATCCTTGACCTATGACGACTTCACTGCAGAGCTTGGCAAAGCCGGCCTAAGCATCAGAGGATTTGCTGAGCTCCTTGGTATGCGGCCCAATTCCATCTCCAACAACAAGAAGAATGGAGAGGTACCGGGGCATCTGGCAATTATTGCTGCCATGCTCGCCGAGTTTGAAGCGCACGACATTGACTACAAACCGATTTTCTCTCGTGTGGATGTAAGTAGAAAAAAAGCACGTGGAGCAGCTGAGCCTGGCAAGTTCGCTGGTGACAAACAGGAAGTGTTGAGGCTGGAATCGTGACCGATATTGCTTCCATTTCTCTTGAGCAGACATTCTTGAAGCTCGGTTGGCCTACGCCGGCCAACATCACAAATCCACAAGGGGCAGGTGCTGCTGTTTTTTGCTCTCTCGTTCAGAATAAAATTGGTCGCTCACTTCAGCATTTTGCCGGTTCAAAGGATTTACAGCTCGGTGTGCTCATGGCGGATCACCAAGCGTCGACTTCGGAGCCGCCTTTGGCGATCGTGGCTGAGTTTTCCGGATCAGCAAATGATGAAATATTGCGGGAAATCCAGCGTCTTTCTTGGAATTTTTCTCATGTTCCGACGCTAATAACGCTAGAACCCGAAAGCATGCGGGTCTGGAGCTGCTGCGAGGCCCCTGATCCGGAAGTTGCCCTCGATAGCTATCTAGTTGCTCACATAACTCCATCTCAGCTCCATGCCGAAAAGTCAGACAGCCTAGAAGCCCGCGCAGCCCGCGCTCTTCACTGGATCAATCTGGTTTCCGGTCAATTCTTCGAAAAAAACAGTGAACGTTTCAGTCGCGATGGGCGCGCCGACCAAATGCTGCTCAGTAATCTGCGGTACATACGAGACGTTCTGGCAAATCAGGGACTTGCTGACGACGATATTTGCCACGACCTTCTGGCCCGAGTAATCTTTGTGCAATTTCTCCTCGATAGAAAAGATCAGGATGGTAATCCTGCTCTGACCATAGCGAAACTGCATCGCCTTCAAAAGGAAGGCGTCCTTACCGAAATCCACGGTTCATTTGAAAGCGTCTTAAGAAATTACCATGATGCCTATAGTTTGTTTGACTGGCTGAATTCGAAATTCAACGGAGATCTCTTTCCAGGCAAAGGCGATACGCGCGAAGAACGTTTGCAAGGATGGGAGCGGGAAACCGAGGTCGTTTCACCCGCCCATCTGTGTGTACTTGCAGATTTTATTCGCGGCGATCTCGACATGACATCCCAGCAGATGTGCTTATGGCCTCAATATGCCTTCGATGTCATACCATTGGAGTTCATCAGCAGCATTTATGAGACGTTTGTCACAGAACGCGCTGCTCGTGACGGTATCTTTTACACCCCACCTTATCTCGTGGATTTCGTTCTTGATCAAGTCTTGCCTTGGCAAGGTACTGATTGGGATCTCAAAATATTGGACCCTGCCTGCGGGTCCGGTATATTCCTTGTTAAAGCTTTCCAGCGCCTCATCCATCGCTGGAAACTATCGCATGTTGGTGAGCCAGTGCGTGCAGAAGTACTTAGACGCCTCCTCGAACAAAATATTTTCGGCGTAGACAAAGACCCTCACGCTGTCAGAGTTGCCTGCTTCAGCCTCTATCTTGCGATGTGCGACGAGATCGAACCGCGACACTATTGGACGCAAGTGAAGTTTCCCCCGATGCGTCAACGCAGATTGGTTTGCTCAGACTTCTTTACCGAAGAGCAAAAAGGGTTCGATGATTCAATAGACGCAGGCACCTACGATCTAGTCATCGGCAATGCACCTTGGGGCGACGGTGTCATTACAGACGATGCACGACAATGGGCTGCAACTGGGACCGACAAATGGGCGATTCCCAACAAAGACATCGGAGGGTTGTTTCTCGCCAAAGCCGCAATTCTTGTCAACAAAAAGGGGCGTGTGGCACTCATTCAATCCGCAAACTCGTTACTCTTCAACATCAGCCCAAGGGCAACTGCGTTTCGGAGCCAGATTTTTTCTCGTGTGCGCGTGCAGCAGATCTACAATCTATCTGCGCTACGCTTCCGGGTCTTCAAGCGCAAAACACACACGACAAAAACATCAGCTGCGCTTGCTTGTGTTGTGATTCTACAAACCGGTAAGCCCGCGCCAAGCGACACAATCGACTATGTTAGCCCCAAACATGTTCGAAAGCTGGTCGATGAATTCACTATTGTAATCGAGCCGCATGATCGACGTTTGCTGAGCGTTCAAGATGCAATAAGTGACCCCCTTGTTTGGTCACAGTTAATGTGGGGCAGTGCCCGTGATCTTCAATTGATCCGAAAATTGAAAGGCTTTCCGAGCCTCAGTTCACTAGCCCGTCAGTATGATATCAAATACCAACAGGGCATCACATATGGCGACGGCAAGAAGCTTGCTCCCTATCTTGATGGTCGTAGGATATTTGACGCAACGATGTTCCCATCCGACAGCTTCCTGGCGATTGATGCAGGCCGACTTCCAATCGCTCACGATCTTAGAATTCATTCACGCGCATCGACTGGGATGGATGCGTTCAAATGGCCGCAACTCATTATCAAGCACAGCTGGAATCGTCCTTCGGGCCGGTTTCATGCCCGCCTGACGGAGTCGCAGGATAAAAGAGGGGTCCTGTGCAACCAGAGCTACATGTCGATCCACGCTGAGCCGCCAATCTTGGAGGCGGCTGCCCTCGCTCATAACAGTGCAGTTGCCGTGTATTTTCAGTTTCTAACCAGCGGCCGCTTTGCAGCCTATCGTCCGAAACTTTCCAAGGACGAGATTCTTAATCTTCCAATCCCGCACCCCACGCCTGAACTTCTTGAGGGCGTTTCCGATTATCCATCACTTGATGACAAAGCATTCGAACTTTTTGGCTTAAAAGATGCGGAGCGAGCTCTTCTTGAAGACGCGATACACTACTCACTGGCAAGTTTCCTCGAAGGATCTGCAACAAGGGGGAACGAACCAACCGTCGCACGAACAGAAGACGGCGACGAGGCCCAATTGCGGGCCTACTGTAAATATTTTTCGCGCGTTCTTCTGGCCGGGTTCGGCTCAGAGAAATCGGTGTCATCAACAATTTATTGTACCCCGCATGACCAAATTCCATACCGACTGATTGCATTCGAACTCACGGACAACTCTGAAAGCCGAATTGGAGTCAAAGATATTACATCTTCGTCTCTACTTAGAGAATTCACCCGCTTAGGCGAGCAGATTGGCGAAAGTGGTGGTGGCATCTTCAATCAACGTGTTGCACGAATATACGACGCATCAACCGGCGTCCCGACCATCTTTATTGTTAAGCCGGATCAGAAGCGTTTTTGGACACGCAGCGTGGGCCTTCAGGACGGCGATGAAGTCGCCCTGGATATGTTTGCGTGGCTACAACAAGCATCGACGATCGGCACGGAAGCGATGCTAAATTGACGAATAATCTCAATGCTCCTACGTATGGGCACGTTGACCCTGCATTCGTGGCTTTGGCACGCACGTGGATGCAAAACCCAGCGCATCAACTCGTCGGTCTTTTGTGGCAAGCCTATGAAGCCATGAACAGGTCAGCTCCGACAGTTGACGGCCGCGATCTCGAGAGAAGCATAACCCAGCTTCTAGTGCCGAGGATTTCTGATGCGATGACAGGCGACGAGCCGTTCTACCCGATACATGGACCGTTCGAACGCGAAACCATGAAGGCGCAGCCTGCGCAACCTCCAGAATATGATATTGCTTTTGTACTGCGAGCCGACGAACGCATCATGTGGCCCATTGAGGCCAAGGTATTGGAAACACCCAAGGCTGTAGCGGCTTACATAAAAGATGTAAGAGACGAGTTCTTGACTTGCCGGTACGCCCCATTTTCTAACTCAGGTGCCATGATTGGTTATCTCCTGTCAGGAACTGAAGACGCTGCGTTCGATAAAATTGCAGAAAAACTCAGCTGCGTCTTGGAACCACTTGTCGAGCATCCGGGTCGGCCGAACAGGCGCTCTCAACATATTCGGGCGGTACCAACCGGAAAGTCCTATCCTGTCGAATTTGGCTGTTACCACATCATTTTTGCTTATCGCGACTTAAAGCGCATCCCCGTTGGGATGAGCTAGAACTCCCTGGACGTCATGACCCACCGGCTCTTCATTATTGGAAATGGCTTCGACCTGCATCATGGGATACCTTCACGGTATAGCGATTTTGGTCGATATGTGGAAACCAAAGAGCCGGATGTGCATCGTCTTATTGGCGAATATCTCTTCTTTGACAAAGACTTCTGGAACGAGTTCGAAGACCGCCTAGCATCATTCGACTCTGATCAGGTCATTGAGTATGCAACAAACTTCCTTGTCTCCTACGGCGCTGACGATTGGAGCGACGCAGACCATCACAATTTCGAGTACGAAATCGAGCAGATCGTCGAAGGTCTTGCAACAAAGATGCGAAAGCGCTTCGCTGAATGGATACGCGGCCTCCCGATACCCGCACCGCGCACTGTGCCATTGGTGCATTGCGTCGACCCCGGCGCGCGCTTTCTGAACTTCAACTATACGCCAACTCTGCAGATACTTTACGGAGTGCCCGACGCCAATATACTGCATATCCACGGCAGTTCCGGCAGTCCAGATGAGGAAGTCGTACTCGGGCACGGTTGGGAGCGACAATCCGATGAACTGCTCTCGGGACAGGTTGATGAAGATACGGATACCCGCGTGGCTGGCGGATACCAGCTAATCGACGATTATTTTGCCGCGACCTTCAAGCCGACAGCAAAAATCATTGAGAGCAACCGGACATTTTTCTCTGGCTTGCGAAATATTTCTGAAATTTGGGTGCTTGGCCATTCACTCTCGGACGTTGATGCACAGTATTTTGAGGAAATTGTGACTTGCGCCAATCCTTCAACCCGTTGGACAATTAGCTACTACAACAATCTGCCCGAAATGAAGTCGCGCCTTTCACAGCTTGGTGTAATCGAAGCTCTAGTACAATTTTCGCCTTTGGATAAACTCTGACCAAAGCTCACGTCGCCGGCATTTACAAGGCTAAATCTCTTTACCAAAACGAAAAATGCCTTTCATTATTGGTGTGATCAACGCCCATGGCATTTTTTGTACTTCCTACCCGAACCGCAGGGGCACGGTTGATTGCGTCCAACTTTTTTGGCCGCAGAAGCAGCGGGACGGTGAGCGTCGATTTGCTTCTGTTCCTGCATCCGTTGGGCAAGAGTTTCCAATAGTCCCGGTTGCGGCACCCACTTCGGAGGAGGGCCATACTTCCCGAGCTGGGCGATCAATTCTCTTTGGTTGATCATTTCGCTTCTACCGAGATCAGCAAGGCCAGCCTCATAAGGGCGGAGTCGTTCCATCTCAGCTTCGGCTTCGCTAAACCTTCCGCAGTAGGCGAGGACCACCGCGTACTGCGAGCGAACGGGGATGAGATACTCCGCAAGCTTCAATTGCTGAAGTTGAGGCAGAAGAATAGTTTCCATCATGTTCAAGGCGCCGTCGAAGTCATTGCGCCCGATGAACTGATCAACCAGATCTTGACCAACTCGGAACATGGACTCAGGTGCCCGAGCCAGATCGTAGAACTTCAACGCATGGACACGAGCCAAAGGTGAAAACTCACCTTCCGCGTCTGATGCCTTCGCCAACACGTCCAGAGAGTCAGCCAAGTGCTTAATATCGTCGGTCGGAAACGGTTTCTGTTTCACTAAGAGCCTAAGTTCCGGCGCGTTTCGCCCCATAACCTGCTGTGGGGACAGACCAAGCAGGCCAAAATACTCCTTAATGAGAGGTTGTATTCGCCTGACTGCGGCAGCGCTGTCACCAAATGCCAACTGCGCTGTAGCAACGTTGTAAGTGTATACGCGTCGATGACCGGGAGAGGTATCCTTGACAGCTTTGGCCAGACTTTCGATCAGCCGCTCGGAACCTTTTCGGTCACCGTTTTGGGCAAGATAGGTCATCCGCTTCATTCCGACGCGAAGGGTTTCTTCCGCCCCTAAATCATGTGTCTCAATTAGTTGGTCCATCTGATCCAACCAGGCCACTGCGCGATCTGAACCAGACTTCAGATGTGCGAACGCCAACCCATCGAGCGCCATGATCCGCTGCTCCGGTGGGATTGTTTCGTCTTGGACTCCTTGTTCAAGAAAGACTTCGATTTCGGGCCACACACCCATTTCATGAAACAACTCATCCGTTGCCATTTCAACGAGCACGTCCAAGCGGCCTACCTCTCCGCTAAGTCGCAGAAAAAGAGATAATTTGGCCGGACTCCAGTCTTTCAGAAGACTGGCCTGGACAATGCCCCTCAGAGTCAACCGATATTCGTTCAGCAGTTCTGCACCTTGAAGAACAAGACGCGCTTTGCCAACCACACGGGCAGCATCATGAATTTTGACTTTGTCACCACTGAAAATCTGCAGCAAACCCAGCCCGAATAGATGACGAAGCGCTCGCAAGAAATTGGCTTTGTCTGGTCCGCCCGCTGCGGCGACATATTCGGCTGCCTCTTCACGCTTGATCGGTGCGTCGCATAAGCTGAAAAGTTCCGCCACCTTCGCTGTAACAGTTGGAAGTCCATCAAAAACGCGCCCGAGAATAACCTCTTGGGACATCTCCCGGGTTTGAGCTGACGCCGCCAAATCCTTGCAGAATTTCCTCAAGCTTCCATCATAGTCCGCTCTCGTAATCACCAAGGCGTTGAGTACATAAAGTGGAAGACCGCCAGTGAGATCGATTAGCCGCTGACAATCGGCGGCGTCTGCTTTGCAACCGGCATCCACGGCCGCTGCGGCAACTGTATCAGATGCCCAGCCCGCCAAGGTTTCACGTTCTGCGCCCAATAAGGCCTCAATGGTGCTGGTTTCACCTTCAGGACGACAAAGGAGGATAAACCGAACTTCGGAGGCCGACTGCACAACACCGATGAGATCATCGCCTGAAAGACAATGTGCATTGTCTAATGCAACCGTTACGATCTCGCCGCTTTCGGCGATGCGGCGTGAAAGGACTTGCAGCATTTCACGTCCTGATGCGCCTGGAAGAAGGATCTGACCTAATTGCTGTCCTTCGAAAAAAATGCGGCCTGCAACTTCCCTCGCCACCACGCTACCGAGGCCTGCTCCAGGCAGATCGGCAACGTCGAGATATACTAGCCGTCCCGTCGCATGCTGTGCGGATTGTGCCAGCCAAGAGGTCTTGCCTGCGCCTGAATATCCAACGATCAGTCGGACTCGCTCTTCTGTCAGAAGTTCTGGTTCATTCTGCTGTGTTCGGTAGTGGGCGGGCGGAGCTGGCAAGTCCTGCAGCTGCAATACCAATTGCTCGAATAGGTCCGGCATGTCCTCGGCATTGAAGATATGATTGAGACTGCTTTTCTCTCCCGTGGCGGCTAACATGATAATGCCAGCCAGTTTCCACACGAGCGTGTCCGGGTTGAGCATGGCAAATGGTAGAGATTGAGCCAAGGCGCGTGTAGCCTCAATGGCCTCAAGGAGTGACGCCGACGGCCGAGGAAGGGTTCGCCCACCTTCTGAGCCTCCGGGCCAATCCACACGTACGTCTGCTGGCCAATCTTCCCCAGATATCCGTTTGGCAAGGGGGCCATTCGGAGGTGCGTTGCTGACGATGATAAATTCTGCCGTACTCTGCCGGTCGCCGGTCTGGTGAGCGCCACGCAGTTCCTCGAAGCGCGACATTGCGCCCTCAATATCATTCCATGCCAACGTGTTTTTGCGATATTTGACCTGAACGTACAAATGTCTTCCGTCGAGAAGCACCTCGACATCTTCGTCGCTCTCCACGACAACCGCGCTGGCAGAGAGTATTCCGGCACAAAGAAGACACTGAGCAGCATAAAGGTGCTGAAACAGAAAACCTCGATGCACGGCTTCGATGCGAAGCAGTTGTTTTGGATCAAGTGTCGACACAGTTGCCATTCTCGATTGGTTCAAACCTTGTCCCACTTTTTGAATGCCTCAATACAATGAATTGATGTCATTTGCCCCTATCTCGCTTTTGCCAAGGCTTTGTCAGCTTCTATGTGCTCAAACGCATCGGCGTATACTCGAACCTCATCAGAGGAGGCACCTTCACTGCGCAAGATCTGCTTCCAGTTCTTCGCGATTGTCTCAGCCATCTGTAGTGCCTGCTGCTCGGCATCAGTTGATGTCAGATCGAAAAACGCGCACGCCTCGAGCGCGACATCAAGCGAGGCGTCGAACGATCCGCCTTGAACGATACCGGTCTCCAGAATCTTGTGACGCGATGGTGAGGGGTTAATATCGAAGGCAGGCGACAGCCGCCACCGATCCCCGCCCGCATAGATGAAGCCGTGGTTCTTCAGATGATCGTCCTTGTTCGACACGAGGATCGTGAAGACGATCCGCCGCCAGAGCTCATGCAGGTCATCTACGGGCTTGCTGGAAATCTGCCGGATCACATCGGCGATATCCGTGTAGTAGCCGCCTTCGTCACCCTGCCAGTCCAGCGCGGTTCTCGCTGAAATATAGGGGATACGCGCCTCACCGCGCCGGTCGAACCGGCGGATTAGCGCGATCGGGCTGTCGCTGTCCCGCAGTTCCAGCTTCGCCTCGGCAACCCGCAATCCGCACATGGCCGCAAGTTTCAACGTGGCGACCTCTGCGCGTTCGACAGGCTTGGTGTCCTGCGCCGACGTGAACTTGGCAATCCAGAGGTGACCATCGCCCTCGACATTTGCCTTCGGACGCGCGCCGCCGAGCGAGCCGACAATACCGGCCAGATCGCGCGCCTCTTCCTCTGCGCCATTGGGATCGCGCTCGAACCGCTGGGCAAGCCCGCGCAACCGTTCAAGTTCGACCAGACGCGGGATCGGCGGCGTCAGGTCGGACAGCGGCTCCATGTCTTCGCCGAGAAACCGCAAGGCGCCCTGACGCGTGCGGTCATCGGACAGCACCAGATAATCGAACTCGCTGAGACCGCCGCCAAGCGCCCTGGTCATCAAAGCCCGCCCCCAGGCATCCGGTGCTGCGTCGGCAAAGCAGCCGGACAGTGCTGACCGCTTGTCCTCCTTGCCGGTGCTGAAGTGGCTGCCTTCGCGCATGGGCAATCCGGGCGACAGCGCAAAATGGTCGGATGCAACCAGCCATTCGTCGGCGTACTCAAACTGCGAATGCTGACGCCGACCGTCACTCTCAAAGCGCAGACGGCCGACGACACGCTTGCCTTCTCCAAGGGCGACGATCGCTTCCGGCATCAGAAACCGACCCCTTCTTCATCGTCCGCATCGGACCAGGGGGCTGATTGGCCTTTGCCGGATGGCAGCGATCCGGGTTTTCGTTTTTTGTCGATCCGCTTGGGGAGCGCTTCCCGATCGAGAAGCAGCCCGGTATCGTCGGACCCGGCATCGAGGAAGTCGGAAATGCGCTCGATCTCGCCGAGGACGAGGCAGGCCATCGCCAGCGTGCCGATGCTGACACCGTCGTCGCCTTTCTCCAGGCGCATAACGGTGCTTTCGGACATTCCGACCCGCTCGGCGAACCCCTTAACGGAGATGCGCCGCTTCAAGCGCGCCGTCTTGATGTTCGCGCCCAAAGCCTCAAGGGCCCGCCGTGCGTTCAACGATCTTATCTTAACTGCCATATTTGACGCTTATTATCAATTTAGAATTCAAATATGACAGCTAGCAGAGAAATAGCGCCAATACAACCGTGATCGAGATCCCGCCCATCCCAATCAGCAGCACGTGTGCAGAATAGAGCTTAGGGACAGTTCGGGGCTAGGCTTGTCTCACAATCACTGGATCTGTCGTACAGATCACGAGCTTTCGAGATCCCCGGGTCATAGCGACGTAAAGATCACGTGCATTCAGCAAGTCGGTGTCGATCACTACCGCTACATCGGCTTCCAATCCCTTGAGCAGCAAAGTACTGCCCACCGCTCGACGTGGCAGTGCGCGACCTTTGACGCGCGACTGCTCGCGAGCTCGCACCGCCATCTCATGAAAATCCTTCGCGTCGATGCAGCCGTTGAAGGCTTGGATTGCAGAACGCACCAATGATGGTCGCAACGGGAAGACGCCGGCTTGGCGATTGATCTCGACCAGCAACGTCACGGCTGCCGTCGGGCTTGGCGCTCGCGCAAACGCAAGTGCAGCCGCTTCTGCATCAGTTGGCGGTGATCGTTCCTGGGCGGCGAGAAGCACTCGCAACCTCTGCTTCATCTGTGCGGCACCCACACCGGTCATTGTCGAACCGGCGAAATCGATCAACTCATCCGCAGCGGTCACCCCATTAATATCGAAAGATGCCGCGAAACGGATAAAGTCCGTCAGATCGGCGTTCTCGACAACTACTGCGCCTCGCGCTCGTGCGGCGATCTCGCGATGCCGCGGAGGCCGTCTAGCGTCGCATACAATCAACACGCTCCCGCCCTCGACCGGCGCGCGCGTGTTGGCGGCCTGTGTATGCTTCTGGATGTCGTCGTCACCCGTCACCGAAATCAGCTCCACCTCAGGTGGCGCTTGGCGCAGGTCAATGGGCTGACCCAATTGAAGCGCGGCCCTCACAGCTAAGAGCCATCGTCCAAAGTCTTCGGTCCCGGCATTGCGCCAACGCCATGGAATATCGAGCTCTCCCGCAGCCGGAAAGCGTGACTGAACATCGGCCTGCCAATCGACGAGAACGTTGGTACCCCAACCGAATATGGCCTGCATGGGGTCGCCGAGAACGCAGGTCGGCAAGACTTCCGCAATCTTCGATACCATGGCGTGCTGTTCGACAATGCAGTCCTGATACTCATCAACAAACAGACGGGAATAGGTCGCCTGGAGTACGTCCCTGAGATGATCGCCAGCAAGAATATTGAGCGTCCCTTCACGGATCGCAGGATAGTCATCTCTTGGATTGTTGAGGTCCAGCGTCCCTTCCGCATGGCCACTGCGCAGCGGGAAGGTTCCAATGAGGCGCATTCCCCATCCGTCGATTGTTGTAATCCGAAACGCACGTTGCGAAACACCCATATGCGTCAGTCGGGCGCGGAGCGCCGCAACACCGGCATTTGTGTGCGTCAGTATCAGAATCGGTTTGGGATCGACGTGGCGCTGCAACGCCGACGCTATGAGATGCGTTTTCCCGCACCCAGCAGGCGCGGAAACGCTGCCGCAAGTGATACTCAGCAGATCGATCTCAGCCATGCGGAGTTTGCGCCCATCCGAGAAGTGCATTCACGCGGTTCTGAAAGTCCTCACTGACATTTCCGAAGTTCGGTGCCAGAATATAGCGTGCCACATGTTCCATCCGGCCAACCGTTTTGAACCAAGGGTTTTTCTTGGTGGTGCATGCTGTGACAATCATATCTCGCTGAGCAGGTGAGATTACATGTTGCGGCGAATGAAGAATTGCACGGAGGTTCTCGATTGTTTCCTGGTTGGCTGACGCTGATCGAACATGCGCCGCAATCATCTCCTGACCATGTTCTGCAATGGCGTAATCCAAGAGAACCAAAAGTGTCGCATCTCCTGTATTGCTGATAATTGCTGACTCCAACGATTGCCCGGCAGGCCAAGTAAATGTGGTCCCCGCTGCCTGATGGAAAGCAGCTTCAATTTGTGCGTTGGGTACCAGATCAGCGTCGCAAAATACCGCAGCGCGATACCCCAGCTTCATGAACTCCGTTGCCTTTTCGTACAATCGGTCGGGATGACCGCCACCGCCATCAACTAGGGCGACGCCACAGGCAAAGATCGAGGGTCGACCATTGGCAGCGCAGTGTTGTTCAAAGCCCCTTACAAACCCGATTTCAGACGCTCCCTCACAAACCAGAACCGATGGAGCCAGAAAAGCTTCGGGTGCGCTGCGCAGCGTCCCTTGTGCAGCATCAGGAACCAAACGTGCGACGTGCTTGCTTTCTGACTTCCGCAACACACGAAGCTGTTTTGCGGCAAGTTCCCTCAAAACGATTGGTGAGTGTGTCGTTGCGAAGACTTGTTGCGGCGGCACCTGTTCCTTCGCCCCTAAAGACCCCAATAACCGGATGATCCGATGCGGTTCCAGACCGTTTTCAACCTCGTCGACCAGCAGGATAGACGATACCGCTGCCACTTCGCGTTGCAGGCCCGCAATCAAGAGGCGCGTCGAACCTAGGCCAAGGCCGCGCAGGGGCACGCCGTGTTCGTCGTGCAGCGCGATGGATCCGCCCGTCACAGAAACAGAATGTGTGTCGAGAAGCGCCTGCGCTTTCGCGCCGATCAGGATGCCGAGTTCATCGGCCGCCTTCTTGACTTTGGCCAACGCATCTCCCAACTGTGCGTCGGCATCATTGCCAAAGGCTTTCCGAGCCTCTCTTGCAGCTTGTGAAAGTGCCAAGGACGCATCAGGTTTCTCTTCGCTCAAACGACCTAACACCGACCCACGTCGCCATGCGAGATTGTGATCAGACGTTGCGCCTAGCCGGGTTGGTGCAAGATTGAGCCGATCCTTCCAGTTAAGATTGCGTTCGCTACCCTTCTCATCTGCCCGATCCGATCTTAGTCTCCAGCGCGGTTCGAGATCGCCAGCAATTTCCAAATTCAACGACAGAACAGTTTCCAATCCATGCCCTGGCTCGTCTTCGATCGTTCCTAGTAGTTCGTCGTACCCGCGCAGATATTCGCCGTAGGCCTCATAATTTCTCAGGCTATCGGACAAGTCGCCTAGAGTCAGTGTGACCGAAATCGGCGTCTCGACGTCAATCACATGAAAATCGGCGTCCGTAATCGGGATGGTTCGACGGGCTCCAAGACAAAGATCGATCGCATCCAGAACGGTACTTTTACCGGAGTCACCAGAACCGATCAGGCAATTGACCCCCGGCGTGGGATACCATTCCAACGATTTGATCGACCGGAAGTGTGAAATCTCGACTTTGCGAATGACCGCCATGGTGCCCTCCTTAACGGCCTCCGCCAATTCTTAATTCTTCTCGCTGCCTTTTGACCTAGGCTGCATTCTCTTCTGGCACGTCCGCCGTTTTGATCAGTTCCTTGGCGTACCGCTTCGCTTGCGAGATGCTCTGCTTGTAATCGTCAGCGGCAAGCGACAGCGATTCAGGAGAAGTGGCACGGTCTAAATCATCACTTGACCAGTCTTCTGAAAGGCGTTTGCTGATCGCATAGCAAGTCGCCTTTCCAACACGGAACGCCATGAATTTGCGGGAGGCTTTGAGAATCGCAGAACGCACCACCTCCGGCTCACCGGACATGCGCAGTTCCGCATCAAGCTCGATGGCCATACGCTCGACGACGGAGTAAAGACCGTTCACGAACAGCGTTTGGGCGTCTTTGTAAAAGCGCCCAGCACGGCCTTTCAGATTTTTCTCGGCGATCTCCTCAGGATCGATGAGGATCTTGATCTCCGGCACGCGTTCCAGGGATTGAGCGGAACGTGAGAGTTTTGCCCCCTCGGGCGCCTTACGGACCTTCTTGTGCTTGGCGCGTTGGCTCTTGTTCGGGTCGCCCTTGGTACCACTCTTGTCGGTGTCCTCACCCGTCTCTGCGAAATCCGTATCGAGATCGACTGGGTCGGACGTTTCGCTGCCTTCGGCGGTATCTTCCGTCCGAGATGCTGCCTGGCGACGCGACGGACTCAGGGTAGCGGTGGGGACGCGGAACTCGTCGAGGAGTTTCTGAAGGTCGGTTTGGAGATCATCCAAATTGTCATCAGAGGACGGCGACTCGGAGCGAATAACATCCCTAACCCATTCCGGCATGAGTTCGCGGACATATGCGTCGAAATCTTCGGCAATCATTGAGGATCGATCATCTGGCCATGTCAATCCGTCACGATACTGATTTGGCATAGCGATCGTGTCGGCAAGTTCGATTTCAATGGTGAGGACCTTAGAGCCGAACGGGATCCCGAAGTTTGGGGCTGCGGCCGACCAAGCCTTCTTCGATTTGATGTCATAGCGCTCCCCCTTGTGCACCAGCGCGCAAAATGTAGTGGAACTCGTCGCTGGATTGGCGAGCGCGCTGAGGGAATGGCTGTGCCGCTCATGCTTGGGATCGTGAATATAATGCACCGTGATCTCGCCACCCGGTGCTTCGACCCTCTCATGATTAGGCAATTCATCGACTATATCTTCAAGAGTCTTGAGCCGGCGCGTACGTCCCGTCTCACCCTTGCCGCCGCCTTTGGTCATGGCGACATCGACGCGAACTTCGACTCCCTCGCCGAAACGGGCAAAACGCCGAAAGATTGCCGACGCGATGAAGCTACGGTCTAGGCTTTTTCCTTTGCCCAACGGTTCGGCAACGGTGTCATGATCTTCGCTTTGCCCGATAAGCAGGACTTCCGTCCAATCGAAGTTGATGTCCTGCCCCGCTTGACGCGCCACATCGGTGACGTCGTAGACCGTGTCGTAGCTGCCATCGGGCAATTCTACGGGAAAGCGGACATAGGTGCCCTCGTCGGCGTCAAAGCCGATCGTGACCTCATTAACGACGCCATTCTTGCAGGACCGATAGCGAATGCCCTCCCGGGACATCGTTAGGCCAGAGACTTTGGCTCCGATCCCAAAGTTACCATCAAGCGCCATCTCTTTGTTGACGGAAGAAGACAGATCCGTAGCTAGCTTCAACTCCGCGTCGTCCATGCCAAGGCCCGTATTCCAGAAGGTCAGCTTGCGCACTCCAGAGATCATCGTGGGATAGATTTCGATACGACGGTTTCCCGCTTCCGCCTGAACAGCGCTTTCGTCGGCGTTCTTGAAGAACTCGCGCACGAGCGTGCTCACGGGCGCCTGTTCGATCAGCCGGTTTATGAGAAAACGCTTGTCGCGAATGTTAAGTGGTTCGGCCTTCATAGATTGTTTGCCCCCTACAGCTTGAATTTGTCAGCGCCGTCGCCGGAGGTTGATCCGAACTTTCGCTCAATGTCGTTCGTCGCGTCTCGAAGAACCTTGATGATCTTCTTCACGTCTGCGTCGTCATACTCGTATGCGCGGCGGTTCGACAGATTGCCAAGCTTGCGAATTGCATCAAGCGCGGACTGAGTTCGCCCTTCGGCCAAGCGAACAAATTTCTCTCTTTTTTCATCGCCTTTAGCCATCGAATCGTCACCATTTTCAGAATATTATGATGAAATTCAGATAATAGCCTTACCTTTATCGTCAACAGTGTATCGAATTTCATCACATATATCGGACGATGTTCATCACATTGGTCGGAATATCGTCATATTGTGGCGGCATGTTATGGAATTTTGTGCGGTTCCATGAACGGAAAATCCGCCCACCGCTGCATGCAACTCTACCTGCTGAGCAGCGTGTTTTGTAATTTCAGGTGAAAGCCTTCCCCTGCGGCCGAGCCTGTAGTCTCGCCCGACTCTTTCGAGAGGGAGAGTGCGGACGGGTTTGCCGTGACGGGTCTAGAGCTGGAGGAGAGGCTTCCGGCGCCCGTCACGGAGTATCCCGTGATGTCCCAACGAAAATCCCGGTTCACAAAGGACCGGACGAACCTCTATGACGAAATTACCACCAAGATCATCGGCGAGCTGGAGGCGGGCCGCGTGCCCTGGGTCCAGCCCTGGGGAACGGCGGCCGCCAAAGCGCCGCTCGCCACTCCCAACAATGCCGCGACCGGCCGTGGTTACTCCGGCATCAACATCCTCATCCTCTGGGGCGCGGTCATCGAACACGGCTTTCCCGGCCAGAGCTGGCTGACCTTTCGCCAGGCGCTCTCGCTCGGCGGGAATGTCAGGAAAGGCGAACGTGGCACCACCGTCGTCTATGCCGACCGGTTCATCCCCGACGATGAGAAAAGGCGCGCCCGCGAGACCGGAGACGATCCGCAGGCGATCCCGTTCCTGAAGCGCTTCACCGTCTTCAACGCGGCGCAATGCGAGAACCTGCCCGAAGAGGTTGCCGTTGCCGCACCACCTACCCCACCCGGTCTGATCGCGCCAAGGGTCGAGACCCTGATCGAAAGGACCGGCATCGATTTCCGGATCGGCGGCAACCGCGCCTTCTATGCACCCACCCATGACTATGTGCAGGTGCCGCCCCCGCAGGTCTATTTCGAACCAATCAACTGGCACCGCACCGCGCTGCATGAGCTCGGGCACGCGTCAGGCCATCCGTCCCGGCTCGGCCGCGATATGTCCGGCTCGTTCGGGTCGAAGGCATACGCGTTTGAAGAACTCGTCGCGGAAATAAATGCGGCCTTCTGCTGCGCCTCGCTCGGTATCGTGCCGACGGTGCGCCATGCCGATTATATCGGATCCTGGCTCGACGTCTTGAAAGAGGACAACCGCGCCATCGTCCGGGCGGCCAGTCAGGCCAGCAAGGCGGCGGATTATCTGCTCGGGTTTCTGCCAACACCCGAACCGCAAGACCCGGTCGCTGCGGCGGAGGTCGCCCGTGCGAATGCGTGACCGAGCAGTTCACCGACCTCAAGGGACCATTGCCCGATCCGGCCTCGAAAAGACCGGGCGAACCGCGTATTTTGAAGTCTGAACCCAACAGAGACTATTCCGATGAATTCGCACTCTTCAACCCAGGCCGCATACGACCATTTCACGCCGCCGCTCTATGACCGCCTCCATGCCCGCTTTCTACGGCTGTCCGGCGGCGAGGGTCAAAGCGCCATCGAAGGGGCGGTCACCGCGTTGTTGCGACCGGGCATGCGTATTCTCGACGCCGGATGCGGAACGGGTCGCCTTGCACGGCGGCTCCTGGAGACGGAGCCACAGCTCGATATGACCCTGCTGGATTGCAGCCCCAAGCTGCTGCGCGCGTCCTGCGACCTTCCCGTTCGCCGCCTCTATGGCGACCTCACCAACCTCGCCTTGCCCGATCGGCACTTCGATCTGACGCTTGCGCTCTGGGTCGTCGAAGCGAGCGGCGACCCGCTCCGCTCGATCCATGAACTCCTGCGCATCACACGGCCCGGTGGCCATGTCGGGCTATTGTTCTGTGCACGGACCGAAACGAGTGACATGATCGACCGCATCGTGGAACGCGCGGTCATTCTCAAGGGCACCGGCCAATTCCTCCAGACCGACGCGGTCGTGGACGAACTCGTCGCCAGCGGCGCCGATCAGATCCGACGGCTTGCATGCCGTGGCCCTGCAACGGCGCTCCTCGCCCGCAAAGGAGCCTGACCATGACCGGGTCCGACCGTTTACCCTCTCGACAGCGCGGCTTCTGGCAGAACGGCCGGGTCATTGCGATCACCCTCACAGGCATGGCTCTCATCGCCTATAGCCTCGGATTTCGGGCGGCATCCTTTCCATGGGCCGACGCCATCGGGGCAGCCACGGCCCATGTCATCCCGGGGGCGATCGCCTGTATAGCGGCCTGGCTTCTTCAGTCATGGATCACCGGCAGGAGGCCGATCTGGCTGGCGCACGGACTTCTCGCGATCGGAACCGGCCTCTTCTGGCTCGCGATGACGCTGGCGATCACGCTCATCACCAAACCCGACATCTTCGGGCATGTCGCCCGCGCAGCGTCGCCCGGAACGCTGATGTCGGGCCTCTTCGTCTATACCGTGATCGCTTTCATCTTCACGCTTGTCCGGACCCGCCAACATGCGGCGGAAAGTGACGCCGCACGGGTCAGAGCCGAGCTCGCCGCCGTCCGCGCCCGCGTCGAGCCGCATTTTCTCTACAATACCCTTGAGACGATTGCGGGACTGATCCGGCACCAGCCGGACGCCGCAGAGACCGCGATCGGGCAACTCGGCCGCTTGCTGCGCAGGGTGCTCGATGTGACCGGACAGGAGGCCGGTGATCCTCTCATCGCATTGCAGGAGGAGTTGATTCTGGTGCGCGACTATCTTGCCATCGAACAATTGCGCCTCGGCGATCGGTTGCAGATCATCGAGAAAATCGACGCCGATACGCACGATCTGGGGTTTCCCGCTTTCTGCCTGCAGGTGCTGGTCGAGAATGCGATCCTGCACGGCATCGCGCCGAAACCGGACGGCGGAACCATCTCATTGACCGCAGCGCATCAAGGCGGCCAGCTTGTCGTGACCGTGTCAGATGATGGCCTTGGCGCGGAAGAAGCCGCAATAATGCGTGGCGGCCTCGGTCTCAGCCTGCTGCGCACGCGGATTGAGGCGCATTTTCCGGGCGCGACCACCTTCGATGTGGCGGCGTCCCCGGGCCGCGGCGTGTCCGTCAGAATTGCCATACCGGCGGTGGAGGCGGAATGAGGATCGACGACAATTCTCTGCATTGCCTCGTCGCCGATGACGAACCGCATATCCGCGACCGAATCTGCCGTCTGGCGGAAGCGGCCGGCCTGAAGGTTGTCGCCAGCGCCGGCAACGGAACCGATGCGCTGCACCTGATCCTGCAGCACGAGCCCGCCATCGCGTTTCTCGATATCCGCATGCCGGGTATGGACGGGTTGCAACTGGTCCACCGGCTCTCCGCCATGGCCCGGCCGCCGGTCGTTGTCTACGTCACCGCCCATGACGAGCACGCAATTGCGGCGTTCGAGCTTTCGGCCATCGATTATGTCATGAAACCCGTGGAGGCCAAGCGCTTCGGGATTGCCGTCGACCGCGCTAGGGCCATCGTTCAGGCATCGACGGCGCGCGACGCTTTGGATCGTCTGAACGGTGCGCTGGCATCCGAACGGCCCGAGCGTCTGACATTGCGCAGCGGGTCGAAGCTCGTCTCGGTCCGCCCCGCCGATATCCTGCGCTTCCAGGCGGTCGACGACTATGTCGAGGCCCATCTCGCGTCCTCGTCGCACCTGCTTTCGGTCACGATGAATGCCATGGAGCAGACCCTTTCCCTCCCCTTCCTGCGGGTGCATCGCTCCCACATCGTGAATGTCGATCACATACGTGTCTGGTCCACTGGCGGCGGTCGGGCGTCGATCGAGATGAGTGACGGTATCCTCGTGCCGGTTTCCCGGTCCCGCAAGGACCGGGTCCAGGACATCGTCGCTGATCGGTAACGGTTCCTGCCGAGGGCAGACAGCACCATTTCGGAACCGCCGATCGCGAAGTCACTGATCGCTTCGGTGCGCGGGTCCGGTTTGCCGCCGAACGTGATCGAGGCTGCACATCACCCCTCCGATTTGGTGACGTACGAACCTGTGAACTGAACCCGAATGAAGACCAGACCGAGCGCGGATAATGTACACGGCTCCAAATGGTTGTAAATTCAGCCGCATGACGGATGGGCCCAAGATGATCGACCTCAGCATGACCGAACTCCGGGCGGTGGCCGGCTTCGCGGCAGCCTGCGCGCGGCCCGTTCTGGCGATCTTCGAAGGTGACCGCCCCGACGACAGGCGTCCGCGCGCTGCAATCGACGCGGCCGAGGCTTTCGCAAATGGCGCCAAGCGGTCGAAGTCGATACGTGACTGTGCATGGGCAGCCCAGCTGGCCGCCCGCGATGCTCGAGACGCGGGACAATCAGCAGCCAGTGAGGCTGCGCGCGCCGCCCTCGCCGCGGCAGGTGCGGCGTTTCTCCATCCGCTCCCCAATGCGACCCAGGTCAAACATATACTCGGATCAGCCGGTCACGCCGCACGAGCGGTCGAACTCTCCACCGGCAGTTCTCGGGATGCAGGAATTGCTCAGATCGCGCAGTCACACGCCCTTGCGCCACCGGTCGTGATCGACGTCCTCCAGCGCTACCCACCAGCCCCTTCGGGCGGTGGGCGGGTAGGAGATTTGATACGCCAATTGGACGCATCGCTCCGGCTCAACTCCTGACCATGGTCGGGTTTTCTTCGGGGTTGCGCTCGGCGGCTCCGTAGGGAGAGAGGGAGAGGAGTGAGGGGGTTTTCGTAACGGGTTGGAGGTCGAGAGAGAGGCTCCCGGCCGCCCGTCGCGGAGAAAACCGATGACCACGAAGAACCCCAATTCGAAGATCGCGCTTAGCGTGTCGCGCGACATTCCCTTCAACAAGCTGGTGCTGTCCCAGTCGAACGTGCGGCGAATCAAGGCCGGCGTCGCGATCGAGGAGCTGGCGGCGGATATCGCCCGGCGCACGCTCCTGCAGAGCTTGACCGTGCGGCCCGTCCTCGACGCGGACGGCGCGGAAACTGGCATGTTCGAGATCCCGGCCGGTGGGCGGCGCTACCGCGCGCTCGAACTGCTGGTGAAACAGAAGCGCCTGACCCGGACCGCACCCATCCCCTGCGTGATCCGCACCGAGGGACTCGCCGAGGAGGACAGTCTCGCCGAGAACATTCAGCGGGCACCGCTGCATCCGCTCGACCAGTTCCGCGCCTTCCAGGCGATGCGGGAGAAGGGCATGGGCGAGGAGGAGATCGCCGCCGCGTTCTTCGTCTCGGTCCATGTCGTCAAGCAACGGCTGCGACTGGCGTCCGTTAGCGAGACCCTGCGCGACGCCTATGCCGCCGACGAGATGACCCTCGATCATTTGATGGCGTTCACGGTCAATCCTGACCATGCGCGCCAGGTTCAAGTGTGGGAGGCGATCAAGGACTCTTATACCAAGCAGCCCTATCAGATCCGGCGCATACTGACCGAAGACGCGGTGCGAGCGTCGGACAAGCGGGCGCAGTTCATCGGCATCGACGCCTATGTCGAGGCAGGCGGTGCCGTGATGCGCGACCTGTTCGAAAGCGACGATGGCGGCTGGCTCGAGGATATCGGCCTGGTCGATATGCTCGTGACCGAGAAGCTGAATGAGGAGGCCGAGGCGATCCGGGCCGAAGGCTGGAAATGGATCGAGGTCGGTCTCGATTTCCCCTACGGCCACACCTATGGGCTGCGGCGTCTTTTCGGCGAACAGGAGCCGCTCACCGATGAGCAGCAGGCGGCGCGCGACGCGTTGCAGGAAGAACTCGACAAGCTCGAGGCCGAGTATGCCGATGCACCGGAGCTGCCCGACGAGATCGACGAACGCCTGGGTGAGATCGAGACGGCGATCGACGCCATCGACGATCGTCCGCTGGTCTACGATGCCGATGAGGTCTCGCGCGCCGGTGCGTTCATCAGCATCAGCCCGAGCGGTCACCTGCATGTCGCGCGCGGATTCGTGCGGCCCGATGATGAGTTGCCGGTCGCGCCGGACGCCGATGAGACGGAGACGTCCAGCACCGGTGACGGTGAAACCGAGGCTGGCGGATCGCAGTCTGTCGATCCTGCCAACGAACCGGATGAGGATGAAGGCCTGAAACCGATCCCCGACCGGCTCGTCACCGAACTGACCGCGCATCGCACCGTGGCACTAAGGCTTGCGCTCGGCGGATCCTTCGACACGGCGTTCCTCACCTGTCTGCACAAGTTCGTGTTGGATCAGTTCTACGGCCACGCGCAGGACAGCTGTCTCGAACTCTCGGCGAAATGCATCTATTTCGGATCGCAGGCGCCGGGCCTGGGTGAAACGCCCTATGCCATCGCGCTCAACGAACGGCATGAGGCCCTCGGAAGCAACCTGCCGAACGATCCCGATAAGCTGCGGGACCATCTGGACGCGCTTGATAACGACACGCGTCAGGCGCTGTTCGCGCATTGCGTGGCCCTGACGGCGAACGCGACGGTGGAGACCTACAACCGCAGGCCGCGGGCGATTGCTGACGCCGACCGGCTGGCGGCCACCGTCGGTCTCGACATGGCGGCCGCGGGCTGGAAGCCGACGGCCGAGGCCTATCTCGGCCGGGTCACCAAGGCGCGCATTGCCGCTGCGGTGGCCGAGGTGAAGGGCGACAAGATCGCATCCGACCTCGAAGCGCTCAAGAAAGGCGCGATGGTCGCACAGGCGGAGGAATTGCTGGCCGACACCGGCTGGCTGCCCGAGCCGCTGCGCACGCCGAAAGAGACCGTCCAAGTGCCATCCGATGATGCTGCAGGCGGTGAAGCTGCAGGTGGCGCACCATCGGCGGCAAACGACGGCGAAACGGCCATGGACCAGGAAGATGATCCCGCCGACACTGAAGAAGCGGGACAGGATGACGAGATGGTCGCCGCCGAATAAAAAACCTCCCACAACTGGGCTCGCCGAAAGGTGGGCCCCTTTTTCTTTGGAGGTATCGTCATGGCACGATCAACATTGGAACTGACAGAAGTCCTGGCCCGCAATGCCGAGGCGGTATGCCGGCACTATTTGCCGAAAGGTCGCCGTGAAGGAAACTACTGGATGGTCGGCGATGTCCGCGGCACGCCCGGTCGGTCAATGTTTGTGCGCCTGAAAGGATCGGACAGCAGCAAGGGAGCAGCAGGCAAGTGGACCGATGCGGCCACCTCCGAACATGGCGACCTGCTCGATATAATCCGCGAGAGCTGCGGGCTCTCCGATTTCAAGGACGTTGCCGACGAAGCGCGGCGATTTCTCAGTCTGCCTCAGCCTGAATCGCAGACCGGTCCGAATCCGCGACCCGCATCAGTCCCCACCGGATCACCCAAAGCCGCGCGGCGGCTCTTTGCGATGGCCCAGCCGATCGTGGGCACACTTGCGGAAACCTATTTTCAAAATCGCGGCATCACGGCTTTGCCCGAGACCGGAAGCCTGCGGTTCCATCCTCGCTGTTATTATCGACCTGACCGCCATTCCGAGCCCGAGATATGGCCCGCGCTTGTTGCTGCGGTCACCGATCTCGAAGGCACGATCACCGGCGCGCATCGCACCTGGCTTGATCCGGATGGCTTCTCGGAGGCGACCCTCGGCAAGGCACCGATCGACACACCGCGCCGCGCGATGGGCAACCTGCGCGGCCATGCAGTCCGGTTTGGCGTGACTCAGGATGTCATGGCAGCCGGCGAAGGCATCGAAACCATGCTGTCGCTGAGGATGGTCCTGCCCAGGATGCCGATGGTGGCCGCGCTTTCGGCAGCCCATCTCGCCGCCCTCCTGTTTCCTGCATCCCTGCGCCGCCTCTATGTCGCGCGTGATGACGACCCGGCCGGAGACGGAGCGATGGAAGCTCTGATCGACAGAGCATGCAAAGCCGGTATCGAGCCGATCACCTTGTCGCCGCGGCTCGGAGACTTCAACGATGACCTGCGCCTCCTTGGCATTGATGCACTTCGAAGCGCAGTGAGGGTCCAGATCGCCCCGGAAGATGTCGACCGTTTCATGGACGATGCGCCCTGGGCCGGACGAAAGGTCGTGACAGGCTGATCGGTCCGTGTCGCGATCGCTCAGGGATATTCACCTGCATTCGAAGAGACCCGCGACCTCGGCCTTCTTGAGTGGGCGACAGAACGGCAAACGGCGCTGACCGGCAATGGCTGCGTCCGGTTCTTTTCCGGCGGCGGCCCACCACCCCAGCGACACCTCGCATGGGGGCCCCGGATGGCCCGCCTTTCCATCGCGAGCCAAAAGAACCGGTCTCCGCCATCCTCCGCTGCGCTGCGGCCCTCCCGCTTCGCGTCCGGGTGCAGGTCCGCCCCGCCCACCGTCTTTCGTCGCCATGAAGGCCGCGGCGGTCGCGGTCACCCGACGAAGGAGCATCCCATGTTTACTGATCCCGACAACACCCATGACGAGCCGCATCACAGCGCATCTCCTACCGACGCGATCTGCACCGACCTCCAACTGTACGGCTACCGGCATTCCGAGAACGATCCCGACCCCCGCGACGTGCCCGAAGACCACCGGGTCGAAGCCGCCGTCGCCGACATCTTCGACGCCCTCGTGGCGACCATGGCGGACACCAGCCTCGATCACGATCTCGACGAATTGCTCTGGTCGGCGGTGAATATGTTCCACCGCGCCACCGACCGGATCGAACGCAAACTCGACGACAACGAACAGGCGCAGAAACGCCGCCAGCGCGAACAGGACGGCTCCGAGGTCAAATCCGTCCAGCTCGAACATCTGATCGGCGTCGGCCAGTCACTCCTCGAACGCCGTGACTGCATGGAGGTCTATCGTGACAGCGCCGCCGATCATTATCTCCGCCTGACCGGGTCCCCCTGGTCTCAGCGATCCGGGTCACGCGTGAACCACCGCAACCTCACCTCCGCGATGATCGACAGCCGCGACTTCCTCGCCGCGAAGAGGCGCGCCGACACGGAAGTACATCTACCGCAAGGTACGAAGATCGCCTTCACCGGCGGGCTCGACTTCAACGATCACCGGCTGATCTGGGACACGCTCGACAAGGTCCATGCCAAACATGCGGACATGGTCCTGCTGCATGGCGGATCGCCCAAGGGCGCGGAACTGATCGCCGCCAAATGGGCCGAGACTCGCAAGATCGCGCAGGTCGCCTTCAAGCCCGACTGGACACGTAATGGCAAAGCGGCCCCGTTCAAGCGCAACGATGCGATCCTCGATACCCCGCCGATTGGCGTCATCGTCTTCCCTGGCACAGGCATTCAGGACAATTTCGCCGACAAGGCGCGCAAGCTCGGTATCAAGGCCTGTGATTTCCGCAAAAAGGGTGGCGCGTGAGCGCCACCCCAACATCAACGCCAAACCGACCGGTTTGCCAGATGGTCTCTGTTGCGGAACCAACGAATACGCTCCCAATTCCTGCCGTTTTCTGTTATGAAAACGCTGCGTCAAGGTGGTGGTGGAAGGCGCACCCGTCCAACGTTTTTTGCACGGAGCCAGTCACCATGCTCTTTCTCAACATCCTACTTCTGGTCGGAGTCATCGGCACACTGTGCTGGCTCCTGTTTACATTTGCCGTCTACGCGCTTCCGCTGTTTGTCGGTGTTACCGTCGGCATATGGACCTATGGCACCGGAGCCGGATACATCGGCGGCTTCATCGTTGGCGCCGTCGCCGCCGGTGCAGTTGCCATTCTCGGGCAACTCATTTTAGCCTTCGCGCGCCCGCTCTGGATTCGCCTGATCGTCGCACTGGTGTTTGCCGGACCGGCCGCCGTTGCTGGGTATGCCGCTACCCATGGGATCGCCAAATACCTCATACCGTCCGAAGGCTGGCAGATGGCGTTCTCCATTATCGGTGCGGGCGCGGTGGGCATCACCTCCTTGTTTCGGATGGCGGGAGCCGCATCATCCGAGCCGGACTTCGAACGAGCGAGCGGTTCTTGAGGGCGACGTTGAACGATGACAAAAGCTGGTTCTTCGCACCAATGAAGGTCGTGCACCAAATCATTATACTTTCTTGTTGAATGATGATCGTATCTTATTTAATTATACCGTATGGTTGAACGAGAATCACACTCCATGGACGAGATATTTCAGGCTTTCAGCGACGGCACCCGGCGGGCGATGCTCCGCGACCTCGCGACGGGCGAGCGTACCGTCGGTGAATTATGCGAGCCCTTTCCCATGACGCTCGCCGCAGCGTCGAAACACATCCGGGTCCTCGAGAAGGCCGGACTCGTCCGCCGCGAAATCCGCTGGCGGACCCATGTCTGCCACCTTGAAGCGACACCTGTGAAGCAGGCACTCGAGGAATTGGCCTTCTACGAGCGGTTCTGGACCAGCCGCCTCGATACATTGGAACACATGCTGCGAGAGGAAGATGCGCAGACCATGCAGCCCGCACTCGCCGAACCATGCGAGGGAGACCAGACATGACTGAGCAAGACGACGTCGACCGTTTCGCTAAAATGACCGACAACTCGACGCTGGTCATCCAGCGCTGGCTTCCCGGTCCGGCGGACCGGGTTTGGCGGTACCTGACCGACAGCGACCTTCGACGGAAATGGCTGGCCGCCGGAGGAATGGACCTCGTTCCGGGCGCGCCGCTGGAACTGGTCTGGCGCAACGACACCTTGAGCGATGCCGACGACACCCGCCCTTCGGGATTTGCCGAAGAACAGCGTATGCAAAGCAGTATCGTCGCGGTCGATCCGCCGCGAATGCTGACAATCGCCTGGGGCAAAGGCGACGTGACCTTCATGCTGAAGGAGAAAGGCAACCGCGTCCTGCTAACGGTCACGCATCGCGGCCTCGACGACCGGAACATGCGCCGGATGACCGCGCCGGGATGGCATATGCATCTCGACATTCTTTCCGCCGAGCTCTCCGGCGTAGAACCCGCTTCCTTCTGGTCGGGCTGGTCGGAGCTTCAAGCACTTTACGACGATCGACTTCCAAAATGACCAAAGGGAGAAATGCCATGTTGGCGGAAAACAAAACAGCGATGATTTTTGGCGGTAGCGGTGCGATCGGCAGCGCGGTCGGACACGCCCTCGCGCGCGAAGGAGCGCATGTCCATCTCGGTGCACGAACCGAGGAAAGATTGCGGCGCGCAGCGCTGGTCATTCGTGCGGAAGGCGGAAAGGCGGACACGTTCAAGGTCGATGCGCTCGATGAACAGGCGACATTGAATCAGACAGCCCGGCTGGCCGAGCGCACTGGCGGAATAGACATCGTCGTCAACGCCACGAGCTTCATGCATGATCAGGGCAAGGAGATCGGCGAATTGTCAATGGCCGAGTTCATGCAGGGCATGGTCCCGTTTATGACGTCGCTCTTCAACATCTCCAAGGCAGTTGCGCCCCATATGGGCGGTGAGCGCGGCGGAACGATCATTAACGTGGTGGCCCCGGGCGGCCGCATGGCGGCACCTGGACATCTCGGCCATATCGTCGCCTGCGCTGGCATCGAGGCCTTTACGAAGGCGCTCGCCAGCGAACTCGGGCCGCGAAACATCCGCGTCCTCTGCTTGCGGTCGCATGCGATCGCCGATGCGCTGGAGGCCGGGTCCTATACCGGAGAGCTCTTCGCACCCAAGGCCCAGGCGATGGGGCTGTCGGTGCAGGACTGGCTCGGCGGGGCGGCCCAAGGCACGATGTTGAAGCGCTTGCCGACGCTTTCGCAGGTCGCCGAAACCATCGCCTTCCTCGCCTCGGAACATGCGGGGGCCATGACCGCATCGGTCGTCAACATGACCGCCGGGCTGACGACAGAGTGAATGACCGCCGAGGTCGCAGTGGAAAGCGAGCGGTATGTGGACAGGATCTGCGCGCGGCGCTTGATGCGCCTTGACCTGCGCTGACGCTAGGATCGGCACCGGTGTTTCCAAGGACATTTGCGACGTCAGAATATGCCCGCTTGCAGACACCTTCAGATCAACGGCGCCTTTCAATCTGGCGATCAGCGACAGAGTACTTCGCCATGAACAGATCGACGGTTTGCTCGGCGTGCTTTTCCATCTGTCGCTTCGTCGGGATCGCGGCGTCGCCGAGGTGCATGACTTCGCTTGTCGGGCCACCCATGAGAAGCCAATTGAATTGCTCCGCTGCTAGCTTCGGGTCGGTTATCGAAAGCTCTCCGATGGCCGCGAAATGCGTGAAGGCCTCTGTGAGGCGTTCGATCGCGCGTCCCGGCCCTTCCCTGTAAAGCGCCACGCCGAGTTCCGGAAACCTGCCGCTCTCACCGATGACCATCCGTCGTAGCTGCATCAATCGTGGCGTCAGGACTGTCCGCAACTGCTTGATGGAGAACCTGCGAAGCCAGTCTTCCGAATCGATCCCGTCCGGCAATTCATCCACGTCGCGGTTGATGCTTCGCGTCGCAGCGCCAGCCAAGGCATCGACGACTTCGTGGAACAGTGTCTCCTTGCTTTGGAAGCGGCTGTAGATGGTCTGAACCGACACGTCTGCCTGTGATGCGATCTGATCCATCGTCGCGCCAAGAAAGCCCTCCTTCAGGAAGACGTCCGCCGCAGCCGCGACGATCTTGGTGCGGCTGCGTTCAATGCGTGTTTGCGCGCCGTTCGACACTACGGATTCTCCTCTCACGCACCAACCTTGCCGCCGCCAGTTGACACCGTTAAATGGAACGTTCATTCTAATCTATATCAGCCGTCGGCTGGACTCAAGCGCTTGGAGCTTGTGCCAGATACGATCATCGCGAAAGGACCTGTCTGAATGAAACTCTACGGAACACCCCCCACGCGCGCCCTACGCGCGATCTGGCTGATCAACGAGTTGGAGATCGACTGCGAGATCGTAGAGGTCGACATGGGTATTGGGGAGCACAAGAACCCCCAGATGCTGGCATTGAACCCCACTGGAAAGCTGCCGGTCCTGGTCGACGGCGACGACGTCATCAGCGAATCCTGTGCAATTCAGCTCTACCTCGCGGAAAAATTCCCGGAGAAAGGCTTCATGGGAGCCAACCTGTCGGAACGCGGTCAGATATATCGCTGGATGTTCTTCCTCGCGACCGAGATCGAGCAGCCTCTCTGGCGTGTCGGACTCCATACAAGGATGTACCCGGAAGATGAGCGCCTCGCAGCTGACGTTCCGCTTGCGAAGCGCGACGGGGAGGCGATGATCGCTGTCCTGGAGGACCACATGAAGGACCGTGAGTTTATCGTGGGCGACCGGCTGAGCGTCGCCGATTTCAACGCCGCCTATACCCTGAACTGGGCAAGAGAAGGGGGCATCCTGGGTGACGCGCCAGGACTGAACGCCTATGTCGAGAGAATGTACACGCGTCCTAAAGCGCCCCCGACCATCGAAGAAGCTTGGGACGAATTGAAGCGTCAGATCGCGTGACGGCTTACGCGCGCTCAGACTAAACGTTTGTCGAGGAAACCAACCGAAGGGCCGCAAAGCCTCGCCGGACTGAAATTGAACCACGCCAGCTTTCTTCGAGCATGCCTCAGTTCCGCCCGAGTCGGGAGAGGCGCGTGCTGGCGGCGCTTGATTGTCGAGCGCTGCTGGAACGGGACGTAGGTGGCTGAGCCTTCGTTCACACGGCTTCTTTGCTTGCCGAATGAGGGGGGACGGCATGGTGTCCAGTTTCCACCGAGGCGCGGGAAATTCGTGTCGCGAGCCTTCGGGTGGGCTGACGAAAGCTTGGCCGGCCACGAAGCGCGGTGTCGGCTTCCTCGCAAAACCTGACTGCTTGGTTTCAAAGACAGACTGATCGATCCTGATATAGGTGCCGATGACCGGTGCAATTCTCAAACAGCCAGACTCACTAGTGCTCTTCGATTGCCAAGTTCTCCGTGAACATCTTGCATCTTTGTCGACCGCTCCAAACGGCCTCTTCAGTGGGCTGATCTGGCCGAAGGGCGGCTTCGCCTCGACCGCCTAAGGCTCAACGGCGCACGTCAACTTTCTTCCCCTGTCGGCTGCGCCGCCATTCCTCGCGACGACAAGAATGTCTCCGTTCGCCGTCCTCCACTGACGTTGCGGCCCTGTAGGTGAGCCGTCGGTCGCCTCCGGCCTCTCGATCGCCATCGAGGCCGCAATGGTGCGGGCTTGAAAACATCTGATCAAGGAGAATTACCATGGCAACCATCGGCACCTTCAAGAAGTCCGGCAACGAATACACCGGCGAAATCGTCACCCTCAACGTGCAGGCCAAGAACGTCCGCATCGTTCCCGAAACCGGCCAGACCAGCGAGAACGCCCCGAGCCACCGCGTCCTTGTCGGCCGCGCGGAAATCGGAGCCGCCTGGTCCAAAACCTCCAACGAGGGCCGCGCCTACCTGGGCCTCAAGCTGGACGATCCGAGCTTCACCGCTCCGATCTACGCCAACCTCTTCGACGACGAGGACGACGCCTACAGCCTCATCTGGTCCCGTCCCGACCGCCGCAACGGCGACTAAGCGACCAGTTCGACGCCCCGCCCGGACGATCCGGGCGGGGCGTTCCGATACTCTAAAGGGCTTGCCGCAGTTCATCGGCGCCTGATTTGCGGGCAACAAGCTAACCCTTGGGACGTCGCATCGTGACACGTCAAAGGCAGGATTCGGCACGGCGCTCGATCACCTGATTGCTCTGAGCGATTGACCCCAGCTAGCCAGACTATGGACCCGATTGGCATTTCAGGAGTTCGACCGCCTTCTCCACCAGCGCTTCCGCAAAACCGACGTCCAACGGACGATGGCCAACAAGTAGCCGGTAGAAAATGGGCGCGTAGATCATGTCCAGCACGACTTCGATATCCGACGGCGTCTGGATTTCGCCGCGCTGCACTGCCGCGTCAAGCAGTTGCCGACCTGCCTCGCGCCCTGAGAGGATGATCCGGTTGCGAAACGCACGGGTCATCTCGCTGTCCGGATCCGCCGAGGCCAAAGCCAACGCAATCTGCCGACCGCGGGTCGTTGCGAAAACCTGAACGATGTCTTTGATCTGGCGCATGAGGGCATCGCCAAGGCCGCTCTGCTTCTTGGCGGCTGCAATTTCGGGGTGACCCTCCATAAGTGCCGCCATGGCAAGTTCGCTGGCATTAGCCCAATTGCGATAGATCGTTGGCTTGCCCACACCGGACCGGGCCGCGACTGCCTCAATCGAAATGCGACCCAAACCATCTTGCATCAATATCTCGTATGCGGCCGCCAGCGCCTTGCGCCGGGCGGTTTTGCTGGGCGGACGACCGCGGAGCTTGGGACTGTCTTGACTCATTTCATTACGAGTCGTAACGTAAATATAAGATCACATCAAGAGGAGGATTACTCGATGGTCAGAACTCTCGTCCCTTATCTCGTTGCAAAGGATGCCGCGCGCGCCATTGAATTTTATCGCAAGGCGTTTGGAGCTGTGGAAGTCTTCAAGATGGTCGACCCTGGTGACGGGCGCGTCGGCCATGCGGAACTGACCATTGATGACAGTCAGTTCATGCTGGCTGACGAGTATCCTGACTTCGGCGCGGTCAGCCCGGACACGATTGGCGGCTCGCCGGTCACACTTCATCTGTCAACGGAAACGGTTGATACCGATGTGGAACGTGCCGTCGCGGCCGGTGCTCTGCTTCTACGCGCACCCAAGGATCAGTCCTTTGGCGAACGCAGTGCGACCCTGCAGGACCCATTCGGCCATCGCTGGATGCTCTCCCAAACAATCGAGAAGATCACACCAGCCGAAATGCAGTCACGCTGGGACGAGGAAACCTCAGCATGAACAAGGACATCAATGAGCAGCTTGAGGCCGCCGAGCAAGCTTTCAGCGCGGCCATGATCAGCAATGATCCGGATGCCATCCGGCAATGCATTACGGACGACTGGATACTCGTCACCCCGGAAAGCGGCCCCGTATCAGCAGAGAAGCTTCTGGACTTGATCGCTGCGGGCAATCTCACCCATGACACGATGACCAAGACGACGTATCACAGGCACATCCTGGGCGACGTCGCGACTGTCACCGGTCGCGGTCAGAATTCCGGCCGGTTTCATGGCGAACCCATATCAGCGGACGAATGGATCACGGATGTCTACCAGAAGGTGGATGGCACGTGGCGCTGCGTGTTGACCCATCTTGCACCTGCCCTTGCCAAGCCTGAGGTGCGAATCGCCCAATGACAACGGGGGAGACATTTCGTGAGTTGGCGCTTTCACTCCATGGCACGGAGGAAGTGGCACATTTCGACAGACGGGCCTTCAAGGTTCGCCGAATATTCGCCTCGCTTGGGCCGGACGGGGACACTGCAAACCTTTACCTCACGCCATTCGAACAAGAGCAGTGGTGCGAACTTTTTCCTGAAGCATTCGCGCCCGTCTTTAACAAGTGGGGCTCCAGAGGTTGGACACAGGTTAGGCTTGCTCAAATCAAGTCAGTCGATCTTCATGCCGCATTGCGTCGCGCATGGTCAAACTGTGGCGGCGCGGAATGAAACTGGTTGTTGAAACGCCCTTGGTGGTGAACTGACAAAGTTGAGCTTCTCGGTGCGGGGCCGCGCGACCATCTCAGACGACCGGGGCAGCGAAGACTTCAGCATTATCTGGTCCCGCCCAATCCTCCGTAACGGGGATTGGGTGGCCATTTCGACGGCCCAACCGAAAATCTCGGGCTGGGCTTTCCACACCATGGACCGACCGCATCGAGCCCTTCTGCGACCTTAGCATCGAGGCTCCGGAACCGTGCTGCGGTCCCGGAGCCAGTTTGACCTATATCGTTAGGCCGCCTGCCCTCCGAATGGCAACCTGAACCGGCGACGGTGGCAGGGCCGGATCGAAGCCCATGGTGGGTAACAGCGGACGTTGCGCCATGAACCGTGGCTCTTGTCCACAGTGAGGCTGCGCTGCATGGACCACTAAGAGCCCGATTTAAAACTAGTTGAGTGAGTTCAGTGGGTTGTGATTCTATTCGGTTATGAATCTGAACGGAGATCCCAATGGCCTGGACTGAACTCACCCGTCGTCAACATGACCGAAATGGCGATAAGTACGCAAGTGATATGAGCGACGCCGAATGGGCGCGGATCGCGCCTTTGACGCCACCGCCCAAGACAACTGGTAGGCCTCGTACAACATGTTTGCGCGACGTAGTCGACGCGCTGCTCTACATTGCAACGACCGGCTGCCAATGGCGCATGTTGCCCAATGACTTCCCACCGGTTTCAACAGTGCGGAGCTATTTCTACGCGTGGCGCGATGACGGCCTGCTTGATGAGATGAACCGTAACCTGGTCGAAATGGCACGTCTGGCCGAGGGCCGAAAAGCCCAGCCAACAGCCGGGATCATAGATAGCCAGAGCGTAAAAACCACTGAAAGCGGTGGGGTTAGGGGCTATGATGCGGGCAAACGGATCAAGGGGCGCAAGCGTCATATAATAACCGATACGGTTGGGTTGTTGATAGTTTTGTGGTCCACAGCGCTGGAATTCAGGACCGTGATGGCGCACCCGATGTGCTGAAAACGATCGCGTCGCGCTATCCATCATTGCGAAATGTATTTGCGGATGGCGGGTATGCAGGGCCCAAACTGCGAGACGCGTTGAAAGCCGTCGGCCAATGGACCGTCCAGATCGTCAAACGCTCTGATACCGCGGAGGGCTTTGAAGTGCTGCCATGGCGATGGGTCGTCGAGCGCACCTTCGCTTGGCTGAACCGATGTCGCCGCCTGTCGAAAGATTGGGAAAAATCCATCGCCAGCGCTGAGGCTTGGATCCTCATCGCATACATTAGACGCGTCACGCGGCATCTCGCAAAAAGCTGAAATTAAACAAATAGTTTTGAATCGGCCTCTAAGAGCCTGATTTGAAACTAATTGAGTGAGTTCAGCAGGTTGTGATTCAGTTCGGTTGAGAAGCTGAACGGAGAACCACATGGCCTGGACCGAACTCACCCGTCGCCAACATGTCCGAGCAGGCGGCAAATACGCAAGCGATTTGACCGATGCCGAATGGGCGGTGATTCAACCCCTGATGCCCGCACGTAAAACAACCGGCAGGCCCCGCACGACACGTCTGCGCGACGTGTTCGACGCGATCCTCTACATGGCAACGACCGGGTGCCAATGGCGTATGTTGCCCAACGACTTCCCGGCGGTCTCCACGGTCCGGGGCTATTTCTACGCTTGGCGCAATGACGGCCTGCTGGATGAGATGAACCGCAAGCTTGTCGAGGTCGCGCGTCTGGCCGACGGGCGAAAAGCCCAGCCGACGGCAGGGATCATCGACAGTCAGAGCGTAAAAACCACGGAAAGTGGCGGGGTTAGAGGGTATGACGCCGGAAAGAGAATCAAGGGGCGCAAGCGTCATATCGTGACCGACACGACTGGATTGCTCGTCGGACTTGAACTCCATAGTGCCGGGATTCAGGATCGTGACGGGGCACCGGATGTGCTGAAAGCCATCGCCACGCGTTACCCAATGCTGCGTCACATCTTTGCAGATGGCGGTTATGCCGGCCCCAAGCTGCGCGACGCTCTGAAGGCCATCGGTCGCTGGACCGTTCAAATCGTCAAACGCTCCGATACCGCCGAAGGCTTCGAAATCCTGCCCCGTCGCTGGGTGGTCGAGCGGACCCTTGCATGGCTGGGGCGATGCCGCCGCCTCTCAAAGGACTGGGAAAAATCCATCGCAAGCGCCGAGGGTTGGGTGCTCATCGCCCACATTCGACGCGTTACACGCCATCTCGCAAGATCATGACAACATTCGCGGAGTTTTGAATCAGGCTCTAAGGGGTGGCATAGATAGACGGTCCCCGTAGAACCCGTTGCAAGCGCCACATCGCAATCTTCGGTCGATGCATAGCCATCGGCCGAGAGTTGTCCGAGCGTTGCGCCTTCCTGGCCATGCGGCAGAAGTTCACGGGCAATGGTCGCATGCGAGCTCTTGCGTATGCAGTTCGGTGCATCGTCCGGGCCGACATCCGAAAACAGAAAGAGCATGAGCAGGGCGCGACTACGGCTTTTGACGTTCGCTCGCCACTTCATGAAATCCGGGTTCTCGGTGCCGAAGCCCATGTCGACGTGCCAGCCATGGTCGCCGATGTGCTCGTTCGACCGGAAGCGGATCGGGAAAGTTCCAAGCCCGTGCGGAGAGAGCCAGCGACCTTCGCCGACGAGACTGTCGTAGGCGGCATGGAGCTGCGGCGTATTGGCGGCGGCGATGAAGGGCGGCGACGACTTGGAGCCTATGCTGAAGACCGGCTTCGTAAAAGTCTCGGGCCGGGCTTGGGACAAACCGATATCGGCCCATAATTCGTCGCGGCAGTCTCGGGCCAGATCGCCGTCGAAGGCAGCTTCGAGCTTGACAAAACCGTGCTCAATGAAGTTTTCGACCTGACTCTGGGTCAGGTCCTTTTCCTGGTGAATGGACATTACACGTTCTCCATTTGGCTCGCGCAAAGCGGAACCATTACAACTCAGTTGATGCCGAAGCACTTACGACTGGAAGTCGCTCAGAATCGGGGGAAGAATGTGGACGTGAACATCATGGCCGTTCGGGTAGTTGAAACGCGCGAGCAAATCAAAGCGTGGAATCCTGGAAACACCTGCCCGACATCGACATAGCCGTCCCTCGCACGAGAACTTTCGGATGGCATCAGGAGTCCGCTTTGTTCCGCATACCGGCCTATTGAGCCTGCGCGAAGCAGTCAGCCTTCCTCGCCGTCTGGCTCCACCAATTCGACGTGCCCTACTCCCAGCGCCTGAGCCAACTCATAAAGCGTGATCACCGTCGGATTGCGTCGGCCCCGTTCGAGGCTGCTGAGATATTGCTGGCTGAAGCCCGAACGTTCTTCCACCTGCTCCTGCGTCAGGCCTTTCTCCCGACGCAGGCGGGAAAAATTCCGGCCGACCAGTTTACGCATATCCATGCACAGACAAGTCGCAGTTTACATACTATAAGTTTATCAACTATAATATGTAATTGAAGGCTTGGACCGACGTTCACGGCGATCGAGCAACTCGTTCGATGCCACACACTCATCGCGTGATGCCGCCAAGATGGCTATCGGCAAATAGCTATTCAGTTACCAGTTAACATGAGGCGAATTTCCGCCTATCTTGCGAAGAAAAGGGGGGATCAGGGTGTCGAACGATAAGTTCCTCGACAAGCCGCCGGAAAGCGCGGCACTGACAGAATACGACCGGGCACATGCGACGCTCTACATGCGCCTGCTCGATGCCGCCGCCGATGGAGCGGACTGGCGGGAAGTCGTTTCCATCGTTTTCGAAATCGATCCAGAAGAAAATCCCAGCCGTGCGCACGAAATCCACGAAGCTCACCTCGCCCGCGCACGCTGGATGACTGAGCACGGCTATCGGCAGCTTCTGCGCGGTGCAAGCCACTGACAAGCGTGTGATGCCGCCACGGCATCACACGTTGTTGCCCCGCTGACTTCCTTTAATTCCCCCTAGAGTTGAAACTGCAGAGACGCATCAGATGTGCGAGTCTGGAGGATCATCATGTCCCTTGACCCATCTCAGTGGCGTTCGGCATCCGAATACGACTATGTGGAATCCCTGACTGCGCCGGACCTTGCCTGGGAATGGCTACGCCGCAATATCGATTATCAGCACGATTATGCCAGCGCCAAACGGAAGAAAGAGGACCCCCAAGACCTGACGCGACTTGTGCGCCAGTCTTGGGGGTTGCGATTTCCCGATCGATCCTCTTCACGATGCGTTGCGGGCTGCCGTCTATTGGCAACCGGAGGTCGATCCGGGCACTGTCATCCTCACTGCAAACACACCGATTTCGGGGCAGAAACCCGTATCTTTGCCGGAAATCGATAAGAACCACACGCGTCATGACCCGAATGGACTGAGTCTGCGGATCGACGATAATGGAGAAAAAATCAGATTACTGCTCATCGACGGAGCGCAGCCGGGGATGCCACTCGCGGCACTCATCCCGATCGATGACAGCTGCATTGACCGCATGGAGGCGCTTAAGCGGCTTTCACTTCTTCTGCGGGATCGCCGACTGACCGCCGACACACGGCTAACTACGCAACGCCGCCGTCGACTGCGCCGCATGCTTCAGGCCATTGACGGGCATCAAACCGGAGCGACCTACCGGGAAATTGCCAATGTGATTTTCGGAACGTCGCGGGTGTCCACGGAGCCTTGGAAAACGTCCGCATTGCGCGACGCCACGATCGCCCTTGTGACCGACGGGCGCACTTTGATTGACGGCGGATATCGCACGCTCCTCCGCCATCGGAGACGGTCGTGATTAGTGCGCAATTGCGAGCCCTCACAGCGCCTTCCGGATTTGCCAGGCGTTTGATGTAGGAACTTGAGTTACGGCATTGGTCACAACCGTTACTAAAGGCTGAGAACGAGCGGACAATGATCCGAAACTTCTACATCGTAAACCACTTCAAACCCTTGCACGGCGTCAGCGTCACTGATCAGCATGTAGTCGGCAAACTTGCCGGGCTTTTTGTATTGTGCGTTCCGTGTGCTCGTAAACCCGTGCCCTGTCACCAATTCAAACAGTCCTGCATCATTCAATATTCGAAGCGTTTCACTGTCAGGTTCGACGTTGAAGTCACCACAAACCACTACCAGGTCGTCCGGCTCCGATACACTCCGAGAAAGGTCCAGAAGCCGACGTGCCTGCTTCGTTCGCTCCGGCGTATCCATCTTTCCATTAAGGTCGCGCAGACCGTGCATATGCGTTATGCTAATTGAACGATTTGAACTGTAGTCAAAGACCCGAATGCCGTGGGCGTTGCGCGACCGCGGGTGTTCACCATATCCGACCGGCGAATAGCCCTTGTGGACGAAACCCTGAAACTGACCGATAATCGGGACCGATTCGTGCACAAATGTCGCCAGCCCAAATCGTGAGGGGATGGACTGGTCTTCGTCCCAAAGAATACCCTGCGCTGCCGGACAAAACACTGCGACGTGATTTGGCAAGGCTTTGCACACATCGCGAAAGAAATTCGCCCTCTGCGGCAAGACGTGATCACCATCGCGATATGTTAGCCAGCCCTTATCTGAACTCGGGCTATGAATGACTTCCTGCAAGCAAAGGATTTCAGGGGCGCACGTTTGGAGATAAGGCAGTAAGGCCTCATGCAACTTGCCACCCCAGCCATTCAAACACATGATCTTCATAAATTGATCCTTCGTCAGTATCGAAAGGTGACATTCGCTGCTCTCCGGAAGATCTGCAAGATCGACTCGGTACCGCCATTCCTGAACTGTGACATTCTAAGTTTTAGGCACCGTCTGGAAATAATGCTGGCCTGCGCAAGCAGCGTCGATCAACCGCGTTCCGAGCATTTGGCCATGGACTTGACCAAATCGCGGGGGTGAGATTTTACCCCCCGCTACTTCCCCATCCCCCTTTCCGGCTTCTCTTCGCCATCGTGGCCGCAATCCGCCGCTGTTTCTCAGCGGCTTGAACGCAACCCACGGAGGTCCGATCATGTCCGCCAATCCCACCGGCTTGCCGCCACGCTATCTGCGTACTCCCGAAGCCGCCCATTTCCTGAGCCTGTCAGGCCGGACGCTGGAAAAACACCGCACCTATGGCACCGGTCCCGCCTATCGCAAGCTCGGCGGGCGCGTCGTCTACTCCATCGAGGACCTGCAGGCCTGGGCCGATCGCGGCACCGTCACTTCGACGTCTGATCCACGCGGATCGGTTCTGCCCGCCAAACGCCATGACGAAAGAACACTCGCCGGTTCCGGCGACTGGTCTCGCTGATCGATTCGGCAGATTTCGTCATGACGAAGAAGCAGCCAACCACGTCCGACCGCGCACAGCTCGAGCTATTCTATGCTTGCAGCGCCGATCCCGCCCCACGCGATGCGCAGGACCTGATGGCCTATCCGTTCTTCAGCTTGTCCAAATCGCATCGGGTCAAGCCCATCGACTACGCTGTCGCCGGTGTGGTCATCCGGGTTGAAGCCGTGCCGGAACACGGGATGGCGACGATCTGGGATGCCGACATCCTGATCTGGGCCGCCAGCCAGTTGGTCGAAGCACGCGACGCCGGGCTGCGCACGTCGCGCCTCATGGCCGCAACGCCCTACGAGATTCTCACCTTCATTGGCCGTGGCGTCAGCGCGCGCGATTATATGCGTCTCAAGGCGGCGCTCGACCGTCTGCAATCCACAACAGTGGCGACAACGATCCGGCAACCGGCATCGGGACGGCGGCACCGTTTCTCGTGGATCAACGAGTGGGTCGAGCGCACCGATCACGCCGGTCGCCCGCTAGGAATCGAACTGATCGTTCCGGACTGGTTCTACAGCGCCGTCCTCGACGATACGCTGATCCTTACCATCGACCCCTCCTATTTCTCCCTCACAGGCGGTTTTGATCGCTGGCTTTATCGTATCGTGCGCAAGCATGGCGGACGCCAACGCGGCGGTTGGCGGTTCGAGTTTCGACACCTCTATCTGAAGTCCGGGAGCCTATCGCCGTTCAAGCGCTTCGCTTTCGAACTGCGCGACATCGTCCGCCGTCAGCCATTGCCGGGATACATCCTCTCGATCGAGTTCGAGATCGGCGGCAAGACCTTGCTCGCCTTCGAGCCCGCACCCTGTGGAAAAACTGGGGACGGCCTCGTGCTATCGGGAACCCGACCTATCGTGCCATCGGGAACCGGGGTGTCGTGCTATCGGGAACCGAAATCGGGCTTAACTCACTGCAAAAGCGACGAAAATCGCACCCTTAACTTAGAGTCTAACCCAGAATCTAACTTTTGTAGAGCTCGGGATCATGTGGAAAACCGCGTTGAGACGCGCGTTTCCGGCACTGCGGAGACGCGCAATGACCGGTGATTGCCCCCACAACACTTCTGCAATTAATACGCCCACGGCGTACAATCGAGACACGCTCACCCATGTCGAACTGATCTGGGTCGAGAAGACGATCGAACACTGGATCCGTTTCGGCCGCGTCGCCAAGGAACGCATCATCGATCGACGTCGCCGTATCGTCAGTTTCGCGCCCGGCAGCATCTTCGCCTTCCTCCGCTGGCAGTCCAACAACTACGGCACGATCCTCTCGCGCATCGCCATCGTGCGCGCCGTTCGCCCCAATGAGCCCTACCAGACACTGCCCTACGTGCGTCCCGGTGGAAACATCCTGCTGAATGCCGAGAGCTGGCCCAAGGTCGAACGCATTCTCCAGATCATCGATGCGATCGAGGCGCAGGGTATCGATCCCGCCGACGTTTCGCCCGATCACTGGCGGCACGTTCATAACCGGCTCACCGCTCGTTTGGAACCCCGAACCTACACGCAGGCACGTCATTCCGCTTGGCTGAAGTGTCGGAGGGCGAGCCGATGAAGCGCCGCACATGGTCACGCGTTGGTGCGGTCGCAATCGCTGCCATCGCTATTCCGGCATTTGTCGAACTTCCCACGGCGATCATCTGGAACGCCAGCCCTTCCGCGCCGATCGGGTTCTATCAGGTGCGGTCAGCGGACGGTCTCGAAATCCCCGATCTTGTCGTCGTCGATGCACCCGAACCGCTCGAACGCTTCGCCGTCGAGCGTGGCTATCTGCCGCCAGATATCCTCTTGCTCAAACGTGTTGTCGGACTGCCCGGACAGACGGTTTGCCGCATTAATCGCACCATCACCGTCGACGGCATCGCGATGGGCGACGCGCTCGAACAAGACACGTTCGGCCGCCTTATGCCGGTCTGGCACGGCTGTCGGCGCATCGCCCGTGATGAAGTCTTCCTCATGAATCGCGACGCCCGGAACAGCCTCGACGGGCGGTATTTCGGGCCGATCCCGGCCAGTTCGATCATCGGAACGGCGGTCCCGGTCTGGACCATTGAGCCCGGCACGGGCCGTTACCGATGGCGCACCGGCACCGATTGATCGGTGCACTCAACCTCCCTCCAACACCAGATGAAAGGACAATACCATGGCACATATCGGACATTTCACCCGCACCCGCGACGGATATCGCGGACACCTCAAGACGCTCACCCTCAGCGCCCAACTGACGCTTGTTCCGGCAGAGCGAACCGATGCCGAGAACGCACCGGACTACCGCGTCCATATCGGCAACGACGAACAGGCGCTGGAAGTCGGTGCAGGCTGGAAGCGCACCGGCGAAAGGGCAGGCGACTACGTTTCGGTGCTGATCGACGATCCGGCTTTGCCGCATCCGATTCACGCCAACCTGTTCCACTCGGTGAGCGACAACGACGCCTATTTGCTGGCCTGGAACCGGCCACCGAAACGCCGCGAAACGGCATAGTGCGATGCCCATTCCACGTCATCGCACAGCCACCGGGCGGCCGCTTGCCGTCCGGTATGCAGCCCTCCTTCTCCTTTCCGGCCTTTTCTGCGGTGCCGCTCTGCCGACGATCACGTTCGCGCAAAGTGCCCCCGCCGAGCGATCCGCGCAGACTTCCCATGCGGCGCACATCGCCGAAGCCTCGCAACGGTTTCGCATTCCGGAGCGCTGGATCCGCGCCGTCATGCAGGTCGAAAGCGCGGGCAGAACCCGTGCCGTCTCCAGCGCGGGCGCGATGGGGCTGATGCAAATCATGCCCGAGACATGGGCCGAATTAAGCGCGCGCCACCGTCTCGGACGCGACCCCTTCGATCCCCGCGCCAACATTTTCGGCGGCACGGCGTATCTGCGAGAGATGTATGACCGCTTCGGATCGCCCGGTTTCCTCGCGGCCTACAATGCCGGTCCCGAGCGCTACCAACAGCATCTCGATCGCGGTCGCGCGCTCCCGCGCGAGACACGGGCTTACATGGCACGATTGCTGCCGATGCTCGGTCTGGCACTACCGGAAAGCACGGCCACTGTCGCTCCTCCACCCCCGGATTGGCGCGAAGCGCCGCTGTTCATCGACCGCTCGCAGCGTAAATCGGCTGCAGATCGGGCGCAGGCCGAGAGCGGTTCGGCAGACGGCCAAGTGACATCACGCGTGCGCCCTAACGACACGAACAATGCGCAGCACGAACCCGTGTTCGTCGACCAGTCGCGCGGGGAGAACTCGCCATGACGAGAGCATCCGCAATTCGCACGTCCGAAAGCAGCAGCGTGGCGTGGCGTGTGTTGAGGGGAGCGACAGAAGACAGAGGAAGGGGATGGCAGGATAAAAGGCCACGATGTGTGGCCATGGGCGGTCGTGGTTTATCAAGGGGTTACTTCGCGCAAACACGATGTGTGCACTTTGGGCGCAGCCTGCGATTCCCCTTCTTTTCCAATAGTTCCAAGCCGTTTGCGCGATGTGCGGGGTCTTCGTCATGAGTGGCGAAGACGAGTTCCGCATCCGACCGGGGCGCATTCGATCATCGTCCAGTCAGCGCGCGCGACCCTTCATCGCTCAGGCGTTGGCCGCTGCACAAAAGGCCGGCGGCTCCTTCTCGCGCAGGGGAACGATCGTCTCCGGCAGTCGCTCGCGTTTCGGACGCGGGCAGCGGGCCACCGTGCAGGCCAACAGGTTTATCACGGCGCGTTCCCGTGGTGCCGTCGTCAAGGCGCGCGTCGTACGCAACAATGGACGCGGTGCACCGCTTGCCACCCA
Source organism: Oceaniovalibus sp. ACAM 378 (assembly GCF_008085915.1). Lineage (GTDB taxonomy): Bacteria > Pseudomonadota > Alphaproteobacteria > Rhodobacterales > Rhodobacteraceae > Oceaniglobus. The sequence goes on along the minus strand of NZ_VSJK01000013.1, from coordinate 82,259 downwards.
TCTAACCTATCTGCGTCGCGAAGGCGTCACCCGCGACGGTGAGAAGGCAAAACTCTTCGGACCAGACGAAGAGGAGATAGACGCGAAGGCATTCGCCGAGCGCTGCGAAGACGACCGCCACCATTTTCGCTTCATCGTCTCGCCTGATGACGCGTTGGAGATGGCGGACCTTCGATCCTTCACCGCCGATCTTGCCGGACAGATGGAGAAGGATCTCGGTACGAAACTCGACTGGGTCGCCGTCGATCACTGGAACACTGAGCATCCGCATATCCATCTCATCATGCGCGGTGTCCAGGATAATGGCGAGGACCTTGTCATTTCACGCGACTACATCAAGGAGGGTATGCGCGATCGGGCGCGCGATTTCATCACGCTCGAACTCGGACCACGCACCGATCTCGACATCCGCAGTACGCTCGAACGGCAAATTGAAAGCGAGCGCTGGACCAGTATGGACCGACAGCTTGAGAGAGACAGCAGTCGACACGGCGTCATCGATCTCGCACCCCAGCCCGGCCGTCAGCCGGATGATCATCACGCACTGAAAGTTGGGCGGCTGCGCAAGCTGGAAACCCTCGGTCTCGCCGACCAGATCGGCCCCGGCCAATGGGTGATTGACGAGAGCGCTGAGACGACCTTGCGAGAACTCGGCGAACGCGGCGATATCATCAAGCGCATTCATCGCAGCCTCACCGAACGCGGCATCGAACGTGGAGCAGCGAGCTACGTACTCGCCGGTGAAAGCCTCAATGATCCGGTTATCGGACGACTCGTCGATCGAGGCCTCGACGATGAACTGAAGGGCACAGCCTTTGCCGTGATCGATGGTATCGATGGGCGCACCCATCACATCCGCCTTCCTCACATTGATGCCGCTGGAGACAGCGCGCCTGGATCGATTGTTGAACTGCGGAAGTTCGGCGATGCGAAAGGCCGCCGCCGGGTAGCGCTCGCGGTGCGATCTGATCTCGCCATCGAACGGCAGGTGACGGCGACCGGTGCGACCTGGCTCGACCGGCAGGCCATCTCCAGCGAACCGATGCCGATCGGTGGCGGCGGGTTCGGCACTGAAGTCAGCGACGCGTTGGAACGGCGCGCCGAGCATCTGATTAGTGAAGGCTTGGCGAAGAGACAGGGCCGGCGCGTGATCTTCAATCGCGATCTTCTGAATACGCTACGCAAGCGCGAACTGGATTCCGTCGCTGAGAAACTCGCAGCCGAAATCGGTCGTCCCTACACGCCGTCCGCGAGCGACGAATACGTCTCCGGGACCTATCAGCGCCGCATCGCACTCGCCTCAGGCCGGTTCGCCATGATCGATGACGGGCTTGGCTTCCAGTTTGTGCCCTGGACGCCCTCGATCGAGAGGCATCTTGGCAAGCACATCTCCGGCATCGCGCGCGGCAGCGGCGGGGTGGATTGGGCCTTGGGAGGAAACCGAGGGCTCGGTCACTAGCGGCGTCGACCACCGGGAAAGGATAGGAACATGCAAGCGACGAAAATTCTCTGGGGCCAGATCATTATCGTGTCGCTGATCGTGCTGACCACGACATGGACTGCGACCCAATGGACCGCGCTGCGGCTCGGCTTCCAGCCGCAGCTCGGCGAACCCTGGTTCGACTTGCTTGGGTGGCCGGTGTATTATCCGCCGGCCTTCTTCTGGTGGTGGTACGCCTACGACGCCTATGCCCCGCCCATTTTCATTGAAGGTGCGATCATCGCGGCATCTGGTGGATTCCTCGCGGTTGGCGTCGCGATCTTCATGTCCGTCTTGCGCGCTCGGGAAGCCCAAGATGTCGATACCTATGGATCGGCGCGCTGGGCAGAGACACGAGACGTCAGAGACGCAGGACTGTTCTTTCCGGACGGTGTCGTACTCGGAAAACTTGATCATCATTATCTGCGCCATGACGGACCCGAACATGTGCTCTGTTTCGCGCCGACCCGGTCCGGTAAGGGCGTCGGACTGGTCATCCCCTCGCTGCTGACCTGGCCGGGCTCGGCCATCGTCCACGATATCAAGGGCGAGAACTGGCAACTCACGTCCGGCTTCCGCTCCAGGCATGGCCGCGTGTTGCTTTTCGATCCCACCAACGCTCAATCTGCTGCCTACAACCCGTTGCTGGAAGTGCGCCGCGGCGAATCGGAAGTGCGCGATGTCCAGAACATCGCCGACATCTTGGTCGACCCGGAAGGCTCGCTGGAGAAACGAAACCATTGGGAGAAGACCAGTCACGCACTGCTGGTCGGCGCGATCCTGCATGTCCTCTATGCTGAAGCGGATAAAACTCTCGCAGGCGTCGCCAATTTCCTGTCCGATCCCAAACGCGGCATCGAGACGACGCTCAAGGCCATGATGGTCACGGCCCACCTTGGACAGGCTGGCCCGCATCCGGTGATCGCAAGCGCCGCGCGCGAGTTGTTGAACAAATCCGGCAACGAGCGGTCGGGCGTTCTCTCGACCGCCATGTCATTCCTCGGCCTCTATCGCGATCCCGTCGTCGCCAAGGTCACACGCCGTTGTGACTGGCGTATTTCCGATCTGGTGAATGGGGCTGAGCCCGTGACGCTCTACCTCGTCGTGCCGCCATCGGACATCAATCGGACCAAGCCGCTGATCCGCCTGATCCTCAATCAGATCGGGCGGCGGTTGACGGAAGATCTGACCGGTCACGACAGACGGCAGCGTCTGCTCCTGATGCTGGACGAGTTCCCCGCGCTGGGTCGTCTCGATTTCTTCGAGAGCGCGCTCGCCTTCATGGCGGGCTATGGTCTCAAGAGCTTTCTGATCGCGCAGTCGCTCAACCAGATCGAGAAGGCCTACGGCCCCAACAATTCGATCCTCGACAATTGCCACGTTCGGGTGAGCTTCGCCACCAATGACGAGCGCACCGCGAAGCGCGTGTCCGATGCGCTCGGCACCGCGACGGAACTGCGAGCGATGAAGAACTATGCCGGGCATCGCCTGTCGCCCTGGCTCGGCCATCTGATGGTCAGCCGACAGGAGACGGCGAGGCCCCTCCTCACGCCCGGCGAAGTGATGCAGCTTCCGCCCACCGACGAGATCGTCATGGTCGCAGGCACTCCGCCGATCCGAGCCAAGAAAGCACGCTACTTCGAGGACCCACAGTTCCAGGCGCGCATTCTGGCACCGCCCGATCTCGATAATGCTACGAAAGGTCACGCCGACGATTGGAGCGCGAGACCGCTGCCGCCACGTCCGGACATCAGCGATCCGGTAGCACCAGGTGATCTGGACGCAGCGGGTGACACCCAGCACGAAAAGCGCAAACAGGCGGAGCTCGACCAAGCGCACACGGCGGACGCGGTCAAACCCATAGACAATGAGTTCGAACCCGATCTCAAGAGGCCGTCGAGCGACCTAGCCGCGCAACTTCGCTTATTCGACCAACAAGCGCGCCAAGCCGCTCAAAGAGCAACGCTCGATCCTGACGATGGCATTGACTTGTGAGGACCTGGCGATGAAACAACGCAAGAAGCAACGCCTTTCCGTCTATCTCGATCCTGACATCATGGCGGCGCTCACCGACTATGCGGCGCGGCGCGATCACTCTCGATCCCTCGTCGCCGAAGCCGCCATTGCATCGTTTCTCTCGCCCGATGCGGCGGAACGGCAGGAAGCGGCAACCACAAAGCGGCTCGACCAAATCGACCGCCGTATTGCCCGCATGGAACGCGACACCGGTATCTCGGTCGAGACGCTGGCGGTATTCATCCGGTTCTGGTTGACGACGACACCGCCTCTACCGGAGCCCCTACAAGCTGCGGCCAAAGCCCAAGCGGGAAGCCGCTATGATGCATTCGTTGCCGCCCTCGGGCGACGAATGGCGCAAGGACCGAAACTGAGGCAGGAGATTTCGGAGGATATTGACCAACGGCAACTCTGATCGTCATCAAAAAGAGCCGCCAATGTAGTCATTGGCCGAGTTGAACTTCCTTGTCGCGATGCGGGACGTTGCTGCGATTACAGCATGTTGGACGAACGACGGCTTTCGATGCGACACATTGAGTACTACCGGTCAGCACGATCTGCGTTACTGATATTGCTTCGGTCGCCCTCGGCAGCGGCTACGCTTTGCGCCGCACGCGTGACAATCAGGCGCGGAAGAACCGTCGTGCCTGCGGCAGAGATAAGGATGATTCCAATGCCCAGAAGCTGCGTCCAGTGGAGGAAATGGCCAAGCGCGAGGACATCTGTGAGAATCGCGACGACGGGGTTGATGAATGTCAGCGTGCCTTGAAGATGTGTGGGCAGGCGCTGCACCGCGCTATACATCAGCGCATACATAAATCCGGTGTGGACTAGCCCTACGATCGCCAGTAACGTCCAAGCCCGCCCCCCGGACGGCAGATCGACCAAGTCGGCGAATGGCAGCAGGATGACGACGCCTGTCAGGACATGGATCAATGCGATCAACTGAGGAGGCATTCCCGTCAGATACTTCGTAGTGGCAGCGGCTATGGCCCATCCGGTAGCTGCGGTGAGAACGAAGAGCACACCCCAAGCGTAGCTCCCCCGGACGTAATCGGCCGTCGGCTTTTCGAGCAGGATCAACAGCAGTCCAGCGAAAGCCAGCCCGAGCCAGCTGAGCTTGGCGAAGGTAAACCGCTCGTCAAACAGGAAAACCCCGAAACCAAGTAATATGAAGGGCTGGACATTGTAGATCGCTGTCGAGATCGAGACGGAAGCGTAGCGATAGGAAACGAATAGCAACAGCCAGTTCAAGACGATGGCGACGCCTCCAAGCACCGCAATGGCAAGCTGCCGGCGCGTAACCTTCGCTCGGAAAGCTCCGGTAAAATAGCAGTAGGCCACGAGAGCCCCGGCAGCGAAGACGCAGCGCCAGAAAACAACGTCCAATGCCGGACGTCCCGAAGCCAGCACAAATCATCCGATGGTGCCCGAGATGATCATTGCAACGGTCATCTCGGCGATGCCACGCGTCTGGGTCGTCATAGAGCCTCCTACTTTCTGGACAAGGTAGTCTAGCCGCGTTGGATAGCCTGATATATGCTTCTGGAAAGGCTTTTTGCTGAATGGGCTAAACTTCCGCAGGCAAAAAGGAAAAGTTGACTAAGGAAATAATGCATGGATCAGAAAGACCGTGGAATCATTGCCTGCCTCACCGCCGACGCCCGGACCTCATTGAAAGATCTGGCAAGTGAGATCGGCCTGAGTTCGCCCAGCATTGCCGAACGGATACGGCGGCTCGAACAGATCGGTATCATTAAATGCTTCACCGTCGATCTCGATCCCAAAGCCTTAGGATATGCCCTAGAGGCAGTGGTTCGCATCAGACCGATGCCGGGCAAGGTCCAGCCGGTGGAACGCCTCATCATCGAAACGCCTCAGATCATCGAATGCAGCAAGGTTACGGGCGACGACTGCTTCGTTGCCACGCTGCACGTCCGCTCCATGGAAGAGATCGACAAGATCCTGGAAAAGATTTCCGAGAAGGCTTCGACCAGCACATCACTGGTGAAGCGCAAGATCGTCGAACGGCGCGCACCGCCCCTCACGTGAGTATGTCGGCCTCTCCATAGCTTGCATGATGAAGGATCGGTGTCCCTGCAATGTCCGAGACGCGGTCATTCGGATCCGCGATGGCACCCGGCACAGAGCGGTCGCTCCAGACGTTCGCCGCAATCGTCACGAACGACTGCTAACAGTTTCGTATACCATTTTATCGAAGTCGTTCACTCAATCTCTTGAGCAACCCCGCCGTTTCCCTGTCTTTCCACGCCTGCGCACTACTACGCCCTTGACGCTGTTGCGCTGCCCCAAATTCCGGTTCTTTTAATCGTCCTTGAGCCGGGACCGACATATGACGTCCCACCACACGGGGACGAGCATGACGATGTTATTCCAACAATCAGAGGCGATTTCACGCGGCAGCCGCATGTTGCGAACAGCCCTCGGCCCCGCGATCGCCGGATATCTCGACGATGCGCAAATCGTCGAAGTCATGCTCAACCCCGATGGGCGGCTCTGGATCGACCGCCTATCCGAAGGTCTTTGCGCCACCGATGACTGCCTCTCCGCTGCCGATGGCGAACGGATCATACGACTGGTTGCCCACCATGTCGGTGCCGAGGTTCACGCCGGGAGCCCGCGCGTTTCTGCCGAGCTTCCCGAGACGGGAGAACGGTTCGAAGGGCTTTTGCCACCGGTCGTAACAGCACCGACTTTCGCCATCCGCAAACCCGCTGTCGCCGTCTTCACACTCGATGACTACGTGGCAACCAAGATCATGTCCGGCGCGCAGGCCGCGACTTTGCGCACTTCCGTCGCCGAGCGTCACAACATTCTGGTGGCAGGTGGGACGTCTACGGGTAAGACCACGCTCACCAACGCATTGCTGGCCGAAGTCGCCAAGACCGATGACCGGGTCGTGTTGATCGAGGACACGCGCGAATTGCAATGCGCCGCACCGAATCTCGTGGCGCTGCGCACCAAGGATAATGTCGCCTCACTCTCCGACCTCGTGCGGTCCTCGCTGCGCCTGCGGCCTGACCGTATCCCGATCGGCGAAGTGCGCGGGTCCGAGGCGCTTGATCTGCTGAAGGCATGGGGCACAGGCCACCCCGGCGGCATCGGCACCATCCATGCCGGGACCGCGCTGGGGGCGCTGCGGCGCATGGAGCAACTCATACAGGAAGCCGTCGTCACCGTCCCTCGCGCACTGATTGCCGAAACCATCGATCTGGTCGCCGTCCTGTCGGGCCGCGGCTCCGCCCGACGCCTCTCCGAACTCGCCCGCGTCGAGGGTCTCGGCGCCGACGGCGACTACCGCCTCACATCCACAACAGCACAAGGATCGATATGATGCTCAACGACGCTCACCCCTTCCGCCGACGGGTCGACACGATCTGTATCGCCACGTTCGTGTCTCTCACGATGGCCTCGACAGCCCACGCTGCCGGATCATCCATGCCGTGGGAAGCGCCGTTGCAATCGATCCTCGAGTCCATCGAAGGCCCGGTTGCCAAGATCATCGCCGTGATGATCATCATCATCACCGGCCTGACACTCGCCTTCGGCGACACGTCGGGCGGTGCCCGGCGGCTGATCCAGATCGTGTTCGGTCTCTCGATCGCCTTTGCGGCCTCCAGCTTCTTCCTGTCCTTCTTCTCCTTCGGCGGCGGGGCGGTGATCTGATGGACCATGCCGATCCCATCCCCGGCTTCGTGATCCCGGTGCATCGCGCCCTGACCGAGCCGATCCTCTTGGGCGGCGCGCCGCGCTCCATCGCCCTTCTGAACGGCACACTGGCCGCGGCCGTCGGGCTCGGCCTGCGTCTCTGGCTGGTCGGCATTTTGATCTGGGCTATCGGGCATTTCGCGGCGGTCTGGGCAGCGAAGCGCGATCCGCTTTTCGTCGATGTCGTGCGCCGCCATGTGCGCATCCCCGGCCATCTTGGGGTGTGATCGATGATGAACCTCGCCGAATATCGCCGCACCTCGAACCACCTTTCAGACTTTCTGCCTTGGGCCGCGCTTGTCGGCGATGGCGTGGTTCTCAACAAAGACGGTTCGTTCCAGCGCGCGGCACGGTTTCGCGGTCCCGATCTCGATAGCGCCGTACCTGCGGAACTGGTCGCGGTCGCAGGACGTATCAACAATGCATTGCGCCGATTGGGTTCTGGCTGGGCGGTGTTCGTCGAGGCGCAGCGCGTACCTGCCAGCTCTTATCCCGAAAGCCGCTTTCCCGACGCCGCCTCGGCCCTGGTCGATACCGAACGCAAAGCGCAGTTCGAAGAGGAAGGCGTTCATTTTGAATCCCGCTATTTCCTGACGCTGCTGTTCCTGCCGCCCGCCGAAGAGGCAGCGCGCGCCGAACGGTTTCTCTATGAGGGCCGAGAAAGAGTGGCTGGTGTCGATGCCCGCGAGACCCTGGCGGGCTTTGTCGACCGCACCAACCGCGTGCTGCAACTCATCGAAGGCTTCATGCCCGAATGCGCCTGGCTCGATGATGCCGAGACGCTGACCTATCTACATTCATCCATTTCCACCAAAGTGCAGCGGGTCCGCGTACCCGAAGTGCCGATGCATCTCGACGCATTGCTCGCCGACCAGCCTCTCACCGCAGGTCTCGAGCCGATGCTGGGAGATGCGCATCTGCGGGTGCTCACAATCACCGGATTCCCGAGCGCCACCACGCCCGGCATTCTCGACGATCTCAACCGGCTCGCCTTTCCCTATCGCTGGTCGACGCGGGCGATGATGCTCGACAAAAACGATGCAACACGGCTCCTCGCCAAGATTCGCCGCCAATGGTTCGCCAAGCGTAAGTCGATTGGCGCCATCCTCAAGGAGATCATGACCAACGAAGCCTCGGCGCTTCTGGATACCGATGCGCATAACAAGGCGATGGATGCCGATGCGGCGCTGCAAGAGCTCGGTTCCGACCTGATTGGGGAAGCCTATGTTACCGCAACAGTGACGGTCTGGGACGCGGATTCTCGCAGCGCCGACGAAAAGCTGCGCCTCGTCGAGAAGGTGATCCAGGGCCGCGACTTCACCTGCATCGCCGAGACTGTGAATGCGGTCGAGGCTTGGCTCGGTTCTCTGCCGGGCCATGTCTATTCCAATGTCCGGCAGCCGCCGATCTCAACACTCAATCTCGCCCATATGATCCCGCTCTCGGCGGTCTGGGCGGGGCCGGAACGAGACGGGCATTTTGCAGCACCGCCGCTGTTCTTCGGCCAGACCGAAGGCGCGACCCCGTTCCGGTTTTCTCTTCATGTCGGCGATGTCGGCCACACCTTGGTGGTTGGCCCGACTGGTGCGGGCAAATCAGTCTTGCTGGCATTGATGGCGCTGCAGTTTCGCCGTTACGCGAACGCCCAGGTCTTCGCCTTCGACTTCGGCGGTTCGATCCGCGCCGCTGCGCTCGCCATGGGTGGTGACTGGCACGATCTCGGCGGCGCGCTGTCGGACGACGCGTCGGAGCCAGTCGCGCTCCAGCCGCTGGCGCGCATCGACGATGCGGCCACACGAAGCTGGGCGGCAGGCTGGATCGCAGCCATATTGGCGCGCGAAGGCGTGACCGTGACGCCGGAGGTGAAGGATCATCTTTGGTCGGCACTGTCATCGCTTGCCTCCGCGCCAGCCGGCGAACGCACGTTGACCGGACTTTCCGTACTGCTGCAATCGCAGGATCTGAAGCGCGCGTTGCAGCCCTATTGCGTCGGTGGCCCTTTCGGTCGCCTGCTCGATGCCGAAGCCGAGCGGCTCGGCGAAGCGAGGGTCCAGGCATTCGAGACCGAAGGGTTGATCGGCACCGGGGCCGCGCCCGCCGTGTTTGGCTATCTGTTCCACCGGATCGAAGGTCAACTCGATGGAACCCCAACCCTGCTGATCATCGACGAGGGCTGGTTGGCGCTCGACGACGAAGGCTTCGCCGGGCAGCTGCGGGAATGGTTGAAGACCCTGCGCAAGAAGAACGCCAGCGTCGTCTTCGCCACGCAATCACTGTCAGACATCGACGGCTCACCGATCGCGCCCGCAATCATCGAGAGCTGTCCGACCCGGTTGTTCCTGCCGAACGAACGCGCGATCGAGCCGCAGATCACCAGCATTTATCGGCGCTTTGGCCTCAACGACCGCCAGATCGAGATCCTCAGCCGCGCAACGCCAAAGCGCGACTATTATTGCCAGTCGCGGCGCGGCAACCGGCTGTTCGAGCTCGGTCTGGGCGAGGTCGCACTCGCCTTCACCACCACATCCGCGAAATCAGATCAGGTCGCGATCGCCCGCATCCTTACGGAACACGGACGAGAAGGATTTGCCGAGGCTTGGCTCATCGAACGCGGCGTTGGATGGGCCGCCGATCTCATTCCCGATCTCGCCAATATCGACACTCGCGAGGCGGCGTCGGACGCAGACGCCCAGATCGCGCTCGACCTTGGCATCGAGTCCACCACCCCCACCAAGAAGGAGATGACCCCATGACCACCAAAGGATTTCACATGCGCCAGTTTGCGGCTGCATTGCTGCTGGCCAGCCCGCTCGCGGTAGCGCCGGTTCTGACAACCCCGGCCCAGGCGTTCGGGTTCGGCCGGATCGTCTACGATCCGACCAACTATGCGCAGAACGTCTTGCAGGCCGCCCGCGCGCTGGAGCAGATCAACAACCAGATCACCTCGCTGCAGAACCAGGCGCAGATGCTGATCAATCAGGCCCGCAATCTGACGAGCTTGCCATACTCATCGCTGCAACAGTTGCAGCAATCGGTGGCGAGGACCCAGCAGCTCCTGGGCGAGGCGCAGAAGATCGCCTTCGACGTTCAGCAGATCGATCGTGCTTTCGAGACCACCTATGGCGGGGCCTCGATGACGGCATCCGACCGTGCCCTGATCGACGGTGCCAAGGAGCGCTGGCAAACCACGGTTGGAGGCTTGCAGGACGCGATGCGCGTTCAGGCCGGCGTTGTCGGCAATATCGACAGCAATCGCGCCCAGATGGAAGCGCTCGTCGGCGCGAGCCAGTCGGCGACCGGAGCCTTGCAGGCAACGCAGGCGGGCAATCAACTGCTCGCGCTTCAGACCCAGCAGATATCCGACCTCACGGCGGTGGTCGCAGCACAGGGACGCGCCCAGAATCTGGAAGCCGCGCAGCGTGCCGCCGCCCAGGAACAGGCCCGAGAACAGCGCCGCCGGTTTCTCGAACCAGGCACCGGTTACCGGCCGGGCAATGCCCAAATGTTCCCTAGCGGTGGCTAACGATGAAACGGGCAGTGCTCATACGGCTTGGCACAGGCGTCTTCGTGCTGTTCGCGCTCCTCGCCGCATTGCTGGAGATCAGCCGTGACGACGAGATCGTGATCAGGCCCGCGCCTGTCACACCTGAGCAGACCGATCTGCGGCAGGCTGACTTGAGACGCTGTCAGGCGCTCGGTGCGGCGGCGCTCGAAGACCCGTCCTGCCTCGACGCTTGGGCTGAGAAACGTCGCGACTTCCTGCGATCGGACCCGACATCCGAGAGGGAAGAGTAGCATCATGGGCGGCACCGGCGTCATCGATCGTTTTCTGGAAGTCTTCACCCGCTACATCGACAGTGGTTTCGGTTTGCTCGGCGGTGAGGTCGCGTTTTTGGCCACCACGTTGATCGTCATCGATGTGACCTTGGCGGCGCTATTCTGGGCCTGGGGTGCAGACGACGACATCCTCGCGAGGCTCGTCAAGAAGACGCTCTTCATCGGCATCTTCGCCTATATCATCTCCAACTGGAATTTCCTGGCCCGGATCGTCTTCGAGAGTTTCGCGGGGCTCGGCCTGCAGGCGACTGGCACCGGATTCACCACGGCCGACCTGCTGCGCCCGGGCCGGGTTGCGCAGGTCGGTCTCGATGCCGGACGTCCGATCCTCGACTCCATCTCCGATCTGATGGGCTATGTCAGCTTCTTCGAGAACTTCATCCAGATCATCGTGCTGATGTTCGCCTGGGCCATGGTGCTGCTTGCCTTCTTCCTCCTGGCCATCCAGCTCTTCATCACGCTGATCGAGTTCAAGCTGACGACGCTTGCGGGCTTCGTGCTCATCCCGTTCGGCCTCTTCGGCAAGACCGCGTTTCTGGCTGAACGCGTGCTCGGCAATGTCGTCTCCTCCGGCGTCAAAATACTCGTACTCGCCGTCATCATCGGTATCGGCTCGACGCTTTTCGCCGAGTTCACCGCAGGCTTTGGCGGTGAGCAGCCCAATATCGAGGATGCCATGGCGATCGTGCTGGCGGCACTGTCGTTGCTGGGCTTGGGCATCTTCGGTCCCGGCATCGCCAACGGCCTGATCTCCGGCGGCCCGCAACTCGGCGCAGGTGCGGCCATCGGAACCGGGCTGGCAGCCGCCGGCGTGACCGCCGCCGGTGTGGCCGGAACGGGGATGGCGGGAGGTGCCGCGGCTCGCGGTGTGGTCGCAGGCGCGCGCGGCGGCGCGGCGATGACAGGCGGAACCTCTGCCGCCTATAGCCTCGGCTCGACCGGAAAGAGCGGTGCCGCCAGTGTGGTGGGCGGGCTGGGCGGGGTTGCCAGAGCCGGTGCCGGTGTTGCGGCAAGTCCCCTGAAGAAGATGGCCGGCGCGATGCGCGACAGCGCACGCGGCGGTGCACGCGCCGCGATCGAGGCGAGCGGCGGGAGCATCAAGGGCGGCGCTGCCGACATGGGCGCGACCAGCCCATCGTCCAGTCAGCCCGCCTGGGCAACCCGGATGAAACGTTCCCAATCCCTCCACCACGGAGCGACCGCCGCCGCGCATGCCGTTCGCTCCGGCGACAGCCACGGCGGCGGTGCGTCCGTCAATCTTTCCGAAAGGGACAGCTGATGTTCAAACGACCCTCCCTCCATTACAGCAAGACGCCGGAGCCCGAGACCCCCTATCAGAAGGCCGCACAGGTCTGGGACGAGCGGATCGGTTCCGCCCGCCTGCAGGCCAAGAACTGGCGCTTGATGGCCTTCGGTGCATTGTTCCTAGCTGCTGGGCTCGCTGGCGGTCTCGTCTGGCAATCGGCGCGCGGCACGATCCAGCCGTGGGTCGTGGAGGTCGACGCTCTGGGAGAAGCACAAACGGTCGCGCCAGCCACTGCCGATTACCGCCCTACCGATCCACAGATCGCCTTCCATCTGGCGCGCTTTATCGAACAGGTCCGCTCAATCGCCGCCGACCCGGTGATCGTGCGCCAGAACTGGCTCCGCGCCTATGACTTCACCACCGACCGCGGCGCGCTCGCGCTCAATGATTATGCGCGCGCCAATGATCCCTTCGCCAAGGTCGGCGAGACACAGATCTCCGTCGATGTCTCCAGCGTCATCCGCGCCTCACCTGACAGTTTCCGCATCGCCTGGACCGAGCGGCGCTATCAGGACGGCAGTCTCGCAGGCACGGAACGCTGGACCGCGATCCTGACAATTTCGGTCCAGCCACCGCGGACCGCCGAGCGGCTCCGCCAGAATCCGCTCGGCATCTACGTCCATGCCATAAACTGGTCACGGGAGCTTCAGGAATGAGACATGCATCTCCCACACTCCCGCTCGCCATGGTCACGGCGCTGCTGCTGTCCGGATGTGCGACCTACACGCCGCCGGAGATCAGCTATGACAGCGATGTGCCCTCGCTTCCCGTGCCGCCACCACCCGTGGTCGAAGAGGCCCCCAGACCGGTGCACATACCTCCCGCCTGGACGCCCTCGCGCGGCGGCGATGCGGCAGGCACACCGGAAGCCCGCGTGGTCAACGCCAATGCGGCCGCACGTGTCGAGCCACGCCGCGAAGGCTACTATAACGCGATCCAGGTGTTCCCCTATAGCGAGGGCGCACTATATCAGATCTACGCGTCACCGGGGCAGATCACCAACATTACGCTCGAACCGGGTGAGCAATTGACCGGAGCCGGGCCCATTGCTGCCGGCGACACTGCCCGCTGGATCATCGGCGATACTGAAAGTGGCAATGGGCGCGAGCGGCGCGTCCACATCCTCGTGAAACCGACCCGCCCCGACATCACGACCAACCTCGTCATCAGCACCGACCGGCGCACCTATCTGATCGAACTGCGCGCTGATGAAGACACCTATATGCCCTCGGTCGCCTGGTCCTATCCGCAGATGCGGTCGCAGACACGACCACCTGCTGTCACCCAACCGACCATCCCACCGGCAGCGCAGCGACGGTATCGCTATGGCCTTGAGGGCGGCACACCGCCCTGGCGGCCACAATCGGTGTTCGACGATGGCCGCAGGGTCTACATCGTCTTCCCGCGCGGGATCGTTCAAGGCGAGATGCCGCCGCTCTTCGTCATCAGCGCCGCGGGGGAAACACAGATCGTCAATACCCGCATTTATCAGAACGTCCTCATCGTCGATCAATTGTTTGCGGCGGCCGAGCTGCGCCTTGGCGGGGACAACCAGCAGATGGTCCGCATCGTCCGAACCGATGGCGTGCGTCGTAACCGGACCGTTGCGACACTGGAGGCCCGACACAATGACCGATGAAACTGAAAAACTCGCCCCCGGCGCAGATGCTGACACCACAGCAAGCCGGACGGACAGAACCGATCCGTTTCGGTTGCGGTCTGATCCGCCCCGTGTCGTGCGCCTGTCGCGAAAGGTGCTGGCCGGTCTCGCAATTGTAACCAGCCTCTGCATCGGTGGCGCTCTGATCTTCGCCCTTCAGGGTCGGCAGGGCATAGACGGCCCGAACGAATTGTTCACCACCGAAAACCGACCGACGGCCGACGAGTTGCGCCGCCTGCCATCCGACTACAGCGGTATCCCGCAACTTGGACCGGCGCTCCCTGGCGATCTCGGTCGCCCGATCCGACGCGCGCAGGAAGAGGGCCGCCCCGTGCCCGCCACGGTCGTTCCCGGGCCCGATCCGGAAGAACAACTAAGGCTGGCGGAAATGGAGGCCGCGCGAACCAGCGAGCTGTTCTTCAACGCCCAAGGCGGTCGAACACCACCGATACCGACCAGCACTGGTGTCGATCTCGCGGGAGGATATCCGCCAGCGTTTCCGGGAGAGCAGCGCGGCCCAAGCGCGCGGGAACAACAGTTGGCATTCCTCAATGCCCCGGTAGATCGCCGTATCGTTTCACCCGACCGCGTCTCTCCACCCGCTTCTCCCTACGTGCTTCAGGCCGGCGCGGTCATTCCAGCTGCCCTCGTCACCGGCATTCGCTCCGATCTACCGGGCCAGATCACAGCCCAGGTCACGCAGAACGTCTATGACAGCCCATCCGGGCGCTATCTGCTCCTGCCGCAAGGCACACGTCTCATTGGCGAATATGACAATGGGGTGGGCTTCGGTCAGCGTCGCGTCTTGCTGGTCTGGAACCGTCTCATCCTGCCCAATGGCCACTCGATCGTGCTCGAACGACTGCCGGGCGCGGATGGCGGCGGCTATGCCGGGCTTGAGGATGGCGTCGACCATCATTGGTGGGATCTCGCCAAAGCCGCCGCACTGTCGTCCTTGCTGAACATCGGGGCGGAACTCGCCACCGATGACAGCAACGAGATCGCCGCAGCCATCCGCGACGGCGCGCAGGACACGATCGGCGATGCCGGCGAGGAGATCGTGCGCCGCCAGGTCGGGCGCGCGCCGACGCTCACCATTCGTCCGGGTTTCCCGGTGCGCGTCATCGTGACCCGCGATCTGATCCTCGAACCACAAAGGGGTCTGTAATGACCAAGCTGAAACTTGGCGCTCTTGTCGACGACAAACCGGTGAAGGTGACAGTCGAATTGGCTGCCGCCGTGCACCGTGATCTCGTCGCCTATGCCGAAGTGCTGGGCCTTGAAACCGGACAACCGGTCAAAGAACCGGCCAAATTGATCGCGCCCATGGTCGAGCGGTTCATGGCGACCGATCGCGGCTTTGCCAAGGCGCGCCAAACACCTGCCACACGGACCGGTGCGTCTACGCCATCGGCCCCGCAGTAAGAGTGCTAGTTGTGCTGTCACATCGGCCAGCGCGCCGCGCCATCACCCTCGCCAAGCTGAGCAATCGGCGCAGGGCCGGATTGTCATTCTGCGGCGCCCAGACTGCGCAGAACGGCAGTACTTCCCCAGATAGCAACCTGTAGACGACGCCCGGAAACGATGTGCCCGTCGTCGCCTCACTGGTCAGTGTGAGACCCTTTCCAAAGGACACGAGCTGCATCAGATTGTCACGTCCGACCGCGCAATATTCGACACTTGGGCGGTGACCAAGCCGCGCCAGATGTTTGACCAGATAGTCGTGTATCTCGGGACCGGGATCCATCCTGCTGACGATAAAGCGCCTTTCGTACAGATCCTGCCAGCCGATCTCGGCCTTTCTGGCCAAATCATCGGCTTCAGGCAGAACGACATAGACCCGTTCGGTCCAAAGATGCTCGCTGTCACAATAGGGTGGCGCCGCCGTGCAGGTCAGAAAGGCAATATCGAGTTGATAATGGCGGATCGCCGCGATGTGTTCCGCCGGTGCCCCTTCGACGAACTCGAGGCGGACACTAGCGTTCTGGTGCTCATAGGCGCGCAAGAGGTTGGCGAGAAACCCGGATGACAGGGAAGAGAATATGCCGAAACGGATCATGCCGACACTGCCGGATCCGAACGAGTCGGCCAGTTTTGCGGCGCGATCGATCTGGCCCATCGCCCGCCTGGCGTGATCGAGAAAATTTCGGCCAGCATAGGTCAATTCAACTCCGCCCGAATGGCGGTTGAACAATGAGGTTCCAAGCTCGTCTTCGAGATTGCGAATGCGCCGACTGATCGCGGATTGATGAACTCCGATAGCACTTGCTGCGCGCCGGAAACTGTGATGCTCCGCGGCCGCTATAACGTATCGCAGATGTCTCAGTTCAAGAACCACCCTATCTGCACCTTTTCCGTCACATATCTTCTCTCAGCCGCGTATGGCTTTCTTGGATCACTGCCCCTCATACCCTCTGAGCCAGGCGCGAAGGGAGCGAGTGGTCAGAGCGATTTCAGGCTTGACCTATATTCATCCATAAGTATGAATATATCATGCGACAGTCAAGATCGTTGGCGGCAAGCCGTGCCATCTGGATGACCGTGACCGAGGTGGATGGTGAAATCGCAGCAGCGCGACTGACGGTTGTGACGCAGATTAAAGCTAGAAAGGTAGCTACGAGACCATGAAACGATCACGAGGCGTGACGACATGAACCTCAAGGAAGGATCGCTGGACCAGACCTTCATCGCTCTGGCTGATCCGACGCGGCGCGCCATCCTAGCGCGGCTGAATGAGGGTGAGGCGCGCGTCACCGAGATCGCGGAGCCGTTTCCCATCTCGCTGAACTCGGTCTCCAAGCACATCCGCCTGTTAGAACGTGCCGAACTGGTCAAGCGCGAGAGGGTCGGCCGGGAGCATGTTTTGTCGCTCAATCCGAACGGGCTCGACGAAGTCGCTGCGTGGATCGAGGAAACAAAGTCGTTCTGGCTCACACGCTTTGCAGCCCTCGATGCCCTCCTCAAAAAGAAGAAGGCGGAAGGCACATGACGGTCAACATGATATCCTTTCCACGAGTTCTTGAAACCCGCTGGATGAAATCAGCCTTCACGACCGTTCTCATGCTGTTGGCGGGATTGGCGCTCGTGGGAGCCACTGCACCTGATTCAACCCGGATCGATCGCGCCCGCGCGAACTATGAAGCCTTGTTGCAAGGACGAATTCAGCTTGGCCAACTTACGCCGCAGGACCTTCGAGACATCCTGGTTCTCGACAGAGCTCTCCGGGCGAGAGACGACGGGTCACGATCTCAACGTTGCGTGGACGAGGAAGTTGAACGCTTTGGCGGGTCACCCAGTCGTCTGGCATGGCGGGTGATCGATCTCAAATGCCGCGAGATCGGAGGATCTTCGGTGATGCCTGATGATTGATTTGCGAAAGGTTAGCGGAAGACGGTCTGCGGACCATGAAGGGAGGTGCCGGACATGAACACACTACAAACCGGAAAACCGGTTGTCCTCGACGCGAACGAGGGGCGTTCGTACGACATGGGCCGCATCACGGCGATCTTCAAAGCCGATGGCGAAGAGACAGCCAACCAGTGTTCGGTCTCCGAATGGTGGATGGAGGCGAATACGAAAGGTGTCGGGGCGCATTCCCACGACCACGGGAACGAAATTTTCTATGTGCTTGACGGCACGATGAGCTTTCTCGTCGGCGATGCTTGGCGCGACGCGAACAAGGGCAGCTTCATCTTCGTCCCGGCGGGCGTTCAGCATGATTTCGAAAACCGGAGCCAGGACCGCGCCGGTGTCCTGAATATCTTTGCCCCGGGCGCGTTCGAGGCGAATATGCCCAAGATCGTTGAGTGGTTCGCTGAGCATCCCCCAGAAGATGCGATCCGGTAGATAGCCGTATGATTGCCGACCCGCATAGATCAGCTCATGTGACCTACTTCTTCGACGCCGCACCCGAAGACGTGTTCGACGCGTGGCTCGATCCCGACCTCATCGCACAGTGGATGTTTGACCCCGGCTACCGCGAACAGCGCGCCGAGGATATCCAGCTTGACGCGCGGGTCGGTGGCAGCTTCACATTCAAGCTGTCGCGCGACGGTTCGCCCGTCATCTATACGGGGACCTTCGTCGAGATCTCCCGACCCGCACGTCTTGTCCTGACCTGGCAGGTGGTCGGGCGCGACCGCGATACGGTCGTAGACGTCACCATAGAGCCGCGGGACGGCGGGACGTTTCTCACGCTTGTACATAGGCTTGGCGTGGTGCCCGACCGCATCGTCGAGGAAGTGGAGCAAGACTGGAGTGCAGACTTTACCAGCCTTGCAAGGCTGTTGAACTAAAAACTGGCAGGCTCTTCAGCAGACGAAGGAATGGATGGATGACTGAAAATTGTCTTGGGATTGAAGCTGTCGATGCGGAGAGACACGCATAATGTACAGAGTGTCATGCTTCGCCCTGATAGCATTGGGTGTGCTTCATTTCCTCGTTCTTGGCAGCGATGCTGCTAACTATGCCTTGGGCTGGGGTCGAGGAGCACTGTGGACCTTTGATCATTGGCTGCCTGTTGCTCAACAGTCACCTCCGCTTATGCTCAGCGGCTTCGCCTTCTGGTCCACCTTTGGAAGTTTCGCCTGGCCTTTCATCTGCCTCGGCTACCTTCTGGTCTGGATCGACAATCGAGGATTGCCCGCACCGCGCGCCGTTATCTTCGCAATAGTTGGCTGGTCCGTGACTGGCACCCTCCTGATGCCGCCGAGCGGATTCCCTCTCGCGCTTCTCATCTCTCTAGGACTTCTGGCTCGACGCAAGGCGCCTTGTCGGCGAGGAGGTGCAACCTGACTTGTCAACTATATGAGGCGTTGTCGATGGCCCCGCTTCCTTGGCAGAAGGTCGAAAGCGGGCGCAGTACCTTGGTGAACGCCCCTTTTGAGCAACGCGGGCGCGACGCGCCGTTTGTACTCGTTCATCGGCTTGGCGAGGCTCCTGACCGCAACGTCAAGGACGTCGAACACCACTCGAGTGCAGACTTTGTGGACCTCACCAAGGCCGTTTACGTGGGACGCGCATTCAACTCTACAAGGCTTGAACGGCGGCCGTCTCATTGTCCAAGGCCTTTCGAACTGTAATAAAATTCTTCACGAGACAAAACCCATGCTCATCTCTACTCCCAGGATTATACTTCGAGACTTCGAACTAGCCGATCAATCAGCCTTTGTCGGCTATCAGATGGACCCTCGATACCTTCGCCTTTACGATCTTGAAGAGGATCTCGACCGAGCAAGGAGCCTTTTCAATCTTTTCATGGATTGGCAGTCTGAAGTTCATCGAAGAAATTTTCAGCTGGGAATCTTCGATACCATCACAGATCGCTTGATTGGGTGTGCAGGCCTGCGGGTGCGGCTGGAAGATCCAGGAACGGCTGTGGTTGGGATTGAGCTCGCTCCATCTGATTGGGGACGCTACCGCGTTGCCCTGGACGCGGCGGCATGTCTGGTCGAGTTCGGGTTCGATAGTCTGAATCTGGACCAGGTTGTTGGCGAGACCGCCAGCGGTAATGAAAGGGTTGAGAAGATTTCCCGCTGGTTTGGCGCGCAGATTGTTGCCGAGCGCGAAGGTCCGCGGTGGATGGACGCGCGTGGATGGCACGAAGTGGTTTGGGCGCTTACGCGCGCTGATTGGCAACGTTCCCAGCGACGGCAATGGTTCAACCAATCTTGGCACCAACACCATATTGTCACGGTCAACTCAGTGGCTGATCACGGCGACGCTTGAGACACAAGGAAACGGATTATGTCAAACGCTCCAAACGTATTTGCACAGACATACTTTCATGGAACCAAGGCCAACCTGAAAATCGGAGACCTCATTCAGGTAGGCTATCAGTCAAACTTTGCGGATACACAGCCACTGTCGTGGGTGTATTTCACGTCTACAATGGATACTGCAATCTGGGGCGCGGAACTTTCAGCTGGCGATGCACCAGAGCGAATTTACCTAGTTGAGCCGACTGGGTCCATCGTCGACGACCCTAACCTTACGGACAAGAAATTTCCCGGCAATCCGTCAATGTCCTACCGCTCGCGTGAACCCCTCAGGGTCATTGCTGAAGTGACGAAGTGGCAGGGACACACGCCCGAACAAGTCAAAAGCATGAAGGACGGGCTCGCCCGCATGAAAGCGGAAGGCACTGGCGAAATCATCGACTAGGTGATTCACCCCGGTGCGAACCAGACAGTTGCCATTGTTTTCTAACGGCTTGCCTGACCGAATGGCGCAGCACCGGACGGACCTTTATTGAAACGAGAAGTGGCCGCAGAGGTGATGGATATGGTGAGAGATGCCGTACACGAAATGAAAGCCCGCATGCGGCTCGACCTACGCAATTCCAGGAAGGCCAGTCGGACGGATGAAGCCAAGTTAATCGGTGCACTTTTGGCAGCGATCGATAATGCCGAAGCTCCGCCGATACGGGCGGACGCCGAGTCGAAAGATCGACATAGCTTCTTTGAACGATCGTCTGAGATCGAGCGACTGACTTTAGATCCGGAGCAGTTGCACGCGATCCTATTGACTGAAATCCAAGAGAGAGACATTGCCGCTGACGAAATGGAACGCGTTGGCAGGCCAGATCTTGGCGAACGGCTGCGCGCCGATGCATTGTTCGCAAAACGCTACATCGAGTGACGAAAAATCTGCAAACGATCTCCACTTGGCAATCGGCGTACGATGACCGCTACTGACAAGGCCGGAATGCTTCATAGCAATCGGCTCGTATCTGAGGGTCGGGTAGCCTCGGCAAATGCACTTCCAAAACGCCTGAACAGCTTGGCAATTAACACGATCAGTGAGTGATTGACACATCGCCATACCGATCGGTATGGTGATGGCATGACAGCGAATGAAACTGATACCACACCCAAACTCTCCTCCCGCGAAAAACTTCTTCTCGCGGCGATCAAACTTGTGCGCGAGCGCGGCTTTGCAGCCACGTCGGTCGAAGATCTGTGTCGCGCTGCGGGAGTTACGAAAGGATCGTTCTTTCACCACTTCGCGACCAAGGAAGAGTTGGGTATTGTGGCAACACACCGCTGGGGCGCACTGGCCTCCGAGATATTCGCCGCAATCCCATGGCGTGACCCGGTCGACCCGGTCGATCGAATCTTGGCCTATCTCGAACTGCGGAGATCTCTCCTTGTTGGTGAGATCGCTGAGTTTACCTGTTTTGCCGGCACACTCGTGCAAGAAGCCCACTCGACAAGCGATGCGATCCGCCGAGCCTGTGACGAAATCATTACAGATGGTGCGCGGATCATCGAGGCCGATCTGGTTGAGGCGTTTCGCGCCCATGGCCTGGGTGACGAAGACGATGCCACCAGCCTGGCTTTGCATGTGCAAGCCGTAATCCAAGGGGCCCTTGTCATGGCAAAAGCCAAAGGCACAGCTGATGTCGCGATCGGGAGCGTTGACCACCTGCGCCGCTACATCGAATTGCTCTTCTCTCGGAATGATACTGAATTTCGTGCAGAAGTAGATCAACCATGACGATCTGGCTTGGGAGCGTGTTGGCCGGCGCGGTATTGGCTTTCGTTGTCGGAGCCCTTTGGTACGGATTACTTTTCGGCGGGGCTGCCGCGTCACTAAGCCCCGCCTACGCTGAAGCCGCGACACCACAGGCGTCGACGGTCGCTTTTGAGGCACTGCGCTGCTTAGGAGTGGCAGCGGGACTGGCGATCCTGATCCGCTGGACGGGGATCGACAGCCTGTCCCATGCCCTTCTCCTTGCCTTCCTTGTCTGGGCCGGGTTCCAAGCGGCAGGCCTTGCAGGCGCAGTCGTCCACGAGGGCTACCCGGCGAAGCTCTACGCAATCCACACAGGAGACGCGTTGGTCAAGGCAGTCGTGGTCAGCCTTTTCATCACCTTCCTCACCACTCGATTCGGCTGAACCGAAATGCTGGCGACTATTGGAACTTACAGATCCCTCTGCGTAGCCACTAGCGCGACGCGCCTTGTTAGGAGAAACCCATGCCCGAACAAGTAATCTCTAGAGACGGAACCCCCATCGCTTTCGAGCGCAGCGGGAGCGGCCACGCCATAATCCTCATCGGAGGCATTCTGAGCGACCGCGGCGGGATGGCGGCGCTGAGCGAGGCGCTGACGGACCACTTCACGACCATGGCGATCGACCGGCGCGGACGCGGCGATAGCGGCGACGGGAAGTCCTACGCCGTCAAGAAGGAAATCGAGGACATTGCCGCGCTGATAGAGGCCTTAGGCAACCGCCCAACGCTTTTCGGCCATTCGTCTGGAGCTGCGTTGGCATTGCATGCCGCCGCCACTGGCCTGCCAATCAACAGCCTCATTCTCTACGAGCCGCCGTTCTCGTCAGAGGATGCGCCTGAGGCCGAAGATACCTATGTTGCAGAGGTTGAAGGTCATCTGCACGCTGGTCGTCACGCCGAAGCAATCAAAGCCTTCTTAGCTGCATCGGGGGTGCCTGACGAAATGGCGGCAGCGATGGCTGCCGACCCTGCACGGTTGCGCTCTGCCCCCAGCATGGCAAATGACCTCGATCTCATGGGCGTGTCGACTGGCGGCAGACTGCCTGCGGATATTGCGCGAAGGGTCCCAGTGCCGACACTGCTTCTGACCGGCGACCAGAGCCCCGTGTTCTTTCAGGAAACTGCCCACCGTCTGGGCCAATTGATCCCAGACGCGCGCGTTGCCGTCCTCACCGGCGCGGACCACTCGGCCGCGCCTCAGATCGTCGCGCCAGCAGTGGCGACCTTTCTGATCGAGATGCATCAGGACAGGGTCACGATAGCCCGAAAGACGGAAGAACATTTGTCAGGAGAAGGCTAATAGTAACCATCACCAACTTCGAAAATTCGCCCGATCGCGACACGGGTTTAACAGGAAACATGCACGTGCCCGGTGCAGTAAAGGAAGTGAATGGCATGTACACCGCCGCAAAAGTTTGTGGCGACCTGAAATCATAAACTCCCAAAACTGAAGAGGAAAATTAATGCTAACCGTTCCTAGGATTGTTGACCGCCCTGCGGTAACCTACGTCGCGCTCAAGGCGGACGTCACTCTTCCATTCGACGATCAGATCCCCGCAATTCTGAAACGCCTTTTCTTACACGTCGAGAATAACCAGCTGAAAGAAGCCGGGCCAGTTTTCTTCAAGCATAATGTAATCAACATGCCCGATATTGAGATGGAATTCGGAGTGCCGGTCGACCACGCTATCGCGCCTTTTAAGGACTTCACGAGCGGCGTTCTTCCGGCGGGCCGATATGCTGAAACCACATATTTTGGGCCCTATGAGAATCTATTGACGGTAAATGGCGTCCTCATCGGGTGGGCCCGTCAGGCTGGTCTTATCTTCGATTCCGAACATAACGATGGCGGCGAGTGGTTCGAAAATCGTCTAGAAATTTATCATAATAGTCCTGACGAAGAGCCAGATCCGCAAAAGCTGCAAACCACCGTAACGATCAAACTACGGGATAATATTTGTCACTGATTGCCCGTCATTGGTTCGTCCCACGCTCAAATCGTTACCAGAGCTTCGCGTCGGCGATTGGGAGGTGTGGCTATGGGAGCTTGGCGCTCAGACTCGGCTAGATTTTTTGACCCTCCGCTTGAATGGAGAAGGAAAGATGCTTGCAAGGCCAATTTCGAGACAGTCACCCTGTTCGCCGATAACTTCGCGTCTTGCCTGGAAACTTTTGTCGTCCCTCAGCCTGCCGATGGTTTTTGAGGAGGTGTCAGCAATGCTCGAATTTGGCGGCATCAAGATCAATCTGTTGGTCATCTCAGAAGCCAATGCGCTTGTAAGACTGCAATCAGCGCCGAGCAAAATTGCGGCCTGCCTACAAGCTGGTGTTCGCCCCACAGTTGGCGGAATTCAATGCTGATCGCGCCCCTTCTTAACGACAAGGCACCTTATGGTGCAATCTGATCAGTCATCTGCCGGGTTCCGCAATGATAACTATGAGAGGTGGTCATGAGAAAGTTAGTGTTAGGGATGTTTGTTTCAGTCGACGGCTTTGTTAGCGGTCCCAACGGGGAGGTCGACTGGATTTTCAAGTCGGGGGACGATTCTACAGACGAATGGATCGTCGAAAATTTGTGGCAGGCAGGCATCATTGCTATGGGTCGCCGCTCTTTCTCTGAAATGGCGGACTACTGGCCCAATGCTAATACGCCTTTTGCCCCACCCATGAACAAGATTCCAAAGGTGGTGTTCACCAAGAATGGCATCGCGGATCAACAAAGCCCTCATGCAACCACTATGGCTTCGACCGAAACTATAAGTGCAAAGGCGTCAACCTACGATGTGACAGAGCCGATAGTCGAGGGTGAAGGCACTTGGTCCAATCCCATTGTGGTGAGTGGAAACCTCTCAGAGGAAGTTGCGCGCCTCAAGGCGCAGCGCGGCAAGGACATCAGGGTTCTCGGGGGTGCCAGTCTTGCCCAGGATCTGGCGGCCCACGGTCTTATTGATGAGTATCAGCTCCTGATTGCTCCAGTTGCACTTGGCAAGGGGGCTCCCCTGTTTTCCGGATTATCAAAACCATTGGACTTGCAACTCGTCAGTGCAAAGACTTTTTCCGGCGGTGCCATCGCGCTGGTTTATCGATCCACTTAAGTTCGCCTCAAAAGGACCATCCTTTTCATTCCGTAGCGGGCCAAATCGGAGGTAAGACGATGAATGTGAGACAGGTATTCGAAACAGTCAATCTGTTCTCGGATAAGTTCGCTGCCTGTCGTGATTTCTATCATTCGGCGCTGGGCCTTACGCTTGTGTTTGACGACAATGTGTCGGCGGTCTTCGAGTTTGGCGGCATTATGGTCAACATCCTCGCGCTATCCGAGGCAGATGAGCTCGTCAGCCCGCAAATTGCCCGCGGCAACACTGCCGGTGTCAGCACCCTCTTCACCCTCCTGGTCGATGATTGCGATCTGTACTGCCAGATGCTGGCGAAGCGCGGTGTGACATTGTTGAACGGTCCTACCGATCGACCTTGGGGCCGCCGAACCGCTGCTTTCGCTGATCCGTCGGGCCATGTATGGGAAGTCGCCCAGAAACTTGCAGCGTGACAGAATGAATAGCGATCCGCGATTGGCGGTTACCGGCAAGCTATGGGGTCAGTGTGTTTGCGGCGCCGTCACCTGTCAGGTCGAAGATGCGTTCGCATACGCGATCAACTGTCACTGCACTGACTGCCGCCGCAAAACGGGCGCTGCTTTCAAGTCGTTCGCTGGCATAGCCGTCGATCGGTTCGCCATCATCAACGGTGCGGCCAAGATCAAACGCTTTGGAGCGACCGATCACGATGGGCATTGCGCCAAGTGCGGCGCGTTCCTTTATTCCATCGTGATGGAGGGCACCTATGCGCACATCAATCTCGGCAGCCTGACCGACACGCCATCGATCCGCCCCTCGTGCCATATCTTTGTCGCCTCCAAGGCACCCTGGTACGAGATCCTGGATGACCTTCCAGTCTTTGCCGGGCACGCGATGTAATGTGTGTCCGCTTTCGAATTGAGCTGGCCCTTCAGTGGTCCAATGACCTGCATATTGCGCTCAATGTCATTCAGCACTTGACCGCCGGTTAGCCGGATTGATGGGCACGCCTGCCGCGCGAGCGAGTTCCGCCAGGGCCATTTCACTGTATCTCGCGACATGGAGATGTCCTTCTTCCGGTGGGCAAAGGATGGCAAAGCGCATCACGGATTCGCCCAGAGCCATCACGAAAAAGGCGGCCTCCTGCACAGCGTCGGGATCTGCATCCGGTGTGACACGCAGAATGTGCCGTGCCAGATGGGCACCGTTCTCGCGGGAACTGCGCAGTTCCAGGGCTTGAAGCTGTTTGTCTGCAGCGATCCCGGACCACACGTCGCGGATCACCGGTTCGGCCAGGAACATTCCGTAGTAGTCATCGATCAAGCCGGCAAACCCGTTTGCGAATGCCTGCCATTCCGTCGCCTTGTCGAGCGCTTCGTCGATACAGTCACGCGTGGCCGCGTGATAGCGCTCGGCGATGGAAGACAGAACAGCCCCCTTGTCCCGAAAGTGCTGATAGAGCGATCCGATCGAGATGCCGCACCGCTGAGCCAATGCGTTCATTTTCAGCGCATCGCTTCCGACCTCCGCAATGATCTGCGCCGCCTCGGCCAGGATCATGGCCTGTCGGTCCCGGCTGCGCTGCTGGACGAGGGTAAGTTGCCCGGTGCCCCGCTCGACTGATGCGTCGTCTTTGTTCACCGCTGGCATAATGTGAGCCTTCCTCATTTTATCTCTTGACCAGAATTATACGAGCATCTATCACATTTGAAAATATGATACTTACTCACTTATGGAGGATCTGATGGAAAAGGCTAAACCGACGGTTCTGGTGATTGGCGGAACCGGGAAAACCGGACGACGGGTGGTTGAACGATTGACGGCACGTGATGTAACAGTTCGCTCCGCCTCCCGCAACGGGGCCTGGCGCTTTGACTGGTCACAGTCGGAGACATGGGGCCCTGCGCTGGCCGGCGCCGATGCTGCCTACATCACCTATGCACCCGATATCGCCCTGCCGGGCGCTGTCGAGGCAATCACCGATTTAATCGAGCGCGCCAAACGGGAAGGCGTGCGGCGACTTGTGCTTCTCTCCGGGCGCGGAGAGCCTGAAGCACAGCGCGCCGAAGCGCGGCTCATGGAGTCCGATACCGCCTGCACAATCATCCGAGCCAGTTGGTTCATGCAAAACTTCTCGGAAAGTGTGTTCCGCGATGGTGTTGCCGCCGGAGAGGTCGTCTTTGCCAACGGAGACGTCCCCGAGCCCTTCATCGATGCCGACGATATCGCCGATGTCGCGGTATCAGCCCTGCTGGACGATGGACACATCGGACAGATCTATGAGGTCACGGGCCCCCGATTGCTCACCTTTCGGGAGGCTGTCGCGGAAATCGCAGTCAGCCTCGCTCGTCCTGTCCTATACGTCGATATGTCGCCCGACGATTACCTCAGCGCACTGCGCAAGGCTCAATTGCCCGACGAAATCATCTCGCTGATGAGTATTCTGGTCAAGGAGGTGCTCGACGGTCGGAATGCCTATGTCACGGATGGCGTTCAGCGCGCGATGGGCCGCCCGCCGCGCGATTTCACTGACTTTGCGAGGCACTCGATTGCATCAAATGCTTGGGACAATGGTTCCTGAACGTTGTCGCTGCCAAGAAACCAATGGGAAGGTTTAACCTAGACATTCTGAGGTGCCCCTTTTGTAGACGCTTTGCCCCCCAACTTTGAGGCAAGGAGGCGCTCGCAGCAGCCTGCATCGACTGGATGCGGCAGCGTCCCGTACTCGAAGTTCTGCATCAATGTCGCGAGGCTGCATGGCAAGTCTTCAATTGAGAGACCTTCGAAGGGCGGCTGAGCAATGCATCAACGTTATTCGCCCCAAACAGGTTGTGATCCTAGGAGGCGTCTATTCAGCGCGACCGGAATTGGTTGACCTGATCGATCTTCGTGAACCGTTACAAGTGGACGACGCTCTTCGTGGAGAAGCGCATCCTGGCGCGCGAGGGCAGCGTGGGCCATGGAAGCGGCAGTGGCATCGAGCCGAAGTCCACCACTTCTAGGACGTTATGCCGACTGAGCGATTTGATCTGGCCTTTGACGGCCCAACGAACGTTCTAACGTTGAAAAACTGAGAGATGGTGCACCCGACTGTATTCGAACCAGTGACCTTCGGCTTCGGAGGCCGACACTCCACTCTGAACACCCGATCACGCGGAAGTTAAATTTGGTGCCAAAGAATTGGCCGCCGTAAGCAAGTATTTACGCTACGTTTGAATGCGAAATTGCCCTCCAATTCTCGACATAGCGAGCAGACGACCCCAAACCGCACGCCACCGCTCCCCTCAAAGGCGCATTGCTTAACTGCGCCACCTTCGCGACTATCTGTTCGATTTTATCTTTCATCAACAGGACGTAGCGGTATAGTGGCGAAAGGTTTGGCACATCGAAAGACGAGGAACAGCGACGACGTTGATCGCTCACTTGTCCTATCAAAAGATGCCGCTGGACCTGATCCGCGCCTGGTCGAGCTGATCCGTCTCCTCGCGCGTCGTGCGGCACAAGATTGGTATGGCAAGCAGTCCGGAGATCGTCGGCAAACGCGCTCCTGATGCTTCAGGAGACGAAGTCATGAAAGTCGCACTTTATGCCCGTTACTCAAGCGACAACCAACGGGACGCGTCGATCGCCGATCAATTCAGAGTCTGTCGACTGCATGCGGAAAAGCAGGGCTGGAACATCGTCGAAGAGTATTCCGACCATGCTGTGTCGGGTGCGTCGCTACTGAGGCCCGGCATTCAAGCGCTGATTGATGATGCCCACCGAGGTCGCTTCGAACTCGTTCTGTCCGAGGCGATGGACCGCCTCTCACGAGATCAGGAAGATATCGCCGGTTTCCACAAGCGGATGGCTTATGCCGACGTAAAGATCGTTACCCTTTCCGAGGGAGAGGTCACCCACCTGCATGTAGGGCTCAAGGGCACCATGAACGCCCTTTTCTTGAAGGATCTTGCTGACAAGACGCGCCGCGGACTTCGCGGGCGTGTCGAGATGGGCAAGTCGGGCGGGGGAAACTCATATGGCTATGATGTTGTCAAACAATTCTCTCCTGATGGTGAGCCCGTCAGGGGTGATCGCGAGATCAACGATTATGAGGCATCGGTGGTCCGGCGGATCTATCGAGACTACGCGGCGGGTAAGTCACCGAAACGCATTGCCACGGAGATGAACCAAGAAGGCATCCGCGCGCCCAGCGGCGGCGATTGGGGTTTCAGCACGATCAACGGCAATGCCAAGCGTGGAACAGGAATCCTGAATAACGAGATGTACATAGGCCGATTGGTTTGGAACCGTCAAAGATTCATCAAGGACCCCGACACCGGACGACGGCAGGCGCGCCCCAATCCTGAGGAAGAATGGATTATCAACGATGTACCTGACCTCCGCATTGTTGATGATGAGATGTGGCAAGCCGTTAAGGCGCGGCAGCTTGCAATCAAACAGAAGCGAGGCGGCGGCAGTACCGAAAACCACTTCAGAGACCGCAGACGTCCAAAGTACCTCTTTTCGGGCCTTACCAAGTGCGCCTGCTGTGGTGGCGGCTATACGATGATTTCCACCGATCTCGTCGGCTGCGCAACTGCCCGCAACAAGGGGACCTGCGACAACCGCAAGAATATTCGTCGTGATCGGCTTGAAGAACGCGTCCTGAGCGCCTTGCGCCATCACCTCATGGAACCGACCTTGTTCAAGGAATTCTGCGACGAGTTTACGCGCGAGATGAACCGCCTCCGCATGGATGGACGGGCGGCGATTGCCGCAGCTGAGACCGAAGTGAAACGCATCGATCGCGAGTTGGACAGATTGGTCGATCTCATTCTGAAGGGAGGTGCTGCGGACCGCATCAATGAAACGATGGTGGGTCTCGAACAGCGGAAGAAGGAGCTGGAGGCCATCCTGGCCGATGCAGATGAACCGCCACCCCTGCTGCACCCGGAGATGGCCGGATACTACCGTGCTCAAGTGACGAAGCTTCACACATCCTTGCAGGACGAAGTCGAGGCGAAGAGACTGGACGCAACTGAGATACTGCGATCACTTGTCGACGAGATCATCCTAACGCCGACCGAGGACGAAATGCTGATCGATGTACGGGGCGATCTTGCTGGAATCCTTAGCGTTTCCCTTAAACGCAAAAAACCCGCCACAGGGGCGGGTCAATCGCAATTTGAGTTGGTTGCGGGAGTAGGATTTGAACCTACGACCTTCAGGTTATGAGCCGAAACCCCAGCGATTCCAGCAACTTAGGAAAACCAAATACTTACGCGATAAGCCTCTGATTTCACGCATTTTCCGTTCCAGCACCGCCCGTCATCGACCGGTTTTCAACGTCTCAAACCCCGCCAAACAGGCGCATGCGGGTTGACGTGGCGTTGACATGAATTGCGCGATCATCAATCGCGCCGCGGAACAGCTAGGCAGAAACCAGCTTCGGAAATGTGTCCCCGAAGGACAGATGGAATGGATTATTTTGGTGTCCACGCTCTCTGGCGTGGCAGGTGTATGGTGGCCCCTGTTGGCGCAGCCAATGGTCGCAAAATGGATAGACGTGCGCGGGGTGACATCCTATCCGGGCTTCATAGCCATTGCTGCCTCCGACATCCCGTCCACCGACCGCATCCTTGCTGGCATTGCCCTGATGCTGGGATTCTGCGTGACGGCACCCCTGCTCGATGTAGCGGCCAAGCTGGCATCAGGAAGCGTTCCGGTGGGTCAGATCACGGCTGCACGCTTTATCGTTCAATGCGCGCCGATGGCGCCTGCTGTCTGGATCATGGGGCTATCGCTCTGGGCTACAGCCGACCGGCTTCGGAAACTATCATCCCCGTGAACCCGGGACCAGCATGCACTAGAACTCGAAATGGACCACCCAGGTGGGGCTGGTCAGAATGGCATACGCAACACAAAACTATTCCTAGCTCGAGCCAACTTCACTATCGTCCCGTGCAAGCTATTCGATGTAGCCTGGGTTCAAAGCCTGACACTCGGATGACTGCACATGCAAAACAAAGGCAAAGAATTTGACCGTTGATGCCAGCGTAAGCCTTACTCAGAAATTCGTCGACGTCGCAGTCGACCAACTTAATCTGACTGGGCTGTTTCTTGCCTCGACTGGAGTGGGTCAACGCCACCTACCGGGAATGAAGCGTCTCTATCAGACGCTGCAGATATCGTTTGAAATCTCGAAACAGTTCGACGCTGTTCATCCTAATCAAACCCTTCCTTACACATATAGTACGAGGGTTTGGCGGCGTAGGGAATTGGCCGGATTCTCGAGCGGAACCGATCGAGTTGCGGCAAGTGAATACTTGGAGGCAATCGTTGGTCGCTGGTTAGCCGCTTATGAGCACCCCCAGGCAAATAAAAGCCACTTGTTGAAATCCGCACTTTGGTTCTCTGAAAATAATGGATCGGATTATCGGGGAGGGCTAAAGATGCTCACGTCCCTTTCCGCGGCAGGCCACTTGGCCTTTTCGACCATACTCTATGACACTTTGTTCAAGTTTTTTGGATTGTCCCAAAGATATGAGAGCCTTAGGTTCCTCAGGGATTGCGATACCCAAAGCCTAAGTGCCTTAAATCGTGGTCTATCAAATTTCGATATCTCAGACGAGCATCCCGAGAACTTCCCAGAGACCTTGTTGGAAGAGAGTATTCAAATCTGCCTAAGGCAAATCGACTTCGCCAAGGAAGCAGGGAGCTTGGAAGACTGGTGGATAAGGGTTGAGCAAGCCGCTGGATTGATAACAGCTCTCGGTATTTTCCACCATGATCGCTTTAGCAAGCGTTGCTCAGTGATTGTTCGCTCAGTACTCAGCGGTATTGAAGAGGTCTCTGCTGATTTGAGCGCACTTCAGGGTATGAGAGTACTTTTCGCCAATAATGCTGTGCCGCTGACCTTCAGTCTGGACCGATACTCTGATTATGCGTCTGGATATAAACTGCAGTTTGGGGAGTCGGAGTGGTTACCGAGGCTTCTTGATGAGCGACTTCTGTTTCCTAGAGCCATTGGGGATATCATAAAGGACGCCAAGGAAGACTCCTTCGATTCCATCTCGCTGCCGCAGAAATTTAGATTTCCAGGTCCAAGGCTGGCCACACCTCTTTCGATCGCACTTTGCGTTGATCCGGAGCATATCCGAACACATGGCTTCAAGAGTGAGAAGCTTGACCAAGTTGTAGCGGAGATCGAGAATGGGGGTCCAAATGATGACAACATCAGAGCAACAGCTCGCAAAAGGCTCCTTAGAGAGAGTGTGAGCTTCGAAAGAGCGCATCTGTCCATGCTTCCAAACAATGCAATCGGGAGGACGAATGGTATACGAGAAGTACTGGAACGATGCCCATGGCTACCGGAGGCACTAAACGCACAGGCACTTATGCTGGCTCTGGAAGGTCAAGTCATGACTGCTGTGGAGTTGCTTACCTATTGCGTCCTTTTGAGACCCAAAGAACCTATCCATTGGTCGGCCCTGTCGACCATCGCGGCAGCAAATGGCTATGGCGATGACCATCGCTTTTTTGGGTCCGCGGGCGCAGCAATTAGAGATCTGATGTAAAAAGGAGAAACAAGTATGAAGATGATGTCCATCATCGACTTGGCGAGTGACTCTCGATATGCAATCTCCACGAAACGCAATCAACTTGGGTCGATCGCTGACCGCGAAGAATTCGAAGCTAATCTCGGTGCCTTAGATGCGTGCCACCATGGGATTTATGCTTACGTGGCGTTCCACCCCACCACAGATGACTGGATTGCAGATTTCATCGTAAGTAGCAACATTGGATCTGATGCTGGAAAAAACATCTTGGTGTTGTTTCTAGCTACGACGAGCAATTCGGCCAAAATGAACGACTTGGAACGCGCTCAGTTGGAATTCGGCGTTGATCTGGTAAGAGATGACCATCCCGCCTACGAAATGGCAGCTCAATTCTTCCCGAGTACAGAAACCCCGATGCTGCCAGGTTTGGTTTTCTTTGAATCCTTGGTTGAACCAAAGTTTGCACTCTATGTTCCTATAAGTAAAAGTGACACCGATGAGCTTACTTCGAAATTCAGGTTAATACTTTCCTTGGCAAATTCTTCATTGAAGAATTACTCCGAAGAAGATCCGAAGCTGGTGTTCGACCGGTTCGCGGCTAAGCTGATATCGCAGGGAATAGATTTTAAGCGAGCAGACAAATCTGGAGTTCGCGGACTTGCCCTCATAGGAGGCGCCTGGGTGCTGCGGAACATTTCAGCGATTTTTGCTGCATTGCCTCGGTTTCTGGACAATATCGGTAAGGCTAAGTCACTTTCGGAGTCAGACGATTCATGAGCTTGCGCTTAATCTTGATTGTCGAGTTTATATTTTGACCGAGCTGTCGATGCGATCAAAGCAGTCTAACGGCTTTGAAGATGAATTCATGGAAGCTTGTCGGGAGGAAGTCGCAGTCAACGAAGGCCACTTCTCAACCACGAATTACTGGGTTTCGGAAGCTGATGAAATTTGTGGTGTCGTACCCTTCGCCGCGCTTTGCGTCGAGGTCCGTTTGTCCAGCTTGGGGTCAGTTCATAACATGAAGGTCAAGTTTCCCTTACGTTCCACACCGACGATCATTCCTGCCGCCGCGTTACCCACAGATTCCTGCTTCGCCCCTATTGATCCCGTTTCTGTCGAATGCGAAATACCCGCATGAGGCGAGCAGGCCTCAATCAGAATCACGACAGGACGACCCACTTCGCGCAGAGCTGTTAAAGAAGGCGATCGCACGCCCTGACCTTTTGCGCCCGGATTTTCCTGTCTTGCCATAAAAACATGGTCAGCAGGGCACAGGCATGGTCTCTCCTCTGGCTCAATTGAGGAGGGAGTCGCCGTGGCATTACCACCGCGCGTGTTTTTTTCGCTTTATGAAGTCTCAGTCCGTTGGGACTGTTCTGTCGCCGACATCGCGGGGTGGGCTTCACAGGGCAAGCTGAAGATCATGACAGGGATCGGCCTGGTCCGTTGTGGCGATGCCACGGTGGCGGGTCCGGTGACCCTGTCGCCGATGGACCTGCTGCCCCTGTTTCGCCGCAGCGGCCCAACACCGACTGAGGGCATGGTGCAACGGATCATGCCCGACAAAACATCGGACTGGCTGGTCATCACCGATCCAGCGGGCGGTATTCCTGTGGCGGTGGCGGACATGCTGATCCGCGCGGATGAGGTGTTCGGCTTCGAGGACGAGCACGACTTGGTCCGCAAGGCCGCCGGGGGTGCGAATGGCGGACAGCCCTATGATTGGGCGGGCATGAACATCGCACTGATCCGGCGCATCCACGATCAGGGCCTGCCCGCCACACAGGCCGAACTCATCGCGGAGATGCAGGACTGGTTTGCCGATCAGACAGGTGGGGCGAGGATCCCCGACAGCCGGAGCATCCGCAGGCGGATCACGCCGATCTGGCATGAGCTGCGCCGCGAAGAGGCCTGACCGGCTCCGCACAAGGCGGCACGGGTCACGCGGACTTTTGATCGTCGGCCAGGTTCCTGGGCGCGGCATCGGCATCATGCACGATCTTCGGGCGGGGCCGGAGCATGCTGGCCACGGCATCGACACCGGCGCGCAGGGGCGAATCCATCAGGTGCGCATAGCGCTGGGTCGTCTGCATCTGGCTGTGGCCCAGCAATTTGCCGATCATCTCCAGTGAGGCCCCGCCGCTGACCAGCAAGGAGGCGAAGGTGTGGCGCAGATCATGGATGCGCACCTCGGGAAGCTTGGCCTCTTTCTGCATGTTGATCCAGAAACGGCGGATTTCCTTGACCGGCTGGCCCGGCACATCACCGGGAAAAAGCCACGGGTTGCCCTTTGGCACCGCCAGCTGGCGCTGGCGCACAATAGCGGCGACCTCGGCCGAGATCGGAATGCGGTGGATCTTGCGCTGCTTGGTGGTGGTGGCGGGCTTCGCCCAGCTGCCCAGCTCCAGATTGAACTGTTCAAACCGCGCCTGCCGCACCTCGCCCACCCGGCTGCCGGTCAGCAGGCACATCCGGATGATCCCTGCCGCGCGCTGATCCTCGGCCTCGTCCAGCGCCTCGGCCAGCCGCGCGATCTCGTCCTGCGACAGGAACCGCTCGCGGGCGTTCTCCACCCTTTTCCTGAAACCCGACGCCGGATTGTCCGTGCGCCAGCCCCAGCTGATGGCAAGCGTGAACATCTTGCGCAGCACCTCGCCCGTCCGGTTGGCGCGGATCGGGGTCGGCTTTGACCCTTGCAGCTTGCGCGCCCGGTTGTTGGGCTTCTCCTTCGAAGGCCGCGCCCGGCCCCTGGCGATGATGTTCAGCAGTTTCGCCACATCATGCGGCGTGATCTCACTGACCAGCTTGTTGCCCCAGTGGGGTGCAACGAGTTTCTTCAACATCGATCGCTGGTCGGATGCGTTGGTCTTTGCAAGATGCGGCACATGCTCGGCCAGATAGCGGTCGATCATGTCGTTGATCCTTGGGGCCTCGCGCAATTCACCCCGCGCGCCAAGCGGATCGTGGCCCGCGTCAATCTCGCGGCGCAGTTCCTTTGCGCGCTCGCGCGCAGCTGTCACCGTCCATTCCGGCCAGCGCCCGATGGCCATGCGGCGCTGCGCCCCGGCATACCGATAATCAAGCGCAAACGACCGGTTGCCGGACCGCAGGATGCGGATCGAGAACCCCCGCACCTCGGTGTCGAAGATCTGATAGTCACGCCCCTTCGCAGGTGCAGCCTCCCGCACCGATTTATCGTTCAATCGTAATCTGTTGACCAACTCGAGCCCCCTTTCACCTGTGACACAGGCGTAGATTCGCCCCACAATCAAGCCAAGCACACAGACCAGGGTGGCGGGGAGGCGCAGGGTGGCAGCGGACCGCCGCACCCATGCCACCCGTTGTTTTGTTGGGTTTTGCGAAAAATCTGGCAAGCGCGGCCCACGCGGTGATGCCGTGCAACGGGTCGCTAAGCGCGCATTGGCGCCAGATTCACTAGCGATTTTTGTAAATTTCCAATGAAATCAGGGGGTGGCGCGGTTTCGGCAGAGCGATGCCACCCTGCCACCCAACTGAAACCCCGCGTGTGCCGCCGAACGTCGCCCGATGCGGGCCTGTGCGGTGCAAACGGGCACAACCGCGCCCGGCGCGGTGCGCGCAGGCACGCCTGCCCGTCCTGCGCCTGAGCACTCCCACATCGCGCCAGACGCGCAATCCCCAATAAAACAAGGGGTGGCACGCAATGCCAATTCCAGTGCCACCCCGCGCCTTCCCGCCACCCCTTTGCGTCTGCGTCTTTTGGATCCGGAAATCAGCCCGCTTCGGGCGATCAACGGGAGACAAGAGCATGACGGAAACCGGACCCTCAGAGCGATCCGCGCCAGGTGGCGTATTGACCGGCTGGATCAGCCGCCTCGACCTGGCGCTTGAGCTGGATCTGACGGTGGACACGCTGCGCCGCTGGGAGGCGCGACGCTTCGGGCCGCCCTGCGTGCGCGCGGGCCGCAAGGTCTATTACCGCCGTGACGCCGTGCAGGATTGGCTGCAACAGCAGGAACTGCCGAGCCCCCGGCGCGCGGGAGGTCGGCGATGAAACCGCAGCTTTCCGTTCGCAAACACTCTGCGCGGGACACATCGCGCACGGACTGGATCGACGAGCGGCGGCGCGAGGCCCGCGCCGTCGTGGCCGACGTGGCGCACCACTCTGATCATCTGATCCGGCTGGCATGCAATGTCCTCGTTCAACATGGCGAGACGGACGAGGAACGCGAGGACGCGCGCATCCTGCTGGTGGTGGTCGATGCAAGGCATCCCACGCGGGGCAACCACCGGCCGGATCCGGAGGTGGGGTCATGAAGCGGCGCGGCACCCCCGAGGCCGATCTGCAACGCGCGGTGGTGCAGACACTGCGTGTTGCCCTGCCGCGCACGGCCATCATCCATCACTGCGCCAACGAGGTGACCGAGGCTGGCCCCCGCGGCGCAAAGCGCCAGGCCATTCTGGTCGGCATGGGTGTGCATGCGGGTTTTGCCGACCTGATGGTCCTGTGCGATGGCCGCGTGCTGTTTCTTGAGCTGAAGGCCCCCAAAGGCCGACTGCGTCCCACCCAGGAGGCGTTCCGCGATGCCGTTCTGGCGCAGGGCTTTGGCTGGGCGCTGGTGCGCTGTCTGAACGACGCGGTGGGCGCGCTGGCGGATCACGGGTTCACCACGCGCGTTGCCAGCCCGGTTCGGAGGCCCGCGCCATGAGCCACGAGGCCACCAACTGGGCGATCAAACAGCGCGGGTTGAAGCCCACCACCAAGATCGTGCTCTGGCATCTCTGCGAACGGTTCAACCCGGACTACGGCTGCTTTCCCTCACAGGCGCGGCTGGCGCATGATTGCGAGATCAGTCGGGCAACGCTCAACCGCCACCTCGACGGGCTGGAAGCACGCGGACTCATTCGTCGGATCAGGGTCATAGATCCCAAGACCGGGCAGCAGCGCCCCACCCGCTATCTGCTGGGCTGCGAGCCGGGGTTCACGCCGCGCGGGCCGGGCCAAATCGAGTGTGATTCAACCAATCCCTTCGAGGCAGGAGAGGCTGAAACCCCGTGTCCAGGTTTGAGACACGGGTCGATTGCCGAAAAAGCGCACACCTGCAAGGGCTTGTCGTCCGAAACAGGCCCAAAGCCGTGTCTCAAATCCGGACATGGGCCCGTGTCTCAATTCGACGCAAACCCGTGTCTCAAAAATGACCAATCCCGTGTCTCAAATTGCGACACTAACCTTGTAAGGGAACCACTAAGTAAACCAGTAAAGGAGGAGGAGGACGCGCAGGCGCGAGATTTCGATTTTGATCGGTTCTTTGACGAGTTGCTCTCGGCGCTGGGCTTTGTCGCAAATGCCAGCCTGCCCGCCTGGTGGCATGGCGCGCCAGCGCGGCAGCACGTTCGCCGCTGGCGTGATGAGCTCGGGCTGTCTGGGGACCGGGTCATCGAGGTCGCCACCGAGACCCGGCGTGATCACCCCAACCCGCCCGATGGGCCAAAAGCGCTGGATCGGTTCATGGAACGCGCTGCCCAGCGCGATGCGCAGGCTGATGCTGCAAGTGGCAGCGCCCTGACGGCCAAGCGCAGCCGCAAGGCCCAAGGCACGCCACCACCCAGCCCGCATGAGCTGGCGGCCTTCTACGCGGCCAAGGTGAACTCCGACGAATACCTGCCCCAAAACATGATCAGCGCCGCAATGTGCGAAGCGATGCTGGCCCGCAGGTTGGTGACAGCGGACAGGCTGCGTCAGCGGGGGGTGCGGTGAATGGCATGGTGTCACGTCCCCGGCACGGATTGTCCCTCTGCGCAGGCGGCGGAGGCCTTGATCTGGGCCTCATGCTCGCCGAACCCGGTTTTCACACCCGCGCCTTCGTCGAATGGGAGGACTGGCCCCGAGCCGTCCTCATCGCAGCCCAGCGCGCGGGATATTTCGCCCCGGCCCCGATCTGGGACGATCTGCGCAGCTTCGATGCCCGCCCCTTTCACGGTGCCTTCGACATCGTCCTCGCCGGATACCCCTGCCAGCCCTTCAGCGCGGCCGGAAAACGCAGTGGGGCCGATGATCCCCGCCACCTCTGGCCAGACGTCGCCCGTGTCATCGCCGAATGCCGCCCCAAATGGGTCTTCCTCGAAAATGTCCCCGGCCACGTCAGCCTTGGCCTTGAGACCGTGCTGCGAGAGCTTCGGGACATGGACTACACGCCTGCGACAGGCCTGTTCAGTGCGGCAGAAGTCGGCGCGCCGCACCAGCGGGTGCGGCTCTTCATCCTGGCCCACACCGGCGGCCCAGAACTGGAAGGGCAGCAGCCCGGCCAGTGTGATCCGGGCCGATGGGAAGTCCCGGATGGATATCCTGCACTACCGGGCCGAGCAGGGCTTCACCCGCCCGGTCCCGGCCACCACGGCGCATGGTCGGCAATCCTCGCCGCACGCCCCGATCTCGCGCCTGCTTTGGGCTTCGATGATTGCCTCGCATGGGCGGGTCGTCTCGCGGCGGATCCTGAAAGCCCGGGCACGGCGGCGGCTGAACCCGCTCTTCGTCGGATGGCTGATGGGCTGGCCTATCGGGCACGCGCTCTGCGCCTGCTCGGCAACGGAGTTCACCCTCTGGCAGCAGCGCATGCGTGGCGCACTCTCGCAGCTGCCCATGGCCTCGGGCCCTTGGAACTGGCGGCCGAACGAGGGGACGGCGTGCCCAACGCAACTGGATTTCCTTGAAGGATTGCAGCCATGAGTTTCCAAGGCAGGCTCGGCCGCAGGGGCAGCACGAAGGTCAAACGCGCGCTGGGCGTGCAGGCGGCGTTGGAATGGGCCTTTCGGGTGGAAAAGGCGCAGCTGGAACTGCCTGTGCCGAAGGATGTGACCGAGGAGGGTTTTGGCTTCGGCCTTGAATACGTCCTGATGCAGCGCGCCGCGCTAGGCTGCAAAGTAGACGGCGGGGAGCACAAAATGGGCAGTTATACCCATGCGGACGCCGAGGTGATCGCGGCCACAGTAGCCGGAATGCCCGACAGCCTCGGCGGCATCCGCATGGCGATCCGCGTCGCGGAACTGGCCCGGGCCGGGCTGACCCCCGACTGGATGCCCGGGGTCGTGCCGCGCTGCGTCCCAGTGGAAACGCGACAAAACCAGCATGGTGTTCGGGCGACCACCGTGGTGGTCGGCACTGAGCGCGTGCTGACCCGCGGGAAGTGGCGAACGGTGGAGGTTTTAGCCTGTCCCGTCACCTGGCGGCCGCATCCGGAACAGATCACATCCGCCCGGCGCGGTTACGAGGATTGGTGGCAGGCGCTGGGCTGGATTAGCGACGGGCTGATCGCAGGCGGGATGCTGCGGGAGGTCGTGGTGGCGGCGGCCATGCCGAAAGCGCAGCCATGGCAGGGTCGGCAAAGAGCAAAGCCTTCAATACCGCTTAGTGGCTAGATTTCATCTTCTGGCTGAAATACGGTCTCAAAAAGAAGTTTGAGAGGGCAGATTAGTCAATGGCATCAACAGATAACGGTTCCGACCTAGGTATTGAAGCCAGCCTATTTAAGACCGCTGACAAATTGCGCGGCAATATGGAGCCGTCGGACTACAAGCACGTCGCTCTTGGTCTGATATTTCTCAAGCACATCTCGGACAGTTTCGAACTTAAGCGACAATCGCTGCTAGCTGAATATCCCGAAGATGCTGAAGACCCCGACGCATACCTTGCCGAAAACGTCTTTTGGGTACCGCAAGAGGCGCGCTGGTCGCATCTTCAGGCCAGCGCCAAGCAGACAACTATTGGCAAGTTGATCGACGAAGCAATGATCGCCATCGAGAAGGTGAACCCCTCCCTCAAGGGCGTCCTGCCAAAAGATTATGGCCGCCCTGCGCTCAACGCCGTCATGCTGGGCGAACTGATCGACCTCATTTCCGGTATCGCGCTGGGCGAAGGCAAGGACAAAGCCCGCGACTTGTTGGGCCGGGTCTATGAATACTTCCTCGGCCAATTCGCAGGCAGCGAGGGCAAGCGTGGCGGCGAGTTCTACACCCCCCGCTCCGTCGTGCGCACCATGGTCGAGATGCTGGAGCCTTACAAAGGTCGCGTCTATGATCCCTGCTGCGGATCCGGTGGCATGTTCGTGCAGTCGGAAAAGTTCGTGGAGGCCCACGGTGGCCGTCTGGGAGACATCGCCATCTACGGGCAGGAAAAGCAACTACACCACTTGGCGGCTCTGCAAGATGAACCTTGCTGTGCGCGGCATCGACGCCGACATCAAGTGGAACTCCGAAGGCACTTTCCACAAGAACGAACTGCCCGACCTGCGCGCCGATGTGATCCTTGCCAACCCGCCCTTCAACATCTCGGACTGGGGCGGCGAGCGACTGCGCGAGGATGGGCGCTGGAAATATGGCACGCCCCCCGCAGGGAACGCGAACTACGCCTGGCTGCAGCACATCCTGCACCATCTGGCCCCCTCGGGAACGGCGGGCGTTGTCTTGGCCAACGGCTCGATGTCCTCGACCCAATCGGGCGAGGGCGAGATGCGTAAGGCCATGATCGAAGGCGAAGTGATCGACTGCATGATCGCCCTGCCGGGGCAGTTGTTCTATTCCACACAGATTCCGGCCTGCCTTTGGTTTCTGGCCAAGGACAAATCCAACGGCATCGCCCGCGACCGGAAGCTGCGCGATCGGCGCGGCGAGGTGCTGTTCATCGACGCCCGCAAGCTGGGCTTCATGGTGGACCGTACCCGTAAAGAGTTTGCCGATGCCGACATCACGCAGATTGCCGAGACTTACCACGCCTGGCGACTAGGTGAGGGCTACGCCGACATTCCCGGCTTTTGCAAATCGGCGAGCCTTGAGGAAATCAGGTCGCACGGCCACGTCCTGACCCCGGGCCGCTATGTCGGGGCCGAGGCGGTCGAGGAGGACGAGACGCCCTTCGCTGAACGGTTCGCGGGTTTGCAGGACAAGTTGGAAGCACAGTTTGGAGAGGCCGAGGACCTGACGGTGACGATCCGGGAACGGTTGGCGGGGATTGAGTTGTGAGTGACGGCCGAGTGTCCGTTCAATTGGGTGATGTCGTAGCAATTCAGACCGGGTTTCCGTTCAAGAGCAGCAACTATTCCGATGATCAGTCAGATCCCAAACTGCTGCGCGGCGACAACATCGCACAAGGAAAAGTTCGCTGGGATGGAGTCAAAAGGTGGCCCACGGCGGACACCAGTGGGATCGACCAGTATTGGTTGCGAGAAGGTGACGTAATCCTTGCGATGGATCGTCCTTGGATCGAAGCAGGTTTGAAATACTGCGTTATCCAAAGCGACGACCTACCATGCCTGCTTGTACAGCGAGTAGCGCGACTGCGTGGTCAGAAGCAGCTAGACAACGGCTTCTTGCGCTATGTGATTGGCAGCCAGTCGTTCACAGAACACGTTCTGGCGGTCCAAACCGGAACGGCAATTCCGCACATAAGCACCAAGCAGATCCAAAGCTTCCATTTCGATCTTCCCCCCCTCCCCAAGCAACGCGCCATTGCTGCCACGCTCGGGGCGCTGGATGACAAGATCGAGTTGAACCGGCGGATGAATGAGACGCTGGAGGCCATGGCCCGGGCGCTGTTCCGCGACTGGTTCGTCGATTTCGGCCCCACCCGCGCCAAGATGGCAGGCACCACACCTTACCTCTCCCCCGACATCTGGCCCCACTTCCCCGACCGCCTGGACGACGAGGGCAAGCCGGAGGGGTGGGATTTTGAGACCGTCATTGATCAGGCCGACTGGATCAATGGCGCGGCCTACAAGAACATGCATTTTTCCGACGCGCCCGATGCCTTGCCTGTCATCAAGATCGCTGAACTGAAAAACGGCGTCACTGGAAATACAGCATGGACCGCCACCGATCTTGGATCGCGCTACCTGATTGATGATGGTGAACTTCTGTTCTCTTGGTCGGGCAACCCTGATACCTCGATTGACACCTTCCTTTGGTCGGGAGGCAAAGCGTGGCTGAACCAGCATATTTTTGCAGTGCGTGAGACCGGAAAGCGCAGCAAACCCTTCCTGCATGCCATGCTGAAATTCCTCAAACCCGAGTTTGCAGAACTAGCGCGCAATAAGCAGACCACCGGACTTGGCCATGTTACGAAGGCAGATATGAAGCGAATGCTGATTTGCACAGCACCGAAATCCGTCCACCAAGCATTTGACGAGCTGATAACTCCAATCTTCGACAGAGCATTTCTGCTCCAAATGGAATCCCGCACCCTCGCCCAGACCCGCGACCTCCTCCTCCCCAAACTCATATCCCGCGAAATCCACCTCAGCGGCGCGGAGAGCGTGGTGTGAGGGTGCTTCCGAACTACTGCCGCTCTTTCCGGCAAGAGGCCCTTCAGGTATGGCTTGACATGTCCGAGGCCGAAGGCTTTGGCCTGCCGCGCAACGAGGAAACTACGACCGAAGAGCTTCTTCTGAGCCTCGCCCGCAAGCACAAAGGGCGCGGGCTGAACATCAAGGCCTATACCAAGACCGACGAGAGCACGAACGGGGCCGACTGGGCGTTCTGGTTCGCGGATGGCCCATGGAAGGGCATAGGTGCACGCATACAGGCCAAGCGGCTATTTGCCGATGATGGGGCATACAGCTCGCTCTATCACCAAAGCAAGACACAGAAAGCCGCCAGCAAGGCATCAGGGCAACCCACGCCCAATCAGTGCGAAACCTTGCTCACCCACCGGGACGGCCTTGTGCCACTTTATGTGTTCTACAACTCTGACGGGCTTAAGCTGAGCGCCACGCTCTCGGCCCACGTGCAACTGGCTTGGTGGCATCTGTGCGGCTTTCCGTTCCCCTCGCCGGATTGGGGGATCAGCGCGGCGAGCGCGCTTGCCATCAAGAAAGCGAATTGGGGCAAAGACAACCGCCCCGGAGACTTCCAGATGATCCCCTGGCATTTCCTTGTCTGCCCCTGCTGCTGGGATGATCGCCCCGCGGACTCGTCCCTGCCATCGCTGATCGGGCATGGCCTGCAGCAGCTCTATAGTTACAGCATGGGCGAAGACATAGACGATGTGGTCGCATTCGGCGACTTGGGTCTTTCCTTTGAACCGACCGACAGCGCCCCTCCATGGGTGGGCTTGCTGAGGGAGGGTCGAGAAGCGGAAGAGGCTCTGGATGAGGAGATGGACCGTCTGAACCTGAAAGGCGTAGCCATTATCGAAGAAACGGAGGCCCGCGATGACTGATACCCGACCGAAACTCATTTCTGGTGAAATCCGTTTTAAGGATACGGAGGGCGTAGTGTGAGCTGGACTTTTCTGCGCATGCGCCGGTTCGCGCGATATTACTTCAAGATCTTTGCGAACTGGTCGCTCAGCCCGTTCCGCAAGAAGCCATTGTTTGAAATCACTCGGATTGAACGGATGCAGGCAACCGGCAACCTGGGGTTTCCAAACCGCCAAATCGCCAGGATCAAACATTGGCGGGGCGTTCTCTTTTCCGAGACGCTGATAGGACAGAGCGTACTACTGCTTGCCCTTGGCTTGATGATTGCCATAGCGTGGCAGCGTTTTGGTGACGGTGTCGCCTTGGGCGATGTCATGGTCGAATTCTGGGGCCTTCTATTCGACATTCTCTTTATCGTCGTTTTGTTGGGTGTCTTTCAGTATCGCCAGCAAAGGCGGCAAGACACCGCCCGCCAGCATGAGATCATCGAAGATCTGAAACGGTGGAACGACGAGGAAGCGATGCATCGCATCGTCGGTGCGCTCCGGCGGTTAAACGGCATGGGGCAAACAGCGGTCGATCTGACGGGGGCGGCGCTGTCCGATGCGAAGCTTAAGGGATACGGTGTAACTAGTCTGCGCGGATCGAAGCTTTCCGGCGGCGGGTGGGCAGACGAGACCTTGCGCGAGTCATCTTTCAAGAACGTCGACTTCTCGCGATTGGACCTCCGCGACGTTGTGTTTGGCGTTGATGCGTGGGGATTTGGTTTTGCGAAGTCGGGGCGATATGAAGACTGTAACTTCTGGGAAGCCGATTTGCAGGGCAGTTGCTTTGACGCCACCGAGCTACATTGGACCACCCCGCCACCGGACACTCTTGAGGAGGTCATCGCGGAAGAAGATGATGGCCGCCCGATCATGGCCCGAACCCACTATGCTAGCTTTAACGACACTGATCTTGCCCATGCTACGTTCAAAAAATGCCAATTTCATTGGGCCGACTTCCGAGAGGCCTACAATATAGAAACCGCTGATTTTGCTGCGGCAACTGGGCTGGAAACCTGTGCGTTTGATAGCGAGGAGCTGAAGCAACGAATAATCGCCAAAGCAAAAGTGGATGAGGTTTGAACCATGAGATTACCAGTGTCCACCCACAACGCCATGCTACTTGGAAACGGCCTGATTGCCCATGTCCGAATGGTGCAGTCTGCGATCAAGAAAACTGGCAAGCCACCGAAGAACCGCTATCTCACTTACACCGATTTGATCCAGAAAACGGGCGCAACTGTAATTCCGATCGGCATCGGTCAGCAATTGGACCACGTGATGGACGCCATTCACGCGGCAGGCGTACCTGAAAAGATGCGCGGCCTAACCCTTTTCGTGACCGACGCGTCCGGCTTCATAAACTATAGCGGAGGTCATTGGTACGACATCACTGCCCAAAACTCGAAATCGTATCGAGAGGCCGTGCTGGAGAAGGACTGGTCAGAGGTCGAGTTCATGTTTGCAAATGCTGGGAATTGACTATGCCAACCCTGTCGGAAGCTGAAATCGAAGGCGTGCTGC
Source organism: Oceaniovalibus sp. ACAM 378 (assembly GCF_008085915.1). Classification (GTDB taxonomy): domain Bacteria; phylum Pseudomonadota; class Alphaproteobacteria; order Rhodobacterales; family Rhodobacteraceae; genus Oceaniglobus. The sequence goes on along the minus strand of NZ_VSJK01000013.1, from coordinate 37,365 downwards.
TCGATCACTTGGGGCGATTGGGATATGCCTGTTTGAACGACGCGGTATCCGGCCCTGATGGCAAAGCGCCGGAGCGAGACGCCTATTCTGATACGTTCCTACCCTGCCGCCTCCGCGATGCCATTACCCGATTGAACCCCCACATTCCGGAAGACGCCCGCGAGGATGCATTGCGTAAGTTACTTGCAGTGGAACGTCCCTCGCTAATTGAAGAGAACCGCCGCCTGCACCGCGCCTTGGTCGAAGGTGTACCGGTAGAGTACCGCACCGAGGACGGCACGATCCGCGGTGACACCGTGCGCCTGATCGACCCGGAGGATCAGCAAAACGACTGGCTGGCCATTGCCCAGTTCACGGTGATCGAGAACGGCAACAACCGCCGCCCCGATGTGGTGGTATTCCTGAACGGCCTGCCGGTGGGCGTGATCGAGGTGAAAAAGCCCGGCGCGGAAACCGCAACGCTGGGTGCGGCTTTCAACCAGTTGCAAACCTACAAAGCGCAGATCGGATCGCTATTTCGCGCCAATGCTGTGCTGATTACGACCGACGGCATTCAGGCTCGCATCGGGTCGCTGACCGCCGACATCGAACGCTTCATGCCTTGGCGCACGACTGATGGAATTGATGTGGCCCCGAAAGGTGCGCCGGAAATGTCGGTGCTGATCGAAGGCGTGTTTGAGCGCCCACGGCTGCTGTCGCTGCTGCGGGACTTCACCGTCTTTGGTGACACCCCCGGCGGCATCGCAAAAATCATCGCAGGCTATCACCAGTTCCACGCGGTCAAGCGCGCGGTGATCAGCACCATTGAGGCCAGCCGGTCGCAGGGTGATCGCAAGGCCGGGGTGATCTGGCACACGCAAGGCTCAGGCAAAAGCCTGCTGATGGCGTTCTACGCCGGGCAACTCGTGCGCGAACCCGCGATGGAAAATCCTACAATCGTGGTGATTACCGACCGCAACGATCTGGACGATCAACTATTCGGTACATTCTCAATGTGCCGGGATTTGATCCGCCAGACACCGATACAGGCCGAAAGCCGCGAGGATCTGCAGAATGCGTTGGCACGCGCCTCAGGTGGGGTCATCTTCACGACCATCCAGAAATTTGCCCCTGAGAAGGGCGAGGCTTACCCAATGCTGACAGACCGGCGCAATGTGGTCGTCATCGCTGACGAGGCCCACCGCAGCCAGTACGGATTCAAAGCCCGCATCGAGAAGACCGGTGCCATCGCCTATGGTTTTGCCAAGCACCTGCGCGATGCTTTGCCCATGGCCTCTTTCATCGGCTTCACCGGAACGCCAATTGAACAGGATGATGTGAACACGCCAGCGGTGTTTGGCCATTACATCGACGTCTACGATATCAGCCGCGCCGTCGAGGATGGGGCGACGGTGCCGATTTACTATGTGTCCCGTCTTGCCAGGATTGAGCTGCCCGACGCGGAAAAGCCCAAGGTTGATGCCGAAATCGAAGAGCTGACCGAGGATGAAGCTGTCAGCGAGCAGGAACGGCTGAAGCGAAAATGGTCCACCGTCGAGGCGCTTGTCGGCTCCGAGAAACGGCTGCGCATGGTTGCTGAGGATCTGGTCACGCATTTTGAGGCGCGCGTGCAGGCGATGGACGGCAAGGCCATGGTCGTCTGCATGAGCCGTCGTATCTGTGTGGACCTCTACAACCAGATCGTGGCCCTTCGCCCGGAATGGCATTCCGACGACGACGCAGGTGGCGTGATAAAGATCGTCATGACGGGGTCTGCCTCGGATTCCGAGAACTGGCAGCCCCATATCGGCGGCAAGGCGCGGCGCGACCTTCTGGCAAAGCGCGCGAAGGATCCGAAAGACCCGCTCAAGCTGGTGATCGTGCGCGACATGTGGCTGACTGGCTTTGACGCTCCGTCTATGCACACGATGTACATCGACAAGCCGATGCGCGGGCATGGGCTGATGCAGGCCATTGCACGGGTGAACCGGGTGTTCAGCGACAAGCCTGCAGGACTGATCGTCGACTATATCGGCATCGCGCAGAACCTGAAATCCGCGCTGGGTCAGTATTCCGCATCGGATCAGGAACAAGCAGGTATCGACGAGACCGAGGCGGTTGCAGCGCTTCTGGAACGGCTGGATGTGGTGCGCGCCATGTTCCACGGCTTCGACTATGCCACCGGGCTGACGGGCACGCCGCACCAGCGCCTCGTTACCTTGGCAGGCGCTCTTGATTGGATCCTTGCAAAGCAAGACGAGGCCGCCCAGCGCGAAACTGACAAGGAAGCCAAGAAGGCGGCGCACCGTCGGTATCAGGATGCCGTGCTTGCACTGTCCAAGGCCTTTGCGCTCAGTTCGGCCAGCGATACCGCCCGAGAGGTTCGTGACGAGGTTGGCTTCTTCCAGACCGTGCGCACCGCCATGGTCAAGGCCGCCGATACCTCCGGTCGCTCTGCGGCCGACCGCGACCTGGCAATCCGCCAGATCGTCAATGATGCGGTTGCATCGACCGAAATCGTCGACATCCTGTCGGCGGCCGGGCTTTCCTCGCCAGACATTTCCATCTTGTCAGACGAGTTTTTGGCCGAAATCGGTCAAATGGAGAAAAGGAACCTCGCCTTGGAGGCGCTGAAAAAGCTTCTGAATGATGAGATCAGGTCGCGCAGTCGGTCGAACGTCATTGAGACGCGGAAGTTTTCGGAACGGCTGGATGAGGCAATCTCGCGCTATCACATCAATGCCATCAGCACAGTCGAGGTGCTGCAGGAGTTGATCGCGCTGGCGAAGGAGGTCCGCGAGGCTAGAAACAGGGGCGAAGAAACAGGGCTGACGCCAGAAGAGATCGCCTTCTATGATGCACTGGCCGACAATCAGAGCGCCGTCGACGTCCTCGGGAATGACCAGCTGAAGATCATCGCGCATGAACTTCTGAAAGGCCTGAAGGCCAATGTCAGCATCGACTGGGCCCACCGCGACAGCGCCCGTGCGCGGCTGCGCGTTCTCGTAAAGCGAATCCTCCGAAAGTACGGCTATCCACCCGACCTCGAAGATGCTGCCGTACGGGGTGTGCTTGCTCAGTCGGAGGCGATGCTGTCCGAAATTTCGAGTGGATAAGTATCCCGTTATGCGATGGGGAAAACAGACCCTTTATTGCAACTGCTGAACAGTTGAGAAGGTTAGCTTCATGAAGTTCAAACCGCGAAACCTTCGCGCGATTGCCGAAATGGTCATTGGGGATGCGGCGCATTTTCCTCGTCGGTCCAGTTTTTTCATCACTAAGTTTTTTGAAGAGTGCGATCTCGACTTTGTTCACGATGGCAGCACACGTGCGATCTGGACTTCACAACGCCTCGAAGATCTTCTGGAAGAACCACAACCCGCTGCCTTTCAGATGCCAACGCGCTTTGTCGTTTTGCTTCGGACGCTGATGGATCCACGCGAAGCGGAAGACGGCGACCTTGATCGCAGCAAAGCCTTGGCTTTGCTAAATGAGTCCCTGACCAGAGAAGGCTATGAAGCCTACTATGATGAGGAACCGATGCTACAGGTTCGCCACATAGGCAGCAAGACAGTATCGACGGCGACCAACCCTCATCGCCCATTAACCCCCAAAGAAACAGAGCGTAAAAGGCAGCTCAACGCCTATCTCGACACATGCAGCGAGGACGAGCTTATCGAGGAAATCCTGCTGCCCTTGTTTAGGCAGCTTGGCTTTCACCGCCTCACCGCTGCTGGTCACTCCGACAAGGCCCTCGAGTATGGCAAGGACGTCTGGATGCGCTTTGTTCTGCCCACCCAGCACGTCCTATACTTTGGCATTCAGGCGAAGAAGGGAAAACTTGACTCAGCCGGAATGACGAAGGGATCGAATGCCAATATTGCCGAGATTTACCAGCAAGTCTTGATGATGCTGGGGCATGAGGTTTTCGACCCCGAAACGAGCAAGAAGGCCCTCGTCGACCATGCCTTTATCGTCGCCGGTGGCATCATAACCAAGCAAGCGCGCAATTGGCTGGGCGGAAAGCTCGACGCGTCAAAGCGCAGCCAGATAATGTTTATGGACCGTGAAGACATCCTGAATCTTTACGTGACATACAACATTCCACTGCCAGCGAACGCCCTGCCAAAGCTCGACGCGTCACCGGACGAGATTCCATTCTGACTTATGTGCTCGACATCCGTCGGCTGTGGGATGAGCCCCCCTTGGCATGGTTCCTCCCCGGCCCGAAACGTATACGGGGGGGCGCAGCGCGGCATTTCGCTAGCGCCTGGCTTCTTCACCGGGGAATCCAGGCGGAATCCACCTGCCGCTTAATTTTGGGAAAAGCGACTCATTATCAAAGGCTTGCCGTGTCAGGACTTCGGCCTGCTGGATTCTTTTGTGGAAGCCACCCCGCCGGAAGCCAGCCTGTGGAAGCCACTGCTGGGAAGCTGTTGAATCTGCGTGCATTTTTGGTTTAACAAAGTTGCCCCTCTTGACCCACCCCTTGATCATCGAAGAATGGCGCCCGGAGGAAACCCTCTCGGGCGCTTTCGTTTTTCACCACATCGCGGATCCCGATCTTGTCGCTGGCCATGCTGTCCGCGCGCATCGGCACGTCCGCCCTGCCCCAAATGAGAACCGCCCCATGGACCTTCTGTATCCCTGATCTGTTAATCTACTCCCATCACCCGACCTCGGCCGAGGTCGGGTGATGGGACGGTGTTTGGCGTTTGGACCTAGTGGCCCACGATTTGAACGGTGACCACGTTTTACCAGCGAGCCAGCACCGTCTCTCTTCATCGTCTCGAACAGTTGAATGTGGCCAATCAGGACCACGGATCAGAAGGAAGAGAGCATGAACATGATATCACAGAACCAGATCATTGGCATCGACGTCTCGCGCGACTGGCTGGACATCCATTGCCTGCCGGATGGTCACCGGTTGCGGATTGCAAACGCGGCACAGGGACATGAGCAACTGGCTGAGATTGCGCGCGACAGGCGCGCTTTGGTCTGCTTTGAAGCGACCGGCGGGCAGGAGTGGCAGCTCTGGGCGACGCTTGATGCTGCTGGGATCGCATCACGGCAGTTGCACCTGCACAGATCAAGGCCTTTGCTATGAGCCGGGGAACGCGGGCGAAAACGGACCAGATTGATGCTGAACTGATTGCTCGCTTTATGGTATTCAGGCCGGATGCCGGGCGCTCCCTACCGGCGCAGAAACTACGCCATCTCAGGGCCTTGACTGGTAAGCGAGGTCAACTCGTCGAGATGCGCAAACGGCTTCTGGTACAAATCAAGGCACGTCTAAAGCAAGGGCTGGATGAACCGCTCGAAGACATGGACGATGCGCTCCGTATCCTTCTTACCGCCCAGATTGCCGAGTTGGAAAGCCAGATTGAACGCCTCATAGCAGCCGATAAGACACTGGCCGAAACCGCCCGGATCCTACGCTCCGTCCCGGGGATTGGGCCTGTCGCCAGCACCATGCTGATCGCCGAGATGCCCGAACTTGGTCAGATATCCGGGGAACAGGCAGCGGCTCTGACAGGCCTGGCTCCGATTGCACACGACAGTGGCGCACTTCGCGGAAGGCGTGCAATCGGCGGCGGGCGGCGCCTGCTACGGCATGTCTTGTTCCAGGCCGCATTGGTGGCCAGCTATCACAACCCGGTCTTGAGCCCTTTCGCAGATCGCCTGCGTGCTGCCTGAAAACCACATAAGCTTGTTGTCACAGCCGTCGCCCGAAAACTCGTGACCATCGCGAATGCGCTTTGTAAATCACGACAGAATTGGGCTCCCCCCGCCACATGAACATACAGTTGCTGGTCTTTGCACCGAGCCAGATCGAGACGTGGCCGATTGACTGGCTGCGCCCCTATGCCCGCAATGCCAAGATCCACGGCAGCGATCAGGTGGCTAAGATCGCCGCCAGCATGGCGAAATTCGGCTGGACGGTGCCGTGCATGGTCGCCGACGACGGCGAGCTGATTGCCGGGCATGGCCGGGTGCTGGCGGCCACGGCGCTGGGGTTGAAGGACGTACCGGTGATCCGGCTCAGCCATCTCGACGAGGCCGAGCGCCGGGCGTACCGCATCGCCGACAATAAGCTCACCGAGCTGGGCGAATGGGACGAGGCAACACTGCGCGACGAGATCGCGGGGCTGCTGGCTGAGGATTTCGACCTGTCGCTGCTCGGGATAGCTGACGGGGATCTTGATGCGCTGCTGCGCGATCCGGATCAGGTTGAAGGGGAGGCGGTTGAGGGGGAAGATGATATTCCCGAACCGCCGGTCAGGCCGGTGTCGGTTGCAGGCGATCTCTGGCAGCTCGGATCACACCGGCTGATCTGCGGCGACAGCACATCCGCCGATGTGGTCGGCCGACTTCTGGGCGATGTGAAGCCGCTCCTGATGGTCACCGATCCACCCTATGGCGTGGAATATGATCCGTCCTGGCGCAACCAGGCGGGGGCGGCCAAGACCAAACGCACGGGCAAGGTTCTGAATGATGACCGTGCCGACTGGCGCGAGGCTTGGGCGCTGTTTCCCGGCGACGTGGCCTATGTCTGGCATGGTGCGCTGCATGCGGCGACGGTGGCCGAAAGCCTCGTATCAGCGGGTTTCGCTGTTAGGTCGCAGATCATCTGGGCCAAGGACCGCCTCGTTCTCAGCCGCGGAGACTATCATTGGCAGCATGAACCGTGCTGGTATGCCGTCAAGAAAACGGGCAAGGGCCACTGGGCGGGCGACCGGAAACAGACCACGCTGTGGCACATTTCCGGCAAGGATCAGGATGCCACCACCGTGCACGGCACCCAGAAGCCGGTCGAGTGCATGCGCCGCCCGATCCTGAACAATTCCAGCCCGGGTCAGGCCGTCTTTGAACCGTTCATGGGATCTGACACCACGCTGATCGCCGCAGAAACTACCGGACGCGTTTGCTTCGGGATCGAGTTAAACCCGGCCTATGTCGATGTCGCCATTGATCGTTGGCAGCAGTTCACCGGCGCAAACGCTGTCCTCGCGGAAAGCGGCGAGACCTTTGCCGACCTGAGGGCCAAGAGGTTTGCGGGATGAACGCGCCATTGCTTCCGGGCCGGATCGACTACCAGCTCAATGCAAAATCACTTACAGTTGACCGTTGCTGACCTCTCGCTATCGGCTATAGCATGGAGCCGAAAGTTCCAGACAAGTGAGACATTTACGGTGGAGTTATCGGACCAAACCGCTGCCGAAATGCTGGTTAGGCGGCGCATTCTTGAGTGGCGCGATGAATGCTTGTTTGATGCAAAGATTTCCCTCACCCGCGTGGCCCTTGATCTGGCACCGTTGATTAGAGAGACATTGGAAAATGCCTCCATGGTCGAAATCATAGGCAAGCCAACGTCGTTTTGCGCCACGAGAGTTGATCCAATTGTTGCAGCACGATTAAAACCGGAATTGACTCGACTAGAAAAAATGGCCTCAGAAAAGTTGCTCGACATCAGCAATGCCGCAACCTATTTTGAGCAAGCCGACTTTGCCTCAAAGGCAGATGGAAGTCTTTGGTCGAATGCGATTGATATCGGAAGCGTCGGAGCTCCGGTCGCACTTGGTGCAGGTGCTCTGCTGGCTGCACCTGCCATGGCTGTGGGCACTACAGCAGCTTTCTTCGGCCTAGTGACCACTTCAGCGATCAGCGTTCCCGTGCTGCTTGGTGTCTTTGGAGTAGCTTCAATCGCGACCGCAACAGGTCTGACGCGGGGCTTCCGGCTCAAAGATCGGGCGGTCAATCGACTGAATGACAAGGTGCTCACGTCCATTGCTGCTTCAATCATCGGGGAACCTACAACGGAAGGTCCTCAGTCCGCGCTTTCCTGCTATCGTCGATCAATCGAAACAACGACCTCAAACATCATCCAGGAGCTTCAGTATGATTCCGCCGCTGTTGTTTGAGGTTCCAGCCCTCCTTCAGTCCCAGGTAATGAGCGGCGCGCTTCGACAGGTGGGTGCACTGATCCTCAATCCCCACACGGGCCGTATCGTGGCACACCTGCAGGAAACTGGGGCCGCGCAGCAAATCTCGACATCACTGATCAACGCTGGGCCGTCAGCGCTTTCTGCCATTGCTTCGCCCCTCACAGCAACTAGCGGCATCGCAACTTACTTGCAGAACCGACAAATTCTGGCGAGTCTCGAGGCGCTTCAGGGACTTCAAATTGGTGGTTTGGTGCTAAGTGGCCTAGGGCTTGGCGTAAGCCTTGCAGGTTTTTCTGTAATGTCGACAAAGCTAGACCGCCTAACCGGACAGATTAAAGCAATTGATGATCGTCTTGCACATATCGAAAGTCGGATCGAGGATCTTCATGATGCCGAGATACAGCGCGATTTTGTCACTTTACGAGCGGTGTGCAAACAAATTGACGACGCTTGGAGTATTGCAAATCCATTGCCAGAATGGTCAGCAGCAGCAGGTGCCCTCTACCAGCTAGAAGCGCGGTTCTTTGATCGCGCGCGGCAAGCACGAAACGCACCCGATTTTGCCATTGATCGGTTCGAAAGCTTTATTGATGCGGCGTTATTAGCCTCAGCGGCCCTCGTCTCCGTCCGAACAGCAATGGATGATTTGAACGCCGCACAGATTGCTGCCGCTGACACGGTGGCCAATCTGAATTCGCTAACTAATCGCATAGGAATTCTAGAGCTTTTGGAGACACGCATGCGTAATGACATGGCACTAACTCTAGCTGGAAGGATCGACGCGCTGGCACGACATCGCGTCGAGTCATTTGCGCACGTCGCACTTTTTAGAGCCCGCGAAGACCAAGCTGGCTCGGCGTCGCATACAATTTCTTACCTCAATCGCTGTGGTTATTCTGGCCGCGCTTATCTCGAGGCACTGCGCGATAACAAGGAATCGCCCATCGCTATCATGGAATACGACCAGACCTGAATCAGTGATGCTGTTGGCAATCCGACGTGACAGTTTGCCGACCGAGACAATAACGGCGCCGATGGCAAAGGATGCAAGACATGACGACAAACCTGATGGCGGTCCCTGCCCGACGCGGTCGAGCCGTCCGTGTTGCCAAAGGAAAGGCAATTCAGATCATCAATACCCATGGCCAACAGGTTGTGGATACCTGGTGCTTTAATGCCGACGACCTGTCCGAATTCATGTCGATGGAGCATCTTCACGCGACGCTTCAGGACATATTCCCGGCCAAAGGTGATGCACTGACCACTAATCGGCGGCGGCCGATCCTGCTTTTGGAAGAGGACACCTCGCCCGGGCGTCATGACACCGTCATCGCAGCCTGCGATGTGCACCGCTACGCCATGCTGGGGTGCCGGGAGTATCACGATAATTGTACTGACAATCTGCACGCCGCGTTGGCACAGCTCGATCTGCGCGCGCCGGACTGCCCAGCACCATTGAACCTGTGGATGAACATTCCCGTAGCACCTGACGGAAAAATCATTTGGGGCGAGCCACTCAGCAAGCCGGGAGACTATGTTACGCTGCGCGCTGCCATCGACTGCGTCGTGGTTATGTCAACCTGTCCTCAGGATATGATCCCGATCAATGGGGCCGACTGCAAACCGACCGAGGTTCATTACCGACTGCTCGACTGACCGCGGGTAAAATCATGCAGTGTTGCTGCTGATCCGGTAAACCCTGCCCCTACCGTCTTCCTTTACCGAGGTCACAACCAGCCCCAGCTTCTTGCCCAAGGCCCCCGACATTGCCCCGCGCGCGGTATGAGCCTGCCAGCCGGTGGCAGCGACGATCGCCTGCATCGTCGCACCCTCTGCCGTTTGCAGCATCTCAATCAGCATCGCCTGCTTGGTACCGGCGCGCGGTGTCGGCTGCTTGGCCTCGGGAGTTTCGGCCGCATGCTTGCGGATGGCGACCATAGTCTTCACCACCACCGGTACGATCCCGATGGCAAGCAGCCCTGCGTCGGTGACGACCAGCGTGGTGCCATGGCCGTCGCCGGTTTCGCGCCAGAGCGGTTCACCTTGGCGCAGGTCGGCGTCAACCTCGTCCAGCCACCCTCGTTGGATCATCTTGGTGACGGTCATCTTTGCGGCGGCACCATTCAGCCCCTTGGGCAGTGGCAGGGCAATATTGTCAGCGCGCTGTGTACCCGCACTGAGGATCATGGTTTGGGTTTCGGTGAGTTTCGCCATGGCGGAGTCCTTGCTGGGGGTGATGTCTTGATCCAGGACTCGCTCTGTCGGCGATTTCAATCAACTAAATAACAAGCATTATCATCGCCTTAATCAAAGTGAACACTGCCATGGAAGGTATGTCCGAGCGCGAATATTCCACCCATTCCGGCCTGTCTCGCGGGGCCATTCAGAAGGCCCGCAAGGCTGGTCGGCTGGTGGTGTACGGCGATGGCTCGATCAACGCCGCCGCGTCTGATCTGCGTCGCGGCGAGATGACCGATCCGGACCAGCAGCGGCGCAGCACTGGCGGCGATAGTGGGTTCAGCGGCCCAGCCGACAGCTCGTCCTATCTGAAGGCCCGCACCGCGCTGACGGTCTACCAGGCGCAAGAACGTCAGCTGGCAATCCAGAAGAAGAAGGGCACGTTGGTCGACCGCGCCCGGGCGGAAACACTTGTGTTCCGGCTGGCGCGGCAAGAGCGCGACACTTGGGTCACATGGCCATCCCGAGTCGCGGCTCTAATGGCGGCCGAAGTGGCCACGGAGGTGGAAAAGAAATCCGGCAAACCGGTGATCATCGAGGCCGCGATCCTGCAGAGGGTGCTGGAAACCCATGTCAGAGCGCAACTCGACGCCCTTGCCGATCTCCGGGTCAGCCTCGGATAACGACGACACGGCCACCAACGATTTGACAGAGGGCCTCGACCTCGAGTTTGACGGGGCTGAGGACATCCTGCGCACTTGGCGCAACGGCATGCGCCCCGATCCGGACCTAACCGTGTCGGAATGGGCGGATCAGCACCGCAAGCTGTCCTCGCGGGCCTCGGCCGAGCCGGGGCAGTACCGCACCGCACGCACGCCCTACCTGCGCGAGATCATGGATGCACTATCGCCGCGCCACCCGGCGCAACGCATCAGCTTCATGAAAGCAGCACAGGTTGGCGCAACGGAGGCTGGCAACAACTGGATCGGCTTTGTCATCCACCATGCACCGGGACCAATGCTGGCGGTGCTGCCCACGGTGGAAATGGCGAAACGCACCTCACACGGGCGGCTTGATCCGCTGATTGCGGAAAGCCCAGCCCTGCGCGAACGGGTCAACCCGGCCCGCTCGCGCGACGCGGGCAATTCGATGCTCTCAAAAGAGTTTCCCGGCGGCATTCTGGTACTGACTGGCGCGAACTCCGCCACCGGCCTGCGCTCGATGCCTGCGCGTTACATCTTTCTCGACGAAGTTGACGCCTATCCGGCTTCAGCCGACGAGGAAGGCGATCCGGTCACACTGGCCGAAGCGCGCACCACCACCTTTTCGCACCGGCGCAAGGTGTTCATGGTCTCCACGCCCACGATCCGGGGCATCAGCCGGATCGAGCGGGAATACGAGGCCAGCGACCAGCGGCGCTATTTCGTGCCCTGTCCGCATTGCGGCGCGATGCAGTGGCTGCAGTTTGAACGGCTGCGCTGGGACAAGGGACGGCCCGACACGGCGGCCTATCATTGCGAGGGGTGCGAGAAGCCCATCGCCGAGCACCACAAGACGCAGATGCTGGAGCGCGGGGAATGGCGGGCGACGGCCGTGTCAGCCGATCCGCACTCCATCGGTTTCCACCTCTCAGCGCTCTATTCGCCGCTTGGCTGGAAAAGCTGGCAGCAGATCGCGCGGGACTGGCTGGCTTCCCAAGGCTCGGAAGAGATGCTGCGCGCTGCGCGCAACACCTTGTTGGGCGAGACGTGGGTCGAGTCGGGCGACGCGCCGGAATGGCAGCGGCTGGCCGAACGCCGCGAAGCTTATGTAGGCGCGCAGATCCCGGTTGGAGGTCTGTTCCTGACCGCCGGCGTCGACGTGCAGAAGGACCGGATTGAGGTCGACGTCTGGGCTTGGGGCCGCGGTTTGGAAAGCTGGCTGGTCGACCACATCGTCATCCCGGGTGGCCCGGACGATCCGGCCTGCTGGGACAAGCTGACCGCCCTGCTCAGTCGGACCTGGGCCTGCGCTAATGGCGCGGTGATGGTGATCGGCAAGCTGGCCATAGACACCGGCTACGAGGGCCCGGCGGTTTACGCTTGGGCTCGCAAACAGGGCTTTGATCAGGCCGCCCCGATCAAAGGTCTGGAGGGCTTCAATCGCGCCACGCCGGTGTCGGGCCCGACCTATGTCGACGCCACCATCGGCGGCAAACGTCTGCGCCGGGGCGCACGGCTCTGGTCGGTGGCCACGGTGACCTTCAAGACCGAGACATATCGCTTCCTGCGACTGGAACGGCCGAGCGACGAGGACCGGAGCTTGGGGGTGCTCGACGCCCCCGGCACCGTGCACTTGCCCGACTGGATCGACACCGAATGGCTGAAACAGCTGGTGGCCGAACAGCTTGTCACCGTGCGCAACAAGCGCGGTTACAGCCACCCCGAATGGCAGAAAATGCGCGAGCGTAACGAGGCGCTGGACTGCCGCGTCTATGCAAGGGCGGCCGCATGGATCCTTGGCGCCGATCGCTGGGACGAGGCGACCTGGCGGCGGCTTGAAGAACAGGCCGGGGTGGAAACGCGCCCGACCCGGCAACAGCCTGCACCTGCCGAAACGACCGCTCCCGCCGCGCCAAAGGCGGGAACACCGACCACGCCACGGCGCAAACGCCGGGCTTACACACCGAACTTCATGAGGGACTGAGATGGATCTGGAACGGATGCGCGCGCTTCTGGCCACGCTGCAGGAGGCGCGTTACGCGGGCGTCCGCTCGGTCCGCTATGACGGCAAGACCATCAACTATGGCTCGGACGTGGAACTGGCGAACGCCATCAACGATCTGGAAACCCGGATTGCCACGGCCAGGTCTGGCACCCGGAGACGCCGCCGCTGGGGCACTGTCGCCTCAAAGGGCCTGTGATCCATGGCGTTTGAAGCCTTCCGACAGCGCATCGGCTCAATCATCGGGGGCTTCGATGCTGCACAGGCGCATCGTCGCCTTCGTGGGTTCCGGGCGTCGCGCGCCCATGTGAACACCCTGATCGCCGCATCGGGCGATACGATCACGGCACGCGCACGCTGGCTGGTGCGAAACAACGGCTATGCGGCTAACGCGGTGGAGAGTTTCGCCAGCAATGTCGTCGGCGATGGGATCAAGCCTTCGTCGACCATCGCGGATGCAGCCAAGAAGGAAGAGTTGCAGGCGCTGTGGTTGGCCTGGACCGACGATGCCGACGCCGAGGGGCTGACCGATTTCTATGGCCTGCAGCGCCGGGCAGCGCGCGAGGTGTTCCTCTCCGGCGAGGTCTTCATTCGCATCCGCCCGCGCCGGGCCGAGGACGGTTTGACGGTCCCGCTGCAACTTCAGATGCTGCCCGCAGAAATGCTGCCGCTCGACATGAATCGTACCTTGCCCGGCGCAGGGTTGATCCGGCAGGGCATCGAGTTCGATGGCATCGGTCGCCGCGTCGCCTATCACTTCCTGCGCCGCCATCCGGGTGACATGACCGATCCCGGCCTCGCGGGTGAAACCGTGCGCGTCCTGGCTGGCGACGTGATCCATGTTCTCGACCCCGTCGAGGCCGGTCAACTGCGGGGCGTGTCGCGGTTCGCCGCAGCCATCGTCAAACTGTTCACCCTCGACCTTTATGACGATGCTGAACTGGAGCGGAAGAAAATCGCGGCGATGTTCGCGATGTTCATCACCTCGCCCGCCCTGGAAACCCCGCTGGAACCGACCGACGAGGATCTGGAAGTCGAGCCCGGTCAGGTGGTGCGGCTGGATCCCGGCGAGGACATCTCGACGCCCGCCACCCCGGATTCCGGCGGCACCTACGAGCCGTTCCAATACCGCACCCTGCTGCAAATCGCGGCGGCGCTGGGCATTCCCTACGGCTATCTGACGGGCGATACCGCCAAGGGCAACTTCTCGAACACGCGGATTTCGTTGATCGAATTCCGCCGTCGAATATCAGCCTGGCAACATGGCGTGCTGGTGTTTCAGCTTTGCCGCGCGGTCTGGGTGCGCTGGATGGACGTGGCAGTGTTGTCAGGCGTCTTGGACCTGCCCGGTTTTGACAGCAAGCGCCGCCAATATCAGGCCTGCGCCTGGCTGCCGACCAAATGGGATTGGATCGATCCGATGAAGGACGCCTCGGCCGAGATCCTGCAGATCGAAGCGGGTCTGAAATCCCGCACCCAAGCCCTGTCGGAGCGCGGCTATGACGCCGAACAGGTTGATCGCGAGATTGCCGCCGAACGCAAACGCGAATTGGCACTTGGCCTCGACTTCCGCCGCCCGGGATCTCCTGCACAGGGGCCGGGCGCGGCCAAGGGCAACGACAGCGCCGAAAAGGACGAGACGGCGGACGAGGACGCGCCGGAAGGCGCTGATGAAAAACCCGACTCCAAGGAAGACGCATGATGCATCACGCCCAGATCGCCCAGCGCGCTTTTAATACACCGCTGATGGTCGACCCAGCCAAGGCGCTGGCCTTCCTGTCCGGGCTCGGGCCACGGATCACCGGGCAGGACATCACCTTCCAGGCGCTGGAGGTGGAAGCCACTGACCAGACTGCCGCAACCCTGCCCGCCCGGCCATCGCTGTTCGGCAATGACCTCGCCCAGCGCCATCAGCGTAATGGGAGCCAGCCTTTTGCGGTGGTCGATGGCATCGCGGTCATCGAAATCATGGGCACACTTGTGCATCGTGGCGCATGGATCGGGCAGTCCTCTGGCCTCACGTCCTACGAAGGGATCGCGGCCCAGTTGCAAGCCGCACTGGCCGATCCCGGCGTGCGTGGCATCGCCTTGGACATCGACAGCTTCGGTGGCGAGGTCGCGGGCGCTTTTGATCTGGCGGATCGCATCCGCGCCGCTCGAGCGCAGAAGCCCGTCCATGCATTCGTCGCCGAACATGCGCTGTCGGCTGGCTATGTCCTCGCCAGTCAGGCCGACCGGATCGTCCTACCGCGCACCGGCGCTGTCGGCAGCATCGGCGTTGTGGCGCTGCACACCGACATGAGTGGCGCGCTGGATCAGAAGGGGATCGCCGTCACGCTGATCCACGCAGGGGCGCACAAGATCGATGCGAACCCGTATCAGCCGTTGCCCGAGGCGGTGCACAACCAGATGCAGCGCGAGCTGGAGGTGGTGCGCTTCCTCTTTGCAGAAACGGTCGCCGCCGGTCGCGGTGATCGGCTGACCCATGCTGCAGCTTTGGCCACCGAAGCCGCCGCGTTTCGCGGGGCCGATGCCATCGCTGCTGGTCTGGCCGATGATCTCGCCGATCCCGTCGCCGCCTTCCACGCCTTCGCCGCCGCACCCCGCGGCACAACCTCCCCCAGCAGAAAGGGTCCACAGATGACCACCACACCCACCGACACCCCGAACCCGGCACCGGTTACCGCTCCTTCTGCGGCCATGCCTGCAGTCGCAATCGCACCCGCCACGCCCGAACCGCCGGTGAACGCGGCAGCGCCAGTCACCACCACCATGGCCGCAGATGCCATTCGCGCCGAGGCCGCCGAGGTGGCGCAGGTCTGTGCGCAGGCCGCCCGGCTCGGCGTGACCATCGACGCCGCCGACGCGGTCACCAAAGGGCTGAAACCCGAAGCGCTGCGCGCCCGGGTCCTGGCTGATCTCGCCGCCCGCAGCGATGCGGCTGGCATCATCGCCACCGCCCCGGCGGCAGCTGCCGCCAAAGACAGCCCGATCATCGCCGCCGCCAGGAAGGCCGCGACCGACGCCAAGCGCTGAACCATCGCCTGCTTCCCCACCCCCAGAACATGGAGACTGACCAATGCCCGTCCTGACGGAACCGCCCAGCATGGGCGATGTCCTCAAATATGAGGTCAACCCGAACTACACCCGCGAAGTGATCACGCTGCTTGCCGGAATGCCCTATCCGGTCGGTTCGGTGCTGGGCAAGATCACCCCCAGCGGAAAATACAAGCTGGCCACCAGTGGCGGCAGCGACGGCGCGCAGACCGCGACCGCCGTTCTGCTCTATGCCGTCGATGCGACGTTGGCCGATGCCGTCGGCATTGTCGTCGCGCGCGGCCCCTCGATCGTGTCGCGCGCTGGCCTCGCCTACGACGCCACCGTCGATGACGGCGCGAAGATCACCACCAAGATCGGCCAGCTTGCCGCCGTCGGCATCATCGCCCGCGACGGCGTCTGACGTCAAATCCCCTCAATCCCCCGGAGCACCCCATGACCATCGTTCGCAATCCCTTTGACGCTGGCGGTTACTCGCTGGCCGAGATGACGCAGGCCATCAACATCCTGCCAAACCTCTACACCCGCCTCGGCCAGATCGGCCTGTTCCGCTTCGAAGGCGTCAGCCAGCGGTCGGTGATCATCGAGCAATATGAGGGTGTGCTGAACCTGCTGCCCTCGGTGCCGCTGGGTGGCCCCGCCACCGTCGGGACGCGTGAGGGGCGCTCGATGCGCAGCTTCGCCCTGCCGTGGATCCCGCATGATGACGTGATCCTGCCGGGCGATATCCAGGGCCAGCCCGCGCTGGGCGTCTTCGACGGCGCCGATCCGCTGGTCGAGGTGATGAACCGCAAGCTGCAGCTGATGCGGCGCAAGCACGCCCAGACCCGCGAATACATGGAGATGAATGCCCTGCGCGGCATCGTAAAGGACGGGGCTGGCACCACCCTCTACAACTACTTCACCGAATTCGGCCTAGCACAAATCTCGGTCGACTTCGTCCTTGGCACCGCTGGCACCAATGTCCAGGGCAAGGTGCGGGAGGTGCTTCGCGCGATGGAGGATAACCTGCTTGGCGAAAGCATGACGGACGTGCATGCCCTCGTCAGCCGCGAATTCTTCGACAAGCTGATCGCGCATCCGAAGACCGAAGAGGCCTACAAGTTCTATGCCGCCACCGGCGCGCAGCCCCTGCGCCAGGATGTGCGCCGGAACTTCCCCTTCGCGGGCATCGTGTTCGAGGAATACGCGGGCACGGTCACTCTCTCGACCAAGGCCACCGAACGGCTGGTTCCCGCGAACGAAGGCATCGCGTTCCCCTTGGGCACGATGGACACCTTCACCACCTACGGCGGCCCGGCCAACCTGCTCGAGGCGGCAAACACGATGGGCCTTCCGCTCTACGCCCGCCAGCACCTCGACGAAAAGGGCCGCTGGATCGACCTGATGACGGAGGCCTCGATCCTGCCGGTGAACAAGCGGCCGCGCATCGCGATCCGCATCCACACCTCGAACTGACGCCGGGCGGACATCATCATGACCGTCTTTGCCGCCGCCATGGATCGTATCTACGCCAACCCGTCCATGGCGGCGGCCGCAGTCTGGATTTCTGCCAACACGTCAGAGAAACGCCCGATCCGCGTCATCCGCCGCGCCCCGGACCGCATCACCGAATTCGGCGCTGGACGGTTTGTCAGCGACACCATGGTGGTCGACGCCCGCGTATCCGACCTGCCCGATCCTCGCACGGGCGATCTGATTGTGATCGGGGCCGACAGCTTCACCATTCAGGGCGAACCGCTGCGCGACCGCGAACGTCTGATCTGGTCGCTGGACCTGCGGCCATCATGAAGCTGAAGATCGCGTTCGACCCCGACCTCGTCGCCCTGATGCAGGCCGAAATCGCCGCAGGTGAAAAGGCAGTGTCGGCGGCGATGCGCGAAGCTGGCACCTCCCTGAAATCCGCCTGGCGCGGCCAGATCACCGGCGCTGGCCTCGGCACAAGGCTTGGTAACTCCATCCGCCTCGCCAGCTTCCCCAAATCCGGCGACAGCCTGAACGCAGCGGCGCTGGTCTGGTCGAACGCGCCGGTGATCATCGGCGCGCATGACACCGGCCCGCTGATCCGGTCCAAGGATGGGTTCTGGTTGGCGATCCCGACACCAGCCGCCGGGAAAAGCACGAAAGGCGGGCGGATCACCCCTGGCGAATGGGAACGCCGCACCGGTCTGCGCCTGCGGTTCATCTACCGCCGCAGAGGGCCGAGCCTGCTTGTGGCCGAGGGGAGGCTGAATTCGAAAGGTCGGGCTGTGGCGTCCAGGTCGAAAACCGGGCGCGGCGTGGCGACCGTGCCGATCTTTCTGCTTGTGCCGCAGGTCAAGTTACGAAAGCGGCTGGATCTGGCGCGAGATACGGAACGAGCGGTAGACAGCGTGCCGGGGCTGATCGTGGCGAGGTGGGTGAATCTATAGGCCCAACTGGGCATTCTCTAGGGCTTCGAAGCCTCGTCGATAATCGCACCAATGCCCGCCAAATCGTCGTCGCCTGCAGACGAAGCATCAACCACGGCCCAAAGCTCAGGGTACACTGTCCTCATGAGCGTGAGCGATGATAGGCATTCGGCTTCGTCAGTCGCATCGGGATTAGCCTGCGCATTTTTTGAAACAATCTCTGCAACGATGTCTGCGGTAAGACTGCGCCCTCCAACGAGTTGGGCTATCTGTGAAATGCTCTGGTTTGCGGCGGCTGTAGAAAGCTTTTGGTTGGCAACCAAAGCGCACTTTGACACGATCGTTGATCGCAGGCCTTCAGCAACCGAGTCATTAAATGGGATTCCGATACTGCCCGAAAAGGCCGCATGAGCTCGAGTGAAAGCAATAGGTTCGACAGATATTTCCTCGAAAAAGCTAATATACCCAAGATAGCCCAATATTGCGACTATTGCCCCTGCACCAATTTTCTTCGCGTTATCCATATTCCACCTCGTCAACAAAGCGATTCACCGCGAAGTTGCATCACCAATCGAAGCCATACGCAATGCCCACAACCCGCGACACTATACTCTTCGCGCTGCACGCGCGACTGCAGCCGCTTGCCGCCCTCGTTCTGCGCGATGAGGTTCTGCCCGAACGGATCCCAACAACCGGGCTGATCATCCTGCGCGATGGCCAGCCGGGCGAGCCGGAGGTGACGCTGTCGCCGCTTCGCTACCATTACCAGCACCGCGCCGAGCTGGAGGTCGTCGTCCAGGCCCCGAATGGCAGAGCCACGGCCTTCGACACCCTGATCGCCGCCATCGGCACCGCACTGGAGGCAGACCGCACGCTCGGCGGCCTCTGCGATTGGGTCGAACCCGAAGCACCGGCCTCCGTCGACCTACCCATCGAGGGCGCGGCCGCGCTGAAGGCGGCGGTGATAACCGTCGTCCTGCACTATACCACAACCGGCCCCTTGGCCTGACACCCCCCAACATCAAGGAGACCCCCATGGCACGTGCGCAAGGCGCGCGGGCGCAGATGGCGCTTGCGTATGAGACGGTTTACGGCACCCCGCCGGTCAGTGGCTTCCGGCTGATGCCCTTCGCCCGGGCGACGCTCGGGTCGGAGCAGCCGCTGCTGGAATCCGAACTGCTGGGCTATGGCCGCGATCCTCTGGCCCCAATCAAGGACGCGGTCACCGCCGATGGCGAGGTGGTAATCCCCATTGATGTCGAGGCGTTCGGTTTCTGGCTGAAGGCGGCATTCGGCCAACCGGTCACGACCGGCACCACGCCCAAGACCCACACCTTTCAGTCGGGCAACTGGACGCTGCCCAGCATGGCGATTGAAACCGCAATGCCGGAAGTGCCCCGCTTCGCCATGTATTCTGGCTGCGTGCTGGATCAGCTGTCCTGGCAGATGCAGCGGTCGGGGCTGCTTACGGCATCGGCAAAGCTGATTGCACAAGGCGAGACGATTGCAGGGGCAACCGCTGCGGGAACGCCAACAGCGCTGGGCCTGCAGCGCTTCGGCCATTTCAACGGCACGGTGAAACGCAACGGCAGCAGCCTGGGCAACGTCGTCTCCGCCGAGATCACCTATTCCAACAACCTCGACCGGATCGAAACCATCCGTGGCGATGGCCGCATCGATGGCGCCGACCCGACCATGGCTGCGCTGACCGGCCGGATCGAAGTGCGGTTCTCCGACACGACGCTGGTCACGCAAGCCATCGATGGCACGCCCTGCGAGCTCGAATTCAACTACAGCCTCGGGGCGAACGCGAGCTTCACCTTCACCGCCCATGCCGTCTATCTGCCCCGCCCCCGCATCGAGATCGCCGGGCCGCAGGGTGTGCAGGCGACATTCGACTGGCAGGCCGCGAAAGCCACCAGCCCCGCCCGCATGTGCACCGCCGTTCTCGTCAACACGCTCGCGACCTACTGAAACACCCAGGATTGTCGATCCGGGCAATGGAGGCCGACGCGGAAAGACGGTATTCCCTTCATCGATTCCCCGTTGAAAGGTTCCCCACATGACACCCGCCGAAATCATCGCTGCATTGGAGGCCAATGGCCCCCTGCCGCGCGAAGCATTGGAAGCGGCAGGGCAATCGCGCGACGCCATGGTGCCAGTCTTTCTGGATTACATCGGGAAACTGCAATCAGGGGGAGTTGACAATCTCGAGGGCATGGACGCCTTCGTCTTCATCTTCTTCCTGTTGGCCGAGTGGCGCGAGACGCGGGCCTATCGCCCGCTTGCCCACCTGCTGCGGCGGGATCCGGAGTTTCTGGATGCATTGCTGGGCGATTCGATCACCGAAGCCTCGGCGCGTGTCATGGCGGGTGTCTTTGACGGCGATCTGCAGCCACTGTTCGAGATCCTGCTGGATGATGATGTCGATGGGTTCCTGCGTGGTGAGATGTTTGACACGCTGGCCATCGTTGCCTTGGAGAACCCAGACCTGCGGCCCCGCATAACGCAGTTCCTGATCGACTTCTTCGACCTGACCGACAAAGTGACGGGCGAGGAAGTCTGGTGGGCATGGGCGGAATGCATCGCCGCCCTTGGCCTCACAAAAATGGAAACCGCGGTGCGCGCCGTGTTCGAGAGTGGTCTGATCACGCCCGATCACAGCCGGATCGAGGATTTTACGCAGCGCCTTCAGGCAACAGTGGAGTCCGGTCGGCCCGACTGGTTCACCGGTCTCTCGAGCAACATGCTGATCACCGACACCATTGCAGAACTTGAGCCATGGTACTGCTTCGCCCCCGAGTATCTGGCGAAGAAGGCGGCAGGGCGACTGAATGTCGTTTCATCCCTGATGCCCCGCAGCGGTGATCCCTTAAATGGTGCTTTCACCGGCAAGATCGGGCGAAATGATCCCTGCCCCTGCGGCAGCGGCAAGAAGTTCAAGAAATGCTGCCTCCAATGACCTGAATAGAGCGCCCCTTCCGCAGACCACCCTCCCAGCGACGTGCCCCGGCACGTCGCTTTTGTTTTGAGAAAGGCCCAACCGTGATCCGACTGAACCTGACCGCCACGCCTGGATGGCTGGACCTTGCGCCCGGCCTGCGCCTGTTGGTCGGCCCGCTCACCACCGCACTGATGGTCTCAGCCCGCGCCGATCTGGCTGTTGAGGAATTGCCCAAAGGCGCTTCCCAAGAGGAAATGGCGCTTGCCATGGCCAAAGCCGTCGCCCGCCGTGCCGTACTGGATTGGGAGGGTGTGGGCGACGACGCGGGCAACCTTGTGCCCGTCAGCCCAGCCGGGATCAATGCCCTGCTGGAAATCTGGCCCGTCTTTGAGGCGTTCCAGACCCTATACGTCGCCCGCGGCCTGCTGCTGGATCAGGAAAAAAACGTCTCCGCGCCCTTGCCGACTGGTCCTTCGGCGGGGGCGATCGCTACTGCATCGCCTGTGAAGCGCGCTGCCCGGACTGCCCCGCAAGACTGAACCGGCCGCAAACGCCAGAGGGCTGGCAGGTTTGGGATCTGGTCGGCCGCCTTGGCGGACAGCTGCGTGTGATCCCCGGCGCAGTGCTTGGCTGGGACATGGGTGCGGCGCTGTCGCTCGCCCGCGCGCTGGGCGTGAACACCCTGATCGCCGCCGAGCTGCTGCCTGAGATCGAGGCGGTGATGGTGCGCAAATTGAACGAACAGATGGAAGGTGGCCGCGATGGCTGAAAAACGCGTATCCGTCCGCCTCGTGGCGGAGGGCGGCCGCCAAGTGCGCGCCGAGCTGGAGGGTGTCGGCGAGGCTGGGGCAAAGGGGTTTGGCCGCCTCAGCCGCGAGATGGAGCTGGCCAACACCCGGCTTGCGGGTTTTGCGCGCCGCGCTGGCATCGCCATGTCTGCGGCCGCCGCTGCCGCCACCGCTTCGCTCGGCCTCATCGTCCGGTCCACCGCCGAGAGTGCAGCGCAGATCCGCCAGTTCGCGCAAGTCGCCAATGCCACGCCCGAGGCCCTGCAGCGTTGGTCGGCAGGCGCGCAGACGGTCGGGATCGAGCAGGAGAAGCTCGCCGACATCCTGAAAGACGTGAACGACCGGGTCGGGGATTTTCTGCAGACCGGCGGCGGGCCGATGGCGGATTTCTTCGAGAGCGTGGCCCCCCGTGTGGGCGTCACCGCCGACCAGTTCGCCCGCCTGTCCGGACCAGAAGCCTTACAGCTATACGTCGACACGCTGGAACGCGCCGGGCTCAGCCAGCAGGAGATGACCTTCTATCTCGAAGCCATGGCATCCGATGCCACCCGCTTGCTGCCGCTCCTTCGCAATGGTGGCGCGGAAATGGCAAGGCTGGGCGACCAGGCTGCCGACCTCGGCGCGGTTCTGGACGCGGACGCCATCGAGGCCATGCGGCGCACGCAAGTCGCCCTCGGTACCCTGTCGCTGGTGTTCGAGGGCCTGCGGAACCGGATCGCTGTCGCCGTGGCCCCGTCTCTCGAGGCTTTGGCAAACGCTTTCGTGGCACTGGCGGCCGATGGCGGGATCCTGCGGTCGGCCATCGACGCGCTGATCGGCAACCTCGGTCGCCTCGCCACCTATGCCACCACCTTCGCGGCCGTCATGGCCGGGCGTTGGGTGGCGGGGCTGGCGGCAGCGGCGCTCTCTGTCCGGGGTCTGGCCACTGCCCTCGTATTCCTGCGCGGCGCGCTGATCCGGACCGGGATTGGGGCGCTGATCGTTGGCACAGGCGAGCTGGTCTATCAGTTCTCGCAGCTGGTTTCCCGGGTTGGCAGCGTGGGCGAGGCCTTTCGCCTGCTGGGCGATCTTGCGAAAGAAGTCTGGTCGCGGATGCGGCTGTCGCTGGATGCGGCCTTTGCCAATATGGCAGCCGGTTGGGAAGGTCTGAAGGCCGCAGCGTTTTCTGCGCTTGAGGGTACCATCGCGGGCGTCGTCAGCTTCGGCGACCGGACAGCAGCGATCTTCCAGGGCGCCTATGATGCAGCGGTCGCGATCTGGGGCAGCCTGCCCGGTGCCATCGGCGACTTCGCGTTTCAGGCGGCGAACGGGCTGATCTCAGGCGTCGAGGCCATGCTGAACGGCGTCGTCACCCGCATCAACACCTTCATCACTGGCCTCAATGCAGCATTGGCACTGCTGCCCGACTGGGCGGTAGGCGAAGGCGGCGTTCGGATTGGCACGCTTGATCCACTTGACCTCGGGCGGATTGGAAACCCCTTCGAAGGGGCGGCCACGACCGCCGGAACTGCCGCGGCGGATGCGTTCTCGGGGGCGCTGTCACGCACCTATCTCGAACCGCCAGACCTTGGCCTTGGCACGATGGCCGAAGATGCGCGCGGCCGCGCCGACGGCTATCGCGAGGCGGCGGGCATGCTCGCAGATGCCGCAGGGCGGCCGCTTGCCAGTTGGCAGGCGTTGCGTGACGCGGTGACTGGGACCGGATCAGAGGCGGAAGTCGCACTGGCCGATGCCGCCAGTTCTGCGGATGCGCTCGCGGCCGGTTTAAATGACACCGCCACCGCAGCGGATGGCGCAGGTGGTGCTGCCCGCAATGCCGGTGCCGTGGCTGCTGCCGGTGCCGGTGCCGAACAAGCGGCAACAGGCTGGGCCGCGGTGACGGCGGCACTTGCCGGTTATGCCAACAAGGCGCGCGATATTGGCGGTGATATCGGCCAGACACTGGTTGGCGCGTTCCAGAGCGCCGAGAACGCTGTCGGCGACTTCGTCAAATCCGGCAAACTGGATTTTCGCGACCTCGTCACTTCGATGATTGCCGATCTGGCCAAGCTGGCCGCGCGGCGGTTCATCCTTGGGCCTATCGCCAATGCGCTCTCCGGCGCGCTGGGCGGCGCGAGTGAGCTGTTCGCCAACATCCTGCACGCGGGTGGCGTGGTCGGATCGCCGGGTCCGGGCCGCATGGTCCCTGCGCTGGCCTTCGCCGGTGCCCCTCGCATGCATGCCGGTGGCTGGGCCGGGATCAAGCCCGACGAAGTTCCAGCGATCCTGCAACGCGGTGAACGGGTGTTGTCTCGTCGGGAAGCTGCTGGCTATGGCCAAGGGCAAGGTTCTGCCCCGAATATCTCGGTGACCATCATGTCGCGTGACGCTGAAAGCTTCCGGCAATCGCGCACGCAGGTCGCGGCCGACATCGCCCGCGCGGTGTCGCTCGGGCGGAGGGGTATGTGATGGCGTTTCACGAAATTCGTTTCCCCGACAACATCAGCCGTGGCGCACGCGGCGGTCCCGAACGGCGCACGCAAGTGGTGGAGTTGGTGAGCGGCGACGAAGAGCGCAACGCCAGCTGGGCCAACTCGCGCCGCCGCTATGATGTGGCCTACGGCATCCGCCGCACTGACGATCTGGCAACGGTGGTTGCCTTCTTCGAGGCCCGCAACGGCCGCCTGCACGGCTTCCGCCACAAGGATTGGGCCGACTACAAGTCCAGCTTGCCGTCGCAGGCAGTCGCCCCCATCGACCAGCCCATTGGAACCGGCAACGGGGCCGTCACAACCTTCGCACTGCTGAAGCGCTATACCTCTGGCACCCAAAGCTGGACCCGCGCCATCGCCAAGCCTGTGGCGGGAACCGTCCGCCTCGCCCTGAATGGGGTGGAGCAGATGTCGGGCTGGAGCGCCGACACCACCACCGGCAGCGTGAGTTTCGCCAACGCGCCCGGCGCGGGTGTCACGATCACCGCTGGCTTCGAATTCGACGTGCCCGTCCGCTTCGACACAGACACTCTCGACGTGACCCTCGATATCGAGCGGCTGGGGTCGATCACGTCCATCCCCCTCCTGGAGATCCGCAGATGAAATCCCTCTCCCCGGCTCTGCAGGCCCATCTCGACGATGGCACCACCACCCTGTCCTGGTGCTGGCGGATTACGCGCAGCGACGGCGTAGCGCTGGGTTTCACCGATCATGACCGCACGCTGGCCTTCGATGGGACTGCGTTTGAGCCAGAAAGCGGGTTCGCCGCCTCGGAAATCCGCGCTGGGTCCGACTTAGCCGTCGATGCACAGGATGCCAGCGGCGTGCTGACCTCCGACCGCATCACAGAGACCGACATCTTCGACGGGCGCTGGGACAATGCGGCGATCGAGCTGTGGCGGGTGAATTGGGCCGACACCAGTCAGCGGGTGCTCTTGCGGCGCGGGGCGGTCGGGCAAATCCGGCGCGGGCGGATGGCCTTCGTGGCCGAGGTGCGGTCGCTGGCGCATGTGCTTGGCCAGACGGTCGGGCGGACGTTTCAGGCGGGGTGTGACGCGGCGCTGGGCGACGCGCGCTGCTGCATCGATCTGGAAAACGCCATCTACAAGGGCCCCGGCGTGGTCACCGACCTTCTGCGCGACAGGGCGTTCATGGCCTCCGGGCTCGCCGGGTTTGATGCGGGCTGGTTTACCTCCGGCACCCTCAGCTGGACCAGCGGTGCCAATGCAGGTCGCATCACCGAGGTGCTTTCCCATGATTTGACCGATGCCATCGCGACCCTGACCCTCCTCGAAGCACCGGTGCGCCCCATCGCGGAGGGCGACAGTTTCATAGCGCGCGCGGGCTGCGACAAGCGGATCGCCACCTGCAGCACGAAGTTTGCGAATGTCGCGAACTTCCGGGGCTTTCCCAACATCCCCGGCCAGGATGCGGTGCTGCGCTATGCCAGCCAGGACGGCGGCCATGAGGGGAACGTGCTATGAAAGACATCCCGACCGTGGTTGACGCCGCCGTTGTCATTGCCAGTGCACGATCGTGGCTCGGCACACCCTACCACGACCAGGCCAGCCTGCGCGGCGTCGGCTGTGATTGCCTTGGCCTTGCGCGCGGCGTCTGGCGCGAGGTGGTGGGCGAAGAACCTTTCCCGATCCCACCTTACAGTCGGGATTGGGGCGAGACCGGTCCCCGCGAAGTACTCGCCGAAGGCGCACGAGCGATGATGTCGGAAATCGCCCCGACCGAAGCCGGTCCCGGCGCACTGGTCCTGTTCCGCATGGGCCAGCGCGCTATCGCCAAGCATGTCGGGATCCTGACCGGACCCGACCGCTTTATCCATGCTTACGAGCGGCTGGGCGTCATTGAAGAATTCCTGACCCCGGTGTGGCGGCGGCGCATCGCCTTCGCTTTCCTGTTCCCTCAACGCTGAGACCTCACACATGGCAACTTTGGTTCTCGGTGCCGTCGGCTCCGCGATTGGCGGCAGCATTGGCGGGTCCATCCTTGGCTTTTCCGGCGCAGCCATCGGCGGCTTCATCGGATCTAGCATCGGATCGGTGGTCGACAGTTGGATCGTCTCGTCCCTCGCCCCCGCGCAACGCATTGAAGGTGCGCGGCTGGACAGTTTGCGCATGACCTCATCGACCGAAGGCGCGGTGATCCCGCGCCTCTTTGGCCGCATGCGGATCGGCGGCAACGTGATCTGGGCCACGGATTTCCGCGAGGAGACCAAGACCACGACCCAAGGTGGTGGCAAGGGTGGCGGGGGCGGCAAGGTCAAGACGACCGAGTATTTGTACTACGCCAGCTTCGCCGTGGCGCTCTGCGAAGGCGAAATCACCGGCATTGGCCGCGTCTGGGCCGACGGCAAGGCGATGGATATGACCGGCGTCACCTGGCGCTGGTATCCGGGCGATGAGGCCCAAACGGCTGATCCGTTCATTGCAGCCAAGATGGGTGCTGCCAGCACGCCCGCCTATCGCGGAACGGCCTATGTGGTGTTCGAGGAACTGGACCTCAGCGCCTTCGGCAACCGCCTGCCGCAGATCAGCTTCGAGGTGTTTCGCCCCCTCGCAGATGCCGACGCCGCCGAAGGGCTGGTCAAGGCCGTCACCCTGATCCCGGCCTCGGGCGAGTTCAGCTATGCGACAGCCCCGGTCAAGAAGACCAGTGGCGCCGGTGGCGCGACCGTTGCGGAAAACCTGAACGCGATCACCGATACCGCCGACATCGTCGTGGCACTTGATCGGCTGCAAGCGATGGCCCCCGCTGTGGAAAGTGTCAGCTTGGTGGTGGCATGGTTTGGTGACGATCTGCGCGCGGGGGACTGCAAGGTGCG
Organism: Oceaniovalibus sp. ACAM 378; assembly: GCF_008085915.1. GTDB lineage: Bacteria > Pseudomonadota > Alphaproteobacteria > Rhodobacterales > Rhodobacteraceae > Oceaniglobus. The sequence goes on along the minus strand of NZ_VSJK01000013.1, from coordinate 10,073 downwards.
CCCCGGTGTGGAGGTTGCGGCCAAAACCACGGCGCCTTCGGCATGGACTGTGAATGGTGTCAGCCGCGCCAATGCCTTTCTGGTGAGCCGCGACGCCGACGACCGCCCGGTCTATGGCGGCACCCCGGCTGATTTTGCGGTGGTGCAAGCGATCAAGGAAATGAAGGCACGCGGGCTGCGCGTGACCTTTTACCCGTTCCTGCTGATGGACGTGCCCACCGACAACACCAAACCGAACCCTTATTCAAACAATGCCGCCAGTGTCGGTCAGCCGACTTTCCCCTGGCGCGGCCGGATCACCTGTTCCCCAGCGGCGGGCTTTGCAGGAACCGTCGACAAGACCGCGACGGCCACCACGCAAATATCGGCTCTGTTCGGCACCGCCACGCCCGCAAGCTTCAGCGTCTCGGGCACCAATGTCAGCTGGACCGGCCCAGCCGGAGAATGGTCCCTGCGCCGGATGATCCTGCACTATGCGCATCTGTGCAAAGCTGCAGGCGGCGTCGATGCCTTCCTGATCGGATCGGAAATGCCCGGCCTGACCACCATCCGCTCAGGGGCCAGCACCTATCCCGCAGTTTCGGCATTCAAGGCTATCGCTGCTGATGTGCGCACGATCCTCGGCCCTGGAACCAAGATTGGCTATGCGTCCGACTGGTCGGAATACTTCGGACACCACCCTGCCGATGGGAGCGGCGATGTCTTCTTCCACCTTGACCCGCTCTGGTCGGACGCCAACATCGATTTAATCGGCATCGACAACTATATACCGCTGTCCGACTGGCGCGATGGGTTTGACCATGCCGACGCTGCACTGGCTCCTGCGATCTACGACCGCGCCTATCTGCAATCCAACATCACCGGTGGCGAGGGGTTTGACTGGTTCTACGCCAACCCGGCTGACCGCGCCGCGCAGGTCAGGACGCCGATTACGGACGGCGCTGCTGCAAAGCCTTGGGTCTTCCGCTACAAGGATCTGCGGACCTGGTGGTCCGAGCCGCATTTCAACCGGCCAGGCGGGGTGGAAAGCGGGACGCCAACCGCATGGGTGCCGCAGTCCAAGCCGATCTGGTTCACCGAACTGGGCTGCCCGGCCATCGACCGTGGTACCAACCAACCGAACGTCTTCTTCGATCCAAAATCATCCGAGAGCTTCACGCCCTACTTCTCGCGCGGTTGGCGGGATGATGCGATCCAGCGTACCTATCTCGAGGCGACCTATCTGTTCTGGGGTGCTGCGGCGAACAACCCAACCTCTACTGTCTACGGCAGCAGGATGGTCCATGTGCCGGAATGCGCCGCCTGGACCTGGGATGCCCGGCCCTATCCGTTTTTCCCCGAACTCACCACTGTCTGGACCGATGGCCCAAACTGGCGACGCGGACATTGGCTGACCGGACGTCTGGGGGCGGTGTCGCTGGCGGCCCTCGTCCGTCATCTCTGTTTGCGCGCAGGAATGCCCGAGGAACTGATCGACGTTTCTGGCCTCTGGGGTGCAGTGGAAGGCTTTGTGATTTCTGCGCTGGAGGCCCCGCGCGCCTCGATCAGTACCTTGGCCCGGCATTTCGGCTTCGATCCAGTTGAGAGTGAGGGCCGCATTCGCTTTCTGATGCGTGGCCGAATTGCCAGCGCGACAGTTACGCCAGACAGCATGGTGGCACCATCATCCGCGCAAGGCGACGTCATGGAGCTGACCCGCGCACAGGAAACCGAACTGCCACAGGCCCTCAAATGGCAGGTCGCCCGCGCCGACGAAAATTATGACGCAGCACAGGTCGAGGCGCGGCGCATTACGGTTGATACTTCGCGCATCGCCTCCGAGGCGTTCCCAATGGCGGTGCCACCCGAAGAAGCTGAACGTCGCTGCCGCCGTGCGCTGATGGAAGCCTGGGTCGGCCGCGAAAGTGCGGTGTTCCGGCTACCGCCCTCACGTCTTGCGCTGGATCCCTGCGACGTCATCCTGCTCGATCATGACGGCCGCCTGACGGAAATGCGCGTGGTCTCCATCGCAGACTCGGACCTGCGCAGCATCGACGCCGTGCGCCAGGACCGCACAATCTACGATCTGCCGCCCGGCGAGCCGCGTCCAGCATCGCTTTCAACGCCAACCGTGTTTGGGATGCCTGAGATCGTGCTCCTAGACCTGCCGCAGCTGCGCGAGGATCAGCCAGCCCATCGGCCTTTGGTCGCTGCCTACGCCAAACCATGGCCGGGTGAAATTGCGGTCTACCGCAGCGCCGCAACAGATGGTTTTTCCCTGCTGACCAGTTTTGGCACGCGCGCGCGCATGGGCGTTTTGGCGGCGGATTTCTATGCGGGTCCGGTGTCGCGCTTCGATCTCGGCAATGCGCTGGTGGTTGATCTGTTTTCGGGCACCTTGGAAAGCGTCACGGACATCTCCCTGCTTGGCGGGGCCAACGCTCTGGCGGTTGAAACTGGCGCTGGGCAGTGGGAAATCATCCAGGCTGGCACGGCCGAGCTGATCGCGCCGGGTCGCTATCGTTTGGCCCGGCTGCTGCGCGGTCAGCGCGGGACAGAACATGCGATCGCAAGCACGGTGCCGACCGGCGCGCGTGTGGTGGTGCTGGATGCGGCGCTGGCCTCACTGCCAATTTCCGAAGCCGATCTCGGCTTGCCGTGGAACTGGCGCATCGGCCCGGCCTCAAAGCCGGTCAGCGACGAGACCTTTGTCGCCACAACCTTTACGCCCGAGGGCGCTGGGCTGCGGCCTTTCTCTGTCGCGCATGTCGAACAGCCGTGGCGCATCGCCCGCAGCCCCGGCGATTTGACGATCCGCTGGACGCGCCGGTCGCGATCCCTTGTCGCCGACACCTGGGGCGCGGGCGATGTACCCTTGGCCGAGGACAGCGAGGCCTATGAGGTCGAAATCCGTGATGGTGGTGCCGTCAAACGCACACTGACCACCACCACGACCAGTGTGCTCTACACTGCCGCCCAGCAGACCGCCGATTGGGGCGCACCCCTCGGCCCCGGCCAATCCATTGCCATTCGGATTTACCAGCTCTCGGCCCTGATCGGCCGGGGCGCTGGGCGATCAGTCACCCTCAGCTTCTGAAAGCACCCATGTCCGACATCACCACTCACCTCCTGCTGCCCTATATCTTGGCATCGCAAGCTCAGAAGCATGTCACCCACAACGAGGCGCTGCGCCTGCTCGATGCGATGGTCCAACTGTCCGTCCTCGACCGCACGCGCACCACGCCGCCCGCCAGCCCTGCCGACGGCGACCGATATATCGTGGTCTCTGGTGCCATCGGCCTTTGGGCAGGCTGGGATCTGAATGTGGCGTTCTGGGTCGATGGCGTCTGGATGCGGCTGGTCCCCCGCCCGGGCTGGCTGGCCTGGATCGCCGCAGAACAAGCCTTTGCCGTTTGGACCGGCAGCGCATGGGATCTGGTCAGCGAACCGGTGGATGTGTCGGACGCCGTGTTCAGCTTGGTGAACGACGCCGATCCGACCAAGAAGGCGCTGTTCTCGCTGTCGGGGATCAGTACTGGCACCACCCGGACCTTCACGCTGCCCAATACCTCGTCGGAACTGGCAATCCTCGCGGGCACGCAGACCTTCAGCGGCAACAAGACCTTCTCCGGTACCCTATCGGCCTCGGGAACCGTCACGGTTTCGGCGGCGACGGCCACGATCGGGACAGCGACGACGACCGCGACATACGGGATCGGCATCGGAGCCACGACGACCGGCGTCACCAAGACCCTGAACCTCGGCACCGGCGGCGCAAACGGATCCACGACGGTCGTCAATATCGGCTCGGCCACGTCAGGGGCTGGCGGCACGACGGTGGTGAACACGCCGACCGTCACCTTCGCAAATGCCGTGACACAGGTCGGCATGCCGCAGGCGAACCTGACCGCGCAACTGCTCGGCCTCGGTGGCGCTGCGGCCGACAGCTACAACCGGCTGTCGATCAACGCTCCCGCCATGCTGTTCAATAACGCTGGCGCTGGGATCGAGGCGACCTTCAACAAAAATGGCCCGGCTAATGATGCCGCCTTCGCCTTCAAGACCGGGTTCTCGGCGCGGGCGTTGATCGGCCTTCTTGGCAGTGATGATTTTAGCTTCAAGGTCAGCCCGGATGGCGGAACGTTTCACGAGGCCATCAAGATTGACCGTACCTCTGGCCGGGTCGAGCTGCCCGAACCTCTGCTTATGCCCAACCTTCCCGCAGCACCTGACCCGCCGCCTGCTGGCAAACTGGCGATCTATGCCCGGGATCGCGCCGGGGCCGGATGGCTGGACGTGCAGCGCCCATCCGGTCGGTTCTTCCCCCTGCAGCCGCATTTCGGCGTGAACAGGATTGCGACTTGGGCACCGTCCACGGGCACCACCGTCAACACCAATGGCATGCCGCGCACCGCCGTTGGCACCGTTGCCACGCCGACGCTGGCAACCACCAACCTCTCGACCAGCATGCGACGCTGGCGTGTGACCAGCGCCGCGACGGCAGATGCCGTGGCCGAGGAACGGTCTGCCGGATGGGTCTGCTGGCGCGGCAATGCCGACGGGCTGGGAGGCTGGAGCTACGTCAACCGGCTGTCGCTGACCACGCTGCAGGCGACTGGCATGGGGTTCTTTGGGCTTTATGGCTCAACGGTAGCACTGGCCACCAATCTGACACTGGCCGCCGCGGTGAATTGCGTCGGCATCAGCTTCCAGCGCGGCACCCATACGAACTGGCAGCTGGTGCACAACGATGGTGCAGGCGCACCAAGCCTGACCGATCTGGGCGGTAGCTTCCCGGTGGCCAGCACCACTAACATCTTGTCGCTCTATATCGCCGCCGCCCCGAACGGCGGAGATATCGGTGTTCGGGTGGTTGAGGAGGTGAGCGGCGTGGCCATTGAATTCACCATCACCACTGACATGCCCGCAGCCACCCAACTCCTGAGCCCCCGCAACTACATGAACACCGGCACCACGGCGGCGGCGGTCGCCTACGACTGCTCCGGCGTCTACGTCGAAACCGACTTCTAGGAGACCCTTCATGACTGAGAAAACCAGCTTCCTGCAGGAGGTCGCCGAGGCCTTGCGTGACAATGGGATTGCGGCTGCAATCACAGCATTGATTGGCGGCACCATAGCCCTTCTGGCCTCCGTCACACGCAAAGCCTTCACCAACGACGCGATGCTCGCCCGCCTCGATCGAGAACTCAGCCAGGAACGCTACCGCGTCGATCGTCAGCGCGCCGAAGATCGCGACGACGATGCGGACCGGTTGGAACGCATCGAGACCGACATCCGTGCGATGCGCGATCTGATGTTCGAAGCCTTCCAGCGCGGCCGAACCGACTGACCAGCATACCACCCACCATTCCGATCCCACCCACACTCGCCCGCAAGGCGGGTTTTTTGATGCCCGGCGACGAGCAAAAGGAGCCTCCCTATGTCCACCGATACCCGCGAACCCATGCGGCTGATCCAGAGTGGTCTCGATAAACTCGGCCATTCCCCCGGCGCCATCGATGGCCTCTGGGGCCTGCGCACCGCCCGCGCGATGAAAGCGCTGCTGGCCGCGAACGGGCGCGCGGCGTCTGTCGCCCCACCGGGCCTCTTGCCTTGGATCACGGAAGCCAAGTCTGCCCTCGGTCGCCATGAGGCCCGCGATCGATCCTGGCTGATGGATTGGCTGAAACGCGATGGCCGATCTCTTGGCGATCCGTCCAAGAATCCGTGGTGTGGGGATTTCGTGGAAACCTGCATCCGCGTGGCCCTGCCGGATGAACCGCTGCTCGGCGCGCTGGGCACCAATCCCTACTGGGCACGCAACTGGTTGCTGTTTGGGCAAACAGTACAGCCGATCATTGGGGCCATACTGGTCTTCGAACGCGGGTCTGGCGGTCATGTCGGTTTCGCGGTCGGCCAGGACGACATGCATTTCTACGTGCTGGGCGGCAACCAATCCGACGCTGTCACCGTGGCGCGCATCGCAAAATCGCGGCTCCTCGGCGCCCGCTGGCCCTCAACTAAACCGCCCCGCCTGCAGCGCCTGCCGACCATGAAGCCCGGCGAGTTCCTCTCAACCACCAATGAAATCTGAACAGGAGAATACCATGCTGAAACCTGCAATCCTCGCACTTGTACGCCAAATCCTGACTGTTGGTGGCACCGCACTCGTCGCAAAGGGTCTTGTCCAGGCATCCGATGTCGAACCGATGATTGGGGCGCTGCTGACCATTGGGTCGGTGGTTTGGTCTGTCGCCGACAAGAGGGGAAGATAAGACTTTGCAGGTTAAATATGCTTGAAGCGCATGGCAACCTGCCATTGGCAGGGGTTTCGACTAACCTGCTGGTGGTGGCTTGAAAACTATCCCACTCGTTTTGCGGTCCTTGAACACGGCGATGTTTTCCAGCTCAAAAAATGCGATCGAAGCCTGTGGCTGTCCATGCATGTGGAATATCTGCCGCCTGTAATCCTTAGCATAGGGTGCATAAGCGTTGCTTCCACCATAGTTGCCGTTATTCGCTACCACGACCATTTGGTGCATGTGGTAGTGTAAAGCCAGAGCCATATTGTCGAACGTTTTCACGTCCTTATTTAGGGCTGGAATAGCAAAAATGTCAGACCTATCCTTCAGGTCGGCCGCCAAATGAAGGTCGGTTGCGTCAAAGCAAATGGCGGCAGTCAGCCAAAGCGGATCGCTGTCTGGATCTTTGGACCAATCATATCCAATCAGCCACTGACAAGGGCGGAACGACTGAACCAACCCATTGGTCTCAAAGCTTTTCTCGCTCGGCGCCAAGTGTTTTTTGCCCTGTCGCCTAATCAGGATCTGTGCACCGCGCGTGGGATGGTGGGTAGGCAGTATCCAGAGCGCAGAGTTCACAAGCGGCTGACCGGCAAAAAGCTCGTCATAAGTAAGCCCTGCGAGGATGATCGTCTTATGCGCTCGTGCGAAGGGAACAAGGTGCGTCCGCACATCGTCGGGATGGACCGCAAGCTCGGGCAAAATAAGCCAGTCGAGTCTGTGGTCCATGCCCTTGTGCGTTTCGCGGAGGGCCAATGAGCTTTTGACCGCAGCCAAGGCCGCAGAAAGATGGCGGCGATGACGTATTCGAAGATCTGCATCTGACATAGTAAGATCGTTTTCATGAAAGTCGTCCACCGAGGGAAATGCCATCTGGACAACGCACGCCCGCAGGGGCTTCCCCTCCCTCTTAAAAGCACCAGGTACTTTAAGGGGCATCAGGGCAACGCTAGTTCCTTGCATCTCCCGCATGTACTTCAGACGCGCGCCAATGGCTTCCTGAGCTTCTCTCATGGTGCCCGCAACTGGAGTATCCTCCCGTTTTCCAGCACAGCCCGGCCACCACAAGAGGCCGAAGAGCAACCTCTCCACCCAGTCAGAAATGGGCAGCCAATCATCACCGAACGCAGAATAGCCATTAAAGAAACCATGTATCCGCTCATGCCAATGGCCGCCAGGCGACCTGTAGATCTGCTTCTCCTCTTTCCAATGTGGACTCCGAGCTGGCCTTGTGAAATCCGGCTGGGCGGTCAGGATGAAGCGCAGAAGAAAACCAAGTTGAAATCGCCAGTGATCATCAACAGGAACCCAGTTCGGCGGGTCATAAAGTGAATCGCCAGCCAAGTTGCGACGGTGGAGCTGAAGCTCTCCAACCTCGTTCATCTCCGCATCCAGACCCAGAGTTACCTCGGATGGGGAAATAGGTGCTGTCTCCGCAACGCCGTCAATTGCCAGCAGGAACTTGGAAGCGAAGCTCAGCAAGGCGCGCTCGTTGCGCAGTTTATTTCGCGTCTCAGGTGAGAGTACGATCTTGGCCAGCGTGTTGCTCTTGGCATCGGAATGATCTGAGAGACCGAGATCCGCCTTAGCTCGCGGGGTCAGCGAGGATACCCCACCCGTCGCAGCCACAAGCTCAGCAGCAAAATTCGGATCTAGCGACGCAATTCGATTTATTCGAGATGGCGTCAACTGCGGCCCTACTAGCGCCGCTGCTCGTTGTGCGTCCAAATATGAGCGCCGAGCAAGAACGGCATAGGTGGCGAATTCATCAGACAGCCATTTTTGCGCATCACCCTTCAGAAAGCGCAGCAGCCGGGTATAGGGTGAAAGATCGCTACTTCCGTGAGATGGCAGCGCCTGAATATCTGGTGGATCTGTTGCGAGTAGCAGATAAGCTTGCTGTTTGAGATACCATGGAAGGCGCGTTTCCGTGGTGAAAACTATTCTTAGGGCTTCTTCTCGGAGCACCCGTCTATATTCGTCGACTTTGACTGCAGACGGAAGCTGTTCATCATCCTCGACAAAGCCGGTTTCCACGGCACCGGCGCGAAGGATTTCGGACAAGCAGTACCATGCGATCCGCCGCGGTGCATTCCGGGGCCCCCCTTTTTGGGTAAACCGTCGCAATAGATTGAGAACTCTCGTCAGGACGTCAGCATCGGGCCAAAGGTCGAGGGCGATCCGCAGCAAACGGACATTGGAAGGATCGCTGACCCATTTCGAGATCAGTTCCAGTGCAAAGGCTCGCATTTCATCGTCGAGCTCGTTTCGGGTGCGAACCCCTCGAAATTGGCTATATTCTTCGCCGTCACCCTCAGCCTGACTATCCTCGTGGGTTTGCCAAAGCTGAGGGCGAAGAGAGCGATAAGTTGAACGAAACCGACCAGCAACGAAGCGGTCAACGGTTGAATCGCGCACATCAGGAACAGGTCGGAACGGGTCGTGCTCGTTGACCGCTTCGGCCTTCGCCAACCGCTCCTGGGCCCTGACAAGAGCAAGTACGGAATCGAGGATTTCTCCGCCAGCAACGGGGTCAAAACCTCCTGAAATTGCTGTCTGGATCCGCGCCATGCGCTTGCTCTGCTGTACTAGGGGTCTTTCGTCCGCCCGGAAAGCCGTGACCTGTGTCTTCTCTTCTGCCGGACTAAGGCCAGGCGCGGAGTGATCCAGACTGCCTTTGATCCATTTGAAGATATCGGTCTTTACCGCTTCGATGTCCACGTCCAATGGGGCAGACAGCACAAACCGGAGATCATCAACGTAGCGGGCGACGTCGTGCAACTTAATATTTGGCAGGATTTCTCGGCCGACCTGGTCTCTAAGGTTTTTGTCAAATGTCGCAAGGGCGACGTTGGCGAAGAAGCCAGCCGCAACAAGCCCTTGTGGTAGTACAATTCTGCTGAAATCCGGAATGCCGGATTGCTTGGCGTATATATCAACCTCTTTAAGGTCACTATCTGACCATTTCCACTTCAAGAAGCCTGTTACACGCTCGAAAAACGCGGCCTCACCAGAGTCATCCCGAAGGTTTACTATCGCTTTGTGCAAGAGATCGTCTGTGACACGATCATAGAATTGGCGAAGATCAGACTGCACGATCAGCGTCCGTGGATGGCCCTTGTGAATCCGCTCAGCTACGTCTTCTGGCCTGGCTAAGAATGTCTGATAATCCTCGTAAAACCCCCGATAAAGTGTACCTGAACCCCACCGCTGGTGCGCTTTACCGTTCTTGAAATCGCTAAACAACCGATTGCCATACGAGACGACTGTATGCAGTTCAGCACTGTCAAGTGGCATGGCGGGGTCACCTTGGCGCGTCTCGACACGATCGCCCAGACACATCATCATAGCTGTCGCAATCACTTGGTCGCGCAGGCTCACATGAGCGAGCGGACGGATCTTCGCAGTGTCGCCGTTACCGTTGACCGGTTTCCATTGGCCACCACTTTCGATCCGCCATTGTTGACTTTTTGGTGCCGGAACCATTCGGATCGGGTCAGAAAGGAGTTGGCTATCAGATTTGATCTCGGTCGAAATATTGGTAATGAACTCCCTTAGATTGATAGCTGTGCGGTCAAGCTCAAGGGTATCTGAAAACCAGTTGTGGTAGCGAATGTAGCTAGATGTCTTCTTCCATGCCTGAATAAGCACAGTCTCGTCAGCGACAGGGCAATCGCGTTTGGCTCACGCGTCTTACAGCCCATTGAGAACGCTGCATAAGAATGCCTCATCCCAGCCAGCTCGCTTGAGTTTGATGCTGAGAGAGCCTTTGGATGTGTCGCGTCGGACGAC
>NZ_VSJK01000103.1 GCF_008085915.1 Oceaniovalibus sp. ACAM 378 | reverse complement strand
GTGACGCAAGGCCGGATGACGGCTGTGACAGCTGCGAACGTGTTGGGACTGAGCCGACGGCAAGTGCATCGGCTGTTGAAGGATTTCCAGACCAAAGGCCCTGCAGCGATCCGGCACAAGGCGCGCGGCCGAAGATCCAACAATCGGATCGATCCTGCGGTGCGTGCGTTTGCTGTGACGCTGGTCCGTGAGACCTACCTCGACTTTGGGCCGACCTTTGCCGCCGAGAAGCTGGCTGAGGATCATGGGCTCAAAGTCTCGCGTGAGACGCTGCGCAAATGGATGCAGGACGCCGGGATCTGGCTCTCGCGCAAGCAACGGCGCACCTTCCATCAGCCACGCCTGCGCCGAGAATGTCTGGGTGAACTGATCCAGATCGACGGATCAGATCATCGCTGGTTTGAGGATCGTGGCCGTGCCTGCACCTTGCTCGTGTTCATCGACGACGCCACCAGCAC
>NZ_VSJK01000012.1 GCF_008085915.1 Oceaniovalibus sp. ACAM 378 | reverse complement strand
GTCGTCCGACGCGACACATCCAAAGGCTCTCTCAGCATCAAACTCAAGCGAGCTGGCTGGGATGAGGCATTCTTATGCAGCGTTCTCAATGGGCTGTAAGACGCGTGAGCCAAACGCGATTGCCCTGCCGCAACCTGTGACGTGCGGCACGACGCGAACAGATCGCGCTGGGACGCTACGGCAAAATAGTACCACATCGCCCCCAGCATCCCCAGCAGGGCGACAATCGCAGCAATGGCATAGATCCGGATCATCTTACACTCCGTTCAAATTCGCCGCATTGATCGCGGTCTATGGCATCCGCTACAAGGGGACAGGTTGACACATGGTCGTGAGTCCGATGAACCAGCCACCACAAATGCAGTTCGGCGAAACCTTTGCCGACTCTTTTTCTGACGGGCGTCGGTCGAACTGGGTTCGCCTGCGCACGCTGATCCTTCTACGCTCGATCGCGATCTTCGGCCAGATCGCCGCGATTGTCGTCGGCACCACGGTGTTCGACCTGTCGCTTGAATTGGGATGGTGCATCCTGACCATCGGTGCCTCGGTGATTACGAACATCGTCGCACATTTCATCTATCCCGAGAACAAGCGTCTTTCCGAGCGCGAGATGGTGCTGCTGCTGCTGTTCGACATCACTCAGCTTACGGTCCTGCTGATCCTGACCGGCGGGCTGCACAACCCTTTCGCCCTGCTGATCCTTGCTCCGGTGACGATTTCGGCAACGGCTTTGCAGCTGAGATCGACCGTTCTGGTTTCCGGCGTGGCGATTGTTGCGATAACGGCAGCGGCCCTGTGGCACATCCCGTTGATGACCGGGGACGGGACAATTCTGCGGATGCCGTCAATCTTTGTCTTCGGGTTCTGGATCGCGATCCTGATCGGCATTGTTTTTCTGGCCGCCTACGCCCGGCGGGTCACCCGCGAGGTGAATACGATGGCCGTCGCTCTGGTCGCCACCCAGATGGCTCTGTCGCGGGAACAGAAACTGACCGATCTGGGCGGGGTGGTGGCGGCGGCGGCGCATGAGTTGGGCACGCCGCTGGCGACGATCAAACTTGTGTCGCGCGAATTGCTGGACGAGATCGAAGACCCTGATCTGAGGGCCGATGCGTTGCTGATCGCCGAACAGGCAGACCGTTGCCGCGATATCCTCCGATCCATGGGCCGGGCCGGAAAAGACGATTTGCATCTGCGCAGGGCCCCGCTGGTCACCGTCGTGCAAGAGGCGGCCGAGCCTCACGGTGATCGCGGCAAGACGATCCTGTATGATGTCGGGCCGCTGGACGGTGCCGATCCCGCTCAGCCCGAGATTGAGCGCCGGCCCGAAATCATCCATGGGTTGCGCAATCTGGTGCAGAACGCGGTGGATTTCGCCAGTGATACGGTCTGGATCGACATTCACTGGTCCGATGACCGGATCCATGTGCGCATTGCCGACGACGGCCCCGGTTATCCTCCGCATTTATTGCCCCGACTGGGCGATCCGTTCCTGCGCCAACGCGGGGGGGTGCCGGACGGTCGGTCGGAATATGACGGGATGGGTCTGGGTCTGTTCATCGCCAAGACCCTGCTGGAACGCTCGGGTGCCGAACTGAGCTTTGCAAACGGCGTCAGATCAACTGATTCGGAGGCGGCGGGTGATCGGCCCCGCGGCGCCATCGTCGAAACCCGTTGGCGCCGCCGAGATATCGCCCCGGCCCCGGCTCGTCCGCGAATCGCCCTGGGCAAAAACCGTGCATTCGAGGTCTGATTGGTGATCCTGCGCCACATTTAATGCACAATCCACGGTTGCAACTGCCAGCGCGAATAGCCGCGTCAGATTTCTTAACCTTTCGTTAACATCTGTTTCCTCTTCTGAAGGCGGACAGGAATTGCGGCTTTTGTAAACGATATGGTTACGGTTGATTCAAATGACTGTTGAGCAGGCGATTGCGGCTTTGTTGGCTGTGATTGCGGCAGGGACGATTTCGTTTCTTGCCTTGCTTGGGCTCTCATTTCTCTATCGTGCACGGGCGATTGATCCGGGCGCGGTCGCCTCTCTGACCACTGGTGATGCTGTCTTTGTCTTCGATGGCGCGGTTCTGGTCGATGTGACGGAACGGGCGCAGTCGATCCTGTCGACCGCCGCACAAAAGGTGTCGGACAAGCCGGGCCTGATCGCACTTTTGGCGCAACGGTTTCCCACTCTGCCCGACGCGGTGGCGCGGCTGGAACCCCATGACCACCGGCATTTGTTCTCCAAGGACCGGACCCAGATTGCGGCGCTGCGCCGACAGGGCAATCGCCTGCGCCTGACGCTGGCGCCGGTAGAAGGCGGGGACAGCGCCGTGGAAATGGATCAGGCGACGCTGATCGCGTTGGAATCCGAGCTGAACATCTTGCGCAGCACCACCGACCATATGCCGTTTCTCGTCTGGCGCCAGAACGGCGACGGGCAGATCACCTGGGTCAATCAGGCCTATGTCGATGCCTGCAATATCTATGGTGATCCGTCGGGCCGCGGTCTCTGGCCACCGATCCGCCTGTTCGACATCGACGCGCCGGAACTGACCGCATCGACGTCGCCTGCGTCGCGTCGCGCGCGGCTGGACGGCAATGACGAAGCTCCACCGGCATGGTTTCAGTTTCACGTCACACCGCTGGATGGTGATTTCCTGATTTCGGCGATGAATGTCGACACCGTGGTCAAGGCCGAGGATTCTCAGCGGACCTTCGTGCAGACGCTGTCAAAGACCTTTGCCGACCTGCCTGTGGGTCTTGCGGTGTTTACCCGCGACCGGCGGCTGGCCCTGTTCAACCCGTCGCTGGCTGATCTAACGACGATTGCGCCCGAGAAGTTGATCCTGCGGCCGTCGATCTTTGGTTTCTTCGACACGTTGCGCGATCTTCAGATGATGCCAGAACCCAAGGACTATGCCACATGGCGCGATCAGATCGTCGATCTTGAGGCTTCGGCCGCCGACGGCACATATCGCGAGACCTGGCATCTGCCGTTCGGCCGCACCTTTCGCGTCACCGGACGCCCGCAAGTGGACGGCGCGGTCGCCTTGTTGTTCGAGGATATCAGCGATGAAGTCGGCCTGTCGCGCCGGTTCCGCAATGAAATCGAGACCGGACAATCCGTGCTTGATGCCATCGACGACGGGCTGGCGGTGTTTGCTGCGAACGGTGTGCTGACGATGACCAACGCCGCCTATGACCGCCTGTGGTCCACCGACACCCGCGAGGGGCTGGAAACGCTGGATATCAATAGCGCGGTGCAGTGCTGGACTCAGGCCAGCGTTCCGAATCCGGGGTGGGATGAGGCCCGATCTCTGGTGTTGAGCGATGCGCGCAGCACCCAGGCATGGCAGATGAACGCGATGCTGCGCGACGGTCGCGGGATGACCTGTGGCTTTCGGCGGATTGCCGGCGGATCGACCCTCGCGCGCTTTGCCCATATGCCCGCGCCACCCGGTCTTGCCAGCTCGGGCGCGCATCTGATTGCGCAAAAAGGCTGAACCGGCTTGCGGGCACGGGCCGCCTTGCTATGACTTGGGCATGGTTCACGATCCGCTTTTCACCCTCACGATGCACGGCCCCGACGAGACTGCTGGATTTGCCCGGCGGCTGGCCCGGATTCTGCGGCCCGGCGATACCGTATTGCTGGACGGGCCGATTGGTGCGGGCAAGACCCATCTGGCCCGCGCGCTGATCCGTGCCCGTCTGGGCGAAACCGGCGAACGTGACATCCCGTCGCCGACCTTCACGCTGGTCCAGACCTATGACGCTGGCGATACCGAGATCTGGCACGCCGACCTGTACCGACTGAGCGACCCGGGCGAAGTGGCGGAACTGGGGCTGGATCTGGCGTTTGATACTGCGATCTGTCTGGTCGAATGGCCCGACCGGCTTGGTGCCGAAACCCCTGCAATGGCGCTGCATCTGACCCTTGAGCCATCGGGCGAAACGCTGCGGCTGATCACCGCCCGCGCACCAAAACCGTGGGCGGCACGGCTGGAACCTCTGCTGTCGGACTACGCCGAATGACCGCCCGGCCCGAATTGATCGCCGGATTTCTGGCCCGCAGCGATTGGGCGGATTGGCAGCGCTCGCCTTTGGCCGGGGACGCATCGAACCGGCGCTATGAACGGCTGCGTGATCCGGCCACCGGTGATACCGTGGTCCTGATGGATGCCCCGGCGGAACGGGGCGAAGATGTGCGCCCGTTTACCCGTCTGGCACGGCATCTTCTGACCTGCGGGTTGTCCGCGCCCGAAATTCTTGCGGAAGACGCCGAAAGTGGCCTGTTGGTTCTGGAAGATTTCGGCGACGCGCAATTTGCCCGCAAAATCGCACAAGAGCCCGCCTGCGAAGTTGAACTGTATGACGCCGCCATTGATGTTCTGGTCGCGCTGCACCGCCATCCTCCGCCGCCCGACGTGCCGCAATACTCTCCGCCATTTACCGCCGATTTCGTCGCGCCGGCCTATGGCTGGTACGTTTCTGGGGCAACGGGCCACCTCCCCGCCGTCGCCGACAGCTTTTGCGAGGTGCTGAACGCGGCATTGCTGGAGCACGGAGCGGGCACCGATGTGCTGATGCTGCGTGACTATCACGCCGAAAATCTGGTCTGGCGGCCCGCTCACACCGGTCTGGCGCGGGTCGGCCTGTTGGATTTTCAGGATGCGATGGCCGGGCACCGGGCCTATGATCTTGCTTCCCTGCTGACCGATGCGCGCCGCGACGTGTCGCCTGCCTTGCGCGATGCGATGACCGAGCGTTATCTTGCCGCCACCGGCCTGCCGCCCGAACCGTTCCGCGCCGCCTGTGCGGTGTTGGGGGTTCAGCGCAATCTGCGGATCCTCGGGGTGTTCGCGCGCCTGTCGCTGGCCTTTGGCAAGCCGGGCTATGTCGATCTGATCCCCCGCGTCTGGGGCCATCTGATGCATGATCTGTCCCATCCGGCCCTGACGAACCTGCGCAATATCGTGTTGCGCGATCTGCCCGCCCCGACCGATACCCACCTGAAGGAGCTGAAAGCACGATGCGCAACCGTCCCGATGCCGTGATGCTGTTTGCGGCGGGGTTTGGCACGCGTATGGCGCCGCTGACGGATGCCCGCCCGAAACCCCTGATCCTCGTGGCTGGCTTGCCGCTGATCGATCATGCGCTTGCGCTGACCAGAGGGTTCGCGCGACGGGTGGTCAATCTCCACTATCGCGGCGATATGCTGGCGCAACACCTTGCGTCGCGTGATGTTGCCCTATCGTGGGAGCGTGACGCGATCCTGGATACCGGCGGCGGTCTGCGCCATGCGCTGCCTTTGCTCGGGGCCGGGCCGGTGGCGACCCTGAACACCGATGCGGTCTGGACCGGGGCGAACCCGATGGAGACATTGCTGGCCACATGGGACCCCGAAAAAATGGATGCGCTGCTGGCCATGGTTCCGCTGCACCGGGCCGAAGGACGGCAGGGCACCGGAGATTTCTCTCTCGCCCCTGACGGGCGGTTGCACCGTGGCGGCGACCAAGTCTATGTCGGGGCGCAGATCGTGAAAACCGAAGCGCTACACGACATCTCCGAGACGGTGTTTTCCCTGAACCGGCTGTGGGATCTGTACGGTCGCACGGGGCGGCTGTTTGGTGTCGAACATTCCGGCGGCTGGTGCGATGTTGGCCACCCGGGCGGCATCGCTCTGGCCGAAACGATGCTGGCGCGCGATCCGGAGCGCCGCAATTCCCGGAACGAAGGCTGACCGATGTTCGATCCCCTGCCCCATCCCCGCATCTTTGCCCTGCCCCCCGGTGCCGATTTCCCTGCCGAACTGGTGGCGGGTCTGCGCGAGCGACTTTCCGGCCCGCCCGAGTCGCTAGCCCGGGTCGATCTGTTCCTCAACACCTCTCGGATGCGCCGCCGGGTGCAAGATCTGTTTCACGCCCATACCGGCCTGTTGCCGCGCCTGCGATTGCTTGGCGATCTGTCGGGTGTGCTGCCCCCCACGGACGGCCCTGCCCCGGTGTCACCGCTGCAACGGCGGCTGGAATTGGCGCGGCTGGTCGGTCTGCTGATTGAGAGGGATCGCAGTCTGGCCCCCCGCGCGGCGATCTTCGATCTGGCCGAAAGCCTCGCCGCGTTGATGGAGGAAATGCAGGTCGAAGGTGTGGCCCCTGATGCGTTGGAGGCGCTGGATGTCAGTGACGAATCCGGCCATTGGGCGCGCAGTTTGCGATTCATCTCGATCGTGCGACAGTTTTTCGAACAGGATGCCGCGCCCGATCCGGGGCGGATGCTGCGCCAATCGGTCGACCGGTTGATCGCCCACTGGCAGGATAATCCGCCACAACATCCGGTGATCGTTGCAGGGTCAACCGGATCGCGCGGCGCGACGGCTGATCTGATGATGGCGGTGGCGCGTTTGCCGCAGGGCGCAGTGATCCTGCCCGGATTCGACTTTGACCAGCCCGATGCGGTCTGGGACAGGCTGGATGATGCGCTGTCGGGCGAAGATCACCCGCAGTTCCGTTTCGCCCGGCTGATGCAGCGGCTCGACATCACCCCCGACAAGGTTCAACGCTGGAGCGACGCCGATCCGGCCCGCGCGCGCAACCGGCTCGTCTCGCTTGCGCTGCGCCCCGCACCGGTGACAGACCAGTGGATGACCGAGGGCCCCAATCTGGGCGATCTGGCCCCCGCCACCCGCGACATGACCCTGATCGAGGCCGCGACCCCGCGACAAGAGGCGCTGGCGATTGCTCTGTGTCTGCGTGATGCTGCCGAGCGGGGTGAAACCGCCGCTCTGATCACCCCCGACCGGATGCTGACCCGGCAGGTTGCCGCGGCGCTGGACCGCTGGTCGCTGATTCCCGATGACAGCGCGGGGCGTCCTTTGGCGCTGTCCGCACCGGGGCGGTTTTTGCGGCAGGTGGCGGGGTTGTTCGGCACGCGACTGACCGCCGAAACGCTTTTGGCGCTGCTGAAACATCCATTGAGCAACTCGGCGGGTGATCGTGGCCCGCATCTGCGCCTGACCCGCGAATTTGAACTGTGGCAGCGGCGAAAAGGCCCCGCATTTCCCACGGGTGAAACCATCATGGGCTGGGCCGCCGACCGCAGCGCCGAAGACATCGCATGGGCCGGATGGCTCGCGCCGCTTCTGGCGGGGTTGGAATTCCTTGGCACAGACTCCCTGACCGTGCATCTGGAACGGCTGATCGCATTGTCCGAAGCGCTGGCCGGTGGTCCCGAAGGTGGCAGCGGCGAATTGTGGTTAAAGGAAGCGGGGAACGAGGCTGCAAAGAAGATCGCCGAACTGCGCGCCGTGGCCGACACCGGCGGCGACATGGGCACGGCGGATTTTCGCATGCTGTTGCAGGGTGTTCTGGATACCGGCGAAGTGCGCGAACCTGTGCAATCCCATCCCGGCGTGATGATCTGGGGCACGCTTGAGGCGCGGGTGCAGGGGGCCGATCTGGTGATCCTCGGCGGGCTGAACGATGGTATCTGGCCGCAACTGCCCGCGCCCGATCCATGGCTGAACCGGCGGATGCGTCAACAGGCCGGGTTGTTGCTGCCCGAACGGCGTGTCGGCCTGTCGGCGCATGATTTTCAGCAGGCGATTGGCGCGAAAACCGTCATCCTGACCCGCGCCACCCGCGACGCGGAGGCGGAAACCGTGGTGTCACGCTGGCTGAACCGGCTGAGCAACCTGCTCAGCGGGCTGCCCGGCATTGGCGGCCCCGAAGCTCTAGCCGCGATGCGCGCAAAGGGACAAGGCTGGCTCGATCTTGCCCGCGCCATCGAGGCGGATTTCGAGACGGTTTCCCCTGCGCCCCGTCCCGCCCCCCGACCGCCGGTCGAAGCCCGCCCGACGCAACTGTCGGTGACGCAGATCAAGACGCTGATCCGCGATCCCTATGCAATCTATGCCCGGCATATCCTGCGGCTGCGCCCGCTGGACCCGCTGCACCAGATGCCCGACGCGCCCCTGCGCGGCACGGTGGTGCATGCGATCTTTGAGCGTTTCGTCGCCGAAGTGCCAGATCCGACAGCGCCCGATGCGCGGGCTCGCCTGTTGGCGCTGACCGAGACTGTTCTGGCCGAAGAAGTGCCCTGGCCCACCGCCCGGCGCATGTGGGCGGCGCGGCTGGCGCGGGTCGCCGACTGGTTTCTGGACGGCGAAGCAACGCGGCGGATCGAGGCCACACCACTGGCTCTGGAAGGCAGCGGCGCCTTTGCGGTGCCCGGAACCGCCTTCACCCTGACCGGCAAAGCCGACAGGATCGACCGGCGGACCGACGGGCGGCTGGTGATCTATGACTATAAGACCGGCACACCGCCAAAGCCGCCCGAGATGGAATATTTCGACAAGCAGTTGCTGCTTGAGGCCGCCATGGCCGAGGCTGGCGCGGTCAAGGGCGTGCCCCGGGCGGCAGTGGCCGAAGTGGCCTATATCGGGCTGGGCAGCACCCCGGTGTTCACCCTCCTGCCCCTGCGCGATCACGAGGCCGAAGAACCGCTCGACCCCGATGAAACCATCGCCGGATTGCGTCGCCTGCTGGCGGCCTTTGATCGCCGGACCCAAGGGTATTCCAGCCGCCGCGCCATGCACAAGACGTGGAACGACGGTGATTACGACCATCTCGCGCGGTTCGGAGAATGGGACGAAAGCCAACCACCAATGCCGGAGGATGTCGGATGATCGCGCCAAACGAGGCCACCGCCCGCCAGATTCAGGCCGCCGATCCGGGCACGTCCACTTGGCTTTCGGCCAATGCCGGATCGGGCAAGACGCGGGTGCTGACTGACCGGGTGGCGCGGCTGTTGCTGGACGGGGCATCGCCACAGAACATCCTGTGCCTGACCTACACCAAGGCGGCGGCGTCCGAGATGCAGAACCGGCTGTTCCGGCGGCTGGGCGAATGGGCGATGACGCCCGACGCCGGGCTGCGCGCGGAACTTGGCGATCTTGGGCTGGGCGACGCAGAAGACATCGGGGCCGAGCGCCTTGCGCAGGCGCGCACGCTGTTCGCTCGGGCGATCGAAACCCCCGGTGGGCTGAAGATCCAGACGATCCACTCATTCTGCGCCGCGCTCTTGCGCCGCTTTCCGCTTGAGGCTGGAGTGTCGCCGCAGTTCACCGAAATGGATGAACGCGCCGCGCGGCTGCTGACCGATGAGATTGTCGAGGAGATGGCAGAGACCCTTGCGCCGGATGTGATCGACGGGCTGGCACGGCATTACACCGGCGAAGATTTTTCCGCCCTGATCGGCGCAGTCTCTCGTTATCGCGACCGTTTTCTGCCGCCACTGGATGATGCTGCTATATTCGGGCGGTTCGGCCTTGCCCCCGAATCGGACGCTGAAACGCTGATCGGTTCGGTGTTCCTTGGCAGTGAGCACGCGTTGTTTTCCCGCCTGCTGCCCGTACTTTCAGCCGGAACAGTCACAGACCAAAAGGCGGCGGCGGCGCTTGGTCCTGTCAATGCCACCAACCCCGGCCTTGGCGATCTGGCGATCTGCGAGGGTGTGATGCTTTTTGGCGGCACGGCCAAATCGCCGTTCGGCGCCAAGACGGGCAGCTTTCCCACCAAGGCGACACGTGGGAAACTGGGCGATGATATCACCGCGCTGGACAACCTGATGCTGCGGGTAGAGACGGCGCGCGACAGCCGACTTTGCCTGATCGCCGCCGAAAAATCCATCGCGCTGCACCGCTTCGCCCAGATTTTCCTGCCGTTGTACGAGGATCGCAAACTGGCACGCGGGTGGCTTGATTTCGAAGATCTGATTCTCAAAGCGCGCGGGTTGCTGACCGATCCGGCGGTCGCGCAATGGGTTCTGTTCCGGCTGGATGGCGGAATCGATCACATTCTGGTGGATGAGGCACAGGACACCAGCCCGGCGCAATGGAGCGTGATCGAGCGGCTGACTCAGGAGTTTTCCGCCGGAGACGGGTTACGCTCGGCGGGCGAGAGGTCGCTGTTTGTGGTCGGGGACCGGAAACAATCGATCTATTCCTTTCAGGGGGCCGATCCCGACGAATTTGAACGCATGTATGACCGGTTCCGCAGCAGGCTGTCGGGGACCGCTCCGTTGCAGAGGCTGGAACTGCAACACTCGTTCCGGTCGTCCGGTGCGGTGCTGTCGGTGGTGGATGCAGTGTTCGGCGGCGAGGGTGACGGCCCGCTTGACCTTACGGCAAGCCACCGGGCGTTTCACGATGATCTGCCCGGCCGGGTCGATCTCTGGCCGATCCTGCTTCCCGAGGATGAGGACGAGGACGCCGATTGGACCGATCCCGTCGACCGGGTCAGCCCCAACGCCGCCGATGTGCGATTGGCGCGGGCAATTGCCGGTGAAATCCGCCGGATGATCGACGACAAAGAGACTGTTCCGGCCCAAGGCGGCACACGACGCCCGGTTCATGCGGGCGATTTTCTGATCCTTGTGCAACGTCGCAAACGCCTGTTCAACGAGATCATCCGCGCCTGCAAGCAGCAGCGTCTGGACATTGCCGGGGCCGACCGGTTGAAACTTGGCGCGGAACTGGCGGTTCGCGATCTGCGCGCGCTTCTGTCGTTCCTTGCCACGCCCGAGGATGATCTGTCGCTTGCGGCCGCCCTGCGTTCGCCGCTGTTCGGGTGGAGCGAGGCAGAGCTCTATGGTCTGGCGGCGGAACGGAGCGAACGATACCTGTGGCAGGCTTTGCGCAATCGACGCGCCGAGTTTCCCGCAACGCTGGCGGTGATCGATGCCCTGCGCAAAGATGCCGATTTCTTGCGCCCCTATGACCTGCTTGACCGGATCATGCTGCGCCATCGCGGACGGGCCAATCTTTTGGCGCGGCTTGGCGACGAAGCTCAGGATGGGTTGGACGAACTGCTGAATCAGGCTCTGGCCTATGAACGGATGGATATTCCGTCGCTGACCGGGTTCCTTGCCTGGCTGGATGCCGACGATGTCGAGGTCAAGCGTCAGGCCGACAGTGCCGGCAGCCGAATCCGCGTGATGTCGGTGCATGGGGCCAAGGGGCTTGAAGCGCCGATCGTCATCCTGCCCGACACTCTGCGCAAGAAAACCGATATCCGCGACGAAGTTTTCCCGGCAGATGACGGCACCCCCCTGTGGCGCACCCGGGCCGACGAGATGCCGGAACTGCTGAAGTCCGCCAAGGCCGGGCTGGTCGAGGGTGACGATGCCGAACGGGCGCGGCTGCTGTATGTGGCGATGACCCGGGCGGAAACCTGGTTGATCGTCTGTGGCGCGGGCAATCCCCCCACGCCGTCATGGTATGGCGCCGTGGAACAGGCGATGTCGGACATGGATTTCCTGCGCTGCACCTTCCCCACCGGCGATGGCATAAGGCTTTCCCATGGCGACTGGACGGGGGGTGCGTTGGTCGAGCGGCAGGCCAAGCCCGCGCTGGTGTCGATGATGCCGGGCTGGGTGGCCCGGCCCGCACCCCTGCCCGCCGTCATTGAACCCGCGCTGATCCCTTCGGGGCTTGGCGGGGCAAAGGCGTTACCGGGCGAAATGATGCCTGAATTGCGCGACGAGGCGATGGAGCGGGGAACCGCGATTCACCTGCTGCTTGAGCATCTGCCGGGCCATGCGCCCGAATTGTGGCCCGCGATGGCCGCGCGTCTGGTGGGTGACGACCGGGCCGAGGAAACGTTGGAGGAGGTCCGCCCATCGCTGATCTCACCGGAACTGGCCGATCTGTTCGGCGCCGAGGGGCTGAGCGAGGTCGAGCTTTCGGCCCATCCGGGCGGGCAGGCGATGAACGGGATCGTCGACCGGCTGATCGTGACCGCTGACAGGGTTCTGGCCGTCGATTACAAATCGAACCGGCTGGTTCCGGAAACGGCCCAAGCGGTGCCCGAAGGGGTTCTGCGCCAGTTGGGGCTTTATGCCGCTGCACTGGCCGAAATATTCCCCGACCGCGCCATTGAGACCGCTATCCTGTGGACGCGCACTGCCACGTTGATGCCTGTGCCTGCCGCATTGTCCAAGGCGGCGCTGCTCCGGGCGCTGACCGCCACCACGACATCGTGAGATCGGGCGCACAATAACCCCGACATCTTGACGGCCCGATCCCCGGTACATAGGTTCCGGCCTGACCCCATTCCGCAGGAGAATTCACATGGCCACCTTTGCAGTCACCGACGCCACCTTCGATGCCGAAGTCAAACAGAGCGACATCCCCGTCGTCGTCGATTTCTGGGCCGAATGGTGTGGACCCTGCAAACAGATCGGCCCGGCGCTGGAAGAACTCAGCACCCAGTATGAAGGCCGGGTCAAGTTCGTCAAAGTCAACGTCGACGAGAACCCGAATTCCCCCTCTCAGATGGGCGTTCGCGGCATTCCGGCACTGTTCCTGTTCAAAGACGGAGCAGTCGTGTCGAACAAGGTGGGCGCAGCCCCCAAGGCGGCACTGGCCAGCTGGATCGAAAGCGAAATCTGAGCCATTCCGACAGGTTTCACGACAAGGGCGCCCCGCAACGGGCGCCCTTTTGCGTTTCAGACATCCCAGCCATGGCGACGCACGGCGGCGATGATCTGTTCCCCTGCCATGTCATCGCCCGCGTTGATCGTCGTCTGTTTCAGGAACCAATATAAGTATCCGGCGAAATCGGGCCGGTGGTCGGCAACCCGGGCAAAAGCGCGTTCGATGCCCAACATCGCGACATTCAGCGCGATATGGTGAAAATCGATTTGCGCGAACAGGATTGCGGGCTTTTCCAGAAAATATCCCATCAGGGCGACAGATGAATTCTGCGTCACCACATAGTCGCACCCCCGCAGCAGAGGCTCCATCGGGCGTTTTACGACCGAAAGGCGAGTGTGGGCACCGGCCAGCGTATCAAGTGCTGCGCGTTCGGCATCGTCATAGATCTCATTCGGGTGCAGCGCGGCGATGACCCGCCGGTCACCGCTGTGGGCCAGTGTTTCGCCGAGCATGGCAATCGGACTGACGGTCTGGAAACTGCGCCGGTCCAGCAATCGCCCCTGAAGCGGTACATAGACATATCCGTCACGGGTGATCTTGTCGGCGTGATGTCCGAAATGTTGCCTGCGCCGTCGGTCCCAGAACCGCTGTGCCGCCGCCCGGTCAATCATCCCGGGATCAAACGTTTCGCGGGTAATCGACCACTCCCACCGCTTTGCCGAAGCCTCGATCCGCCAGAAAGGATAAAGATAGGCAAGCCGCGTGGTCAGCGCCCGCGGGTGAAACGGATGTTCCATGTGAAACAAAGCATAGCCGGGCTGTTGCTCGGAAGCGGCGCGTGCGGCATCTGAATTGCGGCACAGTTCGACCGTCATGCCCCGGTCGTTGAACGCGGAAATCAGCCGGTTGGAATAATTGTGCTGCCCCGCCCGCGCCCGGGCCAGCAATTCCTCGTCATAAAACACGCTCAGGGTTTTGCACATCGGCAGACCGGTTGTCCTTGGCTGGGCCTGCCGCCATATAGCTTGAAACGAAAGGGCACGACATGGCTAAGAGCGAATTTCCCGGCTGGCACGGAACCACGATCATCGGCGTACGCAAGGGCGGCGAGGTGGTGATCGCCGGAGACGGGCAGGTCAGTCTGGGCCAGACGGTGATCAAGGGCACCGCGCGAAAGGTGCGCCGCCTGAAACCCGGCGGGCACGAAGTGGTGGCGGGGTTCGCCGGATCGACCGCCGACGCCTTTACCCTGCTGGAACGCCTCGAGGCCAAACTTGAGGCGACACCGGGCCAGTTGCAGCGCGCCGCGGTCGAACTGGCCAAGGACTGGCGTACCGACAAATACCTGCAAAAACTTGAAGCCATGCTGATCGTCACGGACGGCACTGATCTTTATGTGATCACCGGCGCGGGCGATGTTCTGGAACCGGAACATGACGTCACTGCCATCGGATCGGGCGGTAACTATGCGCTTGCGGCCGCCCGTGCCCTGATGGACGGCGATCTGGGTGCCGAGGAAATCGCCCGCCGCGCCATGGCGATTGCGGCAGATATCTGTGTCTACACCAACGGCAAGCTGACCGTCGAAAAGATCGCGCCGTGATGACCTTCCTCCGCCACATGGTTGGCAAACTTGCCCTTGGCACATAAGTCACACCGTAACAGAGGATGACACCCATGACCGATCTGACCCCCCGCGAAATCGTTTCCGAACTGGACCGTTTCATCATCGGCCAACAGGACGCCAAACGCGCCGTGGCCGTTGCCCTGCGCAACCGCTGGCGTCGCAAACAACTGGGCGATGACCTGCGGGACGAGGTGTATCCGAAGAATATCCTGATGATCGGCCCCACCGGCGTGGGCAAGACCGAGATTTCGCGCCGTCTGGCCAAACTGGCCCGCGCGCCCTTTCTGAAGGTCGAGGCGACGAAATTCACCGAAGTCGGATATGTCGGGCGCGACGTTGAACAGATCATCCGCGATCTGGTGGAATCCGCCATCACGATGACCCGCGACTATATGCGCGAAGACGTGAAGGCCCGGGCCCAGCAGAACGCCGAAAACCGCGTGGTTGAGGCGATTGCCGGCGAAGGCGCCCGCGAACAGACCCGCGAGATGTTCCGCAAGAAGCTGCGCGATGGTCTGTTGGACGATACCGAGATCGAGTTGGAACTGACCGACACTTCGAACCCTCTTGGCGCGATGGAACTGCCGGGGATGCAGCCCGGACAGATGGGCGGGATGATGAATCTGGGCGATCTGTTCGGCAAGGCGATGGGCGGTCGCAAGGTGAAAAAGCGGCTGACTGTTTTGGAAAGCTATGAGGTGCTGCTGGGCGAAGAGGCGGACAAGCTGCTGGACGATGAAACCGTCACTAAAGCCGCGCTGGAAGCGGTGCAGGAAAGCGGCATCGTGTTTCTTGATGAGATCGACAAGGTTTGTGCCCGCTCTGATGCGCGCGGCGCGGATGTGTCGCGTGAAGGCGTGCAGCGCGATCTGCTGCCCCTGATCGAAGGCACGACTGTTTCGACGAAATACGGCCCGGTCAAAACCGACCACATCCTGTTCATTGCATCAGGCGCATTTCACATCGCCAAACCCTCTGACCTGTTGCCCGAATTGCAGGGACGACTGCCGATCCGGGTGGAACTGCGCCCGCTTACCGAAGAAGATTTTGTGCGCATCCTGACCGAAACCGACAACGCGCTGACGCTGCAATACACCGCATTGATGAAGACCGAAGAGGTGGGCGTTTCCTTTACCCCCGAAGGTATCCGCGCGCTGGCCAAGATCGCGTTTCAGGTCAATGAAGCGATCGAGAATATCGGCGCGCGGCGTCTTTATACCATCATGGAAAGGGTGTTCGAGGAACTGTCGTTCACCGCGCCCGACCGTGGTGGCGAAGAAATCGTGGTGGATGCCGATTTCGTCGAGGCAAATCTGGGTGAACTGGCCCGTTCCGCCGATATGAGCAGATACGTGCTGTAGCCCCCTTCCCTTTCCTTGGGGAAAGGGATGAAAGGGTTGCATGACGTTCTTTCGCTTCCTTCACGCCAACCGGCTGTTTCTTTTGGCAGGCGTATTGCTGTCGTTTACCTCGAGCTATGGTCAAACGTTTTTCATTGCCCTGTTCTCGGGGCAGATCATGGAAGATTTCGGGCTGAGCGACGGACAATGGGGGCTGACCTATACCATCGCCACCACGGTATCGGCCATCGTCATGGTCTGGGCCGGGGTTCTGACCGACCAGTTTCGGATACGCAATCTGTCGGTGGTGGTGTCTCTGGGGTTGGCTCTGTCCTGTCTGGCGATGGCGGTCGTACAGCCGATCTGGGCGCTTGGGATCGTTGTCTTTGCGCTGCGCCTGTTCGGACAGGGCATGATGAGCCATCTCTGCGTCGTGTCCATGGCGCGCTGGTTCGTCGCCACGCGCGGGCGGGCGCTGTCGGTTGCGGCGATGGGTTTTGCCTTTGGACAAGCCGCGCTGCCGGTGATTTTCGTCTCGCTGCAAAAGGTGTGGGACTGGCGCCTGCTGTGGGTTCTGGCGGCGGTGCTGGTGCTGATTGCGACGCCGGTGATCTTTCGCCTGTTGAAGTCCGAACGCACGCCGCAGTCAGTTTCGGAATCCACCAGTTCCACAGGGATGAACGGACGTCAGTGGACACGGGGCGATCTGCTGCGTCACTGGTTGTTCTGGGTGCTGATACCGCTGATGCTGGGCCCAGCCGCCTGGGGCACGTCGCTGTTTTTTCATCAGGTGCACCTGACCGGCATCAAGGGCTGGGACATGGTGGATTTCGTCGCCTTGCTGCCGCTGTTCACAGTGGCATCAATCGCCGCGACATTTGGCACCGGCGCATTGATCGACAGGTTCGGCACTTCGCGGCTGATGCAGTTGTATCTGGTGCCCTTCATCATCTCGTTCTTCGTGATGGCCGGCGCCGAAACACTGTGGGGCGCGGCATTGGCGATGATGTTGCTTGGCATCGGCACCGGCAGTCAGGCCACCATTCCTGTCGCGTTCTGGGCCGAATACTATGGCACCCGGCATTTAGGGGCGATCCGTGCGCTGTCCGGGGCGGTCATGGTGTTCGGATCGGCCATCGGACCGGGGATCACGGCGGCGCTGATCGACCGGGGCATCGATTTCCCCGATCAGATGTGGGCAATGTCCGCCTATTTCGCCTTTTCGGCAGCGATCAGTACGATTGCCATCGCCAAGGCGCGCCAAACGTTAACGGTTGCGCCTGAGATAGACGTAATACGCGCCTGAGCCGCCATGGCTCTGATGCGCCTCCGAAACCTGCAATACTGCCTGCGACAGCGGCGCCATGCGCAACCACTGTGGAACCTGCCGTTTCAAAACTCCGGGGCCAGATCCAAACGGATCGTGCCGTTTACCCGACCCCTTGCCGGTAATCACCAACACCAACCGCCGGCCCATGGACTGCGATCCGAGGATAAACGAGGTCAGCGTCGGATTTGCCTGAGCCAGCGTCATACCGTGCAGATCGACCCGCCCCTCCACAGGCAGTTTGCCGCGCCGCATACGGGTGAACGCCTTGTGATCCATGTTCAGCCGGTCCTGTGCCAGACGCTGCTGAACCGGCGGAACAAGATCGAAGGCAGGCCGGGTGTCGCGCACCCGCTGGCCCATGGTGAACGTCGGAATCGGCGCGCGCGGCGGTTCGGGATCGGGGGGTGGTGGTGCAGGCTCGGGTGGATACGACGGCTTGCTGCGGGCTGGATGCATCGGCACGGCCTGATCCGCAACGCGACGCCAAAGCGCGCGGTCCTCGGCGCTCAGCCGGGGGGGCAGTTTACCGCGCACCACCTGTCAGAATCCGGGAGCAAGCGCATAGGCACGCTGAATCGGCATGAGCACGATCATCCGCCCGCGGTCTTTCACCCGCCCCGCTCGCAGACCGGCGGTGCGACCGGTACCGAAGAATATGTCGGCCCGCTGTGCGCCTTTGATCGCCGACCCGGTGTCCTGGGCAATCATCAGCCGTCGCATCGGTTCACGCCCGCCTTTTTCGATCCAGACGGGCGCACCCAACGGGGTGAAACGCGGATCGACGGCGACCGAGCGCAGGGTGGTAATCGACCGGTTCATCGCGCCCAGCGGACCCCTATCGGCAGGCACTTCACTGACTTCGCGGAAAAAGACATAGGACGGATTATGGCGCATCAGTTCGGCGCCGTCTTCTGGATTGGCCTTGACCCAGGCGCGGATCGCTTGTGCCGAAGCGGCATGGGGCGGAAAGGTACCACGGCGGATCAGCTCTTTCCCGATAGAGCGATAGCTGTGCCCGTTTTTCCCGGCATAACCCACGCGCATCCCGCCACCCTCGGCCAGTTTGACCCGGCCCGACCCTTGCACGTGCAGGAAATAGACATCGACCGGATCGTCGATCCAGGCGAGTTCCAGCCCCTTTTCCTCCATCACGCCCTCGGTTTCGATCGCCGCACGTGAATGCCAAGGTTGCCCCTGATCCGCGTCGCCTGGAAGGCCATAGAGTGGATACTGGTATTTTCCACCACGAAATCGTGATCCGCTGAGTTCAGGTTCATAATACCCGGTGAACAACATCGGATCGCCGTCTTCGATCAGCACCGGACGAAAGAACAGTTCAAAGAATGTACGCGCGTTAGTCTGACTGGCCGCCACGGCGCAAACGCTGCGCCATTCCGGATCGCGCATGTCGCGGCAGGTGTCTATGAACACCGACAGGGCTTCGGCGTGATCGTCGTTCTGCCATCCGTTGAGATCTGAGAACGACAGGATCTTGTGTGTTGTCTCGGCCAAGGCAGGAGGCGGGGTGGTCATCGAGACCAACCCCGCAAGCCAGGCTGCGACAACGGCACGGATCATTCCCCGGTGGCGACCAGTTGCCAGTTCGGATCGTTCGCACCCATGGTGCGCCCGAAGGTCCAGACGTCGCGCTGTCGCTTGATCTCGGTTGCGCTGCCTTCGATGATGTCGCCACCATGGTCGCGGACCACCGATGTCAATTCGCCGGTGAACCGGATGGTTACTTCGCCAAACTGGGTATCACGGGCGTATTCTGCCTCAGTCAGCGCAATTTCACGCAGGCCAATGAAACTCGCGTCGACCGTCAAACCTTTTTCGCGGCGGTCATGAATCACCTCTTCAAAAGCCTCGGCCACCTCGGGCGCAAGAAACGAACGAACCTCCGAGATATCGCCATTTTCAAAGGCCATCAGGATCATCTCATAGGCGCCACGCGCACCGGTGAGAAATTCGGTTACGTTGAAATCCGGCTCGGCCAGTTTCATTGCTGAAAGTGCCTTGGCGCTGGAGGTGCCATCCTCGACATGATCGGTGATGTCCCGGTCCGGCCCGCCTTCGATCACTTCGAAACCGCGGCGGTCCCGCTTTGCGTCGGTCGGGGTCGGGCCAGTCACCGGCGGTTTTTCAAATCCATCACGGGTACCTAGCACATTGCGCAGCCGCAAAATCAGAAAAACCGCGATGGCGGCCAGTACTAAAAGCTGGATCACGGCGGAACTCATCTGAACCTCATTCGGGGGCGGGGGTTTGTTTCGCCGCCTTTCTCAACATATGTAGGTGCGGGGGACGGTCAAGTCCACCACTGCACGGGAATACGGAGGTTGCTATGTGGCTGTTTGTGCTGTTTCTTGCCATTCCGCTGATCGAGATCGCACTGTTTATCCAGATTGGCGGGCTGATCGGGCTCTGGCCGACGTTGGGCGTCGTGATTCTGACGGCGATTCTGGGCACCTGGCTGGTTCGGGCGCAGGGTGCGCTGGCCCTTGGTCAATTGCGCGGTTCGTTCAATGAATTGCGCGATCCGACAGAACCTCTTGCCCATGGTGCGATGATACTTCTGGCGGGGGCGTTGTTGCTGACGCCGGGCTTTTTCACCGATTTCTGCGGGTTCGCGCTGCTGATTCCCGCGGTTCGCGCCGCTGCGTTCCGGTTTTTGCGCGCAAGGATCAGCGTTCAGGGCTTCAGTTATGGCAATAAGCCGCCGCACGCCACCACCGAACGATACCCGGGCGATGATAAAGGCCCGGTGATCGACGGTGATTACCACGAGGTCGAAGAATCGTCCAAGCGTCCGACCCATCCGCCCCGCACCGGACCGTCAGGTTGGACCCGGCATTGAGCGCCATGTGACGACCTGCTAGAACCGCTGCAACCAATTTTGATCAAGGAGCCGGATATGGCCGAACCCGAAGCGACGACACCCGAAGCCCCCAAGACACCGGCGATTCCGCAACTGCGGATTCTCGGGCAGTTCATCCGTGACATGTCGTTTGAAAACATCGTGTCGCGCAACGGATCGAACGGCGCGGTGACCCCCGATGTGCAGGTTCAGGTGGCGTTGGACGCCAAGAAACGCGGTGAAGGCCAGTTCGAAGTGACCGCCAAGTTCAACATCACCTCAAAGAACAAGGAAAGCGAAGCCACCCTGTTCGTGCTTGAACTGGAATACGGCGGTATCTTTGCCATCGAGAACGTGCCGGACGATCAGCTGCACCCGTTCCTGATGATCGAATGCCCGCGCATGTTGTTCCCCTTTGTGCGCAGGATCGTCAGCGATGTGACCCATGACGGCGGTTTTGCACCGCTGAACCTGGACACGATCGATTTTGTCGCACTGTATCGCCAAAGCCTGCAACAGCGTGCCGCTGCGCAAAAAGCCAGCGAAGCAAAGCCGAACTAGAGCGATCCGCCTCTACCAACAGACCACTGGAACGAAATCCGGCCGATCAACGGGCCGATTTCGTTCCAGTGGATAACCGCCTCGTTCAGCGGTGATCAGGCCTTGTTCCAAATCGCGCCGTCGCCCATGGCCTGAACAAAGGCGTTATGGGCGGCGGCTTCGGCATCGCTCAGCCGTGAAGGCAGGGCACGGGGCCGGGGATACGGGCGCCATGTGGCATCTCCGGATGATCCCTTCGCCCTTGTGGTTGCCAGCACCAGATCGGGCTGACGTCCGCCAATCAACTCCAGATACACTTCGGCCAGAATTTCCGAGTCCAAAAGCGCGCCGTGCAGAGTGCGGGACGAGTTGTCGATCCCAAACCGGCGGCACAAGGCATCCAGCGACGACGGCGAGCCGGGGAATTTCTTGCGCGCGATGGCCAGAGTATCGATGGCTTGGGTGATCGGTAGTGCGGGCAGACCCATCCAGCCAAGTTCAGCATTCAGAAACTTCATATCGAAGGCGGCGTTATGGATCACCATCTTCGCATCGCCGACAAAATCGACAAATTTCCGGCCCACGGCCGCGAACAGCGGCTTGTCGCGCAGAAAATTGTCACCCAATCCGTGAATTTCGAACGCGCCCTGCGGCATGCTGCGTTGGGGATTGATATATTCGTGAAAGGTCTTTCCGGTCGGCATGTGATTGAACAGTTCGACCGCGCCGATCTCGACGATTCTGTCACCGGTTTCCGGTTCAAACCCAGTGGTTTCTGTATCGAGAACGATTTCACGCATCTGCCTGCCCTTTTCTGATCTGCCGCATCAGCACCGCAACCGCCCGTTCGGCTCTGTCCAGCGTTGTCGTATCAATGACCACGTCGGCCCGTGCGCGTTTCTCGGCGTCGGGGAGCTGTTTGGCAAGGATCCGCTCGAATATCTCTTCGCTCATTTCGCCCCGCGCCATGACTCGGCGGCGCTGTTCAGCGGCATCGGTCGACACGACGACAATGGTGTCCATCTGCGCATCGGCCCCGGTTTCAAACAATAGCGGAACGTCAAGAACGATAATCGCTGCCGATGATCCTTCGACAAAGGCGCGCCGGTCCGCAGCGACCAGCGGGTGAACCAATGCTTCAATCCGGTTCAACGCTGCAGGGTCCCGGGCGATCCATTTCTTCAATCGCGCCCGGTCCACCTGTCCGTCCTGCACCGCATCGGGGCAGAGGGCCGCCATGGGCGCAACCGCCGCGCCATCAATGCCATAGATCCGATGTACGGCCGCATCCGCATCCCACACCGGAACCCCCAGTGCAGCGAACATGCCCGCCGTCGTGGATTTGCCCATGCCGATAGAGCCGGTCAGTCCGATCAGATGAGGCCTGCTCATCCGCCCAGAACCACCTCGCGGGTGCGAGCGTCAACCTCGGGGCGCATACCGAACCAGCGTTCGAACGCCGGTGCCGCCTGATAGATCAGCATCCCCAACCCATCGACGGTGACACAGCCGAATTCGCGTGCCCGTTGCAGGAATGTGGTGTCGAGCGGCGTATAGACCAAATCCGACACCACCGCTGTGGATGACAACCCGTCCAGCGGTACCCGGAAATCCGGTTTGCCCTGCATCCCCAAGGAACTTGCGTTTACCACGGTTTGCGCCTCGTCGAGCGCATTTCCGGCCTTTACCCAATCATAAACCACAATCTTGCCGCCGAATTCGGCTCTCAGCGCTTCGGACCTTGCGCGGGTGCGGTTGGTCAGGCGGATTTCCGGCACCCCGGCATCAATCAGTGATGTGATGACCGCACGGGCCGCACCCCCGGCGCCAAAAACCGCAGCCGGTCCCGACTTGGCATCCCAGCCCGGCGCAGATTGCCGCAGGTTTTGAATAAACCCGTAACCATCTGTATTGTCAGCATGAATCTTGCCGTCGGCACGAAAAATAAGCGTATTAGCTGCCCCGATCAATGCCGCACGATCGGTCACCAGATCGGCAAGCTCCAACACCGCTTCCTTATGGGGAATCGTCACATTGCAGCCGACGAACCCCATCTTTGGCAGGGCGCGGATCACTTCGGCCAGGTTCGACTGAGCCACATCCATGGGGATATAGAAGCCACGCAGCCCTAAGGTACGCAGCCAATGTTGATGCAGCGCCGGCGAACGACTGTGGGCGATGGGGCTGCCGATCACGCCGGCCAGTGGGATTTTTGCTTCGGTCATGATCGCAGAATGCCTTTCAACGTCAGCCACGACAAGAGCTCGAGCAGTGGCAGACCCAGTACTGTGAAATAATCGCCCTCAATACGCGTAAAGAGGCGCGCGCCTTCCTCCTCCAATTTGTAGCAGCCGACAGAGTGGCGAATGCTCTCCCAGTTTCGCGCTATATATTCGTCGATATACGTGTCGGAAAGATCACGCATCGTCAGGCGCACGGTTCCCACATGACGCCAGACCGGACGG
The DNA here is from genome assembly GCF_008085915.1 of Oceaniovalibus sp. ACAM 378. GTDB lineage: Bacteria > Pseudomonadota > Alphaproteobacteria > Rhodobacterales > Rhodobacteraceae > Oceaniglobus. The sequence goes on along the minus strand of NZ_VSJK01000012.1, from coordinate 152,609 downwards.
GCATTTTCAAACACTACTATGGCCGAAAGCAGCCGATGGCTCTGCCCCGACAGCGCGCGCAGTTGCGCACCGGCATCCTCAGGTGAGTCTGGCTTGGCCATAATGCGCTGTCCGATCTCAAGCACCTGATCACAGCCGATCACCAATCCATTCGGGTATTTCTGCGCCACTTTCGCCGCCTTGAACTCGGCCAGAGCATCGGCAACATCGCGGGGCGTCGCCTGCTCGGCCTGCATCGCGGCACGGATCGCATCTTCGTCGATCCTTGGCGTTTCCACATCAAAGACCACCCCGGCCCGTTGCAACAGCTGTTGCCGGATGGCCGAAGAAGACGCGAGGATCAGTTGCGGCGTCATGGGATTATTCCGTGGATAAGTCACCCCGAAGGGTTGGGGCAAAATGGGACAGAAAGCAGGCATCACTGCTCATACAGGAATTCCAAGTTTCTTTTCACCTTTCGTCCAGAAATTGTCCACCGTGGATGAACCTTGCACAGCGAATGGGGACAGTCTGAAATTCGACAACCATCCCCAAAACCACCATTGGTTTCATCCACAGGCAAAAAACTGTAACCCATTGACTAATTACCATAATTACAGGTGTCTTAGAGTTACACACAGGGTTTTACCGGGCATGCGTCCCTCCGAACGCTCTGTGGACAACATGGGGGATTAGACGTTGATCCCCGTTATCCCGGCCCCTACTAACCACTACAACTCTTCTATCTTCTCTTTAATATAAGTGAAGGGAACTCAGAGGACCGCCATGACTGACCTGCTCTTCGTCATTTATCCCTGGATCAAATCCTTGCATGTGATCAGCGTGATCTCCTGGATGGCGGGGTTGTTCTATCTTCCACGGCTTTTCGTGCATCATGTAGAATCGGTGGCTCGGAACAGTGACAGCGAAGCAGTGTTTCAGATGATGGAGCGCAAACTGCTGCGGGTCATCATGACCCCTGCAATGATCGCCACCTGGCTGTTCGGTCTGATCCTGGTGGTCACCCCCGGGATCATCGATTGGACCGCTTACTGGCCTTGGACGAAGGCTGTGGCGGTCATTGCGATGACGTGGTTTCATATGTGGTGCGCAGGGCAACGAAAAGCCATTGAAACGGGCCGAAACACCCGTCCCGGAAGCTATTTTCGAAAGATGAACGAAGTGCCGACGCTGCTGATGTTCATCATCGTATTTTCGGTCATCGCTCGTCCGTTTTAAGATCGGTTGACATTGCGACCAGGATTGGCTAGCAGACAGTCCGGTGGTCGTCCGATCACTGAACCTCCCTTTCCGACCTGACAAAAGCACGCCTCGGCGTCTGTCATTTTTCGCTGTCGAGGATTGCCCGCATGACACAAGACCGTTTGAACCTAGCCGAACTGAAGGCGCAAAGCCCCAAGGCCCTGTTGTCCCTGGCTGAAGAGCTGGAGATTGAAAACGCGTCGACCATGCGTAAGGGCGAGATGATGTTCTCGATCCTCAAAGAACGCGCAGACGATGACTGGATCATCGGCGGTGACGGTGTGCTTGAGGTTCTGCAGGACGGTTTCGGGTTTCTGCGCTCGCCCGAGGCAAACTATCTTCCCGGCCCCGACGATATCTATGTTTCGCCCGATATGATCCGCCAGTACGCGCTGCGCACCGGCGACACGGTCGACGGCGTGATTCGTGGCCCCGACGAAAGTGAGCGGTATTTCGCGCTGACCGAAGTTGAATCGATCAACTTTGAAAGCCCAGAGAAGGCGCGCCATAAGGTTGCATTTGACAACCTGACGCCGCTGTATCCGGATGAGCGCTTCAAGATGGAGCTTGATGATCCGACGGTCAAAGACCGTTCGGCCAGAATCATCGATCTTGTGGCGCCCATTGGCAAGGGCCAGCGGGGATTGATTGTTGCGCCTCCACGTACTGGTAAGACGGTTCTGTTGCAAAACATTGCCCACTCGATCGAGAGAAACCATCCTGAAGTTTATCTGATCGTTCTGTTGATTGATGAACGGCCCGAGGAAGTCACGGACATGCAGCGTTCGGTCAAAGGCGAGGTCGTTTCCTCAACCTTCGACGAACCGGCAACCCGGCACGTTGCCGTGTCCGAAATGGTGATCGAAAAGGCCAAGCGGCTGGTGGAGCATAAGCGGGATGTCGTTATCCTGCTGGATTCGATCACCCGACTGGGTCGGGCATTCAACACGGTTGTGCCGTCTTCGGGCAAGGTTCTTACCGGTGGTGTTGATGCCAACGCGTTGCAACGGCCAAAGCGTTTCTTTGGCGCGGCCCGGAACATCGAAGAAGGTGGCTCGCTGACCATCATCGCCACCGCGCTGATTGATACCGGCAGCCGCATGGACGAAGTGATCTTTGAAGAGTTCAAAGGTACCGGCAACAGTGAGATTGTGCTGGATCGCAAGGTCGCAGACAAACGTGTCTATCCTGCGATGGATATTCTCAAATCCGGGACGCGCAAGGAAGAGCTGTTGATCGAGAAATCCGATCTTCAGAAAACCTATGTCCTACGCCGCATTTTGAATCCGATGGGAACAACCGACGCCATCGAGTTCCTGATTTCAAAACTGAAACAGACCAAATCAAACGCGGATTTCTTCGATTCTATGAACACCTGACACGCAAGGCGTTATCGGAGCCTGATCATGGATACGATTTTTGCGCTTGCCAGTGCCCAAGGTAAAGCGGGCGTCGCGGTTATACGAATCTCAGGTCCCCAGTCCTTTGAAACAGCTCGGGAACTTGTCGGGACACTCCCGCAGTCGCACAGGGCCGGACTGCGGGATATAACTGACCGGCAGGGCCGGTTGCTCGATACTGGTCTGGTCATCGCGTTTGATGATGGGCGCAGTTTTACGGGCGAACCCACGGTTGAATTCCAACTCCACGGCAGTGTTGCCGTCGTGATGGCCGTTCTGGATGTATTGGCGTCATTTCCTGACGTCAGAACGGCGGAGCCGGGCGAATTCACACGGAGAGCATTGGCCAAAAATCGGCTGGACCTTACTCAGGTTGAGGCATTGGCAGATCTGATCGACGCAGACACCGAATCCCAAAGATTGCAGGCGCAGCGTATCCTGTCGGGCGCGTTGGGCAAGATTACCGAAACCTGGCGAAAGAACCTGATACGTGCCGCCGCGCTGTTGGAAGCGACCATTGATTTCGCGGACGAGGATGTTCCCGAAGACGTCAGCCCAGAGGTTTTGAGCCTGATCGACAATACCCTGGTCAGTATACGAAAAGAGCTTGAAGGCAGCGGAGCCGCTGAACGGATCAGGCAAGGTTTTGAAGTGGCAATCGTTGGTCCGCCCAACATCGGAAAATCGACGCTATTGAACGCGCTGGCTGGACGGGAGGCTGCGATCACATCGGAGATCGCGGGCACGACTCGGGATGTGATTGAAGTCCAGATGAACCTTGGAGGATTGGCGGTGACGCTGCTGGATACGGCTGGCTTGCGCGAGACGACGGATATAGTCGAAAAGATGGGCGTTGAACGCGCGCTTTCGCGTGCAGAGACGGCAGATCTGCGGGTTATCTTGGTCCAAGACCTGGATAACAGTCCCAGCGTACTTCCTAGAGAAGGTGATTTGGTCCGTGTTGGGAAATGTGATAATGGCGGTGATACGGTCAACGGGGTGTCCGGGATAACCGGAAATGGCCTTGATCAAATGATTCGCGATATAACGGATGTACTTAAGGTGCGTGCTTCGGGGGCAGGGCTGGTTACGCGCTCACGACATCGGCAAGCGCTAAGTACGGGTGTTGCCGCTTTGGTTGAGGCGCAGCGTGAACTGTGCAATGATAATCCCCGATCCGAGTTGGTGGCGGAAGAGATTCGCCGATGTATCAGAGGCCTCGATATACTCGTTGGGCGTATTGGGATTGAGACAGTTTTGGACGAGATTTTTTCCAGTTTTTGCCTAGGTAAGTAAGGAGTGTTTCACGTGAAACAATTCGATGTCATAGTGGTAGGTGGCGGACATGCAGGTGCCGAGGCTGCGCATGCGGCTGCGCGCCTGGGTTGCAAAACCGCTTTGATTACCTTGGATAAAACTAAGATCGGAGTGATGTCTTGTAATCCGGCCATTGGTGGTTTGGGAAAAGGGCACTTGGTTCGTGAAATCGACGCCCTAGACGGTCTAATGGGCCGTGCTGCTGATCAAGCAGGCATACAATTCAGGTTGCTCAATCGCAGGAAGGGTCCGGCGGTACAGGGTCCGCGAACGCAAGCCGATAGAGATCTTTATCGAAATGCCATCCAAACCATGCTCGGCGCACATCCCAATATTGCCATAATTGATGGTGAGGTTGATGACTTATGTCTGGACCAAGGGTCTAAGATTACAGGTGTAAGGCTGGTCGATGGCACTCAGATCTCAGCGGGTAGCGTTGTCATCACAACTGGGACTTTTTTGCGTGGCATAATCCATATTGGCCACAATTCGCGTCCAGGGGGAAGAATGGGCGAGGGGGCGGTTTCCGGGCTTTCGCGGCGTTTCGATGAACTCGGCTTGCCTTTGGGACGCCTTAAAACCGGAACGCCGCCCCGTCTTCGTAGTGGCTCGATCAATTGGGCAGATTTGGAAACTCAACCCGGTGATGCAGAACCGACAATGTTGTCATTCTTGTCGGTCGCGCCAACCGCCCGGCAAATCTCTTGTGGAATCACCCACACAAATGAAAATACCCATGACATTATTCGTCAGAATATTGATCGGTCCGCGATGTACGGTGGACAAATAGATGGCGTCGGGCCGAGATACTGTCCTTCCATTGAAGACAAGATCATGCGTTTCGCTGACAAGTCCTCTCACCAAATTTTCCTTGAACCTGAGGGGCTTAATGTTGAATCCGTCTATCCTAATGGTATTTCAACGTCGTTGCCGGCCGAAGTCCAATTGGAGTACGTCCAGTCAATAAAGGGTTTGGAGGCCGCTGAGATCCTGCAACTTGGCTATGCGATCGAATATGACTATATCGATCCGCGTTCTCTGGATTCAACGCTTGCGGTGCGCGGTGTCCAAGGCCTTTATCTGGCGGGACAGATCAACGGAACGACGGGCTATGAGGAAGCGGCAGCACAAGGATTGGTGGCTGGTCTGAATGCCGGCCAACTGGCGCTTGGGGGCGAGCCAACTGAATTTCGCCGCTCCGAAAGCTATACTGGCGTCATGATAGACGATCTTGTTCTGCGGGGTGTATCTGAACCCTATCGTATGTTCACGTCACGCGCAGAGTTTCGACTTTCGCTTCGAGCTGATAATGCAGATCAGCGTCTGACCCCGATGGGAATCGCTTTGGGGTGCGTCGGTCAGGAGCGTCGGGAGTTCTATCACGCAAAGATAGATAGGTTGACTAAAGCAAAAGCCCAACTTTTGGCCTGTTCCTGGGCCCCCAGTACGTTGAAAGCTGCTGGTTTCAACCTGTCCAACGATGGCGTGAAACGTAATGGATTCCAGCTGCTCAGCTTCAATGGCATCGATTTCAGCGATTTGATCAAATTAGATCCCGCACTGGAGAAAATCGATCCATCCGAGCGAACTCAGTTATCGAACGATGCGCTGTACGCGAACTATTTGGACAGGCAACAGCGTGATGTGGAAATGCTGCGCGCCGATGAAGACTTGCGGATTCCGGCTGACCTCGACTTCGCACCGATTGGTGGGTTGTCTAATGAGGTTAAGTCCAAGTTGAAATTGGTTAGGCCGTCATCCATTGCACAGGCGTCAACAATTGAGGGCATGACTCCGGCGGCTTTAACTGTGATTATTGCTGCCATACGGGCGCGTGAATTGCGTAAGGTCGGTTGATGCAGTCTATGTCGGAGTTCATCGTAGGTCATCCGGTTGTTTCACGTGAAACATTAAAGCGTCTCGAAATCTATCAAGCGCTCCTTGCCGAGTGGAATAGACGGATCAATCTGGTTTCCAGCGCAACGCTTACTCAATTTTGGACTCGGCACATTGCTGACTCTGTTCAGTTGCTCGAATTTGCTGACAGAAGTGAGGGAAGATGGCTCGACATGGGAAGCGGTGCGGGGTTCCCGGGACTTGTGCTGGCTATGGTTGGTGCGGACTATAAGACTTCATTTGACTTTATCTTGTTAGAGAGCGATCAGCGAAAATCAACTTTTATGCGCGCAGTCGCAAGGGAAACGGACACCTCTGTAAATATCTTGTCATCGCGCATCGAGGAAACTCCACCAGTGAACGCACATATAATTTCTGCACGCGCGCTCGCGCCTTTGCCAAAATTGTTGGATTTGGCCGAAAGGCACAGAGCGCCACTGAGCCTATGTATTTTCCCGAAGGGCGCGACGGCTGATCAAGAGATATCCGATGCCCGTAAGGAGTGGATTTTTGACGCTAAAAAGCACTCCAGCAAGACGGACCCGAGTGCGACTGTGCTGGCAATAGGAGAGTTCAGACGTGGCTGATCCCATCAGGCCAGCCGCGGCCCGTATCATTGCAGTGGTGAATCAAAAGGGTGGGGTGGGTAAGACCACTACCACGATTAACCTGGGGGCAGCGTTGGCCGAAGATGGGTACAACGTGTTGATCGTCGATCTGGATCCGCAGGGAAACGCTTCGACGGGTCTTGGAATTGAATCGTCCAGCCGAAAATTGACGACGTATGATCTTTTGCTGGACGATGCTCCGCTGGAAGATGTCATTCACATTACGGAGTTCGATGGGCTTTGGATTTCGCCGGCGACGTCCGATCTTAGTTCGGCCGACATTCAGATGGTTTCCAATGAAAAGCGCAGCTTTTTGTTGTTTGATGCTTTGCGACAGCCCGCGATCGATAAATATGCGTTTGACTTCATCCTGATCGACTGTCCTCCGTCTTTGAGCCTGCTGACGGTCAATGCAATGGTCGCGGCACATTCGGTCCTTGTCCCGTTGCAAAGTGAGTTCTTTGCCCTGGAAGGGCTGTCGCAACTGATGTTGACCATTCGTGAGGTGCGCCATTCCGCCAACCCGGATTTAAGGATCGAAGGTGTGGTTCTTACGATGCATGACGGCCGCAATCGGCTTGCGCAACAGGTGGAACTGGACTCGCGCGAAACGCTGGGTGATTTGGTGTTTCAGACAATTATCCCACGGAATGTCAGGGTGAGCGAAGCGCCGTCATATGCACAGCCGGTTCTGACCTATGATACGGCGTCGAAGGGGAGCGTGGCCTATCGCGCACTTGCCCGGGAACTGGTACATCGTTACGAAATTTCTGGCTGATCGGATGGTAAAATGACAGACAAAAAACAGGAACGCAGAGGCTTGGGTCGTGGGCTGTCCGCATTGATGGCAGATGTTGGTGTTTCCGATGAGTCGGGTTCGGACCGAACGTCTCGTCGCGCGGATCAGCGCATTCCGGTGGATCATATCGAACCCAATCCGGATCAGCCGCGGCGGAGTTTTTCGGCTGAAAAACTTCAGGAGCTGGCCGCGTCGATACGGGAAAAGGGGGTTATTCAGCCTCTTATTCTTCGACGCAATCCCAGAAATCCTGATCGCTATGAAATTGTCGCAGGTGAACGCCGTTGGCGTGCGGCGCAGATGGCGCAATTGCATGATCTGCCAGCAGTCATTCGTGAACTGGATGACACGGAAGTTCTTGAAATTGCGATTATTGAGAATATTCAGCGCAGCGATCTGAACGCAGTTGAAGAGGCGGCGGGCTTTCGTCAGTTGATGGATCGATTTGGACATACCCAAGAACGTCTTGCCGAGGCTTTGGGGAAAAGCCGTAGCCATATCGCAAACCTGTTACGGCTGCTGAACCTGCCCGAGGATGTTCTGGCGCTGTTGCGCGACGGTGAGATTACCACTGGTCATGCGCGGGCATTGATCACCACCGATGATCCTTCCGGTCTGGCGAAACAGGTTGTGGCCAGAGGGCTTTCAGTGCGCCAAACTGAACAACTTGCCAAGGGTCCGAAGGGGCCAACCGATGCGCCGAAGCCGCGTCAGAAGCCTGAGAAAGACGCCGATACTCGCGCACTTGAGCAAGATCTTGCGGCGGCGGTTGGGATGTCAGTGGTGATCAGCCATGATGACGGCAAGGAATCAGGTGGAATAACGATCCGTTACAAGACCCTGGAAGAGTTGGATGAGCTTTGCAGGATGCTGTCGTCAAGTCGGTAGGGTGAATTGATCTTCCAACAGATTTCGCAATACGGCGTTCAACACTGATCGCCCGCGGTGTGTGGCCCGCAGATTATCGCCGGTCTGTTCGACGAGCCCGTCGGCGACCAGATCGGCAATCTTGCGGGAATTCAATGATGTGCTGCCCAGCGTTTGATATCGCTCAAGGGAAATGCCTTCGCTCAACCGCATTCCCATCATCAGGAATTCAGTGGCTTGATCGCGCCGCGACAGGATCTCGGTCGTGTCTGGTGCTTCGTCGCGCGATAGGGCCGCCATCCATCCGCCCGGTTGTCTGATGGCCTCGGTTGCGTATTTGGTACCCTCAATTGTCAAACGCCCATGGGCGCCGGGGCCCACGCCGACATAATCGCCATAGCGCCAATAGATCCGGTTATGACGGGATTCAGCGCCGGGTCTTGCGTGGTTTGAAACCTCATAGGCTGACAGACCGGCCGCGCCGCACAACTCTTGCGTCAGATCGAACATATCGGCGCTGCGGTCTTCATCTGGCAGGCCGGGCAATAGCCCCCGGGCGTGACGGTCCCCAAAGGCCGTTCCGTCCTCTACCGTCAATTGATAGAGCGACAGATGGTCCACCGCCATATCCAGCGCCAGTGTCAGCTCTTGCCGCCATTCTTCAAGCGTCTGTTTTTGTCTGGCATAGATCAGATCAAAGCTGACGTTGTCAAAAGTGGAGCGCGCAACGTCAAAGGCCGCAGTCGCTTCAGCGACGGTATGCAGCCGACCCAAAGCGCGAAGATCGGGATCATTCAGGGCCTGTATCCCCATTGAGATCCGGTTAACGCCCGCCGCGCGATAGTCACGGAACCTGCCAGAGTCGACCGAAGTGGGGTTTGCCTCAAGCGAAATTTCAAGATCGTTCGCGGTGGGCCAACAGGCGCGTGCGGTATCGATAACGGCTGATACAACATCCGGATTCATCAGGCTGGGTGTGCCGCCGCCGAAGAATATCGTGTTCAGGACACGATCGGGAACCAAGGCCGCTTGCCGACGGATTTCCGAAATAAGCGCGACCCGCCATGCATTTTGGTCGACCCGGGTAGTAACGTGACTGTTGAAGTCGCAATAGGGGCATTTCGATTGGCAGAATGGCCAATGCACATAAAGCCCAAACCCGCCTGCCTGCCAATCGTCAGGCAAAACAACCTGCCACAAGTTTGCGAAAGGCGTCGGCGCGGTGGCTGATGCGGTTCTTTTCCATGCGATCCATTTCACCAAATGTTATATTATAACCATCCGGCATGAAGATGGGGTCATACCCGTGCCCCTGTTCGCCGCGCATGGGCCAGACGACCTGACCGGGCATGACGCCCGGGAACACTTCGTCATGGCCATCGGGCCAGGCCATCACCAAGGTACAGCAAAACCGCGCTGTACGCGGATGGGGTGCATTCGCCGCCTCTAACTTGTCGTGCGTCCGGGACATCGCCATTGTGAAATCCCGGCCCTGAGGCGTTTCGGCCCAGTCGGCGGTATAGACGCCCGGCGCGCCATCCAGCGCGTCAATCTCGATCCCCGAGTCGTCGGACAGGGCGATCAGGCCACTGGCCTTAGCGGCGGCGTGGGCCTTCGTGCGGGCGTTTTCGACAAAGGTTGTGCCATCCTCGATTGGTTCGGGCAGGCCCAACTCTCCGGCAGACACCACCGCGACAGAAAACGGGCGGAGAAGATCGGCGATCTCCTCCAACTTGCCCGCGTTATGTGTCGCGATGAGCAGTCGCTCACCAGAGAACCGGCGTGTCATGCCACGGCTGCCTTTTGTGCCGCCACCAGAGCTGCCTTGCCCTTGTCGGCCAGATCCAGCAGTTCGGCCATTTCGTCGCGTGAGAATGTCGCGCCTTCTGCCGACATCTGCACTTCGACCAGACGGCCCGAGCCGAGCAGCACAAAATTGCCGTCAACGCCGGCTTCGCTGTCCTCGGGATAGTCCAGATCAAGCACCGGTTGGCCGGCGTACAAGCCACAGGACACCGCCGCCACATGATCGATGATCGGATCGGTCACAACGTCGCCGGCCTTCATCAACTTGTTCACCGCAAGCCGCAAAGCAACCCAACCACCGGTGATCGAGGCACAACGGGTGCCGCCATCGGCCTGAAGCACATCACAGTCGATGCTGATCTGCCGCTCGCCCAGAGCCACCCGGTCGATGCCTGCACGCAGGGAGCGACCGATCAGGCGCTGAATTTCCTGGGTACGACCGGATTGGCCGTTCTTGGCCTCGCGGCGCATGCGGGTGTGGGTGGCGCGGGGCAGCATACCGTATTCGGCGGTGACCCAGCCCAGACCGGTGTTTTTCAGAAACGGAGGCGGGCGATCTTCGATTGAGGCGGTACACAGAACATGTGTATCGCCGCACTTGATCAGGCACGATCCTTCGGCATGGCGGGTAAAGCCGGTTTCGATGGTGATCGGACGCATTTCGTCCAGTTTACGGCCAGAGGGGCGCATGGCATGTCCTTTGCAAATTCTGCGCGGTGATACCCATGGCCGCGCATCCGGTGCAACCCCCGCCGATTGACCTTATACGCGCACTCCGGTCTAACTGCACCCGCACATCCGGAGGGTGACGCGATGACCGATGCTTCCAAATTACTGGCGCAGATGAACGACCGCTCACGCGAAGTGTTTCGCCGGGTGGTCGAAGGATACCTTGAATCCGGCGATCCCGTGGGGTCGCGGACCCTAACGCGCACGATGACCGAAAAGGTCAGCGCGGCAACGGTGCGCAACGTCATGCAGGATCTGGAACATCTGGGTTTGCTGAACAGCCCCCATGTTTCGGCCGGGCGGATACCGACGCAGCAAGGGTTGCGGATGTTTGTCGACGGATTGCTTGAGATCGGCAATCTGACGGAAACCGACCGCGAAAAGATCGATGCCACCCTTGGGAAAAACGAAAGCGATGTGGGCGGCTTGCTTGACAGGGTCGGCAGCGCGCTTTCAACGGCCACCCGTGGGGCCAGTGTGGTGCTGGCGCCCAAGCACGAGGCACCGATCAAACATCTGGAGTTCGTCAGCCTGTCGGCGGAACGCGCGCTTGTGGTGATTGTTTTTGGCGATGGCCACGTGGAAAACCGCCTGTTTCATCCCCCGGCTGGTCAGACGCCCAGTTCCATGCGCGAGGCGGCGAATTTTCTGAATGCGTTGGCCATGGGCAAGACGCTGAGCGAGTTGCGCAGCACAACCGAGCGTGAAATCGCGACCCGGCGACAGGAACTTGACGCGCTGGCCGCCGATCTGGTGGAAAGCGGGCTGGCAATCTGGGAGAATGAAGGCGAGCGATATGAACGTCTGATTGTGCGGGGTCGGGCAAACCTGTTGGCGGGCGCCACCGAAACCGAAGACCTGGACCGCATCCGAACCTTGTTTGACGACCTGGAGCGCAAGCGCGATATCGCCGAGTTTCTGGAATTAACCGATGAAGGCGAGGGGGTGCGCATTTTTATCGGCTCTGAGAACAAGCTTTTTTCACTTTCGGGTTCCTCTCTGGTGGTTTCCCCATATATGAACGCTGACCGTAAGATCATTGGCGCCGTCGGCGTGATCGGACCGACCCGGCTGAACTATGGCAGGATTGTTCCGATCGTGGATTACACGGCGCAGATGGTTGGTAAGCTGCTGACCGACCGAGGTTGATTGGGTAATGAACATGACGAGACCAGAAAAAGACATCGAACGCGCAATTGAGGAAATGCTTGCCTCGGAAAAAGGGTTCCCCGAGAAAAAAGGTGTCGGGCCACAGTCGCTCGACGATCTGGCCGAGGGTGAGCCGGAAGATCCGTTGGCCGAACTGGACGCTCTGCGCGCCGATCGTGACCAATACCGTGATCGATTCATGCGTGCGCTGGCCGATGCGGAAAATGCGCGCAAGCGGTCCGACCGTGACCGTCGCGAGGCGGAACAATACGGCGGATCGAAACTGTCGCGCGACATTCTGCCCGTCTTCGATAACCTGAAGCGCGCGCTTGAAGTCGTCACCGACGAACAGCGCGCGTCGAACAAGGCGTTGCTGGACGGGATCGAGCTGACGATGCGCGAACTTATTTCAGTGCTTGCCAAGCATGGGATCGAGCCGATTACGCCCGAGATCGGCGATAGGTTCGACCCCAAGCTGCATCAGGCGATGTTCGAGGCGCCGGTGCCGGGTTCCAAGGCGGGCGATATCATTCAGGTGATGGGAACCGGGTTCGTGCTCCATGACCGGCTGTTGCGGGCGGCGCAGGTCGGCGTCAGCTCGACCCCGAAGCCGAAAGAGTCTTGAGCTCGTAAATCAGCTTCAATGCCTCGATGGGTGAAAGCTCATCGGGGCGAATGTCGCGCAACCGGTCCAATGCGGGTGATTTCACGGCAACCGGGGCAGGGGTGGCGACAATCGAGAACAGCGGCAGATCATCGATCAGTGTCGCCTTTTTCCCGCCGCCTTCCCGTTCGCCTGTTTCCAGCGCCTCAAGCACAACACGGGCACGGGCGACCACAGGGTCGGGCAGGCCCGCCAACCGTGCAACCTGCACCCCGTAAGACCGGTCTGCCGAGCCCTTGCGGACCTCGTGCAGGAACACCACGTCACCCTTCCACTCCTTGACCGTCACGGTGGCGTTCTGCGCCCCGGACAGGCGGTCGGCCAGCTGTGTCATCTCGTGGTAATGGGTGGCGAACAGGGCGCGGCAACGGTTAACGTCGTGCAGATGCTCCATTGTGGCCCAGGCGATGGACAGCCCGTCATAGGTGGCGGTGCCGCGGCCGATTTCATCCAGAATAACCAATGCACGATCATCGGCTTGATTGAGGATAGCAGCGGTTTCGACCATTTCCACCATGAAAGTCGATCGCCCCCGCGCCAGATCATCGGCAGCGCCGACCCGGCTGAACAGTTGCGACACGATGCCGATGCGCGCTTCTTTCGCGGGGACAAAACTGCCCATCTGCGCCAGCAGGGCAATCAGAGCGTTCTGCCGCAGGAACGTTGATTTACCCGCCATGTTGGGGCCGGTCAGCAGCCAGATCGCGGTGGGGCTGTCGGGTTCGGACAGATGGCAGTCATTGGCGATGAATCCGCCCTTGCCCTGTCGGCGCAGCGCCTGTTCCACCACCGGATGCCGTCCGCCGGTGACGTGAAACACCCGGCTGTCGTCGATCACTGGGGCGCACCAATCCTCGCCCCGGGCCAGATCGGCAAGTGCGGCCAGCAGATCGAGTTCGGCAAGCGCCGCAGCGGTCACGCCGATCCGTGCGGCCGAGGCTAGAACAGCGTCTTTCAAGCTGGCATAGAGCCGCTTTTCAATCTCCAGCGCCCGCGACCCGGCGTTCAGGATCTTTGTCTCAAGTTCGCTCAGCGGAACGGTGGTGAACCGCACAGCGCTGGCCGTGGTCTGGCGATGGATGAACGTGTCGTTCAGCGGTGGAGACAACATTTTTTCGGCATGGGTGGCCGTGGTTTCGATAAAGTAACCCAGCACATTGTTGTGGCGGATCTTCAGCGTAGGCACGCCGCATTGCGCCGCATAATCCGCCTGCATCCCGGCGATCACGCCGCGCCCTTCGTCGCGCAGGGTGCGCGCCTCGTCCAGCTCGGCGTCATAGCCTTGGGCGATGAAACCACCATCGCGCACCAGTAATGGCGGCTCGGCGATCAGTGCTCGGTCGAGCAATGCGGTCAGATCACCGTGCCCGCCCAACGCGTGCAATGCCTCGGAGATAATCTGTGGCATATCGCCGGTAATACGCTTGGCAATATCGCACGCGCGCTCCAACCCGGCGCGCATTGCGGTCAAATCGCGGGGGCCGCCGCGATCCAGCGCCAGACGTGACAGCGCACGGTCCATATCGGGCACCCGGCGCAGATCGGCGCGCAGATCCTCGGACAGCCGCACATCAGACACCAGCGCACGCACCCCCGCCTGCCGGGCCTGAATCGTGTCCAGCACCCGCGATGGGCTGTTCATCCGCCGATCAAGCAACCGCCCACCGCCCGCCGTCAGCGTGCGGTCGATGGCGGCGATCAGCGATCCGTCGCGCCCGCCCGACAGGCTGCGGGTGAGTTCAAGGTTACGGCGGGTTGCGGCGTCGATCTGCATGACGCGTTCCGCCGCTTCACGGACTGGCGGGCGCAGCAGCGGCAAATTGCCCCGCTGGGTCAGGTCAAGATATTCGACAAGGGCCGCCATGGCAGACACCTCGGCCCGGGTGAATGCGCCGAAAGCATCCAGCGACCCCACATGGAACAAGGCACACAGCCGCTTTTCCCCGCCGGCCGAATCGAAACTGCCCCGCGACATGGGCGTGATCGCCGCACCCATATCGGTAATGATCGGGGTCAAATCAGCCTCGCGGGTGTCGGCGACCAGAACTTCGCGCGGGGCGATGCGCGCCAGATCGGCACCCAGCCGCACAACGGGGCATTGGGTGACGCGAAATTCGCCAGTCGAAATATCGACCCATGCCAGCGCGGCGTCGTCGCGGATTTCCGCATGTGCCGCCAGAAAGTTGTTCTGCCGCGCCACCAAAAGACTGTCTTCAGTCAGGGTGCCGGGGGTAACCAGCCGCACAACGCCGCGCTCCACCACGGATTTCGCGCCGCGCTTTTTGGCCTCGGCGGGGTTCTCCAACTGTTCGGCAACCGCAACGCGAAACCCCTTGCGGATCAGGGTCAGCAGATATCCTTCCGCGGCATGGAACGGCACGCCGCACATGGGGATGTCTTCCTCCAGATGTTTGCCACGCTTGGTCAGCGCGATATCCAGCGCTTCGGCAGCCGCGACGGCATCGTCAAAGAACATCTCGTAAAAATCGCCCATGCGGTAAAACAGCAGGGCATGGGGATGGTCCGCTTTGATGGCAAGATATTGTGCCATCATCGGTGTGACGGCGGCGGCAGCGCTGGTCATATGTTCCCCCGGATTGGCCGCGGGCACGGTATCCGGGGCGACGGTCAGGTGAAAGGCGAAATCCGCCATTTTCAGGGTGTACGGCGCGGCAGGAAGCGTTGAAAGTTTGCCCTGACGGTGGCAGATATCTCAACGGTTCAGCGAAGGAGACGGATATGCGGATTGCCATGTGGTCGGGGCCGCGCAACCTGTCGACGGCGATGATGTATTCCTTTGGCGCGCGGGCCGATTTTGCCGTGTCGGATGAGCCGTTTTATGCCGCCTGGCTGACCGAGTCAGGCGTCCGTCATCCGATGCGCGATGCGATTATCGCCGCCCAAGACGCCGACGCAGACAAAGTGGCCGCGACCTGTACCGGGCCGGTGCCGGGCGGACGGGCGCACTGGTATCAAAAACACATGCCACACCACATGCGCCCCGGTTTCATGCCCGACTGGCCCGATGACACGCGGCATGTGTTCCTGATCCGCCATCCGGCGCGTGTCGTGGCGAGCTATGCGGCCAAGTCGGAAAATCCGACAGTGCAAGGGCTGGGATTTGAAGATCAGTACCGGCTGTTCCGTACGTTTGCCGAAAATGGGCCGGTGCCGCTGGTGATCGACAGTGAGATAATCCGCGCCGACCCGGAAACCGCGCTTGAGGGGCTGTGTGTGGCCCTTGGCGTGGGGTTTGACCCTGCCATGCTGCACTGGCCGGTGGGTGGACATGCGAGCGATGGAGTGTGGGCCGCCCATTGGTATGGGGCGGTGCATCGTTCAACCGGATTCGCCGGGCCCGAGGGTCCGTTGCCCGAATTGGCCGGGCGCTATGGCGAATTGGCCGAGGCGGGCATGGCGCCATATGAGAAGTTGCGGGAGTATTGTTGAACGTGCGCCCCGGCTGTTGAACAACCGGGGCGTTTGATTGATCAGGCCGTCCGCTTGTTCCGGTTGGCAATCAATTTCAGGCGCAGCGCGTTCAGGTGGATGAACCCGGCGGCGTCTTTCTGATCATAGGCTCCGGCGTCGTCCTCAAACGTTACATGCGCCTCGGAATACAGCGAATGATCAGACCAGCGGGCAACGGTGCGTGCCGATCCCTTGTACAGCTTGATACGGACCGTGCCGGTGACATGCTCCTGGCTCTTGTCGATCAGGGCCTGCAACATTTCACGCTCGGGGGAGAACCAGAAGCCGTTATAGATCAGTTCAGCATAGCGCGGCATGATCGAATCTTTCAGATGCGCCGAACCTGAATCCAGCGTGATCTGTTCGATGCCCCGATGCGCCTCAAGCAGGAGCGTACCGCCCGGTGTTTCATAGACGCCGCGCGATTTCATCCCGACAAAGCGGTTTTCCACCAGATCCAGAATGCCGACACCATGTTTGCCGCCCAGCTCGTTCAGGCGGGTCAGGATGGTGGCGGGTGACATCGCTTCGCCATTGATCGCGACCGCATCGCCTTTTTCAAAGGTAACCTCGACCATCTCGGGGGTGTCGGGTGCATCTTCGGGGCGGGTGGTTCGTTGCAGAACGTAATCCGGAGCCTCTTCGGCGGGATTTTCCAGAACCTTACCCTCGGACGAGGTATGCAGAAGGTTGGCATCGACGCTGAACGGTGCTTCGCCCCGTTTGTCCTTGGCGATGGGAATCTGGTTTTCTTCAGCAAAGGCCAGCAGTTTGGTCCGGCTTGACAGATCCCACTCGCGCCAGGGCGCAATCACCCTGATATCGGGGTTCAGTGCATAGGCGGCCAGTTCGAACCGTACCTGATCATTGCCCTTGCCGGTGGCACCGTGGGCGACGGCATCGGCACCTTCGCGTGCGGCGATTTCGACCAGCCGCTTGGAAATCAGCGGGCGGGCGATTGATGTGCCCAGCAGGTACAGCCCTTCGTACAGGGCGTTGGCGCGAAACATCGGGAAAACGAAATCGCGCACGAATTCTTCGCGCAGGTCTTCGACATAGATCGCCGATGCGCCCATCAACTCGGCTTTGGCGCGGGCGGGTTCCAGTTCTTCGCCCTGACCCAGATCGGCGGTAAAGGTCACCACCTCGCAGCCGTATTCGGTCTGCAGCCATTTCAGGATGATCGAGGTGTCGAGACCCCCGGAATAGGCAAGCACGACTTTCTTGGGTGCAGACATCGGATGTTCTCCATGGGGCGGACAGACAGCGGCGGCGATACAGCGTTTGCGCCTCAAGAGCAAGTTGGCGGCGCAGGGAGCAGACGTCAGTGGCGTCGAACCCGCAACTGCGGTCTTGTCGCCGGTCCGCAAACGCGGCACTTAGAGGTCATGAATGATTTTCAGGACGATTTCCAAGACAGGGCTCTGGCGACCACCGCCCGGTTGCGCGCGCTTTTCCCCGCCACACCGTTGCAGCACAATGACTATCTGTCGCAACGATTTGGCGCCGATATCTGGCTGAAACGCGAAGATCTGACGCCTGTCCGATCCTATAAGATCCGCGGCGCGTTCAATGCGATGCGCAAAGTGCGCAAAGACAACCCGGAGCAGGATCTTTTCGTCTGCGCCAGTGCCGGCAATCATGCGCAGGGCGTGGCCTTTGTCTGCCGTCATTTCGGTGTGCGCGGCGTGATCTTCATGCCGGTTACGACGCCGCAGCAAAAAATCTTCAAGACCCGCACTTTTGGTGGCGAAAATATCGAAATCCGCCTGATTGGTGACTATTTTGATGCGACGCTGAAGGCCGCACAAGAGTATTGTGTGACGGCGGGCGGGCATTTCCTGTCGCCCTTCGACGACCTTAACGTGATCGAGGGTCAGGCCAGTGTCGCAGTGGAAATGCTTGAGGAAATCGGCACGCCCCCGGACGTGGTGATTCTTCCGGTCGGCGGGGGCGGGCTTTCCTCGGGGATGAAACGCTTTCTCGACCGGGTCGCGCCCGAATGCGAGTTGATATTGGTTGAACCAAAAGGCGGGGCCAGCCTGACCGCAGCCCTTGCAGCGGGCGAGCCGGTGACCCTGCCACAGATCGATTCATTCGTGGATGGTGCTGCCGTTGCCCGAATCGGCGAGCTGACGTTTGAGGTGCTCAAGCATGTTGCGCCCGAAAATGTGGTGCTGGCGCCCGAGGATCGGATCTGCGTCACCATCCAGAATATGCTGAACGTCGAGGGGATCGTTTTGGAACCGGCCGGCGCGCTGTCGATTGACGTGCTCGAGGATGTGGCGGATCGGATCAAGGGCAAACGTGTGGTCTGCGTCACCTCGGGCGGCAATTTTGATTTCGAACGCCTTCCCGAGGTCAAGGAACGGGCGCAGCGTTATGCGGGCGTCAAGAAGTACTTTATTCTGCGGATGCCCCAACGCCCCGGCGCCCTGCGTGATTTTCTTGCGATGCTGGGCCCGGAAGACGACATTACCCGCTTTGAATACCTCAAGAAATCTGCCCGCAACTTTGGATCGGTCCTTTTGGGCATCGAAACCTCGGATGCGGATAATTTCGTGATCCTGACCGAGAAACTGAATGCCACAGATTTTACATTTCGCGACATTACAAACGATTTGGCGCTGACCGAGTTCCTGATCTGAACCACCGGGCGCCTAAAGCCCGGCAAGAAATTCTGTGCGCGACGCATCATAGCACCGGATCACATCAGCGACAGGCACCTGATCAGCCCTGCCCGTTTCAGCCAGTGCTTCGCCCTGTTCACACAGGTCGGCGAAGGCGGCAAACCCCAGATTCAGCGCCGAACCTTTCAGAAAATGCAGATCGGCGGCCATGGTTGCCGGATCGGATGTGATGCGCAGGCGGTCGATCACGCCGTCCACCTCCTCCAGAAACAGCGCGACGACTTCGGAAAAGTCATCTTCACCGATCTCGGATCTAAGTTGGGTGATACGGCCCCATGCAATCATCATCGTCTCTCCCTCGTAGAGAGCCTTTTGCCGCAAACCCCTTAAGGTATGATGATTAGATACAAAACCGTTCAGGCAGCGTTTTCACGGAACCTTAACCCCAGTGCGTGAAAAGATGTTATGGATTCCGAAATGGGCGACTTCGAAAACGATTCCGGCGTACCGGGCCCCCAACTCAACTCAACCGCGATCGTGGATCCGATTGAACGGGTTCTTGTTGTCGACGACAGCCGGCTGCAACGCAAGATCCTGACGTCCTCGCTTGAAAAATGGGGGTTTGAGGTTCATCAGGCCGAATCAGGGCAGGCGGCGCTGGACCTCTGCGAGACCGAAACTTTTGACCTGATCATCAGTGACTGGATGATGCCGGGGATGAGCGGGCTGGAATTTTGCCGGATATTCCGCAAACGGGCGCGGAAACGGTATGTCTATTTCATTCTTCTCACTTCCAAATCCGAAAAGAACGAGGTGGCCACCGGGCTGGAAAGCGGTGCTGACGATTTCATCACCAAACCCGTCAGCGCCGAGGAATTGCGCGCGCGTATCGCGGCTGCCGCACGGATCATGAAGAACGAACGCGAACTGTCGGAAAAGAACCGCATGATCTCGGCGGCCTATGCCGAAATCAAGGCGCTGTATGCGGCCGTTGACCGTGACCTGAATGAGGCCCGCAAATTACAACATTCGTTGCTGCGCGAGCGGGCGGTGGATTTCGGAACGGCCCAGGCGGCGCTTGTCCTGCGATCTTGTGGCCATGTCGGCGGCGATCTGGTGGGGCATTTCCGGATCGACAAACACCGGGTGGGCCTGTTTTCGCTCGATGTATCGGGCCATGGCATTGCCCCGGCCCTGTTGACCGCGCGGCTGGCAGGATATCTTTCGGGCAGTTCGCCGGATCAGAATATGGCGCTGATCCAGACCGCGCCGGGTGTCTATTCTGCCCGCGACCTGTCCGAGGTGGCGCACCGGTTGAACCGGATGATGATCGACGATGTGGATACCGAACATTATTTTACCATGCTACTGGCCTATGTCGATTTGTCTTCGGGGGCTGTCGAGATGATTCAATGCGGCCATCCCCACCCCTTGCTGCAACGGGCCGACGGATCAGTCGAACAGCTGGGCACGGGCGGGATGCCGATCGGCCTGTTATCCGATCCGGTGTTCGGCCTGTGTTCTGCCCGGTTGAATCCGGGCGACCGCCTGTTGCTCGCATCGGACGGTATAACCGAATGCGCCGACGAAGCGGGCACCCTTCTGGGCGAGGAAGGATTGATCGAAATCATGCAATCCAGCGCCGATGTGAAGGGCGAGGCGTTTTTTCAGGCGCTTCTGTGGGATCTTGCATCCTATGCCACCAAGGAAGAAATGGATGATGACGTTTCGGGTGTTCTGTTGGAGTTTACCGGCCCTGATACGGGCCCAGAAGTCGGTTAAAAATGAATGCCGCAGAAATGTTCCAGCAGCGCCGCATCCCCCGGATTGCCAAGCAGGTCCAGCGCCTGACCGGTTTCGACCCAGACGGCCGAATGCCCCGGTTCGCTTGGCGGGCCGCGCTGCAATATCGGGCGCGCCACATAGATATGACAGACCTTTTCCGCGTGGATTCCGTATTCGGGCATATATGTGAACCGCCTGAATGCGCCGATCCGGCGCGGGGCCGCGATGTGCCATCCGGTTTCTTCGTACACTTCGCGGTGCAATGCGGCGATGGGTGATTCGCCCGGATCGATGCCCCCGCCCGGCAGTTGAAACTCGGGCACCGGTTCGGCCTGCATCGTCAAAAGCAGAGATCCGCCCCGGGGCAGGATCGCATAGGCGCCGGGCCGGTGCACATATTGCACCCCGAATTTGGGCGCTTCGCCATACCGCCTGATCATAACTGTCCCTCTGGTGGTTGGTGATCCGGTTGTCCGACCTATATAGACGCGGTATGCCAAGGCGCGCCGCGCAAGGAAACCCCATGACCATCGCTTCGAAAATTGCTTGGGATGATACCGTCCTGCCGTTCCAACTTGACCGTTCCGACATCCGGGGGCGAATCGTGCGCCTTGATGGTGTGCTGGACAATGTGCTTGAACAGCACTCGTATCCGCCCCAGATCGAATCTCTGGTGGCTGAAATGGTCTTGCTGACCGCATTGATCGGTCAAACGATAAAACTTCGCTGGAAACTGTCGCTGCAAGTGCGCGGCGATGGCCCCGCCCGGTTGATCGCCACGGATTACTATGCCCCCGGTGCCGATGGATCGCCCGCGCGCATCCGCGCCTGGGCCAGTTTCGATGCGGATCGGCTGGACGCAGAAAAAGCGCCGTTCGATCTGATCGGCAATGGGTATTTCGCGCTTTTGCTGGATCAAGGGCAGGGTAATACGCCTTATCAGGGGATCACGCCGATTGCCGGAGGCTCGCTTTCATCCTGTGCGCAGACCTATTTCGCCCAGTCTGAACAACTGCCCACCCGGTTCGCGCTGTCTTTTGGCCGGTCGCAGATTCCGGGCGAAACGGAAGGGTGGCGCGGTGGTGGCGTGATGCTGCAACACATGCCCAAATCATCGCCCTTTACCGCAAGTGGGGATGCCACCGGCGAGGGTGGGCTTCTTGAGCCGGCCGATATTCTTGACGGGGACGAAGGCGAAAACTGGCTGCGTGCCAATACGCTTTTGGATACGGTGGATGATCTTGAGCTGATCGGGCCATCGGTTCAGCCAACCGACCTTCTCTATCGATTGTTCCACGAGGAACGCCCGCGGGTGTTCGACGCGCAACCGGTAACCTTTGGGTGTGGCTGTTCCGAAGACAAAGTGCGGCAAAGCCTGTCGATCTATTCGACCCGCGACATCGCGACCATGACGACCGACGACGGTATCGTCACCGCCGATTGTCAGTTCTGCGGTGCGCATTACAAACTTGACCCCGCCACGCTGGGGTTCGAGGCGAAGACGGCTGATGACGACGCGTGACCGCCTTATGGCGGCGTTGGACAGACCGGCCGCCGCCGCTTCGTCGGATTTTGACCTGAACCCCGGCACCTTGCTGCCGCAGGGGCGGAGTTTGCGTGGGGCCGGGGTGCTGATCGGGGTGATCAACGGCGATCGCGGGGCACAATTGATCCTGACCAAACGCTCGTCGGCGCTCAGGCATCATCCGGGACAGATCGCTTTTCCGGGTGGCAAGATCGATCCAAGCGATGCAGATGCCACCGCCGCCGCCCTGCGCGAGGCGCAGGAGGAAATCGGGCTGGACCCCGCCAATGTCGAAGTCTTGGGCGCCCTGCCATCCCATGAAACCGTCACCGGGTTCACCATCACGCCGGTGATCGCGCTGATTCGCGCCGAATTCGATGCGCGTCCCGAACCGGGCGAAGTTGACGAGGTGTTTCGCGTGCCCCTGTCCCATGTCGCCGATCCGGGCCAGTATAAGATACAGGGCCGTCGCTGGCGCGGGACCGAGCGTCTGTATTTCACGGTGCCATGGGGACCATATTATATCTGGGGCGCAACCGCCCGCATTCTGCGCGCTTTGGCCGACCGGATGCAGCCGTGACCCGGGTGACCGGTGATTGGCTGACCCATCCCGGCACTCAGACGGTTTTGGCAGTGTTGACGAACGGCGGACACCGGGCGTTTCTTGTGGGTGGTTGTGTGCGCAATGCCCTGATCGGCGCCCCCGTCGGAGACATCGACATTTCCACCAATGCAACACCGGACCGGGTGACCGAACTTGCCGAGTCCGGCGGATTGCGGGTCGTGCCGACAGGGATTGACCATGGTACGGTCACGGTGATCGCCCACGGTCAGCCGCACGAGGTGACAACATTCCGCCGCGATGTGGAAACCGATGGACGGCGCGCGGTGGTGCGATTTTCCGACCGGATCGAAGATGACGCGAGCCGCCGCGATTTCACGATGAACGCGCTTTATGCCGATGCTTCGGGACAGGTGGCCGATCCGCTGAACGGTCTGGCCGATCTGCTGGCCCGCAAGGTGCGGTTTATCGATGATCCGGCGGCGCGGATAACCGAGGACCACCTGCGCATCCTGCGGTTTTTCCGCTTTCACGCGTGGTATGGCGATCCGGCGCAGGGCATTGATCCTGAAGGACTGGCCGCCTGTGCTGCGCTGGCCGATGGGATCGATCAGCTCTCGCGTGAGCGTATCGGGGCCGAAATGCTTAAGCTTCTGGCCGCCCCCGATCCCGCCCCCGCCATTGCTGCCATGACGCAGGCCGGTGTTCTGGCGCGCGTGATGCCCGGTGCCGACCCCGTGACCTTGGCGCCGCTGGTGCATCTGGAAAATGACCGCATCGCCGATCCGATCCGCCGTTTGGCCGCGCTGGGTGGCGTGGGCGTGGACGAGAGGTTGCGCCTGTCCCGGAAAGATAGCGCGCGTTTGAAAATCTTGCGCGACGGTATCGGTGACATGATGCGGCCTGCCGAACTGGGTTGGCGGCACGGTGCGCAGACCGCAACACACATCCTGCTGTTGCGCGCAGCGATTTTGGACCGTCCGATAAGTACTGCCGATCTGTCCGATATCGCCGCCGGTGCTGCAGCGGTCTTTCCAGTATCCGCCGCGGATCTGATGCCCGGTCTGACCGGTCCGGCGCTTGGCGCAGAGCTGAAACGGTTGGAACGCCGCTGGATCGATGCGCGCTTTGCCCTGAGCCGGGACGATTTGCTGAACGCTCCCTGACGTTCTATCTTCTCCGGGGCCGCGAAGTTTATCAGGGCCCTCAAAGGCACATTGCGCATGTTCCGATTTTTCGAGAATCTGGTCGACCCTTATATCGCGTATGAGGAAGTGGACAGACCGCCAACGCGGCTCTGGCCGTTCATGCGTGACTATTCCCGCCCGTTTCGCCGTGTCTTCATTCTGACCGGAGC
The DNA here is from genome assembly GCF_008085915.1 of Oceaniovalibus sp. ACAM 378. Taxonomy (GTDB): domain Bacteria; phylum Pseudomonadota; class Alphaproteobacteria; order Rhodobacterales; family Rhodobacteraceae; genus Oceaniglobus. The sequence continues at coordinate 128,802 of NZ_VSJK01000012.1, read as the reverse complement.
CAGCGCGGTGGCTGTGGCGGCGGTGGAAATCTGGCTGATCTGGTACATGGGGCGGGTGGTCGATCTGTTGTCGTCGGACGCCCCCGGCACCATCTGGGCGCGCCACGGCACCGAATTCATCGCCGTTGCTCTGTTCATCCTGTTCATCCGGCCACTGTTGCAGGCGGTGAATGTCGCGCTTTTGAACAACGGAATTCTGCCGAATTATGGCACGCTTTATCGTTGGCGGGCGCATCGCCATGTGCTGCGTCAATCGGTCGGTTGGTATGAAAACGATTTTGCCGGGCGCATCGCCAACCGGATCATGCAGACCCCGCCCGCAGCGGGCGAGGTGGTGTTTCAGGCTTTCGATGCCATTGCGTTTTCAATTGCCTACATCATCGGTGCGGCGGTGCTTTTGTGGGGCGCGGATGTGCGGCTGGTGGTGCCGCTGCTGTTCTGGCTGGTGCTTTATGCCCTGCTGATCCGCTGGACTGTGGCACGGGTCGGCCCGGCGTCGCAGGCGGCGTCGGATGCCCGCAGCGCGGTGACCGGGCGGGTGGTGGACAGTTACACCAACATTCATTCGGTGAAACTGTTCGCGCAGGACGATACCGAAGTCAGCTATGCCCGCGATGCGATCGAACAGGCGCGGCGAACATTCAACGTCGAGATGCGGATTTTCACCACGATGGATGTGACGCTTGTGGCGCTGAACGGTCTGCTGATCGTCGGGGTTGTCGGTTGGGCGATATGGCTGCTGATCGGCGGCAGCGCGACAGTGGGCGTGGTTGCGGCGGCGACCGCTCTGGCGCTGCGGCTGAACGCGATGACCGGCTGGGTGATGTGGGCGCTGACGACATTCTTTCGCAATCTTGGCGTGGTGGCCGAAGGGATGCAGACCATCGCCCAGCCGATCACCCTGACCGATGCACCGGATGCGCCGCCATTGAACCTGACCGCAGGGCGGATCGAGTTGCGCGGGCTGACGCATCACTATGGCCGCACCTCGGGCGGATTGGCCGATATTTCGCTGGTGATCGAGCCGGGCGAAAAGGTCGGCATCGTCGGGCGATCCGGGGCGGGGAAATCCACCCTCGTCAAGCTGCTTTTGCGGTTCTACGACCCTGACGGCGGGCAGATCCTGATTGACGGACAGGACATCACCGGAGTGCAGCAGGATTCACTGCGCGCCGCCATCGGCATGGTGCAGCAGGACAGCTCACTTTTGCACCGCTCGGTGCGCGAAAACATCCTGTATGGCAACCGGACCGCCACCGAGGCTGATATGTTAGCGGCGACAAGACAGGCCGAGGCGCATGATTTCATTATGGATCTGGAAGATCCCGAAGGGCGGCGTGGATTTGACGCGCAGGTGGGCGAACGCGGCGTGAAACTGTCGGGTGGCCAACGGCAGCGCGTGGCGCTGGCCCGGGTGATGCTGAAGAACGCGCCGATCCTCGTGCTGGACGAAGCCACCAGCGCACTGGATTCCGAGGTCGAGGCCGCGATTCAATCCACCCTCTATGGCATGATGGAGGATAAGACGGTGATCGCCATCGCGCACCGCCTGTCCACGCTCAAAGCGATGGATCGAATCGTGGTGATTGACGACGGGCGCATTGCCGAAACCGGCGATCACGATACCTTGCTTGCCAAAGGCGGGCTCTATGCCCGGTTCTGGGCGCGCCAGTCGGGTGGGTTCATCGATACGGAAGCAGCAGAGTGATTGTCCCAGAATGAACATTTCCGTCACGCGATTTGCCGATCTGATCGATGCCTTTCGTCCAGCCGAGGGCCCGCCGCCGCGCACCCTTTGGGCGTTTTTTGCTTGGAACCTGTCGGGGGCATGGCGCTGGCTTTGGGTGGCGGGTGGATTGTCGGCGCTGGCCGGCACTGCCGAAGTGGTTACGGCGCTGATGCTGGGCTGGGTGATCGACGCAGCGCTGAACACCGGGGCGGCGACATTCTTTGGCGAAAACCTGTGGCTGCTGATCGGTGTCGCAGCGTTCTTCATTCTGGTGCGCCCGCTGTTGTTCGGGCTGTCGGCTGCATCAAACGCGATCATTGTCGGCCCCAATGTGAACCCGCTTGTGCTGACCCGGTTGCACCGCTGGACGCTGGGCCAGGCGGTGACGTTCTTTGATGACGATTTCGCCGGACGCATTGCACAAAAACAGATGCAGACCAGCCGCGCGATCACCGATGTGGCGACCGAGGTGATCAACGTGGTGTTCTTCGCGCTTGCCTCGCTTGTCGGATCGGCGCTGTTGCTGACCACGATCAACGGTTGGGTCGCTTTGGCGCTGTTTGTCTGGCTGGTGACTTATCTATGGCTGATCCGTTGGTTCATGCCGCGCATCCGCAAGCGGGCAAAGGCCCGGGCGGCCTCGCGTGCCATGGTGTCGGGGCAGGTTGTGGATACGATCACCAACATCAAGACGGTGAAACTGTTCGCCCATGACGATCACGAGGACCGCGCTGCCATTGGTGCCATCTCGACCTTCCGTGACCGGGTGATCCATTTCGGCGTGCTGGCTTCTGGGTTCCGAATTTCGCTGATGACGCTGGCGGGGACGCTGCCGGTGCTTTTGGTCGGCGGAACGCTGTATCTCTGGGCGCAGGGCACGGCGACCCCCGGTGATATCGCCGCTGCCGGGGCGATCTCGATCAGGATTGCACAGATGACCGGCTGGGTGTCGTTCACGATCATGGCGATCTATGCCAATGTCGGCGAGATCGAGGATGGGATGAACACCCTCAGCCCGGCCCACACCCTGACCGACCGTTCCGGCGCGCGGGAACTGCAGGGCGATGGACCGGTGCATTTTGACCACCTGAGCTTTGCCTATGGCCGCAAGACGGGTGGCATCCGCGATATCGACCTGACGGTCGCGCGAGGTGAAAAGCTGGGGATTGTCGGGGCTTCGGGGGCGGGAAAATCGACGCTGACCTCGCTGTTGTTGCGGCTCTATGATGCTGAACAGGGCCGGATCACCATCGCCGGGCAGGACATCCGTGACGTCACACAGGCCAGCCTGCGCGGCAAGATCGCCATGGTCACGCAGGAAACCGCGATGTTCAACCGGTCGGCCCGCGACAACATCATGTATGGCCGCCCCGGTGCGACCGAGGACCAGATGATCGCCGCCGCCAAACGTGCGGAGGCGCATGAATTCATCCTGAAACTTGAGGATTTCAAAGGCCGCACGGGATATGACGCGCATCTTGGCGAACGCGGCGTGAAGCTTTCGGGCGGACAGCGGCAGCGCATCGCGCTTGCCCGCGCCATGCTGAAGGACGCACCGATCCTTGTGCTGGACGAAGCGACAAGTGCGCTGGATTCCGAGGTCGAGGCAGACATCCAGCGTGCATTGGATCAGGTGATGGAAGGCAAGACCGTGCTGGCCATCGCGCACCGCCTGTCCACAATCGCGCGGATGGACCGCATCGTGGTGCTTGAGGACGGGCAGATCGTCGAGCAAGGCACCCATTCCGATCTCCTGGCGAGAAACGGCATCTATGCCCGGTACTGGAACCGCCAGTCGGGTGGGTTTGTCACATTTTCGGAAACTGGCGAAGCTGCCGAGTGATTCCGCCGCTGGCTGGCATTGTGCCGCCGCGCCGCAAGGCGTAACCCCGTTCGATGGAACATCGCATTGAACGACTTGGCCACATGGGCGACGGCATCGCGCCAACCGCTGACCGGGGGCCCGTATTTGCCCCGCGCACCCTCCCCGGAGAGGTGGTGAGCGGCGAGATCATCGGCGACCGGATCGCGGCGCCAAAGATCGTCACGCCCTCATCCGACCGGGTGACGCCGCCCTGTCCGCATTATAAATCCTGTGGCGGCTGCTCGTTGCAACACGCCAGCGATGGTTTCGTCGCCGCGTGGAAGGTGGATGTGGTGCGCCGGGCCCTGACCGCGCAGGGGATCGATGCGCAAATCCATAGCCCTGAAACGTCACCGCCGAACAGCCGACGCCGCGCAACTCTGTCGGCGCGGCGTACAAAGCGCGGCGCGACGGTGGGCTTTCACGGGCGCGCATCAGGTACAATCACCGAGATTCCCCATTGTTTGCTGGTCGATCCGGCCATCGTTTCGGCTCTGCCGGTGCTGGAAATCCTGACCGTAGAGGGTGCGTCGCGTAAGGGCGAAATCGCGTTTGCCGTCACGGTGTCGGGGTCTGGTCTGGATGTATCTGCGACCGGGGGCAAACCGCTGGACGGGCCTTTGCGCGTCACGCTGGCCGGGATCGTTGCGCAGACCGGATTGGCCCGGCTGACCTGGGACGGTGAGACGGTCGCGATGGCCGAACCCCCCGAACAACGGTTCGGTGCGGCGCGCGTGGTGCCACCGCCCGGCGCATTTCTTCAGGCCACCGATCACGGGCAGGCGGCGCTGACCCACGCGGTTCTGACTGCGGTGGGCGGTGCAAAACGGGTGGCCGATCTGTTTGCCGGGTGCGGCACTTTCTCGTTGCCACTTGCCGCCAAGGCCGAGGTACATGCGGTCGAAGGCGAATCAGACATGATGGCCGCGCTGGATCGGGGTTGGCGGGGTGCTGCGGGATTGAAACGCGTGACATGCGAAACCCGCGATCTGTTCCGTCGCCCGCTGCTGCCCGACGAATTGAACCGTTTCGATGCCGTGGTGATCGATCCGCCCCGCGCCGGTGCCGAAGCACAGGTGGCCGAGATCGTGCAGAGCCGGGTCGCAACTGTCGTCATGGTGTCGTGCAATCCTGTCACTTTTGCCCGTGATGCCAGCGCATTGATTGCCGGCGGATTTACCCTTGCTGATGTGACGACGGTCGATCAATTTCGCTGGTCGCCCCATGTCGAACTTGCGGCGCGGTTTGATCGACGCCATATCGCAACCGCCTGACAAAGACGGAGACGAGATGGGATTTCGCGAAAGACTGGCGTGCTGGCTGGATCAACCTTCTGTCACGAATTTCATCCTTGGCGTGATCCTGTTCAATGCGGTGCTTTTGGGGCTGGAAACCTCGGACACTGTCATGGATATGACGGGGCCGCTGATTCCGGCGCTCGATTCGCTTTGTCTGGCGATTTTTGTGGTCGAACTTCTGGCCAAGATGCTGGCCCATGGCGCGCGATTCTGGCGCAGGGGCTGGAACATCTTTGATTTCGTCATCGTCGGCGTGGCGCTGGTTCCGGGGGCGCAATCGCTGACCGTTCTGCGCGCCCTGCGGATATTGCGGCTGTTCCGGGTGCTGTCGGTCGCGCCCAGCCTGCGCCGTGTCGTCGAAGGATTCGTGAGCGCGCTGCCTGGAATGGCCTCGGTCTTTGTGTTGATGAGCGTGATTTTCTACATCGGTGCGGTGATGTCGACGAAACTGTTCGGCCAGAGCTTTCCCGACTGGTTCGGCGATATCGGTCTGTCAGCCTATACGCTGTTCCAGATCATGACGCTTGAATCCTGGTCCATGGGGATCGTGCGGCCGGTGATGGAGACCTATCCCTATGCCTGGATGTTCTTTGTTCCGTTCATCGTTGTGACCACCTTTGCGGTGGTCAATCTTTTGGTTGGTCTGATCGTGAACTCGATGCAGGATGCCCACGCCTCAGAGAGCAATGAACGAACCGACACTTACCGCGACGAGGTGCTGATCCGTCTGATCGCGATCGAGTCGCGGCTGAAAGGCGACACAGACGCGAAACCGTGACCGAGGGGGCACGATATCCTGTTCCGGGGCGCGAGCGAATCCGCTATGGTGAAAGAAAACACCCGAGCAGTAGCAGCAGTAGGCAGATCATGACTTTGAACCGTCGATTCTTTCTTTTTTCGGCACTGGCCGCGCTCAGCGCCTGTGCCAGCTCGAAATTCCGTCGTTATAACGGCCCCGAGGTGACGCAGGTCGTCGTCAACAAGGGCCAGCGTCAGATGTATCTGATGAACGGCAACCGGCAGCTGAAGAAATATAAATTCGATCTGGGATTCGCACCTGCCGGCCACAAACAGGTGGAAGGCGACGGCAGGACGCCCGAAGGCGTTTATTTCATCGACCGCCGCAATCCGGAAAGCCGGTTCCACCTGTCGCTGGGCATATCCTATCCCAACGAGCAGGATCGTTTCCTGGCGTCGCAAATGGGCAAAAGCCCGGGGGGCGACATCTTTATCCACGGGCGCGGCCCGTTTTATAACCTCAAGAAGAACCGCAAGCCGGATTGGACATGGGGCTGCATTTCGATCAGCGACCGTGAGGTCGAAGATGTCTATGCGATGGTGAAAACCGGCACCCCGATCGTGATCACCGCCTGAACTGTCGGCGGTGATCAAAAGGTTCTGATCACAGTCCGGCGATCAGGTTCCGGTGATCATCGTCCACCAGATTTTGCCTGAATCTTCCTGATACCAGGCAAAGCCCAGGCTCCGCGCCCGCGAGTCGGTCATGATGTCGCGTGTCGACGGTTCGCTCGCCCAGGCGCCCAGGGTTTCGATCTCGGTCTCGAAACTCTCGGAGATATTTTCACCCAGCAGCGTTCCGGTGTATCCGACACGGCGCACCCGATCCAGTGGCGACGATCCGTCCGATCCGAAATGCCAGGGCCGGTTCTGTACCGCCATGTCGCGCGAATGGGTGGCGGCGGCGGCGGTCAGTTCCGCGTTCAGCTGCAGCGGCACCCCGCCCGACGCCGTACGCAGCGCATTGACCGAATCCAACAGTCGAAATTGGATCTCGGCCGTATCCGACGCGTTGATATGATAGACCCGGGACAGCGGCTTGCCGTCGGTGCCAAGGGTCGGCGGGGCGGGTGTGGCGCAGGCGGCCAGCCCCAACATGAGGGAAAACAAAATAGCAATGCGACGCGTCATCGTGGGTTCATCCGGCTGGGTTTGCTGACCTCGTTTATAGGCAAACGTGTGCCGGTTCAAACCCCAACGATCGGACGGCGAGCATGTTCGCGCCAGAGTGATTTGCGACGTGGGCCGACTCAGGATATATTTCAGAGTATTCACACATCTTTTATCAATCTGAAGGTTTGACATGGCTATGTTCACCAAACCGACACTGACCCGCCGGAATTTTCTGGCCAACTCCGCAGCCGTCTCGGCCGTTCTGGCCACGCCAGCGCTGGCCCAGCAAAGCGGCAGCACCGAATATCTTCCCCCGGCCAGCACCGCACGCCGCAATGCGTCGAGTTTTCGAATGCTGGATTGGCGCCCGTATTTCAAATCGCTCGCCGGTGGTGCCATTCTGGTGGATATCGATTCGCGCGCCCTGCATTTCTGGACAGCAGACGAAGCGACTTACAAACTGTTCCCGACATCGGTACCTCTGACTGACGATTTGACGCGTCTCGGGCGCACAAGCGTCGTGCGAAAGGTCGAGGGCCCCGAATGGCGTCCGACCCCTTCGATGAAAAAGCGCAATCCCGAATGGCCCGACTTTGTCCCCGCGGGCCCGGATAATCCGCTGGGAACGCATGCACTGTATCTGAGCTGGACATATTACCGGATTCACGGCACCCATGACACGCGCAAAATCGGTCGCAGATCATCGAACGGCTGCATTGGTCTTTACAACGAGCATATCGCCCAGCTGTTTGGAATGACCTCCAACGGCACACAAGTGTTGCTTATTTGACGAAATTCAGCGCGTGCAGGGCCTTATGGCATGATCAGTCATTTGCATCGGCGTGCCTTTGCTGCTTAAACATTTGTACGAGGTACAGTCTTGGGTGCCTGTTGCCGTCCTCAATAACCCTCGGCGGCAGGCGGATACTGGAGGATACAATGAAGAAACTTGCACTCGCAGCCGCACTTTCGGTTGCCGCAACCGGCGCATTCGCCGGCGGCCTGGCCGCTCCGATCCTGGAGCCCGCGATCATCGTCGAAGAAACCACGTCTTCTTCCGGCGGCATCGTGATTCCGCTTCTGCTTTTGGCCGTGATTGTGGCTGTTGCCGCATCCGACTGATCGCTTTTGCGATACGACAACAAAAAGGCGGCCAGACTGCTCTGGCCGCCTTTTTTCATGGGTAAATCCCGGGCTCATTCCCGGTTGATCCAGCCCTTCAGGTTTCGTTCGATCACGTCCGACAGGACGTTCAGATGCGCCGCATCATCGTTCAGACAGGGGATATAGGTGAATTCTTCACCGCCCGCATGTTCGAAACTTTCGCGGATTTCCCCGTTGATCTCTTCCAGCGTCTCAATGCAATCAGCCGAAAACGCGGGCGATATGACTGCGATCCGCCTTTTGCCGGCCCGCGCCAGTCGCGCGACCTCTTCCACCGTATAGGGCTGAAGCCATTCCTCAGAGCCGAATCGCGACTGAAATGTCGTGATGATCTGGTCATCCGCCCAACCAAGCCGCTCTTTCAGCAGCCGCGTGGTTTTTTGGCAGTGGCAGTGATAGGGGTCGCCCTCAAGAAGATAGCGTTTCGGCAGACCGTGATATGTCGCCACCAGAATGTCGGGCTTTTCCTCCATGGCGTCATAGGCCCGCGCGACCGATTGGGCCAATGCATCGATATAGCCCGGCTCTTCGAAATAGGCAGGAACCGTGCGTACAGAGGGCTGCCATTTTTCAGCCATCAACGCGCGGAACATCTGGTCGTTCGCCGTGGCCGTCGTCGGCGCTGCGTATTGCGGATAAAGCGGGAAGAACAGGATCTTCTGGCACCCGGCATCAATCAGGCGCCGCAGCCGTGATGCCGTCGACGGGTTGCCATAGCGCATGCAGTAATCAACCATCACATCGTCGCCAAAACGCGCCTGCATCGTGGCGGCGATCCCGGCTGTCTGTGCCTTGGTGATGGTGGCAAGGGGGCTTTCATCCGCCTCGTTGTTCCAGATCAGCTTATAGTTCGCGCCCGAGGTAAACGGGCGTTTCGTCAGGATGACCAGTTGTAACAGCGGCTGCCAAAGCCAGCGTGAATAATCGATCACGCGCTTGTCAGACAGGAATTCATTCAGATAACGGCGCATCGACCAATAGTCATAACCGTCCGGTGTACCGAGGTTGGCCAGCAGCACACCGATCTTTTCGGGCGGTATTTTTGGGTGGTCCACCGGCGCATGGGCCGGGCACACCGCATCTGTGGCCGTGAAAAGGGGCGTTTCGTCCATTGATTTCGTCTCTGGCATGTTCGGCCCCGTCATTCATGGTGATCAAAGGCTTGAGATAACGGGTTTTGCCCGGGGGTCAATCGCGGTGCGACGTCACGTCATCGTGCAGCCCGGTCTCCGTCACACCCAAAGCCTCGGCCAGCCGGCCTTTCGCGGATCCCGGGCGCAGCGCCTTCGGTTGGCTGTCGTCAGGCGCCCATCCGGTCAGGAACACCAGATCGAAAGTCGCCCGAATGCGCCCGTCTTCGGCAGGAAAACCCGCTGCATACAGGGTGGCGGCCTGAGTAAACAGCGCGCGGGGGGCGGGTCGACGGTCACGCGCCAGCAGGGCGTTGGTTTCGCCCATCGCCCGCAGATCGCGCATCAGGTGCAGCGGCGTGGCATAGGTAACGCGCAGAGGTGTCGAATCCGCCACCGGCAGCGCGAAACCCGCCCGTTGCAAAAGTGCACCCAGATCACGGATTTCGCCCATGGGTGCGATCCGGGGCGAAAGACCACCGCGCACCGCGATCTCGGCTTCGGCCAGCGCTGCGCGCAGTTCGTTCAGGGTCTGACCGCCGAACAGGACCGCAATCAGCAGCCCATCTGGCCGCAACGCCCGCCGCGCCTGCACCAGTTGCCCCACCGGATCATCGGCCCAGTGCAGCGCCATCGCGTGAATCACCAGATCGTGCGCCAGCGGCAAAAGGTCGGTCGTTTCGTTATCGGCAACAATCCGGGCGCCCGGAATGGCATTGGCCCATAATTGCGGATGACCGGTGATAATCGCCGGGCTGGTAAACGTCCTGTTAACCTCTTCCAGTCTCTCCTGCACCTGCGCGATGGCTTCGTCATGGAGAAACGCCGCCGGATCGCGTGTTGCGCGTTGTCGGTGCAGGGTTAGGGCAGTGCGGTCGGTCAGGCGGGGCGGTGTGCTCATGGGAGGGAGTTAAGCGCGAATGACCAGAATGCAAAGTGCGCTGAGCCTTATCTATCCCCACCAATGCGTTTCTTGCGATGTGCTGGTCGAACAAGGGGGCGGGCTGTGCGGCAGTTGCTGGCGCGACACGCCGTTCATCTCGGGCCTTGTTTGCGACAGTTGCGGCACGCCACTGATGGGGCAGGAGTCTGACCGGGCCGAGCATTGTGACGACTGCCTGACGCTTGAGAGGCCATGGGGGCGGGGGCGGTCGGTTATGCTGTACCGTGATCGCGGGCGGCGGTTGGTGCTGGCGCTGAAACATGGCGACCGGCACGACATCGCGCGTCCGGCGGCCGGTTGGATGGCCCGTGCGGCGGCGCCGGTGATCCGGCCCGACACATTGGTCGTTCCGGTGCCCATTCATTGGCTTCGGATGTTGAAGCGGCGGTTCAATCAGGCGGCGCTGCTCGCGACCGCGCTGGGCGCTGCGGCGCGATTGCAGGTGTCGACCCGGGCGTTGGCGCGGACACGGCGTACCGATCTCCAGGATGGTAAATCCCCCGAACAGCGGTTCGCCAATGTCGCAGGGTCGATCCGCCCGCATGCGAAATACGGTGCCTTGCTGGATGGGCGGCATATTCTGCTGGTGGACGACGTGATGACCACCGGCGCGACCCTGGCCGCCTGCGCCGAGGTCTGTCTCGCGGCGGGTGCGCAGAGCGTTGATATTGTCACACTGGCAAGGGTGGCCAAGGATGCCTAGGTATTGCATCAAACCGGATAAGGAGAATGCACCATGGCCACTGTCGAAATCTATACCTCGCCGACTTGCGGATTCTGCCACGCGGCCAAGCGGCTGCTGACAACTAAGGGTGCCGGCTTTGCCGAGATCGATGTGTCCCGCGATGCGGCGCAGAAACAGGCGATGATGCAGCGTGCCAATGGCCGCCGCACAGTGCCGCAGATTTTCATCGACGGTCAGCATGTGGGCGGTTTCGACGAATTGAATGCGCTGGAGCGGGCTGGCAAACTCGACCCCATGCTGGCGGCCTGACAGGCGCGCCGGCTCAGGCCGGTTTCACGCTGGTTGTGGTGTAATTGCAGCTCAGATCGCGGTCGGACAGGCTCCAGTTCCATGACAACGGATTGAAGACAAAACCGGTCTTGTCCACCGGATCGAGCCCCGCGCGGCGCAGCAGGTCGAACAATTCGTCGGGAGTGATGAATTTCGACCAGTCGTGGGTGCCCTTTGGCAGCCAGCGCATCACCCATTCCGCCCCGAGAATCGCCATGGCAAAGCTTTTGGGGTTCCGGTTCAGCGTTGAACAGACCATCAATCCGCCGGGTTTCATAAGCTGGCGGCAGGCCGTCAGATAGATCAGCGGATCGGCGACGTGTTCGACGACTTCCATGTTCAGCACGGCGTCAAACTGTTCGCCCGCTTCGGCCAGTGCCTCGGCCGTGGTATGGCGGTAATCGATGGTCAGGCCCGACTGTTCGGCGTGCAGCTGCGCAACCGGAATGTTGCGTTCGGCAGCGTCGGCGCCCACCACATCGGCCCCCAGCCGCGCCATGGGTTCAGACAACAACCCGCCACCGCAGCCGATATCGAGGATTCGCAGCCCGGCGAACGGCGCCTGCGTCTTCAGGTCGCAGCCAAATTCCGCAGCGATCTGCGCGGTGATATAATCCAGCCGGCAGGGATTCAGCATGTGTAGCGGCTTGAATTTTCCGTTCGGATCCCACCATTCGGCTGCCATCGCCTCAAATTTCGCGATTTCGCTGTCATCGACGGTGTTTATGGCGGCGCTGGACATGGGCGGACCTTTTTGCGTTGGCGGGCCCCTTTTCGCGACGATACCGTGGCGGGGCGGGTTTGCACCATATATAGGACTGTCATGGATAAGGTCTCTGGTCAAAAGAACGCAGCCCAGTTTTTGTATCCGCCGGTCGATCCGTTCGATCAGCGGATGCTGGAGGTGGGAGATGGTCATCGCATTTATGTCGAGCAATGCGGGGCGCGTGACGGAATTCCGGTGATCGTGCTGCATGGCGGCCCCGGCGGGGGCTGTTCGCCGTCAATGCGGCGATATTTCGACCCGTCAGTGTATCGCATCGTGTTGTTCGATCAGCGCGGCTGTGGTCGTTCGCGCCCGCATGCCTCTGTCGAGGCGAACACCACATGGCATCTGGTCGCCGATATCGAACGGATCCGAAAGGCACTGGCCGTCGACAAGTTCATCGTGTTTGGCGGAAGCTGGGGTGCGACGCTGGCGCTGATCTATGGCGAAACGCATCCCGAACGGGTGGCGCATCTGGTGCTGCGCGGTGTGTTCACGATGACGCAGGCGGAATTGCAGTGGTTCTATGGCGGTGGCGCGGGTCAGTTCTGGCCCGATGTCTGGTCACGGTTCACCGATCTGATTCCCGAAGATGAGCGTCACGATCTGATCGCAGCCTATCACCGGCGGCTGTTTTCCGGCGATTTGCAGGTCGAAACCCGTCATGCACGTGCCTGGACCGCCTGGGAAAATACGCTGGCCAGTATCGACAACGACGGTCCCGGCGGCGAAAGTCCGGGGGAGTATGCCCGTGCCTTTGCCCGGTTGGAGAACCACTATTTCACCAATGCCGGATTTCTGGAACGTGACGGCCAGATCCTGAGCGATATCGGCCGGTTAAAAAATGTGCCGGGCACAATCGTGCAGGGCCGGTATGACATGATCTGCCCGCCCGCATCGGCATACGGGCTGCACCGGGCATGGCCGGGATCGCGCCTGATCATGATACCGCGCGCCGGACACGCGCTGTCAGAACCGGGGATCAGTCGCGCATTGGTCCAGACGATGGACGGGCTGAGGCCGGATTGAATTCCGCGTCGTCGCCGGTGACTCGGGGGCGATGCCAAGGGGCTTTACACGCGGCACCAGCTTTCACTACTCTGGCGGTCAATGAAAAGCCTGACACGCATTGTATTGCACCGGCTGTTTCTGGGTCTGCTGACACTTTTTGTGGTTTCGGTCGTAATTTTCACGGCCGTCAACATGTTGCCCGGGGATTTTGCGCAGGCGATTCTGGGGCAAGGTGCCACGCCTGAAGCCGTGGCATCAATCCGTCGCGATCTGGGGTTGGATCAGCCGCCGGTCATTCGGTATTTTCAATGGCTGGCAGGGGTCATTCAGGGCGATCTGGGCAGAAGTTTCGCACAGGCAAATTTCACCAGCTTCACCGGCACCACGTCGGGGCAATCCAGCGTTATGGGACAGATTGCGCCACGGTTTGCCAACACCATGTTTCTGGCCGGGGTGACTGCGGCGATCGCCGTGCCAGTCTCGCTGGCCCTTGGGATTCTTGCCGCGCTGTATCGGAATTCGGTTTTTGATCGGGTGGTGAATATCGCCACCCTATCGTCGATTTCGTCGCCGGAGTTCTTTCTGGCTTATATCCTGATCCTGTTTCTGGCGGTGCTGAATCCGTTGCTGCCGTCCCTGTCCAACATTTATTCCGATATGGGCTTGGGCGAGAGGCTGGAACGGACTCTGTTGCCCGCGCTGACCCTGACGCTGGTGGTGACTGCACATATGATGCGCATGACCCGTGCGGCGATTATTAACCTGTTGGCCAGCCCATATATCGAAATGGCGCGGCTCAAGGGGCTGTCGCCGATGCGGGTGATTCTGCGTCATGCGCTGCCCAATGCGCTGGCGCCGATCATCAACGTGATCGCGCTGAATCTGGCCTATCTGATCACTGGTGTCGTGGTGGTTGAGGTGGTGTTTGTCTATCCCGGCATCGGGCAGTTGTTTGTTGATTCGGTCAAGAACCGGGATATTCCGGTGGTACAGGCCTGCTGTCTGATCTTTGCCGCCGCCTATATCCTACTGAACCTGATGGCGGATCTGATGTCGATTCTGTCGAATCCCCGGCTGAGGCATCCCCGATGATCGTTCTGACCGGCCTTGCGGCAACAATTGCCGGGTTGCTGCTTGCAGCATGGGTTTTTCGCTTTTTTGGCCGAATGTCCGGGCGGCCCGCGTTTCGCGACATGGGGATGACATCTGCCTTTGGCTGGATGCTGGCGGTGTTCTTGTTGTTCTGGGCGGTGCGGCTGTATTTCTTTGTCGATGGCGCCGTTTTCTTCCGCTGGGCGGTGCAGGGGTTCATTCTGTTCGCTGTCATGGCATTTCTGTTTCGGCTGCTGGGGCGGTATCTGGGCACGGCTGCCACAAAGCGCCTGTTCCGGGCGATGCCGCTGACCGCCAGTTTCGGCATCCTGACAATTCTGCTCTATGCTGTCGTGGCGATCTTTGCCGGGTCCATCGCACCCCACGGACAAGAAGAGATTTTTGCCCGGGTCAATATCCTGCCCGGTGGCAATCCGGAATTTGGCGGCGATCCGGCGTTTCCTCTGGGCACCGACCAGATCGGGCGCGACCTGCTGAGTCGGCTGATCTTCGGCGCGCAAAATACGGTTGGCATCGCCTTTGCAACGACGCTGTTGGCGTTTCTTCTGGGCGGGACTCTGGGGTTTCTGGCGGCGACGCTGGGGGGCTGGCTGGATCAGTTGCTCAGCCGGATGGTTGACGTGCTGATGGCGATTCCGTCGCTGATCTTTGCGCTGCTGCTGATGACGATCGCGTCGGCCTGGGCGGGGTCAGAGCAGGGGCTGCTGACGCTTTACATGATCTTCATTATCGCACTGATCGATTCGACCCGGGTTTACCGGCTGGCCCGGGCGGTGGGCGGAAACATAGTGGTGATGGATTATATCGAGGCGGCGAAGCTTCGCGGCGAAGGGATGGGATACCTGATCTTTCGCGAAATCCTGCCCAATGCCATGGCGCCTCTGCTGGCCGAATTCGGGCTGCGGTTCTGTTTCGTGTTCCTGACCATCGCATCGCTGTCGTTTCTCGGCGTGGGCATCCAGCCGCCGCTGGCCGACTGGGGCACCATGGTGCGGGACCTGTCGCAATTCATCAACTTTGCCGCGTTTTCACCGCTGACAGCCGCATTGCCATTGATGGCGGCAGGGGCCATCGCTCTGTTGACCGTGGCGGTGAGTTTCACGGTGGACTGGATGCTGCACCGGTCATCGGGGCTTAAAGAATGACACAGCTTCTAAAAATCCGCGGTCTGAAGATCGAAGGTCGCAGCGATGAGATCTGGATGCCCATCGTCAACGGTATCGATCTGGATCTGAACAAGGGCGAGGTGCTGGGCCTGATCGGCGAATCCGGCGCGGGCAAATCCACTGTCGGGCTGGCCGCCATGGGGTTCACCCGTGACGGATGCCGGATTTCGGCTGGATCGGTGGCGTTCGACGGCGTGGATCTGGTCAGCGCCCCGGCGGCTGTGAAACGTGCGATGCTGGGCAGGCGTATCGCCTATGTGGCGCAATCGGCAGCGGCGAGCTTCAATCCGGCGCACCGGATCATCGACCAGCACACCGAAGGCCCGACGCAGCACCACGTCATGGACCGCGCCCAAAGCCAGCGTGACGCGATGGATCTCTATGCCAAGCTGCGCCTGCCCAACCCCGAAGAAATCGGATTCCGCTATCCCCATCAGGTCAGCGGCGGGCAGTTGCAGCGCGCGATGACGGCGATGGCCATGTCATGTCGGCCCGACCTGATCGTGTTCGACGAACCCACCACCGCGCTGGACGTCACGACCCAGATCGAGGTTTTGGCGTCGATCCGTGACATCGTGGAACAGTTTGGCACAGCCGCAATCTATATCACCCACGATCTTGCCGTGGTTGCGCAGATGGCTGACCGGATCAAGGTGCTGCTGAAGGGCGACGAGGTCGAAGAGGCCGATACACGCACCATGCTGTCAGCGCCGACGCAGGAGTATACCCGTTCGCTTTGGGCCGTGCGAAGCTTTCAGCGCCCCGCGAAACCCGCCATTCCTGTGGCTGCCGTGCCAAGCGTTCGGGTGCGCGGCATCAGCGCCTCCTATGGCAAGATCAGCGTGCTGCACGACGTTAGCTTTGACATCCACGCCGGGCGCACCCTTGCCGTTGTCGGTGAATCCGGGTCGGGAAAATCCACTGTCGCGCGCTGTATCACCGGGCTCTTGCCACCCTCGGATGGGTCGATCGAATTTGATGGCGTGTCCTTGCCCGCCGATTATCGCAGGCGCACCAAGGATCAGTTGCGTCAGGCGCAGATGATCTATCAGATGGCCGATACGGCGCTGAATCCGCGCAAGACAATCGGTGAAATCATCGGTCGCCCGGTTGAATTCTATGGCGGGATCCGAGGCGCCAGAAAACGCGCCCGGGTCGAGGCATTGCTGAACGAGATCGAGCTTGAGCCGAAGCAATACATCGACCGGCTGCCGTCGGAATTGTCGGGCGGGCAGAAACAGCGCGTCGGCATTGCCCGGGCGCTGGCGGCCGAACCGAAGTTTATCATCTGCGACGAAGTGACCAGCGCGCTGGATCAACTGGTCGCAGAGGGCATTCTGAAATTGCTGGCACGCTTGCAGGATGACCTGGGGCTTACCTATATGTTCATTACCCACGATCTGGCGACGGTTCGCGCCATCGCCGACGAAGTGGTGGTGATGAAGGACGGACGCGTGGTCGAACAGGGCGGCAAGGCCGGGATGTTTCAGCCGCCGCACCATCCCTATACCGACCTGTTGTTGTCGTCGGTGCCGGAGATGGACCCTGATTGGCTGACGCGGCTTCTTGCCGAACGCGGAAATGATACCATCGGTGACGGCGCAACTGATAAGATGTGACAGGATCATGCCAGATGTCCGGTCATCCGGACGCCAAGAAGGCGGAACAGAACCGCCGCAGCACAAGGCAACAGGGAGAAAGACATGACACGGATTTCACGACGCGGTCTTCTGCGCAGCGGTGCGGCTGTGGGCGTTCTTGCGGCCACCGGATTTCCAGTACTGGCACAGGCGAAAAGGGGCGGGCGGCTGCGGCTGGGTCTGAATGGCGCCAACACATCCGACAGCTGGGATGGCCGGACCCATTCCGATGCTTTCATGGTCAACGGTGCCCATGGCTGCGTGTTCGACTGCCTGACCGAGGTTTCGGCAACCGGCGAACTGATCGGCGAACTGGCCGAAAGCTGGGAGGCCACGCCGGATGCAAAGACCTGGACGTTCACCCTGCGGCAGGGCGTGACCTTTCACAACGGCAAGGCATTCGGCGCCGATGACGTGCTGGAATCCCTGTCGATGCACGTGGCTGACGGCGCAAAATCAGCCGCCCAGCCCATCGTCGCCAGTATCGACGAGATGAAAAAGACCGGCGACCATCAGGTTCAGATCGTGCTGAAGGAAGGCAACGCAGACTTTCCCTTCCTGATGTCGGATTACCACCTTCTGATGTACCCCGCCGGCCAGATCGACGAGGCGATTGTCAAAGGCATCGGAACGGGAATGTACGAGGTGGTCAGTTTCGATCCCGGCGTGCGTTTCGTGGGCAAACGGGTGGCAAGCCACTATAAGGATGGCAAGGCGGGGTGGTTCGATGAGGTTGAATTCATCGCGATCAACGATTCTTCGGCCCGGATGAACGCGCTGCTGACCGGACAGGTCGACGCGGTAAATCGGATCGACTTCAAGACCGAGCCGCTGCTGAAGGCCAATCCGAAGATCAAGATTTTCGAAGTGACGGGCAACCAGCACAATACCTTTCCGATGTTGATGGACGTTCCGCCCTTCGACAATCTGGATGTGCGGCTGGCGCTGAAATATTCGGTGGATCGTCAGGAACTGGTCAACAAGATCCTGCAAGGCCACGGTGCCGTCGGCAACGACCACCCCATCGGCCCGGCAAACCAGTATTATGCCAAAGATCTGCCGCAGATCGAAATGGACCCCGACAAGGCAAAGTTTCACCTGAAAAAGGCCGGGATGGAAAATCTGACGGTCGATTTGCGAGTGTCGAATGCTGCGTTCAACGGCGCTGTGGATTCCGCGCAGTTGTATCAGGCATCGGCGAAAAAATCCGGTATCGACATCAACGTGGTGCAGGAACCGGCCGATGGATATTGGTCGAATGTTTGGCTGAAACAGCCATGGTGTGCGGCATATTTCTCGGGCCGCGCGACCGAGGACTGGATGTTCGCCACAGCATACGAGGCCGGTGTGCCGTGGAATGACAGCCACTGGACCGATGCGCGTTTTCAGGAGTTGCTGTTGCAGGGTCGCAAAGAGCTGGATTCGGCCAAGCGGCGCACGATCTATTACGAAATGCAGCAGATTCTGTCGGAACGCGGCAGTACCGTGATCCCGATGTATGCCAACTTTGTCGATGCGGCGGCGTCGGGGTTGGCCCATGGAGAAACTCTGGGCAACAACTTTCAGATGGACGGGTCGCGCATTGCCGAGCGGTGGTGGTTTTCGTAACCGCCGCAGACCGTTCGAAAAGGCCAGATGAAAACGCAAGCCTGACATGCAACTCCCCGCCACCGCGCGGGGAGTTTTCGGTTCACCCGGTCAATAGACGATCCAGACCAGCCAGAGCGTGATCGCGGGAAACGCGGCCAAAATCGCAACCCGCAGGATATCAGTGAGGACAAACGGCAAGACGCCGCGAAAGGTCTGACCGATGGGAATGTCCTTTGCCATCGAATTGATGACGAACAGGTTCATTCCCACGGGCGGTGTGATCAGCCCGACTTCGACCACGATCAGCACCAGAATGCCGAACCACAGCCCGAATTCGGCGGGCGGCACGCCGAAATCCAGCGCCGACATGATCGGAAAGATGATCGGAACGGTCAGCAGGATCATCGACAGACTGTCCATGATACAGCCAAACGCCAGATACATGATCAGAACCACTGTAAGGATGAACCAGGGCGAAAAACCCTGACCGGCCACCCATTCTGCCGAGTGTTGCGGCAGTTGCGTCAGGGCGAGAAACCCGTTGAACAGTGCCGCGCCCAGAACGATCAAAAAGATCATGCCGGTTGAGGATGCGGTCGCCAGAATCGCCTGCACCAGTTTCGCCCAGCTCATCCCGCCGGACAGAGCCGCCGCTATTCCGGTACCCGCAGCACCCACGGCTGCGGCCTCGGTCGGGGTGAAAACGCCCAGATAGATGCCGCCGACCACCACAAGAAAGATCGTCAGCACCGGCCAGACTTTGCCCAATGCGCGCATCCGCGCCCCCCAGGGCACGCGCGGCAATGTCCCGCCCGAGTTTGGCGAGATCCGGACCCAGATCGCGATGGCGCACATATATCCCAGTGCTGCCAGCAACCCCGGTATCATCGCAGCGACGAACAGCTTGGCGATGTTCTGTTCCGTCAGAATTGCATAGATCACCAGAATGACGGAGGGCGGAATCAGAATACCCAGCGTCCCGCCCGCCGCCAGTGTCCCGGTGGCCAGCGCCCCGGAATAGCCATAGCGGCGCAGCTCGGGCAAGGCGACCTGCCCCATGGTGGCGGCGGTGGCCAAGGATGATCCGCAGATCGCCCCGAACCCGGCACAGGCCCCGACGGCCGACATGGCGACGCCGCCCTTCCTGTGGCCCAAAAACGCCTCGGCTGTTTTGAACAGAGATCTGCTCATTCCCGACAGGGTGGCGAACTGACCCATCAAAAGAAACAGCGGGACTATGGAGAGAGAATAGCTTGAAAATGTGCTGAACGTCAGGCTTTTCATCTGGTTCAGCGTCATACCCGTTGCGCCGGTCACCAGATAGGTTCCACCAAAGGCGACGGTCAGCATCGCCAGCGCAATCGGGATGCGCAGGAAGATCAGCACCAGCAGCGCCGGAAACGACCAAAGGGCAAGCTCGTAATTGCTCATTCCCGGGCCTCGGCCACAGCGCGGATCACACAGAACGCAGCGACCAGCGCAAACACCACAGCCCCGACCAGCCCGGCGGCATAGGCCTGCCACAACGGCAGTTGCAGGATGAACGTCGTTTCACCATAGCGCAGTTTGTCAGCCATCCCGAGATACAGCCGCCAAGCTATGATCGTTGCAGCGGCAGTCATCAACAGGTTTGACAGAATGTCGATTGCCGCATTTCCGCGCGTGCCGAACCAGTTTTGAAACAGGTCGACTCTGGCATGGCCGCCGGTGAACTGACACCAGGGCAGAAAGCTGAAGACGGCAAACCCGACACCCAATTCGATCCATTCGAAATCACCGGGAACCGGGCCCAACCCGATGTTCAGTGGCACAAGGGCGCGCCCGGTGATGCTGACACAGGTCATCGCGACCAGAGCCAGCAGAACCGCACCGCCGATCAGCGCCATTGCCATGGCCATCAGACCGGCGGCGCGTTCAAGATTTGAATAGAACATGAAGATCCCGGCAGATGGTGGCGCGACCCCTCGCGGGACTCGCGCCGCGCGTCATTTTCCGGAGTTCGCGGCGATGTGGGCGCGAGCTTCGTCGATCAGGGCCTGACCGTCGATGCCCTTGTCGTTCATCTCGGCGATCCAGCGGGCATAGACCGGCTGTGCGGCCTCTTTCCAGCGTGCCGTCTCGGTTTCGTCCAATGTGGTGATCGAGTTGCCGGCGGCCGCTGCGATATCACGCGCGGGCTTGTCGTATTCGAACATCACTTCGCCCGCGAACCGGGCCAGCTTTTCGCCACTCTCCGCCTCGATGATCGCCTTGAGGTCGTCGGGCAGCGCATCGAACCTGTCCTGATTCATCACCAGAACGAAGGTGGCGGTGTAAAGCGCCTCGGTTCCGCCAAATTCGGCATGGTTGGTGACCAATTCGGACAGCTTCATCGCCGGCGTCACTTCCCAAGGGATGACGGTGCCGTTGATCACACCCTTTGACAGCGCCTCGGGCACGGCGGGCAGCGGCATTCCGACAGCGGTCGCGCCAAGCTCGCCCAGCAGATCGGTGATGATCCGCGTCGGCGCACGCAGGGTCTTGCCCTGCATGTCTTCCAACCGGGTCACCGGATCTTTGGTGTGGATCACGCCCGGGCCGTGCACCCAACCGCTCAGCACCTTGACGTCGGCATATTCGTTGGCCTGAAAATCGCTCTCGATCATCTGCCAAAAGGATACGGCGGTCGCCACGGGATCGCTCATCATGAACGGCAGTTCGAACACTTCGGTGCGTGGAAAACGGCCCGGAGTATAGCCTGACAGCGTCATCGAGATGTCGACGACTCCGTCGCGCGCCTGATCCAGCAGCGCATTGGGCGCCCCACCCAGAGCCATCGCATCGAACATCTGGATTTCAATGCGTCCGTCCGATGCCTCTTTCAGCCGTTCGGCCCATGGCACCAGCATGTTCTTTGGCAGGTTCGCGGCCGGTGGCAGGAACTGGTGCAAGCGCAGGGTAACGTCCTGTGCAAAGGACGGCGCGGCGGCCAAAACCAGTGCACCGGCGGTCGCAAGACCAAAAAGAGCGCGACGTTTCATGGAAGTCCTCCGTGGTGTGACCCGGGGTTCGGCCCCGGTGCGAGTATTTTTGCGTTCGTTGACGCAGATGGCCCATTTGTCCCGCTGCAGCGACACACCGCAAGACCAAACATGAAAGGGCGCAAGCATCATCGCCGGTATTCGGATGTCCGGAGCGGATGCTCCTCCTTGGGTGTTGACCGCTGAATTCTATTCAACCTCATCCTGAATCGGTTCGCCGATCAGGGGTCTGCCTTGGAAACGGGCGGCGACTTAGGGCAAGATGGCCGGCAAAACCCTGACGGCGTCGTGTCCGGCCACCAACAGGAACTGGCTCGCCGGTTTGTTGGACATGTCGATCAACGATTTGCCGTGGGCCTTTGGTCCATGCCGGGCACCGCGCCATCAGTCACGGGGCAAAATCGCACCCCGAACGCCGACAACCCGGCGCGCCATGTCATGACCGCGCAGCATCGCGAGGCCCAGATCGTCCGAGATCAGGTATTCGGCCAGAAATCCGCCGTTGAAGCTGTCGCCTGCCGCGGTGGAATCGACGATCCGCTCGGCCCGGAGATAGGTGGCGCCGGGCATCGCTGCACCGATCGGCAAAGGTCCGTCGGCGCCGCGTTTCAGGGCGCCAGTGCCAACTCCGGTATCTGTTAGCCGCGTAATGACCGCTGCGTCCGAAGCATCGCCGAACAGCGCCTGTTCGTCGTCGACCGACGGCAGGGCAATATCCGCCCGCGCCCAAAAGGCCGACATGGTGGCGCGGGCGGTCGCTGCATCCTCCCACAGGCGGGGGCGATAGTTCGAATCAAAGGCCACCCGCCGCCCGGCGGCACGCAGACGGTCCAATGTGGCCAGTAGCCGGTCGCGGCCTTCGGGCGACAAGATCGCGATGCTGATGCCGGACAGATAAATCACATCGGCCGCGTCCATTGCGGCCTGTTCCGCGTCACTGGTGAACATTTGCCGCGCGGCGGACTGATTGCGCCAATAGTGGAAACTGCGTTCGCCCGCGTCATCGACGGCGATGGAATAAATGCCCACCTGCCGCTCGGGATCACAGGTAATTCCCTCGGTGCCGATGCCTTCGTCGGCGGCAAAATCGATCAGCCCCTTAGACAGCGGATCCTGCCCGACACGGGTCAGGTATTGTACCTGCCCGGCGTCGCCCAATGCGCGTTGCAGATAGATCGCGGTATTCAGCGTGTCACCCGCAAAGCCGACGCGAAAACCACTTTGATCGCTGCTGATCTCGGCCATCGCTTCGCCAAGGCATACTATGTTGAGTGTCATGGCTCAGACCTTCTTGCGATCATTGACGATGGTCATCTGCGCCAATCCGCTGTTGCCCAGATCGACGGCGGCGAAAGGTCCGCCATGGCACATATGGCCCGGATCGGCCGGGTCTTGCGGGGTGGTTTCAGCCAACACCTGTTCCGCGAACTGTTCGGCGTTGTCTTTCGGACGGTACCCGAGGAACGCGGCGGCGGAATTGTCGACCGGCGCGCGGTCGTTGTCGCTGACGCCATAAATCACCGTGAATCCGGTGACCGGCGTGTCGATGGCGCGCTGCACCAGCTGAATCAGGTCGTCATAGGACAGCCACGACCCCAGAGCCCGGGCATTGTTCACCTGAGCACAGGACAGGATGCGCAGGTGAACAGATTCCAGGCCGCGCTTTTCCCAGTACATCCGCCCCAGATCCTCGGCGAAACATTTCGCCAGACCATAGAAGGTGTCGGGCCGGTGCGGCACGTCGGTGCCGATGAATTCTGTCTTGGGGTACATCCCCACCGCATGGATCGAACTGGCATAAACCACCCGGCGCACCCCATGGCGGCTGGCGGATTCCCAAATGTTGTAGGCGCCGATAAAGTTCGGGCCAAGCAGCTCTTCAAACGGGGCTTCGTCGACGATGGCACCGAAATGCACCACCATGTCAGCGCCTTCCAGCAAAGCGTGGATCGCATCGAAGTCGGCCAGATCAGCGCGCACAAAGGATTCGCCCGGATACAGGGTGCCGATGTCTTCCGCGATATCTGAACTGACCAGCGAATCGCAAATCTTGCTCAGCGGTTCGCGCAGGTACGACCCCAGCCGCCCGGCGGCCCCGGTCAGGACGATCTTTTTCATCGGCAGTTTCTCCTCGGGTGGTGTGTTGCCACGACCCTAGCATTCCGTCGAAAGCACCGCCAGCATCCGCCGCACCACCCGGCCATCAGCGCGGTTTCAGCACCCGCGCGAGTTCGGCCACCAGCCTGTCCCGTTCCAGCGGCTTTGACAGGTATCCGTCAAATCCTGCCCGCAGGAAACGTTCGCGGTCTTCCGGCGCGGCGTCGGCGGTCAAAGCAATCACCGGGACGGACCCGCCATCGCCGTGACCGACACGCAGCCGGTCCAGTGTTTGCCGTCCGTCAAGGCCGGGCATGTGCATGTCGAGCAGCAGGAAATCGAACTGCTCCGCGACCAACCGCTCCAGTGCCGCCGCTCCGCTGTCGGCCTGCTGCGATTTTACCCCCAAGCGGCCAAGCAAAGCCGTGGCGATCACCCGATTCGCCCGGTTGTCGTCGACCACAAGAGCGTGCAGCCCGTCGAACGATTGCGACCCGCCCGGTGTTGGTTTGGATAAGGTGTCGGAGTCGGCGACGATCAGCGGGATCAGCGTTTCAAACGCGCTGCCCTGTCCCGGGGTCGAGCGGACGGTGATCGTGCCGCCCATCAGCGTGACAAGCGAGTGCGATATGGCAAGGCCCAGCCCGGTGCCCGAGGCCGCCCGCGCGCCGTCCGGATCGACCTGGCTGAACGATCGGAACAGCCGCCCAAGCGCCACAGCATCCATACCAGAGCCGGTGTCGGTAACGATGATCTGCAAAACCCGGGCGTCCGGCGGGCCAGTGCTACCGACCGTCATCCATACATGACCTGAATCGGTGAATTTCAACGCGTTCGAGATCAGGTTGGTCATCACCTGCCTGATCCGCTGTGGATCAATCATCAGTCGCGGCGGCAGGTCGGGATCGACGGTCAGGCCGAGCGAAAGCCCCTTGTCCCGCGCCAGATCTGCGAACAGGGCGATGACCCCCGATGCGACCGCCCCGATTTCGGCGGAAACGGGCTTTACATCCATACGCCCCGCTTCGATCTTGGCGTGATCCAGCACGTCATCCATCAATGATTTCAGCGACAACGCTGAATCAAACAGGATGCGCGCACGGTCGCGTGCGGTGTCGTCGCGCGCTTCGTCCTGTGCCAGTTGGGCAATGCCAAGAATACCGTTGAGCGGGGTGCGAATCTCATGGCTCATCGCGGCCACGAAACGGGATTTCGCGCGGTTCGCGCTTTCCGCATGATAAAGGGCGCGCACCAACAGGGTCTGCACCTTGTTCATATCGAGGATCGCCAACACCACATAGAGTGTCGCAACCCCCGTCATCACCAGCCCCATGGCGATTTCAAACTGCGATGTGTCGGACACCAAAATGGGCACCACAACCATCAGGACGAAAATCAACAGCGGACCACCCGGACACAATGCGCTGAGCAGCAGAAACCGACGCACCAGCAGAACATGGATCAGCATCCCGACAAATATGCTGAACGCGAACATTCTTGCGGCGGGTGATCCGTCTTGCCAGGCGAGAAATGCGATCAGGTCGACCCCGATGGAAATCGACACGTCCAGCAGCATATTCAATATATGGACCCGCCGGTCATAGCGTTTCTCAAGATAGCGAACTGTCACCAGCGCATAGTATTCAGCAAACGGGTAGGCCCATGCAAGCGTCAGAGCCACCCATGAGGGGACAAACACCGATCCCACAAGAATCGCCAGACAGACCGTCACGATCCGCGCAGGCATTTCCTGAACCGTCATTTCATTTTGACGCCGCATCGCGCGCAGATAGCTGTTTGACGGCACGCCATCCCTTTCCCGGTCAGCCCGGCGGTATACTGGCCCGGCGGGGTTAATCTTTTCCGAACTTTGGCCCGAACTTTGGCCGGATCATTGGCCCAAAAAAGTTCGGACTTCGCTCGGGCGCGAATTTCGCCTTGGCCGGATTCCGCTCCGGCGCGGCGCTGGCGGAGGAAACTGCGCGTTTTGGCCTTGAACCGGGATCAATGTGTCTGTATGTGGTCGTTCATCAGCGGTGCGTCGGGGTCCAAACCCGAAGGCCCCACCGGAACTTGTGACGGGCCGCGCGCCCGTTTTTTTGTGCCCAGCCGCCAGACCCGAACGCCAAACCCGATTCCACACCGAACCCCGAGGCCCGGACATGTCCGAAATGATTGCGAAATCCAACATCGACCGCCGCCTTGCCGCGGTTTTCGGCCCCGTGATCGAGGGGCTGGGATTCGAACTGGTGCGCGTCCGTTACATGGGCGGCAAGACCCCCACGGTTCAGATCATGGCCGAACGCCCCAATGGTGGCATCGAAGTGGACGAATGCGGCCAGATATCCACAGCGATATCGGCCCATCTGGATGTCGAAGATCTGATCGATGAGGCCTATTCGCTTGAGGTTTCCAGCCCCGGCATTGACCGCCCGCTGACCCGGCTCAAGGATTTCCAGACCTGGGAAGGTTATGAGGTCAAGCTTGAAACCGATGAGCTGATCGACGGTCGCCGCCGGTTCAAGGGTATTCTGGCCGGTGTCGAAGGCTCTGAAGTGCTGATCGAGATCGAAGAAGGCACTATCGGGCTGCAATTTGACTGGTTGTCGGATGCAAAGCTGGTTCTGACCGAAGACCTGATCCGCGACGTCCTGCGCAGCCGCAAGGATGCCGGATTGATCGACGAGACACAGTTTGATGCGGTTGAAACCGTGTTGGACGATGAAGACGAAGACGAAAAGGGCAACACGCCCCCGAGGGAGAATTGAGCGATGGCAATCACATCCGCCAACCAGCTGGAACTGTTGCAGACCGCCGAGGCGGTGGCCCGCGAAAAAATGATCGACCCGATTCTGGTGATCGAGGCGATGGAAGAATCGCTCGCCCGTGCCGCAAAGTCCCGCTATGGCAGCGAAATGGACATCCGCGTCCATATCGACCGTAAAACCGGTCGCGCCGCGTTTACCCGCGTGCGCACGGTGGTCGAGGATGAATTGCTTGAGAACTATCAGTCCGAACTGACCGTCGAACAGGCGAAACAGTTTATGGCCGATCCTTCCGTCGGTGACGAGCTGACCGAAGAAGTGCCGCCGGTCGAAATGGGCCGCATCGCCGCGCAAAGCGCCAAGCAGGTGATCCTGCAAAAGGTGCGCGAAGCCGAGCGTGATCGTCAGTTCGAAGAATTCAAGGATCGTGCAGGCACCATCATCAACGGTGTCGTCAAACGCGAGGAATACGGCAACGTCATCGTCGATATCGGTCGGGGCGAAGGCATCCTGCGCCGCAACGACAAGATCGGGCGCGAAAGCTATCGCCCGAACGACCGCGTGCGCTGCTATATCAAGGACGTGCGCCGCGAGGTTCGTGGCCCACAGATTTTCCTCAGCCGCACCGATCCGCAGTTCATGGCCGAGCTGTTCAAGATGGAAGTGCCCGAGATCTATGATGGTATCATCGAGATCAAGGCCGTCGCCCGTGACCCGGGTTCGCGCGCCAAGATCGCCGTGATTTCCTATGACAGCTCCATCGATCCGGTGGGTGCCTGCGTTGGTATGCGCGGCAGCCGGGTTCAGGCCGTGGTGAACGAACTTCAGGGCGAGAAGATCGACATCATCCCCTGGAACGAAGACATGCCGACATTCCTTGTCAACGCGCTGCAGCCGGCCGAAGTGTCGAAGGTGGTGCTGGACGAAGAAACCGGCCGGATCGAAGTCGTCGTGCCCGACGAGCAGCTTTCGCTGGCCATCGGACGGCGTGGACAGAACGTGCGGCTTGCGTCGCAGCTGACCGGCCTCGACATCGATATCATGACCGAAGAGCAGGAAAGCTCGCGTCGTCAGGCGGAATTCGAAGAACGGACCAAGCTGTTCATGGACACGCTGGACCTGGATGAATTCTTTGCTCAGCTTCTGGTGTCGGAAGGCTTTACCAATCTGGAAGAAGTCGCCTATGTCGAAGCGAATGAGCTGCTGGTGATCGAAGGCGTCGATGAATCCACCGCTCAGGAGCTTCAGGCGCGGGCCAAGGACTATCTGGACGAACAAAATCGCAAGGCTCTGGAAAAGGGTCGCGCGCTGGGTGTTCAGGACAGTCTGGTTGACTTTGATGGCCTGACTCCCCAGATGATCGTTGCACTGGCAGAAGATGGCGTGATGACGCTGGAAGATTTCGCCACCTGCGCCGACTGGGAACTGGCCGGCGGCTGGACCACGGTGGACGGCGAGCGTGTCAAGGACGACGGCGTGCTTGAGAAGTTTGACGTTTCTCTGGAAGAGGCGCAAACTATGGTTATGACTGCCCGGATTCAGCTGGGTTGGGTTGATCCCGCCGAACTCGAGTCCAAGGCGGAAGAAGAGCCAGTCGAAGATGCCGACGCCGAGACCGGGGTATAGTCCCTGATGTCCCGCGGAGGTCGCGAAAAGGTCCATGACGATCCCGAGCGCAAGTGTATTGCGACCGGGGATATCCACCCAAAGCGGGGTCTGATCCGCTTTGTCGTGGGGCCGGATAACACGGTGTATTGCGACGTCTCGGAAAAGTTGCCGGGGCGGGGCATGTGGGTTTCGGCAGAACGTGCAGCGCTGGAAATGGCGGTGCAGAAAAAGCTGTTCTCGCGCGCTGCGAAACAGCAGGTGACGGTGCCTGACACGCTGATTGCGGATGTTGATGCCGCGTTGCTGAAGCGGGTGACGGACCGGTTGTCGATGGCGCGCAAGGCGGGCCGGGCGATCGCCGGATTTGAAAAGGTCAAGGATTGGCTGGGTAAAGAACAAGTATCCATCCTGATACAAGCCTCGGACGGGTCCCCACGGGGAAAGTCCAAGTTGCGACCGCCCGGCGGACGGGGGTCGTTTTTCGATATTTTGACCGCGCCAGAAATCGGTTTGGCATTCGGTCGGGAACATGTGATACATGCGGCGCTCGCCGCCGGGGCACTTGCTGATCGATTTCGCGAGGACGCCGTGCGGCTTTCGGGCGTTCGAGATGCCGGTGAGCAGACAAATGTCGGTGGAGCGTCCACCGGAAAGGTGAAAAAGACCACATGAGCGATAGTGACGGTAAAAAGACACTCGGCCTTATGGGCGGTCCACGGTCGGGGCAGGTGAAGCAGAGCTTCAGCCACGGACGGACCAAAAGTGTCGTGGTCGAAACCAAGCGCAAGCGCGTCGTGGTGCCAAAGCCCGTAGCGACAAAACCCGGCGGCGGAGGATCCTCTGCCAGGGGTGGAGATCCATCCAAGCGGCCGGCCGGAATTACGGATGCCGAACTCGAGCGCCGGATGAAGGCGCTTGCCGCCGCCCGCGCCCGTGAGGCCGAGGAAACCGCTCAGCGTGAAGCCGACGAAAAAGCCCGCGCCGAAGAGCGTGAGCGTCGCCGTGCGGAAATCGATGCCAAAGAGCGCGAAGAGCGCGAGCGTGAAGAAGCGCTGAAGGCAAAGGCCGAGGAAGAAGAGCGTCGCAAACGCGAAGAGGCCGCAATCAAGGCCCGTGCCAACGCGCCTGTTGCCCCCGCCGCAACGCCCGCCGACCTTGAGGCGCAAACAGCCGATTCGCCACG
The DNA here is from genome assembly GCF_008085915.1 of Oceaniovalibus sp. ACAM 378. Lineage (GTDB taxonomy): Bacteria > Pseudomonadota > Alphaproteobacteria > Rhodobacterales > Rhodobacteraceae > Oceaniglobus. The sequence goes on along the minus strand of NZ_VSJK01000012.1, from coordinate 99,789 downwards.
CGGAAAATCTTCGGTTGCTCCGCGCAAGGTTGATGATCGCGAAACCGATCGAAATGCCAAGAATGCCAAGACCCGTGAAGATTCGCGCCGGTCGGGCAAACTGACGTTGAACCAAGCGCTGACCGGTGGCGAAGGCGGCCGTCAACGCTCCATGGCACAGATGAAGCGCAAGCAAGACCGTGCGCGTCAAAAGGCGATGGGTCAACAGGTCGAGCGGGAGAAGATCGTGCGCAACGTGAACCTCCCCGAGGCAATCACTGTGCAGGAGCTGGCCGTTCGTATGGCCGAGCGTGTGGCCGACGTCGTGAAGTTCCTGATGAAAGAAGGCGTCATGGCGACGCAGAATCAGGTGATCGACGCCGATTTGGCCGAACTGGTCATCGAAGAATTTGGCCATAAGGTTGTGCGAGTGTCTGATTCTGACGTTGAGCAAGTGATCGATCAGGTCGCAGACGATCCGAAAGACCTGAAACCACGTGCGCCGATCATCACGGTCATGGGCCACGTCGACCACGGCAAGACCTCTCTTCTTGATGCAATCCGCAAGGCCAAGGTCGTTTCGGGCGAAGCCGGCGGGATCACTCAGCATATCGGCGCCTATCAGGTGACCACAGAGGCAGGTACGAACCTGACGTTCCTGGATACACCGGGTCACGCCGCGTTCACATCGATGCGGGCCCGTGGCGCGCAGGTGACCGACATTGTGGTTCTGGTCGTTGCGGCGGATGACGCCGTGATGCCCCAGACGATCGAGGCGATCCATCACGCCAAGGCCGCCAATGTGCCGATGATCGTGGCGATCAACAAGATCGACCGCCCCGCGGCCAATCCAACCAAAGTCCGCACCGATCTGCTGAACCACGAAGTCGTGGTTGAAAAGATGTCCGGCGATGTTCTTGACGTCGAAGTGTCGGCGCTGACCGGTCAGGGCATGGACAGCCTGCTTGAGGCGATTGCGCTTCAGGCGGAATTGCTGGATCTGAAGGCGAATCCCGATCGCGCCGCCATGGGTGCGGTGATCGAGGCACAGCTTGACGTCGGTCGCGGCCCGGTCGCAACCGTTCTGGTGCAAAACGGCACCCTGAAGCGCGGCGATATCTTTGTCGTCGGCGAGCAGTGGGGCAAGGTGCGCGCTCTGATCAACGACAAGGGCGAACGCGTGAACGAGGCCGGTCCGTCGGTTCCGGTCGAGGTTCTGGGCCTGAATGGCACACCCGAGGCAGGCGATGTTCTGAACGTCGTGGATACCGAGGCGCAGGCGCGTGAAATCGCCGAATACCGTGCCCATGCATCCAAGGACAAGCGCGCAGCGGCAGGTGCCGCGACCACGCTGGAACAGATGATGGCGAAAGCCAAGGCCGATCAGGAAGTCGCCGAGCTGCACATCCTGCTGAAAGCCGACGTTCAGGGTTCTGCCGAGGCCATTGTTCAGGCGTTGGAGAAGATCGGCAACGACGAGGTCCGTGTGCGTGTATTGCACTATGGCGTCGGCGCGATCACGGAATCCGACATCGGTCTGGCCGAGGCCAGCGGTGCGCCTGTGATTGGCTTCAACGTCCGTGCCAATGCTCCGGCGCGGAATGCCGCCAGCCAGAAGGGTGTGGAGATCCGGTATTATTCGGTGATCTATGACCTTGTGGATGATGTAACGGCTGCGGCCAGCGGTCTTCTGTCGGCCGAGGTGCGCGAAAACTTCATCGGCTATGCGGAAATTCGCGAAGTGTTCAAAGTGTCGAACGTGGGCAATGTTGCCGGGTGTCTGGTGACCGAAGGTGTTGCACGTCGCAGCGCCGGTGTCCGTCTGCTGCGCGACAACACGGTTATTCACGAGGGCACACTGAAGACGCTGAAGCGCTTCAAGGACGAAGTGCCCGAGGTTCAGTCGGGTCAGGAATGCGGTATGGCGTTCGAGAAATACGACGACGTTCGCCCCGGCGATGTCATCGAGATCTTCGAGCGCGAGGAAGTTGAGCGTAATCTCAGCTGATCACGGCGATACGGAAAAGCAGGGCCCGAAGAGAGGCCTGCGCGTTTCAAAAAAATTTAATCCCCGGCAGAGATAGATCTGCCGGGGATTTTTTGTTGGATAGCGGTCAGAACGCCGGTCTTTCACTGATGCGATAGTTTGGGATGTCGTGGGCCCGAGGCTGGCACGCGCAGGCCTTATCGACGCCGGGTTGATCGCCAAAACCACCAGCCGAATCGGGAACTCGACCGGATGTGCCTGGCTATGTCCGACACTGGTGAGAAGGATATCGTCGAATCACATGGGGCGCCGACCGTCACCCTTTTCGGCCAATTTCCCCATTGGCGTCAAAGGATCACGGCAGGCGCCCCAAGAGATTATGCGGTCAGCGGCTGTTGAATCGGCTGACCCGCATAGACAAGCGGGCCGACCTGAACCACCAACCTGCCGCATTCAAGCGAGCGCACAACCGTGCCCTGAACGGAAACGCAGCTTCCTATCGTGATTGTCTTAACCATTGGATTCTCCCCATCTACAGGGAAATTGTTACGGGAAATGATTTAACAAACTAGCCCTAACCTAAGATTTTTCTGCCTCGCCGCCGGTTGGAGAACAACTTTGGTAATCTGTGATATAAATACGGCAAATCCGCAGCTAAAGCCAATCACGCAGAACCGGAATCAGCGGCAGATCGGCGGGCGGCATGGGATAGCTGCGCATATCCAACGGTCTGACCCATTTCAAAACCTGACCCTCGCGGGCGTGCGGCGTTCCCTCCCATTTACGACAGGCAAACAGCGGCATGAGCAGGTGAAAATCGTCATAAGTGTGACTCGCGAAGCTGAGTGGAGCAAGACAGCTTTTCCAAGTGTCGATGCCCAATTCTTCCTGCAATTCGCGGATCAGCGCCACCTCGGGGGTTTCGCCCGGCTCTACTTTGCCGCCCGGAAACTCCCACAGGCCCGCCATGGATTTACCCGGCGGGCGTTGGGCCAGAAGAACCCGGCCGTCGACATCGATCAGTGCGACGGCCGAGACAAGAAGGGTTTTCACGACCGATAGTCAGCGTTGATCGTGATGTATTGATGCGTGAGATCGCAGGTCCAGACGGTCGATTTCCCGCCGCCCAGCCCCAGGTCGACGTTGATCGCAAGATCCTGTTGTTTCATATAACCCGCCCCGGCATCCTCAGAGTATTCGGGCGAAACCCAACCATTTTCGGCCACGAGGATATCGCCGAACCGGATCGTCAGCCGATCACGGTCAGCCGCTGCGCCGGATTTACCGACGGCCATGACGATGCGGCCCCAATTAGGATCCTCCCCCGCGATGGCGGTTTTGACCAATGGCGAATTGGCGATGGCCATTGCCACCCTGCGCGCATCAGGGTCGTTTTCGGCGCCGGTCACGTTCACTTCGACAAATTTGGTCGCACCTTCGCCGTCGCGCACCACCTGATGAGCCAGATTCAGCATGACGGCGCCCAACGCGGCCTCGAATGCCTTGCCATCGCGAGAGTTGGTCTTCTCGATGGGGGCATTGCCTGCCGCGCCCGTAGCGGCCACCAGCAGGGTGTCCGAGGTCGAGGTGTCGCTGTCCACGGTGATGGCATTGAACGATGTTTCGTTCTGCCGGCTGACAATGCGTTGCAGGGCTGCTTGTGAGATCGCGGCATCGGTGAACACATAGACCAGCATGGTTGCCATATCAGGGGCAATCATCCCCGAACCTTTGGCGATTCCGGCGATTTTCACCGGCATGCCGTCAAGTTCCAACGTGGCAAGTGCGCCTTTGGGGAAGGTGTCGGTGGTCATGATCGCCGCGGCGGCATCGGCGATTGCCGCGGGAGACAGGCCGTCGTGCAATTCGCCAATCTTTGCGGTGATTCGTTCATCGGGCAGCGGTTGCCCGATGACCCCGGTCGAGGATGAAAACACCCGCAGTTCGGGAATATCCAGCGCCTGCGCGACGGCGCTGGTGATTCGTGTGACCGCATCTTGCCCGCCCGCACCGGTAAAGGCGTTCGAGTTGCCCGAGTTCACGATGATCGCCGCCCCGGCCGTGCTGTCGCCGCCGATCTTGGCCTGACAATCGAGCACGGGGGCCGACCGGGTCGCCGACCGGGTGAAGGCACCGGCGATGGCCGTACCGGGGGCCAGACGGGCCAGCATCACATCTTTACGGCCCTGATATTTGACCCCGGCGGCCACCGCGGAAAATTCAACGCCCGCGATTTCGGGCAGATTGGGAAACCCGTCTTTCGGAGCCAACGGCGACACCGGGTTGGGTGCCTTGGTCACGGTCGCAACCAAGACTCTGCCGACTTTCGCCGCCATTTTCTCGGCCTTCTTCAGGGCCTTCGCCATGGCTTTGGCATTCTTGGCCGACGATTTGTCTTGTTTCGCCTTCTTCTTGAGCTTTTTCTTCTTGTCGTCGGCCATGGTGCGGGCTCCGGTTTCAGGTATCAGTTGGCAAGCAGGCTGCCGTCGCGCAGCTTCGCTGGATCGACATCGGTAGTGTCGGCCCGGGTGATTTCAGCCCCTTCGGTCGCCGATGCAATCATCGCCTCGACAGCGGCCTGACGAATGCCATCAGCCAGTTCATCGCGCACGGTATCAAGCGACGGAGCCTCTTTCTCGCGAGTGTCGAGCAGTTTGATCACGTGCCAGCCGAATTGTGTCTTGATCGGTGCCGAAACGTCTCCGACTGCCATGTCGGTCACAGCAACTTCGAATTCGGGGACCATCATTCCTTTGCCGAACCAACCCAGTTCGCCGCCATTGGGGCCGGACGGTCCGGTCGATTTCGTCTTGGCCAGTTCGGTGAAATCGGCACCGTCTGCCAGATCGGTCACCAATGCCTTGGCCTCATCTTCGGTTTCGACCAGAATGTGGCTTGCTTGCCATTCTGTCTCGGGCTCGGTGCCGGCGTAAGCCTGGTCATAGGCGGACTGAACTGCCGCATCGGTAACCGCTTCGCCTGCTGCAAGGTCGATCACCTCGCCCGCCAAAAGCGCGCGTTTTTCGTTCTCAAGGATCAGCTCGGCCCGCTTGTTCAACTCGCCAACCTGTGCGCCCAGAGCGGTCTGCTGGATCAACTGCTCAAGAATGCCGTCGAAAAGCACGTCGTCAGCGAGTTCCTGGTATTGCTGGGGCAGACGCTGTGCCAGCACGATCATGTGACCCAGAGTAATATCGGTGCCGTTCACGGTGGCAACGACCGTATCGGCGTCTTGTGCCGAAGCGGGCGTTGCGAGCCCAAGAAGCAGAGTCCCGACAAGAGAATAAGCGCGAAAATTTGACATAGTTTCGTCCTTCCTGCCACACCATCCTTTGGGCGCGACGTTGACACGTGTTTGACAGCCCCTTACATCGCCTTTGGGCCAGAAGAGGCTTTGTATTGCTGCCGTATCTATGGCGCTCCGCCGACGCGGGCAAGCAATCCCTCTCACACGAAGCCGTCAGGAGAGAACATGCTGGGATTGGGAACGCTAACCCGAAAGGTTTTCGGAACGCCGAATGACCGCAAGGTCAAATCTGTGCTTCCGTTGATCGAACGGATAAATGCCCATGAACTTGAATTCGAAAAGCTGACCGATCAGGGGATCAAGGACCGAACCGAAGATCTGGCCAAACGGGCCCTCGGCGGCGAATCGCTGGACGATCTGCTGCCCGAAGCGTTTGCGAACTGCCGTGAGGCGGCGCGCCGCGCCCTTGGCCTGCGCGCGTTCGACGTGCAGTTGATGGGCGGGATTTTCCTGCATCAGGGCAATATCGCCGAAATGAAAACCGGCGAGGGCAAGACGCTCGTCGCTACTTTTCCGGCCTATCTGAACGCGCTGACCGGCAAGGGCGTGCATATCGTCACGGTCAACGATTACCTCGTGCGCCGCGATGCCGACTGGATGGGCAAGGTGTTCAACGCGCTTGGTCTGACCTGCGGCGCTGTTTATCCCGGACAGCCCGAGATTGAGAAGAAAGCCGCCTATGCCGCGAGCGTGACTTATGCCACGAACAACGAATTGGGCTTTGATTACCTGCGCGATAATATGAAATCGGAACTGTCCGATATTTATCAGCGGGTTCACAACTTTGCGATCGTCGATGAGGTCGACAGTATTCTGATCGACGAGGCACGCACGCCGCTGATCATTTCCGGTCCGTCACAGGATCGGAGCGATCTGTACCGCACCATCGACGCCGTGATTCCGTTGTTGAACGAGACGCACTTCAAGCTGGATGAGAAAACCCGCAACGTCACCTATACCGACGAAGGCAACGAGTTTCTGGAGAACCATCTGGCCGGAGCGGGCATCCTGCCCGAGGGGCAGTCGTTGTATGATCCGGAATCCACCACCATCGTCCATCACGTCAATCAGGGCCTGCGCGCGCACAAGCTGTTCACGAAGGACAAGGATTATATCGTGCGCGACAACGAAGTCGTCTTGATCGACGAATTCACGGGCCGGATGATGGCCGGGCGGCGGCTGTCCGACGGTTTGCATCAGGCGATCGAAGCAAAGGAAGGCGCGGACATCCAGCCCGAGAATATCACGCTGGCCTCTGTCACCTTCCAGAATTATTTCCGCCTCTACGACAAACTGTCCGGGATGACCGGCACAGCCTCGACCGAGGCCGAGGAGTTCGCCGAAATCTATGGTCTTGGTGTGGTCGAAATGCCGACCAACCGGCCCATCGCCCGGGTCGACGATCACGATGCGGTCTATCGCACGGCGCGCGAAAAATACGCTGCGATTGTCGAAACGATCAAGGTGGCACATGCGACCGGACAGCCGATTCTGGTCGGAACCACATCGATTGAGAAATCCGAGTTCCTGTCGGATTTGTTGAAATCCGCCGACATTGCCCATAATGTCCTGAACGCCAGACAACACGAACAAGAAGCGCAGATCGTCGGCGACGCGGGCAAGTTTGGTGCGGTCACCATCGCCACCAACATGGCCGGGCGCGGCACCGACATTCAGCTTGGCGGTAACGTCGACATGAAGGTGATGCAGGCTTTGGAGTTCGATCCCGAGGCCGAGCCCGAAGCTCTGCGCAAGGCGACCGAGGCTGAAGTTGCAGGCGACAAGAAACGCGTGATTGATGCCGGCGGGCTGTTCGTTCTGGCCACAGAACGCCACGAATCCCGGCGCATCGACAATCAGTTGCGCGGCCGGTCGGGGCGTCAGGGCGACCCGGGCAAATCCTCGTTCTATCTGTCGCTGGAAGACGACCTGATGCGGATCTTCGGGTCCGACAGGTTGGAGAGCGTCCTGTCGAAGCTGGGGATGAAGGAAGGCGAGGCAATCATTCACCCTTGGGTGAATAAATCGCTGGAAAAGGCGCAGGCCAAGGTCGAAGGGCGCAACTTTGACATCCGCAAGCAGCTTTTGAAATTCGACGACGTGATGAACGACCAGCGCAAGGTGATCTTTGGCCAGCGCCGTGAGATCATGGAAAGCAAGGACCTGCGCGAAATCACCGATGACATGCGCCATCAGGTGATCGATGATCTGGTCGCCCAATTCATTCCGGCCAAGACCTATGCCGATCAATGGAACGGTGAGGGGCTGTATGTTGCAGCCATTGAAAATCTCGGTATCGACGTGCCGGTCATCGCCTGGACGGACGAAGACGGTGTGGACGCCGAGGTGATCACCGAACGTCTGGTCAAGGCCAGCGATGAATTCATGGCGGCCAAGGCGGCTCAGTTCGGCCTTGAAAACATGCGCCAGATCGAAAAACAGCTGTTGTTGCAGACGATTGACGCTAAATGGCGCGAACACCTGCTGACGCTGGAACATCTGCGGTCGGTCGTGGGGTTCCGCGGCTATGCTCAGCGCGATCCGCTGAACGAATACAAGACCGAGGGGTTCCAGTTGTTCGAAAGCATGCTGGATTCCCTGCGCGAGGACGTGACCCAGAAACTGGCTCAGATCCGTCCGCTCAGCCAGGAGGAACAGCAGGCGATGCTGGCGCGAATGACGGCCCAGCGTGAAGCGACAGCCGAGGCGGCCGAACCTGAACACGAAGCGCCCGCCGAAAATCCCGCCACTGGCTTTGTCGAGGACGATCCGCAAACATGGGGCAACCCCGGGCGCAACGACCTCTGCCCCTGTGGGTCAGGCCGCAAGTTCAAACATTGCCACGGTGAAGTGAAAGTCTGAGCAAGCGCAACAATACCGTGTTGCCGTCCCGACTATGCCCTGATCCGGGCTTAATCTGATGGCAACTTGTTTCCGATCATATGAGATCGGGAGAGATGCGGATGTCTAAGAAGCTCAGGGTTGTTGTGGTGAAAGGGTTGGCGGTGCTGACCTTTGGCTTTGCAACTGTGACGGGTGCGACCCATCTGGTTCAATCCAATGATGGCGCACTGACTGTGGCAGATCTTGGCAGGGTTCAACTGGCCAGCGCGCAGCCCGGTGTGCCCACAGCCGCTGGACCCCGGGCACCGCAACTGCCCGCCCGGGCTCTGACGCCGGGAGAGGTGCTGAGCCCCTTGGTCAAACTGCCTGCGGGGGCGGTACCGGCCCCGACGTTTGCCCGGACGCATGCGAATTGCGAGCTGTCCTTTATTGCGACTTTGTCGAGTGGCACCATGGTTGACCTTGACGCCCGCGCACCCTGCGCTCCGAACACGCGGATCGCCATCCGGCAGGGCGATCTCGTCTTCGATTCGATGACCGACGACAGTGGCCGGTTCCACACCTCCGTCCCCGGCCTTGACCGGATGGCGACGTTCGATGCGGAAATTGCAGGCGAAACCAAACGCGTAAACGTCAATATTCCGGATTTTGAGGTTTTTGACCGTGTCGCGCTGCAATGGCAGGGGCAAACCGGGCTCAACATTCATGCGCTGGAATTCGGCGCCACCCACGGCGGTGACGGGCATATCTGGGCCAGTAAGCCGCAATCAGCGCATCGCGCGGTCAATGCACGGGGCGGTTTCCTGACCCGGCTTGGCCTTGAAACGCTGAGCGATGGGCGGATGGCCGAAATCTATGTCTATCCGGCGGGGCAGGCGCACAGGGCGGGCGCGGTTCGCATCAGTGTCGAGGCTGAAATTACGGCGTTGTCTTGTGGACGTCTGGTGACGGGGCAGGCGCTGCAATCCGGGGCCAACGGCGCGCTTGCGATCAGCGAACTGACCATCGAAATGCCCGGTTGCGATGCCATCGGTGACATTCTGGTGTTGAAAAACCTGATCAGGGACATGAAAGTCGCTGCCAACTGATCCTCGCAAGAACAGGCGTTCCATGTTCCTCTTACGCGCGGCGGCATGTACCGTGCTCCTCCTGATGACCGCTCTTGTCAGCCCGGCTTTGGCCGAAGACGTTACGCTGACCTCGCGCGACGGTTCAGTCAAAGTGGCGGGCAATCTTTTGGGCTATGACGGCGAATTCTACCGCGTCGACACTGAATATGGCGTGTTGACGCTGGACGGGTCAGGCGTGATCTGCGACGGGCCGGGTTGCCCGGACCTGACGGCATTTGTTGCCGAGCTTTCCTTGTCCGGTGCGCCGACGATGGGTGCGATCCTGTTGCCTGCACTGCTGGAAACCTTTGCGGCGCGCAACGGGTTTGCTGCGCGCCGGATCGTTCAGTCCGATGACCGCTTTATCTACGAACTTAGCGAACGTGCCAGCGGTGCGCCGGCGGCGCGCTTTGCATTCTTTCTCAGCAGTACCGACGAAGGGTTCGCAGACCTGATTTCTGATGAAGCCGACATCGCCCTGTCCCTGCGCGAGGTCAGCCCAGACGAGGCGGCATTGGCACGCACCGGCGATCTGGGTGATCTGACGGCGCCGGGCCGGTCGCGCATCGTGGCGTTGGACGCGATGGTTCCGCTGGTTGCCGATTCGAACTCTGTCACCACACTGCGCATGTCCGATCTTGCGGCGGTATTCGCCGGCGACATCACAACGTGGGAGGGGCTGGGCAGCGTTGCAGAACCCATCGTCTTGCATCTGCGCGATGACAATTCGGGATTGGTACAGGCGTTCCGGCGCCGCGTGATGGAGGAGTATGACATCACCGCGCTGGCCCCCGGTATCATCCGCCATGCCAGCAACGCCGCACTGGCTGATGCCGTTGCCGTTGATCCTTTTGCGCTGGGTATCGGCAGCTTTTCCGAGATCGGCAATGCGGTGCCACTGACAATAAGCGGGCCTTGTTCGCTTTCAGCCGACGCCACAGTGACCAATATCAAATCCGAGGATTATCCTTTGACGGCGCCGATGTTCGTCTATCTTCCGAACCGCCGGCTGCCGCGGATTGCACGGGATTTCCTGCGTTATATCGCATCACCGGCGGCGCAACCGGTGATCCGTCGGGCAGGGTTTGTCGATCAGTTTCCTGCCGCAATGCCATTTCAGGAACAGGGCCAGCGGTTTGCCAATGCAATCGAGAGTGCTGGGGTCGACACCGATCTGGTCGAGTTGCAGCGGATGGTGCGTGTGCTGTCCGGGCACAGCCGCCTGACCGTGACCTTTCGGTTCGAGGGCGGTTCGTCCGAACTGGACGCGCAAAGCAGGTCGAATGTCGCCCTGCTGGCCGAGGCGTTGGAGCGGGGGGTATTCGACGACCATGAACTGGTCTTCGTCGGGTTCTCGGATGGGGATGGCCCGGGCGCAATCAACCGCCGCCTGTCGCAGACCCGTGCCCGAGCCGTGCGCGAGGCGGTCCGCACAGCGGCGCGCACCGTCGATCCGACCCGCCTGACCCTGCGGACCGAAGCTTTCGGCGAAGCGATGCCCATGGCCTGTGACGAGGTGCCCTGGGGCCGTCGTGTCAACCGACGGGTCGAGGTCTGGCTCAAATAGCAATCGCGCCGCCCATAGTGCCGGGCGGCGCCGTTGGGCGTCAAAGGTAACCTGCGCTGCGAAAGCTCAGTTCGGCCGATTTTCCGATGATCAGGTGGTCGTGCAGCGTGATGCCCAATGTGCGGCAGGCGTCATTGATCTGGCCGGTCATGGCGATGTCACTGTCGCTGGGCGTTGGATCGCCCGAGGGGTGATTGTGCACAAGGATCAAGGCTGATGCGTTCAGGGCCAGCGCCCGTTTCACCACTTCGCGCGGATAGACCGGAACGTGATCGACAGTGCCTTTGGCCTGTTCCTCGTCCGCGATAATGGTGTTCTTGCGATCGAGAAACAGGATGCGGAACTGTTCGGTCTCTCGGTGGGCCATGGTGGTGTGGCAATAATCCAGCACGGCGTCCCAACTGCTGATCACGTGGCGCTGCATAACCCGGGCACGGGCAATCCTGTGGGCCGTTGCCTCGATGATCTTGAGGTCCTGCATCACGGCCTCGCCGACGCCTTCAACTTCGAGCAATTGGGTCGGGCTTGCCGCCATGATCCGGCCCAAATCCCCGAAGTGGGCCATCAGGCGGCGGGCAAGCGGTTTCACATCCTGCCGGGGTATGGCGCGGAACAACAGCAGTTCCAGTAGCTCATATTCCGGCACGGCATCGGCACCGCCTGCCATGAACCGTTCGCGCAACCGCTTGCGGTGGTCGCGGATATAGGATGGCAAACGTTCGCCAGTTTGCAAAACCGGTACGGCATCGCCGAACAAGGGCATCGGGGCTTCATTAAAGGAGTTCGGGTTGCGGGTCATGATCTGACGTTGCCTGATTCTGGTAAACTAATGGTTAACCCGCAAGCGGTGCACCGCCGTATTCTCCCGCACCTGCCAGTGGGCGAGGGGGCAATACATCTTGCAAAATGAACCGAACGGTTTATATAAATGAACAATACGGTTTACTTAAAGGAGCATCGCCATGACCCGTCTTGCCATAGCCGCCACCGCCGCGGTTTTCCTGTCGGCCCTTTCGGCCAGCGCTTTCGATATCCTACCGCCGGACCTTCAGTATCCACCTGACAAAGCAACGATTTCAACGAAAACAGCCCCGGCTACATCCACCTCTCCGGCCCCCGCCCCCGTCCGTCGATAATCCGGGAGAGCGCGCCGCGCAGAATTCCGGCGGACATGACCGGCGGCTTGCCGGAACTGAACCAAACGGTCTACAGTGACGCAAGGGTGGGGGACGCGATGAACCAGTTGAAGTCGGAGATCAAAAGGGGCCGCAAATTCGATCAGGTTCTCGAGGGCGCCCGCGCGGTGTTCCTGAAGGACGGTTTCGAGGGTGCCAGCGTCGACATCATCGCGCGTGAGGCGGGCGTGTCCAAGGCGACAATGTACAGCTATTTCCCCGACAAGCGGTTGCTGTTCATGGAGGTCGCGGCGAACGAGTGCAAATGTCAGGCTGCTGCGGCGACTGCCTCGATCGACATGTCCGCGCAGCCGGAAGCGGTGCTGCGCAAGGCTGCGGCGCACCTGATTGATTATTTCCTGTCCGATTTCGGGCTGCGGGTGTTTCGCATCTGCGTGGCAGAAGCCGACCGGTTTCCCGAACTCGGGCAAAAATTCTATGACAGCGGTCCGGCGCTCGTTGAGACCACCCTGTCGGGTTATTTCGATCTGGCCATCGCGCGGGGCGAACTTGCCATCGACGACAAATCGCTGGCCGCGCATCAGTTTTCAGAACTGTGCAAGGCCCGGTTGTTTCCCCGGCTGGTTTTTGGCGTCCAGACCCAATTTTCCAAGGCCGAGATCGCCACGGTGATTGACGGTGCGGTTGAAATGTTTATGGCGCGCTACGGCACCTGAACGGCGCCGGAGCCGGTTCAATCCACGCGGCGGACGTGAAACTGACTGCCGACCTTTTTGGTCTCGAACCGCTTCAGTTCCAGAATCAGATCGCTCAGCTTGCGCTTGCCATAGGTGCGGGCGTCGAAATCGGGGTTTTCGGCGGTCAGATACTGGCCCAAGGGCCCCAGCGCATACCATTCGTCGTCTTGTGCGATTTTATCCATGGCGCGCAGGATCAGCGGAACAGCATTTATCGGCGGCTGTTTGACGGGTGCATGCTGATGCGGTTCACTGGGCTCGGCGCGATCATCGGTCCTGTCGCGGGCTTCGCGCGGTTCGGGAAGCATCTCGTCGACGATATTCTCGATCATCACAAAGCGATTGCACACATTCCGGAGCGATTCCGGCGATTTCGATTCGCCGATGCCGATCACGTCCAGTCCCTGTTCGCGGATCCGGTTGGCCAGAGCGGTGAAATCGCTGTCGGAACTGACCAGAACGAATCCGTCGAACCGTCCGGTGTGCAGGATATCCATGGCATCGATCACCAGTCCGATGTCGGATGCATTCTTGCCCACCGTGTTGGCGGTTTCCTGATGCGCCACCAGCCCCAGATCGCGCACGACCCGGCTCCAGTTGTTCAGCCGACCTGACGACCAGTCACCATAGACCCGACGCAGCGCCGGTTCACCAAAACTGGTGATTTCCTGAAGGATGGGCGCCGCAAATTTCGCCGGAATATTATCGGCATCAATCAGGACGGCGTACAGCGGGCGTTCTTTCTGTTTCATGACAGCCCCATATCAGATTGGCCAATCTTTGCCAGCGTCATTGGGCCGCGGATCATTGGCCCGGTGTGGCAATGGCCGGTGGCCTTGATTTCGACCAATACCTCTCCGGCGCGTCCGGAGCGCGCTCCGTCCAGATTTGCCTTCATGATCTCAAGGCGTTTTCCAGCGGTAAGTGTGACGGCGGCGCGGGTTCTCATGGCGTGTCTCTTGGGTTAACAATTGGCGCGGTTCTGGGCCGAAAGGAGATCGAAATGCAACCTGAGTGGATGATGCGTGCTGGGCTTGCCGGATTTGTGCTGCTTGCGGCCTGTACGCCGGTACCACCGGCATCGGACAGTCCTGTGTTGATACCGGAAACGGAAAATCAAGCCTGCCGTGCTGCCGAGTTTCAGAGCCTGATCGGTCGCGATCCGGGGACAGTGCGTTTGCCGAGCGGGCTGAATGTTCGCTTTGTCAGTCCCGATATGGCCGTCACCGCAGATCATGTCCCCACCCGCATGAACGTTTGGGTGGGGCGCAATGATCTGATCGAACGGGTCTATTGCGGCTGATCCGCCGCGCCGGTCACTTCTTGACGCGATAGGTCTCGTGACAGGCACCGCAGGCTTTGCCAAGATTGCCCATCGCCGCGCCCAAAGCGGCCTGATCGGCGACGCCTGCGGTGGCTGAGGCGGCGGCTCCCATAGCGCTGGCCTTGGCGGTGAAGTCGTCAAACTGTTCCCAGATGATCGGCAGCGCCTCGGTTTCGCCTTCCAGAGATTTGGTTTCAAACTTGACTGGAATCTCTTTTGCGGCAGCGGCCAGTGTTTCGGCTGCGGCTGTGGCGGCGACGGCATCGAAGGGGGTGACGCCTTTGGCCATGTCGCCAAGGATCTTGGTCTGGCCGCCGACGGATTTCATCAGCGCCTGACGCATGGCGACGGCATCCGCATGGGCGTCGGCGTTGGCAACGGCAACCGATCCGACAATGCCGAGAGCGATGAGGGCGAAGACTGACTTTTTCATGGCTTGCTTTCTGTTGGCGTGCATTCAATCTTCCAACTCTAGGAATCAGTGGCATCCTGTCCAGCAAAATTTATGTGACTTGACGGCGGTATGGGCGTCTCGCGCCGGGGCGGCATATTGAAAGCCGTGTGCAACCGGCGTCTGAAATCATCAGAACACTACAGTGACTCGACTCTGACGGCGGTGATTTGATATCGTGAACGAACCATGAACATGATTGTTGCCGCCGATGTCTCCGCTGATGCCTCACCGCCGGATCCTGTCGCTGTGGTTTCCACGGCTGGGGGCTGAACGCCTGCTCAGACAGGCGCGCGGCACGATCGACGCGCCCTTCGCCGTGATTGCAGACAGCGGCACCATGCAAGTGATCCACAGCCTGTCGGGCATTGCCGAATCGGCGGGGCTGCGGGTCGGGCAGCCGTTGCGCGATGCGATGGCGATCTGCCCCGCGCTGATCACCCGGCTGCGCAATGAACAGGCCGAAGCGGCCTTTTTGCAATCGTTGCGGCGCTGGGCCGGGAAATATTCCCCCTGGGTGGCCGAACAGGGGTCTGCGTCGCTGATCGTCGATCTGACCGGCTGTGCACATCTGTTTGGCGGTGAACCGGCGCTGCTGGATCAGTTGCACGAGGATTGCACCGGTCTGGAGCTGACCCTCTGCGCCGGAATCGCCGATACTCTGGGCGCAGCCTGGGCGCTGGCGCGCTATGCAGGGGCCGATCTGCCCGTGACGCGGTCGGGCGATGCCATCGATCAAGAGGCCCATGCAACCCGTTCCCGCGCAGCCAAACGCCGTCATTGGGAGCGGGGCGGTCCGACGCCCATGGTGACGACGGGAGCGATCCATCCTCATGATATCGCACCGAAGATGGTCCATCCCAACATTGCACTGCCCGGGCAGACCCGGCAGGCGCTGGCGAAACTGCCCGTCGCCGCGCTCCGGTTGGAGCCGGGGGTGGCGGCAGAACTGACCCGTCTGGGCCTGCGCCGGATCGAGGATCTGGCAAATCAGCCGCGCGCCCCACTGGCGCGGCGGTTTGGGCGGATGATGGTGCGCCGGCTGGATCAGGCACTGGGCGTCGAGCCTGAACCAGTGTCGCCCGCCCCGCCGCCTTTCCGGTTCGCCGTGCGGCTGACCCTGCCTGATCCTGTGGGGTTGGAGTCCGACCTGCTCGCAGCGCTCGACCGGCTTTTACCACCTCTGGGCACCCGGCTGGAGAAAAAGGGACGCGGTGCGCGGCGGGTGCGGATGCAATGCTTTCGCAGTGACAACACCATGCAGGCGGTCGAGGTGGGGCTGGCCCGTCCGTCGCACGATCCCGACCGGATCCGCCCGCTTCTGGCGATGCGAATCGGCGATATCGACGCGGGATTCGGCATCGACATGATCCGGATCGAAGCGGTGCAGACAGAACCGCTGACCGATGCGCACCGCGGCCATGCCGGTGCCGCCAATAGCGCTCGTGCCCGCGTCGTGAATGGGGCGGCGATGGATGATCTGATTGGCCGGCTGGGCGCGCGAATCGGGCTGGAACAGATCACCCGCCGTCACCCGGCCGACAGCCATCTGCCGGAAAAATCCACACTGGTCTTGGCCGCCGCCTGGTCCGATCCCGCCCCGGCTTGGCGCACCGCTGCCCGGTCCGCGTCCGCGGTGCCGCGCCCGTTGATGATCTGGCCGCCCGAACCGGTGGCCGCACCAGACATGACACCGCACAGATCCGCTCCGCCCGCCGGGTTCCGCTGGCGCAGGCGCGATTTCGACACCTGCGCACAGGCGGGGCCGGAACGGATCGCGCCCGAATGGTGGCTGGACGATCCTGCCTGGCGGTCGGGCGTGCGCGATTACTGGCGGGTCACAACCGTGCAGGGCGACCGGTTGTGGCTGTTCTTTGCCCATGGTGCCACGATGTCGCCGGGCTGGTTCTGCCACGGCAGCTTCGGCTGAATCCGGGCTTCTTCTTTGTAAAAATACTCATGATGCTCGGCCACAGAAAGCCGTGTCGTTCATGATGAGGGGGCATGATGAAGGGGGGGATTGACCCGGTGTCGCGCACTGGTGGGGGCAATGAAAACACGACACCGGGTTGAAGCGATCCTTCGCTCTGACACCGTTTATGCCGGGCAATGACGACAGAGCAAAGACGCCGCAGTGGCGGTTTCTCGGTCATGTCGTGGCATTTCCGGGGCAGAAGGCTGCCCAAGGAAACCACAGCACGAGACCCGACACTGTCGCGCTTGGGCGTGAACCTGTCGGATTGAAAAGTCGGAAAAATTGGCCCCGGTGCGGCGAACTGGGTGGGGGCCGTTAACTCACAGCACCGGGGGTGGCGAACTTTCACCATGCCACCTCTATGCCGGGCAAAGCGGGCGGTTCCGGGGAGGGCACGAGACCTCTTCGGGGTTTTCGGGCGGCGAAACCGCGATGGCTTGCCTTTGTGCCGGACTGGCGGCAGAGTTACGGGAATGACCCCACAACCCCCCACCCCGTTTCCCGCGCGCTCCGATCCGGACGACCGGGTGGCTTTCGACCGGCAGGAACTGGGGTCAATCCTGACACTCTATGGCCGGATGGTCGCCGCTGGTGAATGGCGTGACTACGGCATGTCGTTCCTGCGCGATGTGGCTGTGTTTTCGGTGTTCCGGCGCACGGCCGAAAATCCCATTTATCGGATCGAGAAACGCCCCCGGCTGCGGGCGCGACAGGGAATGTATGCGGTGATTGGAATGGACGGGCAGATCCTGAAGCGCGGCGCTGATCTGCGGCAGGTGCTGCGGGTGCTTGAGCGCAAGCTGATCCGCGCGGTCGACTGACCTGCGCGACGCGCCTGTTGCGAGGGCAGGAGCGAGGGGCCAGCCCCTCGCGCTCCCCGGAGTATTTCTGCAAAGAAGAAACCAAGGTTAGAGAAGCAGACGACGTCGCGCGATGATTTCGCCGTCGCCTGCGGCATGAATTCTGGCAATCGCGCTTGCGATATCCTCGCGGATCACCGCCATGGCGAAGGCGGTGGCGTGGATCATGGTTTGTGGGCTTTCGACCAGCGCGACATGGCCGTTCCAGAACAACAGGTCGTTCCGACGCAGGGGGTCAGCGTCATCGATCACAGTGCCCAACGTGCGCGCCTGCTGGTCGCTGTCGCCCCGACAAGGAAGTCCGGCGGCAAGGCAGGCGGCCTGAACCAACCCGGAACAATCGATTCCGTCGCCGGTATTGCCTGCCCACAGGTAGGGCGTGCCAAGAAACAGTGCCGCCGTAGCCGCCGGATCGTGCAGATAGGCGGTCAGATGGCGCAGGTGGGACTTTGGGAGGATGCCGGTCCCGCCGCTCCATGCGATTTCGGTCCAGTTGCCGGAATGACCTGTGACACAGACCCTTGCACCGAAGGGCAGGCGCAGAAGCGGTGGCGCCTTGAAGCCGGCGGGCGGGTAAATATGGGTCTGGCGCAGGCAGACAGCATGGGTCGCTGCAACGGGTTCAGCCAGCGACACGGCAGGCACATAGCCGCAGTATCCATCCTTTGCCGACTGGACAAAGGCCCAGCCGTCGCGGGTTTCGAAAACAGTTACATCGTCACCGAACAGCAGTTGCCGGTCCAGCGGGCCGTCGGGCGTGGCGTATAGGCCAGCCTGAAACTGGATCACCTGGGCCGGGGTGCCGTCGGTGAAGGATTCAGCCTGGATCTGGCCGCGCAGATGGCTGGCGGCGACGCGGCCGTTGGCGGGTGTGAGGCGACGGTCGTTCACAGTGACAGAAGGCCGGGCAGAGCCTGAAGGATCGCCCGGGCGCCCTGGCCCGCTCCGCCTTTTGGACGGGCGGGGGCGGGGCTGGGTTGCCAGCCATAGATATCGAAATGGACATAGGGTGCCGACCCGGCAAAGCGGCGCAGGAACAGCGCTGCCGTGATCGAACCTGCGAAACCGCCCGAGGGCGCATTGTCGAGGTCGGCGATACCCGGCTCGATCATCGGTTCATAGGGCGCCCAGAAAGGCATGCGCCACAGAGGGTCGCGCACCGCCGCACCCGCCTGTGCCAAGGCCGCTGCAATCGCGTCATCGTCACAATAGAAGGGTGCCAGATCGGGGCCGACCGCCACTCGTGCAGCACCAGTCAGGGTGGCCATGGAGATTGTCAGGTCGGATTCGCCCTCGGCCGCGAGGGCAAGGGCATCGGCCAGCACCAGCCGGCCCTCGGCATCGGTGTTGTTGATTTCAACCGTCAGCCCTTTGCGTGATTTCAGGATGTCGCTGGGGCGGAAACTGTTGCCGGACACAGCATTTTCCACCGCCGGAATCAGCACCCTGAGGCGCAGTGGCAGGTTCAGGCCCATGATCATCTGCGCCAAGCCCAGAACGGTTGCCGCCCCGCCCATATCCTTTTTCATCAGCCCCATGGAGGCTCCGGGTTTCAGGTTCAGCCCGCCGGTGTCGAAACAGACGCCCTTGCCGACCAGGGTCAGGCGGGGGCCCGATGTGCCCCAGGTCATGTCGATCAGGCGGGGCGCATCCGATGCGGCGCGTCCGACGGCATGGATCAGCGGGAAATTCGCGTCGGTCAGCTCGTCGCCGATCACCGAGGTCACTTCGGCGCCGAACTCTCGTGCCAGATCGCGCACTGCCCGTTCCAAAGCCGCCGGGCCCATATCGTTGGCGGGCGTATTGATCAGATCGCGGGTCAGCGCTTCGCCTGCGGCGATGATCTCAAGCCGCCGGGCGTCGCAGCCCTCTGGCGCCATCAACTGTGCCTTGAGGGCGGGATTCATTGGGTCGGACATTGTCGCATAGCGATCGAACCGGTATCCGGCCAGCAACCAGCCGAGAGCGGCCTCGTTACGCATGGGTTCGGGCAGGTCGGTGGCCAGATGCCAGGTGCCGGCCGGAAGTTTTTCGCGCGCACCCCCCAGGACGAACCGATGGCGGCCTGCCTTGGCCGGATCACCGAGACCAACCAAGGCCAACGCCGGGAGGCCCTGTCCGTTGGGCACGACCAGCACCGCCCCGACGCCGGCGGTGAATCCGTTGGCGCCAATCCAGGCCTGTACCGTCGCATCCTGCCCCGTCAGCCAAGTGTCGAGTGAGGCTGTATCGACAAGGTGGATCGGGCGGGAATCGTCGGCGGGCGCAGCGAAGGTCTGGGTCATCGCGATGTCTTTCCTTGGGGGCGGGCCGAGGGCCGATCACCGGTCCGCTGAAATGGTCCGATCACGGGGCAGGGCGCCGTTGCGTTCTGCTGCCCACCCTATCCGCCCGCCGCGCGCCTGCAAGGTGTCAGGTGATGACAGATCAGACGATCCTGTCCTGCAAATCCCAGATGGCGGTCAGCGCATCGTTGCCCAGCCGGATCATCCGCGACAGATTGGCCGCCAGCGCAACGGAATCGTGGCTGTGCGTCAAGACGGCCACTGTGCAGGCCACACGGCCCAGCCGGTCAAGCCCGAGAAGAGCCGCCGCATGGGCCGTCTCGCGGCTGGCGGCATCCAGACGTTCAAACCTGTCGTCGCGATAGGCGATGGCCGCGCGGGACATGGCAAGGGCCAGATCCTCAAGCGCTTCGCCCAGCGCGCGGTTGACCACCTGCGGATTGCCGACGCCGCGCAGATGCGCGAGGGTTTCATTATCGATGGATATCCCCTCGCGCGGAACCAGATTGGTGACCCCGATGATTTCACTCATGCCATACCCCTTGCGCCCCGCCATGGGTGTGCCATCGATTGCTCAAGAATTCCTTGCGGGGGGCGGCAGAAATAGCTCGAATTCCTGCAAAATGCCCGCTAGACAGGCCGAGAACATCCCAGCCTCAGGTCTGACAGATGCCCCATGTCCGCCCACTTCCCGCCTATCTGATCCAACGTTTTCACGGCTGGAAGGCGACGACCTATGCTGAAAACCGGGTGTGGTACAAACGCCTTGCAGACGAAGGCCAGCGGCCCCGCGCCATGGTGATCTCGTGCTGTGACAGCCGGGTGCATGTCACCTCGATCTTTGGCGCGGATCAGGGCGAATTCTTTATCCATCGCAACATTGCCAGCCTTGTGCCGCCTTACACGCCCGATGGCGACCATCACGGCACCTCGGCGGCGGTAGAATACGCCGTCAGTGCGCTGAAGGTGGCGCATCTGATCGTGCTGGGTCACTCCAACTGCGGCGGCGTGCAGGGTTGTTATGACATGTGTTCGGGGCAAGCCCCCGATCTGGAGCAGAAGTCGAGCTTTATCGGTCGCTGGATGGATATTCTGCGCCCGGGATTCGATGGCCTTCCGGACGTGGACGAACAGGCGCGGCGCACCGAACTGGAAAAAGTTGCGGTGCGGATATCGCTGGACAACCTGATGACCTTTCCGTTCATCGCAGACGCCGTAAACGAAGAACGGCTGAGCCTGCACGGGCTTTGGAACGACATCGGCGAAGGTGAATTGCACGCGTTGGATCCGGTCAGCGGGACTTTCAGTTCGGTCTGACCGGATCCAACGCATTTTTCCGCACATCCGACAGCGGCTGATTGTACTCGGGCGTCGCGATCACGACCGCTCCGGCCTCTGAGATTTGTGCTGCCAGTGTTCGACCGCACCGGGGATGCCATCCGAAGTTTCAAAATCGCCGTCATAGAGCGGTAAGCGCAGATCAGCATCGGCGTGGGGCCTGCCGTTAAGCCGCGCCGCCTCGGCCAGCATCTTGCAGTTGTTGGAGGCTTTATGCAGGGTGCCAGAGATGCAAAGCAATATGTAGTCAGCCTTTCAGGATCGGGTTGGTGCAGACCGGGACCGGATGCACCACAACAACAAAACAAACACCGTCACGATTGGCGACAAGATCGGTGACACGAAAACGGAGAACGGCGATGCGGCACGGTGGCGAGATTCTGGCAAACGCTCTTGCGGCGCATGGGGTCGGGCGGGTGTTCTCGGTTCCCGGCGAGAGTTTTCTGGCGGCGCTCGACGGGCTTTACGAGATCGGGATTCCCAACACCGTCTGCCGTCAGGAAGGCGGCGCCGCGATGATGGCCGAGGCATGGGGCAAGCTGACCGGACAGCCCGGCGTGCTGTTCGTCACCCGAGGGCCGGGGGTCAGCAATGCCTGCGCCGGTCTGCATGTCGCGATGCAGGATTCCACCCCGATGATCGCCTTTGTCGGACAGATCTCCCGGGGCCACCGCGACCGCGAGGCCTTTCAGGAGGTCGATTACCGCAGCGTTTTTGGCAGCTTTGTGAAATGGGTGGCCGAAGTCGATCAGACCGAGCGCTTGCCGGAATACATCAACCGCGCGTTTCATATGGCGATGTCGGGTCGCCCCGGTCCGGTGGTTCTGGCTCTGCCCGAAGACATGCTGTCGGCCCTGTCCGACGCGCCCGATCTGGCCCCCACCGCGCCTGCCATTGCTGGGGTTTCCGATGCGCAGGTGTCGGCCTTGGCGGGAATGATCGCTGCCGCCGAACGCCCCTTGATCGTGGCTGGCGGTCCGGGCTGGTCAGAGCAAGCCGCAGCCGACCTAAAGGATTTCGCCGAAAGCTGGGGGTTGCCGGTCGCGGTGACCTTCCGCCGTCAGGGGCATATGGACAACCGTTCGCCCGCCTATGCCGGGGATCTGGCCGTGGGGATGAACCCGCAACTGGGCGCGCGGCTGCAATCTGCCGATCTGCTGGTGCTGCTGGGTACGCGGTTTGGGGATATTCCGACGGGAGGGTACGAGCTGATTGATCCTGCCGCGCCGGGCGTTGCGATTGCCCATATTCACCCGTCGCCGGACGAGATTGGGCGGGTGTACCGCACCGATCTGGCAATTCCGGCGCGTGCGGCGGATGTTCTGGCGGCGCTGGTCCGGCTGACGCCTCCGCCCCGCGATTTGGAATGGCAGGCGACAGCGCGGGCAGAATACGAGACTTGGCAACAGCCCAAGGAAACGCCGGGTGCGGTCAAGCTGGAACAGGTGATCGGCTGGCTGTCGGCCAACCTGCCCGATGACGCGGTGCTGACCAACGGCGCGGGCAACTATGCCGCCTTCCTGCACCGATATTTCCGGTTTAAACATTATGGCACGCAACTGGCTCCGACCAGCGGGTCGATGGGATATGGATTTCCGGCGGCCATCGCGGCATCGCTCGCCAGTCCGGGGTCATGCGTGGTGTGCCTTGCCGGGGACGGGTGTTTCCAGATGACGCTGAATGAGATGTCCACGGCGGTCCAGCATGGCGCGACGCCTATTGTGGTGGTGGTTAACAACGGGCGTTACGGTACAATCCGCATGCATCAGGAAAACCACTATCCCGGGCGGGTCAGCGGCACCGATCTGGTCAATCCGGATTTCGCCGCACTGGCCCGTGCCTATGGCGGGCACGGCGAAACGGTTGTGGCGACAGCGGATTTTCCGGTGGCATTCGCGCGGGCGCGGGACAGCGGTAAACCGGCGGTGATCGAATTGCAGGTCGACCCGGACACCTTGTCCACCGGCCAGAGCCTGAGCGGAACACGCGCGGCGGCACTGGCGCGACTGGGGCGGTAATCCCGGGCGCCCTCAGGCGTTGGACGTCCAGCCGGTTTGCGGCGGCAGAAACGCCTCGACTGCGGCGGTTGCGATCACCGTGATTTCGCCGGTGTCGGGGTTGGTCACGTCAAGCCCGCCATGCACCGCCGTGACGCTGACCCGGCCCCGGGGCAGGCCGGTGGCCAGCGCTGCGCAATCCACCGCATCGGGGTTCTGGACGGCGACAGTCACCCGCACCTCCATCGTATCGTGCGGCAGGTCCAGCGCGCCGAACAGCGGAATCGAGGAATGGCGAATCGCGTCTTCGATCGCGCGGCGGGCAGCCTTGGTGTAATCCTGCCCGTGCAGATCGTTGCCCGTGCCCATTTCGATGATGAACCGCTGCATGGTCACTCTCCCCCGGCCTCGTCGGCCCTGCTCATGTCGAAACTGACCGAAATCGCGGCATTGGCAATCACCGTGGGTTTGCCGCCATCAGCGCGGGGCACGTCCAGCCCGCCCTTGACCACCCGCACCACCGGTTGCCCATAGGGGAATACGGCGGCCAGAGCGGCGGTGTCGACTGCTTCGGGCTGTTGCACGCCGACTTCCACGTCGATCAGCATGGCATTTTTGTCGAACCCGAACAGTTCGGCAAGATTGATTGAATTGTGCCACAGCGCATCTCTCAGCGCCCTGACCGAAGCCTCGGTATAGTCCTGTCGGCGCAGGGATGTCCCCATGCCGAATTCTGTCAGAAGGCGTCGCTTCATGGCTCAGGCTCCGATGCGGCGAGGATCGGCGGGATAGGTGCCCAGCATGATGATCTCATCGGTAAAGTGTTCAAGCTCTTCGAACGCGCGGAGCATGTTGGCATCTTCGGGGTGGCCCTCGACGTCAGCATAGAACTGGGTCGCGGTGAAATCGCCGCCGACCATATAACTTTCCAGCTTCGTCATGTTGATGCTGTTGGTCGCGAAACCGCCCATCGCCTTGTACAGCGCAGCGGGGATGTTGCGCACGCGGAACACGAAAGACGTGATCATCGGGCCGTCACCGCGGCGCGACAGATCCGCGTCGCGGGCCATGACAAGGAACCGGGTGGTGTTGTTGTCGAAATCTTCAATATGCCGGGCCAGCACGTCGAGCCCATAGATTTCGCCCGCCAACTCGCTGGCCAGCGCCGCCGCCGAAGGTTCGCCCGCCTGCGCCACAAGCGCCGCAGATCCGGCAGTGTCGATCCCGGTCAGCGGACGGATGGCGTGGTCTTTCAAGAAAGTGCGGCACTGACCCAGCAGCACCGTATGGCTCATCGCCGTCTTGACCTGCTCCAGCCGGGTGCCCGGCACGGCCAGCAGATTGATATGGACCCGTACAAAGGTTTCATCGACAATTTTCAGCCCGCTTTCGGGCAACAGCGAATGCACGTCGGCCACCCGACCATAGGTCGAATTCTCGACCGCGATCATTCCAAGCTCGGCGTCGCCGTTGCGCACGGCGGAAATCGCGTCTTCGAATGTGGTGCAGGGATGGGGAGTGAAATCGGGTCGCGCCTGGACGCAGGCCTGATGACCATAAGCGCCAAGTTCGCCCTGAAATGCGATCGATCTGGTCATGGTTGTCCTTTTCTGCGCCCCGTCGCTCTGGAAAATTGGCCAAGGGCGAATGGTCGCGGTTCATATCGCTTGAAAGCGGGTGCTGTAAGGGGATAGGAAGCTGTCAACCAACTGGCAAGACGGATCGCGACATGTTCGACACAATGACCCTGACCAAGATCGTTGGCGCCTTCTGCGGGGCGCTTCTGGTATTCCTGCTTGGCGGGTGGGTGGCGGAAACGCTGTATCACACCGGCGGTGACCACGGCGAAGACCACCAACAAGCCTATGCGATCGAGACCGGCATCGAAGAGGTCGACGAATCAGCACCCGAAGTGGATGTCGCCGAATTGATGGCATCGGCCGATGCCGCTGCCGGCGAACGGGTGTTCTCCAAGTGCAAGGCCTGTCACAAACTTGACGGATCAAACGGCACTGGCCCGCATCTGGACGGCGTCGTCGGACGCGCGGTCGATTCAGTTGACGGTTTCAACTACTCTGGCGCGCTGGAAGAGGTGGCACAGGTTTGGGATCATGAACATCTGTTCGGCTTCCTGGCCAACCCGAAGCAATACGCACCGGGCACCAAGATGAGCTTTTCCGGTCTGCCCAAGGACACCGACCGTGCCAACCTCATCGCTTATCTTGAGACATTTTCAGGCTGATCGCACCACCCGTGCGCACGCCCCGGATGCCGGCCCCCGTGGCCGGCATTTTCGTATCGCGCTGGCGGCATACGGTCGGATCACCACAAGTTCACCAGTTTCGGCTTGATCATTCCGCACCCGACCTTACCGTGAAACAACGCTTGTAACGGGCAGGATCTCGCCCGCCCGCACCACATCCGTGCCGATTTAGGAGCCGTCGATGCCCCACCCCCAACCCGCTATCCCGTCGCGTATTCTGTCGCGTACCGATCCGGTGGAACGTGCGCTGCGATGGGGGGCTGCATTGTTGGCGGGGGTCGCGATTGCGCTGGGTGCGACGATGGTCCGTGCGCAGAGCGACGAGAATATCACCGTCAGCCACGGTTTTTCCGACCTCGGCGGATTGGTCTATGATGCGGATTTCACCCATCTGAATTACGTGAACCCGGACGCGCCGAAGGGTGGCGAGATTTCGACATGGGCGCGGGGCACCTTCGATTCGATGAACCCCTATACCCGCAAGGGGCGGGCGCATGGGTTTTCTGTTCTGCCCTATGAACAGATCATGATTTCGACCGCCGACGATGCCTATGGCTCGTATTGCATGCTGTGCGAAACGCTGGAGTATCCCGAAAGTCAGGATTGGGTAATCTTCAACCTGCGTCCCGAGGCGCGGTTTTCCGATGGCTCGCCGCTGACTGCCGAAGATGTGAAATTCACCTATGATCTGATGACCGAACAGGGTCTGCCGTCGTTTTCATCCTCGGTCAAAAGCCTGATTCCCTCGGCCGAGGTTTTGGGCCCACAGCGTATCAAGTTTTTCTTCAATCCCGATGTTCCGAAAAAGGGCCGGATTGGTCAGGCCGGGTATTTCGTGGTGTTCCAGAAGAAATGGTACGACGACACCGGTGCCCGGCTGGACGAATCGCGGCTGGAAAATTCGCCCGGCTCCGGCCCCTATGTGATTTCCGAGGTCGAGGTGAACCGTAGGATCGTCGCCACCCGCAACCCCGATTACTGGGGCAAGGATCTGCCGATCATGCAGGGGCGCGCGAATTTCGACAAGATGCGGGTCGAGTTCTTTGCCGACAGCACCGCCGCCATCGAAGGGCTGAAGGCGGGGGTCTATACCTTCCGGCAAGAGACAAGCTCGATCGACTGGGCGACCTCCTATGACTTTCCAAACATTGACGATGGCACCATCGTGAAAAAGGAACTGCCCAACGGCAGCCTTCCGGCGGCGAGCGGTTTTGTCTTCAATCTGCGCAAGGAAAAGTTTCAGGATGTTCGCGTCAGGCAGGCGCTGGGCGCGATGTTCAATTTCACCTGGACGAATGACACCCTGCAATATGGGCTGTTCGCGCACCGCACATCGTTCTGGGAAAACACCCCGCTTGCCGCAACGGGCCTGCCCGAAGGGCGCGAGTTGGAATTGCTGCAAAAGCTGGGCGATCTTGTCGATCCGGCGATCCTGACCGAACCTGCCGTCATGCCCAGTCCCGGAAGCGACCGGCAGCTTGACCGCGATGCGCTGACAGCGGCTTCGGCGCTGCTGGATGCGGCGGGATGGATGACGGGACCGGAAGGCATCCGGATGAAGGACGGCCAGCCGCTGACCGTCGAACTGGTTGAGAACAATCCCAGTTTCGACCGTATTCTGTTGCCCTATATCGACAATCTGAAACGGCTGGGGGTCAAGGCGGTCTATAACCGGATCGACGATGCGCAATACACCCTGCGGGTCCGTGAGCATGATTTCGACATGGTGTTCGACAATTATGTGAACGGTCTGGAAGAAGGGCTGGGGATTTCCCAACGCTATGGCTGTGAAGACCGCGACGATGTGTTCAACCCCGCCGGGTTCTGCAGTCCGGCGGTTGACCAGCTTATCGACGACGTGGTGAAGTCCGAAACCCTAGAGGATATGCAGGCCAGCGTGCGCGCCATCGACCGTATCCTGCGGGCCGAGTATTTCGTTGTGCCGGTCTGGTATAACAACACCTTCTGGGTCGCCTATTACGATATGTTCGAACACCCCGAGCCGCTGCCGCCCTATGCTTTGGGACAGTTGGATTTCTGGTGGTACAATGCCGAGAAGGCGAAAAATATCGCCGGGACCATCAGCGATGACGGCGATGCGGATGCCACGCTGATTGCCGGAGTGCTTGGCTTTCTCGCACTTGCTGGCTTCGTCGGGTACAGAATTCGCCGCAAAAGACGGCTGGCCAATGCGGACTCCGGTCCCATCGCGTCGTCGCGTTAGAGACCGGTCGTATGGGCGCCTATATCCTTCGACGGTTGCTGTTGATCATTCCGACTTTGATCGGGATCATGATCATCAACTTCACCCTGACGCAATTCGTGCCCGGCGGTCCGATCGAACAGATCATCGCAAGGCTGGAGGGCGAAGGCGACGTTTTTGCCGGGATCTCTGGCGGCAGCGGAGACGCAGGCGCGCAGCAGGGGTTCGAGACGGAAAACTATGTTGGGTCGCGCGGCTTGCCGCCTGAATTCATCGCCAAGCTGGAAAAGGAATTCGGCTTTGACAAGCCACCGCTCGAGCGGTTCCTGAACATGATGTGGAACTATATCCGCTTCGATTTTGGCGACAGTTACTTCCGCTCGATCTCGGTCATGGATCTGGTGTTGGAAAAGATGCCGGTGTCGATCACGCTGGGATTATGGAGCACGGTGATCGCCTATCTTGTCTCGATCCCTCTGGGCATCCGAAAGGCGGTGCGGGACGGCAGCAGTTTCGATACCTGGACCAGCGGCCTGATCATCATCGCCTATGCGATTCCCGGGTTCCTGTTCGCGATTCTGCTGTTGGTGCTGTTCGCGGGCGGATCGTATTTTCAGATATTCCCGCTGCGCGGTCTGACCAGCGACAACTGGGATCAGATGTCATTGCTGGGCAAGGTGGTGGATTATTTCTGGCATATCGCCCTTCCGGTCATCGCCAGCACGATTTCCGCCTTTGCCACGCTGACCCTGCTGACCAAGAACAGTTTTCTGGATGAGATAAAGAAACAGTATGTCGTCACCGCCAAGGCCAAGGGCCTGTCGGAATCGGCGGTTCTGTACGGGCATATCTTCCGCAACGCGATGCTGATCGTGATTGCCGGATTCCCGTCGGTGTTCATCGGTGTGTTCTTTGGTGGATCGCTGATCATCGAAACCATATTCTCGCTTGATGGGTTGGGCCGACTGGGGTTCGAGGCGGCGGTGGCGCGGGATTATCCGGTGATCTTCGGCACACTGTTCTTCTTTGGGCTGATCGGACTTGTTGTCGGCATCCTGTCCGACCTGATGTATGTCTTCGTCGATCCGCGCATCGACTTTGAATCGCGCGAGGGCTGACATGACATTGCCCGATAAACCCGTCGTGCCCGCCGCGGGCATGGATGCTCCGGCCCCGGTGATCCCGGGCAAGAAACGCCTGTATCTGTCGCCGCTCAATCAGCGGCGTTGGCGCAACTTCAAACGCAACCGCCGCGCGCTCTGGTCGCTGTGGATCTTTGGCGTGATCTTTTTCGTCTCGCTGTTTGCCGAATTCATCGCCAACGACAAACCGATCCTGGTGAACTACCGCGGCGAATATTTCATGCCGGTGTTCAGTTTCTATCCCGAAACCGCCTTTGGTGGCGATTTCAAGAGCGAAGCGGTCTATGCCGACCCCGAGGTGCAATGCCTTATCCGAACCGGCGGGATGGAGGGTTGTTTCGACAGCCCCGACACCCTGATCGCATCGGTAGAGTCCGGAGAATTGCAGGCCGCCGACCCCGAGGCGGTAACCGGATGGATCCTTTGGCCGCCGATCCCCTATTCCTATAACACGATCAACGATATCGGGCGCGCTGCACCCTCGCCGCCCGACCGCGATCACATTCTGGGGACCGATGACACCGCACGGGATGTGGCGGCGCGGGTGCTTTACGGATTCCGTTTGTCGATCCTGTTCACCCTGATCGTCACGGTGATCACCAGCATTGTCGGTATCATTGCCGGGGCGCTTCAGGGGTTCTTTGGCGGCTGGACCGATCTGTTGTTTCAGCGGTTCCTTGAAATCTGGTCCAGTATGCCGTCGCTCTACGTCATCATCATCCTGTTCGCGATTCTCGGGCGGGGGTTCTGGTTGCTGGTCTTTGTCACCGTGTTGTTCGGCTGGCCGGCCTTGGTCGGGGTTGTGCGGGCTGAATTTTTGCGGGCGCGCAACTTTGAATATGTCCGCGCGGCGCGGGCTTTGGGCGTGGGGAACTGGACGATCATGTTCCGTCATATGCTGCCCAATGCCATGGTCGCCACGGTCACGATGCTGCCGTTCATCATCACCGGGACCATTGCCACGCTGGCCAGCCTTGATTTTCTCGGCTTCGGGTTGCCGTCTTCTTCGCCGTCTCTGGGCGAGCTGACGTTGCAGGCGAAACAGAACCTTCAAGCGCCCTGGCTGGGCTTCACCGCCTTCTTCACCTTTGCGATCATGCTGTCGCTGCTGGTGTTCATATTTGAAGGCATCCGCGACGCCTTTGACCCCAGAAAGACCTTCCTTTGACCGTTTCCGAGACCGTCCTTAAAGTCACCGATCTGAACGTGTCATTCCGGCAGGACGGGGCCGAAACCCATGCGGTGCGTGGGGTGACGTTTCATGTGGACCGGGGCGAAACCGTCGCGCTGGTCGGAGAGTCCGGCTCAGGCAAATCAGTGACTGCGCTGTCCACCGTTTCGCTGTTGGGGGATTCGGCCCATACGACCGGCTCGATTGTTTATGAGGGCACCGAGATGATCGGTGCGGCCGAGAAGGACCTGCGCCGGGTGCGCGGCAACGACATCAGCTTTATCTTTCAAGAGCCGATGACATCACTGAACCCGCTGCACACACTGGAGCGGCAGTTGGCCGAATCTCTGGCCTTGCATCAGGGGCTGAGCGGCCAAAAGGCCCGCGCCCGGATTATCGAACTGCTGATACAGGTCGGGATCAACGATCCTGAATCGCGGCTGGGGGCCTATGCGCACCAGTTGTCGGGCGGGCAGCGTCAACGGGTGATGATCGCCATGGCGCTTGCCAACGGGCCTGACCTGTTGATCGCTGATGAACCGACCACCGCTCTGGACGTGACGATTCAGGCGCAGATCCTTGACCTGCTGGCCGATCTGAAACGCGATGCCGGGCTGTCGATGCTGTTCATCACCCATGACCTTGGCATCGTGCGAAAGATTGCCGACCGGGTTTGCGTGATGAAAGACGGGCAGATCGTCGAACAGGGTCCGACGGCTGAAATCTTCGGCAATCCACAGCATCCCTATACGAAATCGCTCCTGAGCGCGGAAAGCACCGGCACCCCCGCCCCCGTTCCCGAGGACGCCGAGGAAATCGTGCGTACCGAAAATCTGCGCATCTGGTTTCCGATCCAGCGCGGGTTGCTGAAACGCACCGTGGGCCACGTCAAGGCGGTGAATGCCGCGACACTTGCGGTGCGATCGGGCGAAACGGTCGGGATTGTCGGCGAATCGGGCTCGGGCAAGACCACTCTGGCGCTGGCGATCATGCGGCTCATTCCCTCCAAAGGGCCGGTGGTCTTCATGGGCCGCGACATTCAGGGTCTGCGCGGGCGTGACATGCGGCCGATCCGGGCGGCGATGCAGATCGTGTTTCAGGATCCATATGGGTCGCTGTCGCCACGCATGACGGTTGAAGAAATCATCGCCGAGGGTCTGACTGTCCACGGCACCCGTGACGGGCAGGACAAGCGCACCATGGTCGCCAACATCATGTCCGAGGTGGGGTTGGACCCGACCACGATGCACCGCTATCCGCATGAATTTTCCGGCGGCCAGCGACAGCGTATCGCCATCGCCCGGGCGATGATCCTGCGCCCGCTTCTGGTGGTTCTGGACGAGCCCACATCGGCGCTGGACATGACGGTGCAGGTGCAGATCGTGAAGCTTCTGCGCGATTTGCAGCAGAAATACCGGCTTGCCTATCTGTTCATCTCGCACGACCTGAAGGTGGTGCGCGCCCTGTCGCACAAGGTGCTGGTGATGAAGCAGGGCGATGTGGTGGAGCAGGGCAGCGCCTCTGACATCTTCGAGGCGCCACAGACCGAATACACCCGCACCCTTCTGGCCGCCGCACTGGATCACCGCGCAACAGTTTAAGGACCTGCGGGGGGTGGGTTGCAATGTGACCCATTCCCATGACCGGGCAACTGCGGCAGGTTCGGTATCGAAACGCCATAAGCAAAGAACCGGAGCAACCATGGCAAGGCAGGAACGACTGTTCGGCGTGATCGGACTGGGAAATTTCGGTGGCACCGTCGCGACCGAGCTGACGCGGTTCGGCAATCATGTGATCGGGATTGATCAGAATGAACGGCTGGTGTCGGCCCATGCCGAACAGCTTAGTCAGGCGATGATCGCCGATGCCCGCGACGAAGCCGCCCTGCGCGAGGCGGGTTTGGGCGAATGCGATATCGTTCTGGTCGCCATGGGCCACGATCTCGAGGCGAATATTCTGGCCTCGATCAACCTGAAAATGATCGGCGTCAAAACCGTCTGGGCCAAGGCGACGACCCGCACCCACCACCGGATTCTGTCGAAACTGGGGGTTGATCGGATCATCCACCCCGAGGTCGAGGTGGGCCAGCACATCGCGCAAGTGCTGCATAATCCGCTGGTGCGAGACTATGTCTCGCTTGGCAACGGATATCATGTGGTGAACTTCATGGTGCCCGAAAGCCTCGAGGGCAAACGTCTTTCCGACCTGCCCCATACCAACGACCACAACCTGCGCTGTGTCGGCGTGATGCGTGGCACTGAATTTGTCGGGCGGGATGGCGACGGATGTATATTGGAGGGTGATGACCGGCTGCTTTTGCTGGGCCAGCGCAAGGATCTTCGGGCGTTTGCGGCCACCCTTTAATGCAGCGGATGTTCAACACCCGGAGCAGGAAAACCCGGCTGGAACGACTGCCGCCACCCGCCCTGCTTGCGCTGATGTATCTGGTGCTGATCTTCGTCGGAACCGCTTTGTTGCTTGCTCCGGTTTCCAACCACGGTGGGGTCACATGGGGGGATGCGCTGTTTACCTCGACCTCGGCGGTGACGGTGACCGGGCTGGTGGTTGTAGACATCGGCAGCACGTTCACCCTGTTCGGTCAGGGGGTGATCGCAGTGCTGATCCAGATGGGCGGGCTGGGTTTGATGACCTTCGGTGTGCTGCTTTGGCGGGCGCTGGGCCTGCCGCTTAACATGCCGCAACGGATGATCCTGCGCGAGGATCTGAATCAGACGTCGATTGGCAATCTGACAGCGCTGGTGCGGGTGATCATGTTGGTCGCGCTGGGCTGCGAGGCGGTGGGCACCCTGCTGCTGGCGCTTGTTTTTGTGCCTGAACTGGGTTGGGCGCAGGGGCTTTGGCATGCGGCCTTTCACGCGATATCGGCCTTTAACAATGCCGGTTTCGCGCTTTATCCTGACAGTCTGTCGCGCTGGGTTGGCAACCCTCTGGTGAACATCACCGTGCCTGCGCTGTTCATTCTGGGCGGGCTGGGGTTCATCGTGATCGCCGATATCTGCGACAAGCGGCGGTTTCGCACGCTGATGCTGCATTCCAAGCTGATGCTGGTGGGCACGCTGGGCCTGATCCTTTGGGCCTGGGTGATGTTCGCGGCGCTGGAATGGACGAACCTTGGCACCCTTGGCGGGCTGGACAGCACCCTTGATCGGCTGATCGCAAGCTGGTTTCAGGCCGTCACACCGCGCACCGCCGGGTTCAACACGCTGGATACCACGGCGATGCACGATTCAACCGCGCTGCTGACGATCACGCTGATGCTTGTGGGCGGTGGCAGCACTTCCACAGCCGGCGGGATCAAGGTGACGACGCTGTTTGTGCTGGTGCTGGCCACTGTGGCGTTCTTTCGCCGCTCGACCACGTTGCACATCTTTGGGCGATCCCTGGGGGGGGATGAGGTGATGAAGGTGATGGCTCTGACCACCATTTCGATTGTGCTGATGCTCACCGGAATCTTCTTCATCTCGATAACCCACGATGGCGAATTCCTGCATCTGGCCTTCGAGGTGGCATCGGCATTCGGCACCGTCGGCATGTCCATGGGCGCGACCGAAGATCTGGACGGATTTGGCCGCGCGATGATCATGATAATCATGTTTCTTGGCCGGGTCGGGCCGCTGACGCTGGGGTTCTTTCTGGCGACACAGGGGGTGCCTCGGGTGCGGTATCCTGCCGGGCAGGTCTATCTGGGCTGAAGCGCGAATCGCTCTGTGACATGGGTGGGCCGCGCTCCGGCAGCATCGCACAGCGCCAGCCGCGCGGCGTCGTTCAGCCCGGCGTGGATGCCGGTTCGCACCAACGCGCTGTCAAACCCGGCGTTGGCCGCGCCGAGGATGTCATGGTCGGGACTGTCGCCAATACAGATCACACGGGCGGGATCACCCAGCATTTCGCGGGCGATATCATAGATCAGGCGGTGCGGCTTGCCGATCCTCTCGACCGTTCCGCCCATGGTTTCATACAGTTCCGCGATACGCCCGGCACCGAAATCCGGACCCTTGGCGGTGAGCATCGTCATGTCGGGGTTGGTGCACAGGGCCGGAACCCGCCGCGCTGCCGGATCGCTCAGGATGGCGCGATAGCCGTCCAGACCGATTTCCGCGCCCAGCGAACCAGCGATCAGGATCAGATTGGCTTGTGTCGGATCGTCGGTCGCCCTCAGGTCCAGCCCGTCGATCGCCGAAAGATCACCGTCACGGGCCAGCAGCAGAACCCGGGCACCTGCGGCAATCTCGTCCGCTGCGATTCGCCGGGCCAGCAATCCATGCGCCGCCTCGCCCGAGGACAGGACGGTCTCAAAGCTGTCGCGTCGAAACCCCAGCCGCTCCAGCCGCGCGGCGTTCGGCGCGGCGCGTTTGCCCGAATTCGACAGCAGTACGATACGTTTGCCCGGGCGCCGCGCCAGCCAATCCAGCGCCTGCGCCGCACCGGGATAGGCACCACCGCCCGACAGCAAGACACCGAACTGATCGATCAGAAAGGCATCGTAACGCTCGGCCAGTTGTTCCAGCGTCGCGGGCGTCATGATACGCCGTGCCGAGCCAGAAGGGCGGTGCCAAAGGCGGCGTCGGTAGACAGGGCCGGGGCCATCGTTACCCCAAGCCGCCGCTCGCGCAGCCTTGTCCAGACGGGATTGGCCGCGCCGCCGCCGACGCTGCGCAGACGTGTCAGGGCGGGCGCACCCAATTCGCGCAGACGTTGATATCCGAGCGCCTCGATCGCGGCGATCCCGTCGAACAGACCGTGCAGAAACGGCAGGTCGTCATCGGGTCGGGGGGACATGCGGGGCGGCAGGGCGGGATCGGCAATGGGAAACCTTTCGCCCGGGCGCAGCAGCGGGTAAAAATCGCAGCCGCTGTCGGTTTCAGGGTCGATCAGCGCAGTCAGTGCCGCCAGCCGCTCCGGCGTGAAATAGTGCAGCAGCACGCCCCCCCCGCTGTTCGATGCGCCGCCGGCCAGCCATTGCCCCAGAATGCGATGGCTATAGATACCGAATTCGGGGGCAAAGACCGGGCGGTCCGACAGCAGTTTCAGGGTCAGTGTGCTCCCCAGCGCCGTCACCCCGTCGCCGGGCCGGTCGGCCCCTGTGGCCAGAAATGACGCACAGCCATCCGTGGTGCCTGACACGACAACCGCCTCCAAAGGCAGGCCGAATCTATGGGCCATGCCCGGCAGACAGGGCGCGATCACCTCTCCCGCAGGCGGCACATCGGGCAACAGCGCCATATCGGCACCCGTGCGCGCGATCCACTCGGGCCAATGGGCCGCCACCGGGTCGTATCCGGTTTTCAGCGCGTTGTTCTCATCGCTGATCCAGCGCCCCGAAAATTGCCCCGAGATCCAGTCGGCCTGATGCAGCACCCGCGCCGGGCGGTGCTGCATCAGCCCGATCAGTCGGGCCAGACCGCTGGTGGCACCATGGGCCGCACTTGTCGCGGGGGCGTGGGTTGCAATGGTGTGCAGGAGGGCCGGATCGGTGCAGGGATCGTTGTACATCCGCGCCTCGGCCAGCGGTTTTCCGGCGTCATCCGTGGCCAACATCGTGCCGGATGTGCCGTCCACAGCCAGCGCCCGAACGCGGCGCGCATCGACCTGTGCCAGCGCCTGATCCAGCGCGGTCTGCACCGCCTGCCACCACAGCGCCGGGTCACGGGGCGCTTTGATGGAGTTGTATCGCGCAGTCCCGACCGCCAGACAGGTGCTGTCATCGTCAATGACGACAGCCCGGGCCCCCGAGGTGCCGAGATCTATGCCAAGATAAAGATCGTTTTGTGCCATGCCCCGTTGTGCCGCGCGGCAATCGCCACCGCAAGGCTGGTTGCATGTTCGGTCAGGTTCAGCTGGGTCCGAAGGTTGAGCAGGTGACGCGCCGCGCCTCAAGCCTGCGACAGGCAAGAGCCGCCATGTCTTCTGTCATGCCGACGAAGTTTGCCTCATATCCGGTCCTGCCGGTGACCACCTTGCGCAGCGCTTCGTCCAGCGTGCCGATTTCGATCAGCGCGGTTTTCAGCAGCACACGCTCGGCCTCGTATTTCGAAGCATAGCTCCCGACATTGATCCCATAACCGCGACCACCCGAGGTGGACAGGCGGGTGACGACCTCAAGTTTCAATGGTTCGGCGGCGCCTTTTGGCGCCTCTGCCACAAGTGTCTCGGGTCGCGGCGGTGGCGCGGCGACAACCGCCAGCGCGATAACCGTCTGTGCATCGGCCCCTTCGGCCTGTGCCACCATCAACGCTGGTGCCTCGGGTTCGGCAACCAGGGTCGGCGACGCGTTCGGACGGGGTTGAGGGCGCACGGATTTGCTGACCGTCGTGATCAACCGAATCGTCTTGCCTTGCAGGCCTGGGTCGGCCTCGGCGACATATTGCGGTGCTGCGGGCATGGAGACCGGCGCGTTGTTGGGCGAGCGTTTGAACCCCAGATCCAGCAGTTCGGCCACTTTGGCATTGCGCGCCGCGGTCGAGCGTCCGCCGAATACCGTGGCGATGACTCTTTCATTGCCACGAACGGCAGAGGCGACAAGGTTGAACCCTGCCGCGCTGGTATAACCCGTCTTGATTCCATCTGCGCCGGCGTATTGCGACAACAGCCGGCGGTTGGTGTTGTTGACCTGGCGCACGCCGGCATCTTCGGTCCGGCGCGAGAAAAGATTATAGTACTGCGGATAATCGTACAAAAGCCGCCGGCCCAGCATCGTCATGTCGCGGGCGGTGGACAGGTGCCCTTCTTCGGTCAGGCCATGGGCGTTCTTGAATGTGGTGCGGGTCATGCCCAGGGCGGCGGCGGTGCGGGTCATCCGGCGGGCAAACGCCGCCTCGGATCCCTCGATCGCTTCGCCCAGAGCCGTGGCCGCATCATTGGCGGATTTGATCGCAGCGGCGCGAATCAGATATTTGAGCTCAATGGTCTGCCCAGATTTCAGCCCCAGTTTCGACGGTGGTTCGGATGCCGCATTGCTGGAAATCCGCACCTTGGTCTCAAGCGAAATCTCGCCGCGCCGGATCGCCTCAAAGGTGATGTAAAGCGTCATCATCTTGGTCAGCGATGCGGGATGCAGCCGGGTATCGGCGTTGCGGGCATGCAACACCTCGCCAGAACGAGCATCAATGACGAAGGCCGCATAGGGTGCGGGCCGCGCTATGGACGGGATGGCCAGCGATGCAATCAGCACCGCGAACAGGAGTCCTGCCCGGAACATGTTCCGAAATCGCGTTTCCACGGTTCACTGCCTTTTTCTGCCTCAAGCGGCCAGATCTAACGCCCGGTTCGCATTTATCTGACGCTAGCACAGAAGTTACGCGCAGAAAACATCCTTAATTCAGGGGCTTTGAAGAATCTCTTAATGTAGTGCAACTATATGTAGACGGGGTGATCCGGACAACCGCAACATCTCTGCACACATGGACTTCGTGGTGGTCAAGGATCGCGCAACCTCAGGCAGAGTTCGGCGATCCGCTCAAGCGACTCGACCTCACGAAATCGCGGATGATCGGCGGGTGTTTCGGCATGTTCCAGCGCCCAGGTGACGCCGTGGGGAACATGCACCCCCCAACCCCCAAGGGTCAAAACCGGAATAACGTCGGATTTCAGCGAGTTTCCGATCATCATCGCTGATTCGCAGGGTGTATCGTGACGGGCAAAAATCGCGGCATAGGCGGCGGGCGTCTTGTCCGACACGATCTCGATTCCGTCGAACAGGTCGCCAAGGCCCGATTGCGCCACCTTGCGTTCCTGATCCAGCAGATCGCCCTTGGTGATCACCAGCAGGCGGAAGTCGGGGGCAAGTGCCGCAATTGCCGATTCGACTCCGGGCAAAAGATCGATCGGATGGCGCAGCATCTCGTGCCCGGCCTCGATGATTTCGCGGATCACCTGTGCGGGCACGCGATCATCCGTCACCTCGATGGCGGTTTCGATCATCGACAGAACGAATCCCTTGATGCCAAAGCCATAGCGCCCCAGATTGCGCCGTTCGGCAGCCAGCAGGCGTTCGTTCAGGTGGTCGCGCCCGGCGTGATCGGCCAGAAGCTCGGCAAACCTGTCCTGTGTGATGCGGAAGAAACATTCGTTCTGCCACAGTGTATCGTCGGCATCAAAGGCGATGGTGGTCAGGTGATGGGGCATTTGTTCCGGGTGTGAATTGGAGTGTGTGGGCGACCCCCCCTTTTCACACGGTTCTTCGGGCTTATATAGTGCGCTTTGATCCCACCCGACCCGACGGAGCTGCAAAGTGACATCAAGTGACGAAATGATGTCTGGCAAGGATGAACCCGGCCAGGACGATACCGGGGTCATTCTCGAGACTCGCAAGAAGACTCAGCGCCCGCCCCTGTACAAGGTGATGCTGCTGAACGATGACTATACGCCAATGGAATTCGTGGTTCATGTGCTGGAGCGATTCTTCGGTATGAACCACGCCCAGAGTTTCGAAGTGATGCTGACGGTGCACAAAAAAGGTTTGGCGGTGGTTGGCGTGTTCTCGTTCGAAGTGGCCGAGACGAAGGTGGCGCAGGTGATGGATTTCGCACGCCGCAATCAGCACCCGCTGCAATGCACCATGGAAAAGGAATAGGGCGAACGCCCGACCCATGCTTTCATCCCGTTTGAATATCGCCCGCGACGACGGGCTTTTACCGCTTACTGCCCGCTGGATTGTTTTTGGCGCAAGGGCGGACGACGACCTGTCGGCGCTGGGCGCTGACCTGCAAGTGGTGCAGGGGTTCTTTCCCGATGTCGCCGCGCTGCGTGCCCGGGGCCATGACGTGGTCACCGAACCCTCAGGCGCGTTCGATGCGGCGCTGGTGGTGCTGCCCCGGGCAAAGGCGGCTGCACGGGATCTGATCGCGCAGGCGGTCGTCCAGTGTGGCACGGTCTGGATCGACGGGCAAAAGACCGACGGGGCCGATGGATTGATCCGTGATCTGCGCAGTCGCGGAACGGTGTCTTCGGTGATCGCCAAAGCTCATGGCAAGCTGTTTGCCTTCACCGGGGCCGATCTGTCGGACTGGCGCGCCGAAGCCACCCGCCACGGCGATGGCGCGATAACCCTGCCCGGCGTGTTTTCCGCCGACGGACCGGACCGCGCATCTGTCCTGCTGGCCAGTTTCTTGCCGCCGAAAATGCCGGGTGTTGTCGTCGATCTGGGGGCCGGCTGGGGGTATCTTGCACGCGAGATCCTGCAACGCGAGGGCGTGACCGCCTGTCATCTGGTCGAGGCGGATCATGCCGCGCTGACCTGCGCGCGGACCAATGTGACCGACGAACGGGCGCAGTTTCACTGGGCCGACGCGCTGTCCTTTGCCCTTCCGGGGGGGGCAGATCATGTGGTGACGAACCCGCCATTCCATATCGCCCGGGCCGCCGATCCGGGTCTTGGGCGTGACTTTATCGTCGCGGCAGCACGGCTGCTGAAACCACAGGGAAAACTGTGGCTGGTGGCGAACCGGCATCTGCCCTATGAGACTGCGCTGACCGAAAGCTTTTCCAAGGTGACCCTGCTTTCGGACGATCCGGCGTTCAAGGTTGTTCAGGCCGAACGTCCTTTGCGCCAGTCGAATCGTCCGTCCAACAGAACGGCCCGTACCTCCCGCTGATTCCCACCGGAGCATTTAAATGTCCCTATCAATCGCAGGCAAGACCGCTGTCGTCACAGGTGCGGCCAACGGTATCGGGCTCGCCATTGCGCGGCATTTCGTCGACAACGGCGCGAATGTGATGTTTGCCGACATGGACGAGGCCGCTCTGGAAAGTGAATGTGCCGAGGCACAGGACGATGCCGGGCAGGTGCGTTATTTTGTCGGTGATTTGCGTGAACGGCTGACGGTCGCCAATCTTCTGTCGGCCACGGTCGATGCCTTTGACCGGGTCGATATATTGGTCAATGCGTCGCGTCAGATGATGCCGACCGATCCCCTGAACCCCGAGGACACGTCGGTTTCCACGCTGCTGGAACAGAACCTGATGACGACGCTGCGTCTGTCGCAATCCTTTGCCAAACGGATGATCAAGCAATCGGCCAAGGATGACGACGATCGTCCGGCCGGGGCGATCGTCAACCTCAGCTCGATCGCGGCGCGCCGCACCCGGTCCGATCTTCTGGCCTATTCGGTCAGTTGCGCCG
Organism: Oceaniovalibus sp. ACAM 378; assembly: GCF_008085915.1. Classification (GTDB taxonomy): domain Bacteria; phylum Pseudomonadota; class Alphaproteobacteria; order Rhodobacterales; family Rhodobacteraceae; genus Oceaniglobus. The sequence goes on along the minus strand of NZ_VSJK01000012.1, from coordinate 59,973 downwards.
CGCTGGATCAGGCCACGCGCAGCCTTGCCGTGGCACTCGCGCCCAACCGTATCCGGGTGAACGCCGTGGCTTTCGGCAGCGTGATGAGCGCGTCATTGCAAGGCGCGATCAAGGGCAATTCCGAGATGCGCGCCGATATCATCGGTCACACCCCCCTGGCGCGAATTGCCAGCCCCACCGAGGTGGCCGAGGCGGTGCAGTTTCTGGCCAGTGACGGTGCCGGGTTCATCACCGGTCAGATCCTCACCATCGATGGTGGGCGTACCCTGATCGACGGGGTGGACAGTTCAGCCCACTAGCGCGATTCGGCCCCCGATCACACCGTCCAAGGCTTGCCAACCCCGCGCCCATGGCTGACAGTCGCGCCGCGAAAACAGCCGAAAGACCTGTCATGGAAACCTCTGCATTTCACGCCCCGACCACTCCGGACGCGATGACCGACGAAAAAACCACTGCCGCGGCGTGGTTTCATACCCTGCGCGACGAAATCGTCGCCGCGTTCGAATCGCTTGAGGACCGTCAGACCGAAGGCCCTTCCGCCAACCTGCCCGCAGGCCGGTTCGAGGTGAGCGAGACGCGCCGCCGGTCCGACGACGGCAGCGATGCGGGCGGCGGATTGATGAGTGTGATGCGCGGCGGGCGCGTGTTCGAAAAGGTCGGGGTGAACGTCTCCACCGTTTTCGGCAAGCTGGGCGAACGGGCGCAGCATGCCATGGCGGCGCGCAAGGGGATCCCGGGCATGGCCGGAGATCCACAGTTCTGGGCCAGTGGCATATCGCTGGTGGCGCATATGCAAAACCCCCATGTGCCCGCCGTGCATATGAACACCCGTATGTTCTGGACCCCCCATGCCTGGTGGTTCGGCGGTGGGTCCGACCTGAACCCCTGCATCGAATACGCCGAAGATACGGCGCATTTTCACGAGGTTCAAAAGACGCATCTCGATCCCCACGGCACGGCGCATTATCCGCGCCTGAAGGCTTGGGCCGATGAATATTTCTTTATTCCGCACCGGGGCCGCGCAAGGGGTGTCGGCGGCATCTTCATGGACGATCACTGCACCGGCGATTGGCAGACCGATATGGCGCTGACACGGGACATCGGGCGCGCTTTTCTTCCCGCCTTTGTGCCGCTGGTCGACCGGCGCCGCGATATGGCTTGGGGCGATGCGGAAAGGGACACGCAGCTGATCCATCGCGGGCTCTATGCGGAATACAATCTGGTCTATGACCGGGGTACGAAATTCGGGCTGGAAACCGGGCATGATGCAAATGCGGTTCTGATGAGCCTGCCACCCCTGGCAAAATGGGTGTGACGCCGTTGATTCACCCGTCGGCGGGCGGGCGTTCAAATCTTGCGCCGCTGATCACGCGCACTGCTGCAACTGGCGCCTCGTCGGGGGCATCGCCGCGACCCTGAGCGATGGCCTGCAGGCTGGACGCGACCTGTTCGCGGCTGACACTGCCCTGTCCCTGCCGGGTGATCAGGTCGACCGTCAGATCGGGCGCCACTGCCAGTGCGGCGCGCGCAAGCCGTCTTTGCACAACCGCCCGGCGCAGATCCGCGGGGTCCTGACCTTCGCGCGACAGCGCCCGCAGTTCGGCGCCATTGGGCGGAGCGACGATGAACCAGCCGCTAAGGGTGACCGAACAGGCGATCAGCCCGGCGCGCAAAACGGCAAGGCAGAGACGAAGGATCAGGCGCATAGCTTTCGTTTCCTTTCTTTCCGGCCCTGTTCCCCGGCAGAATTCCATGCCACAGCGTCGCGGGCGCGGCGCTCAGGTGACGAATCCTTGACGCCCGCCTTGGAAGACCGGACCGCCACCCTAGTTAGCGATCTGGTCCGCCGTCCGACCGCAGAAAGGTATGTCCATGTCTGAAACCACCGCCGACGCGCCACCCGATTCCCGGGCGCGCTGGATCGCCATGGCCGTATTGCTGGTTGCGGGGTTCATGAATCTCATCGACGTAACGATCGTGAACGTCGCCCTGCCCAGTATGCAGGACGCGTTGGGTGCAAGCCCTGAAGAGATCGAATGGGTCGTGGCCATCTATATCCTCGTGTTTGCGCTCTGCCTGATTCCGGGCGGGCGGTTCGGCGATATCTATGGGCGGCGCAACGTCTTTATCGCCGGGGTTGTGGTGTTCACCATCGGGTCGGCGTTCTGCGGCCTTGCGCCGACGATCGAAACGCTGGTCGGGGCGCGTGTGGTGCAGGGGGTTGGCGGGGCGTTGATGATCCCCCAGACGCTGGCGCTTGTTCCGGCCCTGTTTCCGCCCGAAGAACGCGGCGCAGCCTTCGCGATGTTCGGGCTGTCTGCCGGGCTTGCCTCGGTCACCGGGCCGGTTCTGGGCGGGCTGTTGATCGGAGCTGACATTTGGGGGCTGGACTGGCGGCCGATCTTTCTGGTCAACATCCCGGTCGGGATCGCAGCGATCCTTCTGGCCCTGCGGTTTCTGCCAAAGGTGGCGCGACGGCGCGATCTGGGGATCGATACGGTGGGCATCCTTCTGGCCGGTGCGACCCTGTTGATGGTGGTGTTTCCGCTGATCGAAGGGCGCGCACTGGGCTGGCCAACGTGGTGTTTCGTGATGATGGCCGGGGCTGTGCCCATGGCCTATCTGTTCGCCCGCTGGCAACGCAGGCAGGCGGCGTCAGGCCGACCCGAGCTGTTGCCCGCGAGCCTGTTGGCCAACCGCACCTATCTTTTGGGCATCCTGATCACCGCGCTGCTGTTTTCGGGCATTCCGGGGTTCTTCCTGATCATGGCGCTGTTCCTGCAAAACGGTTTCGGCCTGACGCCGCTACAATCGGGGCTGACGACGATGCCGTTCTCGTTCGGGGTGCTGGCCGCATCTCTGGTGGCCGGGCGGATGGGCAACCGGGTGCTGCGGTCGCGGATCGCGGTTGGCGGTCTGTCCGTCGCGCTGGGCATGGGCAGCCTGTGGATCGTGGTGGCGCAGTTGGAGAACGAGATTGTGATCAGCGCCTTCATCCTGCCGCTGCTGTTGGCCGGTTTTGGGCTGGGCACTGCAATTTCGCCGCTGTTCAACACGATCCTGTCTTCGGTTTCCGGGCCGGACAGCGGATCGGCCTCGGGGACATTGCAGGCGTTTCAGCAGGTGGGCGGCGCTATGGGCGTGGCGATTGTCGGGCAAATCTTCTTTTCGATGCTCGACGGCGTTCCGGCGGCGGGCAGCGCGGCGGCGCATTTGGTGTACGAACGCGCCTTTTCCACCGCCATCGCCTATCCGGTGCTGTCCTTTGCGCTGTTGGCCGGGGTGGTGTGGCTGTTGCCCCGGCCCACGGCCCTCAGCTCCGAAGCGTCTCCAGCATCAGTGTGACGTTGTCGGGGTTGGCGTCCGGCGTGATCCCATGGCCCAGATTGAAGATATGCGGGCCGCCCGAGAATGCCGCTTTGATCCGGCGCACCTCGTCCACAAGCGCCTGACCGCCGGTGACCAAATGGCTTGGGGCAAGGTTGCCTTGCACGCAGCCGTCGATCTGCACGTTTGCCGCTGCCCAATCGGCATCGACCGAATTGTCGATGGCAACGCAATCGGCCCCGGTTTCACGGGCGAATCCGATATACGCCTCCCCGGCCTGTCGCGGGAATGCGATGACCGGTGTGTTCGGGTGGCGCGCCTTCAGTTCGGTGATGATGCGTTTCGTGGGCTCCAGAGCATAGCGGCGGAACTCATCGCCTTTCAGCGATCCGGCCCAGCTGTCGAACAGTTTGACCACCTCGGCGCCTGCGTCGATCTGCGCTGAGAGGTATTCGATGGTTGCTTCGGTGATCCGCTCCAGCAGTGCCTCGAACAGCGGCCGGTTGCCGTTCTTCAGGGCATGCGCCGGGCCCTGATCCGGGGTGCCACGCCCGGCAATCATATAGGTCGCGACGGTCCAGGGCGCACCGGCAAAGCCGATCAGCGTCACATCGTCGGGCAGTTCGCGGGACAGAATACGCAGGGTTTCATAGATCGGCGCCAGATGTTCGTGGACGACGTCCGGGTCTGCGGGCTTCAGCAGGTCGAAATCGGCCTGTGACGTGATGGTTGAAAGGCGCGGTCCCTCGCCGGTGACGAACCACAGGTCGGCCCCCAGCGCCTGCGGGATCAGCAAGATATCGGCAAACATGATCGCGGCATCGAACCCGAAGCGCCGGATTGGCTGCAAAGTCACCTCGGCCGCCAGATCGGGATTATAGCACAGCGACAAAAAGTCGCCCGCCTGCGCCCGCGTCGCTTTGTATTCAGGCAGGTATCGCCCAGCCTGTCGCATCATCCAAGCAGGCGGCGTTTGCAGAGTTTCCCCTGCCAATGCACGCAACAGTAACTTTTCAGCCATGGTGTCCCCCGTCAGTTAAGGCACCAAGGTCGTCCGGTTCGGGGCGCTGATTGTCAAGCGGGTTTAGGTTGTCAGGAGGGCGCGCCGAGGCTAGGGATTGGCCATGACAACAACGCTTCCCACCCCCGCCAAACCGCTGAAAATCGGCACCCGAGGCTCACCGCTCGCGCTTGCGCAGGCTCATGAGACGCGAGAACGCCTGTCTGCCGTCTTCGATCTGCCGCCAGAAGCGTTCGAAATCGTCATCATCGTCACCACGGGCGACCGCGTTCAGGATCGGGCGCTGAAAGACATCGGTGGCAAGGGCCTGTTCACCCGCGAAATCGAAGAGGCCATGCTGAGCGGCGGGATCGATATTGCCGTGCACTCGATGAAGGACATGCCGGTGTTGCAACCGGCGGGCCTGATCATTGATTGCTATCTTCCCCGCGAAGATGTGCGCGATGCGTTCATCTCGATCGGCGGTGGGGATATGGAGGCGCTGGCACAGGGTGCGACGGTCGGCACTTCGTCGCTGCGGCGGCGCTCGCAACTGCTGTACCGGCGGCCCGATCTGCATGTGGTCGAATTTCGCGGCAACGTGCAGACCCGGCTGCGCAAGCTGTCCGATGGCGTGGCGGCAGCGACGTTTCTGGCCATGGCGGGCCTGCGCCGTTTGGGGCGTACCGGCGATATCCCCCATACTCCGATCTCTGTGGATGCGATGCTGCCCGCCGTGGCACAGGGTGCCATCGGGATCGAGCGGCGGGCCGATGACATGCGGGTGGCCGCGATGATTGAGGCGATCCACGATATTCCCACGGGTCAGCGTCTGGCGGGTGAACGGGCGTTTCTGGCCGCGCTGGACGGGTCGTGCGAAACCCCCATTGCGAGCCTGGCCGAGCTTGACGGCGGCTCGATGCGGCTGCGGGGAGAAATCCTGCGCACCGACGGGTCCGAATGTCTTGCCGACGAAACTTCAGGCGCGATCGAAGACGCCGCCGAAATGGGGCGGGCGCTGGCCGCGGGCTTGTTGGTGCGGGCGGGCGAGGGGTTCTTTGACTGGCATCAGGCCTGAACCGGCATCCCGCGCCGGTCGACCAGCAACAGGGTGATCGCGCAGACCGCGACAATCACCGCCCCCATTGTTGTCGCCACCCCATAGCCGCCCAGCGCCGAGCCGAGCGCGAAGACGCCCGCGCTCATCACCTGACCACCCAGAAACACGAGGGACACCAGCGAACCGCCCGTGCCGGGGCGCTGTGCCATCATCTCCTGAACGTACAACAGTGGCAGTGAGGCCAGAACTCCGGCACCTATCGAACCGGGGATCAGCAACAGCCAGACGGCGGGATATGGCCCCAGAAACGGCAGTGCGAACAGAAACACGCCATAGATCAGCGCGCCTGCTGTCAGGGCCGGCGTCAGCCCGATCCGCGACGTCAGCAAGGGCAGAGCCAGGATCACCGGCATCTCAAGCCCTGCAACGACGCCGACGAACATGCCCACATCTCCGGGTCCACGCCCCGGCACCGCGTTCAGGATCAATCCGACGGTGATCATATACACCGCATTGGCCCCCTGAATGCCCGACAACAGCGCCAGCCGCGACAACACGGGCCCGCGCGCCAGTTCGCCCAGAGCCGCAGCGAAGGTCAGGCCCGACGCCTCGTCCCTCCAGGCGGTTGCGCCATCGCGCGGCCATGCGAAGACAAAGATTGCCAAAAGGACCGCCGCCGCCACGCCGCTGACGAAATATACCGCCAGCAGGTCGACGCCGGCGTTGAACGCCACGGCCCAAAGCGGCAGCACCACAAGAAACGGCAAGCAGAACACCGCGCGGATCGTCGTCTGGATCGCCGTGCGCTGGGCGCGCGGGTACACCGTGGCCGCCAACCGGGCCAGCGCGAACAGCTGGCCGAAAAGCGTGCTGAAGGCGGGAAAGAACAAGACATGCGCGAAGACAAAGGCAACCGGGCTGTGGGTCAGGGTCACGCCGAACGATCCGGCGATCCCGGCAAACGCCATCGCCCGTGCCATGGTGCGCCGCTTCGCGCTGCGGTCGGTCAGGATGCCGACGCCCAGCGAAGCGATCAGGGACAGGACCGATCCGGCCATGAAGATCAGCGCATATTCCCCATCGGAAAAGCCGAACCGATCGATCCCGATCAGCGATTGATAGGTGCCCATCGAACTGGCCAATGTGCCGAATGCAATCAGGCCAAGGGCGACCAACCGCAGACTACGGTCGCGAAGGATCAGCCTCAGGGTGTTCACGGCAAGATTTTGCCGGGGTTCATGATGTTGTCAGGGTCGAGCGCCGTCTTGATCCGCCGCATCACATCCAGCGCGACGGGATCCTTGCGCCGGGCCATTGCGCTCTGCTTGGACAGACCGATGCCGTGTTCGGCGGAAAAGCTGCCGTGCATGTCGGCGACGATATCCTCGATCCGCTCCAGCACCATTTCGCTCTGTTCGGCGCCGGTGGCGGTGGGCCAGATCGTCAGGTGGATATTGCCGTCGCCCAGATGTGACACGATCAGACGCTCGGCCCCCGGATCCACGGCCTGCAACGCGAGATCGGCGCGGTCCAGAAATTCGCTCAGACGATCCAGCGGCAGGGCAACATCCATCGGAATGGCCGGGGTACGGCTGACCGACATTTCGCCCGCGTCCTCGCGCCGGGTCCAGATTTCGGCGCGCTGTGCCTCGTTCTGGGCGATGGTGGCGTCGAGCACGGCGCCCTCGGCCAGCATTTCGCCCAGCAGGGTCTCCAGCGTCTGTATCACCGGCAGCGCCCCGTCCGGCCCGGGGATCGCATCTTTCGGAGCGGTGGCGGCGATTTCGATCATCACATTGACGTCGTGGATTTCGGCAAAGGGCGGGCGGGCGTCGGGGCGCATTTTCAGGTGTTCGCGGATATAGCCGCCGGGCATATATTCAAACGCCTCGACCGCGCCGCCCGATGCCGCCTGCACCCGGTTCAGCAGGTCCAGCGCATCGTCCAGCGAAGCCAGCGCCACCATTGCAGTCGCATAGGCGGCGGGCATGGGCCGCAGTTTCAGCACCGCCGCCGTGATAATGCCCAGCGTCCCTTCGGCCCCGATGAACAGATCGCGCAGATCAAAACCGGAATTGTCCTTTCGCAGCTCGCTCATCAGGTTCAGGATTTCACCCGAGGGAAGGACAACCTCGATCCCCAGAACCTGTTCGCGGGTGTTGCCAAAGCGCACAACATTCGATCCGCCCGCATTGGTCGACAGGATGCCGCCGATCAGCGCCGTGCCCCGTGCGCCCAATGTCACGGGAAACACCAATCCGTGTTCGGCAACGGCGCTGTGCAGATTGGCCAGCACAACCCCGGCGTCGACGATGGCAAGCTGCGCGCCGGGACGGATTTCACGGATCGCGCGCATCCGGTCGACCGACAGCACCAGCCGCCCGGGGGCATGGGAGCCGCCAACCAGCCCGGTGTTCCCCGACGCGGGCACCACAGCCGCGCCAGTCTCAGTGGCCAGCCGCATGATTTGCGAAACTTCAGCGGTAGAGGCAGGGCGCAGAACCGCCATGGGCTGGCCGTGATATTTGCCGGTCCAGTCCTTTGCCCAACGCGCGCAATCCTTGCCCGTCAGCACATGGGCGTCACCGATGATGGCCCGCATCCGCTCGATAATATCCATCTTCCGCCTCCCTGTCTGGCGGATACCTATTCCCATCGGCGCGGGTTGATCCAGTGCAATCTAGCCGAAATCGACGCTATTCGGCGCGTGTGGTGTCGATCAGGTCGCGCACTTTCGGTCCCAGATCATTGACAACCAGTGTCACACCCTTGGCATTCGGGTGGAGGCCATCCCCCTGGATATAGTCGCGCAGGGTGGCGGCGCGATCCGGCAGCGCCTCAAGCGCGGCAAGAAAGCTGGGTGCAAAAAGCGTGCCGTAAGACGCGGCCAGTTCGGGATACATCCCATCGAACGCCGCCTTGAAGTCGGGCCCAAAATTGCCCGGTGCGATCATGCCGATCAACAGAACCCGGACGTCGCGTTCCTGTGCGGTCTTCAGGATAGCGTCAAGATTCGCGCGGCTGCTTGCCGGATCGATCCCACGCAACAGATCGTTGCCGCCAAGTGCGACAATCATCGCATCGACATCGGGCGTCAGTGTCCAGTCGACCCGCGACAATCCGCCAGCGGTGGTGTCGCCCGAAACCCCGGCATTCAGCACCTGCGCATCCACGCCCTGTGCATCCAGCCAGTGCTGCAATTGCGGCACGAAACCCTCGGCGGCTGGCAATCCGTACCCTTGGGTCAGACTGTCGCCCAGCGCGGCGACGGTTATGGTTTCGGCGCGGGCGGCACTCAGGGGCAGCGCAAGGGACGCCGTTAGTATAAGAGCAACGGCGACGATCAGGTTGGAAACTCCGCGCCGCGCCCCATATGCCAAAAGACCCACACCGAAAGTGCCCCAAATGCCCAAAGCCCAAACGCCCGCATCACGGACGGAGCCAATTCTGTCGCTGACCGATATTCGGCTGTCGCTGGACGGCAACGCCGGGCGGGTCGAGATCCTCAAGGGTATTTCGCTTGATGTGGCGCGGGGCGAAACTGTGGGGCTGGTGGGGCCGTCTGGATCGGGCAAGTCGTCTCTCCTGATGTTGATGGGCGGTCTGGACCGCGCCACCGGGGGCCGGGTGCGGGTGGCCGGGCAAGATATCACCGATATGAACGAAGATGCGCTGGCCCGGTTCCGCCGTGAACATATGGGGGTGGTGTTCCAGTCCTTCCACCTGATTCCGACTATGACCGCGCTGGAGAATGTCGCAACCCCGTTGGAACTCGCCGGGGTGGCTGATGCGTTCGAGCGTGCCGAGGCAGAGCTGGCCGCTGTCGGGCTTGCCTCGCGCGGGGGACATTATCCGTCGCAACTGTCGGGCGGCGAACAACAGCGCGTCGCTTTGGCCCGCGCTGCCGCGCCGCGCCCCGCCATCCTGCTGGCGGATGAGCCGACGGGAAATCTCGACGGGGCCACCGGTCAGGCAATCATGGATCTGCTGTTCGGATTGCGCGACCGGCATGGTGCAACGCTGATCCTTGTCACCCACGCGCCAGACCTTGCCGCCCGCTGCGATCGCACGATCCGGCTGGAGGATGGCAGGATCGCTCCCGAAGCGCAGGTCGAGGCGGCGGAATGACACGTATATCGGAACTTTCAGCGATCTTTGGCAAATGCGCCCGTAGTTCAGCCGCCATTTCGGGTGTCTCATGAGCATTGCGATTGCCGCACGGATCGCCCGGCGCGAGTTGCGCGGTGGGATCAAGGGATTCCGCGTTTTCCTTGCCTGTCTGGCGCTGGGCATTGCGGCCATCGCCGCCGTCGGCACCGTGCGCGAAGGCATCACCCGGGGGCTGGAGCGCGAAGGCGCGTCGATGCTGGGTGGCGATGTGTCGATCAAGATGACCTATCGCTATATGGGCGATGAGGGTCGGCAGTGGTTCGACTCCCTTGGCCCGGTGTCCGAGATTGTCGATTTCCGCTCCATGGCCGTTGTGCCGCGCGAGGGTGACAGCGAACGGGCGCTGACTCAGGTCAAGGGTGTCGATGCCGCCTATCCGCTTTATGGCAGTGTCGCGCTGGAACCCGAGATACCGTTGGCCGTCGCGCTGGACGGTCAAGGCGGGCTGCCCGGTGCGGTGATGGATCGGGTGCTGATGGATCGGCTTGGCCTGACGCCGGGCGACACATTTCGCCTTGGCACGCAGGATTTCGCGGTCATGGCCGTGCTGACCCGCGAACCCGACAGCGGGGCGGGTGGTTTCGGGCTGGGCCCGCGTACTCTGGTCCGGGCCTCGGCGCTGAAGGGGTCCGGTCTGCTCTCGCCCGGCACGCTGTTCGAGGCCGAATACCGGCTGCGCCTGCCGCCCGAAACAGATCTTGATGCGCTTGAGGCCGAAGCGGACACGCGGTTGTCGGATGTGGGTTTCCGTTGGCGCGACCGGCGCAACGGTGCGCCGGGTATTTCGCGGTTCGTCGACCGGTTGTCGGCGTTTCTGGTGCTGGTCGGGCTGGCGGGTCTGGCCGTGGGCGGTGTCGGCGTGGCCGCTGCCGTGCGTGCGCATCTTGAACGTAAGACTGCCACCATTGCCACGCTCAAGACCCTCGGGGCCGAAGGGCGAACGATCTTTCTGATCTATCTGATTCAAATCGCTGTGCTGACGGTGATCGGCATCATTCTGGGCCTGATCATCGGCGCGGCTGCGCCCCTGCTGTTCGCGCCGCTGATTTCCGCCGCACTTCCGGTGCCGACCGCCTTTGCGCTTTATCCTGCGCCTCTGGCTCAGGCGGCGCTTTATGGTGCGTTGACGGCGTTATTGTTTACGCTTTGGCCGCTGGCACGCACTGAACGGGTTCGCGCCGCCGCGCTGTACCGGGATGCGGCCGGGGCGATCCATGGGGTGCCGCGCCCGTTCTTCATCGCGCTGACCGGTGTTGTTCTTTTGGCGCTGGTGGCGGTCGCGGCTTTGCTGTCGGGGTTGGCCATGCTGACGGTCTATGCCGCGCTGGGCCTTGGGGCGGCCTTTGTCGCGTTGCTGGGCGCTGCGGCGCTGGTGCGGCATCTGGCGCGGGCGGCCGCGCGGGCAACTTGGCTGCGCGGGCACAGCGCCTTGCGCATGGCGCTGGGCTCAGTAGGAGGGCCATCAGGCGAGGCAGCGTCGGTGGTGCTGTCACTGGGCCTCGGGCTGACCGTGTTGGCGGCAGTGGGACAGATTGATGCCAACCTGCGCGGCGCCATCGCCCGCGATCTGCCCGATGTGGCGCCCAGTTATTTCATGGTCGATATCCAGCCCGATCAGATGGAGGCGTTCCGGACCCGGCTGACCAACGATCCCGGCGTCTCAAAGGTGGATACCGCTCCGATGATGCGCGGCGTGGTGACCCGGATCAACGGCGAGGACGCGACCAAGGTGGCAGGCGATCACTGGGTTGTGCGCGGCGACCGGGGTATCACCTATGCTGCTGTCCCGGGGGAGGATACGACGATCACCGCCGGGGAGTGGTGGCCGGAAAATTACACCGGCCCGCCACAGGTCAGCTTTGCCGCCGAGGAAGCGGCCGAGATCGGCTTGTCGCTGGGCGATACGATCACGGTCAACGTTTTGGGCCGCGACATCGACGCGACGATCACCAGTTTCCGCGAGGTGGATTTTTCTACCGCCGGGATCGGTTTCGTTCTCACGCTGAACCCGGCCGCTTTGGCGGGGGCACCGCATACGTTCATCGCGACGATCTATGCGGATGAGGCGTCCGAGGCGGCGATACTGCGCGATCTTGCCAGTGCGTTTCCCAATATCACTGCGATTCGGGTGCGGGACGCGATTGACCGGGTGACCGACATTCTGGGCGGCATTGCCGCTGCCATCACCTATGGCGCGCTGGCGACGCTGATCACCGGGGCGGTTGTGCTGATCGGGGCTGCGGCGGCGGGTGAGCGGGCCCGGACATATGAGGCGGCCGTGTTGAAGACGCTGGGCGCATCCCGTGCGACGATCCTGACCAGTTTCGCCCTGAGATCCGCGATTCTGGGGGCGGCGGCGGGGCTGGTGGCGATCGTGACAGGGGGGCTTGCCGGATGGGGCGTCAGCCATTTCGTGATGGAGACGGATTTCGTGTTTGAACCCGTATCGGCGGTGCTGATCGTTCTGGGCGGCATTCTTGTGACACTTTTGGCCGGGCTGGCTTTTGCCTGGCGTCCGATGGCGGCGCGCCCAGCCCGGGTGCTGCGCAGCGCCGAGTGATCGCAGGATATTGAAATTGTGGCAATTTTATGTGGTAGCGTGGGGCGGACTTGAACCGCCGACCCCAGCATTATGAGTGCTGTGCTCTAACCAGCTGAGCTACCACGCCATTCACATGGGCGCCGAATACTCAAGCAGGGCATGGCTGTCAAACGGAAACGGTTGCCGGGGCCATTTGCAGACCGAACTTGGGTGTGTCGGCGGAGATCGCCGATGGGGCTTGCGAGGTTTCGCCGATCTGCGAAAAAAGCCGTTTTTACCGCCACTTGGGCCGATTCTGCCTTACTCATGCCAAGGTGCAGGACGACATGGAGTTAACCTGAAACCGGAGTTTCCCATGCGCCGCCTTCCCGGGCTTCCATCCCTTCCAAAAGCCGCCGCTGTCTATGGCTTGTCGATGCTGTCTGCGGCGGTTTTGCTGGTGCTTATCTATGACGATTCGCAGCAGGCCGCGGCGCGGATGATCGCATTGCGTGAAGGCCCGCCCGCCGCTGTTCCGGTGCAGGATTTCGAATCAGGGCGTGACACGGGGCCAACGGGTGAGGTGCAGTTGCGGGCGCAGATCGACACGTCGATGCCGTTGCAGGTGGTGTTCCGATCGGGCCTGAAGCGACAGCGCGCGGTTGTCTATCCGATGCTGGCGGCCGAAATCGGGGCGGACAGAACTCTGGCACCGGTTCTGGGATACCTGCATGTCACCGGCCCGCTGACCGAGGTCGAGGTTCTGAACCCCGCAAGATATCTGCCGGAGCTTACCAACGTCGGGCCGGTCGGCCCGATCATCAATATTCAGGGCGAGGTCGGCGGATCGACTGAGCTGGATCGTCTGACAAAAGAGGCTTTGGCCGCTTCCGGTTGGCCGCTTGCGGATCGCCTGTTGCCTGTGGCTTTGTATTCCAAGGGGCGGCTGGTGGGGCTGACGGCTCCGCGCCCGTCGGGAATGCGTCTCCCGCTGATTCTGCTCGCCGTGGTTACCGCACTGCTCGGCGGCCTCCTCAGCCGTCGCTGTGCCCGAGAATTCGCCTTGCGGCCCTTGGTTCCGTCCGGGGCGGGCGGGGGCCGCCTGCGCCCCGACCTGCCCTCGGTTCCGGCGACCGACAAGGGACGCAGGCGGCTTGCACCACTGGCGCCACAGCAGGACGTCACCGCGCGGCCGACAAGACCGGCACGTCAGATGTTTCCGGTGACCAGCCAATGTGTTGCGTGGCTGGTGCCGCAAATGCAAAGGCTGGCAGGACGGATTCGCCGAACCGGCTCGTGATCGCCGCCTGCCGTTCGACGTTGGACCGGGTGGGGCTGCTCAGAAATCGGGCGTGACGCCGGGCAGGCGCAGTTCCTTGATGAGATCGCGCAGTTCCTGCCGGGCGGCGATGTTCGACAGGTTCAGGTTGCCGACGCCCATATCCTTGAGATCCAGAAGGGTCAGCCCGCGGGGAAACAACTCGCGAAAGATCACCCGTTCGGAAAAACCGGGGGCAACGCGAAATCCGATCCGTTTGGCCAGATGACCCAAAGCCTCGCCCATCTTTTTCTTGTTGTGCATCTGCTGCGCGCCAAGACGGTTGCGCACGACAATCCAGTCGATCGGCTTCAGGCCAGCCTGCGCGCGCAATTGCCGCGCGTTCCAGACCATTTCGGAATAGACCGAAGGCCCGGTAATCCGGCTGGTTTCCGGGTCGACCCGTGCCAGAAGATCGAAATCGACGAAACTGTCATTCAATGGCGAAATCAAAGTATCGGCAAGCGAGTGAGCGACCTGCGAAAGCCGGGTGTGGCTGCCGGGACAATCGATCAGAATGAAATCGCTGGTTTCTTCCATCCCCGCAACAGCGGCGGACAACCGGCGGTCATAGACATTTTCGCCGGGGGCCAGCGCCGCCTGATCGATTTCGGGCAGATCGCGGTAATCGGGGGTCGGCAGTTCCATCCCCTTTTTCAACAGGTAATGCCGACGGTTTTCGACATAGCGCCCGAAACTGCGCTGCCTGAGGTCAAGGTCGATCGCCCCCACCCGATGCCCCATGCGCGCCAACGCAGTGGCCACATGCATGGATGTGGTGGATTTGCCCGATCCGCCCTTTTCGTTTCCGACGACGATTATATGCGCCAACAGCCTGCCCTTTATTCCATCCGCCCGACGACGGTTTGGCGGGACTATATGGTCAGGGATTCGGCAAGAAAAGCAGTGGTCACCCCAAAAGCGATATTAGTGCCACCGGCGGGGCTGTTTTCACACTGCCGAGGCGGGTGTGTCGCACCAGGGGCGCGGCTGTTCGGCATATCCGATGTAAAGCGGATGTTTCGGATGCCCTGCCTTGCTGAGCCCGAGATGAAACAGCGGGGCTCCGGTGGCGCGCAGCAACCGCTCTGCCTCGGCACCGCGATTCAGATGTGCGCCATGGGTGCCCCAGGCGCAGAGCACCAATTGCGCCCACAGCGCGGCGTCGCGGATTGCGTCGTCATTGGCCGGGCCGACCGGATCGGGCGCGGCGCGCATTTCCCGTGGATCGGTGTTGCGCCAGGCAAAAATGTTGGTCACGCGGAACGCGCCGTATCCCAGCGCCCGCGCCCGCCGCTCGCAGCGTTCGACGGTCGGGTCGTTCTGCATCTCGGTTGCGGTGGACGGGTTCAGCATAACAAAGGCGATCCGACCCTTGCTGGTTTCCCATGTGCGGGTCAGCGCATAGCGATAGCGTTCACAGTCGGAATACACGGCCAGAGACGCCGCATCGCCCTTTTGAAAGCCGCGTTCGATCAATTGTTGAACACCCGCGACGGGTGCAGCTCACCACTGCGATAGATGCCCACTGCCACCGCCCGGCCTTCGAACGACGCCCATGCCTCGTCTCCGTATTCGGCATCGGATGAAATGACCTGTCCGGGGTTGCCGTTCTTCAGCCGCGCAGCGCCCTCGGCGGTGCAGCGGACCTCGGGCAGATCGGCCAGTCCGGTTTCCAGTGGCAACAGGTGATTGTCCAGCTCGGGTGTGTGCGCCATCGCCTCGACCTGCTCCATCGTCAGGCCATCCTCGACATCGAACGGCCCCGACCAGGTACGGCGCAGCGACACGACATGCCCGTGACAGCCCAGCGCGATGCCCAGATCACGGGCGATGGCGCGGACATATCCGCCTTTGCCACAGACCATTTCCAGTTCGGCATGGTCGGGATCGGGGCGCGACAGCAGGGTCAGTTCATCGACAAACAGCGGGCGGGACGCGATTTCCATGGTTTCGCCGTCGCGGGCGCGTTTATAGGCGCGTTCACCGTCGATCTTGACCGCCGAAAACTGCGGCGGCACCTGTTCGATATCGCCGGTCAGTGGCACCAAGGCGCGGCGGATATCCTCGTCCGTCGGGCGCAGGTCAGAGGTTGCTGTCACCTCGCCCTGGGCATCGTCGGTGTTGGTGGCCTGACCAAACCGGACGGTAAAGCGGTATGCCTTCAACGCATCGGTGATATACGGCACGGTCTTGGTTGCCTCGCCCAATGCGATGGCAAGAACCCCGGTCGCATCCGGGTCAAGCGTGCCGGCATGGCCTGCCTTGGCGGCCTGAAACGCCCAGCGTACCTTGTTGACCACGGCGGTCGATGTCGGCCCGGCGGGTTTGTCGACCACCAGCCAGCCGGAAATGTCGCGCCCTTTGCGTCTGCCCATGGATGATCTCCTGTTTCGTCCGGCTGCTAGCGGGCGGGGCCGGGCGCGTCAATCCGCCTGGCTTGTTCAGACCGACCCGGTCTGCGTCATAAATTGGTCCATTGTTCGACCCGATCAGTCGGCCTGCGTCACGGTGCCGATCACCGGTCCCATGGGGAATCCGCCGTCCGACCGGCCAATCTGTGGCGCGTAAAGCCGTGAAATGTTGCCGTCCAGAAACAGCGCGTTTGGCGTCGCCAGCTCATCGCGGAACAGCCGGCCAAAGTGGTGAAAGTTCACCGCGCGGTTTGAGATCGCCATCACCACCTCTGACCCGTCCGCCGATACGCCGACGCCGTTACGGATATACCGTGACGTGCCATCCTCCAGGAACCTCGGGTGTAATTCTCCGTCAATTACCAGCATCGGCCCGGACTGGGTGGCGAAATCGCAGGAAGGCGGCGCTGCGGCATAGGTGCGGGTCTCGATCACCGCGGCCTTTGCGCCGGTCACGCAGAACACACCGTTGGGCAGCAGGCCGAAATTCCCCGGCCCTTCCGACGTGACGACGCGCATTTTTTCCGCGCCGTTTTCGATATAAAGCCCGACCGGCGCACGGTCGGAATGATACATCCCGGCGTTCATCGCCACACCCAGCGCCTTGCCTTCTTCGCGCAGCGCCCGGTCAATGTTGCGAAAGCTGCCAAAGGGCGCGCCCGTCCCATCGTTCAGCCACAGGCGCAGCGGATCATCGGCCAGACGGACACGGCAGACAGTGAAGGGAGCGTTGTCGAAGGTGACGGTTTCGCAGACCGGTTCAGCGAAAGCTGCCTGCGGCAGAATCAGCACGGCCAATGCGGCAAGCCAACGGCGCATGATCAGCTTTCGTCCGGCGTGTCGTTGTCCAGATCGCGGCGTACATTTTCACGGTTCAGCAATTCGCGGGTCTGGTCCATCCGGTCGAACGTGTCGTCGATCAGGTAACGCAGTTCCGGCACGTTGCGCAGCGTGATCTCGCGGCCCAGAAGGCGGCGGATTTCGCCCTTGTTGCGCTTCAACGCGGCAATCGCTCCGGGCTGATCCTGACCCCCAAGCGGCAAAACGAACACCGTCGCCACACGCAGATCGGGAGAGGTCCGCACCTCGGATACGGTGATTGATCGCTGATTGAGGTCGGAATCGTGGATCCCGCCCTTCATCAGAATATCCGACAGGGTACGACGGATCAATTCGCCAACCCGCAATTGGCGGTTGGACGGTCCGGAGTCGCTGGTGAAACGGTTCTTGGCCATGGAGCCGATCTAAGCCGCTTCCCCGGCCAGTGCAACCGGGGGTTTGCGCGGCGCGGCAAAGCGGATAAACCTCGGGCGGATTTTAGCGGAGGCAGGACATGGAACGGCAAACCGGAATTGTGGTGACGGGCGTGTCAGGGCGTATGGGGCGGATGCTGGTTGACCAGATCACAGCCAGCCCGGACATGCGGCTGACCGGTGCCATTGAGCGGGCCGGGCATGGTTGGATCGGGCAGGATCTGGGCACCGCCATGGGCGGGGCGGCTTCGGGTATAATCGTGACCGATGATGCCCGGGCTGCTTTGGGCAATGGGCAGGTGGTGATTGATTTCACCGCCCCCGCCGCAACCGTTTCGCTGGCCGCGCTCTGCGCCGATGTTGGAGTCGCCCATGTGATCGGCACCACGGGGATGAGCGATGGCGATATCGCCGCCATTGACCGCGCCGCCGAACGTACCGCCATTGTGCGCGCGGGCAACATGAGCCTTGGGGTAAACCTGCTGACTTTGCTGGTGAAACAGGTCGCAGCGGCGCTTGACGACAGTTACGACATCGAAGTGATCGAGGCACACCACCGCCACAAGGTCGACGCGCCATCGGGCACTGCGCTGATGCTGGGTCAGGCGGCGGCGGATGGGCGCGGCGTTGCCCTGCCTGATGTTGCTGACCGGGGGCGCGACGGAATTACGGGCGCGCGGGTGCCCGGGCATATCGGATTTAGTGCGGTGCGCGGCGGCGATATCATCGGCGATCATGACGTGATGTTCGCGGCGGACGGCGAACAGATCACCCTGCGTCACCGGGCCAGCGACCGCAGCCTGTTCGCCCGTGGCGCGCTGAAGGCGGCACTCTGGGTCGCGAACCGGGCACCCGGGCATTATGACATGCTGGATGTTCTGGGGCTGAAGCCAACCAAGTGATATCGTCGGGAAAACCGTTCCCGTCATGGGATGGAATTCAGAGAGCTATCATGCGCCGGACCCGAGCCCTTGCTGCCGTCCTTTGTCTTGCCTTTCCAGCAGGTACCGCGCTTGCCGAAGGGTTCAGAACCGTGACGCAAAGGGCGGATTTCGTGCAACTGGTCGACGGGCGCATGCTGACGCGGTTGGGAATCCGGCTGAACGTCGCACCGGATGGCGGAATCAGCGGCAAGGCGTTTGGTGCCGCAGTCACCGGCAGTTGGAACTGGTCGGACGGATTTTTCTGCCGCGATCTGAGCTACGGCAGCCGAAAACTGGCACAGAATTGCCAGCGGGTTCAGGTGAGCGAGTCGATCCTGCGGTTCATTGCCGACAAGGGCGCGGGCGAATCTGCCGATCTGACCCTGCGCTGAGTCCCGCCTAGGTCATCGCTGACCGTGAGATACAACGCTCTGGAACTGGCAGCTCCTAGAAAACGCCGTCCCTAGAAATCAATGGCGATCCCTTTTTTCTCCCAGTCGCCATAGCGCACGGGTTCGGGTCCGTCGCGCCCGCCCAACTCAGTGGGCAAATCAGGCGGCGGCGCTTTCGCGCGTCTCTCCTCGGCCTCGGCCAGCGCGCGAAGCGCGGCGGGCGGAAGTTCGGTTGCCGGTTCGGCCATTTCTTCGGGCTGCTGATCGGCCTGTTGATCAGCCAGTCGTTCGGTCGGGTTATTGGTCGGCTTATTGGTCGGGTCGTCCATGGTTGCGCTCCTGCTGTTGCACGGCGTATTGCAGATATACGTCGGCGCGGAGCATTCGCAACCCGCCGCATTGTTTCAGCCTCGGAGATCGCGCCATGACCAGCACCGCCAATATGCCGCGACAGGCCGCGCTGACGCTTATTGCCCATGTTCTGGACGAAGGCCGCCTGCTGTCCGAGGTGACGGGGCCGGTCCTTGGGCCACTTTCGCCGCCCGAACGTGCACGGGCCGGGCGGTTGGCTGCCGGAACCCTGCGCTGGATGGATCGGGCCGACCGCGCGTTGGGGCCGTTCCTGCGGATGAAGCCCTGGCCAAAGGTGCACAATGCGCTGCGGCTGGCGATCTATGAAATCTTTGTCGAAGGCGCCGCCGAACATGGTGCGGTCAGCGCGGCGGTCGATCTGGTGCGCTCGGACGGCCATGCCGCGGGGCAGGCAGGGCTGACCAACGGCGTGCTGCGCAATGTGCTGCGCAAGGGCGGATGGGATGATCTGCCGCTGCCGCGTCTGCCCAAACCCCTGCGCAAACGGCTGCTGGCGATTTACGGCAAAGAGGTCGTCGCGGAGATGGAGGCGGTGTTTGCCGCCACTCCGCCGCTGGATCTGACGCCAAAGGATGGCGACGGGGCGGCGCTGGCCGAGCGGTTGGGCGGAATCGTCCTGCCCACGGGTTCGGTCCGGTTGACCGTCAAGGGTCAGGTTTCGGCGCTGGACGGATATGACAGCGGCGATTGGTGGGTGCAGGATGCCGCGGCGGCGCTGCCTGCGCGGGCGCTGGACGTGCAACTGGGCGAAAGGGTGCTCGACATGTGCGCCGCGCCGGGAGGCAAGACACTGCAACTGGCGGCGGCGGGGGCCGATGTCACCGCGCTGGACAATTCCGAGCCACGGATGGTGCGGATGCACGAAAATCTGGCGCGCTGTGGGTTGCCCGCGCAAGTGGTGGTGGCTGATGCGCTGACCTATGACGCGCCGTTGTTTGACGCGGTGCTTCTGGACGCGCCCTGTTCGGCCACCGGCACGATCCGCCGCCACCCCGACCTGCCTCAGGCCAAGCGCGATCTGGATTTCTCGCCTTTGGTTGCGCAACAATCTGCGATGATCGACGCGGCGCTGCGGCTGGTAAAGCCCGGCGGGCGGGTGGTCTTTTGCACCTGTTCGCTGCTGCCCGAAGAGGGCGAGGAACAGGTGTCCGCCGCCCTTGCCCGTCATCCGGGGCTGACGGTTGAAACCGGACCATTGAATCTGCCCGGCATTCACGATGACTGGATCCTGCCCGGGATCGGCCTGCGCCTGCGCCCGGATTACCAGAGCGAGATGGGCGGAATGGACGGTTTCTTTATTACGCGGTTCCGCCGACCGGAGTGATCGGGCGCTTTTTGCCATGACAGCCCGGCCCGGTCGGCGTAGAATGTGCGCCAACGACCCCGCATTACAAGGCGAGGCAAGGCAGGCAGTGTCCCGATCCGAACCATGGACAGCGCGCAAGACGCGCTGGATGAACCGCATTCGCGCGCGGCTGAGCACGCTCAGCGCGCCCGCGACCGGATTCGTCTCGCAGCCGGAGCCCCGCACCATCGGGTCGTTCGCCCGGGGGCGGCAGATTTCCGCAGGTAATTTCCTGTTCGCGGGGTATCTGGTCGAGGCGCCGGATACCGCGATCTGGGATCTGCCGATGCCCGATCATGCCTTCGAGGAAGAATTGCACGGCTTCACCTGGATCGACGATCTGGCGGCGGTGGGCGACGGTGCGGCAAACCTGCGCATGCGCACCTGGACCCATGCCTGGATCACCCGGTTCGGGCGCGGCACCGGCCCGGGCTGGACGCCGGATCTGACCGGGCGGCGGCTGATCCGCTGGATTCACCATGCCATCGTGCTGTTGAACGCACAGGGCGGCAGCAGCAGTCAGGCGTTCTTTCGCAGTTTGGCACAGCAAACCAATTTCCTTGCCCACCGCTGGACCGCCGCGTCCCCCGGTCTGTCCCGCTTCGAGGCGCTGACCGGCCTGATCTATGCCGGAATTTCGCTTGAAGGGATGGATCGCCACCTTTCGCCCGCCGTCAAGGCGTTGGGGCGCGAATGCATCTCGCAGATCGATGAACAGGGCGGAATCCCGACCCGCAATCCCGAAGAGTTGATGGAGGTGTTCACCCTGCTGTCATGGGCCGCTGCGGCGTTGCGCGAAACCGGCCACGCGCCGGGGGTGGCGCATCTTGCGGCGCTGGAGCGTATCGCCCCGGCCCTGCGCGCCCTGCGCCATGCAGACGGCGGGCTGGCGCGGTTTCACGGTGGTGGGCGCGGCATAGAAGGGCGGCTGGATCAGGCGCTTGCGGCGAGCGGCATCAAGGGCGGACGCCGCGAGGGGCTGGCGATGGGATTCTATCGGTTGGGTCATGGGCGCACTTCGGTCCTTGTGGATGCCGCATCCCCGCCGGTGCGCGACGCCAGCGCTCAGGGTCATGCGAGCACTCTGGCGTTCGAATTGACCTCGGGGCGACGGCCTTTGGTGGTGAATTGCGGGTCCGGGCGCACCTTTGGCGAAAAATGGCGCCGGGCGGGCCGCGCAACGCCGTCCCATTCGACCTTGGCGATCGAGGGCTATTCCTCGGCGCGGCTGGGAGTGGCGGGGGTGATCGACGGGCGTATGGCCGAACTGTTGGTCGACGCGCCCCGGGATGTGCGGATCGAGCCGCGCAATTCGGACCTGTCCAGCGGTTTGATCGCCGGGCACGACGGGTATCTGGCGACCCATGGGCTGACCCATGTGCGGCAGTTGTATCTGAGTTTCGACGGACGCGGCGTGCATGGCGAAGATGTGTTGGCCACGGTCGAGAAAAGCGACGAACGGCAATTCGACCGCGCGCTGGACGGATTGGAACTGAAAGGCGTGCGGTTCAAGCTGCGGTTCCATCTGCACCCGGATGTGGATGCCGAGCTTGATATGGGCGGCACTGCGGTTTCGATGGCGCTGAAAAGCGGCGAAATATGGGTTTTCCGCCATTCAGGCGATGCGAAACTGACGCTGGAACCTTCGGTATATCTGGAGCGCGGACGTCTGGCACCCCGGGCGACGCGCCAGATTGTGCTGTCTGCGGTGGCGGTGGATTACGCCACGCGGATAAGCTGGACCCTTGCCAAGGCGCAGGATACCCCCGATACGATCCGCGACCTGGAGCGTGAAGACATGATGCTCGTTGATTGATCCACAGACCGATCCACTGCGTAAGGAGCCCGCATGACCGATACCGCAACTGACCGAACCTCTGCTCGATTTCCAATTCGCCGTGCCTTGCTGTCGGTGTCCGACAAGACCGGGCTGGCCGATCTGGGGCGGGCGCTGGCCAGTCAGGGTGTCGAACTGCTGTCGACCGGCGGCACGGCAAAGGCGTTGCGCGATGCGGGCCTGACAGTGCGCGACGTGGCCGATGTGACCGGATTTCCGGAAATGATGGATGGGCGGGTCAAGACGCTGCACCCGGCGGTGCATGGCGGGTTGCTGGCGCTGCGTGACAATGCCGATCATGTGGCGGCGATGGAGGCCCATGGGATCGTCGGCATCGATCTGCTGGTCGTCAACCTGTACCCGTTCGAGGAAACAGTGGCGCGTGGCGCGGATTATGACACCTGTGTCGAAAACATCGACATCGGCGGCCCGGCGATGATCCGTGGTGCGGCCAAGAACCATGGCTTTGTGACAACCGTCGTCGATGTGGAAGATTACTCTGTTTTGCTGGACGAACTGGCTAAGGGCGGGACGACCCTCGCGTTCCGGCAGCGCATGGCGCAGATCGCCTATGGCCGCACCGCTGCCTATGACGCCGCGGTGTCGACCTGGATGGCCGGTGCGATCGGCGAGCCGGTGCCGCGGCGCCGGGTGTTTGCGGGCGCGCTGTCGCAATCATTGCGTTATGGCGAGAACCCACATCAAAGCGCGGCATTTTATGTTGACGGATCAGTCCGCCCCGGCGTGGCGACCGCACAGCAACATCAGGGCAAGGCGCTGTCCTATAACAACATCAACGATACCGACGCGGCGTTTGAGCTGATCTCTGAATTCGCCGATGGCCCGCCCGCCTGCGCAATCATCAAACATGCCAACCCATGCGGCGTGGCCACCGGCGCGACCCTTGCCGAAGCATACCAGCGGGCCTTTGATTGTGACCGCACCAGCGCATTCGGCGGGATCGTGGCGCTGAACCGACCGCTGGACGCCGAAACAGCGGAATTGATTTCAGCGATATTTACCGAAGTCGTCGTCGCGCCCGGGGCGGACGCCGGTGCAGTGAGTATTTTTGCAAAGAAGAAGAACCTGCGTTTGCTCACCACCTCGGGGCTTGCCGATCCATGGGCTGGCGGGATGACCCTGAAACAGGTGGCGGGCGGGATGCTGGTGCAGGATCGTGACAATGGCCATGTGGCGCGCGCCGATCTGCGCGTGATGACAAAGCGCCAGCCCACCGAAGCCGAGCTGGACGATCTGCTGTTCGCCTGGACCGTGGCCAAACATGTGAAATCCAACGCCATCGTCTATGCCAATTCCCGCGCAACCGTCGGCATCGGTGCGGGCCAGATGAGCCGGGTCGACAGCACCCGGATCGCTGCGAGAAAGGCCGAGGACATGGCCGAGGCCTTGGGTCTGACCACACCATTGACCCGCGGATCGGTCGCTGCATCGGATGCGTTCTTTCCCTTTCCCGACGGTTTGCTGACTTTGGCCGAAGCGGGCGCAACGGCGGTGATCCAGCCGGGGGGATCGGTCAAGGACGACGCCGTGATCGCCGCCGCCGACGAGGCCGGGCTGGCCATGGTGTTTACCGGCATGCGACATTTCAGGCACTGATATGCGGGTATTGTGGATCACGGCCGGGATCGTTTTGCTGCTGGATCAAGTCAGCAAATACATTGTCGTGCACCGGCTGAACCTGAGGTCGGTGGGCGATATCGATGTCTGGCCGCCCTATCTGAACTTTCGGATGGCGTGGAACCGGGGGGTCAACTTCGGCCTGCTGGCGGATGAAGGCAATCTGACCCGCTGGATTCTGATTGTCGTCGCTGTGGCGATCACCGTCTGGGTGCTGATCTGGATGTGGCGCGACCGTCAGGGGCGGTGGGCGATGATTTCGGGCGGGCTTTTGGTGGGGGGCGCGGTTGGCAATGTGATCGACCGGCTGATCTATGGCGCGGTGGCGGATTTTCTCAACATGTCGTGTTGCGGCTTGGAGAACCCCTATGCCTTCAATGTCGCCGATATTGCGATCTTTGCCGGGGCGTTGGGGCTGGTCCTTTTTACCTCGGGCAGCAGTAAAACCAACAAGGGCGGAAAGCCGCGTAAATCGCGCAGACAAAAGACCCCGTGACGGCGCGGTGCCAATCGGATAAACCGTGCTGCGAGGCACGAGGGAGGCGCAGATGACAGGCGCGATACGCATGATAGCCGGGTTCGGGCAAAGAGGTCTTGCCACAGCATTGGTGCTGGGCCTGCTTGCGGGTTGCAGTTCTTCAGATGAACCGCGCCTGATGAACCTGAAGAAGACCGGCGCGGGCCCGGATGAATTTGCCATCCTGCCGACCAAACAGCTTCAGGCTCCGACGAATTTCAGTGAACTTCCGGCGCCGACGCCGGGTGGGTCCAACCGGACCGATCCGACGCCCAAGGCCGATGCCATCGCGGCGCTGGGCGGCGATCCGTCGCGCCTGTCGGGCGGTGGGGTGAATGACGCTGCTCTGATCGGACATACCACGCGGTTCGGCACCGATCCGGCGATCCGCGCCCAGCTTGCATCGCTTGACCTGCAGTTCCGCAAGGACAACGACGGGCGGCTGCTGGAGCGGTTGTTCAACGTCAGCGTCTATTTCAAGGCCTATCGGAAGTACGAACTGGACCAGTATAGCGAGCTGGAACGGTTCCGCGCCGCAGGGATCCGCACCCCCGCAGTGCCACCGGATGCCAAGACGACGAAACGCTAGCGCAGGATCACCTTGATCCGGTTAGATTCGGGCTGAGCCAATCTCAGTTGGGGTCGGCCGGTTCAAGGCCTGGAAATGCGCAGCCTGTCGTGGTGGTCAAACGCGCATTTCAATTCTTTGTTATTTTATATGAATCTAAAACGCTTTGGGTCACGTCTTTGTCGGGCGGGTTGCAGACGGGTTGTGACACCACACATATTGCCCGGGGTTCCCCCGTAACAGGAGATGTCATGCCGCGCCTGCCGATCCGCCTTGCGTTCTCGCTTTTTGCCCTGCTGCCGCTGCCCGCCTTGGCGGATGAGCTGACGACGTTCACTCTGGACAACGGGATGGAGGTGGTGGTGCTGGAAGATCACCGCGCCCCCGTCGTGGTTCAGATGGTTTGGTACAGGGTTGGGGCGGCGGACGAACCGCCGGGCAAATCCGGCATCGCGCATTATCTGGAACATCTGATGTTCAAGGGCACCGATACTCTGGAACCGGGCGAATTCTCCAAGGTCGTCGCGGCCAATGGCGGCACGGACAACGCCTTTACCAGTCAGGATTACACCGCCTATCATCAACGGGTCGCGGCAAACCGGTTGGACCTGGTGATGCAGATGGAAGCGGACCGGATGCGCGATCTGCAACTGGACGGTCGCGATATTCTGACCGAGCGTCAGGTGGTGATCGAGGAACGCGCCCAGCGGACCGATAGCGATCCGGGCGCGCTGTTCAATGAGCAGCGAAACGCGGCGCAGTATCAAAATCATCCCTACGGCATTCCGGTCATCGGCTGGAAGCACGAGATGGAGGCGTTGACGCTGGACGACGCGCTGTCGTTCTATCGCCGGTATTATGCGCCGAACAACGCGGTTCTGGTTGTGGCGGGCGATGTCGATCCAGCCGAGGTGCGCAGGCTTGCCGAAACACATTACGGCGCGCTGGCTCCGACGCCCGACCTGCCCGAACGCCTGCGCCCGCAGGAACCGCCACAGCGCGCCGAACGCCGCATGCTGTTTAAGGATGCGCGAATCGCCCAGCCCTATGTGATCCGCACCTATCTGGCCCCCGAACGCGATCCGGGTGATCAGACCGAGGCGGCGGCGCTGACCCTGCTGGCGGCGGTACTAGGCGGGTCGTCGCAGACCAGCGAGCTGGGCCGCGCCTTGCAGTTCGACAACCCCAAGGCGCTGTATACCTCGGCGTTCTATGACGGGATCAACCTTGACGACACGACGTTCGGGTTGGTGATCGTGCCGGTGCCGGGGGTGTCCCTGCAACAGGCCGAAGATCTGATGGATGCCGAAATCGCCGCCTTTCTGGATCGCGGCGTCGATCCGGAGCAGTTGGAGAGAATCCGCATGCAGTTGAACGCCTCGTTGATTTACGGACAGGATTCGGTGCAGGCGCGCGCACAGCTTTACGGCTCGGCGCTGACCAGCGGTCTGACGCTGGAGGATGTGAAAGTCTGGCCAGAATTGCTGCAACAGGTGACGGGCGAAGACATCGTTGCTGCGGGACGCCGGGTTTTCCAGCGTGACAACGCTGTGACCGGATGGCTGCGGGCGCCAGAAGGTGCTGTCGGAACCGTGCCTGATCCGGCTGCAGAAACGGCTTTGGAGACCAGCCCTCCAACGATCATCGAAACAAATGAAAAAGAGGTAACGCAATGATCCGGTTTGCGATCACGCTTGGTGCGTTCCTGATGGCGGCGCTGCCCCTGCGTGCGGCAGTGGAAATTCAACAGGTCACTTCGCCCGGTGGTATTTCCGCTTGGCTGGTTGAAGAACATTCAATCCCGTTCACCGCGCTGGAAATCCGGTTCAAAGGCGGTCAGTCGCTGGACCGCCCCGGCAAACGTGGCGCGGTCAATCTGATGACCGGGCTGATCGAGGAAGGTGCCGGTGATCTCGACGCTCAGGGGTTTGCGGCCGCACGGGAATCGCTGGCGGCCAGTTTCGGCTTTGATTCGTGGAACGACGGCCTGTCGGTTTCGGCGCAGTTCCTGACCGAAAACCGCCAGGAGGCTGTCGAGTTGCTGCGCAAGGCGTTGATCGAACCGCGTTTTGATCAGGATGCCGTGGACCGGGTGCGCGAACAGGTTCTTTCTGGCATCCGCAGTGACGCGACGGACCCGGGCGAGATTGCATCGGCGACGGTCGCGCGGCTGAGCTTTGGCGATCATCCCTATGGATCTGACGGCGGCGGCACGACCGAATCCGTGACTGCGCTGACTCGTGACGATATCGTGCAGGCGTGGCAGGACGTGTTGGTGCGCGACCAGCTTTATGTTGGTGCGGTGGGTGACATCACGCCGGGTGAACTTGGCGTGCTGCTTGACGACCTGCTGGGCGGGTTGCCGCAATCGGGTGCGCCCATGCCGGGCAAGGCTGAATTTCTGGCCGGGCCGGGTGTGACCGTGGTGCCCTTTGACACGCCACAGTCGGTGATCGTGTTTGGTCATGCGGGCATTGAACGGGATGATCCGGATTTCTTTCCCGCTTTCGTCGCCAATCAGATTTTCGGCGGCAGCGGTTTCAGTGCCCGCCTGATGACCGAGGTGCGCGAAAAGCGTGGTCTGACCTATGGTATCGGTACCTATCTGGCGACCTATGACCACGGAGAGGCGGTTCTGGGTCAGGCATCGACCGCCAACGAACGGGCGGCCGAGACGGTCGAGGTGATCCGGGACGAGTGGGCGCGGATCGCAGAACAGGGCGTGACCGAGGATGAGTTGGACGCGGCGAAGACATTCCTGACCGGCGCCTATCCGCTGCGGTTTGACGGCAACGGACGGATCGCGGGACAACTTGTGGGGATGCAGACCGAAGGGCTTACCGTCGACTATATCGTCACCCGCAACGACAAGGTGAACGCGGTGACGCTCGACGATATAAAACGGGTGGCGAAACGCGTCTTTCGCCCGGAAGATCTGCATTTTGTGGTGGTCGGACAGCCCGGTGGATTGCAAAGCGACTGATCCGCGCGGCATGGCCGAATCAAATGCTGTCATGCTATCGGTTGTGGCATGACAGCCCATACCCCCAACATGCACGACGACCGTCCGGTGATCCGGCAACTTGACGACTCTGCGATCAACCGGATCGCCGCGGGCGAGGTGGTCGAGAGACCTGCCTCGGCGGTCAAGGAATTGGTTGAAAACGCGCTCGACGCGGGCGCGCGGCGGATCGAGATTGCCTATGGCGATGGTGGCAAAACCCTGATCCGGGTGACCGATGACGGATGCGGCATCGACGCGGACGCTTTGCCGCTGGCGCTGGCACGCCACGCGACATCCAAGATCGATGGCTCCGACCTTTTGAACATCCACACCTTCGGGTTCCGCGGCGAGGCGCTGCCATCACTGGGCGCGGTCGGGCGATTGACCCTGACGTCCCGTGTGGCGGGGGGTGAGGGTGCCAGTCTGCGTGTCGCCGGCGGGCTGGCCGATCCGGTGCGCCCGGCGGCGATTGCGGGCGGCACGGTGGCGGAATTGCGTGATCTGTTCTTTGCCACGCCCGCCCGGCTGAAATTCATGCGCACCGACCGGGCCGAGGCGCAGGCGATCAGCGATGTGGTGAAACGTCTGGCGATGGCCGAGCCTTTTGTGTCGTTCATCCTGCGCGATGTGACCGGCGGTGGCGAGGGGCGTGTGGTGCTGCGCGCGGATGCCTGTACCGGCGATCTGTTTGATGCGCTGCATGCTCGTCTGTCCCGGGTGCTAGGCCGCGAATTTTCCGAGAACGCGCTGAAGATCGAGGCCGAGCGCGAGGGGCTCGGGTTGACCGGATATGCGGCACTTCCAACCTATTCCCGGGGGTCGTCGACGACTCAGTATCTGTTCGTCAACGGGCGTCCGGTGCGCGATAAGCTGCTGTATGGCGCCCTGCGCGCTGCCTATCAGGATGTGCTGAGCCGGGACCGGCACCCGGCGGCGGTGCTGTTTCTCGACTGCGATCCGCAGGGGGTGGACGTGAACGTGCATCCGGCAAAATCCGAGGTGCGGTTTCGCGATCCCGGGCTACCGCGCGGCCTTATCGTGTCGGCGCTGCGCCATGCGCTGGCCGGGGCGGGGCACCGGGCCTCGACCACAGTGGCAGGGGCGGCTTTGGGCGCGATGCGGGCGGAACCGGCAGCGGGCGCGGCGCGGGTTTATCAGATGGACCGGCCATCGGCGGGGGCTTTGCGCGCCGCCTATATTGCGCAGGCGCCGGGGTTTGGCGAGGCGCTGCCGATGATGGCGCGGATGGCGGCGCCCTCCTCGCTTCCTGACGGTCGCTCCTCGGGGGGGGATCCTGAGGAGGCCCCGCAGGGGACCGACGAAGGTTCGTTTCCGCTGGGTGCTGCCCGCGCACAGGTGCACGAAAACTGGATCATCGCCCAAACCGCCACCGGTATCGTTATCGTCGATCAGCACGCCGCCCACGAACGTCTTGTCTATGAACGCCTGAAACGCCAGATGGCCGACCGGGGCATCGCCGCACAGGCCCTGCTGATCCCCGAGATCGTCGAGCTTGCGGAAGCCGATGCCGCGCGCCTGCTCGACCTATCCGATGACCTGGCCGGGATGGGTCTGACCATCGAACCCTTCGGAGGCGGGGCGATTGCCGTTCGCGAAACTCCGGCCATCCTCGGAACGGTCAACGCGACCGCCCTGATCCGCGATATTCTGGACGAACTCGACGATCTGGATGACAGCACCACCCTGCGCAGCCGAATCGACGCCGTGCTGTCGCGCATGTCTTGCCATGGCTCGGTCCGCTCTGGCCGCCTGATGCGGGCCGAAGAGATGAACGCCCTGCTGCGCGAGATGGAGGCGACCCCCCTGTCGGGCCAGTGCAACCATGGCCGTCCCACCTATGTGGAGCTGAAGCTGGCGGACATCGAACGGTTGTTCGGGCGCACATGATCACCATTGCCGGGCGCACGGTCGATCTGTCCGATCCCCTCACGCTGGTCGCCGCGGTTGCCTTGGCGGTTGCGCTGCTGGTCGTTGTGCTCCTGCTTGTTTCGCTGCGTCGTGCCGGGCGGACGGCAGCGATGATTGCCCCGCTGGCCCATCAGATGGGCCAGTTGGGGCAGCGGGTGCACATTCTGAACGACGGTCAGCAGCAGTTGTCGGGCGGGCTGACCCATGTGGCCGAGGCGCAGGCGGCGGCGCAGACGCAGATGTTGCACCTGATGGAAACCCGACTGGCCGAGGTTTCGGCGCGGATGAACGAGAATCTCGCCGGATCTGCCAGCCGCACGGCGCAATCATTGGGCCAGTTGCAGCAGCGACTGGCAACCATCGACAAGGCACAGGCGAATATCGAAAAGCTGTCGGGCAACGTGCTGTCATTGCAGGATATCCTGAGCAACAAGCAGACCCGCGGCGCGTTTGGCGAAATCCAGCTGCATGATATCGTCGGCAAGGCCCTGCCAAGCGACAGTTTCACTTGGCAGGCAACCCTGTCCAACGGGCGACGGGCCGACTGCCTGATCCATCTGCCCAATCCCCCCGGCCCCATCGTCATCGACAGCAAATTTCCGCTGGAGGCTTACGAAGCCCTGCGCCGCGCCACCACGGATCACGAGACAAGGGCGGCGGTGGCCGGGCTGCGAACGGCGGTGCGCGGGCATATCCGGGCGATTTCCGAACGCTATATTCTGGACGGCGAAACTGCCGATGGCGCGTTGATGTTCCTGCCCTCTGAGGCGGTCTATGCCGAGTTGCATGGCAATTTCCCCGAACTGGTGCGCGAAGGCTTTGCCGCGCGCGTCTGGATCGTCTCGCCAACCACCTGTATGGCAACGCTGCACACCATGCGCGCGATCCTGAAAGATGCGCGGATGCGGGCACAGGCGGGGGCAATCCGCACGACGCTTCGCCATCTGCACCGCGATGTCGAGCTTGTGGTTGAACGGGTCGGCAAATTGAACACCCATTTTGCCCAGGCCCGTGCCGATCTTGATGGTATCGGTACGGCCGCGGAACGCGCGGGCAAACGTGCGGCCAAATTGGACAATTTCGATTTCGAAGAACTGGACGACGGTTCCGATCCTGCGGTCATTCCCGCAGTGATCCGGGCGGATGAATCTGCGTCAGGTCTCTGAGCCAGCACGCGCCGCCGCCGCCGGCCCGCGAAAGCCTGTGCCCGCAGGACTGTCCTGATCTGCTGACGAAAACCCCCGAAGTCAGGCGCAAATTTGCGGCCCCGCCGCCGGATCTGGCGCGGTTCACTGTTTGCGCGGATCGCGGCCGGTCAAATCCTCTCCTAAAGAATCCGGCTTCCGCTGGGGAACCGACCCCCCCGGCTTAGCGCTTGGGATAGGAACGGCGCTGTATGCCGTTTCGTCCTGCCCGCTGAAAGTCCCCTGTCATCGCATTGCCGGGCCGGACACGGAGTTAAAGGTGTTTGAGGTATGGAAATTGCATTTAGTTTATTGATCGGAAGCTTTAGCGTTTGTGTGGTTCTGTGGTTGCGGGCGCGCTTTGCCTCATTCCATGGTCAGAAACCCACCGATTACGATGGGTTGGGCCCCGACTTCGACCTGCGCAAGCATTTGAACGGCAAGATTCACTGCGAAGGCGTGATCTTTGGACCCACCGGGCGCGTCAGTTCGCGGTTCGTCGCCGATATGCACGGAAGCTGGACAGGCAACACAGGTGTACTGTCCCAGTCCTTTCGGTTTGACAATGGCGTAACTCAAGAGCGTGCATGGCACTTGCGGCTGGATGAAAACGGGCATTTCGACGCCACCGCCGACGATATCATCGGTACAGGCGGTGGCGAACAATGCGGCCCGACGGTACAGTTGCGATATCGCCTTCGCCTGCCAAAGGATGTGGGTGGGCATGTTCTAAATACGGTCGACTGGATGTATATCGTTCCGGGCGGAACCATCATCAACCGCAGCCAGTTCCGATTGTTCGGGATCAAGGTTGCCGAACTGGTCGCCACAATGCGCCCGAGGGAGAATACATGAGAGACTGGCAAGGAAAACGGTATTGGATCGTCGGTGCGTCCGAAGGGTTGGGGCGTGCGCTGGCCGAGCGGCTGAGCCGTGCGGGCTGTGAGTTGATCCTGAGTGCGCGATCCGCCGACCGGTTGCATACACTGGCTGCCGATCTGCCCGGCCGGGCGCGGGTTGTGACCGTCGATGTCACCGATGATGAAAGTGTCGCGCGGGCCACCGCCGAAGTTGGCGAAATCGACGGAGTCGTGTTTTTGGCCGGGGCGTATTGGCCACAGTCGGCAGCGGATTGGGATCCGCAAAAGGTAACGGCGATGTGCGACGTCAATTTCACCGGTTGCGCGCGGGTCATGGGCCACGTCGTTCCGGGCATGGTCGCGCGGGATTTCGGCCATGTGGTGATGACCGGCAGCCTGTCAGGATTCCGCGGTCTGCCGGGCGCTGTCGGCTATGGAGCGTCCAAGGCCGGGGTGATGTATCTGGCCGAAGGATTATATGGAGAGCTGCGCAAGACCGGGGTGGACGTGCAGCTGGTCAATCCCGGGTTCATCCGTACGCGCCTGACCGACAAGAACGACTTTTCGATGCCCTTCATCATGGACCCGGATCAGGCCGCGCAGGAGGTGTTCGAACACATGCAGGGCGACGGCTTCAAGAAAAGCTTTCCGTTTGCCTTTGCCGGTATGTTCCGTCTGACGCAGTTTCTGCCGGATTGGCTGTATTTCCGGCTGTTCGGCTAGGGGTGGCTGCCATTCCTGCCATTCCCGCAAGACCGGTGTTCCGATCGCGGCTCAGATATGCGTGCGTGCAAAGGCCCGGTCGGCGCTTTCCAGATGCGGAGTGGCGTTGAACGTGTCCAGAAGCAGGGCGTTCCCGCCCTTCACATAGCGATGCAGTGATGTATTGTTGATCTGAAGCAGGACATTGGCATAACTCGCCACCTCAAGCCGCAGTAAAATCCGCATGGCCATTCCGATCACGCCACCGGACGTGACCAGCAACACCCGCCCGCCCAGCTCTTCGGCCCGCTCGATCATCGCCTGCACCCGGCCCTCAAACGCAGAGAAGGTTTCCAGCCGCGAGTGCAGACGCCCCGCCTCCCATGCGGTCATCAGCTGCGGCATGTGGTGCAGAAACTGGTCGCGGTCGGCGGGCATCGGCACGGAATGATCGTCGCGCAGCGAAGTGGCCAGCCCGTAATAATCCAGCTCGTTCAGCCGCGCGTCCTGTTCCATGGGCGAATCCAGACAGGCCGCGATGGCGCTGGCGGTGTCACGCTGACGGTTCAGCGTGCCCGACAGAATGTGATCGTACCGCCGTCCGGTCTCTTTCAGGTGGTCGCCAAGCCATTGCGCCTGCCGGTGCCCCAGATCGCTCAGCCGGTCATACCCGGCCTCGTCCGTCGCTTGCGCATTCGCCTGTCCGTGCCGCACCAATGTGATTTCGACCATGATCGCCCCCTGACCTCCCGATTGCCCGATAAGCCATCGATGCGCAATATGTTGACCGTACCGGGAGGCTGCGACCGAGCGACCTGGAGAGAGTGCAGTTTGCCGCGAAATCGCTCGCATCCACAACGCTGCAGGCAACATTGAAAGTTCCGGCGCACCAGAGGATACTCGGCGCCACCGGGAAAACAGTCGAGGACCACAAATGAACACGCCAGATCCAGAACGATTCTTGTCCGATCTGCACACCCTGCGCGGGTTCGGAGCAAGCGGCATCGGCAAGGGCGTGGTGCGTCCAGCCTTTTGCGATGCGGATATCGAAGCGCGCGAATGGATCGCCGGGCGCATGGCCGAGGCGGGACTGACCCCGGTTTTCGACGGAATGGGCAATCTTTTCGGCCTGTCGGATACCCCCGGTCCGCTGGTCGGTTCGCACTCTGACAGTCAACCCGAAGGCGGCTGGCTGGACGGTGCGCTGGGTGTGATTTCGGCGCTTGAGGTCGCGCGTGTGGTTCCGGGCGTGTCCGTCGCCTGTTTTCAGGACGAAGAAGGCCGATTCGGCGTGACCACCGGCAGCGCGGTCTGGTCGGGTGCGATGGCTCAGGAACGTGCCGATTCCCTGTGCGATTCGCAGGGCGTGACTCTGGCCGAGGCGCGGGCGCGTATGGCGCATCTTGAGTCCGGCACCGTCGATCCGGCGCGGTTTTCCGGTTTTGTCGAAATGCATATCGAGCAGGGCCCGGTGCTGATCGGTGCGGGCGAAAAGATCGGTGTGGTCGATGGAATTGTCGGCATCCGCGACATGGTGATCACGCTTCAGGGTCAGCAGAATCACGCTGGCACCACGCCAATGGACCGCCGCCGTGACGTGTTTCAGGCCCTCTCAGCGTTCAACGAACGGTTGAATGAGCGGATGCGCAATGTGGCGACGCCTGCGTCGGTCTGGACCATCGGCCATGTCACGCTGCATCCAAACGCCCATTCCATAGTCCCCGGCCGGGTGTCGTTTTCCATGCAATGGCGCGATGGCGACACCGCCCGGCTGGGACGGATGGAGACTGTGGTGCGTGATACCGCGACCGAAATCGCCAAGGAACGTGACCTGACGCTGTCATTTGGTGACATGCTGGGGCTAGAGCCTGTGGCGATGGACGAAAGGCTGACCGGGGCGTTGGCAGCGGCGGCGGAAGGAATCGTTCCGGGGCAATGGCGGCGGATGCCATCGGGCGCGCTGCACGATGCGACGAACCTGTCCCGGTGTATGCCGGTGGCGATGCTGTTCGTGCCGTCGATCGGTGGAATTTCCCATGCCTTTGATGAAGATACGGACGATGCCGATCTTGTCATCGGTCTGCGGGTGTTGGCCGATGGGATATCGCGGATCGTCTAGCGCCGGATTGTTTTGATCCGGAATTTTCGCAGTAACGCCTTCCCGCTTCAGTATTCGGGCAAGGCGCCCTTCGGCAGAGGCAGCAGAGTCGCCGCGACCAGCCCGACCGCCGCACTGATGCCCAGACGGGGCATCGCCCGCCCAATCTTGCGGCGAACATGCTGAGCACACCGCAAACGACGGTATAAAACCCAAGCGAGATCGGATCCATCGGCACCCCCGGTTGGTTCCGGGTGCGGGGTAACCCTGTGCCATCCTTCGGCCAACTGCCCTGTGCCGCCCGCCTTGCGCGGACCTTGCCGCAATATTCTTTTATGACCTTTTCCGGAATTGTGCGACGATAAGCGAAAGGCTCCACCAGAGGGCCAGCGCCGCCAATGGCGATGGGAGGAGCGATGTGATCACTGTCCCCCGGCTTTCCGAATCTGTTGCCTCGATACCGGCGCTGTTGGCCCTGAATGTCGCGCGGTTCGGCGACAAGCCCGCTTATCGTGAAAAGGAATTCGGCATCTGGCAAACCCGGACATGGGCGCAGACGGCTGATGAAATCGAGGCTCTGGCGTTGGGCCTGCTGTCGCTGGGTCTGGCCGTGGGCGAACATGTCGCGATTGTCGGGCGCAATCGACCGGCGCTGTATTGGTCCATGGTTGCGGTGCAATGCGCGGGCGGAATTCCGGTACCGATGTATCAGGATGCGGCACCTGAGGAGATCGAATTCGCGCTGGATCACTGCGGCGCGGTCTTTGTCATCGCTGGCGATCAGGAGCAGGTCGACAAGGTGGCCGATGTGCACGAGCGCCTGCCGGGGCTGCGGCAGGTGATTTATCTCGATGGTCGCGGATTGCGGAAATACGATCATGCGGCGCTGACATCCTTTGCGGATGTGCAGGCGGCGGGTCGTGCAGGGCGCGCCGATCTGATCGAAACGCTGACGGCACGCACCGACGCGCTCGGCCCCGACGACACCTGTGTGATGCTGTACACCAGCGGCACGACAGGGCGGCCCAAGGGCGTGGTGCTTAGCAATCGCAACATCATCGAGACGTCGAAAAACTCCAGCGAGTTTGACCATCTGCGACCGGGGGATGAGATCCTTGCCTATCTGCCGATGGCGTGGGTCGGCGATTTCATCTTTTCCATCGGGCAGGCCTATTGGACCGGGTTCTGCGTCAACTGCCCCGAATCCGCCGACACGATGATGACCGACCTGCGCGAGATCGGACCGACCTATTATTTCGCGCCGCCCCGGGTATTCGAGGCGCAGCTGACATCGGTGATGATCCGGATGGAGGATGCGGGGCGGTTGAAGAAATGGCTGTTTGACCGGTTCATGGCGGTGGCGCGCCGCGTCGGACCCGCATTGCTGGACGGCAAGCCGGTGGGGATGGTGGACCGGCTGAAATACCGGCTGGGCGAGGTTCTGATCTATGGTCCGTTGAAAAACACGCTGGGATTTTCCCGGGTGCGTGTCGGATATACTGCGGGCGAGGCGATTGGTCCGGAGATCTTTGATTTCTATCGCTCGCTCGGGATCAACCTCAAGCAGCTCTATGGCCAGACCGAGGCCAGCGTATTCATCACCCAACAACCCGACGGCGAAGTCCGGAGCGACACCGTCGGCGTGCCGTCACCGGGCGTAGAGCTGCGGATCGCCGATTCGGGTGAGGTGTTCTATCGCTCGCCCGGCGTTTTCGTGCGCTATTTCAAGAACGACGAAAGCACCGCAGACACAAAGGATGCCGAGGGCTGGGTCGCCACCGGGGATGCCGGATTCATCGAAAAGGGCAGCGGACATCTGCGGATCATCGACCGAGCCAAGGATGTGGGCAAGATGGCCGACGGGCGGCTGTTCGCACCCAAGTACATTGAAAACAAGCTGAAGTTCTTTCCCAACATCCTTGAGGCCGTGGTGTTCGGCGCCGGGCGCGAGATGTGCAGTGCCTTTATCAATATCGACCTCGCGGCGGTGGGCAATTGGGCCGAACGCAATAACATTGCCTATGGATCCTATCAGGAGTTGTCGCAGCATCCGCAGGTTCTGACCACCATTGGCGAACATGTGGCCGAGGTGAACCGGTCCGTCGCAGGGGATGAGATGCTTTCGGGATGCCAGATCCACAGGTTCCTTGTGCTGCACAAGGAGCTGGACGCCGACGACGGCGAGATGACGCGGACCAGAAAGGTAAGGCGCGGTGTGATCTCGGACAAGTTCGCTGATCTGATTGCGGCGATTTATGATGGCAAACCAGAGATCTATACGGAAACCGAGGTGACATATGAGGACGGGCGCAAAGGCAAGATCTGCGCGACCTTGAAGATCGAGGATGCGGTTGTCGTGCCCACGACTGCGCGGGTGGCGGCGTGACGGGGTCCGGCGCTGGCCCTGCGGGCGACGCCCCGCCCACCGTCCCACAGCGTGGTGTATTGCCGGATGGGGCGCATATCACGGCGGACGGGCGGACCATCGGTCCCACATTGATGGATATGCGCAACATCACTCTGCGCTTTGGCGGGGTCGAGGCGATCAAGAATATTTCGTTCGACATCCGCGAGGGTGAAATCCGCGCCATCATCGGGCCGAACGGGGCGGGCAAATCATCCATGCTGAACGTGATCAGCGGCTTCTATGTCCCGCAGGAGGGCGAGGTGTGGTTCCGCGGTGCGAAGCGGCCACCGATGAAACCCTTTCAGGTGGCGCGGCTGGGGATCGCGCGGACGTTCCAGAATATCGCCCTGTTTGAAGGGATGAGCGTGCTGGACAACGTGATGACCGGGCGGCTGACCCAGATGAACGCCGGCCTATTGGCGCAGGCGGTGTGGTGGGGGAAGGCCCAGCGAGAAGAGGTCGAGAACCGCGAGCGCGTGGAAAGGGTTATCGATTTTCTGGAAATCCAGCATATTCGCAAGACGCCTGTCGGTC
Organism: Oceaniovalibus sp. ACAM 378; assembly: GCF_008085915.1. Taxonomy (GTDB): domain Bacteria; phylum Pseudomonadota; class Alphaproteobacteria; order Rhodobacterales; family Rhodobacteraceae; genus Oceaniglobus. Next base: position 22,600 of record NZ_VSJK01000012.1, on the reverse strand, counting down.
GACTTCCCTATGGGTTGAAAAAACGCGTCGAACTGGCGCGGGCGCTGGCGGCAGAACCGAAACTGTTGTTGCTGGACGAACCGATGGCGGGAATGAACGTCGAGGAGAAAGAGGACATGAGCCGCTTCATCCTTGATGTGAATGACGAATTTGGCACAACGATTGCGTTGATCGAGCATGACATGGGCGTGGTGATGGATCTGTCCGACCGGGTGGTCGTGATGGATTACGGTCGCAAGATTGGCGATGGCACCCCGGACGAGGTGCGCGGAAATCAGGATGTGATCGACGCCTATCTGGGGGTCGCTCATGACTGAAATCCGATGGTTCCCTGCATCATGGTCGCCTGCAAATGCGCTGGTGGTCCTGTGCGCCCTGATGCCCGGTATTGCGTTGGCGCAGGAGGATGCCTGGGAGATATTCCGCGCGTCCTGTCTGGTGCCGATGCAAGAGGTGCAGCAAGTGCGGACCAGCGGGTTGGAATTCGTCGATACCACCGCCGCCGCCGGACAATCGGTTGAGAGCTTTGCGCCAAAGGATGGCGGTTTCTTCATCAACGTCCTGAGCGAAGCGGGCAGCGGCCAGACCGGATGCGGATTGCGGTTCGACCCCGGCTCTGCTCGCGCCATGCAGGATCGGTTCGCGGCAGCCTTCCGGGACTGGGCCGCCGAGGCGGTGGCGCGTGCGATCTTTGCGCCCCGCGACGAACCTGTTGCGGCGGGCCAAGCGCTGCACCCGGAAATCGCTCTGCGCACCGATCAGACGCGGGAACCGGTGCTGTTCGTCACCCTTTGGCGCAATGTCGCGACCGGCGGCTGGAGCGCATCGGTACGGGAGACAGACCTTGAAAGCTGAGGGAGCGTTACATGCCTGATCAGGTGCTGTTCGCCATCGAGGTGACGTTGAACGGCTTGATGGCCGGAGTGCTTTATGCGCTCGTGGCGTTGGGATTTGTGCTGATTTTCAAGGCCTCGGGCGTTTTTAATTATGCTCAAGGGGTGATGGCCCTGTTCGCCGCATTGACCCTTGTCGGCATCATGGAGGGGCAGGTGCCGTTTGGCCATCTGATCAACGTGATGTTCGGTACCGAGATTCATGGGTTCGGCTGGGAGGTGCCGGCGCTTGCCGCGATCTTCCTGACCATGGTGGTGATGGTGTTCTTTGCCTGGGCAGTGAACCGTGTCGTGCTGCGTCATCTGGTGAATCAAGCGCCGATCATCCTGTTCATGGCGACCATCGGTCTGGCCTATTTTCTTGAGGGGGTCGGCGATCTGATGTGGGGGTCGGACATCCGGACGCTGGATGTGGGCCTGCCTCAGGGGATCAATGAATGGATCGACGGGGTGACCTATCGGGCGTTGGGATATGGATTTTTCATCGACAACCTTGATCTTGTGGCGACGGTGATCGCGGCGCTTCTGGTCACCGGTCTGGTGCTGTTTTCGCAGTATACCAAACAGGGGCGGGCGCTGCGCGCGGTGGCCGACGACCATCAGGCGGCCTTGTCGGTTGGTATTTCGCTGAATTTCATCTGGGTACTGGTCTGGTCGATTGCCGGGTTCGTGGCGCTGGTGGCGGGCATCATGTGGGGTGCCAAATCCGGCGTGCAGTTTTCCCTGAGCCTTATCGCGCTCAAGGCGCTGCCGGTGCTGATGCTGGGCGGGTTCACATCAATCCCCGGCGCAATCATCGGCGGGCTGATCATCGGGGTGGGCGAAAAACTGTTCGAGTTTCTGGCAGGGCCGGCGCTCGGCGGGGCGACGGAAAACTGGTTCGCCTATGTGCTGGCGCTGCTGTTTCTGGTGTTCCGGCCACAGGGTTTGTTCGGGGAGAAGATCATTGAACGGGTCTGATTCCCTCAAGTCAGAATGTGGCGCCGGGGCGCCGGATCAGGCGGTCGCGCGAAACTGTGCAACGACGATGGCGGCCAGAACGGTGACGCCAAGGGTCAGGGACAGCATTCCGGGTATTCCAAAGCCATACACCAGACCGCCCAGCAGCACCGGGGGCAAGAGGCAGCGGATCAGCAATCTGGGCAAGGCGTCGCGCGGGCCTGCGGGTTCCTCGGCCTCGGGGATTTCGGCCAGAATGGCCGCCTTGGCTGCGGCAAATTCGGTTTGCGTCAACGTGCCATCGGCGTGCAGACGGGCAAGTGTTTCAATTTCCTTCAGGAGTGCCATGACGGGTGCTTTCGTTGTGCTTTGTCCTCAGATTGCTGCGCAAAGGCGGCGGAATCGCGGCGGGGTGAGGTCAAAATATCTGATGGTTAACAGGGTATTAAACCCGGGAAATGCGCGGGCCTCGGCGTGCGAGCTTTCCGCCCGCCCGGCGCAACGGCGGGACCCGACCAAGAGATCTTTCGCAGTGCTGGATCGCAAGCGGGACATGACCCAAAGGAGAGGCTGATGCTCTACCGCGAGGCGGGCGATTTCAAGACGACCTATGCCGAGGACGGACAGACCTTTCCGATCCGGCTGGACCGGTTGGGATATTACGCAATCCTTGCGGTGGCGGTTCTGGTCGTGCCGTTTGTGATCAATGACTATTGGGTAAACGCCGTTTTCCTGCCGTTTCTGATCTATGCGATCGCAGCCATCGGGCTGAACATCCTTGTCGGATATTGCGGCCAGCTCAGCCTTGGTACCGGCGGGTTCATGGCTGTGGGCGCCTATGCCTGTTACAAGTTGATGACGTCATTTCCCGAGGTGAATATCCTGTTTCACATCATCCTGTCCGGGGGTGTGACGGCGGTGGTGGGGGTTCTGTTCGGCCTGCCGTCCTTGCGCATCAAGGGATTCTATCTCGCGGTGGCGACGCTGGCGGCGCAGTTCTTTCTTGTCTGGCTGTTCAACCGTGTGCCTTGGTTTTACAACTATTCCGCGTCAGGGCAGATATCGGCGCCGGAACGCACATTGCTGGGGGTAAATATCACCGGGCCAAGCACCAGCGCATGGGCCACCTATTTGTTCTGCCTGTTCTTTCTGATCGCCAGCGCCTGGATCGCGCGCAATCTGACGCGGGGTGCCGTGGGGCGACGGTGGATGGCGATCCGCGACATGGACATCGCGGCAGAAATCATCGGCGTGAACCCCCTGCGCGCCAAACTGTCGGCGTTTGCCGTATCGTCGTTCTTTGTCGGCATATCGGGCGCGCTGTTCTTTTCCGTCTATCTGGGCGCGGTCGAAGTGGGTGAAGCCTTCGGGATCAACAAGTCATTCCTTGTGCTGTTCATGGTGATCATCGGCGGTCTTGGCAGCATCTTCGGCAGTTTTGCCGGGGCGGCGTTTCTGGTGCTGCTGCCGGTGTTGTTGAAAAACGTGCTGGCGGGGGGGCTGGGCTGGCCGACGGATGTGGTGGCGCATCTGGAGCTGATCATCGTCGGTGGGCTGATCGTCGGGTTCCTGATTCTGGAGCCACACGGATTGGCGCAGCTTTGGCGCGTTACCAAGGAAAAACTGCGGTTATGGCCGTTTCCCCATTAGGAGGACGGCAAAGGATGCGACGGGGCCGAACCCCGTCCTGCGAGAGGTCGAAAAGGCCGGTTCAACATGCAACGGGAGAAAAGACATGACCAAGCGACTTGTCACGATACTTCTGGGGGCGGCGCTGTCGGCTTCGCCCGCATTCGCCGATCTGGTGTTCCCCGATCTCAGTTATCGCACCGGGCCCTATGCGGCGAACGGCATTCCATTTTCCGACGGGTATCAGGATTATTTCACCCTGCTGAACGAGCGTGACGGCGGGATTGGCGGTGTGAAAGCGCGGATCGACGAATGCGAGACCGGATATAACACCGAAAAGGGTGTGGAGTGTTATGAGGCGACCAAGGGCAACGGCGCGCTGGTCTATCAGCCGCTGAGCACCGGGATCACCTATCAGCTGATCCCGAAGGCGACGGCGGATGGGATTCCGATCCACTCGATGGGCTATGGGCGGACCTCGGCGGCGGACGGCAAGACCTTTCCCTGGGTGTTCAACTATCCCGGCACCTATTGGGATTCCGCTTCGATCATGGTCAAGCACGCGATGGACATGTCGGGGGGCAGTCTTGAGGGCAAGACGATCGCGCTGCTGTACCACAACAGCGCCTATGGCAAGGAGCCGATCCGCACGTTGCAGGAACTTGGCAAGAAGCACGGCTTCAACCTGACCGAACTGCCGATCGATGCCCCGGGGCAGGAGCAGAAGTCGCAATGGTTGCAGATCCGCCGCGAAAAGCCCGATTTCGTGTTCTTCTGGGGCTGGGGCGTGATGAATCAGGTCGCAGTGCAAGAGGCGGTGAACATCCGTTATCCGATGGAGAATTTCATCGGCGTATGGTGGTCAGGCGCCGAGATCGATGTGGTTTCCGCCGGAGAGGGCGCGAACGGCTATAAGTCTACCAACTTTACCTATGTCGGCACCGACCTGCCGGTGTTCGATGACATGAAGAAATTCGTGATCGATGCGGGCAAGGGCGCTGGCGACGGCAGCAACATGGGTGCGGTGCAATACAACCGTGGTTTGTTCGCCGCGATGCTGGCCGCCGAAGCCGCGAAAAAGGCGCAGGAACTCCACGGCACGGCGGATATCACCGCCGCGATGATGCGTGACGGGATGGAGGCGCTGGAGATCACCGCCGCCACCTATGAGGCAAACGGAATGTCGGGATTTGCGCCGGACATTTCGGTCACCTGCGAAAACCACTCGGGGCCGGGCATGGCCCTGATCCAGCAGTGGGATGCGGCGGCGGGCAAGTGGAACGCGATCACCGACTATATCGAGTCGGACCGGTCGGTCATCGATCCGCTGATCGCCGAGGATGCTGCCGCCTATGCCGCGGAGAACGGCATCACCCCGGGTTGCCTGTGATCCGCGCCTGCCCCGGCGGGATCGATTGGGTCTGGCCGGGGACTTTGAGTATTTATGCAAAGAAGAAACGGGAAGGGGTGCAGATCATCGGCTGGCGCGGCATTTCTGGATTAATGATCCTGTTGGCGGGCTGTGGCACGCCGGTGGTGCAGGACCGCATGTGTACCGGGCTTGTGGCGGGGTCACCCGGCGTGGTGATCTCGAGCCAATCGGCATCCGCGCCCGAGGCGACGCCGGTCGAAATGCTCCGCGCGGATGTGGCGGCGCGTACGGCGCGGATGATTGCGGCCCGGGTCGCGCCCCGCCCGGTGGCCGAGGCGGCGGTGGTCGTCGGCCCAGCGATCGCGGGAGCAGGACCGGCGACCCCGTCTTTCGCCCGGGCCCAAACGGCGCGCGTGGCGCCGCAGGTGGTGGAAATCGATCTTTTGGCAATGACCACCGGTGGGCAGTACGGCAGTTTCTCCAGTGGCTTTCTAAGCGGATGGGGTCAGCGCACAGCCGGACCGCGCCCGGAATTCGCGGTGGTGACGGGGGCCAGTGCCGGGGGGATCATTGCGCCACTGGTCTTTGCGGGGCGGGCGTTTGACGACCGTCTGAAGCTGAACACCGGAATCGGCGAGGCGGATGTGGTGCGTCGCCGTGCGGTGATCGAACTGTTGGGGGCATCCTCGCTGTTTTCGACGGCACCACTGGAGCGGGCGGTGCGGAATGCGGCGGACGATGCGTTGATCGCCGCGATCGCCGCGCGCTGGGCGGATGGCAACGATCTGTTTCTTGGGGCGACAAATCTTGACCGGGGGCGGTTCGACCTGTTCGACATCGGTGGGTTCATGGCCGACGGGACAATCCCTTTTACTGAAAAACGCGAATGTCTGGTGTCGGCAGTGATGGCGACCAGTGCGATACCTGCGCTGTTTCCACCGCGCCGGATCAACGGTGATCTCTATACCGACGCTGGCGTGCGGCAGTCGGTGTTCCTGCGCGGGGTGCGGGACGGTATCCTTGAAAGTCAGCGGTTGCTGGGGGTCCGGGTGCGGGTCAACGCCTATGTCTTGGTCAATGGCGATCTGACGGTGCCCGTGCGCAGGACGGAAACCGGGCTTTTAGGCATCGCCGGGCGCACGTTCCAACTGGTCAGCGACGAGGGGCTGCGCCAGTCGCTGATCGAGACGGCCGATCTGGCACGGGAGTCGGGCTGGACGTTGCGCGCGGTGAGGGCGCCAGAGTTCGACACGCTTGGCTGTGGCAAGGACGGCGCGCTGTTTTCGGCCTGTGTGACCGGCGCCCTGTTTCGCGCGGGCGAAGCGATGGCTCTTGCACCAGAAATCGGCTGGCTGACCGGGGCTGAACTGAAGCGAATCGCGGGGGAATACTGATGACCGAAACGGAGTCGGGCAGCGCCGCGCTGCTTGAGGTCAACAACATCGAAGTGATTTATAACCACGTGATCCTTGTGCTGAAGGGGGTCAGCCTGAGCGTGCCGGAGGGTGGCATCACTGCTTTACTGGGCGGTAACGGCGCAGGCAAGACCACGACGCTGAAGGCGATATCGAACCTGTTGAAAAGCGAGCGTGGCGAGGTAACCAAGGGGTCGATCAAATATCGCGGCGAGCGGGTGCAGGATCTTTCGCCTGCGGATCTGGTGCAGCGTGGCGTGATTCAGGTGATGGAAGGGCGGCATTGTTTCGAACACCTGACGATTGAGGAGAACCTGCTGACCGGCGCCTATACCCGGCGCGATGGCAGCGGGGCGGTCGCGGCGGATCTTGAGCTGGTCTATGAGTATTTTCCCCGGCTGCGCCTGCGGCGCAAAAGTCAGGCGGGATATGCCAGCGGCGGCGAACAGCAGATGTGCGCGATCGGACGCGCGCTGATGTCGCGGCCGGGAACGATCCTGCTGGACGAGCCTTCCATGGGGCTCGCGCCGCAATTGGTCGAAGAGATATTTGGCATCGTCAAAGGATTGAACGAGAGGGAAGGTGTGTCGTTCCTTCTGGCCGAGCAGAACACCAATGTGGCGCTGCGGTTTGCGCACTATGGCTATATCCTCGAATCCGGACGTGTTGTGATGGACGGGCCTGCCGCAGATCTGCGCGAAAATCCGGACGTGAAGGAATTCTATCTGGGGATGGGCGACGAGGGGCGCAAATCGTTCCGCGACGTGCGGTCGTACCGGCGGCGCAAGCGGTGGCTGGCCTGAGGTCTGACCAAGGCGACGCAGCCCCGAAGTTTGCGGAACATGGATCGGGGCGGTGGCCTTGTTATCCGATAGCAGCACCGTGTTTTTGTATGACCGGCGGCAGAGGGTGAAGTGTGAGCCATGGGCAATTTCTATGATCAGTTGGAAGTGCGAAGCGCGGCAGAGCGGGGTGCAGCGATTGCAGCAGCCTTGCCAGCACAGATTGCGCGGGCACAGGCCTTGCCGGGATACGGCGCGCTGGCGTCAATCGATGCGGGCGCTGTGCGTTCGCCCGGCGATCTTGCGCGCCTGCCAGTGCTGCGAAAGGCCGATCTGGTCGCGGCGCAGGGGAAAGGGGCGCCGCTGGGCGGATATGGCGGACCACTGTCCGGTTTTGCCCATGTGTTTCAGTCGCCCGGACCGATCTATGAGCCCGGGCAGGTTAGCCACGATTGGTGGCGGATGGGCCGGTTTCTGCATGCCTGCGGGATCGGGGCGGGCGATGTGGTGCAGAACTGTTTCTCGTATCACCTGACGCCTGCGGGCATGATTTTCGAATCCGGGGCGCGGGCGGTTGGGGCGTGCGTATTGCCTGCGGGCACCGGCCAGAGCGAACTGCAAGCCCGCGCAGCCCATGATCTGGGTGTGACAGCCTATGCCGGGACGCCTGATTTCTTGAAGGTGATCCTTGATGCGGCCGATGCCTTGGGGCTGAGCCTTTCGATCACCCGGGCGGCTGTGGGGGGCGGCGCATTGTTCCCGTCGCTGCGGGCCGAATATGCCGACCGGGGGATCGCTTGCCTGCAGTGTTATGCAACCGCTGATCTGGGCAATATCGCATATGAATCCGCCGCGATGGACGGGATGATCGTTGATGAGGGCGTGATCGTTGAGATCGTGCGCCCGGGCACCGGCGACCCCGTGCCCGACGGTGAGGTGGGCGAAGTGGTGGTGACTGCCCTTACCCCGGATTATCCGCTGATCCGGTTCGCCACGGGCGATCTGAGCGCGGTTTTACCCGGGCAATCGCCCTGCGGGCGGACCAACACCCGGATCAAGGGGTGGATGGGCCGCGCTGACCAGACGACCAAGATCAAAGGAATGTTCGTGCGTCCCGAACAGGTGGCGGTGTTTGTCGCACGCCACGCCGGAGTGCTGCGCGCCCGAGTGATTGCCACGCGCGAAGGCCAGCAAGACGTGATGACGGTGCAGGTGGAAACCACCGGCACCGGCACCGGCACTGGCGCCGAAACGCTGGAGGCCGGGGTGGCCGAGGCGCTGAAATTGCGCGGCAAGGTTGAAATCGTCGCGCCGGGAAGCCTGCCCAACGACGGGTTGGTGATCGAGGACCGGCGCAATTATGACTGAGGCGGAAGGAGCCTGAAATGCGTTCGACAGGGTTGAAACAGGGGGTCGCTGCCGTGCTGATCCTGATGGCAGGCGTGCTGCCTGGCCGGGCCGAGGATATCGCTCTGGTGATCGGCAACCGAAATTATACCGGCGCGGCTGATGTTGCCGGGGCCGACCGGGTGGTCGAGGCCGCAGGGGCGCTGCGCGACCGGCAGGTCGGGGCGGTGGCCGGAGTTGATCTGTCGCAGGCCGAGATGCGCGGCCTGCTGGCCCAGTTCGAACAGATGGTACCATTGGCGGATGGATTGCTGGTCGTGCTGGCCGGACGGTTCGTGCAGGGCGGCGGCGACACCTGGTTTTTGCCGGTCGATGGCGATGTGCCGGGGCTGACCGGGCTGGCGTCGCAATCGCTGGCGCTGTCGCCGCTGTTGCGGCTGCTGGCCACGGCGCCGGGTCGGGCGGTTCTGGTTCTGGCGACGGACGAGAGGGACGCTGCACAGGGCCCGTTCCTGCACGATGGAATTGGTCCGCTGGACGTGCCGCAAGGGGTAAGCGTGGTGCAAGGCGATCCAAAGACGGTTGCCCGGCTGCTGCGCGATGTTCTGGCGGTGCCCGGTGCGCCGCTGGATGGCCGCGTGGCGCGGGATGGTGGTTTGCGTCTGTCCGGCTATCTTCCCGAGGGACATGCGTTTTTGCCCGGTGACGTCCCGGGTGGTGGCGACCCTGCTGCATTGGAGGATGCGAAGGCGCGGATCGATCGGCTCGAGACGCGGCTGGAGCAGGCCGAACGTCAGGCAGAGCGGGCTCAGCAGTCTGTCCAGCAGGCAGCCGATGCCTTGGCTGCGGCGGATCAGGCCCTGTGGGCGGACAGCCGCTCCATTGATTCGGGCGATGCTTACCGGCGATATCTTGGCACTTTTCCGGAAGGCCGTTTTGCGGCCGACGCCCGCACCGTGATCCGTGACATCCGCGATGAACCCGCCCGCGCGGCACGGCTGGCCGAAGAGGCTTTGAAACTGACACGGGAACAGCGTCAGGAAATTCAGCGCGACCTGTCGATCCTGGGGTTCAACACGCGGGGAATCGACGGAATATTTGGCGCTGGCACCCGTTCGGCTATTTCCAGATGGCAGGCGTCGCGTGATCAGCGCGAGAGCGGTTATCTGGATCGACCGACAATCCGGCAGCTGGCAACGCAGGCCGAACGCCGCGCTGGCGAACTGAAGGCCGAGGAAGAGGCACGGCAAGAGGAACTGCGCCGCGCCGACAACGCCTATTGGCAGCAGTTGGGCGAGGGGCGCACCGAATCGGCACTGCGCAGCTATCTCGACCGGTATCCCGACGGGCAGTGGGCAAATACGGCCCGCGACCGGCTGGCACAGATCGAGTCCGACCGCACCCCGACCTCGGACCGGGCCGAACTGCTCGCATGGCGGCGGGCGATGTCGCAGGACTCGGAAGATTCCTATCGGACATATCTGCGGGCCTATCCCCGTGGTGCATTCATGTCCGACGCTCAGGCGCGGCTGAAAGAGATGGCGCGCCCCGATCCGCAACAAGAAGCGGCCCGAGCAGGAGAAGATCGTCTGAACCTGCCAACAGCCGGCCTCAGGGCGATCGAGGACAGGCTGGACAAACTGGGGCTGGAACCCGGAACGGTGGACGGCACATTCGACGCCCAGACCCGTCGCGCCATTCGCCAGTATCAGCGCCGCGCCGACATGCCGCCCACTGGCTACCTGAGCGAGGCCTTGGTGGTCCGGCTGCTGGCCGACGCCGTGCGCAACATCCTGCGCTGAGCTGATCATGCCGTAAAAGAAAAGAAAAATGGCCGCCTGTCGTCAAGACAGGCAGCCATTCAGCATACCGAAAACCGGCGACTTCAGCCCTGACGGGCCTTAAATCTGCGCTGGGTCTTGTTGATCACGTAAACGCGACCTTTCCGACGGACCACTTGGCAGTCGCGATGGCGGGTCTTCAGCGAGCGGAGCGAGTTGCGGACCTTCATTTGGTCTCTCCTCATGACGCGGCGCTGGCGCGCCTGTTGCGGTTCTGCCGGGCGGTGCCGGCGTTGAAAATCATGGTGGGCGATACTGGGATCGAACCAGTGACCCCTTCGATGTCAACGAAGTGCTCTACCGCTGAGCTAATCACCCATGATACCCCGTTTCCGGACCACCCGCAAAGGCAGTGGCGCAAGGAAAACCCGGCACCGGTTCGCGGTCTATAAAAGGAGTCGTCGAAGTGTTCAAGGGCTTTTGGCATTTGCAGGATTCAGCCTATAACTGCGACGGAAGAACCGCGACAGGAGATCGGGATGGTGGACAGGGCATATCGGCTTTTCCTGCCGCAGGTGCGTGACACCAGCGTCGTTTTCGCCTCGCCGCACTCTGGAGCCGATTATCCGCCCGCGCTTCTAAGCCGCACGGTGCTGGACAGAATGGCGATCCGGTCTTCCGAGGATGCGTTTGTCGATCGTCTGTTCGATCTGGGTCCCGTCGTCGGGGCGCCGCTTCTGGTGGCCACTGCGCCGCGCGCCTGGATTGATCTGAACCGTGCGGCCGACGAACTGGATCCGGCGTTGATTGAGGGCGTCAGGCGCAACGGGCACAATCCGCGGATCTTGTCCGGGTTGGGGGTTGTGCCTCGGGTCGTGGCGGGAGGCCGCGCGATCTATCGCGGCAAGCTGGATCTTGAAGAGGCCCGCGCGCGGGTCCGGGAAGTCTGGCAGCCCTATCACGACAGGCTTCATACGCTGCTTGCAGAAAGCCACGCGGCTTTTGGCGAGGCGGTTCTGATCGATTGTCACTCGATGCCCCATGAAGCCATCGAATCACTGGGCGGGCGGGGGCTGCGTCCCGAAGTGGTGCTGGGTGACCGGTTCGGAGCTGCGGCGGGCGGCGATGTGATGGACCGGGTCGAAGCAGCCTTCACCGCTGCGGGGCTGCGTGTGGCGCGCAACGCGCCCTTCGCCGGGGCCTTTGTCACCCAACACTATGGCCGCCCTTCACGACGCCAACATGTGGTGCAGGTGGAAATTGATCGGGCGCTATACATGGATGAAGCGGCGATTCGCCCCCATTCCGGGTTTGCGGCGTTCAAACGGGTGATCGACGCCGCAGTGGCCGATATCGCGGCCATTGGCCGGCGCGAGATACCGCTGGCGGCAGAATAGGCGGTAAGGTTTTTTTTGAGTATTTGTACAAAGAAGAAAGCGGAATACCGTGCTGTTTCTTCTTTGTACAAATACTCCCGCGCGGAGCGCATCCCATGCTCACCGCAAGGACCGTCCCTTCAGGATCGCACTGTCGCCGAAACGCTGACGGATCGCATCTGCCGCCCGTTCCGCACTCTCGCGGCGCGCCGCACCGGGGTCGAGCAGATCTCCGGTTGCCGGAACCGATCCTGCGGCGGTCAGATCGGACAGCCCGACGCCCAGCAGACGGAACGGTCCCTGATCCGCCGCGCCGTCGAACAGGTCGCGGGCGGTGCGATAGATCCGATCGGCGGTCTGGGTCGGGGCCGACAGAGTGACCCGGCGCGACAGGAGCGTATGGTTGGCGCGCTTGAGTTTCAGCGTCACGATACGCCCGGCGATGTCTTTCGCCTTGGCCCGGTCGGCGACTTTTTCCGCCAGCCGCCAGATATGGCCGTCAAGAATGTCTGGATCGGCGGTGTCTTCGTGAAACGTTGTTTCGTTGCTGATGCCCTTGACCGGCGCATGGGCTGACACCCGGCGCGCGTCCTGCCCGCGGGCCAGATGCCACAGCCGTTCGCCCATGGCGCCAAAGCGGTCGGTCAGATCGCTTTTCTCCCACCGCAGCAGGTCGGCGAAGGTGCGCAGCCCGGCCTTTTCCAATCCGGCCATCGTTGTGGCGCCGACGCCCCAGATCAGACGCAGGGACTTTGGATTGAGGAATTGAAGGGTCTCTGCCATGCCGATCACTGAGAATCCGCGCGGCTTGTCCAGGTCCGATGCAACCTTGGCAAGAAATTTGTTGTGCGACAATCCGATCGAGCCGGTGATGCCAATTTCGTCCTGCATCCGGCGGGTCAGGCGGGCCAGCATGACCGCGGGTGGCGCACCATGCAGTCTTTCGGTGCCGGTCAGATCCATGAAAGCCTCGTCCAGCGACAGCGGCTCGACCACTGGTGTCAGCTCGTCCATCAGCGCGCGCACTTGGCGGGACACATCGACATAGACATCCATCCGACCTTTTACGACCGCCGCTTCGGGGCAGAGTTTGAGCGCCTGGAACATCGGCATTGCTGATCGCACCCCTTTTATCCGCGCGATATAGCAGGCGGTGGACACCACACCGCGTCGCCCGCCGCCGATGATCACCGGCCGGTTGCGCAGTTCGGGGTTGTCCCGCTTTTCCACGCTGGCATAAAAGGCATCGCAGTCCATGTGTGCGATGGATAAGGTATTCAGTTCGGGGTGGGCGATCACCCGGGGGCTGCCGCAGGACGGGCAGCGGGCGCCGGTGTCGAATCCGGTCAGGCAATCGCGGCAGAGGGCGGGCATGGCAGTGGCTCGGTTGGTTCCCTCGAAGGATACTCAGGAGGGGCCGTATTGACCATATCAGGATTTGACGGTGACGTTCCGGAACGTTTCACCGGGGCCAAGGTGGCTCTGCTGAACGGCGGACGGTTAATTTCGATTCAGCGCGACGACCGCGCCGATATCCCTTGGCCCGCGGCCTGGGATCTTCCCGGCGGCGGACGCGAAGGGAATGAGACGCCCGAGCAGTGCGCCCTGCGCGAGACGCAGGAGGAATTGGGGCTGAACATTCCCGAGGAGGCGCTGATCTGGCGACGGGCTTTTGTTTCCACCACCGATCCCGAAGCGGCGGGATGGTTCTTTGTGGCGCGAATTTCACCCGATCATGTGGGTCGGATTCGGCTGGGAAATGAAGGGCAGCGCTGGAGGCAGATGGAGATCGCACAGTTCCTGAGGCTGAGCGATGCCGTGCCTTATCTTCAGCAGCGGTTGCGGGTATATCTTGACGATGCCGACGATCAGGACGGGAGAGACTGAATGGACGTTGAAACGGTGCTGATCGATCTGATCGGTGGAAATTTCGTGCTGTTGTTGCTGGCGGGATTCATTATCCTGTGTGTTCTGCTGGGTGTCAGGATCGTGCCGCAATCGGACAAGTTCGTGGTCGAACGGTTCGGGCGGTTGCGCGCGGTGCTTGGACCGGGAATCAACCTGATCGTTCCGTTTCTGGACAAGGTGGCGCATAAGGTTTCGGTTCTGGAGCGTCAGTTGCCGAATGCCGAACAGGACGCAATCACCCGCGACAACGTGCTGGTGCGGGTCGAGACCAGTGTGTTCTATCGTATCCTGCACCCTGAAAAGACCGTTTATCGGATCCGGGACGTCGATCCCGCCATCGCAACAGTTGTGGCCGGGATCGTGCGGGCCGAAATCGGCATGATGGAGCTGGACGAGGTTCAGTCGAATCGCGCCGAACTGATCGGCAAGATCAAGGTGCAGGTGGAATCGGCCGTTGACGACTGGGGCATCGAGGTGACGCGCGCCGAATTGCTGGATGTGAATCTGGATCAGTCGACCCGTGATGCGATGTTACAGCAGCTGAACGCCGAGCGGGCTCGTCGTGCGCAGGTGACCGAGGCCGAGGGCAAGCGTCGCGCGGTCGAACTGTCTGCTGACGCCGAATTATACGCCGCCGAACAAGTGGCCAAGGCCCGGCGCATTACCGCCGATGCCGAGGCCTATGCCACCAGCGTTGTGGCACAGGCGATCCGCGACAACGGCATGGAGGCGGCGCAATACAACGTGGCGCTGAAACAGGTCGAGGCGCTGGGGCGGATATCTGAAAAGGAAGGCAATCAGACAATTCTGTTGCCGTCAGATGCGGTGGCGGCGTTTGGCGATGCGTTTCGCATGATGTTCGGGCGCAAGCCGTGATCTGGTCCGACTGGTGGCTGTGGGGCGCTGCGGCGCTGGTGTTGGGCTGTCTGGAAATGCTGCTGCCGGGATTCATCCTGCTGGGATTCGCCATCGGTGCCGGGGTCGTCGCACTGCTTTTGCTGGTGGGTGGGCCGGTCGCGGCGGGGCTGTCGGGGTCATTGCCTCTGACGTTGGTTGTGTTCGCCGTGCTGTCATTGCTCGGCTGGATGGCATTGCGCCGGTTCGTCGGGGTACGCGACGGACAGGTCAAGACTTTTGATCACGACGTGAACGACTGAGGAGCCGGCAGGATATCCCGCCGGCCCCCTTGTTTGAACGGGTTCACCTGGTGTCGGCCCGCGCCGTTTGGGGCGAGGCCAATTCGGCCAGAATGTCCCTTGCTGCGGCGGCAGGATCGGACGCGCGCCAGACGGGGCGTCCGACGACGATGTAGTCTGCCCCGTCCCGCACCGCCTGTGCAGGTGTCGCGATGCGTTTCTGATCGCCCGGATCGCTGCCCTGGGGGCGAACGCCCGGCGTGACGATCAGCTTTCCTACCGCTTCGGGCAGGGCGCGGATCGCCGCGGCTTCTTGTGGTGAAGCGATAACGCCATGGGCGCCCGCCTCAAACGCCAGCGCGGCACGGTCGATCACCAGTTGCGACACCGTTCCATCGCGCAGCAGGCAGGCATCCAGATCCTCCCGCTCCAGCGAGGTCAGGATGGTGACGGCGAGAATATTCAGACTGCTGCCCCCCACACCTTCCCGGGCGGCACGCACCACGTTCGGGTCGCCGTGCACAGTCAGAAAATCAAGGTTGAACTGGGCGAGCCCGCGCACGGCGGCTTCGATGGTGGAGCCGATGTCGAACAGTTTGAGATCAAGGAAAATGCGTTTGGCATGTTCGTCCTTCAGCTCCATCGCCAGACCCATTCCGCCCCCGGTCAGCATCCCAAGGCCGATTTTGTAAAAGCTGACGGCGGGGCCGATCCGATCGACCAGCTCCATTCCGGCAATCGCGTTCGGAACATCGAGTGCGACGATCAGCCGGTCATCGACGGGTGTGTGTGCCACTGTCATATCTGCCCCTTTGCGGTTCGGGCAATGTCGCCCCGGCTCTTTTCGGTCAGAACCGGGGGGATTGGCAAGTGTCGCGGGTCAGGCTGCGAGAGGTGCGTAGCGTTCCGCCTGACGAAGCGCCCGAAACGTGGCGGTGCGGATCGCATCATCGATCAGACGCTTGCGCAGAGTATCGTTACCTTTGGGGAAGGCGTGGGTCAGGATGGAAACCCGGTGCGGCGGGTGGCCGCGATGGGTCTTGGCCAGAAGCGTCACGCGCGCTTCAACCACGCCGAAATCGCGATTGCGTCTTACATGTGAGATTGCGGATTCAAGGACGATCATTTCAGGCTCCTTTTCCAAATTTACGTGGTGATTTCGCTGCATCCAGAAGCGACGACAAAATCTTTTCATGCGCCTGATCGGGCGTACCGGGCGCGGTCACATGATATTTGCGCTGCAACCCACGCACATCAATGAATGACACCTCCGCCTCAAATTGGCGGGCAAGCGCGTCATAGGTGACGGCGCGGATCTGATGACCTTGCTGTTTCATTTATCGGACTCCTGTTTTGTCCGGGTGCAATTCTGAACTCTCAAACATAACGTGGTTGCCTGTGGATAAGTTTCCAGATGGCGAAAAGGAAATGTGATCATTACAATAAATTACGATTTCAGATTTCCACTTTCCGGGCTCAGACACAAGCGAAGCCTGAACTCTCCCGACCATATCTCGCGCATACGGGCCATCTGACCCACTATATGTGCTATCAGATCCTTAAAGACCAGATCAGGCGGCGCGTTTTTCGGCAGGGTGCTTTGGCACAGGCAATCGGTGGTGCCGGTCATCGTGCTGTCGGACCGACCATAGTCAGTTCTGAGACGCGCATGGTGGCGCGACGGCGCGGGGCCGGAGACCAGAGCATCTATGGTCATTCCGATGATCCGCCGTTCCGGTTCGGACATGGAAAGCCCCTTTGCCATGCGGGGCTGCCGCCCCTGTTGCGATCTTGACACAGCGCCGCCCACATCCCATTTCAGTTGAGCAAGGCCCGGCCGGGGGTGTGCCGCCACAGCGGGCATTCCCAGAACGGGCGCTTAACCGAAGGAGAGACTGATGAACTTAGAAAAGTTCACCGAGCGGTCGCGCGGTTTCATTCAAGCCGCACAAACGATTGCCATGCGCGAAAGCCATCAGCGGCTTGCGCCCGAACATCTGCTGAAAGCCTTGCTCGATGATGAACAAGGGTTGGCGACGAACCTGATTACCCGAGCGGGCGGCGCCCCGATCAGGGTGCGCGAGGCCGTTGATCTGGCCGTGAGCAAGATGCCCAAGGTGTCGGGCGACGCCGGACAAACCTATATGGATCAGACAACCGGCAAGGTTTTGGCTGAAGCTCAGACTTTGGCGGACAAGGCAGGCGATGCCTTTGTTCCTGTTGAGCGAATCCTGATGGCGCTGGCGATGATCAAATCAAAAGCGTCCGAAGCGCTCAGCGCTGGAAGCGTGTCGGCACAGGCGCTGAACGCGGCGGTCAATGACATCCGCAAGGGACGCACCGCGGATTCGGCAAGCGCCGAAGACAGCTATGACGCACTGAAGAAATATGCGTTGGATTTGACTGAACGTGCAGCACAGGGAAAGATCGACCCGATTATCGGCCGTGACGAGGAAATCCGCCGCGCCATGCAGGTGCTCAGCCGCCGGACCAAAAACAACCCGGTTCTGATTGGTGAACCGGGCGTCGGCAAGACAGCGATCGCCGAAGGTTTGGCGCTGCGCATCATCGACGGCGATGTGCCTGAATCCCTGCGCAACAAGAAATTGCTGGCATTGGATATGGGCGCGCTTATCGCCGGGGCCAAATATCGTGGCGAATTCGAAGAGCGGCTGAAGGCAGTCCTGAACGAAGTGACCGATGCGGCAGGCGAAATCATCCTGTTCATCGACGAGATGCATACTCTGGTTGGCGCGGGTAAAGCGGATGGCGCAATGGATGCAGCCAACCTGATCAAACCTGCGCTGGCACGCGGCGAATTGCACTGCGTTGGGGCAACCACGCTGGATGAATACCGCAAATACGTTGAAAAAGACGCGGCATTGGCGCGGCGGTTCCAGCCGATCCTGATCGAAGAACCGACGGTCGAGGACACGATCAGCATTCTGCGCGGAATCAAGGAAAAATACGAACTGCACCATGGCGTGCGGATTTCCGACTCGGCGCTGGTTGCGGCGGCGACGCTTTCGCACCGCTATATCACCGACCGGTTCCTGCCCGACAAGGCAATTGACCTGATGGACGAAGCGGCCAGCCGTTTGCGCATGGAGGTGGACTCCAAGCCCGAGGCGCTGGACGCGCTTGACCGCGACATCCTGCAAAAGCAGATCGAAGCCGAAGCGTTGAAGAAAGAGGATGATCAGGCGTCGAAAGACCGGCTGGATACTCTGGAAAAGGATCTGGCCGAGTTGCAGGAGCGCTCCAGCGAGTTGACTGCCCGCTGGCAGGCCGAGCGTGACAGGCTGGAAGGTGCGCGCGGGTTGAAAGAAAAGCTTGACCGGGCCCGCGCCGAACTGGATATCGCCAAACGCGAGGGCAATCTGGCCAAGGCCGGAGAGCTGTCCTATGGCGTCATCCCGCAGCTTGAGAAAGACCTGGGCAGCGCCGAAGACAGCGACTTGATGGTCGAAGAAGCGGTGCGCCCCGAGCAGATTGCCGCCGTCGTCGAACGCTGGACCGGGATTCCGACGTCGAAGATGCTTGAGGGCGAGCGGGACAAGTTGCTGCGCATGGAAGACCAGATCGGCAAGCGGGTGATCGGTCAGCGTGTGGCGGTCAAGGCGGTGGCAAATGCCGTGCGCCGGGCCCGTGCCGGGCTGAACGACGAGGCGCGGCCTTTGGGCAGCTTCTTGTTCCTTGGACCAACGGGCGTGGGCAAAACCGAACTGACCAAGGCGCTGGCCGAATATCTGTTTGACGATGACAGCGCGATGGTGCGGATCGACATGTCCGAATACATGGAGAAACACGCCGTTTCGCGTCTGATCGGCGCCCCGCCGGGGTACGTCGGATATGACGAAGGCGGCGCGTTGACCGAGGCGGTGCGCAGGCGGCCCTATCAGGTGGTCCTGTTCGATGAAGTGGAAAAGGCGCACCCCGATGTCTTCAACGTGCTGCTTCAGGTGCTCGACGACGGTGTTCTGACGGATGGTCAGGGGCGGACGGTGGATTTCAAGCAAACGCTGATTATCCTCACGTCGAACCTTGGTGCACAGGCCTTGTCGCAATTGCCCGACGGCGCGGATGCGTCAGAGGCGAGACGTGACGTGATGGAAGCGGTGCGGGCCCATTTCCGGCCCGAATTCCTGAACCGTCTGGACGAGACGATCATTTTCGATCGGCTGGGTCGCGAAGACATGGGCGGAATCGTCGAGATTCAACTGGGTCTGCTGCAAAAACGGCTGGCCGGTCGCAAGATCACGCTGGATCTGGATGACGGCGCGCGGCAATGGCTGGCTGATGAAGGGTACGATCCGGTGTTCGGGGCGCGTCCGCTGAAGCGGGTGATCCAGCGGGCATTGCAGGATCAACTGGCCGAGATGATTCTGGCGGGCGATGTGATGGACGGCCAGACGGTGCATGTCAGCACCGGGTCCGACGGCCTGATTGTCGGCGACCGGATTTCGGCCAGCAATCGGCCCCGGCCCGACGATGCAGTGGTCCACTGACCCCGGGCATCTGATCCGGGACGTTCGAGATGATAAGGGGCGCCCGCTGCGGGCGCCCTTTGTCGTTCATCCCGCCGCCCCTGTACGTGTCGTTGTGTCGGGCAGGGCAATCAAGAATGCCCGCAAGTGGCGGGATAAAAATGGGAGCGCTTGAAATATGGCGCCCCCTGTTGAAATAACTTTGGTATCAAATACAGTAGGCTTAAAGGATCAGATCGCTGGAATTAAAGCTGTCGAGATCCAGAATGGTCAGTGACCAGTCGGCCAACATCGTCGATGTCACAAGAATATCGTTGCCGTCGCCCTGCCCATACTGGAGCTGGACGATCCCCCCGAGAGCCTGAACCTCGTGAATGTCCAGCAGATCGACACCGGCTTCGAAATCTCGGATGACGTTGTGGCCGGGCGCCGCGGAAAACACAAAGCTGTCGCTGCCGCCCCCGCCGTTCAATATATCATTGCCGGATTCGCCGTTGAGCGTGTCGTCGCCCCTGCCGCCTACGATGGTATCGTCACCGTCTCCGCCGACCAAAAAATCTGCACCCCTGCCGCCCCCGATCAGATCGTCACCCGTGCCGCCGAACAGGGCATCGTCACCATTGTCTCCACTGATCGTGTCATCGTCCGCCCCGCCCATGATCGTGTCATCGCCGCGTCCCCCAAGAATAACGTCTTGTCCGGAGCCGCCATGGATCAGATCGCGGCCATTCCCGCCGAAGATGAAGTCATCGCCTGTGCCGCCGCGCAGGTCGTCCCGGCCCAATCCGCCGGTAAGCCAGTCGCTGCCGTTGCCACCGTCGATGGTGTCGTGCCCATGTCCACCGAGCAAAATGTCTTCGCCATCGCCTCCGAGCATCATGTCGTTGCCAAGACCGCCACTCAGCAGATCCCGGTGCGCGCCGCCTTCGAGAAAGTCATTGCCCGCCCCGCCGGTAAGCACATCTTGCCCGTCCTGACCGTACAGTGAATCGTCGCCGCCACCGCCAAGCAAAGTGTCTGCGCCTGCGCCGCCATCGGCCACGTCTGTGCCATTGTGACCCCACAGCTGATCGTTGCCGGCGAAAAGCTGCACGATCCGGCTTTGGGTACCCATAATGATGTCGTCGCCAGTTGTTCCAAAACGCTCAAAAATAATAGTCATAACTATCCCTCACTTAAATCCGGCCCACCCAGACGTGCGATTGTCCTTGTCCCGGGGTGCCGTGACGCCGGGGCAGGGGGCGCCAGATAACAATGCGGCCAAAAAGGGGCGTCACGCAAGAAATCTGGCATAACTGTGTCGTGGACGTGGCAAATCACCGGCGCTGAGCCGGATTGCGCGGTGTGAGACACATAAGTTCATCGAATATTCACGAGTTGGGTGGCGCGCCCGGTTTCGAATCGTCGGTGCCGAGAGTGTTTCAGGCGCGGAACAACAACGTGACTGCGGAGTGTTTGGCGGTTTGCGGGCGCGGCGCTACATTACCATCTAGATAATGGAACAATGGGCGAGGAGTTTGTGATGGCCGGACGATACAGAAATGAACTGAACTGGTCTGACGCGACCCCCCGTGCGGCGTTTATGAATCGCAGGCAATTGATGGCTGGCGCGGGCGCTCTTGCGGTCGGCTCGATCGGCGGGCCAGCGCTGGCCAGCCTTAACGCAGCGCCATCGGCGTTTTCGACGGACGCAGAACCGAACTCGCTCAAAGAGATTTCCAACTACAACAACTATTACGAATTCGGGGTGGGCAAGGAAGATCCGGCCCGCAACGCCGGGGCGCTGACCACCGATCCCTGGTCGGTGAAAATTGACGGTATGGTGGACAGGCCGGGCGACTATTCCATGGACGACATCCTTAAAGGTGTCTCTTTGGAAGAGCGTATATATCGCCTGCGCTGTGTAGAGGCGTGGTCGATGGTCGTTCCGTGGGTCGGGTTTGAACTGGCCGATCTGCTGAACCGTGTGGGGGTGCAGCCGGGTGCCAAGTACATTGCATTTGAAACCGCTGTGCGCCCGGACGAAATGCCCGGAATTTCACGGGGCTATCTTGATTGGCCCTATCGCGAGGGGCTGCGGCTGGACGAGGCGATGCATCCGCTGACGATCATCGCAACCGGGCTGTATGACGAACCCATCCCCAATCAGAACGGCGCGCCTCTACGGTTGGTTGTGCCGTGGAAGTACGGCTTTAAATCGATCAAGAGCATCGTGCGGATTTCGGCCATGGAGAAAGAGCCACCAACCAGCTGGAACATGGCGAACGCCCGCGAATACGGATTCTATTCAAACGTGAACCCCGAGGTTGATCATCCCCGTTGGACCCAGGCAAGCGAACGCCTGATCGGCGGCGGGTTGTTTGCCAAGCGCCAGCCGACGCAGATGTTCAACGGCTACGAGGAACACGTCGCATCGCTGTATACCGGTATGGACCTCAAGAAGAGCTTTTGATGACATTCGCCCAGAGGATCAACGGCGCCCTGCGGGGTGTCCCCACATGGCCGTTCTATTTGCTGGGCGGAGTCATTCCGTTCTGGTGGCTGTATCTTGGCCTGACGGGCGGCTTGGGGGTCGAGCCGATCCGGGAACTTGAACATCGGTTGGGCGAACTCGCACTTCAGGTTCTGATCGCATCGCTTGCGGTCACGCCCCTGCGCAACCTTACGGGTGTGGCCCTGATCCGGTTCCGTCGGATGCTCGGGCTGCTCACCTTCTACTATATAGTATTGCATCTGCTCGTCTGGCTGGTGCTGGACGTTCAGATCGTCGGTCAGATCTGGGCCGATATCCTCAAGCGTCCCTATATTACCGTCGGCATGGCGGCGTTTGTGCTGATGATCCCGCTGGCGCTCACATCCAACAACCTCTCGATCCGCAAAATGGGTCCGCTGGGCTGGCGAAGGCTGCATAGGCTGGTTTACGTTTCGGCGGTTCTTGGGGCGATCCACTTCGTCCTTCTGGTGAAAGGCTGGCAGATCGAGCCGCTGTTATACTTGGCGGCGATTCTGGCTCTGCTGGCCGCGCGAATCCCTTGGACCAGGTGGGTCCCGGCCTGGGCATAGGGAAAACAGGGGCGCGTTCCGCAGGGGACGCGCCCCTGTTCAATGTTCCGCAGTAAGAATCGGCAGCCCCGATTGCCCGTCCTGCCCGTCCGTCGACCCCAACCGGGAAGAAATCGCCAGATTCGGGGGCAGAATTGATCAGACTGACGGGATTCGCGGGAATCGCGCAGGGCTCCGTAGGGGCAGGTCAGGGTGGAACGACTGTCACCAGGCAAACCACAGAGGGATTCGCGCCAGTGATCTGACCGGGCTGGTCGAAATCTTTCAAGAACCGTCCGGAAGTATAAACAAAATTGCGCCAACCCCCCGTTTTCATGCGGAAATCGTCTAACGGGCAAGAAGAAGCATTTTCTTCAAGAATGTGCTTGCGCCTCTGTGCCACTAACCGTAGAACCCCTCTACCGGCGGCGCAGAGATGCGGTGGCGGGCACCAGACGGGGCGGACGGAAGCGGAGACGCGGAGGTTTGCAGA
>NZ_VSJK01000102.1 GCF_008085915.1 Oceaniovalibus sp. ACAM 378 | reverse complement strand
AGGCCTCTGTGTGCGGTTCTGATGTGACCGCGGGCCGGTATGGCGATGCGCGGACCAGAGGCATATCAACAGACCGAGCTCGTGGCTCCTGCGCAAATGCTGCTTTCTCTGACCCGGATCTGATCGATCCTTTGCCCTTACTGTTCAGTGACCTCCTCACACCCCCAACTTACCGGGACGTCGTGACGCGCAATCTTCGCTACGCCATCGTCGCCACCGGATTCCGGTAATCCTCTTGTTTCGTCATCATGGCCCAGAGGCCACGCGCCATCTTGTTGGCCAGCGCGATTGCGGCAACCATGCGTGGCTTGCGGGTTAGCAGGCGCTTCAGCCAACCATTGTTCGGGGTGTCGAACCGCTCGACAGCCTGAAGAACTGCCATGGCTCCAGAGACCAGAAGGGTGCGTATGTCGCGCTGTCCCATCTTCGACGTCTTCCCGAGCCGGGCCTTGCCGCCTGTCGAGTGCTGCTTAG
>NZ_VSJK01000011.1 GCF_008085915.1 Oceaniovalibus sp. ACAM 378 | reverse complement strand
AAACGATGGTAGGCCCAAACGGTGTAGCCAATGACGCTCCGCGGAAACCGGAAGCATTTGATCCGGGACAAATCTTCAATACTCAGCATGGCCGGAGAGTACCCGGGCGTTCAAGCTTCAACAACCTCACAATGCCGTACAAAGGTATCAACGGAAAGGGTGATGAAAAGTGACGCGAAACCCCAAAGGTGAGAAAAAATGACGTGCGGTGAGGGTTTTTGATACTGGTTGCATTGCGAGGTGAGTGACAAAAAGCTATGCAAACTATCGAACAGTGAAGATTTTCGAGGCGAAGTGATGAATTTCTACGGACGTAAACTTCCGGGTCCGGGGCGGATTGCCGGATATGGCTGGCTGGTCAGCGAGCTTGGCTTGCGTGTGCCCATGCCTCGCCGTTTGGCCTTTGTATCAGACCGCCACACGCGTCAATCCGAGCCTGAATGGGAAATTTTCCGCGCGCCGCAATGGCCGGGTGAGATTGTGTTTCATCATCTGGTGTTTGCCATCAAGAACGAAGGCATCGATTTGCGAATCTTGCATGAGGTGACCAGAGTTGCGGACCGTTCTGAAATCTCCCAGGCCTTGGCAGGAACAACCAGTGTCTTTGCGCGCCGGGTGTGGTTCTTTTGGGAATGGCTGACGGGTGAGAAGTTGGATGTGCCGGATCTGGGCAAGGTGAAGTATGAGCCTGCGCTTGATCCGAACGCATATTTTGTGATCGATCCTGGAGATCGGTCGGCGCGTCACAAGGTCATCAACAATCTGCCTGGCACCCCGGCATTTTGTCCGCTCGTGCAGAGATCATTGAAGCTTCACAAGCTGATTGAGCGGGGATTGCCTACTCAAGCAAGGGAGGTCACCGAAAAGGCACCGCAGCATATCGTGTCACGCGCCGCGGCTTTTTTGCTGTTGAATGATTCCAAGGCCTCATTTGCTATCGAGCAGGAAAAGCCTGGACCCCAGCGTGCCGCCCGCTGGGCGCGCGCGATTGGCGAGGCGGGAAGCCACCAGCTGTCGCTAAACGAGCTTGAGCGCTTACAGCAAGTTGTTTTGCAGGATGCACGCTTTGTGAAGATGGGTATTCGCACGGAGGGCGGCTTTGTCGGCGGTCACAGCCGGGATGGAAAGACGCCGGAACCAGTGCACATCAGCGCCCGGCATGAGGATTTACCTGACCTTTTGGAGGGTCTTGCGCTTTATGAAGCGCGCGCCCTTGGGGGTGGCGTTGATCCGATGGTGGTCGCGGCTGCACTGTCGTTCGGCTTTGTCTATATCCACCCTTTCGAGGATGGGAATGGTCGTATCCACCGGTATTTGCTGCACCATGTGTTGGCGCACGGTGGTTTCAGTCCAGCGGGTCTGGTCTTTCCGATCAGTGTCGTTGTTTACCGACGCATCGAGGAATACAGCGACGTTCTGAAGTCCGTGTCGGGGCCGATGATGGAGTTCATTGAGTGGAAGCCCACGGCTCAGGGAAATGTGGAGGTTCTGTCGGAAACTGCGGTGCTTTACCGCTTCTTTGACAGCACCGAGCATGCCGAGTTTGTTGCCGATTGTGTCAGGGAAGCAGTCGAGCACGACCTGCCGGGCGAGATTGACTACATCACGCGCTATGACCGGTTCAAATCCAGCATTGATGAGATGCTGGAAATGCCGGCGCGCATAGTTGATCTATTGCGAGGATTCTTGGAGCAAGGGAACGGCAAGCTGTCCAAGCGCGCCTTGCGCAAAGAATTCTCGGCACTGACCGAGGGAGAGGTCACTATGATTGAGGAGGCCTATGCGGAGGCGTGGGATCTCGATTGAAAAAGATGGGACAAACGAAACTCCCAAAGATTTCTTCGGAGGTTGAGTTCTGAACAAATAGCTCGAAGAGCACTTAACGGGGCGTTGTTTCGGGGAGCGTTCGCAAATCCTGCGCCGGTCTGGTCGAAGGCTGGATGTCGAAAATTCGATCTATAAGCCGATGAGTATGTCTTTCAGTGCTGGCCGACGTTTGAGCGAGTCATCCAGCGCCCGACGCCATTTTGGCCCCCTGCCACGCGCCGCATCCAGCGCCTCCCCGAGTTCGAATGGGCGAGATTCGGCGAGAGTTGCGATCAGCCATTCGGCTTGGGCAAGATCCTTCTCGGATTTTGCCCGATATGTTCCGCGACGTGCCGACGCCACGATCAGCTTATGCACGGCAAACCGTTCCGGAGCGGGAATTCTGACTGGTATCCCTTCCCGATAAAGAAGGACGGCATCAATAGCGTTCTCGAGGCTGAAGTCCAGATAGCTCAGGGCTTGGGCCCAGATGCCGAGGCCTTCGTGGCGGACTGATGCTTCACCGCCGCGCTGCTTCGGTGTCAGAACGTCCAGGACGATCCCGTCATCCGTTTCCCATCTCGCCGGGTGTATCTCTCCCGGCCCTGCCACCGGCCTCAGGCCAACACCCTCCAACGACGCCGCCAAGTTTGTAACGTCTCCCGAAATGATATTTACTGACTTCGCTGCTGCGATATCGACATCTTCCGTCATGGCCAGGCTATTCTTGGAATGCACGCCGAGTTCGAGTGCATAGAGGCCATAAGCATGCGTTCCTGCAAGTACACCTCCGGAACGAAACAGTCCGACTCGCGCCAGGGCATTGATCAGCTTCCCTGTGCCAGGTGTAGGGGTAGGCATACCCGCCGCCCGAAGCTGCGAGACAAGTCGTCCTGTCTCGCGCAACCATTCCTGAAGGGCATCATTTTGCCGATGCAGTTCTTCGGCCTTGCGCCTGTTTTGGGCGTTGTCCGGCCCAATGCGCTTCTCGACGACGCGCGCACCGATTCTCCTGCGTGAAACCCAGTAGCGCGCGCCCTTGTTCTCCACCGGGACGATACTGCCTTCAATTTCCGGGGTCGGACGCCGAATCTGGCGGTCGAGAAGATCGCGGTACGTCGTCTGGACGCTCAGCGGGATATGCTCTGTCATGGCTACCTACACAATAATAATTTATGTGTAGGTATATGGGCCGAAACGGTCACCCGTCAAATATATTTCCGCAGAGAGGAATTCGGCGAAGCCTGCCACCCAGTCTCGTCCGACCCCATGCGACAAGCGTGAAGGCGATTGCACCTGCCAGAGGACAGGATTGTAGATTCAATGATCGTCATGGCGCGTGCGAGTTTCGCCGCACCGGTGTCGGCCCCGGCGAAGAGTCAGTTTTTTTCTTCCGATGCCGATCAAGCGCAGTGTGCATTCGGCCGGATTTTTGTCGATGGCTACACGACCGCCAGTCAGGAACAAGCTGAAGGGCATTGCCAAGTTGATCGCGGGATTGAGGCGGGATAACCGGTCATCATGAAGACAACATCGACACAGCCGCGCCTGAAGGGCTTTCGTTTTCCCCGGGAGATTATCTCCTATGCCGTGTGGGCATATCATCGGTTTGCGCTTAGCACTGCGAATGTCGAAGATTTGCTCGCCGAGCGCGGCGTGGATGTCAGCCGCGAGTCCATTCGGCTGTGGGTAAACCGGTTTGATGCTCATTTCGCCGCCTGCATCCGGAGGGATCGACCCACTGCAGGCAACAAATGGCATCTTGATGAGGTCGTACTGCCGATCAACGGCGTGAAGTACTGGCTTTGGCGAGCGGTAGATGCAAACGGGGATGTTCTGGATATTCTCGTGCAGCCAAAACGAAACGCGAAATCAGCAATGCGTTTTCTGAAGCGGCTCATCGCTCAGTTCGGCAAACCGCGCGTTGTGATCACGGAAAAGCTGCGCAGTCATTTTAAGCCGATCCGCGATCTGGTGCCGTGTGCTGATCATCGCGCCCACAAAGGCCTTAATAATCGGATCGAAGGGTCACACCGTCCCACAAGGCGGCGAGAGAAGATCTCTCGGACGGTTCAAATCACAACACCAGGCGCAAAGATCTCTTGCCGCTAATGACCAGATCAACACAATCTTCCGCCCCCGTCGTCACCGACTTTCATCCATCTCCTACCGCCACGCACGGGACGACGCGTTCGACCTGTGGGCGGGCTATGCCACCGAGATGACTGCCTGATCAGTAGATAATTAAGCCTATCGCAATCAATGACAAACAACTTGGCAATGCCCCTCAGGGCGATGAGCGGCACCTTCGTGGTCATCCTGATCATTTTTACGCTTGGGGTGTGGTGGGCGTTTTTCCTTGGAGTGGTCCGGTTGATTGGGCATCTGGTTCTCCCTTCCTGTAGGGTACCGCGCTTGGGCTTGTGCGGGCTGCATGTTCGGTTTCAACCCGACCTTGCTCTAATCGTTCCGCGCGTCATGCAATTTGAACTCGATTGCCGCGTGAACGTTCCATGGTGCGCGTGACACAGATCTGTCCGACACCACGCTGGGTGTTTGATCCCACGGTTTGATGGTGCGATCCTTTCTCAGGCTTGCCATGCCGCTTTATCAGCCTGACCAGCAACCGCTTCGCCGCGCGCTTATGCCTTCTGGATTGAAGAATTTCTTCCAGCACGTCACCCTTCTGATCGACGGCGCGCCACAGCCAGTATGACCTGCCTGCAATTTTCACGACGACTTCGTCCAGATGCCAGACCTCACCGGGACGGGCCTGCCGATGTCGCAGGTTCCGGGCGATCTGCTGACCAAACTTGACGGTCCAGCGCCGGATGGTTTCATAGACACGTCGATGCCGCGCTCCTGCAGAATCTCCTCAACCTCGCGCAGACTCAGGTTGAAACGGACGTACAGCCACACTGCATGAGCGATGATCTGCGCTGGGAAGCGGTGACGTAAGTAGCTGATAGAAGGTGTGTACATCATCGCCAGCTATGTCCAAATTGCGACGCGAGCAACCGAACGGCAGTTTATGTGACCATTCCGACGAGACATGTGTTGGACTTAGAGAGGTAGCCTACAATGGAAGATGACGAGTTTCAAAAGCCGATACCTGCATTTCCGGAGGGGATGTCTTATACTGAACAGGGCTTGTTTCGCCGTCTGCGAGCTGAATCTGAAGATATGGCTGACCGGTTAGGCATTGGGCCCGAATGTATGTTCTCTGACTGGGACCTCTTCTTGATCGTAGCACGACTTCCATCCACTGTAGAGGAAATGGACAAGATTCACACAGTCCGGCAGTCCGGCTGCACTTCCCAATTCGTTAGGCTTGTGAAAGCAGCGATTGTTGAGCGCGATAGAAAGGAAAAAGAATTCAGAGGACAATGGGATCATTATATGGAGACAGGAAAAGTACCGCAGGCCTGGGTGAAAGATCCGTCAATTATTCGGGTAAAAGTCTTAAAGTGAACCCTATCTACTGAACCGACGGCGTCCTATCTAAAAACAGGTCACGCGGTTGGCCGAACGCCAGAGCCATAATCAGGACACAAAGCGAAGCCATCTATTTAAACTCATTTTGCCTAGGTTAATTTATGACAATCCCGCTGCGCATCCTGCTTACCATCGGCTGCGTGCTGACTGGCTTCCTGTTTCCGCCGATGCTCCTTCTTGCCATCGGCATCGGCTGGAGCATCTACAACGATCTTGCCAACGCACCTGACAAGATCACTGGCGCTCCTCCACCCAAGCCGGAACTGATGACCAGAGAGCGGATGGACGACCTTTGCCAATCCCCTGCAGAGACAGCGTTTCTGGATGCGATGCTTGACGCTTTCGACCTGGAACCATCCGGCGATGCGCTGGTGGGTGGTGGTATTCGGCTGCGCAGCCAGATCAAGGTCTTGCGATACAGGCTCGATTTTCTGGTAGATGAACGTCTCGTGGTCGAAATTGACGGTGCGCTATGGCATTCTTCGCCAGAGGCTGTGGAACGTGACCGCGTCAGGGATCTGGAACTGAAAGCAGAAGGCTATTCCATATGTAGAATCCCTGCCAAGGTCGTGCTTTATCGACCACGCGAAGCCATCGCTCAGGTTAAAAAGGCACGCGCAACGATACCAAAAAATACCCCATTGCCAGAAACGAAACAGGTCGCTGAGGTTTCTTCTCCGTCAGAGCCTATCGGGGTCCGGAATGTCCTGGGGGTCATGGTAAAAGCGGCTGATGATTTCCAAAGCAGAATGGCTGAGTTGGATGCTTATCATCAAATCGATAGTTGCCTCTCCGGTCGCTTCTATACGATGGAACTGATTGTCGAAAATGCCTGCGAGCAAACGGCCCTGGGGACACGGATCGGCGAGCCCACTGGGGTCGGGCCGGATGAGGAAAAGGCCAGGGTTCGGTTTCGCAGGAATATCATGAAGATGTCGGAACTCCTGAGCGAGAGCTTGGAGGAGCGCCGTAAATTTTCCGGGAAGCTTGACGAACTAAGGAAGAACGTCTCGAACGAGGGCGGTCGCGCGTATTGTGAAAACAGAATCGAGACCGTCGTGGATGAGCATTTGAAAAAAATTGCCAAGTGGCACGCTACCGTTTTCCCCCATCAAGCCGCATTTGGGGAGGGTCGGGATGGCAGGCTGGCCGCACGAAAAGACATCATCAATCAGCTACGTGCAATTTGCTTTGATGACGCAGATCCCGTTGAATTTGCCCATCCGTATTGTCCACCAATCCACTCTAGAGATTTCCATGATTGGTGGATAAGGAATGTTGCAGGTGGCAGCCCATTAGGCTGATGTCAGCGGATGGCTAATTGCCTGCCATACACTGGAGCGATGTGATCTTGCCCCCATTTCAACTAACCCTCAGGCGGTTGCGGTTCAATCCTCCATATATTCGTGTGGCGAGCGCATATTTTCATTTTCAAAGCGGTGGGCTTGAACGGGGTTGAAGCCGATGTCATGCGCGGTGAGGAGGTCCAGATCCTGGGCGCCTTGCAAATCGCAGGCACGACGGGATCCGCGACAATCTGCATCCCAGGCACCAATGCAAAATGGGCCCGCGCCGATTTTTGGGCCAACTCCCCGATCTTGGCGTGAAGGTCTTTGAGCTGTTCTTCATCCACTTCCGGCACCTTTCGGCTGCCGCGCTCAAAGACGCCTGATGCGCCTTCAAGCAACGCTCGTTTCCATTGGTGGATCATTGTCGGATGCACCCCAAATCGGCTGGCCAGCTCGCTGACCGTCTGCTTGCCATTCAGCGCTTCCAACGCGAGCTTCGCCTTGAACTCTGGGTAATGTTGCTTCCGTTTCGACATATCTGATCTCCTTCGTATTGAAGATCAGCAGACTACAAATCGCAGCTTACGTCAGTGTCCGAAATTCGGGGGGTAGCTCAATTCTGGGATATCCCGAAATTGATGCACAAGGAAATCAATGAACGCTCTTGTTTTTGGAGCGAGGTTGCGCTTATCATGCAAACATGATGGCGATGTCGGTACTCGGTGGCGCATATTCCGGCATGACATGAACCAACTCACCCGACAGGAACTTTCGGTCCGCCATGTAACATGGGAGCCGCGCAATACCTATTCCGGCAAGCGCCGCGCGATAGACAACGTCAGTGCTGTTCCCCTCAAAACTGCCTTTTGCCTCAAAGCCTTGACCGTTGAAGGCGTCGGAGTAGTCCCAGGAATTCCGCTTGCTGTTTCCAGCAATCCTAAGACAATTATGCTGTCAGAGGTGGTTCGGTTGATCTGCACAGGTTCCGGGCGGTTTCTAAGTGGTTTTCCGCCTCGGTTAAGCCGCCACCGCTTCAGGCATCGGCTGGTTGAAGTAGGCCTGATCGGGGGTTTTCCCGTCAAGCGACGAATGCGGACGGCGGCTGTTATAGAATCCGAGATAGCGGCCGATCCCGGCGCGGGCTTCCGATACGCTGGTGTAAGCCCGCAGGTAGACCTCCTCGTATTTGATAGTCCGCCAGAGGCGTTCGACGAAGACGTTGTCGCGCCAAGCTCCTTTCCCGTCCATGCTGATCTTGATCTCTCTGGCCGCCAGCACCTTGATGAAGTCGATGGACGTGAACTGACTGCCCTGATCGGTGTTGAATATCTCGGGCGGGCCGTGACGCGCCAGAGCCTCCTCGACAGCATCGATGCAGAAGTCAGCCTCCAGCGTGATCGACACCCGCCATGCCAGGACACGCCGGGTGAACCAGTCCAGCACGGCGGCCAGATAGATGAACCCCCGCGCCATCGGAATGTAGGTAATGTCCATCGCCCAGACCTGATTGGGCCGGATGACGGGCAGTTTCCGTAGCAGATAGGGGTATATCTTGTGCCCCGGCGCTGGTTTTGAAGTGTTCGGCTTGCGGTAAAGCACCTCAATGCCCATGCGTTTCATCAACGTGGCAACGGGCGGCCGCCCGACCCTGAAGCCCTCCTGAACAAGCAGACCCTGCAGCATCCGGCTGCCCGCGAACGGGAATTCCATGTGCAGCTTGTCGATCCGGTGCATCAGTTTCAGATCGGCATCCGACACCGGGCGCGGCTTGTAATATACGGCTCCCCGGCTGATCCGCAGAACAGCGGCTTGGCGGCTGACGCTCAACTTCGCGGTGGGATCGATCATCTTTTTGCGCTCGGCAACAGACCCGCCTTGCCGAGCGCGCCGGACAAAAAATCATTCTCCAACGCAAGTTCTCCAATCTTGGCATGCAGCGTCTTCAAGTCGACAGTAGGTTCCGGATCGGCTTTCGCCGCATCGCCAAAGACCCCCGTTGCGCCTTCCAGCAACTGGTCACGCCACTGTTTGATCTGGTTTGGATGGACATCGAAGTCTTGTGCCAGCTCGATCAGGGTCTTCTCACCCTTGATCGCGGCCACCGCGACTTTCGCCTTGAATACCGGGCTGTGGTTCCGGCGTGATCGTCTTGCCATGGTCATCTCCTCGCATGCAGCATCATGCTGGTGTTGCGCGAAAAGTCCACTTATCCCGGCTGTTCAGTTTTCCCGAACCACCTCTTTTTAGTCCATTGGACCCATTCTCGACAATATTGCGCGCGTGTTAAGGTTGCTCACTGCCCCGGAAATACGGCCCCTTTCGCCCGATAGGCGTGTTCTGACAAATGCATCCGCAATCGGGTCCGGCGCCTGTCTGATCAAGAGGGAGGCGGTCAGGAGAAGCGCCGTCCGCTCCACGAACCAGCGGGCTTCCCCTTCTGCCGCGAGCCCCTTCCATCGCGCGCGGTAGGCGTTGAGCGCGGCGTCATATTTCGTATCCTGGCCTGTGACTGTCTCCAATTCCGCATTCAGTGCATCACGCGTGCCCGGATCTTTCGCAAGGGTGCGCAACACGTCAAGGCAGATGACATTGCCCGATCCCTCCCATATCCCGTTCAGTGGGGCCTCACGGTACAGCATCGGCAGTGGCGAGTCCTCAATGTACCCCCCGCCGCCCAGGACCTCCATCGCCTCACCGACAACAACCGGACACAGCTTGTTGGTCATGAACTTTGCGAGGGCAACCCCGATGCGGGCGAAAGCACGGTCTTCATCGCGCGTCCCGTCAAAAGCCCGGGCAACGCGCATCCCAAGCGCAAGCGACCCTTCCCAATCAAGGGTAAGATCGGCAAGAACGGTGCGCATCAACGGCTGGTCGATCAGATTTTTCTGAAACGCGGTTCGATGCGTAACCCAATGAAGCGCTTCGACCAATGCTGCACGCATCAGGCCCGCTGGGGCCATGGCGGTATCAAGCCGGGTGTGGTGGATCATCTCGACAATCGTTTGGATACCGCGTCCCGTTTCGCCAAGCTGGTGGCCATATGCGCGGTCATATTCGATCTCGGCGGACGCATTGGAGCGGTTTCCAAGCTTGTCTTTCAGTCGCTGGATACGAATGCGGTTCCGACCGTCCTCCAACCATCGCGGGACGAGAAAACAGGTGAGCCCTCCGGGCGCCTGCGCCAGCGTCAGGAATGCGTCTGACATCGGTGCGGAACAAAACCATTTGTGCCCGGTCAACCGCCACGCCGCCCCATCCGCTTCGGCGCGCGCGGTGTTGGTCCTGATATCGGAGCCGCCCTGTTTTTCGGTCAGCGCCATACCAATAGTTGCGCCGGATTTCTGGGTGATCGGCCTGACCGAGGGGTCGTATGTCCGCGAAAGCGCCTTTGGCCGCCAGACATCTGAAATTCCGTCTGCTGCGGAAATGACCGGGACGGCTGCATAGGTCATTGTCAGGGGGCAACAGTGACCCGGCTCCACCTGACTGGCAAGATAGACCATGGCAGCGTGGGTTGCATGTCCGCCATCCCCGCCTTCCCAGGCAATCGCCGCATACCCGGCGGCGACGGAAATTTCCATAAACTTGTGATAGGCTGGGTGGAACCGGACCTCATCAAGCCGCCGACCGCCACGATCGAACAGGTCAAGCTCCGGCGTATGGCGATTGGCTTGGCGTGCGGCGTCACGCAATTCGGCGCGTCCGAGGGTTTTCGCATATCTCCTCAGCGGATCTCTCTGCGCGCCCGTCAAAGCCGCAACCGAGCGCAAGACAGGGTCACTCGCCCAAAGATCGCAATTCCCCCGGCTGGGCGGTTGGTTGTGAACCTCGTGGGTGCCAAGATCAGACTGGGGTGCAGAATGCGTCATGGGAGCCTCATCGGGCGGCAAAGGCTCCGGTCGGGTGGTTCATCCAGCATGCCTGAACCGCCACCCGGAGCAGCGAAACATACTGTAGCACAGGGCTGGCTTGAATTCGACAGGGCGGATGTTCACAAGACTTCCACGCGGGCAATAACATGCCATGCCCAATGTCGGCATTGACAGGCAGATTCCTCGGTGAACGGCAGCAAAATTGGTGAAGGATTTCCGATGCGGGAATTGCCCGTCAAGACAGGATACTGTCAGAGCGTAATTCAGCAAGAGCAGGCGGAAACGGACAGGATGCTTGCAGGTAGTTCGCGACTGTCGGGACACCCTGATGGGGCAGACCCATCTCTTCGATGAAAGCGATCTGAAGTTCTGGAGAGACCTCCGAGAAGCACGTGAACACTGGTCCCATCGCAGTCTCCGCGACAGAGTTTTCCTCGAAACGCTTTATCATCCCCATCCGCAGAACGGACGACCGTGGAAAGAGGACTGCCCGGCAGCAGTTGTCCGAAATGAAACCCTGCGCGCCACTCATCACTACGGCAGGGCATTCTGGAAGCGCTGGACGGGATACCACGCCCGAAGCCGGATTGAGGCGAAGATGCGATGCCTCAAGGCCTTCCATTCCGGGCGGGGATCAGGTGCCGTTGATGATGGCGATGAGAAACCGCACACACACGGCGAGGATGAACAGGCCGAACAGGATTTCGAGACGGCGACGGGGCATGGCATGTGCGAGGTTCACACCGATCTGTGTCGTCAGCAACGTCGTCGGTACGATCAGGGCGACGCCCAGCAGGGACACGAACCCAAATGCGTCAGGCGGCAGGCCAGCACTGCCCCAGCCTGCTATTGCATAGCCAATCGCGCCGGGAACCGAGATCAGCATGCCGACACCGGCCGAAGTCGCGATCGCCTGATGGATCGGCCGCCCGTAGAGGGTCAGGATCATCGTCGAGATGGCGCCGCCGCCAATCCCCATCAGCGCGGAAAGGAGACCAATCAGCCACCCCCAAGCGCGCATGCCGAGTCCGCGCGGCATCTCGTCGGCAATAACCCAGCGGCTGCGCGCAAAGAGAAGCTTTGACGCATTGATGAGCCCCACGGCCACAAAGACGCCCTGAAACACCTGCGGCCCTGCGAAACGAGCGATATAGGCACCCATCAACACCCCGACCAAGATCGGCAGGGCCCAAGGACGCAGCACCGAGAGGTCGACGGCCCCCTTCTTATAGTGCCCGTAAAAAGATCGGATCGACGTGGGGATGATGATTGCCAGCGAAGTTCCGACCGCCAGCGGCATGACAACGTCGGGAGCGGTGTCCAGCAGACGAAAGACTTCGTAGAGCACCGGAACGGTGATTGCCCCGCCGCCCACGCCGAACAGACCTGCCAGAACACCGGTCACTGCACCCGCTGCAATGAGCGCCATGGCAAGGTAGATCAGCGATGCAAAGTCCAGTCCACCGCCCATACTAGCTGTTTTCTTTGGTTTTGCCGGTTTCGGTGTCGGCGTCGTCGGCGGTTTCGGTCGTGACCTTGGATTCGTAGAGTTCGAGCGTCAGTTCGTATTGATCTATCAGATGAGCGGCGGCGAGGTCGGCCTGCCCCGCAATTGCAGCCTCGGCAATCCTGCGGTGCTCGTCGTCGGAGTTCCGGCGCGGATAGGACTTGGTGTCAGAAATATAGCGATAGCGTTCGGCCTGATCCATCATCTCTTCGCAGAAGCGAAACAGCCATTGCGACCCGCAGTTCGCGATCAGCGCCAGATGAAACTCGCGATGCCGGACTTCCCATTTCTGGTTGTCTTCGCCGTCCTCGATATCCTGGCCAAACAAAAACGGGGTCCGCAAAAGCCGGTGCAGCGACAGGACGATCCCGTCTTCCCAGGCTTCGGTCGGGTTCCTGACGGATTCGGTCAGGGCCCTTCCCTCAAGCCAGCACCGGGTTTTCACGATTTCGCGGAAATGCTCGGTGGACAGAATCGGCACCGAAAAGCCGCGCTGGTCCTCACGGTCGACCATACGCTCTGCCGCAAGCCTGTTGAGGGCCTCGCGCACCGGGTTTGTGCCGACACCATAGCGCTCTGCAATCTGCTCGATCAGCAGCCGTTGACCCGCGGCAAAACTGCGGCGCAGCAGATCACGCTTCAGTTCGCGATAGACAAGGGTCGCCGCAGTGGCCTTGCTGCCTTCGCGCGGCGCGACATCGCTGCCGTCGGTGATCGGAAATGGCGTATGATCCATCACGCAGTTCTACCTCTATCGCACAGCGCCGGTTGGTCCCGACGAACGGTGCCAGAACACGAGCCGACGCTCTACCAGAACCACCGTCCAGAACAAGCAGAACCCCAGCAGGCTGAGGTAGAGGATCAAGGAAAACACACGCGGCGTCTGGAGTTGCGAGGCCGCGACCCGGATCAGTTCGCCGAACCCCTTGCCGCCGCCCAGAAACTCGGCCGTGATCGCTCCTGCCATGACGCCGACCGACGCGATCTTGAGTCCGGTGAAGATTTGCGGCAGCCCCATGGGCAGCTTCATCTTGATGAGAGTCTGCCAACGGCTTGCGCCCATCGTCTTAAACAGCATCCGGGCGTTTTCATTGTGACCATGCAGACCGGCGGCTGTGCCGACGACGATGGGAAATGTCGCGATGAACGCGGCCAGCGCGACCTTTGAGGCAATCCCGAATCCGAGCCAGGACAGGAACAGCGGCGCAAAGGCGACTTTTGGCATTGTATCGATGGCGACAAGATAGGGCATGACGGCACGCTCGCCGAACGACGTTTCACCGACCAGAATCCCGAGGCTGAACCCGAAGAGCATCGCAAACAGGAAGCCGACCAGAACCTCTTGGGTGGTGATCCAGAGGGCCTTGAGCATATAGCCGCCCGAAATCAGGTTGCGGGCCACGTAAATGATGTCCTGCCCGGTTTCTCCGGGCGAGGGCAGGATGATCGGTGAGACGATGCCGAAGCTGTGCGAGGCCTGCCAGATCGCGAGCACGGCGGCCAGCAGGCCCAGCATGGCGATCCACCGCGGGATCCTGTCGATGAACGAAACATGTTCGGTCCAGACAGTATCGTCTTCGGAGACGGACGTGCTCATTGAAAAGCTCCTTTGTCGAGTAGCGACCGGATCCTCTGAACGTAGACACCGAACGCGGGGGTGACCATCATCTCGGTGGTTCGCGGGCGCGGCAGATCGATCTCGATCGTCTCGATGATCTGGCCCGGCCGGGCCGACATCACATAGACACGGTCGGACAGGAACACGGCCTCGGAGATCGAGTGGGTGATGAGCATCGTCGTCGCCCGCCGCGACATGCAGACCTTCTGCAACTCGAGGTTCATGAAATCGCGCGAGATTTCGTCAAGCGCGCTGAACGGTTCGTCCAGAAGCAGGACTTGTGGCCGGGTGATGAGCATTCGGCAGATCGCCGCACGCTGGGCCATGCCGCCCGAAAGCTGGTGGGAATAGACCTCTTCGAAGCCTTCGAGGCCGACGAGTTCAAGAAGTTCCCTTGCATCGACATGGGCCTTTCGCGCGGCCGCCCGGCCTTCACGGATTTCAATCGGCAGAACGATGTTCTCGATCGTCGAGCGCCACGGAAAGAGCGTGGCCTGCTGGAACATCATGCCGATGTCGCGCCGCGGTCCGGTGACCGGCTTGCCATCAAGAACGACGCGCCCGCTGCTTGGCGGTTCGACGCCCGCCATGATCTTGAGCAGGGTGGACTTGCCACACCCGGACGGACCGATGATCGACGAAAAACTGCCTTCGGTCAGCGTGATGTCAACAGCACTCAGGGCCTGAATGTTGCCCTGACGATACTTCTTGGACACCCGGCTGAGTTGGTAGACCGGTCGCGTATCGCGACCGG
Source organism: Oceaniovalibus sp. ACAM 378 (assembly GCF_008085915.1). GTDB lineage: Bacteria > Pseudomonadota > Alphaproteobacteria > Rhodobacterales > Rhodobacteraceae > Oceaniglobus. The sequence continues at coordinate 172,471 of NZ_VSJK01000011.1, read as the reverse complement.
TCAGAGGCCTGTCGGCCGGTTTTACAGGCACGTCCACGTTCAATCCTGGTTCCAGTATTCAACGAACTCGTTGGTATAGGCGGCTTCGAGATCGTCGAGAGGTCCGGGAATGCTTTTGGTCGCGACGACACTGGTGTGCCACTTTTCCCAATCCTCGGGCGGCTGATAGCCAAGCGGCCGGGACGGATCGACCGAGGCCATGCGGCCCTTGATTGCTTCGAACACGGCGATCGCAAAGTCACGATCTTCGCCTTCCTGCGGATTGGCGGCACTGGTGTGTGCCAATACCTTTTCAAGGTTCGCCGGATCCTGACCGAACTTGTAGCCCCGCACAATGGCGCGTCCAAAGCCCTTGATCACCTCGGGATTGGCGTCGATGTATTCGCGGGTCGCGGCAAAGCCGTTCGCGAAGTAACCGAGATACTTCTCGGGCGTGATCTCGCGCAGCGGGATGCCGCGGGATTGGATGATCACCATGTCGACGACCGCGGCGGCATAGGCGTCCACCTCGTCGTTGAGGAATGCCGCGACGGCGGTTCCGCCGTCACCGATCGTCAGGAATTCGTAATCGGTGCCTTCGGTCAGCCCCGCGTCAGTCAGGATATCCCGGGTAAAGCCGACTTCGGCGCCATCTGCGGTGCCGACCCCGATGACGGTACCCTTCAGATCCTCGGGAGCCTGGTAATCGGATTCCTCACGCACGACCAGGCCGAACCCGGTCTTGGCAAAGAGGTTGTAAAGGAACACTACGTCCTCACCCCGGGACCGTGCCGCAAGCACCGGACCCGGTCCGGGCTCTCCGATCTGGCCTGCGCCGGACGCCAGCGTCTGAAGCACCGAAGCCGATCCGTTGACCGCCTCCACCGAGATCTCCAGCCCCTCTTCAGCGAAGTATCCCTCTCCGACGGCCACGTGAATCGGAAACACGTTCAGGGCCGAGGGGTTGGGTATAACCACTGTGATGGGTGTTTGCGCCATCGCGCCGATGGCTGGAATGGCCGCCAGAGCCAGGCCCGCCAGGAAAGACCTTACCAATCGAACTGTCATATCTTCCTCCCGTTTTTCTGCCGTACGCCGCCGCGCCGACGTTATTTTTGTCTGTTCGCGTAAATTTACGTTAGCCGCTAAAATCCATACGTCAAACCAGATAATATATTATTCATTGATTCCGCCGAAATGTTGGTGCTAGCATAACTGGGTTGCCCGATGTCGGGCGGGACAATTGGGGATGCATAATGGACGGATCAGATACACAAACAGCGCTGGCAATACCGGCGCCGGAGCGGACCACCATCGAGATACGTGGCGCAAGCGCACGTTTTCCGGTGCGCCGTATTTATTGCGTCGGCCGAAACTATGTCGCGCATGTCGAGGAAATGGGCGGCAGCACCGATCGTGATCCCCCGATCTTCTTTCAAAAACCGACGGACGCGGTCGTGCCCTCGGGCGAGACGATTCCCTATGCTCCTATGACCGAGGACTTTCATTTCGAAGTCGAACTGGTGATGGCGATCGCCAAGGGCGGCCGGAACATCTCCGAGGCAAGCGCGCTGGAACACGTCTGGGGCTACGGCGTTGGAATCGACATGACCCGACGCGACATTCAGGGCAACAACAAGCCCTGGGAGATCGGCAAATCCTTTGACAAATCGTTCCCCGTTGGCGCGTTGAGCCCGGTCTCGGAAGTTGGTCACATCACCTCGGGAGCGATCAAACTGACCGTGAACGGCGAAACCAAGCAGGAGTCAGATATCAGCCTGCTGATCTGGAAATTGCCGGAAATCATTGCGCGCCTCTCCGAGTATTTCGAACTTCAGCCGGGCGACGTGATCCTGACCGGCACGCCCCATGGCGTCGGCCCGGTCGTTCCCGGCGACAAAATCCACTGCACGATCGACGGGCTGGCCCCGCTCGACGTCGCGATCGGTCCGAAGCTCGTCTAAGATCATTGGCGGGCGGTATGGACAGGCTCCGACCCGCCCGCCAGTGCATTGCAAGATAATACCGCCGGATCGACACCTGCCTCTTCAGGTCAGCAAACCGGTGCGATACCCCCGATATTCTTCTGCACGGTGTCGACCAAGGTCGGGACTGCGTTTTGCCTTGGCGATCCGGGCGCCGCGCCTCTTTGGCGCAATCAGAGCGGGGCAATCACCCTCTGAATCCGCGCCCCGCTTCAGTAGCTCCAGCAGATCGCACGCTGGTTGGCCGGATCGACCGCGACCTTTCCCAGACAACGACAGCGATCCTCGTTGGTCCACATCCGCAAGCTCCTGCAAAACCCTGCCTCAGCCAAGAATTCACAAGTGGTTCTAAAGATTCAAGATGTTTCTGGATAGACACTAAGTCTTAAAGATGTCCACAGATCTGCACCGCTCAGTCATCGTTCACCTGGTCCATGGCCCATCCCACGCTGAACCCATGCAGGATTGTTGAGAGTAAAATAACAAGGCCGACCAGTGACCAGAGTTGGGTTTCGTTTGTAAATTCCATGTGGCTACCTGCATAGCAGAGGTAATAGATCGAACCGATGCCCCGCACCCCGTAGACAGAGATGACCGCGCGATCACGCTGTCCGAGACCCGTCTTCATCAGTGCGATCCAGGCGGACACCGGGCGAATGACAACGATGAGTGTCAGCGCGATCAGAACGTGGGTCCAGCTGAGATCGACAAGCAGAGTGGGCAGAACGCTGCCGAGCGCGATGAGCAGCACGGCGGTCAGGGCATGTTCAATGGATTCCGAAAAATCATGCAAACGCCGGTGGAAATGATGGTCTTTTTCAATGCGGCGCAGGGTCAGGCCAAGCACAGCAACGGCAATGAAACCATAGCCTTCTACCAGTTCCGTGGATCCATAGCAAAGAAGAACACCGGCGATTGCAATGACGCCGGATCCCGTCTCTGCCAGGATTGATCCCTTTGGAACGCTGAACAGGACAATGCCCAGCAGGCGCCCACCGGCCCAGCCCATGAAGGCACCAAGGATTATGCGATACAGAACATCGCGGAGGAGCCATTCCCACGCCCATGCACCGGGGTTCAGACCTTCGGCCGCGACAATCAGTCCCAGATACACGAACGGAAACGCCAACCCGTCATTCAATCCCGCTTCGGTCGTCAATGTGAAGCGAACCGGATGTTCTTCGCCCTCTTGCGGGGGACCGACCTGAACATCTGCGGCAAGAACCGGATCGGTCGGGGCAAGGACAGCGCCCAACAGGATTGCGCCCGCCACCGTCAATCCACCCACAGCAACACCAAGCAACGCGACCGCGAGAATGGTGAGTGGCATGGCAATCACCAACATCCGCACTGTCGGCATCCAGCGCCTCCATGGCCTGAGGCTATCGATGCGCATTCCGGCGCTGAACAGGGCCACAATGACCGTCAACTCGCTCACCAACTCCCATGGCAACGGGATCTGCCGCGGATCAGGCGGGATCAGAAAGCCCGGAACCAGCAAGGCCGCAGCCGCACCAAACAGGATCATCAAGGGGGCGGCAGCCGGTTCCCGCTTTGACACCAGGCGCGGAAGCCACCGCGACAGGATCACGATCACACCCACGACAACCAGCGCCACATGGTAGGGGTTCAGAGAAAAGAAGGTGTCTTCGTTCACGCTGGGGCTGCTCCAATCTAATGTTCATTCAAAGAGATCACATTGCCAATATCTGCAAACTTCGCGGATCAAGGATGCGACTGCCAGCCCCGATTTTTCGAGCGAACTTTACGAAAGATCGCGATCCGGGGGTCTGATGGTGATTTTATCGAAAAAAGCTGATCCAAATGTTTTCGAGACAAAAGGTCAGCACATATTCTGCGCTGACCTTCGCCGTTATTTGCATGTTTGCGTCGCTGACGCTCAGTGCTTGTGTTCAGGCAAGCTCTTCAACTCGTCCTTTGTCATGACGGTCGTTGCATGGACTTTGCCGTTCTGGTCACGCATGAAGTTCAAGCTCGACACGTTCAAGGTCACCGGTTTGGCTCCGAGGCCGAGAAATCCGCCGACATCCACGACGATCTGAGCGTTCTGACCAGTGCCGTGAAAATGGGAAACGTCACCGATATGATGGTCATCGGGGCCGTAGACTTTTGCGCCGTTAATAGTCGCAGCGGTCAGTTCCTCCGGGTGAAGGGGGGTATGCTTGGAATGGTCCATGGATAACCTCACTTTGCTTGATGTGTCCTATTGCAGGCTCAACCTTTTCGAAGACGATGCAGTTCCGGTTCAGGGACAAAGTTCCGACTGTTGAATGATGCCGTCTCGTGTTCTTGCGTTGCCGTCACCCGCCTTCCAGCAGGTTCACCTTGTTTCCTTCAGGGTCGATGAAGGCTGACCAGCGCAAGGATTCGAAGCCCTCGACCTTCTCGGGGTCCGGTACGTCGATGTTGGCCCTGCGCAGCCGCGCGATCTCGGTCGCCAGATCGTCGATGCGCAGGGATACCTCCGTGAAACCGTTGCCCGGCGCATCCAGAACCTGGAACAGGACGGAGGGCGCCAGATCCCATTCGCGGCAGCTTGGCATCGGTTTTCTGTCCGGATCGCGCCCGATCAGCATGGCCCACCACGCGGTCTGGGCGTCGAAGTCGCGGGCGTTGATGCTGACGAAGATGTCGGTCACGTTCATGGTCGGGCTCCTGTGGGCAGGGCTTTCATGCGGCACCTTCATATTTTGTGGCGTTCTGCGAAAAGGTCTGCAACTGCGCCTCCAGCGCCGCCGCAAATGCGGGCCGGTCGGTGCAGCGGCGAAGATACGCATCAAGCGTCGGATGACCTGCCACGATGTCGGTGTGCTTGAGGATACGGAGCACCGTCGCCATCATCAGGTCAGCCACGGTAAACCCATCACCGACCAGCCAGTTGCGATTCTTTAAAGCGTCTGACAAGTGTTTCAGTCGCCCCTGCACCCCGTCGATCACATCGGGACGCAGCCGCGCCGCCGCGTCCTTGTCCGAGGCGAAAAAGTCCAGCATGGCAAGCATCATGATCTCCGGTTCGACCGAGTTCAGTGCCGCAAAATACCATGAGAAAACCCGATCGCGCGCGTCCTGACCCGTGGGCAGCAGCGCGTCGCTGGCTTCGGCGATCCGCCAGACAATGGCGCCGCTCTCGAACATCGGTTTACCGTCGACCTCCAGCACCGGCACCTGCCCGAACGGCTGGCGGGCGATATTCGGTGCCTTCTTCTGTTCGCCCTGCGTCAGGATCTCGACCTCATGGTCAAACCCCGCCTCGTTCAGCGCCCACCTAAGCCGCAGGTCGCGAACGTTGCCTTTGGCAAAGTCGGGCACCCAATCATAGGCGGTAACTTTGAGGTTGCTGTCTTTCATCGCGGCCTCCTGTGTTCTGCAACGTTAATCTCTGTCCGGTGCGCCCAGCGGGAAGAGCGGGCGATGGGGTCGGGCTTCTTCGACACAGCGCGCAAAGGACGGGCGGGCCAACAATCGCTGGCGATAGGCCGTCACATTTGGAAAGCGATCGCCGATAGGGTGGGTCCAGTCAGCATAGAAAAGCTGCGGCGCGGCCGAGCAGTCCGCCAGACTGAAATCGCCACAGGCCCACTCAAGCCCCGCCATCCGACCATCGAGCCAGGCATAGGCGGTGTCGAGACCTGCGCGCGCCTCGTCGTCGCCCAGCGGATCACGCTGCCCTTCGGGGCGAAGCGCGTTATAGATGATCCGCTGCTGCGGCGTGGCGATGTAGATGTCAAAGAACCGGTCCATGAACCGAACGTCCAGCGCGGCTGTCGCGTCGGCCGGGATCAGCGGCGCACCGGCGGCATGGTGAAGTGTCAGGTGCTCGACGATGATCGTCGCCTCGCGCAGTGGCGTGCCGTTGTCGATCAGGACCGGAAATTTGCGAAACGGCCAGACCGCCGCCAGCGCCGCCATGTTGGCCGGCTGGTCGGGGGAGAGCATCCTGAAATCGAAGTCGAGGTGGTATTCGTAAAGCGCTGTCAGCACCTTCTGACTGTAGGACGAGAACGGGTGGGCGTAGAGTTCAAGCATGTCAGACCCTCCGATGTTCAACCTTTGGCAGCCGCCTCGATGGTGGCAACGTCGATCTTCACCATCTGGATCATCGCCTCCATCACCCGCCTTGTCTTGGCCCGGTCGGGGTCGGCCAGAAGCGGCGGCAGGATACGCGGCGTGACCTGCCAGGACAGACCGAAGCGGTCCCTGATCCAGCCGCAGGCGACCGGCGCGCCACCGTCTGACAGGGCGTCCCAGTAACGGTCAACCTCGGCCTGATCGGCGCAATCGATGGTAAGCGAGATCGCGTCGGTGAAAGGGTGGTCCGGTCCGCCGTTCATGGCGATGAAACTGCGACCCGAGAGGGTGAACGCAACGGTGATCACCTCGCCTTCCTTGCCGCCGGGATAGTCCATCGGGGTGCGCGTTAACGTGTCGATGTGGCTGTCGGGGAAAAGCCCGGTGTAGAATTTAGCTGCCGCTTCGGCTTGTCCGTCGAACCACAGAAATGTGGTGATCTTGTCCATCATCTCGCGCCTGCCTTGCGCTTGCCGACAAACATCACCTTGGCTCCCTGCGGGTCATTTGCCTGAATCATCCAATCGCCCTCATCGCCCGGCAGGTCGATCGGCCCGTGGGTGACAGTGCCGCCGCTTTCTTCAACAGCGGCTTTCGCGGTATCGATGTCCGCGACGGTGAAGGCAAAGTTCCAGAACGGCTTGGCGCCCGGCTTCTGTGCGTTCATCATCGCGCCGAGCATTTCAACGTCGCCCTTGCCAAAGAAGGTATAATCGCCATTTTCACCCATCGGCATGGCCCCGGTTTTTTTCCACCCGAACAATTTCCCATAGAAGTCGAGCGCCGCCGTCTGGTCGGAGGTGACAAGCTCGTTCCAGCAGCAATGTCCCGCCGTCATCGGCGCAAAGGCCGTGCTGTCCTGATCGCTGTCGCCGTGCATCAGGTAGAACATCGCGCCCTGCGGGTCCGCGACGAAGGCAAAGCGACCCACATTGGGGATGTCCTGCGGCTCCATGTGGATACTGCCGCCAAGATCCTTGACCTGTACGGCCATGGCATCGACGTCCGCCACCCCGAAATAAACCGCCCAGGTCGTCCCGAAAGGCGAACCGTTGGGGGCTTTCATCACCCCCCCGACACCTTCGCCATTTGCCGCGAATGTGCGATAATCCCGCTCCATCCCGCCGGGAGGCTTCGCAAAGGTCCAGCCCATCACCGCACCGTAAAAATCCTGCGCAGCGTCCGGCGCATCAGTCATCAGTTCATACCAGATCGGGGTTCCGTCGCGATTTCCCATGGTCATTCCTCCTGTTGTCCGTTTCGGTCAATCTTCACTTAGACGTCACCGCGCTTCAGCCCGTCGTGTCTGGGCCGCGCGATCATTACTCCATCCACTCTTTCGCGTTCAGCAGCCCATCAATACTCGTCATGCAGCTTCACCCAACTCATGGTCCCTTCTTCGTTGCGGCCTTTGGGAGTGAGGTCGAGCCAGTTGAACGCACCGATCAGCAGGTCGGGGCCGCGTTGATAGGTCGAGTAGGTGTGGTAGATCGTGCCGGACCGGTCTTTGGCGAAAATGCTGACACCGAACATGTCCGGTGAACTTTCGATTTTCGCCTTGCCGTAATTGTAGCTGGCACCTCCGTCTGCGCGGTTCTCCTTCGTGAACGACACGTTGAAATCGTAGTTGAAGTCGCCACTCCCGGACGAAACCCAAGGGAAGGACCAGCACATCCGTTCTTTTACTTCCTCAATTTGCGCAATCGGCGCGCGCGAAACCGCAGAGAAGGCAAGGTCCGCATGCTGGAAATGCTGCCGGGCCGCGTCGACGTGGTCGGAAATGAACGCGCAGCCACCACAGATGTGGTCTGATCCCGGCGTTAGCATAAAGTGATAGATGGCAAGCTGGCTCTGATCGCCAAACAGGTCTTCCAGCGTGCATTTCCCCACCGGACCCTCAAAGACATATTGCTTTTCGATCTTGACCCAAGGCAGTTGCCGCCGTTCGGCCCGCAGCGCGTCGAGCTGGTGGGTCATCGCGAGTTCCTTGTCGAGAAGAGCCTTGCGGGCGGTCATCCATTCCGCGCGCGAGACGACAGGCTGGCTCTCGGTGCTTGGTCGCGTGGTCATTTCTTTACTCCTTTGCATCCCATCTCAAAGATCGGGGTAAAGCCGCCGTAGATCATCCGCTTCATGTCGAACGGCGCGTCGACGGGCGGCTTCATGCGCTCGTCAGATTCCATCTTCTTTTCTGCGGCGTCTGCCGTTGCCTTGTCGGGCCAGACAATCCACGCGAACACCACCGTCTCATCCTCGGTTGCCTGCACGGCGCGGCGGAAATCGGTGACCTCGCCTTCGCGCACGTCCTCGCCCCAGGCCTCCATGATCTCGGTGGCTCCATAGTCCCTGAACACCTCGGCCGCGTCGGCCGCCATCTTCCGGTAATCCTCCTTGCGGTCCGTGGGCACCGCGATCACAAATCCGCTGACATAGCTCATGGGTCATTACCTTTCCTGATTGATCAGACTTGCGCGGCCATTGCCTTTTGCATCGCGGCCATATCCATCCACATGACTTCCCAGATATGACCGTCCGGATCCTCGTAAGAACGGCCATACATGAACCCGTGATCCTGCTTCGGCGTCGGGTCAGCCGTGCCGCCGGCCTTTTCGGCGTTGGCGACCGCAGCATCGCAGGCCTCTGGGCTGTCCATCGAGAGGCAGAGCAGAACCTGCGCCGATGTCTTGGCGTCAGGAATCTGCTTGGGCGTGAAATCGTGCCAGCGTTCATGGGACAGCAGCATGACGGTGATGCTGTCGCTGATCACCATGCTCGACGACGTCTCGTTCGAGAAGACCGCGTTCTTTTTTGCGCCCAACGCCTCGTAGAAAGCCGTTGAGGCCTGAACATCAGACACCGGCAAGTTGACAAAGATCATCTGGGTCACGGGCGTTTCCTTTCCTGTGGTGGGCTTGAGGCATTAGTCGTCAAGTTTCTGATACCCGCCCGCTTTCGCTTCCCGGGCTGGGGGTCGGACAGCACCGTGCAATCGTTCTCGCGGCCAATCTTGTCGCCGTCGTCAGAATGTCGGGGCACCCGCTTTCGCGATTCGATTGACAGTTACGTTGATAACAACGTAAATATATTTGTGTCAAATAAAGTTGCTCAACACGCCACCTTCAGCATGACTTTGCGCGTCAGAGACAGTTGCCTGTGTCTGCACGCGCAACGCGCAGCGCGCGCTGTAGCCCGTCGGTTCGACGAGGCGCTGCGCCCTCTCGGCCTTCGAAGCGGGCAATTCTCGCTGCTGATATCGTTGAACCGACCCGAGCCACCGACGGTGGGATCGGTTGCGGACCTGCTCGCGATGGACCGCACGACGCTGACGGCCAACCTCAAACCGCTGGAGCGGCGCGGGCTGCTGACCGTCACCCCCGACGCGCAGGATCGCCGCGCCCGGCGGCTGACCCTGACCGACGACGGGTTGTCATTGCTGGAACAGGCGATCCCGATCTGGATCGCGACCCATGAAGCGATCGAGCGCGGGATGGACGGCAATGTCGATGCCCTTCGCGATGAACTGAACGCGCTGACAAAGGTCGCGGGTGTTGAACCCGAAAAGCAGTCGTAACGACAGCCAACGCGACCCCGGCCACATTTGGGAAATTTCGTTCAATTCGGCCTGTTTTATCGACTTGGACAGGCACGTCACTTTCGGAACATGAAGATCCCGACGCGTTGGTGCCTTCGCCAAAAGCCGAGATGATGCGCGTAAGACAACCGCTAAACCCTAGGTATCTAACTTTGCACAGGCTTTATACCGGAACGAGATCTCGCCGTGGGAGTTAGCTGTAGTCTGGTAGGTCATCCAGAGAACGTTTCAGAAGTAGACAGTCATGGATTTTGTTACCGAGTTTTTTGCCGAAGGCAAAACCTTCGTTTCTGTCGCCATCCTGATCGCTCTTTTCGTCGGGTTTTTGCTGGAGAGATTGCCGCCTTCCGCTGTCGCCACGGGCGGTGCGGTCGCATTTTTGGTCGTGGGCTATATCTCGACCGAAGAAGCCCTTGAGGTTTTCTCAAACCCTGCGCCGATCACGATCGCCGCCATGTTCATTCTGTCGGGCGCGCTGGTGCGCACCGGAGTGATTGAGGCCATGTCGGGGTTCTTTGTTGATCTGGCAGCGCGCAGAGGCTGGGCCGCGTTCATTGGCCTGTTGGTCTGTATCTGCATTGCATCTGGCCTGATGAACAACACGCCGCTGGTGATCGTGATGATTCCGGTGGTGATCCGGATTGCACAGACATTGGACGCCCCGGCATCGCGTCTTCTGATCCCGCTGTCCTATGCCGCTATCCTTGGCGGGACACTGACGTTGGTTGGAACGTCGACAAACCTGCTGATCGACGGGGTTGCGCGCAAACAGGGCCTGCCGCCAATGGGTATGTTGGAGATAGCGCCCTATGGGCTGGCGGCCTGTCTGGCAGGCGGCCTGACGTTGCTGCTGCTCGGGCCACGGCTTTTGCCCAGCCGGGACTCGGCGAGTGCCGCACTTGAAGACGACGATCTGAAATTCCTGACCGAGGTGCGGCTGGCCGCGGCGGCCAATGACGAGGATGAAACGCCAGCACCTGTTATGACACTTGCGGACTTGACCGGTCTTCGATTTTCGCGGGTTTTGGCGATTTTGCGCGGGTCACAACGGTTTGCGCCTGAAGAGACGCTTGAGGTCAAGCCAGGTGACCGTATTGTTCTCACCGCCTCGCGACCCGAGATCCTTACGCTAGAGGAAGACACTGATTTTCTGGTTGGTCTGAACCAGCGGTTCGGCTCCAAAAAGCCGGGGCGCGGCGAGGATGCGATCATTCAGGTCGAAACCATGGTGTCGCCGGACCGGTCCGGGGCGGGCCGTACCGTCCGCGATCTGGAATGGCTGGGTCGATATGGTGTTAGGCTGCTGGGAATTTCACGTCACAGGCACAGTCCCGGTCCGGATCTGGGCAGTGTGAGGCTTAGGCCAGCAGACCGGTTGCTGCTGGAAGGCCCGGCCGCGTCGGTTGCGGCGGTGATCTCGGCCAACGGATTGATCGCCGCGACAGAGCCGGTCGCGCGCCCCTTTCGCCGACGTCGTGCCCCGATTGCCCTGGCCTGTTTGTTCGGCGTCGTCGGACTGTCGATTTTCGATGTAGCTCCTATCGCCACGCTGGCCCTGGCCGGGGTGGGCATCGTGTTGTTGACGCGGTGTATCGAGGCCGCCGACGCGTGGCGTGCGATTGATGGATCAACCCTGATCCTGATTTTCGCTATGCTGGCGGTTGGCAAGGCACTGAGCAACGTGGGCCTGATCGAAGACTTGGTTGAGACCCTTTCGCCGGTGCTTGCTGAAACCTCTCCACTGCTCTTGTTGATCGCGATCTACACACTCACGTCTTTCCTGACCGAAATCGTGTCGAACAATGCGGTGGCGGTGATCCTGACCCCGCTGGCGATTTCACTGGCAACCACATTGGGTGTCGATCCGAAGCCGTTGGTCTATGCCATCATGCTTGCCGCATCCGCATCGTTCGCGACCCCGATCGGATACCAGACGAACACGCTGGTCTATGCCGCCGGCAACTACAAGTTTCTCGACTTTCTCCGCGTGGGGCTGGTGATGAACGTGACGGTCGGTTTGGCAAGCTGCTTTGCGATCTGGGCACTGAACGATCTGTGATCCCGCATGGCTTTAGGATGATCTGGCCTGCTATGATATTCGGATTATATTGAGGCGCGCCGCGTTCGCAGCATTTCGCGTTACGACCGAGGCAAAAACCCATTGTGTCCTCATAGTTCCGACCAGATAGTTTCCCGGCGTTCAAATCAGCCGCACCTGTCGGAAACCTTTTCGAGAGCCCTGGCAATCTGATCTGTGGGATATGGTTTTGGGAAAAAATACGCTCCTTCCGGCAGGTCGAGCGTTTCAACGTCCACGGCCCCGGAGGCGATAACGATCGACACCGTTGGCCACCGCTTGCGAACATAGGCGGCCAATTTCAGACCATCCATCGATCCCGGCATGTCGATATCGGTAAATAGAATGCCGATATCGTCATGCGCCTCCATCAACGAAATCGCCGGGTCGGCGGAACCGACGTCAAAGGTCCGGAACCCGACTTCTTCGATCATATCGACGGCTTCCATTCGGATGAGCGGCTCGTCTTCAACGATCAAGACAACGGGGCGTGATTGATCCCTGGGCATCAAAACGGCTCTCCTCAAATTCTTGTATTTTTTGGGGCGTTCATCACGCGATAAGGCCGCTGAGCGGTGCGTTCAGCTCAAAGGACAAACCGGCCCCCTCATAGGCGATTTCCGCCATTCCATTGAAATATCCGGCAAGGGCCTGTTCGATCATACGACTGCCAAATCCGCGCCGCTGCGGTGGTGTGACCGGCGGCCCGCCGCTTTCGGTCCAGCAGCAGCTGAAGGTCTCTTCACCCCCGGTTTCCCCGACGCCCCATCTGACACTCACCCGACCGTCCTCCGTCGACAATGCACCATATTTCGTGGCGTTCGTTGCAAGCTCGTGCAGGGCCATCGTCAGCGCCAAAGCCTGTTTCGATCCAATAGGAATATCAGGTCCATCCAGCGTAAAGCGTCCGTTTCCGGTGCGGTGTGGTGCAAGGGCCGCCTCAACAACGGCAAGAATGCGGGTTTCCGTCCATTTCGAATTGATCAGGAGATCATGGGCTTGCGCCATGTTTGCAATTCGGGACTGGATTGAGGTGCTCGCATCCTTCAGGTTTTCTGCCTGTCGCAGGGTCTGCGATACCATCGCATGCACCATGGCCAGCGTGTTCTTCACCCTGTGGTTCATCTCGCCCAGCATCAACTGGCGCTGTTCATCGGCCAGCTTTATTTCGTGAATGTCGGTGCAGGTGCCAAGCCATCGGATAATGGCGCCGTCGCTGTTCCTGACAGGCTGCGCACGCCCGAGAACCCAGCGATAAGCCCCACTGTGATGGCGCAGGCGATACTCAATGTCATAAAGAACGCCGGTCGACAGGGAATGCTGCCATTGCTGCATCGCTCTGTTCCGATCGTCGGGGTGGAAAATATCGTTCCACCCGGCACCATCGGTAGAGCCCTCCGGCACCCCCGTGAACTCATACCACCGCGCGTTGAAGAAGTCGTGATGGCCGTCCGGACGGGTTGCCCAGACCATTTGCGGCATGGCCTCGGTTATACTGCGGAATTGGGCCTCGCTTTGGCTCAGAGCATCCTGGATGCGTTTTTGTTCGGTGATGTCCTTAAAGACGATGACAAAGCGCCCGCGCGGTTGGACCGGCATGGCAAAGACATCAAACAGCCGTCCCATGGCTTCGGAACTGTCCTCGAACCGCATCGTCTCGCCTTCCAAGGCAATACGCGCATAGGTTTCGACCCATTTCTGTTCGAGGTTCGGGACAAGTTCGCGAGCGGTCCGTCCCGCGGCGTCCTTCAGCCCCGTCATCTGCTCGAACAACGGGTTCACTTCCACAAAATGGTAATCGACCGGATCGCCCTGCCCGTCCAGTATCATCTCGGCCAGGCAATACCCCTGATCGATGGATGTGAAGACCGACCGCAGCCTTGCCTCGCTTTCGCGAAGAATTTCTTCGGCCACAAGCTGCCGGGTGGTGTCGATGATGACCCCGGTGAAACGGTCAGGCTCCCCCTTGGTGTCCCGCACGCATCTGCCCTGTGCAAGGATGCGGCGCACGACGCCATTCTCGTCGACCGTGCGGTATTGCGCCTCATAATGCTCGCCAGTGTCGACGGCGTGCTGAATGGCCACCAAGACCCGATCGCGGTCCTCGGAATGAATAACATCGGTAAAGGCCTTCAACGGCAGCTTGTCACGCTCGTGAAACTTCGAAAGTCCAAAGGCGATTACAAAAGCCTCATCCACGGACATCAGATCGCTCTTTGTGTCCCAGTAGAATGTGCCTACCGATCCGCTGGCTTTCAGGGCATAGGACATGTGGCGCTCACTGACTTCGGCCCGCATCCGCGCCTCGACCTGCTCTGTCACGTCGAAAGAGAAGCTCATGACACCGACAACTTCCCCTGCTTCATCATGCCAGGGTTGAACGATCTGGCGAAAATAGACGCGCATTCTGCCTTCCGGGCCAAGGTCGATGACGGCTTCCGCCTGAGGCACCTCGATTGCGATACCGGTTCGGAAGACCTCATCGAAGGTATCGAAAAAGCCTTGGCCTTCCAGCTCAGGAAATGCGCCGCGAAAGGTGACCCCTGTGAGCGACCGCGCGCCTACAACGCGATCGTGCGCCGGATTCGTATAGATATAGACGTGCTCCGGACCCTCGTGGATGGAGATCAAGACGGGGGCCGCGTCAAACAGCCGCTGGAACGCGGCAACCGACGTCAGCTTCGGCTGTTTGCCAGCCCTATTCAGCTTCCCCTCAACTTCACCCTTGAACACGAAAAGCTCTCCTTGACACGAGTCCTACGACATCATCGGACATAATATCAGGAAGAGTTAAAGCCTTAAATCAGAACCTCCAACTGTGCGCTTCCGGTCCGGAGACCGATACTGCCACATGATTTCGGCTGAGATTGGAACGAAGCGATACCGTGCTCCGGCCGAAGTCGGGATGACACTGGGGAAAAAATGAGGGATAGGTTCTGGAACGAACCTTAAAAAGATCTACCTCACGAGATACTCTGAAATGAACACCGCCTCCCCGACCCACGACTTCCAGATTGACATCGACGCAATCAGGCGAAGCGCGGTCATCCCGACACTTCTCGAGACGATCGTCCTGGCGACCGGGATGGGCTTTGCAGCGGTGGCACGGGTTACAGAGTCCCGCTGGGTCACCTGCAGCGCCGTCGATAACATTGCGTTCGGGCTGACGCCGGGCGACGAGCTCGAAGTCGAAAGCACCCTGTGTCACGAGGTAAGGCAAACTGACCGGGAGATCGTGATCGATGATGTGAACAGCGATCAGAGCTATGTCAATCACCCCTGCCCAGCCCGCTATGGATTTCGCGGCTATATTTCTGTTCCGATAAGGCGCGCGGACGGGTCGTTCTTCGGCACTCTGTGCGCAATTGATCCGCAACCTCACAAGCTGAGCGATGAGCGGATGCTGGACATGTTCCGTCTGTTTGCCAGGATGATCGGAGAGATCCTGGACGCCGACGAGGTCCTCACCGAAAGCCAGGGCGCACTTTCGCACGAGCGTGACCTTGCCGAGGTTCAGGAACAGTTTATCGCGATCCTCGCCCATGACCTGCGCAATCCTGTCAGCGCGCTGTTGTCAGGACTTCGATTGATTGAGCGTCAGAAGGTCGACGCCAAGACGGTCGAGCTTGTTGGTCTCATGCGCGCCTCCGTCAACCGCATGGGGCTTTTGATCGAGAACCTGCTCGATCAGGCGCGCAAACGCAGCGGTGGTGGAATTGTCATCGAGCGGAGAGATACCGATGATTTGGGTGCATCCCTGTCGCAGATTGCTTCCGAGCTTCAGACTGTCACGCCGGACCAACCGATTAAGATGACCCTTGATTTGCCAACCCCGGTGCGTTGCGATCTCGCACGTATATCGCAGCTATTCTCCAACCTGCTGGGAAATGCTGTCACCCATGGTGACTCAGGCAAACCAATTGAGGTCGAAGCCCGTTTGAGCGGTGGCGATTTCATCCTGTCTGTGACCAACAGCGGAGAGCGGATACCCGACGACCTCCTGCCGACGCTGTTCATGCCATTTGAACGCACCAACAACCGTCCCAGCCGCGAGGGCCTCGGGCTTGGGCTGTTCATCGCGATGGAGATCGCGAAGGGACATGACGGGACGCTGACGGTGGCCTCAAATGATCTCGAGACCGCCTTTACCTTCAGGATGCCGAACCCACCCAGCAGGTCTGCAGAAAAATAGACCGCCCCGCGTCATTATCGCTAGGTGATCAGTCCCGGCATCTGGTTCTGATATCCAGATTTTCCAGATGTGCCCGTAGGGCGTTGGACCGCAAAGGGTCTTGGGCCTGAGCGCGACATTTCAGGCTGCTATGAAGCCCGCGAGATGCGTGTGCAGTGGGTCGTGGCTGTCGCAATGGTATCGTTTCACCGTCGCCACCTTGATCGTCCCAGCGGATATCTGCGCAGAATGGTCGAAAAATCCGGGCCATAGCAGCTGCATTTCGTACGCAACTTCTATGGCCGGCTGAGCGGTCAAGCGCGATGAACCGGATCGATGAGCGAAACTGTCAACCACCGCTTGGTTGGTCAATGTTGAAGGGTTGCAGCTGCTCGCGCAACATTTCCATCACGCGCTCGGTCGCCAGCGAGGGCGGGCGCGAGGCTGGCGTCAACAACCAGATGTTCATGGTTGTCAGTGGGATCAGCGGGCGTTTGACCAGCGTTTCCTCAGTATAGCCAAGCCCGACAAAAGACGGCACGATTGATACCCCTGCCCCACCGGCCACAAAATCGCAGGCGGTTTCCGACATCGGCACCTCGACATTCGCGCGCTTCTGCACACCGCGCAGCTGGAATGCCCTGTCGATTGTCATGATCGAGCAATCGTCCCGTGCAAGGCTGATGAAGGGTTCATTCCGCAAATCCTCAATCCGAATACTGTCTCTCCCTGCCAGACGATGATTTGCAGGAAGCGCGCAGACCATCGCAAACCGCACCAGCATCTCGGATCTGACATTTGCGTGGTCGAATGGCTGCACCGACAGCCCGATGTCGATTTGCTGACCTGCAACCAGTTCGGCGACCCGTGGGCTGGATCGACTGGTGATTGCGACATGCATCTTTTTCTGGCGAGCGATCAGGGGCCCCAGAGCATGGGCGAGAAACCGTGCGGACAACGCAGGCGGGGCAGCGATTGACACCTCGCCCCATTCGCGGTCGCGAACTGCCTGCGCAAGGCGTTGAATCCGTTCCGTGCCGACGAACAGGCGCCCCACTTCGGAGGCAAGAAGTCGCCCGTCCGACGTTGGCACCAACCGTCCGCCGCTGCGGGTGAACAGCTTGAAACCACAATGTTCCGTGAACGCCTTCAAAAGCTTGCTGACGGCGGGCTGTGAAATGCCCAGCCGTTCCCCCGCTCTTGTAACCGAGCCGGTCTCCATCACGGCATGAAAGGCCTCAAGCTGTCTTATGTTCATTGCGGGTGTTTCCGTACAAGTGACTATATGATCTTTGGTTATAATGACCGGATAAAAACTAATTTGACAATCATGGATTTCAGCGACTGGTATAGGCCCATAGCCAAAGCGGGGTACCCGCGAAAAATGTAAGACAGGAAGGCATCAAATGACTAAGTTCAAGTGTCTCTGCGCCATTGTCGCCCTGACGACAGCGCCTGCTGTACATGCAGGCGTGTTGACTGTTTGTATCGAAGGTTCACCGGAAATTTTTAACCCGGAACTGACCAGCAACGGCACAACATCCTATGTGCTGGAGCAGATTTATGATGGCCTTGTGTCTGTGGAACGTGGCGGCTCGGAGATTGAACCGGCCCTTGCTGAAAGTTGGGCGGTATCTGACGACGGCATGACCTATACGTTCACGCTGCGCCGTGATGTCGCCTGGCAGTCGAACGACAAATTCACGCCCAGCCGTGCACTGAACGCCGATGATGTCGTTTTCACGTTTGAGCGGATGATGAACACCGACCACCCTTATGCAACCGTGTCGGGGGGCAACTATCCGACATTTTTCGCCAAGCTGGCAGACAACCTGGAAAAGGTTGAGAAGGTCGACGATCACACTGTCGCTTTCAAGCTCAACCGACCATTGGCCGCCTTTCTTGGTACGATGGCCCATGGTTCCATCGGAATTACTTCGGCTGAATATGCCGACACGATGATGAAAGCCGGCACCGCGGAAGAGTTTGACCTGATTCCGATCGGAACCGGCCCTTTCGAGTTTCAGGCCTATCAAACCGATGCCGTTGTCAGGCTGTTGCCCTTTGCAGATACTTGGGGCGCGAAAATCGGTGATCCCGACAGAACGCCGATGGTTGATGGTGTCGTCATGGCAATTTCCACTGACGCGTCTGTGCGGCTGCAGCGTGCGCTGGCCGAAGAATGCATGATCGGGCTTTATCCGAATCTGGCAGACAAGGCGACGATCGAGGCAGCAGCCAATGTCGATGCGGTGCAAACACCGGTGGCTTCAACGGGAATGCTGCATTTCAATTTTCGTGACGAGAAGTTCAAGGATCAGCGGGTAAGACAGGCGCTGGCACAGGCCGTCGACATGGATAACCTGGTCGAGGTCGTTTACAACGGTATGGGCCAAGCCACCGGGGCTGTGGTGCCGCCGGCACTATGGGGCCACGCGGCGGACATCGCGCCATGGGGCTATGACCCCGAGGCGGCGAAAAAGCTGTTGGCCGAAGCGGGTTTTGCCGACGGGTTCGAAACACAGGTCTGGGCAATCCCGGTCTCTCGGCCATATATGCCCCATGGACGTCGCGCAGCCGAGATCATTCAGGCAGATTGGGCGGCGATCGGCGTCAATGCGGAAATCATTTCATATGAATGGGGTGAGTATATCGAGCGCGCACGGGCCGGCGAAGCGCAGGTCGGCATGTTCGGCGGCATCTATGATTTCCCGGACCCCAGCCAGATCCCGAACAACTATCTGTCCTGCAACGCCGAGGGCACTCCGGCGCCGTCGAATATCGGCGCATGGTGCAATGATGAATTCAATGCCCTGATGAATGAGGCCGGGTCGATCACGGATCAGGCCGAGCGCATAGCCCTGTACCACGAAGCACAGCAAATCGTGCATGACGAAGCACCGGTCATCGTGCTGGGCGGCGCGGATACAATCACTATTGTGAACAAGAAGGTGCAAGGCTATGTGCCTGCGATCTTTGGTTCTTCCCGGCTGTCGGGGGTGACAGTGGAATGAAGGTAACTGTAATTGGCGCCGGGATTCTCGGCGCCAGCACCGCCTATCATCTGGCAATGGACGGCCATGATGTCACGATCGTGGATCAGGAACATCAGGGCAAGGCCACTTTGGCCGGCGCCGGCATCGTCTGTCCCTGGGCCACCAAGGTCGAGGAGCCGGAATGGTATCAGATGTATGCCGCCGGTGCGAAATACTATGAACAGCTTATCGCCGACCTTTCCGACCGGGGTGAAACCTATGTCGGATACCGCAAGGTGGGCGCAGTGGTTGTCGCGGATGATCCGGCAGAATTTGCCGGTGCGGGCGAGCGTCTGGCAAGACGTACCACCGATGCGCCGGAATCCGGCGGGATGGAAGAGATTTCTGAGGCAAAAGCGCAGGAATATTTCCCTCCCATCAACAAGAAATACAAGGCGTTCTATGTCCCGGGAGCCGCGCGGGTAAACGCCCGCGAGCTTGCTCCGGCCATGGTTCGCGCTGCTGTCGCGCTGGGTGCAAAATTCTACAACGATCTTGTCACGCTCCAACTGGAGGGGAAACGGGTCAAGGCATATGACGGGCGCGGCCAAGAGATTGCGTCAGATCAGGTCATCGTGACTGCGGGTGCCTGGGCCTCGCAAATTCTGCGCCCATTGGGTTTGGATCACCCGGTCAAACCCCAACGGGGCCAGATTCTGCATTTTGGATTGCAGGGTGTGGATACCTCGCGGTGGTCCGTGCTTCTGCCCATGGCCAGTCACTATCTGGTGGCTTTCGACGACAGCCGTGTGGTGGTTGGCGCGACCCGTGAGAATGACAAGGGGTTCGACTATCGCGTGACAACCGAAGGGCAGCACGAAGTCCTGACGGCCGCCCTGCATCACGCGCCGGGGTTGGCGGATGCGTCGATCCTTGAAACGCGCATCGGCTTTCGCCCGGCGCCACCCGGTTTCAATCCGATCCTCGGCGCGGCACCGAATATTGACGGGCTGATCATCGGCAACGGTCTGGGCGCCGCAGGACTGACCATCGGACCGTTTGCAGGGCGCCAGCTTGCCCGTATCGCAACGGGTAAATCGGCGGAAGTCCCGCTCGATGCCTATCTGCCAACAGCCTGAGCTGTGTGGCCTCACAAACGTCAAGGAAAATGACATGATCAAACGCTATACCCAACGACCGACATTGCACGCGGGCGTCACACATAACGGCGTGCTGTATGCCGCTGGCCACGCGGCAAGTGACATTGATCAGGATATGGCGGGCCAGACCCGCCAGATTTGCGACAAGCTCGATAAATTGCTGGCCGAAGTCGGCAGCGACAAGACCCGCATCCTGCACGCCCGGATTTACCTTTCGGATATGTCTGGCAAGTCCGACATGAATTCCGTCTGGGTCGAGTGGCTCGAGGAACAACACATGCCGTCCCGCGCAACCATCGGCGGCGCTGACCTTGGCGATCCACGTCGATTGATCGAGATTGTCGTCACCGCTGCGGTTGATTGATCTGTACCTTTGAAAATGGCGCGCCCGGCTGAGTGTCGGATGCGCCGCACCTGCCTGATATCCGAGAGCTTTCCATGACCGACACCGAAGAAGTTCGCCGCGACGACCGATATGCAACGCACGAAAAATTCGCGTCGCTTCGCGGTATTCATGCCGCGGCAAAGCAGAACCTTTCGGCAGGCGTCTGGAACTACATGCATTGCGGCACGGGCGACGAGGTCACCGCACGCGCCAATATCGCCAAATTTGACGACTACCTTTTTGAGGCGCCGCTTTTCGCCGGAATCTCGAACCCTGATACAAAAACAACGGTTTTGGGGTACGACCTTTCCTTCCCCGCATTCACGGCACCTTTCGGCGGCGGTGAGACCCTGTTTCATCCCGACGGGATGTTGGCCGTTGGCCGCGCCGCACAGGCGGGGGGTATTCGCCAGATGGTTCCCGTGGCCGCCGGTCATTCGCTGGAAGATGTGCGCGCTGCTTCGGAGGCGGCGGTGATCTTCCAGATGACATTCTGCGGCGAAGAGAACCATGTGATCGACATGATCCACCGCGCCAAGGACGCGGGGTATGAATACATCTGTGCCACATACTCTCCTATCCGACAGTGGCGTGAACGGATGATGGAGGATCGCTTTTCCATGCCCGGTGCCGGCAAGCCGTCGAATTTCGGCCCCGGAAAATCGGATCAGGCGATGATGCGCGAGCTTCTGGATTTCACCAAACCCAGATGGGATTGGGCGACGGCCGCAAGGGTTATCCGAGAAAGCCCGCTGCCCTGTATCGTCAAAGGGGTGACCAGTCGCAGTGGGGCACGCGCCGCGCTGAAGGCGGGTGCGATGGGTCTTTATGTTTCGAACTATGGCGGGCGTACAATCGACCGCGAACCAGCCGCTATCACCACGCTGGCCGACGTGCGCGACGAGGCCGGCCGCGATGTGCCGATCATCTTTGACAGCGGAATTCGCCGGGGCAGCGATATTGCGACGGCGCTGGCACTGGGGGCCGATGCGGTGGCGCTTGGCCGGGCCTGTGCCCTGGGCCTTGCGGCGGATGGTCAGGCAGGTGTGGAACGCGTTCTTGATCTGCTGCAAGACGAATTCTGGACCACTCTCGGCCATCTGGGCTGTTCAACCGTCGCAGACCTTTCACCTGACGTTTTCCAGACACGACCATAAAGGTTGTTATCCCCGGCGCCGGTGCGATGGACGCAAATATCAGCCTATCGGCTGAGGGCGAACGGGGCTGACGTGACGATGGGGGACGGGCTGCGGGGGCCAGCGGCGCATCCCTTTTCTGGCAGTCTCCGTTTCCGCAGTTCCGCTGGAACCAAGACCGCCGCGACCATTTGCTAACGATTCCCGCTCTTGTTAAGGCAGCGTGATGTGTCCGATGGCCAGAATTGCGGCACCGGTCACGCCCAGTCTGTCGCCGCCGCGTGCGCTTTTGATATCCAACCGCTTTGTCGCGAGCGGCAGGCACCGCTGGTAGATCCTCTCGCGTATTCCGGCAAGCATCGCCTCTCCCGCCTCTGAAAGGACGCCACCTATGATCAGCATGGCGGGATTCAGGATCGCGACCAGATCGGCGCAAACCGTGCCCAAAGCGCGGCTGCTTTCGTTCACCAGCTTTCGGCATTCAGGATGCCCCGCGCGGTACAGCGCCATGACGTCTCTGGCATCGATGCAGTCATGGCCATCCGCCGAAAGACTGCGCGCCAGTGCCCAACCTGCGGCGTGGGCTTCGACACACCCCGTCTTGCCACAGCGGCACAGTTGATACGGCTCGGGGGTATGTTGAATATGGCCGATATCTCCTGAAATGCCGACCGCCCCCCGCAGAAGTTCACCGTGCATGATCATTCCGCAGCCAATGCCGGTGCCGACCTTGACGAAAATCAGATCCTGGCAATCGGGCCAATACAGCCGATGTTCCGCCAGACACATAAGATTGACATCGTTGTCCAGCGCGACGGACAGCCCGAGTTGTTTTTCAAGCCGCTCCCGGATCGCGATCTTTTCCCAACCAAAGAGGATCGAGGGAGACGCCACCATCCCTTTTCCATAGTCAATCGGCGCGGGCAACGCGAGGCCGACCGAAACGACGGGGCCAGTGCGCAGCGGGCTTTCGACAAGTGCGCGGCACGCCAATACAAGCTGGGCAATCGTTTCATCCGCCGGACGGGTCAGATCGGTTTCAAGCATGCGTTCATCAAGCATACGGCATTCGAGATCGAACAGTGTCACCCGGCTTTTGCGTTCGCCCACATCAATTCCGATGACGTTTCGCCAATCCGGGTTGATTCGATAAATGCGCGACGGGCGCCCACCCGATGACGGCGCCCGATCCGAATGGCGGATCAGATCGCGCTCCAAAAGCTCGGCCAACCGCCGCGAGACGGTAACGCGTGAGCGTTCGGTCAGAGACTCGATAGCCCCTGCTGTTTGCCCGTTGCCGTTGCGGATCAGGCGGTAAATCTCGGTTCTTAATGTATTTGTCATGCAGCTTTGATTGATCCGATGTGACGCTGCCTCCTCCTTTTGCATGTGTTTATGCAGAAGTTAAGGGAAATCAGAAATTTATTGACATAACGCTGATGATGTTGCGCAATCGGCTTACGCAGGCAAAGTCGATCCATGGGAGGAAATTAAATGACACATATCAAGAGATGGCTGGGACACAGTGTTTCGGTCGCGGCGATCGCAATCGGATGCACCGCGGCCAGCGCACAGGATGGCTCGGTTCTGGTCGGACTGATCACCAAGACAGATACCAACCCGTTTTTCGTGAAGATGCGCGAAGGTGCCGCCGAAAAGGCCGATGAACTGGGCGTCAATTTTCAGGCTTTTGCCGGCAAATACGACGGCGACAATGACACTCAGGTGACGGCTGTCGAAAACCTCATTTCGGCGGGTGCAAAGGGCATCCTGATGGTGGCCAGCGATACCAAGGCGATCGTCCCCACGATCCAGAAGGCACGGGATGCGGGTATCCTGGTCATCGCGCTCGACACGCCGCTTGACCCGTTCAATGCTGCCGACGCCACCTTTGCGACCGACAACTTCGAGGCCGGGCGCCTGATCGGAGCCTGGGCCAAAGCCACGATGGGCGACGGTGCTGCCAACGCAAAAATCGCGTTCCTTGACGCCCATGAAAGCCAACCCACTGTCGATGTGTTGCGGGATCAGGGCTTCATGGAGGGTTTCGGAATTGACATCATGAACCCTGACCGCCGCGGCGACGAAACCGATGAACGGATCGTCGGTCACTTCATGGCCGGAGGATCCGAAGTCGGCGGACGCGAAGGCATGGAAACGCTGCTTCAGAAGGATTTCGACCTGAATGTTGTATATACCATCAACGAACCCACCGCAGCAGGCGCATGGGAAGCGTTGAAGGCAGCCGGCAAAGATGACGGCAGCGTCCTGATCACATCGGTCGATGGCGGCTGCCCGGGTGTGCGCAACGTCGCCGATGGGGTGATCGGGGCAACCTCGATGCAGTTTCCGCTCCGCATGGCGGCCTTTGGCGTCGAGGCCGTGGCTCAGTTCGCCAAGGATGGCACCATGCCTGAGGTGACTGAAGGGCTCGAGTTCTTCGACACCGGTGTCACTCTGGTGACCGACAATCCGGTTGAGGGTATCGAGTCGATCACCAGCACGGAGGCGCTCGAACTCTGCTGGGGCTGACAGACCGCCGGTCATGCCCATGTGGCGTGGCCGGCACCACCCCTCTTGACGCAGCTTGATACCAAAGCAGGGTTCGAAAATGGCAGACGAAATCGAATTCCCGGGGGCGGCCACGGGACGATCCGCACTTTCACGTCGGATTCTGAACCACCTTCACGCCAATCCGACGATCATTCCGCTGTTCGTTCTGGTGATCGGATTGATCATCTTCTCCTTCGTGGTCGGAGAAAGGTTCTTTCACCCGTTCAACCTGTCGCTTGTGTTGCAGCAGGTCACGATCATCGGCACGGTTGCCTTGGCCCAGACGCTGATCATTCTCACCGCGGGGATCGATCTGTCGGTCGGCGCAATCATGATCCTCAGCTCTGTGGCCATGGGCAAACTGGCGGTGACGCTGGGTTATCCCCCGGAAATCGCGCTTTTGCTGGGGATCGGCGTTGGCGGGCTCTGCGGCTGGTTCAACGGGATTTTCGTCACCTATATCCGCCTGCCGCCGTTCATCGTCACGCTTGGCACCTGGAGCGTGTTCAGCGCCATGGTCCAATACTTCTCGAACGGCGAAACCATTGCCCAGCGGGATATCGAGGCTGGCGCTGAATTCCTGCAATGGAGCGGCGAGGCAATGAAATTTGGCGCCGCAAGGGTGACCACAGGATCGATCATGATGCTGATGCTTGCCGGTTTTCTCTGGTATATGCTCAATCGCACCGCCTTTGGCCGCCATATCTACGCAGTCGGCGGCGATCAGGAGGCGGCGCGGCTGTCGGGGATCAACACCAAGCGCGTGCTCATGTCAGTCTATCTTATCGCGGGGCTGATCTGTGGCTTTGCGGGATGGCTGATGATCGGGCGGATCGGTGCGGTCAGTCCGCTTGGCGGCGAAATGACCAATCTGGATTCAATCACCGCAGTGGTCATCGGCGGCACCAGCCTGTTTGGCGGGCGGGGGTCGATCATCGGGACGCTGATCGGTGCCCTGATCGTCGGGTTCTTTCGCAACGGCCTTGCCCTCGCCGGGCTGGACGTGCTGTGGCAGGAATTCACCGTCGGCCTTTTGATCATCACCGCGGTTTCTTTTGACCAATGGCTCAGGAGGATATCGAACTGATGTCCGTTTCTGTGGATCGTACGAAACCTCCGCTGCTTTCAGCGCGCAACCTGCATAAATCCTATGGTCGGGTGGTCGCGATGAACGGTGCGGATTTCGACCTTTACGAGGGCGAGATTCTGGCCGTCATTGGCGACAATGGCGCAGGAAAATCGTCGATGATCGGTGCGCTCGCCGGTGCGGTGCGTCCGGATTCGGGAAAGATTGTCTTTGACGGCAAAGAAGTGCATTTCGCCAGCCCGATGGAAGCCCGCGAACAAGGCATTGAAACGGTGTTTCAGGGTCTGGCTCTGGCTCCGGCGCTGACGATCGTCGACAATCTGTTCCTTGGGCGCGAATACCGTCAACCCGGCCTGCGCGGCACGATTTTTCGGGCGCTTGATCGCCGCCGAATGCGGGCGGAGGCAAGCAAACACCTGTCGGATCTCGGGTTGGCAACGATCCAGAACATCGATCAGGTGGTCGAAACCCTGTCAGGCGGCCAGCGTCAGGGTGTCGCGGTGGCGCGGGCCTGTGCTTTTGGCAGTCGGGTTGTTATCCTTGATGAACCGACGGCAGCACTTGGCGTCAAAGAGTCCCGCAAGGTTCTGGAACTGATCCGGGACGTGCGGGCGCGCGGGATTTCCATCGTGCTGATCAGTCACAACATGCCGCTTGTGTTCGAACTGGCCGACCGCGTCCATGTCCATCGTTTGGGGCGGCGGATCGCTCAGGTCCGCCCGTCGGACATCACGATGTCGGACGCCGTGGCGATCATGACCGGCGCGATGGAACCGCCCCCGGACGCCGCCGCCTGACAGCGCGCACATCTTTCTCAACTTCTCAAAGGAAATAGAATGTACAAACTCGATGAAAAACTGTCCCGTATCAGGGCCGGAAAATACTCCAAGGGCGACTTTATCATCGCCGACGCCAAAGACGGGGACATGGGGCCCTCGATCCAAGCCTGCGGTCCGCGCCGGGCAAAAGACGGCAGCACCGATGGTTTCAAGACGCGACCTGAATTTCTTGATCAGGTGCAGGCCATCGTCGAGCAGGATGTCGTCGATATCATGCTGACTTCGGTGTCGAACCACGAGGCCCTGTCCAAGCGTGGTGTGTTCAAGACCAGCAAGGTGAAACCGGCGATCCGGGCGAATGACACCACTGACATCTGGGTGTTTCGCGGCGCTGAATATGCCGCGCAGCCTTCCCGCCCGTTCCGCTCTGCGGACCTCGCCCGCGTCAAGGCCATGGGCTGTGATCTCGGGCTTTACTCAATCACCTTCAACAACGATCTCGATGCCGATTACGCCTCGCTGGAAGCCTTCTCAAAGTTTCGCGAAGATGCGCTGAAGAACGATTTCAAATACTTTCTGGAAGTCTTCAATCCAAACGTAGCGATCAAAATGGATCCGGCCGATGTGCCCGGCTATGTGAATGACGCCATGATGCGGTGTCTTGCCGGGCTGACCTCGGCCGAACGTCCCGAATTTCTCAAGATCGCCTATAACGGGCCGGATGCCTTGCAGGAACTTGCAGCCTATGACCCGTCGGTCGTGGTTGGCGTTCTGGGTGGCGGGGCCGGCACCACGCGGGATTGTCTTGAGTTGATCGCCCAGGTCGAAAGGTTTGGCGCACGGGTCGCGCTGTTCGGGCGCAAGATCAACCTGGCCGACCATCCGCAACAGATGGTGCGGATGATGCGGGGGGTCGCAGATGGCGAACTGACGTCCGAACAGGCGGTGCGCGAATATCACGCCACCCTTGATCGCGAAGGAATCACGCCGACACGCCCGCTCGAAGACGACATGAAGATCACCGAGTCCGTCTTGCAGGCCGCTGCCTGATCCGGCAGCGGTGGGGCGCGCGCGGTTGGATCGCCGCGCCCCGCGATATCTGAAAGCGAAGGAAACAGACTGATGGCAGGACTGCAAAACGGGTTCGTCACCGGCGGAACCTGGTGTGTCGACTACAACATAACGGTCCCGTCATGGCCACGCGAAGAAAGTGCGACCCGCATCCAGTCCACGCTTCGGCGCGGCGGCGGGTCGGCCTGCAACTTTGCCGTCGATATGCGTATTCTTGCGCCCGACGTTCCGGTCGCCACCATCAGCTTGCGCGGTGCAGATGCGGACGGCGATTTTCTGGCCGACGTCTGCCGGGAACATGGGATCGATGCACACCGTTTCCATGTCGATCCCGGCCTGACCACTCACCGCACCATGGCGTTTACCGCGCGTGACAATGGCAAGCGCACCCATGTGTTCGAGGCTGAATCCAGCGATCACCTGACCCCCGACCACTTTGATTTCACCGGACTCGCTCCGGGGCTTTTCCACCTCGGCCTGCCCGGCACCCACAAGATTCTTGACGCCCCCTGGGACGGAGATCCGAACGGATGGGTCACGGTCCTGAAGAAAGCCCGCGCCGCAGGCTTTCAGACCAACATGGAGGTGATGACAATTTCGCCCGAGGCGATCCGCCAGACCGTCACCCCCTGTCTTGAGCACTTGGATTATCTGGTCGTCAACGACTATGAGATCGGCGCTCTTTCCAAGGTGGATACCCTCTCGGATGACGGGCGAACCCGGATCAAGGCGGTGATCGAAGCCGCGCGGTTGGTTCTGGCCCAAGGCCGGATGAAACTCGTGGTCGTGCATTTTCCCGAAGGCGCGGTTGCAATCCGTGACACCGGAGAGTTGACCACCCAGCCCTCAGTGAACGTGCAGCCCGACACAATCGTCGGGACGAATGGCGCGGGCGACGCCTTTGCGGCCGGATTTTTCTGTGGCTTGAACAAAGAACTTTCGCTTGCCGCCTCGTTAAGGTTGGCCCACGCTTCCGCCACTGCTTCGCTAAGGTCGGTTGATACCTATGGCGCCATGGTTACCATGCAAGAGTGCCTGAAACTGGCCGAGCAGTCCGGGTGGAATCCGCCGATCGAGACCTGAGAAACGCCAACCTCGGGCAAGGAGCGTTGGTTTTTTCCATGCAGGCAAAAGGAACTCAATCATGGTGCTGCGGCGCGCTGTTGAAACACGCAATACCCCCCGGATTGTCGCAGAGCCGCGCGCGTCTATCATCATGCATTCGGGCGGAAATCCGGTTCTCCTGACCTCGGCGCAGACAGCAGAGGCGGCACAGGTGCAACGCTGCGCGATGACGACGATCAGGCCGACTTGCGGGCTGACCCGGCAAAAACCCGAAATGCACTCCATCCTAAAGAAGACCTGTTCATTCTAAAAAGAACGGAACCCGAAATCCATGCTCGACCTTATCACCATCGGACGTTCATCGGTTGATCTCTACGGCATGCAGATCGGCGGCCGTCTGGAAGACATGACCTCTTTTCGCAAATATGTCGGCGGATCGCCGTGCAACATCGCCATCGGTGCTGCGCGTCTGGGCCTGCGCTCGGCGCTGATCTCGCGCGTCGGGGACGAGGCGATGGGTCGGTTCATCCGCGAACAGCTTGAGCGTGAGGGATGCGAAACCCGGGGCCTGATCACCGATCCCGAACGACTGACCGCCTTCGTCCTGCTTGGCATCCGTGATGAGGACCGTTTTCCGCTGATTTTCCTGCGTGAGAATTGCGCCGACATGGCGCTGTGCGAAGAGGATATCGACGCAGAGTTCATCACCTCTGCCCGAACCACCGTTGCCACAGGCACCCATCTGTCGCATCCCCGGACCGAGGCCGCCGTGATCATGGCGCTGACCATTGCCCGGAACGCTGGCCGTGCAACCGCATTGGACATCGATTACCGCCCAAATCTCTGGGGGCTTGGCGGGCATGACACGGGCGAAGCGCGGTATCAGGAAAGCGGCGCCGTCACCGCCAAACTGCAATCGACATTGCACCTGTTCGACCTGATCGTCGGCACCGAAGAAGAATTCCACATCGCCGGTGGCACCACCGACACGCTGGAGGCGTTGCGCCGGGTGCGCGGATTGTGTGACGCGGTTCTGGTCTGCAAGCGGGGCCCCATGGGTGCGACCGTATTCGACGGCGCGATCCCTGACTCTCTGGATGCCGGGATTCATGGCAAGGGGTTCGCGGTCGAAGTGTTCAACGTGCTGGGCGCGGGCGATGGCTTTATGGCCGGGCTGCTGAAGGGCTGGATCGAGGGCGAAACCTGGGAAACCGCGCTGACCTATGCCAATGCATGCGGTGCGCTGGCCGTCTCGCGGCATGGCTGCGCGCCTGCCTATCCCAGCCTGTCGGAACTGAAATATTTTCTGGCAACGCCGATCACCGATCCGGCACTTCGTCATGATCCGGCTCTGGAGCAGATCCATTGGTCGACCCTGCGCCGCAAGGAATGGCCAACGCTGCGCGCCTTCGCCTTTGATCACAGGTCACAATTCGAGGCTCTGGCAAAGGCCACCGGTGCCCCAGCTGCGCGTATCCCCGAGTTCAAGCAGCTGTGCCTTGCGGCGGCATTGCGGGTTGCCGACGGGCGCGACGGTTACGGCATTCTTTGCGACGATCGGCTTGGTCGCGCGGCGCTGCATGCGGCGGCAGAAACGCCGCTCTGGATCGGACGCCCGGTCGAAGTACCTGCATCGCGCCCGCTGGAGCTTGAGATCGGGCCGGATTTTGGCTCGGCGCTGATCGAGTGGCCGGTGGATCATACGGTCAAGGTTCTGTGTCACTATCACCCCGACGATCCCGATGACCTGAAGCAGCAACAAGAGGCCTGCATCATCCGGCTGGCAGATGCGGCGCGCCAATCCGGGCTGGATCTGTTGTTGGAAATCATCGTACCGGGCAACGATTCAGCCAGCGGGCCGATCACCGCGCGGGCCATCGACCGGTTCTACGAACTTGGCGTCTGGCCGGATTGGTGGAAACTGGCGCCGCTGCAATCGGCACAGGACTGGCAACGGGTGTGCAACACGATCTCGGGCCATGATCCCCATTGCCGTGGAGTCGTGGTGCTGGGTCTTGGTGAAGAGGAATCGGTTCTCACCGCCAGTTTCACCGCCGCCGCTTGCCAGCCTCTTGTCAAAGGGTTCGCCGTCGGGCGCACGATCTTTGGAGCGACTGCCGAACGGTGGTTTGCGGGGCAGATCGACGATGAGACGGCAATCGCAGCAATGTCCGGCGCTTTTGCCCGGCTATCGGGCGAATGGGATGCCGCCCGCAATGCTTCGCAAGTTCAGAGGGAAACCACATGACCAACACGACAAAACCGTCACCCAACCTGCTGCGCCGCCCCCAAGGCTCGAGCGGCCGCGTCCACCATATCACCCCCGAGAGCGCGGGATGGGGATATGTGGGATTCGATCTGTGGCGGCTTGGCGATCAGGAGGTCGCGAAAGGCTGCGAAGAAGCGCGTGAAACCATTCTTGTCATCATTCAGGGACAAGTGGAAATTTCCTGCGCCAGCGCCGATTTCGGCCTGCTTGGCGACCGGGCAAGTGTCTTTGACGGCGGCCTGCCCCATGCGGTCTACCTGCCCCCCAACGAGACTTGGGAGGCACGCGCACAGGGGGCCTGCGAACTGGCGGTCTGCACCGCGCCGTCACCGGGCGGGCGGCCTGCCGCGATCATCGGCCCAGACGGAATTGCCACCCAAGACCGTGGCAAAGGCACCAACTTGCGCCATGTCAACGCCATCGCAATGGAAGATCGCGACGTTGCCGACAGCCTGTTGGTGACCGAGGTTTTCACCCCTCAGGGTCATTGGTCGTCCTATCCACCGCACCGCCACGACGAAGACGATTTTCCGCGCATGACCTATCTGGAAGAAACCTATTACCACCGGCTTAACCCTGCGGCGGGTTTCGGGGTGCAGCGGGTCTTTACCGAAGATGGCACGCTGGACGAAACCATGTCGGTTGCCGATCGTGACACCGTTCTGGTTCCGCGCGGGCATCACCCCTGCGGCGCGCCCTATGGCTTTGACATGTATTATTTGAACGTCATGGCAGGCCCGCTGCGCAAATGGCGGTTTGCAAATCACCCGGATTTCGACTGGCTGGCAAAGCGCGACGCGGGCGACAGCCCTTAAGCGCCGCGAACAGCCAAGGGGGCACGGATATAGCTGCGGTATCGGTCTGCCGGTTGCACCACGCCAAAGTTGCCGCATCAGCCGGTACATTGGTCAGGCAAACGCCGTTCTTTCAAGCTCTTGCCCGGCTGATCTTCATATCGCGGCAAATCAGGAAAATGCGACAATATAGGACGGGAGAACCCACCATGCTTGACCTCAACGAAACCTCGCTTGATGAAATGGCCAATGCCCTGCGGTTTCTGACCGTTGATGCCGTTGAAGTCGCGCAATCCGGTCATCCGGGAATGCCGATGGGCATGGCCGATGTCGCATCGGTTCTCTTTACCAAGGTGATGAAATACGACGCAGCCGATCCGCAATGGCCAGACCGCGACCGGTTTGTGCTCTCGGTGGGTCACGGCTCGATGCTGCTGTATGGCCTGCTGTGGCTGACCGGGTATCCCGATATTTCGTTGCAGGATA
This sequence comes from Oceaniovalibus sp. ACAM 378, assembly GCF_008085915.1. GTDB lineage: Bacteria > Pseudomonadota > Alphaproteobacteria > Rhodobacterales > Rhodobacteraceae > Oceaniglobus. The sequence goes on along the minus strand of NZ_VSJK01000011.1, from coordinate 140,818 downwards.
TCAGGGATTTCCGCAAACTTGGGGTCAAGACCGCTGGCCATCCGGAATATGAACAACTGCTGGGGGTCGAAGCAACCACCGGGCCGCTTGGTCAGGGCATCGCCAATGCCGTCGGAATGGCGCTTGCCGAAAGGATGTTGAACGCGGAATACGGCGATGATCTGGTCGATCACCACACCTATGTCATGGCCGGTGACGGTTGCCTGATGGAGGGCATCAGTCAGGAGGCAATCACCTTTGCCGCGCATATGCAGCTGGGCAAGCTCGTCCTGCTGTTTGACGACAATGCGGTCACCATCGACGGCGAAACCAACCACGCCACATCGGAGGATCAGCAAGCCCGCTTTGCGGCGGTAGGCTGGCATGTCGAAACCGTGGATGGCCATGACGCAAGCGCTGTTGAGGCTGCGCTGCTTGCGGCCAAAAACGATCCACGTCCTTCGATGATCGCGTGCAAAACCGTAATCGGGCGTGGCTCGGTCGCCAAACAGGGCAAGCCCGCCGCACATTTCGGCGCAATCGGTGCCGAAGACCGTGCCGCGATGCAAAACCTGTTGAACTGGCCGCATGGTGCCTTCGAAATCCCCGAACCGGTGGTCGCAGCCTGGCGCAGCGCCGGTCGCCTTGGGGCGGAGGCAAACACCGCATGGCGCGAAAGGCTCGACGCCGCCCCAGACGCCGACCGGGCCGAATTTCGCCGCCGTATCGCGGGTGATCTGCCGAAAGCAGCGGCGGGCGTCCTGCGTGACCTGCGGCGTGCGGCCGTCGGCCAACCCGATATCGCCACAAGGATGGCATCCTCGCAGGTTCTGGAAGCCTTGTTCGAGGTCATGCCCGAACTGGTCGGCGGTTCGGCAGACCTTGCCGGATCGACCCAAACCTGGCCGAAACAGGCCCGCGCGATTTGCGCCGGAGACTATGGCGGGCGCTATATTCCCTATGGCGTTCGCGAACACGCAATGGCGGCCTTCATGACCGGCATCGCGCTGCATGGCGGGTTCATTCCGTTTGGCGGCACCTTCCTGTGCTTCATCGACTATGCCCGCCCCGCCGTACGGCTTGCCGCGATGATGGAACAGCGCGAGATTTTCGTGATGACCCATGACTGCATCACCGTGGGCGAGGATGGCCCGACCCACCAGCCCGTCGAACATCTGGCGGGTTTGCGCGCGACGCCCAAACTCAACGTTTTCCGCCCCGGCGACATGATCGAGGCGCTGGAAAGCTGGGAACTGGCACTGAACGATGCCCATGCGCCGACGGTGCTCTGCCTTTCGCGCAATCCGCTTCCCATCCTGCGCAAAGACAGCGACGAGAATCTGACAGCGCGCGGCGGCTACGTGTTGCAAGAGGCAAGCGGACCGCGCCAAGCAACGATCTTTGCCACCGGATCGGAACTGGCACTGGCCGCCAAGGCGCGCGAAACGCTGGAGTCCGAAGGTGTTGCGACAGCCGTCGTTTCGCTGCCGAATTGGCGTCTTTTCGACAACCAGCCGAAAGAATGGCGGGATGGCGTTCTTGGGCCGCGCGACTCCGTCGCCGTGGCGGTCGAGGCGCTGTCACCCATGGGTTGGGAGCGTTATGTCGGGCGTGACGGCATCATCCTGTCCGTCGACAGTTTCGGTGTCTCGGCCCCTGCCGCAGATGTGCTGAACCACTTTGGCTTCACCCCCGAGGCCGTCGCCGAAGCGATACGCGGCGCCTTGGCGAAAAGCCGGCCGCACGCCTGATTTCCGGCAGTCTGTGGATCTATGGCGATCCGGTGACACAGATCATCGGATCACCACGAGCAGGCCCGCCCAGACGATTAACACCCGCGCGCTTGCGGCGTGGTGCGGCAAGGGAAATCGCACCTACAGCCGCGCGCCGCTGGAGCCGTCAAACAGGTGAACGCGCGTCGGGTCGGGTGCCAGGGCGATTCTGCTGCCCGGTGTGACGTCAAGACGCTCGGTCGAAATGGCGCGGAACCGTCGGCCATGGATATCGGCATGCAGATGCGTCTCCCATCCAGCCGGCTCGACCAGCGCCACCTCGCCGATCAGGCCGGACGCCGGGTCAGGAGAAATCGCCAGATGTTCGGGGCGCAGTCCATAGACAACCTCCATCCCCTCGCGCACTCCGGCCCGATCATCGAACGGCAGAAAAAGCCCTTCGCCGACATCGACCGCCGGGGCACCATCGGCACGGACGACACGACCGCGCAACAGGTTCATCGCCGGCGATCCCATGAAGGCCGCCACGAATTCGGTCGCCGGTCGGTCATAAAGCTCCAGCGGCGGTCCGGATTGTTCGATGCGCCCGGCATTCATCACGACCACAATGTCGGACATGGTCATCGCCTCGACCTGATCATGGGTGACATAGATCGTGGTGCTTTCCAGCCGCTGGTGCAGGGCGCGAATTTCCGCGCGCATCTCCACCCGTAGCTTGGCGTCAAGGTTCGAAAGCGGCTCATCGAAAAGGAAAAGCTTGGGCTCGCGGACAAGTGCGCGCCCCATCGCCACCCGCTGCCGTTGCCCACCGGAAAGCTGCGCGGGCAGGCGATCAAGCAACTGTTCAAGTTGGAGAATATCGGCGGCGGTCTTGATGCGCCGTTCGACCTCGGACGTCTCGGTTTTCAGCATTTCCAGACTGAAAGCCAGATTCTCGCGCACCGACATATGCGGATAAAGCGCATAGTTCTGGAACACCATCGCGATGCCGCGATTCTTGGCATGGACCCGGTTGACGATCTCACCGTCGATGACAATCCGGCCGTGTTTGATCTTTTCCAACCCGGCTATCATGCGCAAAAGGGTGGATTTGCCACAGCCAGAGGGCCCGACCAGAACCACAAAAGCATGCTGCGGAATCTCAAGGTTAATGCCGTGCAGGACATCGGTCGTGCCAAAGCTCTTGCGTAAATCTTGGAGGGCGACGAACGGCGCGTCCATACGAATTCCTTTTTGGTCGTGGCTCATTTAACGGATCCCGACACGATACTGTCCACCACCCGTCGCTCTAAAAGCAGATAGACCAGAAGAAGCGGCAGGATCGTCAGAACAGTGAAAGCATTGTAAACGGCGTAGTCCTGCACACCCATTGCGTCCTTCAGAACATAAAGCTGATAGGGCAAGGTGCGCATGGTGGATTCGTTGACCAGCGCCAGAACGAAAGCGAACTCGTTCCACGCCTCGCGCACGCACAACACGCCCGCAGTGACAACTCCGGGCCAGGCAATCGGGATCATCACACGGCGCAGCCGGTTCCACATGTTCGCACCGTCGATGGTTGCCGCCTCTTCGATTTCCTTCGGGACTGAGGCGAAAAAACCGACAAGAATCCATGTGGCCAATGGGATGGCGCTGGCAGAATAGGTGATGAAAAGCACCCAATAGGTGTTGATCAGGCCCAGATCGCTCATCAGGCTGTTAAGCGGCACAATCAGGCTGACGCGGGGAATGATCCGCGGAACCAGATAGAGCAACAGCAGAACGTGGCGAAACCGAAAAGCGTAGCGCGCGAAACCATAGGCGGCCAGAACACTGATCGTCAGCGGCACAAAGGTCGCCACCACCGTGACAAGTGCACTGTTGAACAGCCAACGCCCAAATCCGTCCATCGCCAGCACTTTGCGATAGGCAGCAAGCGTCGGATTCGCCGGGAGCAACGCATTGGATTCGTAAATTTCCAGCGGTTCCTTGAGTGAAGCGAGAACCGCCCAGACAATCGGTGTCAACGTCCAGACAACCAGCACGGCAAGCGGGATACCGATCAGCGCGGCGCGTCCGAAACGACCGCTCCAGTCGCGAACCGGGCCAGTGCGCGACCGGCCAGCGCCAGACTTTTTCGAGGAAGGTCCGGTCATGCTCATTTTTCCAGCTTTCGACGGTGGTCGCCCATTACGAAGACCTTGAGATACAGAACGCTGAGTGCGGTATTGAACGCCAGCAGCACCATCATCAGCACCGAACCGGCGCCAAAGTTAAGCTCAAGGAATGCGGTTTCGAACATATAGATCGACAGCAGTTCGGTCGCGCGCTGCGGCCCGCCTGCGGTCAGGGCAAGAATGATGTCGAATGTGCTGAACGAGATATAGGTCACCCAGATCAGACTGACCCCCATCATCGGCTTGATCAGCGGCAGGGTGATCCGACGAAACACGGCAAAATCCGAAGCGCCATCGATGCTGGCCGAGTCATAGATCTCGCGGTCAATGGTTTGCAGCCCGCCCAACAGGATCAAGGTGGCGAACGGCACCATGAACCAGCAGTTGGCCAGCACCGCGACCATAAACGCCAGCGCCGGATCGCCCAGCCAGGAAGGCGTCGGCAGGCCCAGAGCGGACAAAACCGAATTCGCAAAACCGCCGCTGGTGGTAAAGATAAAGCGAAACATCACCGCTGTGGCCACGCCGGACACGAAATAGGGCACAAGGCTCAGCCCCCGGAAAAACCGCTTGCCCCGGGTAACGCGATAGAGCGTGAGGGCAAAGATCATCGACATCCCGATCCCCAATGCAATCGACACGACGACGAAAAGCAACGTGCGCCACAAGGCATTGATAAAACGGGGGTCGCTGAAAACGTCCCGGTAATTTTTAAGCCCCACGAAGGTCTTGTTGAGAAACATGTCGGTTTCATTCAGCGACAGGATCGCGCCGCCGACAACAGCATATCCAAGGATACCAAAAACCAGCAAAAGTCCTGGCACAACAAACAGATAGGGAACGACGCCTTCCTTGAAGTCGGCCATTCGATCGCGCGGCAATGGGGGCAGTTCTGGACTGTCGTCAACAGACGTCATGATCTGATCCTGTGGTCGAGAGATGTGGCTTCAGGCGCGAAAGAAGGGCGGCCAAAGCAATGGCCGCCCTTCAATATTCAGTTCGCCACAGCGTCGAGTTTTTTCTGGAACTCAGTCGCCAAAGCCGCCGGATCGGCCTTGTTGTCCGCCACCATCCGGTCGCGCAATTCCTCGATCACATCGTAAACCTGGATCGCTTTGGTCGGATGCGTCGGCAGCGACACCAGGTTCGAAGAAAGCGGTGAGACATCCTCGGCCCAGGGTTTCGCCGCAAGGTATTCCGCATCGCTGGCAACCGCCATGTTGGTCGTGGGCTGATAGCGAATCGCAACCTGTTTGGCATAATCAGGCCGCGACAGGTATTCGAGCGCCAGCATGGCCGCTTCCTCGTCTTCGTTGGCCGTCGTCACAATGAATGGAAAGGCAAAGCCCGACTGCACTTGCGGTTCGGTCTGACCGGGCCGGGTTGGCAAAGCCTCAAACGCCCAGTTGCCGTCTTCATAGGGCATCTGCTTGTGCACCTCGACATAGATATGTTCGCCCTCGTTCATCATCGCGGCCCGGCCGCCGATGAAGGCCGCGCGCATCTGGCCGGAATCCCATGAAGGCGTATCGGGATGTGCCGCGCCCGATTGCATCAGTTCCTGATAGAACGAGATCCACTCGCGCCCGATCTCGGAATCGATCTGCGGGACACCGTTCTCCATCTGCCCGCCCATCGACAGGAACAGCGGCAGTTCCCACGTCGGGCTGACGCAGCAGCCGTTAAGGCTGAAACCGCGGGTTTCGCCGCCAAGTTCGCCAATCGCCTTGGCCGCCTCAAGGACGCGGTCGGTGGTCTTGAGCGGCGGGGTGATCCCCACTTGCTTCAATAGATCGGTGCGATACGTCAGATAGATCGACTGCGCATAAAGCGCGACGCCATAGATCGCACCCGCAGAATCCGATGCGCCCTCCCAAGCCAGTGGAGCAAGTTGCGCATAGGTCTCGGGAAAGCGCGTCTTCATCTCGTCGATCATATGGGTGAAGTCCTTGACCACACCGCCCCGCGCAAGCTGTTCAACGTCGCGGGTATGGATCTGGACGATGTCAGGTGCATTGCCCGAGCGCAGTGCCAGGATCAGCTGTGAATTCACATCCTCCAGCCGCACGACCTCGAATTTGACATCAATGTCGGGGTTTTCTTCGCGGAATTTTGCGAACTCGTCTTCCGGGATGAAATTCTGCCGGCCAAACCAGACCTTGAGCGATCGATCCTGCGCCTCGGCCTGCCCTGCTGCCAATGTCGTGCATGCAATGGCGACCGCGATCGCACTGCGGACCCCGGCCCGTGTCATGAAGCTTGTTATCATCTTGTTTCCCTCCCAGATGGTACGCTGCCCCGGTCCGCGCCGCAAAGTCCCTCCCGGGCGCCGCCCCGATCAAAATAAGGCTAGGATGGAAGTTTACGTCAAGTCAACTTAAATAATCCATTGATTTGATTGAGTAAAAACATTTTGCTTGTTGGTGGAGACCTCGTCATAGTTTGAAGTTCGGTTGCGGTGGCAATCGCGTCCTTGGCAGGATGTGCAACTTTCGCGCAGGAAATCGCCCCTAAAATTCCGGCAAATCTGCGCGATGGGCATCCTGTTGCAAACCGGCGGTCGCCCCCCTGCCCTCTCTTACCGCCAACCCGCCGAAACCAACGCGCCCGGTCTCTAATCCGCCTTGAGTCGCGCCCAAAATGCAAAGATCGCCCGTGCGTTCAGCGGCGACATCCAGCTGTGTCGCTCAAAATCCGCCCGGGCCGCCGCGGTCTCCAGGGTCGAGGCAAACTGCCGCCGGTCGGCATCACGTTGGGTCGGACTGCGCGCGGCCAGCGCATCGCGCACCTGTGCCAGTTGCCCTGCCCTCTCGCTCAGCCCGGCGGGCAGAGGCACTGTCGGCTCCTCCCGGTAATCGTCACGCAGGGCGGCGCGCAGATACTTCAACGGGCTTTTCACAGCGCCCTGCCCCTCCACATACAACAGCTTTTCGGCGACATATGGCTCGCCATGTTCGGCAATCCACTGCAGCGCCAGCCGGTCGCTGATTCCCAATTCGCGCAGCTGGGCAAAGACCGCGCCGTTGCGCACCGCGCCGCCATCGTCCAGATCAAGGATCGCCAGTTGCGGGTTTTCAGCAATGCGAAACCGGATATCCGTCACCGCCCTGCCCCGCTTGCGGGTTTCCGGCGTGACGACGATATTGCTGGTCCGGTTCACCTCGCTCACCGCCGGTTTGATGATCTTGGCGTTCAAATGCTTGAAGCTCTCGTAATAAACACTGTCAGAGACCCCCATCAGTCGGCGAAACAGCTCCAGCGGCCACCAGCCGGTGCTGCCGGTCCGCACAAAACGATAACAGTTTTCATACAACGCCAGCGCATGCCCGCCGGTGAACCGCCGCTGAATGTTCAGGTTGATCAAGGCAAACACTTTGGGGTCGTTCAGCTTCTCGGCCAGTGCCGGAGAATACGCGTATTCACAGACCCCACCGCGCAGCTTGGCATAGCTCAGCAAGCTCGAAACGCCCCACTCCTGACGCCCTTCGGAATCAAGCATATCCCACTCGGCCACAGTTTCTGCCAGCCCGCGCAGTGACTGTTTCAGCGTGTCCATGTCGTTGGAATTGTAACCGATCATCTGGCACAGGGTTCGCGCATCGATCTCATGGCGATCTTGCAGGATCAACGTGTCATAGGCGTTCAGCAAAAGCACATTGCTCAACTTGCGTTGCAACAGCGTCAGCTTGCCCGAGACATGAATTGCCGCCACATGTTTTTTGACCGCCCCCCGTCGCAGGGCTCCGGTCAGGCGGTCACGTTCGATTGCGTCCATGGCTCATCCTCACTCCGGGCAGAGTCCCGCACGACTCGGGTGGTCTTGTGCCGCCCTGCCCCAGAGTGTGCCCCATACGGTACCCAAAAACAACATCGCCTGAGGTGCCCCAAGACACGGCCGGCACGGGGTTGATCGTAACGCTACCCGATCCAAAGGAACCCATTTGCAGGACGTTCCGAATCGCAGCCCCATGCATACAGTCACTGTAAAGGCCGAAACCGCAGTCAGGCACCAAAAAACCCGCATTCTGGTGCTCGTCATCCCGTAAGTGGGTGCCGTTGATCCCGCATCCGGATACCCTTGTACCTGCAAACAGGCACCCATACACTGCTAGCCCGCTGATATAATTGGCTTACTCAGGCGGAAAGACTCTAAATATCCGAAAGAATCTATACTATATCCCGTGTGTTCCTTCGACATTTCTGACCGTACAGTCGTGATTCATCATATTGATTCCCATCCATCACATGATGTGCGATGGTTTCCCCGATATTACTGTTACAGCCGAACATCCCCGGGAATTCATGTCGTCATCATCCAAACCGCCCCTGCCCCCATATTTCAACATCGATCCCGAACGCGCCGCAGCGAAACTCTCTGCGCCGATCGATACCGCACGTTTTGCCAAGGCGGCTAATTTCGCCGCCAAAGGCCGCGATGATCTGGCCCGGCGTGGCTATGCTCCGGATGGGCGCAAACGGCTTCGCAGCTTTTCCACATGGGAGGTGTGCCGCTATCTCATCCCCGTCGCCCCGGCCCATTTGCGCCGGGTGCTCAAGGCGAATCCCGATCTGCCACAGGGCACGGGGGACGGTGGATCCAAATGGTACAGTCTCGATGACATCCTGATCCTGCGCGCCCACTTCGCCGAAGAAGGCGCAAGCAATCGCGAATATCTCCCTTGGCGGCCCAAAGGTCTGCCGGCCAAGGTGGTCGCCGTGGCCAACTTCAAAGGTGGCGTGGGCAAGACCAGCACCGCCGCGCATCTGGCCATGTCGGCGGCGCTGGATGGATACAAGGTGCTGGTGATCGATCTGGATTCCCAAGGCTCGATGACATCGATTCTCGGCGGAACAGTGACGGATGAGTGGCAAACTGCCTTCCCGCTGATCGCCCGTGACTATGCCCGCCACGTGGTTGATGAAAATTCGGTTCGCAATGCGACCGGTGCGCCGGAACTCCCGCTTGATGAAACCCTGCGCGAAGCGTTGCAGGTTTCGCCGCGAAACCTGATTCAAAAGACCCACTGGCCGAATATTGATTTGATCGGCGCACAGCTCAATCTGTATTGGGCCGAATTTCAGGTGCCGGTCTGGCGGATGCAGCTTACCTCATGGCCCCTGTGGGATGCGCTTGGCAATGCGCTGCACCATGACGGGGTGCTTGACGATTATGACATGATTTTTCTCGATACGCCCCCGGCGCTTGGCTATCTCACGATCAACGCCTTGTCGGCGGCAGATATCCTGCTGGTGCCACTTGGGGCTTCGTTCCTTGAATTCGATTCGACGGGGCGGTTTTTCGACATGCTCTATTCGACGTTTGCCAGCATCGAAGACGGTGAAAACACGGTTCGCCGACGCAACGGCCTGCCCGAGATCCGGTTTGAATGGGATGCGGTGCGCACCATCATCACCCGGTTTGACGCCGCTCAGCAGACCGATCTGGCCAATGTGATACAGGCCTATTTCGGCGATTTCATGACCGCCTTCCGGCAAGACGTGACAGCCATGGTCGGACAGGCGGGTGAGAAGGTAAACGGCATCTATGAGGCCGATTACCGCGAATTCAACCGCGATACCTATATCCGGGGGCGCGAAACGTTTGACCGCACCTGGGCCGAGATCAAGGAAGTGATCCTTGGGGCGTGGTGGCGCGATCAGCAGATGCAAGAGGAGGGCGAAAATGGTCAGACGTCGCAGGCTTGAGGCCCCCAGCGCCGAGGAATTGAGCAAATACGAAGAGGAGTTTCGCCGCGAAACCTCTCGTCCCGTTGCTCCATCGGCGGCCCCACCGATTGCACAGGTTTCCGCCGCCTCGGCACGGGACATGCAACCCGGCAGCGCCGACCAACGCGCCGAAATTGCCCGCGACCGCGCTGATGCCGGGCTGTACCGGAATGCAGATGAAAAAGGTTTGGTGATCCGCGAGCTGCCCTTGGATGACATCGCCACCGACATGCTGGTGCGCGATCGGACGGTGCTGGACAAGGACGAACTGGAAGAGCTGAAAGGCTCGATTGCGGCGGGTGGCCTGCGCCTGCCGATCGAGGTTTGCCCGATGGAACCCGGCTCTCTCACTGGCGACGCTGGCAGGTCAAGGCCGTTCGGGCTGTTGTCCGGGTATCGCCGACTGTTGGCGGTCCGTGAATTGCTGGCCCAGACGGGACGGGACGAATACCGCACGATCCGGGCCTTGGTGCGCGATCCGCAAACCAGTGGCCGGGCCTTTGCCGCCATGGTCGAGGAAAACGAAGTGCGGGCCTCGCTCAGCCATTTTGAACGGGGGCGCATCGCGGTCATGTCCGCAAAACAGGGCGCGTTTTCAAACACCGAGGCCGCGGTTGATGCTCTGTTCACGCAGGCGAGCAAGGCCAAGCGCAGCAAGGTCCGGTCTTTCGCTCTGATCTTTGAGGAGCTTGGCGATATGCTGTCGTTCCCCGAATCGATCACCGAGCGGCAGGGTCTGCGCCTTGCCGCTGCGCTGCGCGACGGGGGCGAGCCGCGCCTGCGCGAGGTGCTGGCAGCCGGGCAGGGCGTGACGGCAGAGGAGGAGTGGGCGTTGCTTGACGCGGCCATCGCCGAGACGACGGTTGCGCCGAAGAAATCCCGGGGCGGACGGCCTCGGCGTTTGCCGCCGGCCGGATGGCAGGACGACAGCACACTGCACCTGTCGAACGGGACGGTGCTGCGCCGCATGCAGGACAGTCAGGGCCATCTGTTGCGGATCGAGGGGCGGCATGTGGATGCCGAGCTGATGGATCTGGTGATGATCGAACTTCGCAATCTGCTGGAACGTCCTTAGGTTTCGCCGCGAAACCGGCGCCAGAGGTTTGGGGCCGGTGTCCGTCGGCTGAATCCAGCGCGCGCAAGGGTCACCAATAAGTAATACTCGTGTTATCGGGATCTGTGCGGGGCAGGGGGTTTGCAACCACAGCGCTGGCGGGGCATGTAGGGGCTCAATTTGGCATTCAGGGTGATTTGCTGGTGTGTAGTTTCGATCTCAACGCAAGCGGCTTTCCCGACATATCGCGCCCTGTTCGGGGTGTCTGGCGATGGCGCTGATTCCTGCCTGGGTTAATGGTGTGCTGCAACCCATTGAAAAGCTTGAAGTGCACCAGCTGGGATTGCGGCACAAAGCGGTGTCGGTCTTCGTGATGGCGGGTGACAGGGTGTTGTTGCAGCGTCGTGCGCCGGGCAAATATCACACGCCGGGGCTGTGGGCGAATACCTGTTGCACCCATCCTGAGTGGAACGAGGATCCTCTGACCTGCGCGATCCGCCGGTTGGACGAAGAGTTGGGAATCACCGGTCTGATCCCGGAGTTTCGCGACCGGGTGGAGTACCGCGCCGATGTGGGCGGCGGCCTGACCGAACATGAAGTGGTCGATATCTTCTCGGCATTCGCCACCACCGATCTGACCCTTCGGCCCAACCCCGACGAGGTTTCGCAAACCGCTTGGGTCGGGCTTGGTGATCTGGTCGGGCAGGTCGAACAGCAGCCCGAGCGTTTTACCCCCTGGTTGCGCATCTATCTTGCCGAACACCGTGCCAGCATATTCACCGGGCTGACCAAGGATTGATTGGCGCGAACACGAACGCGTTATAGTGTCCTTCCGGCCTCACGTTGTGGTGCACGAGCTGTACCGGCGTTTACTTTCCCCGTCCCGAGTGGTTGCCTGTTCCTGCTTGCTGCCAGCCTGCTGAGGATAACATGCTTACACGCCGTCATTTCATCTGGACCGCCTCTTCGGCTCTGGGTCTTTCCACCCTTGCTGCCAATGCCCATGTCGGCCCGCCGCACACCACGCCCGAAAGTTTCGACCCGGTGGTGAAACGGATCCGGGACGATGTTGCGGTAAACAGCATCCACGTGTTCCCCAGCTATTTCGTGCTGTACCACGTGACCGCGCCGGGTGTGGCGACGGAATACCATGTGGCGGTCGGAGATGCCGGGCGTAATTTCACGGGCACGGCCCGGGTCGGACGCAAGGCGGAATGGCCCAACTGGACTCCGACAAAGAACATGATTCGCCGCGAACCCGAGATCTATGGCAAATATGCCGGGGGTGTCGCAGGCGGACCGGACAGCCCGTTGGGGGCGCGGGCGCTGTATCTGTACCGGAGCAGCCGCGACACGATGTATCGGATTCATGGCACGCCTCAGCCCTGGACGATCGGCACCGCCGTTTCGTCGGGCTGTATCCGGCTGAAGAACGAACATGTGATCGGGCTGTACGACAACGTGAAAGTCGGCGCATCGGTCAAGGTTTACGCCTGACCCTTTGCGCCACCCGAGACAGATTGAAACGCCCCGTGGTCAGCCACGGGGCATTTTTTTTGCCCGGATGTGCGATGGTTTGACAATGGCAGTTGCGAGCGGTTCGCAATGCTCCTAGGTATTGCGAATGATTATCAGTTTCATTACAGAACAGACAACGAAAGGAACCGCAGCATGAACGAACGGTTCGCCAAGATCTCAGCCTTTGCGCTGGCGGCGTCGGTCTTTGCCCTCACGGCATCGGCGCAGGACAGGCTGAAGGTCGTCACGACGTTTACCGTTATCGCCGATATGGCGCAGAACGTCGCAGGTGATGCGGCGGATGTGGTTTCTGTCACCCGGCCGGGGGCCGAGATTCACGGATACTCACCAACGCCGGGCGATCTGGTCAGGGCCAGCGATGCGGACCTGTTGTTGTGGAACGGGATGAACCTTGAACTGTGGTTCGAGCAGTTTCTGGCGAACCTCGGTGAAATCCCCAGCGTCACGGTGAGCGAGGGAATCGAGCCGATCCAGATTGCCGAAGGCGCCTATGAGGGCACGTCAAACCCGCATGCCTGGATGGGGGCCGATGCCGCGCAGATCTATGTCGACAATATCCGCGATGCTTTGTCTGGCGCCGATCCGGCCAATGCCGAAATCTATGCCGCCAATGCCGAAGCCTATAAGCAGAAGATCCGCGACACTCTGGACCCGTTGCGCGCACAGATCGCCGAGATTCCCGAAAACCGCCGCTGGCTGGTCACGTGCGAAGGCGCGTTCAGCTATCTCGCGCGGGATCTGGGACTGCGCGAATTATACCTCTGGCCGATAAACGCCGATGCCGTTGGCACACCGCAACAGGTGCGCCGGGTGATCGATGCCGTGCGCGACAACGACATTCCGGTCGTGTTCTGTGAAAGCACAGTGAACACCAGCCCGGCGGAACAGGTGGCGCGGGAAACCGGGGTGGATTACGGCGGCGAGCTTTATGTTGACAGTCTGAGCACGAGCGATGGCCCGGTGCCGACCTATCTGGATCTGCTGCGGGTGACGACGGAAACGGTTACCCGTGGATTGACCAAGCGCTAGGTCGTCGGGAAAGGAAGGCGGCAAGAGTGATGAAAGATACAACTGCACAGACCGGAACCGGCATATCGGCGCATAATGTCACCGTCACATATCGCAACGGCACTGTCGCCCTGCGCAATGCGACGTTTGACATTCCGCGCGGCACGGTGACCGCCCTTGTCGGGGTGAACGGAGCCGGGAAATCTACCCTGTTCAAGGCGATCATGGGGTTTGTCCCCATCGCCTCGGGCGAGATCAGCCTGCTCGGGCGCAGCGTGAAAGAGGCGCTGCGCAGCAATATCGTCGCCTATGTGCCCCAGTCCGAGGACGTCGATTGGGCGTTTCCCGTGCTGGTCGAGGATGTGGTGATGATGGGCCGCTATGGTCACATGGGGTTCTTTCGCCGCGCATCGGAGGTCGATCGTGCGGCAGTGACGACGGCGCTGGGGCGGGTTGGGATGACCGACTATCGCCATCGCCAGATCGGTGAACTGTCTGGTGGGCAACGCAAACGGGTGTTTCTGGCCCGGGCTTTGGCCCAGGACGGTCAGGTGATCCTGCTGGACGAACCTTTCACCGGTGTGGACGTCAAGACCGAGGAACAGATCGTCGCTTTGCTGCGCGAGTTGCGTGACGAGGGGCGGGTAATGCTGGTGTCGACCCACAACCTTGGCTCGGTTCCTGAATTCTGTGACCGCACGGTGCTGGTGAAAGGCACTGTCATGGCCTTTGGACCGACGGAAACCGTGTTCACCCGCGAAAATCTGGAAAAGGCGTTCGGTGGGGTTCTGCGGCATTTCACGCTCGGCGGCACCGACCTGCACGAAGACGACGACGGACGCGAAGTTCGGATCATCACCGACGACGAACGCCCCTTCGTGATTTACGGCGACCGGGACGAGAGCGAGGAGGCGGCGCGCGCCAGAGCGTTGGCCCGGGCCAAGGACAGCAAGGCGGGGGCCCCGGGATGATCCTGCTGGAACCCTTCACCTATGGATATATGACCAATGCCATGTGGGTGTCGGCGCTGGTCGGCGGCGTTTGTGCCTTTCTGTCTGCCTATCTGATGCTCAAGGGTTGGTCGCTGATCGGTGACGCGCTGTCCCACTCGGTCGTGCCGGGTGTGGCGGGGGCCTATATGCTGGGCCTGCCGTTTGCCTTTGGCGCGTTTCTGGCGGGCGGTCTGGCGGCGGCGGCGATGCTGTTTCTGTCGGGGCGCTCGGGGCTGAAGATCGACACGATCATCGGCATCATCTTCACCAGCTTTTTCGGGCTTGGGCTGTTCATGGTGTCGATCAATCCGATGGCGATCAGCGTGCAGACCATCACCATGGGCAACATTCTGGCGATCACGCCGGAAGACACGCTGCAACTTGTCATCATCGGCGCGGTGTCGCTGATCGTTCTGCTGGCCAAGTGGAAAGACCTGATGGTCACCTTCTTTGATGAAAGCCACGCGCGGTCCATCGGATTGCGCCCCGACATCCTGAAGGCGGTGTTCTTTACCCTGCTGGCGGCCTCGGTCGTGGCGGCGATGCAGACGGTGGGGGCGTTTCTTGTGATTGCCATGGTGGTGACGCCGGGGGCGACGGCATATCTGCTGTGCGACCGGTTTCCGCGGCTTTTGATCCTGTCGGTTGCCATCGGCGCGGGAACCAGTTTCGTCGGCGCCTACCTCAGCTTTTTCCTTGACGGGGCGACAGGCGGTATCATCGTCGCGTTGCAGACACTGATCTTTCTGATCGCGTTTGTCATCGCCCCGAAACACGGCCTTTTGGCGGCTCGTGCCAAGGCGCGGCAAGCGCTGGAGGTCGAAGCATGAGCGAACTGCTTTTGCCGTTTCAGTATCCATTCATGCTGAATGCGTTCTGGATCGCGCTGATCGTCGCGCCGCCCACTGCGCTTTTGTCCTGTTTTCTGGTGCTCAAAGGCTGGGCACTTATGGGGGACGCGGTCAGCCATGCGATCCTGCCGGGGGTCGTTCTGGCCTATATTCTGGGCCTGCCGCTGATTTTGGGCGCTTTCGTGGCCGGGATGACCTGTGCGCTGTTGACCGGCTATCTGGCCGAAAACAGCCGGGTGAAACAGGACACGGTGATGGGGGTGGTATTTTCGGGGATGTTCGCCGTCGGGCTGATCCTGTTTGTCGCATTTCCCAGCGACGCGCATCTGGATCACATCCTGTTTGGCAACATGCTGGGTATCCGGGCGAATGATCTTTGGACGGCGGGGCTGATTTCGGTTGTCGTGTCGGTCATTCTTTCTACCAAGTGGCGCGATTTCCTGCTGCATGCCTTTGATCCGGCACAGGCGCGGGCTTCGGGGCTGCGGGTGAACTGGCTGCATTATGGCCTGCTGACGATCCTGTCGCTGACCGTGGTGGCGACCCTGTCGGCAGTGGGGCTAATTCTGGCGGTGGCCCTGCTGGTCACACCCGGGGCGATTGCATTCCTGTTGGTGCGCAGTTTCGGGCGGATGCTGTTTGTCGCTGTGGGCGTCTGTCTGGTGTCGATGGTGGGCGGAGTATACGCCAGCTTTTATCTTGACAGTGCGCCGGGGCCGACAATTGTTCTGGTGCTGACGGCGCTGTTCATCGTCGCCTTTTCCCGCCGGATGATCCTGAACCGCAACGCGCAGTCTGGGCAGGCGGCGGGCTGACCTGCTGGCCTGCGCACCCAACTGTCAGCTTCGGGGGCGCACCGCCATTGGAGTCAGCTCTTCGGCGGTGCGGCGCACCATCTCGGCCAGCATCGCCTCGCCCTCGCAGGCCGGAATGCTGGCAATGGCGCCGCCAAGGATGTCTTTCAACCGCTGGGTGGCGCCCTGTACGCCCATTTGCGACACGGCGTTGGGGCGTCCGTGCAGATCATCCTGACCCACGGGTTTGCCCAGCGTCTTGGCATCGAAAAGCGCGTCCCGCAGATCGTCGGCCACCTGATACGCCTCGCCGATACGCGCGCCCAACTCCTCCCACGGTTCGCCATCCTGCCCGGCGGCCACGGCACCCATCCTTGTGGCGGCAACGAACAGCGCGCCGGTCTTGGCCCGGTGATAGGCCGAAAGATCGATGGTGGTTTCACTTTCCCAACCCTGACCGGCACAGATCCCGCCCGGCATTCCGGTGCAGGCGCCGAGGATGCGAATGAGTTCAACCGCCCGCACCGCACCTGATGTGCCGTCGGCGTCACCGCCGGTTCCCGCCGCCCGCGCCAGCAGATCGAACCCCATCACAATCAGGCTGTCGCCGGTCAGCACGGCCAGAGATTCGGAGAATGCCCGGTGAACCGAAGGTTTGCCCCGGCGCGTCGCCGCATCGTCAAAACAGGGCAGATCGTCGTGGACCAGACTGGCACAGTGAATCAGCTCAAGCGAAGCCGCTGCCGCATTGGACAGGGCAGGGCGGTCATCGCCGCAGGCCAGCGCCACCGAAAGACAGATTGTCGGGCGAATCCGCGCACCACCGGGCGTCACCGCATATTCCAGTGCGGCGGCAAGACGGGGCGGAACCGCGCCGGACTGACCGCGCCGGACAGCCTGAGATATCGTGGATTCGATCCGGTTCTTCAGCGTCATTGCGGTCTCCGTATCTTGCGATGGGTATGCCGGTGTCAGGGTCTGGTCATGGGGTCGCATCGCCATTCATGGCGGCAAGGCCGGGTTACGCAAGTCAGTTTTTCCACCATTGATCGCAGTTTGCAGCAGATCGCCCTGTTAGAAAAGCGCGAGATCCGGACCGTTCGCAAATATCACGCCCTTCTATACCTGCAAGATGGCACGCGGAATACCGCCCGTTTCGCGTCGCGGTTTCTGCTCCAGTATCGGTGTCACATCGCACGCCGGCGAGATTCGGACAGCAGATATGCGGCGAGACTGGCCACCACAATGGCGCCGCCGATCAGCATTGCCCCGGTTGGCGCTTCGCCCGCACCGGCCCAGACAAACAGCGGGCCAAGCACGGTTTCCAGCAGCAGCAACAGACTGACGTTTGACGCATTGGTGTAACGCGAGGCGAAGGACAGCGAAAAGAACGAGACCGGCAGCAGCACCAGACCCGAAATCGCGATGGCCCAGAGCGTGCCGTCAAACACCGTATCCCCGGCCACCAACAGCCCGCCCAGACCGCTGATCAGACTGCCCAGCCCCACGACAAGCAGGATCGACAGCCCCGACGCCCGGCGCAACAAGACAAAGGTCAATGCAAGGGAAGCCCCGACGGTCAGCCCGCCAAGCGCCCCCAGCATCACCGGCGCCGACAGGGCAGGGCGGCCGTCGGGGCCGGTCAGAACGGCAATGCCGATGCCGGTCATCACGGCGAAAATGGTGATCCATGTGGTTTTGCGGGTCGGCTCGTGCAGGATGAATCGGCCGAAGACCGCGGCCCAGATCGGCGTGGTGGCGACGCCGAACAGCACCACGGACACCGGCGCGATCGAAACCGACAGGCTGAACAGAGTGGTGTTGACGGTTTGCGTCGCGATCACCGTCAGCCCGACCGCCCCGGTTGCCGCCCGCAACGCGGCACGCCGCTCGCGGGTGAACAACACGAACACCCCAAGCAGGACCAGCGCGGTGAGTAATCCGCGCCAGGCCAGCATTGCAAAGCCGTCCATCTCCGACCACCGCATGAACAGGGTGTCAGGGGATAGCAGCAAGGCCGCACAAGCGGCCAACCCGAGCCCGAAGAATGGATGGCGGCCAGTGACCGGACCGGAGGAAAGACCGGGCTGAGTTCCGGGGGCCGTATCAGACGTCAAATCGGGAACGGGTGGTCAGTTGTGTTACGCATCAATTCTCGACGGGCGGCGCCAGCGAGGCCAGGAAGGCATAGAGGTTGATCGCGTCTTCTTCCTTGCGGACCTTAAACGCCATCTTGCTGCGGGCCTTGCTGTCGTCGAGTTCGGCCTTCAGGAAGGCGGCAGGATCCTGAACATAGGCGACGAACTTTTCTTCGTTCCAGACAAGACCTTTTTCGCCGGCTTCGATGATTGATTTGCCAAAGCGGAAGCCTTCGAGTTCGCCAGCTTTCATCCCGGCGATACCGTAAAGGTTCGGCCCGGTCTTGGCGTTGCGCCCGGCCAGGGTTTCGCCTTCTTCATTTTGGACCACATGGCAGGATGCACACTGGCCGAATGCTTTTTCGCCTGCTGCGACATCGCCGGCCAGCTCGGACTCGGCAAGGGCCGGGCCGGTGGCAAGGATGGTTGCGGCGGCGATTGTCAGGAATTTGTTCATCTGTCGTCTCCTATTTGTGAAACAAGACTTACCTCAGGAATGCATCGGGTGTGATAAAGTTTCCTTGAGCAAGCACGGGACTCGGTGTTCATGCCACCTGACGGGACAGCGCGCATTGCTGCCACAGCGTATTCAGTGCGCTGCACAGGTGGTCGATATCGGCATTGCTGTGGTGTGGGCCCGGGGTCAGGCGCAGCCGCTCGGTGCCCTTTGGAACCGTGGGATAGTTGATCGGCTGCACATAGATGCCGAAGTCGGACATCAGAATATCGCAGATCATCCGGCATTTCACCGGATCGCCGATCATCACCGGAACGATATGGCTCGGGTTGTCCATATGCGGAATACCCAGCCGGTCCAGCCCGGCGCGCAGCCTTGCGACCTGTTCGTGCTGGCGCGCCCGCTCAATGCCCGAGGTTTTCAGATGCCGGACCGATGCGGTTGCGGCGGCGGCTACGGCCGGGGGCAGCGCGGTGGTAAAGATAAAGCCCGAGGCAAAGCTGCGGATGAAATCGCACAGCGCCGCTGAGCCGGTGATATAGCCACCGAAACAGCCGAACGCCTTGCCCAGTGTCCCTTGAATCAGGGTGATCCGGTCGGCGCAGCCCTGCGCCTCGCTCACTCCGCCGCCCCGGGGGCCGTACATTCCCACCGCATGGACTTCGTCGATATAGGTCATTGCGCCATGTTTTTCGGCGACGTCACAGATTTCGGCGATCGGGGCGATGCTGCCATCCATTGAATAGACCGATTCAAAGGCGACGATCCGGGGCCGGGACGGATCGGTAGCGGCCAGTTTGCGGTCCAGATCGGCGGGGTCGTTGTGCGCCCATATCACCTTGTCTGCGCGGGAATGGCGAATGCCTTCGATCATACTGGCGTGGTTTTCCGAATCCGACAGGATGATCGCGCCGGGCAGGCGGCTGCCGAGCGTCCCAAGTGCCGACCAGTTGCTGACATAACCGCTGGTGAACAGCAGCGCGCTTTGCTTGCCATGCAGATCGGCCAGTTCACGTTCAAGCGCGACATGATGGCTGGCGGTGCCGGATATGTTGCGGGTGCCCCCGGCGCCGGTGCCACAGGATTGAGCGGTTTCCACCATCGCCTGCACCACGTCGGGGTGCTGCCCCATTCCAAGATAGTCGTTGGAGCACCAGACCGTCACGTCATGCCCGCCATCCGGCCCGGCATTCAGGGCACGGGGGTGGTGACCGCATTTTCTCTGCATCTCGGCGAAAATTCGGTAGTTTCCGTCGGCCTTCAGGGCGTCCAGTTGGGTCTGGAACAGGGCGTCATAATTCATCGGAAACCTCGTCTGTCTGGGTCCGGGCCCCTGTTCCGGCGTCATTTACCGGTCGCAGGTGGTCGCTATATCTTTCATTGCCCCGCGCGGGCAGGGGACGTCAATGCGGCCAAAAGCCCAGTTTGCCTAAGGTCGGCTGTCGCCGCTGTGATTTTTGTTCACTATGCCGGAGCGGACAAGAAACGGCAATCGGTCGCCGCCGCCGATTCTGTGCCCGAATATAACGGGGCGGCGTGAGGGCGGAAATGCCGGAACGTCCCGGTGCAATGGGCGTTTACCCTGACACGAGAGAAGAGGCTGACATGAACCACGACACCGAACATCTTGAGCGTTGTATTGCGCTCGCCTGCGAGGCGCTTGAGGCTGGCGATTCGCCTTTTGGATCGGTCCTGGCAGATCGGGATGGCCGGGCTCTGTATGAGGCGCGCAACCGGGTCGTCACCGGCGATGCGACACAGCATCCCGAATTCGAATTGGCGCGATGGGCGGCGCAGAACCTGACCGCCGAAGAACGGCGCACGGCAACGGTTTATACCTCGGGCGAGCATTGTGCGATGTGTTCGGCGGCCCACGCCTGGGCGGGTTTGGGGCAGATCGTTTTCATCAGTTCGTCAGCGCAGTTGGGCAAATGGCTTGATGATTTCGGCGTAGAGAAAAACTCGCCCATCGCCCCTCTGGGAATTACGGATGTCGCGCCGGGAATTCCGGTCGAAGGTCCGATTGCCGGGCTGGACGAAAGAGTTCGCCGGTTGCACGCCCAACGGCACGGTGTCGAGATCTGAGCAGGGCCGGTCTGGAACCGAATCCGCAGCGACCTATATCAGTATGGTCGGCATTCGTTTGGCCGGCGGCGGTGCTTTTGGGCCGAAGCAATCAAGGAGGCGATGTCATGGCTGGGGGCTGGGCGCGCGACGGCGCGGTTGAAGAACAAATTGAAGCATCCATCGCGGATGAACTGGCGCGGATGAAGCAACGGCGCGGGCCGACAGGTGAAAGCCGGACTCATTGCGCCGAATGCGACGAACCGATCCCCGAGGCGCGTCAACGCGCAATTCCCGGGGTGAAACTGTGCATCGAGTGCCAGACCGGGCGGGATGTGCGGGCTGCGCCGCGCGGTGGGATGAACCGGCGCGGCTCAAAAGACAGCCAGTTGAAATAACCGCCACCGGTTAGGGTCCAAAGCGTGGGTGCAAGGGGTAGCCGTCGAACTGTCCAAGACGGCGATCAACCCCGCCGTTTGTCCGGCTGGGTCTGTTTGACGGCAATGTTAAGGCGACCCCCCATTGACCTTGGTGCGGAATCCGTCAATCTCCGTCCCGGGTTCCGCCCCGCCGCTTTTTGACCTTTGACGGTGCCGTTCTTTTCCCGGTCCTGCTTGGGATCGGGAAGTATACGCGCGATTCACACACATCCCGGGCTCCCGCGCGCCCGGCCATTCCGGAGGCCGCGAGATTTCTCGCGGCGGTAACGTTGCCATGACCGATGCTTCCCACGCCCAGACACAGACACCGCAGGGGCAGGAGCGCCTGCTGCGCCGCACCGCCGAGACCGATCCCGACAAGGGCAAGGATGCCATCCTGCGGATCACCCGGATGACCCTGCGCTATCCGGTCCGGTTTGCGGTGGCGATGTTGGCGACGATCGCCGCGGCGCTGACACAGCTGTCGATTCCGGTGCTGTTGGGCCGCGCGATTGATCAGACTCAGGCGGTGGCGAACAGCACGGGGGAATCAGACGTTCTGTGGACAACCGCACTGATCCTCTTGGCGGTCAGCGTGATGCGGGGCCTTTTCACCCTTGTGCAAAACTATACGGCAGAGTCGGTGGGTCACGCGCTGGCCCATGATCTGCGGCGGGCGATCTATGACAAGATCCAGCGCCTGCCGTTCTCGTTCCACGACCGGACCCATTCGGGCGATCTGATCACTGTCGGGATGCTCGATCTTGAAGGGGTGCGGATGTATTTCTCGACGGCGCTGGTGCGTACAATGCTGCTGGTGCTGCTGATCGGTATCGGCGCCTGGCTGCTGATCTCGACCGATCCGGTGCTGGGGCTTCTGGCGCTGTCCTTTGTGCCCTTCGCCGCCTGGCGCAGTTCGGTGACACAGCTGACCTTGCGCCGGACATGGCTGCAACTGCAGGAACGCTTGGGCGTGCTCAGTCAGGTGATGGAAGAGAACCTTGCGGGGATCCGTGTGGTGCGTGCCTTTGCTGCCTCTGACTTTGAGATGGCAAAGTTCGACAAGGCCTCGGACGATGCTTTGGCGCTGAGTTACAGCCGGATCGACACCCGGGTGCGCAGTTCGGCGGTGATGACGCTGGCGTTCTTTGCGGCGATGGGGCTGGTTCTGCTGGTTGGCGGGCAACAGGTGGCGGCAGGAGAGATGACTGTCGGATCGCTCGCCACATTCCTGACGTTCATGACGCTTTTGCAATTGCCGGTGCGCCAGTTGGGGTTGATGGTCAACGCCTTCGCCCGTGCCTCGACCACGGGCGCGCGGCTGTTCACCCTTCTCGACATGGAGGTCGAGATTGACGATGCGCCGGGCGCCACCGATCTGAAGGTGAGCGAGGGCACATTGCGCCTTGAGAATGTCGGCTTCGGCTATACCGGCGCCGATCCCGCTGTTTCGGGCATCAGCTTTGAGGCGCGGCGGGGCGAAACCGTCGGCATTGTCGGACCGCCCGGTTCAGGAAAGAGCACGCTGATGCATCTTATTCCGCGTTACTATGACGTGGACGAGGGGGCGATCTCCATTGACGGGCAGGACATCCGCAATGCCACGCTGTCATCCGTACGGCGGTCCGTGGCGGTGGTGCAGCAGGACGATTTTCTGTTCACCACGACGATCGAGAACAACGTCGCTTACGGTGATCCCTTTGCCTCGGATGAACAGATCCGCGATGCCACCGCCTCGGCGCAACTGCACGATTATGTTGATGGTCTGCCCAAACGCTATGGCACTGTTGTCGGCGAACGGGGGGTGTCGCTTTCGGGTGGACAACGGCAGCGGCTGTCGATTGCGCGCACCCTGATGCTGGAACCGGATGTGTTGATCTTTGACGATTCCACCGCGGCCATCGATGCGGGCACCGAAAGCCGGATCCGCAACGCCCTGCGCGCCTATGCCGAAGACCGGGTGACGCTGATTGTCGCGCACCGTCTGGGCAGCCTGAAGCACGCCGATCGCATCCTGTTTCTGGATAAGGGCCGGATCGTCGAACAGGGCACCCACGAGGAACTGCTGAGCCTGAACGGGCGCTATCGTGAGCTGCATGATCTGCAGACCCGTCCAGATGCGGATATTTCGGAGTCGAAACCATGAGCCACGCCAACCCCGAACCGCGCGATCCGCACGAAGACGGAAGACCGCGCGCCCGTGCCGTCGTCGGCTCGCACCGTATCGAGGAAGAGATTTTTGGCCGCGCCTTTGACGGTCGTGTGGTCAGCCGGATCTGGGCCTTTGTGCGTCCCTACAAGCGGCAGGTGGCGATCTCGGTCGCCTCGGTCGTGGTGTTTACCGCGATGCAACTGTCGATCCCGCTGGTGATCCGCTATGCCATCGACAGCGGAATGGCGCCCGGTGCAAAGCCCGGCACGCTGGGTCTGATCGTTGTGGTCTTTGCCGTGGTAATCGCGGTGAACTATGTGGCCTCGCGCCTGCAAGAGGGCGTGACGGGCCGGATGGCCGAAAACGTGCTGTTCGATATCCGCCGCAGCATGTTCGCCCATCTGCAACAGGTATCGCTGACCTTCATGGACAAGACCGAAGTGGGTCGTCTGATGAGCCGGCTTCAGGGCGACGTGAACTCGATGCAGGAGTTTCTTGAAAACTCGGTGCTGTCGGTGGGCGACGTTCTGCTGCTGTTCGGGATTGTCTTTGTGATGCTCTGGCTCGACTGGCAGTTGGGGCTGCTGGTGCTTATGGTGCTGCCGGTTCTGTTCATCGTCCGGGTGGTATGGCTGAAACGGGCGCGGGTGGCCTTCATGGCCGCGCATGAGGCCAATTCGATCACCAACGGCGCGCTGGCCGAGGCAATCCACGGGGTACGCACCGTGCAGGGCATGGATCGCGGCGCGCTTAATGCCGAGCTTTATGGCGAACTTGCGCAGGACAACTATCAAAAGCATCTGCGTTCGGCGCGGATGGCACAGGTGATGATCCCCGTGGTCGACACGCTGACCGGAATTGCCATGGCCGCCGTTGTTGTGGCGGGGGGCGCGATGGTCGCCTCGGGGCGGACCGAAATCGGCGTGATGGTGGCGTTCCTGTTCTATATCCAACGGTTCTTTGACCCGATCCGTTCGCTCACCATGCAATATTCGGTGATGCAGCGGGCCATGGCATCGGGGCATCGCCTGACCGAGGTTCTGGACGTTGAGGTTGCGGTGCAGGACGCACCGGACGCCGTGGCGCTGGGGCAGGGTGATGACGGCGCGGTCGAATTCCGCGACGTGACCTTTGGCTATGATCCCGACCATCCGGTGTTGCAGAACGTCAGTTTCTCGGTCGGATCGGGCGAAACGGTCGCTTTGGTCGGGCCCACCGGCTCGGGTAAATCCAGCTGCATGTCGCTGATTCACCGGTTCTATGACGTGCAGGGCGGCGCCGTGATGGTTGGCGGGCGCGACGTGCGCGAGGTGACGCAGACAAGCCTTGGCCGGCACATCGCGATGGTTTTGCAAGATCCGTTCCTGTTCACCGGCACGGTGATGGAGAATATCCGCTATTCCTCGCATTGGGCCAGCGATGAGGACGTGATCGAGGCGACCAAGGCTGTGGGCGCGCACGACTTTGTCACCGCTCTGCCGGGGGGCTATGGCGGAATGCTGGAGGAACGCGGCGGCAATCTCAGTCTCGGGCAGCGCCAGCTGCTCAGCTTTGCCCGCGCTCTGGTGGCGGATGCGCGGATTCTGGTGCTGGACGAAGCGACGGCGAATATCGACAGCTATACCGAGTTGCAGATCCAGAAGGCGTTGCAGACCTTGCTGAAGGGGCGCACCGGGCTGGTGATCGCACACAGGCTGGCAACCATCCGCAACGCCGACCGGATCGTCGTGCTGCAACAAGGGAAGGTGGTCGAGCAGGGCGATCATGAAGCGCTGATGGATCGAAAAGGACTGTATGCCAGACTTTACGACATGAACTATGGCAGCTTCGATGATCTGCCCGAGACTGTCACCGAAGAGGACAGGCGCCGCGCGACCTGAGGGCGCGCGGGCTCGCCCGCCGCCGGGCGGGTAACAATCGCGTTTAGAACGTATCAGAGCGCGTCCGGGCCCGCGCCGCAGATGATGGCGCAGATGCGTTCGCCGTCTGAAATCTCGATCCGCCGCTCGCGCAGGGCGGCGATGGCTGCCGCGCCGCTGAGATCGGCGGCAAGGCCCATTTCGAACCACAGCCATTTCGCCGCCGCGCGCATTTCATCGTCGGACACCAGCACGATCTGATCCACCGTCGCCTTGACGATATCAAAGATCGAATCCTCGGTCCGTGCACAGGCCATCGTGGCAACCGAGGTGGTGACCCGGTCGAGCCCGCGGTTTTC
This sequence comes from Oceaniovalibus sp. ACAM 378, assembly GCF_008085915.1. Taxonomy (GTDB): domain Bacteria; phylum Pseudomonadota; class Alphaproteobacteria; order Rhodobacterales; family Rhodobacteraceae; genus Oceaniglobus. Next base: position 115,537 of record NZ_VSJK01000011.1, on the reverse strand, counting down.
GCCCGCTTCCAACGCACGCAGCAGAACTGGGCAGCCTTCGGCCTCGATCCCGATGATCCGGACGCCGGGTTTCAGTGCCCTCAGCGCCGTTGCTACACCGCTGATCAATCCGCCGCCGCCCATGGCAATCAGAACCGTATCGACATCGGGCATCTGTTCAAGGATCTCCAGCGCGACCGTTCCCTGACCGGCGACAACCATCGGATCGGCAAAGGGGTGGAAATAGGCGGCACCGGTCTTTTCGACCAGCTCCAGCGCGGCGGCGTTCGCCTCGTGCCAGACCGAACCGACAACGTGAATCCGCGCGTTCCATTCCTTGAGCTTGGCAATCTTGGACGGCGTCGCATTGTCGGGCAGGAAGATATCAACCGGCACCCCCGACAAGAAACCCGCCCGCGCGGTGGCAAGCCCGTGATTGCCGCCCGAGGCCGCGACGATGCCGCGTGAAATGGCATCTTTCGACAGGCTGAGCAGCTTGTTCGTCGCCCCCCGCGCCTTGAACGATCCGGTGACCTGCAACAGCTCAAGCTTCAGCATCAGATCGGCACCACCGGGCAGTCGGTCTTTCTGATTGTCGGCGGCCATCATCGGCGTATGGCGGACCATGCCCTTGATCCGCGCGGCCGCTTCGTGAACATCATCAATGGAAATCATCATGCTTGCTCCTCTGCCGGACAGGCGACGACCAGACAACAATTTCCGGCAACAACCCGGCCCGGTTGGCGGCGTCCATAGATCATTCCGTCGGCGGCAAAGTGCAACACTTCGGGCGGGCGCGACGGATCGCCGAGATCGTGGATCTGCCCCGCCTTGTCGCCGGCGTGAACCTGTGCGCCATTGGCATGGAAAGGCTCGAACACGCCGTCGCGGGTGGCCAGAACGAAACCGGCCGGGCCGGGAACGCGCATCAGCGGTCGCGTCGATCCGGCAGCGTCAGAGGGCGCCGCAATGATGCCAAGGTGGCCCAGCACGTTGCGCACGCCGCGCCGGCAAATTTCAAGCGCCCCCGTCGAAACCGTTCCGCCACCGGCCATTTCGGTGCCGACCACGGTCATCCCGGCGCGCACCGCTGTCGCGGTCGAGGTGCGCGGCTCGCCCAGATTATCGACGATGACACTCAGCGGCGCATCGAAGGCCCGCACCGCTGCAATATTACGCGCGTGGTGGGCCGGATCGGGGGCGGGTTCGACAATCGCACTGGGAAGGATATCAAGGGACGATCCGCCCGAATGAAGATCGATCATCGCCTCACCCATGGGATAGATGACATCGGACACATAAGCTGTGATCTGTTGCGTCAGCGTGCCGTGCGGGTCGCCCGGAAAGGTCCGGTTCAGGTTCAACCCATCCACCGGCGAGGTGCGCCGCCCGGCCAGAACCGCAGGCAGGTTCAGCGCTGGCAGGATGATCAGCCGCCCTGACACAGCGCCGGGATCAAGACCGCGGATCAATTCGCCAAGCGCTATCGGGCCTTCGTATTCATCGCCGTGGTTCCCGGCCATCAGAACCGCCGTCGGCCCCTGACCGTTGCGAATGACACAGATCGGCAAACGCACCGCCCCCCAGGCATCATCATGGGGGGAGTGGGGGATGTTGAAGAACCCGGTCTGCTTGCCGTTCTTATCAAAATCGATGGTGGTATAGACTGTCGAGGAGCGGGCCATGAGTAACCTCTGGACTATCGTGGTTTGGTTGCGGGCAGGGCGGCAAAAATCACCCCGCCCACAGGTTTGTCACAGCGAAGGGAAATGCTCGGGAAGCGGCTGACCCAGCCATTTTTCCGTCAGATCCGACAGATCGCCGGTCAGCATGTTGTAAAACACGAAGGTGTCCAGCCAGCGCAGGATCTCGGGATTGCCTTGCTGCACGCCCACATGGGTCGGCGCATAGCGCAGGATGAACCTTGCGTTCAGTTCGACACCTGCGTTCTTCTCCATCAGATCGCGCGCCACGACGTTTGCCGTGGCCAGCAGATCGGCCTGACCGGACAGAAAGGCCGCCGCCGCCGTCGCATCATCATCGAAACGGGTGATTTTCGCATCCGGCGCCGCCGCCGTCAGTTCCAGATCCTGTGTCGTGCCACGGGCAACGGCAATGGTCTGATCGGTCAGATCACCGGGGGCGCTGACCGCGAAGGAATCCGGTCCGAACACCCCGATGGCAAGGGCGGAATAGGGCGAGGAAAACGCCACCAGTTGCGCGCGTTCCGGCGTCGCCCCCATGGCCGAGATCACCATGTCGAGCCGGTCAGTCACCAGATAGGGAATCCGGTTCGCGCCGGTGATCTGCTGCAGCTCTACCTCGACGCCAAGCGCCTCGCCGATCATATGGGCGACATCGACGTCCAGCCCGACAGGTTCGTTGTTCTCGCCAACAAAACCGAAGGGCGGCACATCGACCGGCACACCGATCCGGACCTTGCCGGATTCCAGTATTTCCTTAAGATCCGCCGCAGCCGGTCCGGCGATCATCGCGGTGATCGCGACAAGCGCCACCGCAAATTTTGCTTTCAGACTAAACATCATTTTCACTCCCATTTGGTTGTATCGGTTTCTTGTCCGGCAGGTGCGCCGCCGTCAGATCACGTGACTTTTTTGTTGTGCCTCGGTTTGTCCTCTCCCTTTCGTCTCGGCCTGAATCGAGCCTGTTTTGCGCAATCAATGCAGCACGGCGTTCAGAAAGCTCTGCAACTCGGCGGTTTGCGGATCGGTCAGCGTTTCGCGGGCGGGGCCGTCTTCGTGGATGCGGCCCTCGTGCATGAAGACCAACCGGTCGGCGACATTGCGTGCAAAACTCATCTCATGGGTGACCAGCATCATCGTCATGCCCTCGCCCGCAAGCCCTTCGAGAACCCGCAGCACATCGCCCACCAATTCCGGATCAAGCGCCGATGTGATCTCATCGAACAGCATCAAGGTCGGCTCCATCGCGAGCGAGCGCGCGATGGCCACACGTTGTTGCTGACCGCCGGACAGCTCATCGGGATAGGCCAGCCGTTTATCGCCAAGACCGACTTTTTCCAGCATCCGAACGGCGATGTCCTGCGCCTCGGCCTTCGGGGTTTTCCGCACCAGTTTCAGCGCCAGCATGATATTGCGTTCGACGTTCAGATGCGGAAACAGGTTGAAGCTTTGAAACACCATGCCGACCCGGGCGCGCAGGGCGTTGAGATCGGCACCGGGCGCGGTGACGTTGATGCCGGCAACCTCGATCAGCCCTTCCTGCACCGGTTCCAACCCATTGACGCAGCGCAGCATGGTCGATTTTCCCGACCCCGAGCGGCCAATGACCGCGACGATCTCGCCGGGTTCGACAGACAGGTCGATGGATTTCAGAACCTCCAGCGCGCCGAACCGTTTGACGACGCCTTCCATCCTAACGAGCGCCATGCAGTCTCCTCTCCAACACCCGGCTGAGCTGTGACAGGGTGAAACAAATGACAAAATAAATCGCGGCGGCGGTCAGATAGACCGTCAGCGGCGCGAAAGTCGCCGCCGTGATGATTTGACTTGCGCGGGTCAGTTCAACAAAGCCGATCAGCGCGGTAAGCGAGGTGTTCTTGACCAGCTGCACCAGAAATCCGACGGTCGGTGCAATCGATATCCGCACGGCCTGCGGGATCACCACATGGGTGAATCTCTGCCGATAGGTCAGGCCAAGGGCCGCGCCCGCCTCCCATTGGCGTTTCGCCACAGACTGCAACGCGCCGCGCCAGATTTCGCCCAAAAATGCGCTGGCATAGAGCGACAGAGATATCGCCGCCGCCGTCCATGCACCCACCGGAAACCCCAGCAGGGGCAGGCCAAAGAAGAACACAAACAACTGTCCCAGCAGCGGTGTGCCCTGAATGATGTTGATATAGCCGATGGCCAGCCAGTTCAGCGGCGCAAATGGTAGGATTCGCGCCAATGCGATCAGCAGCCCCAGCAGACCGCCGCCAATCGCCGCCACCAGCGCCAGACCAATGGTCCAGCGTGCGGCCAAAAGCAGGTAGAAGACATCGGCGCTGGCAAATTCGCGGATCATCGCACCGGCCTGCGCACGAAAATCACCCAGTAAATTCCAGCGAATACGGTTCGCAGCCCCAGTGTTATCAGAAGGTAGGTCAGGGTGATCAGGGTATAGACCTCGAACGAGCGATAGGTCCGGGATTCGATGAAAGCGCCCTGATGAAACAGCTCGCTTGCGCCGATGGCCGACACGATGCTGGTCGCCAGCATCAGCAGCACGAACTGACTGGCCAGCGAGGGGTAAATCGCTTTCATCGCCTGAAACAGCACCACATGGCGAAACGTCTGATAGGCGGTCAGCCCCAAGGCGCGCCCGGCCTCGATCTGGTGGCGGCGGACCGATTCAATCCCGGCGCGGATGATTTCGGCGCCATATGCGCCCATATTGATGGTCAACGCGATTACTGCGGCGGTGTTGGCGCCCAGTTTGATCCCGATCGAGGGCAGGCCAAAGAACACGATGAACAGTTGCACCAGAAGCGGCGTGTTTCGGATCGCCTCGACATAGATCTGTGCCGGAAGACGCAGCGTCCGGCGCGGTGAACTGCCCGCCAATGCGACCAGCAGGCCAATCGCAAGCCCCATGATCATCGTGACAATCGACAGCTGAAGGGTAAGGACGATCCCTTCGAGGATTTGGTCCTGATATTTCCAGATCGCCCCGAACTTAAAGGAATAGTTCAATTGCCTCACCTGTTCCGCGAACCACAGGGTGCCCGACAAGGCTTCCCTATCGATGAGTCAGAGGCTAAAGTCGCTTCGTATATGAAGTCAAGCGTTATGAGTGAAGCGACACAATGACTGATCCAACAGAAACAGCGCGCAGCACCTATTCGGCCCCGGCGCTGGAAAAGGGGCTCGACATCCTTGAATTGCTCGCCCGTCATGGGCGACCGATGGGGATGAAAGATCTGGCGGACGAGATCGGACGCTCGAAAAGCGAGATTTTCCGCATGGTGCATGTGCTGTTGGCGCGCGGCTATCTGACCCGCGATTCCGCCTCTGACCAGCTGACGCTGTCCAACAAGCTGTTCACCCTTGGGATGCAGACGACACGGGTGCGCAATCTGGTCGGCGTCGCCGCGCCGGTGCTTGAACGCTTTGCAGCAGAGGTGCAGCAGGCGGTGCATCTGGTTGTCCCCAGTCGCGGCGAGGCGGTGATACTGGTGGCAAGCTCGGGTGGGTCCGACATGAACTTTTCCCTGCGCGTCGGATATCGCCGTCCGCTGGTGGATTCCCATTCCGGGCTGGTGCTGATGGCGTTTCAAAAGCCCGATATCCGGGACCGGATGATCGCTGAATGTCTGGCCTCGACGACCCGCACCCAGCCTCTCGAACCGCTTTTCGCCAGGTTAAGCGAAGTGCGGGCGGCAGGCTCCATCGTCCACGAAAGCCGCGACATTGTCGGAGTAACCGATGCCTGCTGCCCGATCCTCGCGCCAAATGGGGCGGCCGACGCCTGCCTGACCACCGTCGTCGTCTCGCGCCGCAACGCGACCGAAGATTTCGACGCCCTGATCGCCAAGCAGAAATCCGCATGCTCCGAGATATCGGAACTGTTTCACGCCTATTCGCCCGAGCAACAGATCACCTTCGACTGAACGGACTGCGGAAAATCCGTCAGGCGATGCGGCCAGATGATATATGTTCGTCCAGCGGCACACCAACCGGAGGTGAATAGCCGTGACGACCTATAAGGTTTTGTCCGACCACCCGGATTCGATAGACCACCTTGGGATGGTTTGAAGCGTCGGGACCGCTGAAGGGTGTTGCGATAAGCAATGTCGGGCTCGATTGAGCGTATTTACCGGGGTAGGATCTTCCTCTCGTGGGCGGATTCGCGAAAATCACGATCTTCGCCCGCGACATCCGTTCTTTGATCCCGAATTTCTGCACCTATCTCCTGCCAAGCGTTGCCGTCCTGTATTCGGTCAAGGCGGCCAAGCAAGCGGCAGTCGTGAAGATGTGCTTTTCGTCGCGCACAGTGACACCCGTTCCAAGCCGGTCCACGGAATATTCTCCCGCAGTTGCATCAATCGCCATCGGTGAAGGGATACGCAGTATCGGGAACCCGCCCCACGATCCGCCCCGCTGCGATGTTAGCAACCAACTCGCAGCGTAGTCGATCGCCTTGTCACAGGCAGGGTCCGGACGCGTGAGAAGGGCGGTCAAGGACATCGATGTTGCGAAGGCATGTGGTTCTGTTCCATCGTCACCGAAGCCTCCGTCATCGTGCTGCAAGCGTAAAAGACCTTCGGTCGCGTGCCGCCAAGTGTCGACCGGTAATGCGCGCGCCGCGGCCAGTGCGCGAAGTGTCTGGGCCGTCGCATACGCATGGCCAGCCCACCAGTAGGATCGCCATGTGCCATCGTCGCCTTGAGCGTGAGTCAGTGCGGTGATCGCGGTGCGGACCCGCTCATCGTTTCTGAAGCCATTCTGCAGCAACGCGCGTGCTGTGACGGCGGTTACGCAAAGATGATCGCTTCTCCATCCTTCTGTCTGGTCCGCGCTTGCGCCAATAAATTCTTCAATCCCATCTTCGGCTGCATAGGTGGCGAAACCACCATCTGTGCTGTGCCGGGTCAGAAAGGCGAGTGCGCGAAGAACAAGCGATGGTTTCCACACCGTCGATGCCGTCAGCGCCAATACGACCCACGCTGTGCTGTCGCAATCCGTGGGGACACGCTCGTTATAGGCCCATCCCCCGCTCGGACGCTGCCTGCGCAAGATTGCCGGCAAGGTGTCTCGGACGATGTCCCGTAGAAGGCCGCAATCGCCAACATTAAAGGCGACGAAGCTCGACACCCAATCGCAGCTTTCGCCCGCCAGAGTATGAAAATCGCGCCAGAGACCGTCAGGGGATCGGGCATCGGCAATGAATCCGGCGGCGGCCGCAATCGATCGATCGATATCGGACAGAGCGACCTGGGTCATTCCAGCCATGCCCGCACGTAGCAGGCGAGCACCCTGTCAAAGCCTTTCGCGGATCCGTCGCCGCATTCATCGACGACGGAGCGGACATGCAGCAGCGCGTCTCGAACCTCCTGTGCTGACGCCTCGATACGGCTTCCTTCAAGAAGGCCCGTGAGGGTCGATGCGATCTCTGCCTTCTCATCCCTGCGCGCCTCGACAAGCAGGGAATTAAGCGATTCACTCCGCGCATCACTGACGATGTCCGCCAAGTCGTCTATGCGCCAGAAGATACTTCCGATGCTGTCCACGATCTGGCCATGTGCGGTGGATTGCGTGCCCGACCCGAGGTCGGGATCGCCGATGGCGCTGATGATCGCGAAGGGCAGCGTCGACTTCTCCCGTGACGTCTGTCTCAATTCCGCGATGCTCTGACCCGCGGCCAAACTGGCAGATTTGATCTCTGCATCATAGGCGGCCGCCAGCAGTTCTGCGACCTGATCGAAATGGCCAATATCCAGCGCATGAAGGCGCTGATAGACCGCCGCGATCGTCTGCAAAATCAAGCGGAACTCGGGAACATCGCTCCCGGCGGAATTCTCGACCAGCCTGCGGGGAAAGTCCGGATCAGAGTTAAGCCGGGACAGGACGCTTTGGTCGAACTGCGCCGTAAAATCTGCCACAAGGTCGGATTGCGTGTCGTGCAACAGGTCGAAGATCGAAATTCCGAAGTTGAAGACAGCGCAGGCTTCGGCAACGTCCTGCCGGACCGGACGGCCAGCGATCATTTGCATCCCTTTGCTGATGTCCAGACCGAAAGCGAGGGCAGAGGGCGTCTTTGCGCGGAAACGTCGGTTCGACGCACCAAATATTGCCGGCGAGACAATCCAGCGCCGATCCTCTTCACGCAGAGCGGGTAGCAAAACTCTGTCGCGCAGCTCCTTGCCGCGCAACCTTTTCGCTGTCGTAAAGGTCAGTTGCTCCGCCGCGTCTGGCCACAGACCAACATCCGCGAGGGAGTTCACCACAGCACGACGTGCCCTGAGCCAGACCTCATCGAGCAAAAGCCCGATCGGCCACTCGTGTCCCGACGACATTGTCGCTTTGGACGTCAATCCGCTTCAATCAATGGACGGCGTCGCAGCAAGCGGAGCGCCTTTATCTCCAGGTCATCCTGATTTTCCACAGGGAAAAAGCTGTCCGGAAGTCCTTTGATTGCAGCGGCGGTATCCATCTTTTGGCCTGCCACGTTGAAGGAGGGTGTCTTTTCCAGTGCCCGCATCAGCGCCTCCCGCTCCTTGATCGGAAAGTCGATCCCACAAGATTTCTCCCTGATCTTCTCCTTGACCTTGTCCGTGTCGAAGTCTCGCCGATTGGTGCGGATTAACTCGGCCATCTTCTCGACGAAGTTCTCGTAAGTGGAGATTGGAAAATAGTATGCTGGCATGTATTTAATCATCCGTACCGGATCACTCTTGAATCCGACAATGGACAGCCGCTTGCCATCTCCAATCTGATCGAGCAATTCCCCGGCGCTGTTGATCGGAAAATCGAGGTCTGGTAGAGCTTCTGTCACCAATGCGATCTCGGCAAGTTCGCTTGGCGCCACGAGGGGGCGAAGTTTCACCTTCTTCAGTCGCGCAAGAGCTTCAGTATAGTCCGGGTGCTTTCGAATATCGAGTTCCATTATTGGTGCCTCCTACCAACCGTCATCTTCCGGAGCCCAGTTATCAACTGCAGAAATAAGCCCGCCTCCGTCATTAAAGCTATAACAGCGGTCGTCAGAGTCGACGCACCAGCGGGCCGGATTAAAAATATCTGGTGGGTTAATTTCTTCATAAGTGCAGGAATAGTGCCGGTCGTTTTGACAATTTCCACTAATCCACGACATGCGGGCCTCCTATTTTAAATGAGCCCGGCGTCGCACTGCTCCGAATTGACGATAGCGACGGATCTCCCGAGCCGTTCGGGCCCGGAATTGAAATCGCACTCGCAGAATCGATAACAGCGGCGGCTTTCCATACCGGCGCCCAACCAAAGTATAGCTGAATTTTCACCAAACAGCAACGTTTTCGCGTTGGCGCATTGTCGGATGGTCAGTTCTGAGGGGGCTGGTGCGCTGGTTTCGGCTGAGCGGGTTGTATAACTATAGGGACCGCCTTTGAGGCTGATCATGAGGAAGCCGGAAGAAATTGGCCCCAGGTGTGTCCGAGGTCAGCACCTGTCCAGACATCGGGGAGGAGCTCAGTCGGGCTCGCCGTTTATGACTTCCCGGATGAGCATCGGAAGCATATCCACCCGGGCAAAATCGCAGGTCCCTCTGGAAAGATCCGATGCGGCTGGGTAACTAGGGCAGATCAACCTTTGACGAACGCCTTGCGATCCGAACTCTCCGCAAAGGAAGCAGAAAGGGCGCTTACCTATGAAATCCTGGCCGGTTTTTGTACTATCTCTTCCTGGCGAGGAAGTGCGCCGCGCGCCCCTGCTGCAGGCCCTTGCGGGTATGGGAGTAAGCTATGAAGTGTTCCCTGGGATCGACGGGCGCACAGGCCTTCCGGACCGCTGGCATGGCGAGATTGACCGCATTTCTGCCAGTCGCGAAATCGGGCGCGATCTGACAGACGGTGAGTTCGCCTGCGCGCTTTCACATCGTGAGATCTACCGCCAGATCGGCATACGCGCTCTGCCCGGTGCCGTGGTGTTGGAAGATGATGCGATCGTTGGCGCACAATTTGCTTTTTTCATTGAGCACAAGCTCTATGAACGTGCCGCGCTGATGATGCTGGATCACTCTCATGCGCGGGTTGCAGGCTCGGCCTCTGAACTCATGCCAGGCGTGGGGATGCGACGGCTTACACTCCCATCTTGCCTGACGACGGCCTATTCAATTTCCGCCGATGCAGCACAGACACTATTGAAAGCGGCCAGCCCGGTTCGCAGCCCTGCCGATTGGCCAGGAGATATAGTCGCGCTCGGGGCGGTGGCGATGGCTCCACGCATCGTTGATCATCCTGATCCGATGACCGGTGGTTCGCACCTGAACGCCGTGCGCAGCCAGATGCCCCGGCACCGGGGCAGCCTGGAACGAGCGAGGCAACGCTGGACCAGCGGCGCACATTGGCGGCGCTGGTTCATCAAGCGATGCTCGACCCGGATCAGCTGATGTTTCGTGGCCATCGAGCCCGGCCGCAATGTAGCATTCATTTGGAACGATACGCCGCCTGCTTTATAAATATCTTTAAGTGACTTTCCCAAACACTAAATGTTTTAGGTATAAAGCATCCTGCTGAGTCCGAAGGCCTGATACTTCCTCAACAAGCTATCTAATGTGTTTTGGAGATCCCGAGCATTCCAAGCATTTTATTAAATAGACGAGGGTTGCCCTGAGCGGAATTTATAATGTCAAGATATTTTAAAAAATCAAGTGATCTCCGTTGCGATACATCATCCGCCACAGCAGTGAGCAGATTGATATTCGTAGGTACGCGTGATTGAAATAGATGAAAAAACTCACGCTCTCCATAAAAAGTACCAATTCCGAATACGCCCCTGTCAGCCAAAGGCCACTTAGGGTAAATAGCCGCCGTAGGGTAGCATAAATCAATGTTTTTACCATTTGCCACCGCGACATCCGTCAAGTTCTGGGCAGGGTCATTTTTTTCGTCATGTTCTAACGTAGGCTCCCCGATTTCTCTATACATCTCCTTGGAAAACGACATAAACATCGGACCTGCGTAAATGTCTGCTGGGCGCAAGTGATTTGCGACCTGTGCAAGACCAAACAACTTACCGTCGCGGGCAGATTTGACCGCTTTATCATATGCGTTTCGATTCAGGGGAAAGGCATCAATGTCACAGAATACTATTATCTCATCTTGGGCAGAGCGAGCCGTTTCTGTCATCCAGTGACCATGATGCTGACCATCTATTTTAACCTGCTCAAGTGGCACTTCAAAAGCATCAAAGACCCGTCTCTGCGCAGAGAGAATACGTGGTGAAATATTTGACATGTACGGGCTAAGTACGATTGAATCTTTCAAGGTGACTTCCTTTTGAAACTGCTAGCATTAAGGTTCCGGCCTCGGAGTAGTCTTGCTCCAGTGCACCCAGATCGCGCTGTCGCCAACATTCGCATGCCGGGAAAAATCGAGCAATGCTCACGGCCTCGGTTACGGATTAGATGAAACAGTTCCGAGAGCGGCGTCTATACTTCCATCGATCATGGGCAAGCTTTTGACCGACACTGAAGAGGAGCGGAGCAACGGGGCGCTCAAGTTCGTCTTCTAGCTTTTTCCAGCCAACTGTGGGACATGGGCCCAGAACATCCGATTGATAGTCTAACTTCTTCAGGAAGGCACCCGTTTGATGGAATGCACCGTCATCATCCCCAGTCGAGACAGGCCGGAAAGCATCCGGCAATCTGTGGCCTCGGCACTTGCGGCGCTGGCGATGGCGGAGCGGTCTGGGACCGTCTTGGTTGTGGATGACGGCGATGAATTCCCCGTGTGGCAGGCTTTGGCCGGTTGTTCTTTTTCGGCCCTGCGTGTCGAAATAAATCCCGGCCCCAAAGGCCCCTCAGCCGCACGCAACTACGGCGCGGCGCAGGCGCAATCCGAACTTTTGTTCTTTCTCGACGATGACGATCTGATGGAGCCGGATTACATTCAGCGTATTCTGGCGCAGCTACAGTCCGGCGCCTGCAAGACTGTCTGGGGGTTCTCTCGCGCACGCGATAGCCGCGCTTATCATGGTCTGCCCGAACACCCGAGCAGGCTTGGACCAGATGTGCCGTTGCGGCAGCGACTTGCGGGTCTTGGCACCGGTTTCTGGATTGAACGCGGGGTGTTTCGTCGTCTTGGTGGTCTCGATGAAGAACTGCGCATCAATGAAGACACCGATTTTTGCCTGACTCTCGCCGGAGCGGATCTAATGCCGTGGTACGAGCCGCAGAGCGGGGTGAAGCTGGAGGCGGCTCGCTCAGCGCAGGGGGCGACGGACCGGCCCAGTACCACTACAAGCACGCGCGCCGCAGAACGCGCGGCGGCTTGGCAAAGTATCTTGGAGAAACATGCCATCCTATTGGCAAATCATCCTGTGGAGTGCGGGATATTTTCCGCCCGCGTGGCGAAGTATCGCGCCCGAGCAGGAGACGTCAAAGGCGCGTTAGCTATCGCCGTCCGTCAATCCGGAGCGGCGCGTTGGCGGGCGTTGGCGCAGGTTGTGGCAGGGGCCGCGACGCGTAAAAGGTGAAGGGCTGATTTTTCACGCAGAACTGCCCCTCGTTAAGACTTTGCCTTGAGACGCATCAGTTTGAGAATTGCTTCAAGTGTAACAGGCAACGCCGCGCGCGCCGAACCAATCACCTTTTCGGCGGCATCATTCCGGTTTGTACATTCAAGCTCATTCGAATGCAGGCGCACCACCTCGCGGGCAAGGTCAGCCTCGTCCTCTATTGGCACCGAAGCCCCTGCTTCCACCAAAGCGGAGTAACTTTCGGCAAAATCACCGGTTGAGGGACCGTGTAGCACGACCGAGCGCAAAAGAGCCGCCTCAAAAGGGTTTTTGCCCGGCAAGGGTGGGTCGCCCGGCACATTCAGTGAATGGCCGACAAACGATATAGGCGCCACACGATACCAAAGCCCCATCTCACCTATACTATCCGCCAGGAAAACCGCGTCTTTCGCACCGGGAAGTTCCCCAAGGCTGCGCCGGGACAGCGTTGAGTCGAAGGCAGTTTCAATGGCGCGGGCGGCGCTATCAGCAGCGGTCAGCTGCCGGGGTGCGAGGACCAGAAGAAGGTCAGGGATCGCATTGCGCGCCAAGGCGTGGGCGCGCAGGACTGGCTCATGCTCGCGTTCTTCGGTCGCGGCGGCAAGCCAGACAGGCCGTGCTCCGATTGCGTGGCGAAGAGCCGCCAACGTGGTCTCATCGGCTGGCAAAGGATCGGCGGCAGCTTTCAAAAGGCCCGCTACTGTGACTTGATCTTCGTGTGCGCCAAGACATACCATCCGTGTAGCCGAGATCTGATCCTGCACCAGAATTGTGCGAAACAACGGGAACAACGGTGCGAAAAGCCCGCGCAAGCGCATCCTTCCCTTAAATCGCCTGTCGGTCAGGCGGGCGTTTACCATGGCCATCGGCACCGCTCGTGAGGCCAGAGCATGCAGCATCCGCGGCCACAGGTCTAACTCGGCCAACACAAAGGCATCGGGACGCCAATGATCCAGAAACGCAGTGACGGCCGCCTTGCTGTCGATTGGCGCATACTGATGGATAACACCCATCGGCAAACCGATGCGCGCCAGACCATCTGCACCGGTGCGGGTGTTGGTGGTCAGGAGGAAGGAAAGCTCCGGCCTTTCTTGCCGCAAAGCCTCGATCAGCGACAGAACCGCCATGGCTTCGCCGATTCCCAACGCATGAAACCAAATCATCGGTCCCGACGGGCGCGCTTTAGACGCTCGTCCCAATCTTTCATTCAAACGGTCAGGGTCTTCTTTACCGCGGCGAGCGCGCCGGCGCAGGGAAATACGCCAAAGCGGTGCGACAAGATTGGTTGCTGTCAGATAAATCGACAGTGGAATGCTCAAACCGATTCCTAACATAAAGGACGCTTAAAAGAAGCGCATGGGCTTTCAAAGTGACCCCACAGAGCCCCAGTCGCCAAGTTAAACAGGTATTGGCGGCGCAGGAATGGGCCTGTGCAGCTTGGTTCCGGTCGATGGTAAGCGATTCTCACCGTTTCGCTCGAACTTCGATCCCTATGACAAATCGCCGGGCAATCCACTCCCTCGCATCGCGAGATATTAAGACACGGTCACCTTCAACTCCGTGCGTATGGGGACAGGTTCAGTCTTGCCCGATCCGCGCGAGATACTCTTCAATCAGCGGAATGTCGGTGGGGTTGTTTAGTTCCCAGAAGACGGCCCCGGGGGCGGCAACCTCGACCATGCGGATGGGGTGGCCGTTTTCAAGGAAACGCAATTGTTCCAGCCCTTCCAGTTTTTCAAGTGGCCCCGGTGCCCAAGTTGCATAGTCGGCCAGTGCAGCACGGCGATAGGCGTAAAGCCCCACATGGTGAAATACCGGAACAACCCCGTCGACCGCGCCCTGTCCGTTCGTAAACGGCAGTACCTCTTTGGAAAAGTACAACGCCCGGCCCTCACGATCGCTCACGACGGTCGTCGCCCCGACGCGGCCCGCCCGCCGGTCAGCCAGAAGGTTCTCCACCGTCTCGGCGTCGCACCGCAGACAGGGAGTGGCCATCAAACAGGTTGGGTCCGCGCGCATCGCCTCGATCAGCGCGGTTACGAAATGCGGCGGGGTCAGCGGCGCATCACCTTGCAGGTTGATTACGATATCCGAGGTAATTCCAGCGCGAACCACGGCTTCGGCGACGCGTTCCGTGCCGTTCCGGCAGGTCTCTGACGTTGGGATGACCTCCGCGCCGATGCGCCGGGCCTCAGTTGCGATACGGTCGTCGTCGGTTGCGACAAAAACGGGGAGGGAATCCTGCGACGCGGCGCGGGCCGCCATGACGCTGCGTTCGATCAACGTGCGTGGCGTGCCACTGGCTCCGCGCAACACCGCAAGCGGTTTGCCGGGATAGCGCGCGCTGGCATAGCGCGCCGGAATGATGATGCAGGCCTCCATCACTCCGCCTCCTTCGCCAGTTTGTCAAAAGCGCAAAGCTGCCCAATCAGGGCGCGCATCTCGGTCAGCGGGATCATGTTCGGTCCGTCGCTGGGAGCATTGTCCGGGTCTTCGTGCGTTTCGATGAAAAGCGCAGAGACCCCCACCGCGCAAGCCGCGCGCGCAAGTACGGGCGCGAACCGCCGTTGCCCGCCCGAACTTCCACCCAACCCGCCAGGCTGCTGAACCGAATGGGTGGCATCGAACACCACCGGCCAGCCTGTTTCCGCCATGATCGGCAGACCGCGAAAATCATTCACCAGCGCATTATAGCCAAAGGACGTGCCGCGTTCACACAAAAGGATGCGGGTGTTTCCAGTGCTCGCCACTTTGTCGGCCGCATGGCGCATGTCCCATGGTGCCAGAAACTGGCCCTTTTTGATGTTCACAGCGAGCCCGGTTTCCCCCGCAGCCAGCAGAAGATCGGTCTGGCGGCACATAAACGCAGGAATCTGAAGCACATCCACAGCCTTCGCCGCTTCGGCGCAATGCAAGGGTTCGTGAACGTCGGTCAGAACGGGCACGCCATACTCCGAACGGATGTCGGACAGGATCTGCAACCCCTTCTCCATGCCCAGACCCCGGTTGGTGCCAAGGCTGGAGCGATTGGCTTTGTCGTAACTGGCTTTGAAAATCAGGCCCGTACCTGTTGGCGCGCAGGCCTCAAGCAGGTGTTCGCAGATCATGCGAGCATGAGCATGGCTTTCCAGCTGGCAGGGGCCGGAGATCAGCGCGACCGGGTGCGCTCCCCCGATGGAGATCTTGGCGATCTGGACGATCTGTTGTGTCATTGGGCCTCACATAACGCCGATACGAAGAAGGTCGTGAAGATGCAGGATGCCCACAGGCTGGGTTCCTTCGCAAACAATAAGCACGCCGATCTTGTTGCGGTTCAGAACCGCAAGCGCTTCGGCGGCAAGCGTGTCGGGGGTCACAGTGACCGGGGTGCGGGTACAAACTTGACCGGCGGTGCGATCCATCAGGTCGATCAGGTTCCGCCGAAGGTCACCGTCCGATACGACGCCGATCAGGTCTCCGGCGGGGTCGATGACCGCAGCCACGCCGAACCCTCCCGCCGTCATCGTCAGGATGGTTTCTGCCATTGGCGTCGTTTCGCCCACGATCGGGATGCTTTTGGCCGGGTGCATGACCTGACGCACAGGGGCAAGCTGGGCGCCAAGACGGCCGCCCGGGTGAAACGTGCGAAATTCCTCGGCCTGAAAGCGCCGCGCTTCCATCAACGCGACAGCCAGCGCATCCCCCAGTCCCAGCATCACCGTGGTCGAGGTGGTCGGGGCCATGCCGATTGTGCAGGCTTCGGGCAGATCGGGGATGGTGAGACGGTAATCTGCCGCCCGCATCAGCGCGCTGTCGGGGTTGCGCGACATCCCAACCAAGGGAATGGCAAAGCGCGTGCAATGCGCCACCAGATCGCGCAATTCCGGGGTTTCGCCGCTGTTTGACAGAAGGACACAGATATCCGAGGGAGTGACCATTCCGAGATCGCCGTGGCTGGCCTCGGCCGCATGAACAAAAAACGCTGGCGTGCCGGTCGAGGCAAGCGTGGCCGCAATCTTGCGCGCAACATGGCCGGATTTGCCGATGCCCGACAGGATGACACGGCCCTTGATCGCCAGAATGGCGTCAATGGTGCGCGAAAGATCGGCAGGCAGGCAGCGCGACAGCGACAGAAGCGCTTCGCCCTCGGTTTGCAGAACGCGCGCCGCCACGGTCGCGTGCGCATCCGTGATATCGGCAAGCTTCGATGCGATGTACTGTGCCATAGCGTTGATCCCAGCTGTCACAGCGCGGGTGATACAGGTAATGCATGCTAAATGCACGCTTCATCGTCCCGCCGGTAGGGATCGCTTGTGCGCATGCGCTTGCTTGTGATGGGAGCTCAATCCCCCTGCGCCGATTTTGCTTGGCGGCATTCGGCGGTAGCGGTGGTTCCTGCGAGTCTGCGGATGGCTTGGTGCGATAAACGGCTAGACTGGTAAGGCGGCAAGCCGTGGCTGGATATGGCGCACCCCTCTCGAACCGTGAAACGTAAGCGGCACCAGATCGACGGCCTGAACAATTCCATACCTGCCGAAACAGGCTTGCTTCGATTGACAGAAGCGTCGACGCCACGCAGCATCCGGGACATGGAACGACTGCCATCGAAGGAGAAACATAATGGCGAACCCCGAACAATATACATCTCGGCCCAGTGGTCTCTTGCCCAACAGCAGGTTTCCGCTGCTTGTCTACCGGGGCGGGGTTCCCGGCGGTGGCGAGGACGCCGTGAAAGAGCGGTTTCGCGACAACGGCTGGCTCAACAACTGGCGCTATCCCGGGATCTACGGATATGCGCATTTCCACTCTACCACGCATGAATGCCTTGGCGTGGCGGCTGGCTGGATGGAACTTGACCTGTTCGGACAGGGCGGGGAGCGGGTTCGGCTTGAGGCCGGTGACGTGGTCGTCATGCCGGCTGGCGTCTCTCATGCCATGACCGGCAATTCGGACGACGTGCTTGTCGTTGGGGGCTATCCTGACGGCCGTGACTGGGACAACATGCGTGAGGATCTGATCGACGAGGTGGCAAGCCGCGAAGCTTCAAAGCGTATCATGATGCTCCCCATCCCGTCACAAGACCCGGTGACGGGCAAGCCGATGCGGGAATGGATCGAAACACCGTCTTCGGTCGATGCGGATCTGAACGACGTCCGCGACAATCTCGGCTAGGCGGATCGTCAACTGCATCAAAGGAACTAATTCTTACCGCCTGTACTGGCCCGCTACGGAATGGCAATCAAACTGCCGTGACAAATGCGCGTGTCGCTTGATCATGCGATATATGAGTCCATGCTGCCGGTAGCAGGAGGAAAGATCATGTTTCACGCGCTAAACCGCCTTAAAGTCGTGGTGCTCATATTAGGTGCCGGTGCGATATCCGTGCTGACCCCGCAGGACGCATCAGCCCAAGAGCAGACCGCCATAGTTGCTGGCGGATGCTTCTGGTGCGTGGAGTCTGATTTTGAAGGCGTACCCGGCGTGGGTGATGTGGTTTCCGGTTACACGGGCGGGACGACGGAAAGCCCAACCTACAAACAGGTTGGGGCAGGCGGCACCGGACATTATGAAGCTGTCATGATCCCCTTCGACGCAGGCCAGATCAGCTATCGCGAGATAATGGACCTGTTTTTCCGCAGCGTTGATCCGACAGACGCTGGGGGTCAGTTCTGCGATCGGGGCGACTCGTATCGCACAGCCATTTTCGTGGGCACCGAGGAACAGGCGAAGATCGCGACCGAAGCCAAAGCGGCAGCGCAGCAGGAATTGGGCCAACACATTGTGACGCCCCTTCTCCAGGCTGGGACGTTCTACCGGGCCGAAGACTATCACCAGAACTACTACAAAGGTGACGGTTTTGTTCTGACGCGCGGTGGCCCCAAAAGTCAGAGCAGTGCGTATGATTTTTACCGCAAAGGGTGTGGGCGGGATTCTCGGGTAGAGCAACTCTGGGGTATCGATGCTCCGTTTATTCATCACTAACTTCAGAGGGTAAAATTCTGGCTAATCCAGATCAGGATGGATTGGACAGGGGCGGACCATGCCAAAAGCCCGCCTTTGCCGGATCGGACTGCAGCCTGTGCGAAAGCCGATGCGCCCCCCCCTTGGCCGCCCGAGGGCTGAACGCACGATGCTGAAACCTGTAGCCGCGCGGCGTCCGCTGCGGTAGGCAACGCGCCATGGCCAAGTCTGTTCTCAGCACCAGCGCCCTGCGCACCATCGTCACCGAAATCGCCGCCGAAATGGCCGCGAGCGAGGACCGCGGCAATGTCGCCGCTTATATTCCGGAACTGGCCTGCATCGATCCGCACCGGTTTGCGCTGGCCATTGTCACCCCCGAGGGCGAGGTCATCGCGGCGGGGGACGCCGATATGCCGTTTTCGATCCAGAGCGTGTCGAAGGCGTTCACTTTGGCAGTGGCCTTGGGTCAAATGGGCGAGGCGCTCTGGACCCGTGTGGGCCGCGAGCCGTCAGGCGATCCGTTCAATTCCATAGTCCAGCTTGAGCATGAACAGGGGATTCCGCGTAATCCCTTCATCAATGCCGGCGCCATCGCCGTCACCGACGCGATCCTGTCAGGTTATGAGCCGCGCGAGGCGATCGCCCATATCCTTGAGTTCATTCGATATACGGCGGGCGATGATGAGATTCTTATCGACGAGAACGTGGCCCGGTCCGAAGAGGCGACCGGGTTTCGCAACGCCGCCTTGGCCAATTTCATGCGCGATTTCGGCAACGTGACCTGTGAGCCGGCGATGACGCTGGGCGTCTATTACCACCAGTGCGCCGTCGTGATGAGCGCGCGCCAGCTTGCCATGGCCGGGCGGTTCCTCGCGTTTGACGGTTGCCTGAGGCCGGGCGGATCGCGGGTGATCTCCGGGCGCATGGCACGGCAGATCAATGCCCTGATGCTGACCTGCGGACATTACGACGGGTCCGGCGAATTCGCCTTTCGCGTTGGCCTGCCGGGCAAGAGCGGCGTCGGCGGCGGTATTCTGGCGGTGGCACCGGGGCGGGCGTCAATCGGATGTTGGTCGCCGGGGCTGAACGCTGTCGGCAATTCAAAACTGGCGTCACTGGCGTTGGAAATGTTGGCTGACCGCACCGGTTGGTCGGTCTTCGCACCACATTAGGGCACATCGGTCCAAGGCACGCCAGAAAAGACCGCTGGCGTCAGTCGCAAGCTGCGGCAAAGCCGCCTTTTCACGTGGGGTGGTCACGGACGGACGGCCGGCGTCTCCATGGTCATTCCGGCGGCTCGCTGCATCAGGTAGGCTTCGAGCGCAATATAGCCGTCCGAACCGTACGGCCAAGGTTCGCTGCGAACGCCCGTGAAGCACCCGCGCAACCGACGCTGGAGAGATCCCATGGCTTGCCATTCAAGCCGGTAAATCGGATAGCCTGTCGGATGGGCCTCGGGGATCGGCGCGCCGCCCAGATGACCGCCAGCATTTTCATCGTGACACTGTGCGCAAGACAGGTTGAGCTGTCCGACCCGGGTTTCATAATAAGCTTCACCGCGCGCGCGCCATTCCGTGAGACGCGGGTCGGGATCGGGCTGGATCGGAAGACCGCGAGATTGCAGGCCAATCAGCGTGACCAACGCAAGAAGGTCGGCATTTTCGTGCGGCAATGGGTCAGCACGTTGGTGCCGGGTCCGACAAAGGTTAACGCGCCCGGAAATATCGACAGCCGTTCCTGCAACCTCATCAAAGGCGGGATAGCGGGCCGCAACGCCACGCATTTCCCCCTCCGGATCACCGTGGCATGTCTGGCATGACTGCTCAGAGAGTCCTGCCGGCTCGTTCCAAAGCCGCTCACCTGCAAGCACCGCCAACATGCCCGGATTGGCCATGTCGTCGGTTTGCATCGACTGGGTCGTGGGCCCCATGAATTCAAATCCCGAGCGCCGGTCATCAGACTGGGCTGGGCCGGCCATCAGAATCACCAGCGCAGTCGTGCAAACCTTTGTCATACAACTTCTATCTGCCTGACCTCGCGCTGCACCTCTCCGTACCAATCCGTCCACTCAAGAACGATCTCATCGCTGCGGTCCACCCGCAGATGAAAGGCCAGAAACGGATTGGCAGAAATGGCCGGATGCAGATCGACTTCCAGCACCGTCTCTCCGCCATAAAGACAGCGCACGGAAGTGATGATGTCGCGTGGCTGCAAAGTTCCATCGGCAAGCGGGCGAAACCCGGTTTCCATCGGGTGCGAGATCAGCAGCTTGATCTCTATGATCTCGCCGGGTGCTGCGGATTCGGGAATGTTCACAAGGACATCAGCCATGGTATCAGCTTTCGATGCAAGCGGGTGCAGTCACGATTACGGTCATCGCGGCAGACCAGAGGGATCCATCGCTCATCCGTGCGATGGCGGTGATCTTCTGCGTATCCCCAAGCCGGATGCGGACCTGAAACCGCGCCAGTCCAAGCGCGGGGGAGGGGCGAAAGCGCACAATATCAGGGAGCGGATTGCGCTCATTAAACACTGCGATTTCGGTGACATGATCATTGGCGGTCATCGGGCTGTCGACCTCCACCGTCATCGGCACGCTGTTTCCGTTCTCGACCAGAAGCGGGATATCAAGCGAGACCCGCCCTTCGGCAGGTGTTGCCCCCGCAGTGAAGGTGGCGATGGCCGCGCCCATCGTTTCGGGCGAGGCAAACAGCGGGCGGGTGACAAGCATGAGCGGCAGGCCAAGGCCGAGGGCAAATGTGGAACGGCGGGTCAAAGTCATTCGGGTTCCTCCGTCAGGGTTGTGAGGAATGCGACCACATCCTCGACCTGCTGTGCATCGAGAATGGTTTTACCTTCCCAAAGGGCGGCAACCCGAGTCAACCCATCGAGACTGTGATACGGCGGCATGATCGACTCAGCATTCACGGCGCGGCTATCCACCAGCCGCAAGCGCATTTCGGCAGGCGAGAGCCGTGTTCCGACGCCGGTCAGATCCGGCGCGAGATCGCCGTGAAACGGCACCTCCGGAAACGGGCCAGTGTGGCAGAGGAGGCAGAGGCCAAGTTGTCGGTCAACAACCACGGCACGCCCGCGTGTCGGATCGCCGGGCGTATCGGTCAGCGGGTCCGGTAAGCCCTGCGCCACTGCGCCACTGGCCGTCAGGACAGCCGCAGCCAATGCAACTTTTCCCCACATCTCAACCGAATGCCTCGGCGGTGATTGTTGCAAACCACGCGCGGGCATAATCTGCCTCTTGGGCGCGTATCTCCGGGGTGGCCTCCAGTGGGCTGGTACCGCCCGCGTCGTCAATGTCTGCAAGACGCCCGTCAACCGGCCGGTAGACCCCAGCGACCGTAAAGCCGTAATCCGGGGCGGCAAGGCTGAAGCAGGTGTTGATCAGGCGCGGTTCCATCGGGGAATCGCCGCGCAAAATTGCGTCGATCGCATAGGCTGCAACCTTGGCCTGAGCATTGGCAGAGAAGGCGGATTTGGGCATCGCGCCGACGAAACAGGCGTCACCGATGACATGGATGCCCGGCACGAGCGTGGATTCGAAGCTGCTTGGGGACACCGGACACCATCCGGTTTCGTCCGCGACGCCCGCCGCGACGGCAATCGCGCCCGCGCGCTGCGGCGGGATGACATTCGCCACCGCCACCTTATGGCGCGCAAAGTCGGTCACCAGCGTCATGCTTTGGGGTTCGACGGACGTGACGGTACCCGCCGAACTTTGCGGCACCCATTCGATCATGCCCGGATAAAGCGCCGCCCAAGCCTCTTCGAACAGGCTACGCTTGGAGAACTGATCTTTGGCGTCGAGGATCAGCACCTTTGAGCGTGGCTTGGCGGTGCTCAGGTAATAGGCAATCAGACTGGCCCGCTCATAGGGTCCGGGCGGGCAGCGAAACGGATTGGCGGGCACCGAGATTGCGACCGTGCCACCGTCTTCCATCGCCTCGATCTGAGCGCGCAGCAGTGCGGTCTGCGGCCCGGCCTTCCAGGCGTGTGGCATGATCTCGGCCGCCGCCGCGTCGTAACCCGCAAGCGCGTCGAAATTCATGTCGACGCCGGGAGACAACAGGAGCCTGTCGTAGCTTATTTTTGTTCCGTCGGTCAGGATCACCTGTTGTGCCTGCGCGTCGACATCTGCGGCGCGGGCATGGATCACATCAATCCCCGCCGCCGCAAGGCGATCATAGGAAAAGGTAATGTCAGCCATTTCGCCAAAACCGCCAAGCACGGTATTGCTGAAGGGGCAGGATACGAAGGCGTCGGATGCCTCGATCAGGACAACGTCATGGCCAAGCGCCTTGAGCGTCCGGGCGGCGGACGCCCCGCCATAGCCACCGCCGACGACGACAATGCGCGCGGCGGGTTGTGCACTGGCCCCAAACGGCACGGAAAGTGCCAGCGCGGTTGAGGTTGCAAGAAAGCTGCGTCGGTCTGTCGACATGAGAGTCATTCCCCCTTCAGCCATGCGGCGATTGCGACGGATTCCGGCTCTGTGAACCCCGACGCGATCCGGTCCATCAGCGTTGCGTCCCGCGTGCCGCTGCGGAATTCCTCCAGCGCGCGGACAATCTCACTGGCGCTCAGCGCGTCAAGGCTGAGCATCTGCGCGCTGTGACAGCCGCTACAGGAGGTTGCGCCCGCTGGCGGCAAACTGTCCGCCAGAGCACCGGTTCCCGCCAACGTGGCGGCCAAAGCAATAACACGCGCGCAAACGGCGAGCATTGGCATTTCCCTCCTCAAGACCCGCAGCGAATTTAAAAGCAGGCGGGCGCGTTCCTGCCCACCTGCCAACAGTCAAACGTGGGACATGCCGTTATTCGACAAAGGCAGATTGCGGATACGCTTGCCCGTCGCTGCGAAGATTGCGTTGACCACAGCGGGGGTCGCCGCAAAGATCGTCGGTTCGCCCACCCCGCCCCAGAAGCCACCGGATGGCATCACAATCGACTCCACCGCCGGCATTTCGTGCATCGTCACAACCGGATAGGTATCGAAGTTCTCCTCATTCACCTTGCCATCGGTGATGGTGATCTCTCCGTAGATCGACGCGGACAGGCCAAAGGAAAACGAGCCCTCGATCTGCGCGGCAATCTGTTGTGGGTTAACCGCGGTGCCACAGTCTGTCGCCGCGACAATGCGGTGGATCTTGAAGCGTCCGTTATCATCCACTGACACCTCGGCCGCCGCAGCCACATAGCTGCCATAGCCCATGTGCTGACAAAGACCGCGATACATCCCCTCCGGAGCAGGGGTATCCCATCCAATACCATCGGCCACCGCATTCAGCACCGCCAGATGCTTTGGGTGATCGGCCATCAGCGCGCGCCGAAACTCCAGCGGATCGCGACCGGCGGCATGTGCCAGTTCGTCGATGAAGCTTTCAAGGTAGAACGCGTTCTGGTTGTTACAGACCCCACGCCAGAAGCCTGGCATGACCGGCGGATTGCGCATCGCGTGATCGACCAGAAGATTTGGGATCGTATAGCCAAGCCGACCTTCGTCTCCATCGTGATTGAGCCCCTGGAACATGATCGGGTCCATGCCCTCACGCAGCCCTTCGGGCCGCACGCCGGCAAGGATCGACTGTCCCGAGATCCGCATGTGAAGCCCTGCAAGATTGCCCTCGGCATCAAGGCCACCGGTCATCTTGCACATCGTGATCGGATGCAGCGTCCCGTGCAGCATGTCCTCTTCACGCGACCAGATCATCTTGATCGGTGTACCCGGGATCTGCTTGGCGATCAGGACGGCCTGCGTGACGAAATCCTGCATCGTGGCCCGGCGACCAAAGCCGCCGCCAAGGTTGATCCGGTGGATGTCACAGGCTTCGATGGGTAGGTCCGCAGCGGTAGATGCCGCAGCGAGAGCTGCCTCGGCGTTCTGTGTCGCGGTCCAGACTTCACAACGCTCGGGGGTCCAGATCGCGGTGGCGTTCATCGGTTCCATCGTGGCGTGATGCTGGTAGGGCACGTGATAGGTGGCTTCGACAACCTGCGCCGCGCCTTCGATTGCCGCTTTCGCGTCGCCCTGCTGGTTGCCGACGAAGGCCTCTTCTGCCGTCAGGCCGTCCTCCAGCATCGCGTAGATGCGTGGCATGTCAAAACCTGTTCCCTCACCATCGGTCCATTCCACTGGCACCGCTTCAAGAGCGGTCTTGGCGCGCCACCAGGTATCGGCAACCACTGCAATTGCGTCATCGCCCACCTGAAGGACGTGCTTTACTCCGGGCATCGCCGAAACGGCTTCGGCGTCAAAGCTCGCCACTTTGGCGCCAAGGACCGGAGCGCGCCGGATGGCGGCGTTCAGCATACCCTCCATCACATGATCGATTGAATAGACTTGGCTGCCGTCGACCTTCCCGACTGTATCAAGCCGCTTCACCGGCTGGCCGATCAGCTTCCACTCCGAAGGATCTTTCAGCGCAACCTCTGAGGGCGGATCGAGCTTGCCCGCATCTTCGGCCACCTCGCCAAAGCTGATGGTTTGGCCGTCAGGTCCGGTGATCACGCTATTGGCGACGGTGCACTTCGTGGCGTCCACGTCCCAGCGGTTTGCCGCCGCCTGAACCAGCATCATCCGCGCCGCTGCACCACCTTCGCGCATATATTGCTGTGAGGCCCGAATGCCGCGGCTGCCGGCGGTGCCAAAGTCGCCCCAAACCCGTTCGCGGGCGACGTTTTCGCCCGGGGTTGGATATTCGGTGGTCACCTTGTCCCAGTCACAATCGAGTTCTTCCGCCACGATCTGCGCCAGTCCGGTCAGTGTGCCCTGACCCATTTCTTGACGGCCAATCCGGATTACCACGGTGTCGTCAGGCCGGATCACAACCCAGGCGTTCACCTCTGGCAGTTGTCCGGCCGCTTGCGCAGCCGCCTGTCCCGCGAAAGGCAGGGTAAAACCAAGGCTCAGGCCCCCGGCAGCGGAGGCCACAAGAAATGAGCGTCTCGAAAGTTTTGTCTGTATCGTCATTGCCTCATCCTCCCTCAGCTCAGCTCGGCTGCGCGTTTGATACCTGCCTTGATACGGTTGTACGTCCCGCAGCGGCAAATGTTGGTCATCGCGGCGATAATGTCGTCATCCGTGGGGTCCGGCGTTTCCGCCAGAAGTGCTGCGGCGGCCATGATCTGACCGGATTGGCAATAGCCGCACTGTGGCACGTCAAGCTCGACCCAGGCCTGCTGGATTGGATGCGAGCGATCAGGGGACAGGCCCTCGATCGTCACGATCTCTTGCGTTTCGTCGAGATCCTGCAACTGGACCGAGCAGGAGCGGACCGGCATCCCGTCAAGGTGAACGGTGCATGCGCCGCAAGCGGCGATACCGCAGCCGAATTTTGTCCCGGTCATGCCGAGCTGTTCGCGAAGCACCCAGAGCAAGGGCGTATCCGGCTCGGCATCGACATCCCGAACACTGCCATTCACCATCAACTTCATTTGAATATCTCCTCCCGATCGGGTCTCATCAAAGCTTCATCCCAAAGGTGACGCTAGGACACTCCCCGATACCTGTCCACTTCTTTGCAACCGCACCTGACGATTCATCAGCTTGGTTGTTGGTGAACGTCTCGACCCGCTGTCGCTTGCGTTTAAGCCGTGGGTCGTCAACAGGGCTCGCAGCGCGGGCGCTGTAGAAAGGCGGGGTGATGCTGAGGGATAGATGGGATTGCTGAACAGTTTGACCTATCTGCAAACCGCCCGGATCGACTGGTGATGAGTTTGGAATGTCGTCGATATCGCGCAAGTCCGGAACCCGGGTGACTTGGTTGCATCTGGTTGGCGCAGGGGTCAGGCCGAAATCTCGGCCTGACCGATTGTTCGTGGTTCAGCCGCGCCCGGCGAGCATCGGCAGAGTCATTGCGCGGGCGTAATCCTGGGCGCTTGCAAGGTAGGTGTCATAGCTTTCGCGCACACGTGCCACATCTTCGTTGGCCGCCGTCAGTTCGTCTTGCACTTCCAGCCAGGCCGTCCGCATCGCAGCAACGATATCGTCGTTGAATGCGCGGAAATCGACGCCATCGGCGCGCAATGCGGTCATTGCCTGCGCGTTATGATAATCGAAATTCGCATGGTTCTCCAGCGCGGCGGCATAGGCTGCGTTCTCGCAGATGCTTTGCAGGTCTGGAGTCAGTTCGGCCCAGGCATCCTTGTTGAAGACAATGGCCAGCCCGGCGCCGGGTTCGGTGAGGGCAGGCAGGTAGCACAGCTTGGTGATCTTTTGCAGCCCGAACGCCTGATCCAGCATCGGACCGACCCATTCGGCGGCATCGATGGCGCCCGATTGCAACGCCTGAAAGATTTCCGGCGGAGGCATCAGAACCGCGTTCACGCCGAGTTTGCGGAACACTTCACCGCCGAGACCTGCGATGCGCATGTTGAGACCTTTGAGGTCCTCGACGCTGTTAATCTCGTTCTTGAACCAGCCACCCGACTGTGTCCCCGAGTTGCCCGAATAGAACGGCACAAGACCGCGCTGAGCATAGATGTCGTCCCAGATTTCCTGCCCGCCGCCGAATTTCAGCCATGCGACCTGTTCGCCCGCTGTCATGCCGAAGGGCACAGCGGTGAACCAATGCAGCGCCGGGTTCTTGCCTGCGGCGTAATAGGTTGGCCCGTGGCCCACAGGTGCATTGCCCTGCTGCACGGCATCCTCGACGGCGAAGGGCGGCACCAGTTCACCGGCCCCGAACACCTTGAAGCTGAGACGTCCATCGGACATTGCGGCGACTTTTGCGGCGAAGTTCACCACGTTCGAGCCGACGCCCGGCGCATTCTTTGGAAAGGCGGTCGGCAGGTTCCACTCGATTTTGCCTTGCGCGATGGCGGGGCTGGCAAGCGCGCCAGCGGCAGCAGTGACGCCCACGCCCGAGGCGAGGAAAGTTCTGCGTTTCATGATCGGTATCCTTCTCCCAGTTGATAAAGTCGAAAAACCCTAGCCGCCGAATACCAGCTTTGGCAGCCATGTGGCGAGCGCCGGAAAGGCGATCAGCAAACCCAGCCCAACCAGTTGCAGCGCCACAAACGGGGCGGCCCCCATATAGATGTCGGCCGTGGTGATGTCGCGCGGCGCGGTCGAGCGAAAATAAAACAGGGCAAAGCCGAATGGCGGCGTGAGAAAGCTGGTCTGCAGGTTCATCGCCAGCAAGACGCCGAACCACACCGGCGAGATGTCACCGCCGAGCACCGGCGGGCCAAGCAGCGGCACGACGATATAGATGATTTCGACCGCCTCGAGAATAAACCCGAGCAGGAACACCACCACCATGACCAGCGTCAGCGCCCCCCATGTGCCGCCGGGCACGGCCGCCATCGCCTCGATCACCAGTTCTTCGCCGCCAAAGCCGCGAAACACCAAGGCCAACATCGAAGCCGCGACCACGATGCCGAACACCATACCCGAGATACGCAGCGTATCGCCCACCGCACCCTGCAACACGCCGCTGGCCCAGAGCCGCAT
This sequence comes from Oceaniovalibus sp. ACAM 378, assembly GCF_008085915.1. Taxonomy (GTDB): domain Bacteria; phylum Pseudomonadota; class Alphaproteobacteria; order Rhodobacterales; family Rhodobacteraceae; genus Oceaniglobus. The sequence goes on along the minus strand of NZ_VSJK01000011.1, from coordinate 87,938 downwards.
CGCCGCAACGATCACGCCAAGCACCAGCAGCACCGCGAGCACTGCCGCCAGTACGCCAAGGCTCGCGACCTCGGTGCGCGCATCGCTGGCCAGTCGCAGCGCCATCAACGCGAAGGCGGCGGTGACCGAGGTCAACACAAGGATGCGTCCAAAGCCCGATCCGCCCGAGCGATAACCCGCCAGCATCAGCGCGCCGACTGCGCCCAGACCCGCCGCCTCGGTGGTGGTGGCGATTCCGGCGAGGATCGAACCGAGTACCGACAGGATCAGCAGCAGAGGTGGCGCAAAACTTGACAGGATTTCTTCGACCTGAACCGGCTTGGCGGCGCGCGGCGCAACGGCCCCACGCGCCGACGGACGCAGACGCACGAAAATATAGATCCCATATAGGCCGACCAGCACCAGCCCCGGCAACAAAGCCCCGGCAAAGAGATCCCCCACCGAAACCGGATCGGGGGCAAAGTTGCCGGCCTTCTGTTGGGCCTCCAGATAAGTGTTGCCGATCTGATCGCCAAGCAGCACCAGCAGGATCGAGGGCGGAATGATCTGCCCCAGTGTGCCGCTTGCACAGATGATCCCGGCCGACAGCCGATTTGGAATTCCTGCCTCGCGCATCGTCGGCAGCGCGATCAGCACCAGCATCACCACCGTCGCACCGACGATCCCGGTCGAGGCGGCGATGATAGCGGAAAACGCCAGCACCGACAGCGCCATACCGCGCGGCGTCCCGCCCAGCATCCGCCCCAAAACCTCAAGCATGCTTTCTGCCAGACGCGATTTCTCGAGCAGCACACCCATCAGAACGAACAGCGGCACCGCCATGAGCAGGGGGTTCGACATGACGCCATAAACCCGCGCCGGAAAAAAGTTCAGGAAACCAATGTCGAACACGCCCGTAAGGCTGCCAATGACCGCCATCACCAAAGGCACGCCCGCAATCGCCAGCATCGCCGGAATACCGCTGAGGATTCCGGCAAAAAGCGCCAGGATCATGGCGGCAAGATAGGCCTCATGTGCGATCATTCTGCGGTCAACGTCGGATCAAGCAGAACGGCGATCCCCTGCAGGATCATCAGCACACCTGCAACGGGCAGCACGGTCTTGATGAGGAATACGCCACCTAACCCGCCGGTCTCGATCGCGCCCTCAAGGATCTTCCAGCTATAGGCCAGATCGGGCAGCCAGGCCCAGACCATCAAGCCAAACACCGGGATCAGGAACATCACCAGCGCCGCCAGATCCGCAGCACGACCATATCCCGCAGGCATACGTTCGGAAAAAACTTCGACCCGGACATGGCCGCCACGCCGCAGGCAATAGGGCAGCGACAGAATCATCAGCACTGCAAAGGCATAGCCGGCAAGGTTCTGCAACCGGATGAAGCCCGTATCAAAACCAAACCGCAGAATCACAATGGCCAGAACGGCACCGGTCAAAACTGCGCAGGCGGTGGCGCAAAGCCCGGTGGTGATCCGGTCAAGCCAACGACAGACCGATAAAAAGCCGCTCCGCACCTGTTCCCCCATCAGTCTTTGTGTCGCCCTTGACGTGTTTGGGGGTCAGATTGCCACAAGACATAAACCCGAATGCGGTCCGGTCCGTGTGCAATTCCAGTGGCCCGGTCAATGCCCTTACTTCAACGCGTTCTAACAAATGGACAAACCAAAGGCCATCCCCGCCGCAACCGCTGAACCAATATGTGCTGATGGAACCCAATACATCACCGGCTCCGGGTCGGGTCTTCATTGTGCTCTGGCCACACCGTCCAGTCTTCTTCGATCAAACCACCCGGAGAATAGATTTTGATGACCCTCGGGGCTTTGCCAAAGTTCAAACCGCTTGCAATGTTCGCGCGGCGGCGCAAACCCTGTATGATCGGATTTGTTTTCATCAGGCCCGTTTAAGGTAACCACCTTGTCGGCAGCAGCTTTCGATCGCCCAATCGAAACGATGAACCTGAAATCCTACCCTATTCAAACCCTCACATCTGTCCATGGGTCCCAACGACAGACACGCGTCGAATTTATGTATTCAACCGGCGCGGCGTGAGTGCATTTCGCGTTGTGCGGTCATTTGGTCAATATCAATTTATTGGCCCGCGTGATGCGCAGTGTGTAGGTCTGATCGTCCAACAAGATTTGCGCCAACTCGCCGCCTTCGGTCAACTCCTTGGCCGAATAGATTGGAAGGTTGCTGGACTGGACGCGTTTTGGCGGCGGCGTGTGAAAGCTCATCAATGCCGCTCCCGGTGCCGTTGGAAGTGATCGAAAATCCACTCAACCGACATTCCGTCGATGGCTGCCGCATGGCCAAGCATTTCACGAAGTTCAATGGAGATCGCGCGTCTGTCAGCGCGATCATCAGGGGTCAATTTTTGTTCCGCGGCAGGAAGAGTCATCTGGAAGTCCTCACATCTTGAATATGTCGGGCTTCCCCTGCTTCAGATTCGGGGTGGCTTGACGTTTTGCAATCCTGAGTAAAATAGTGCGATAAGTCAACCCGGCTAAATTACTCAGACTAATTGCGATCTAATCTCCGGTCTGTAAACGGCGGTAGCTGACAGGAAAGCACGTTTACCGACCTTTGATCTTGATCGAATAACTCCGCCGCGCCCCAGTCGGGGGGGGTGGAAACGGTTGTGCCATGCGCACCACAGCCAAAGCAGCTTGATCCAGCGCTACAAACCCTGACGACCCGGCCACACCGGCTGAGGCCAAGCTTCCATTGGCTGCGATCGTAAATGTGATCACGGCTTCACCTCTTGCCGAGGTCCGCGGGCGCGGCACGCGTGATATGCGCCGCATGACCTGCCCAGGATAGTTTGATGCGGCAGCGTTGCCTTGTGCCTTTTGCGTTCTTTCCTTGCTGGCCTGACGCGGTTGGGATGCCTTTGCGGCGTTGCCACTTTGCGTCCCTGCCCTGGCATTCCGATCTGCATTTCCTCTGGGCTTGGCAGGATGTGGCGCTGGTGTAACCTTGGGAGGATCCGGGCGTTCGACGCGTTTTTGCGGTCTGACAGACATCGGCGGAGCGAGCGTTTCAGGTAAGGCTGAAACGGCGGTCTCCGGGCGGACAGGTTGAGCTTCCGTTCGCGCGGTGGGGAGGGACTGCTGTGGAACCGCATCCACCGCCAAAGGCTTGGTCGCCGTCTTGACGCTTGATGCTCCGGTTGTTGCCGTGGCCTTTGGTGTTGCCACAGCAGATTGTGCAGGTGGTTGGGCTGAAACCGCTTCGACAGCAACCGGGCGGCGGGCAGTCTGCGCCACAGGTGCGCTGACTTCTGTCACCGGCTTTACAGGTTGTTGGACGCCTTGTGCCATGTCCGCAAAGCTTGACCCAAGCGAAGACTCCGCAACAGGCGAGCCGCCTTCCATCTCGACCGACGGCTCTGTCCAAATCATCGTCATGGCAGCCAGATGCACGGCGGAGGAAGCCACCAGAATAGCCGCAAAAATCGAAGGGGAACGGACGATCATCGAATTGCCCTTTCGGTTGCGATCATGATCCGCTCCGCGCCTGCCGCCCGTAACTCTGCAGAGATGCGCAATAATTTTGCGGCGGGAAGGTCACGATCCGGCAGCAACCGCACAACATCGCGCAGCCGGTTGTCAGGGCGATCTAGGAACGCCGCGGCAGATGTCAAAACGATGCCACGGTGACGCAATTGGCCAGTTTTATCGATCACCAAGGCATCGGGCGGCTCCCGCCCTTCCAACGTCTGCGTCTCGACCAGTGTGATGTCACGGTCCATAGAGGGTGACAGCTTACCTGCGACCATGAAGAAGATCAGCATCAGGAACACGATGTTGATCAGCGCGATGGTCGGTTCCTTGGGGCGGCGCTTTGGGGCACGTCTCATTTTAGTGCCAGAACACGCAGGGTGAGATTTGGCTGTGCGCGCAGGATCACCAAGACATCTGTCAGGCGCTGTGACGTGACATCACCCGAGAGGCTGAGGAGCAACCTGGAGTCATCCTGTCCCCGTATTTCAGTCAGGTTGGCAGAAAGCGCTTCAATTTCCACTGGGGCCGCGTTCAAGCGAAGCGCGTCCGGCGTGACCTGTAGAAACAGCGTTTGATCGGTGCTGCCAGTCCCTTGTGTGCCAACGCCCGCCAACTCGACTTCGGCGAATTTCGAGAACGTCGAAGACAGCATGAAAAAGAGCAGCAGCAAAAAAATGACATCGATCAGAGACGTCATTGAAAGCGCCCGACGGCGGAATTCAGGTCTAAGCGCCATGTGCGACGGGCTTGCTGTGGGCCTGAACATACAGGGGCAAAGATCCAGAGGGGCTCTGCCCTGTCGGTGTCAGGATCGCCGCCAATCCGCGCTCTGCCAGTATCCGTTCAGATGCCATCCGGCCTTCCAGCCACGAAAGGACGACTGACGTCGGCATAGCGACTGCGAGGCCCACGGCAGTTGTCAAAAGGGCAACCCAGATACCACCCGCGAGCAACGACGGATCAACCTGACTTCCGGCGGCCTGAAGCGACTGAAAGGCTTCGATCATGCCCAGCACGGTGCCGAAAAGGCCCAGCAGCGGCGCCAGTTGCGCGACAGAATCCAGCAATCGAAAGCCGCGCTCCAAAAGGGCAAACTGCGCCTCGGCTTCGGCCTCGACCCGCGCGCGGATATCGGGGGTGTTGTGATGTTCCATGGCCATACGGAAGGTCGGTGCAAGATAGCTTGTGCTGTTTTCCAACAGGTTGGCCGCTTGGCTGCGGTCGGCATGGTCCCAAGCCGTCACAGACCCTTGCAAGGCCTTGTGACGTCCAACGCCCGCTTGCTGATACTGCCATATCTTATAGAAAACCACGCCCGTGGTCAGGATCGAGACTGCAATCAGCACCGCCACCACAGGTCCGCCAAGATCAAACACCTTGGCAAAGGTCTGTTGAAGGGTATGCAGCACGTTCATCCGATCAGCTCCGTGCCGGTGCGCGAACTGACGTCCAGCGCGCTGCACAGGTTGCTATCCGCGCTTGCCACCTTGCAGGTGCCGGCGCCGTTTATCAGAACCTGACCCAGATCATCACAGGCCAGCCCGTCCACTTGAAACTGTCGCACCCTTGGTCGGCCCACCGGCAGGCTACCAAAGTCAAACAACGTCAACCGATCCACTTGGCCTGCCGTGTTTAACAACACCGTTTCGAACACCGCGCTTTCGATGTCTTGTGGGTGGCTGTTGCTCACCATGAAAGTCAGCAAACAGCCTGCATCCGAGGGCGCTTGTGCGTTGAGCTCGATCGAAAGACCTGGCGACGGTTCATCCGCCAGCGCCGGTGAGCAGAGCACTAAGAAGACCGCGATGAAATGTTTTGATTTGCGCATGGTGAACCTCAAAACACGCGGGACAAGGAAAGTTTGATATTGCGGCCCGGTGCCGGACGAGTGGAAAGATGCGGGGTGTAATCGCGGTCAAACGCATTCTCGACGCCAATGCGGATCTGAGTATCTTTCAGAACCCCGTCTTGCGGAATATAGGTGGCGCGCAGGTTGTGGATGCCAAAGCCCGACGCAGCCGCTGTGCCGGTATCAATCGACTTGTTCGCCACGACTTCCCAGCTGAGATCCAGTTCGTCACCGAACTTTTTGCCCAACGTGACCCTCACGCTGTCGGCAGGGGAACTACGCCAGTCGGTCGCGGGCATACCGGGGCCGAATTCTGTTCCCTTCACCAGATTGGCGTTGAGGTCCATGTAAAGCCCGATTTCCATTGCGTAAGAAAGTTCCAGCTCAAGACCTTCGGTTTCGATCTTGTCCAACGTCGGGGCAGGGGGGCGCACGCCGGGCACGAGATAGCTGGTCACATCGTTCAGGGTGGTTTGATAAATTACGCCTTTGATCGCGAAGGTATCACCGCTTTGGAACAGATCCGTCCGGTCATACGACGCGCCAATCTCGAAGGTGCGCGACTTTTCCGACTGGTTGATGGCGGACGCGGTTGACAGATCGTCGATGATCGGCAGGCCTTCGGTGTAGGCTGCATTGCCAAACAAAGCCAAACCACTGCCAAAGGCATAGCGGACGGACACTCCGCCCATCAGAGCGTCATTTTTATGAATGCCATCGTTAGGGGCCGTAGAGCCGGTGATCTTTGAGGTTTCGTAACGCAATGCCGGCGTGACAGTCCACGCATCGCCAATGCGCATATCATCCACTGCAAAAATAGCCACACGCCTGTCGACACCCCCTGCCGCAGTACTCGCATCGAGCCGTTCGCGGCGAATGAACTCAAGCCCTGTGCGCAGATCGTGACGGACCGCACCGGTGTCGAAAAGGCTGGTATTCTTGAACGCCAGCTTTGTTGTCTGATAGCGGTGATCGGCACCAACCAGGCCTATGATACCGGCCCCGGCAGGCGTACCTTCGAACGGCGAACTGCCTGGCACGTAACGTTGGTCAATCTGCTGATCAGCATGGGACAGGATCACATCGAGATCGATCAAGTCATTGCTGATCGGATTGAAATTGTACTTTAACACCGCAGTAGTCGAATCCGTGTCGCGGTCCACCGTGCCGAATGAATCCGAAGTGGTGGTAAAGCTGTCGAAGGGCACATCGCGGTCACTGGCTGTGGTTTTGGCAAAGCTGAGCGTCAATGATTGGTCGCGGTTTTGACCAAAGGTATATTTTGCTTTGATCAAACCGGATGGCAGGGTAAAGGCGCTGTTGCCAATCGTACCGCCGCTACCGTCTTTCTGGTTGTCCTGATCGCGCCACGTGTAATTCAACAGAATTTCCATGTCCTGCGTCGGCTGCCACCCCAGCACACTGGAGGATGCAACCCCGTTGCCATTGCTGCTGAATTCCAATGTCTGGCCAAGAGCAAAACCGATTTCACCCCCTGTCAGATCGGACGCATCTTTGGTCTCAAGCTTTACCACACCGCCGACAATACCCGAGCCGTATTCAAAACTTCCAACGGTGCCGCGGATCACACTGACGGATTTATAAAGGAACGGATCGGTAAAAAGCTGTGTCCCAATGCGGTACAACTTTTCTGCGCCGACGCTGGCTCCGTCCACCTGCACTGCCACTTTGCTATCTGTGCCAAAGGTACTGTTGGCCCCGAACCCACGGATGTTGATCCCTGAACCTTGGGGGGTGGAGCCGTTGACCAGACTGACGCCGGGAACGGAGTCAATCAGTTCTGCCACTGTGCCGGCCTGACGGTCGTCGATTTCGTCCTGATCGACATACGTAACCGGAACGGCGGTATCTGTCTGCACTTGGCGCTTGCTCTCACCAAGAACCAATGTTCCGAGAAAGCCGCCCTCTGTCTCCTGAGCCGCAAGAGCGCCGACATTGAACGTAAATATGATCAAGCTGGTGGTGCCGAACAAAAGGGCGCGTGTTCCGGCAGGTGTGGTATTCATGAGAATCCTCGCAAGCATGTCAGAAGGCCGGTTGCTTGCGATTGGCTGGCGAAGGCGATGGGTGTTTTTTGCGCCAATGTGTTTGACGTTCTTGCGACTTTTAAAAAGACCGACTAAAAGTGTCAACTATAAAGGTTGAGTGTTTGACTGAACCTTTGCCAGCCGGTGTCGCCGTGCACCTCGCCAGCCAAAATCACACATCAATGACAAGGCAAGAGGTGCTGCATGACCGATACCGATTCCCCGACCCCAAATGAAATTCGCGCGTTCCGTGCGCAACATGCCAGCATGAGAGAGCGCGATCTGGCCGACAAACTGAACATCAGCGAAGCACAGTTGATCGCTGCCTATTGCGGCGAAGGCGTCGTTCGCGTGGATTCACACCCCGACAAGATCATCGGGGCGGCCCAGACATTGGGCGAGGTGATGGCCCTGACGCGCAACCCCTCCTGTGTGAACGAAAAGGTCGGCGTCTATGACAACTACAGATCCGGCGCGCATGCGTCGATGGTCCTGACCGAAGACATCGACCTGCGCATTTTTCCAAGCCGCTGGCAGTACGCCTATATGGTCGAAAAGGAAACCGACGCCGGCACGCGGCGCAGCCTGCAGGTGTTTGATGCCGCCGGGGATGCCGTCCACAAGATTTTCCTGCGTGATGGCTCTGACGTGGCCGCGTTTGACCGGGCAAAGGCAGAGCTGTGTCTCGAAGATCAGTCCCAGTCGATCATCGTCGGCGCACGAGAGCCTGACGAGACGCCAAAGGCGGACCTCGGCAAACTGGATATCCTGCACAAAGAGTGGGCGCGCATGACGGACACCCATCAGTTCATGCGCCTCACCTCCAAGCTCAAGATGAACCGCCTTGGGGCTTACCGCATTGCGGGCGAACCTTTTGCACGGGCTCTGGCCCCCGCATCAGTCGATGCGATGCTGCAACAGGTGGCCGCCAACGCGTTGGAGATCATGGTGTTTACCGGTAATCGCGGCTGTATCCAGATTCATTCCGGCCCGATCGAGACACTGAAATCTATGGGGCCATGGCAGAACGTGCTTGATCCACGGTTCAACCTGCACCTGCGTCTTGATCACATCGCTGAAGTCTGGGCCGTCGACAAGCCAACCCAGCGTGGCCCGGCGGTGTCTGTCGAAGCCTTCAACGCCGATGGTGGGTTGATCTTTCAGGTGTTCGGCGTGGGCAAGGAAGGTCGCGATTGCCGCCCGGCATGGGGCAAACTGGTGGCGAATCTCGAAGGCCTTGACGCAAAGGTGCCGGCATGATCCGGCGTCGTTTCGCCTCCGGGTTTTGCATCGCGACGCTCGCCGCCCTTGTGGCGGCAGGGTTGCCCGCGACGGCACAGGAAAAGCCCGGTGGCATTGTTTCCATCGGCGGGTCAATTACCGAGATTATTTTTGCGCTTGGTGCTGAAAACCGTCTTGTCGCCCGCGACACCACGTCCAGCTATCCACCCGAGGCGGCGGATTTGCCCGACGTCGGCTATATGCGTGCGCTCTCGCCCGAAGGCGTGCTGGCCACCGACCCCGCTATGATCATCGCAGAAAATGGTGCCGGGCCGATCGAGACCATCAACGTGCTGGAAGGGGCCAGCATTCCTTTCATTATCGTCCCGGATAGCTATTCCGCAGAAGGCATCAGCGCCAAGATCATTGCGGTCGGTAAAGCCATTGACGAAGAGGAAAAAGCGCAAATCCTGGCCGACGATCTGCGCAAACGTCTGGCAGAGGTCACACGCGCGTCTGGTGAACGCGCAGAGGGGGACAAAAAACGTGTGCTGTTTGTCCTCAGCACCCAAGGTGGCCGCATCATGGCATCGGGCAACGGCACGGCCGCTGCGGGAATGATCGAACTGGCGGGCGCGCTGAATGCGGTGACAGGTTTTGACGGCTACAAGCCAATGACCGACGAAGCGGTAATTGCCGCAGCTCCCGACGCGATCCTGATAATGGAGCGCAGGGTTGATCATGACAGCACGGCCGACGCTCTGCTGCAAATGCCCGCCATCGCGACAACGCCCGCTGCGAAAAGCCGTGCGGTGATCCGCATGGACGGCTTGTACCTGCTGGGGTTCGGGCCGCGTACTGCCGATGCGGCGACTGACCTGAACCACGCGCTCTACGGCGGCTGAGCGCATGACAATGATCGCAGACATCGCCCCGCCCCGCGACCGCCGCAGAACCGCGCGTCAGGCACATTTCTGGCTGGCGGGGTTGCTGCTGATCGTCGGGATCACCAGCCTCGCCATCGGCGCTTCGGGCACCTCGCTATGGAGTGCCCTGCACAAGCTGGCCGCGGGACACCCTTTAACCCAGATGGAACAGGTCGTGCTGTGGGACATCCGGATGCCACGGTTGATCCTTGGCGTCTGCGTCGGTGCCTCGCTGGCCGTATCGGGCGCGGTGATGCAGGGGTTGTTTCGCAACCCGCTGGCCGATCCCGGCCTTGTAGGCGTCAGCGCCGGCGCGGGGCTGGGGGCGATCATGGCGATTGTTCTGGGTGGCCTGCTGCCCGTGGGCGTCATGGCCTTGGTCGGGTATTGGCTGGTGCCACTGGCCGCTTTCCTTGGCGGTTGGGGGTCGACGATGCTGCTTTACCGCGTGTCCACCCGCAGGGGGCGCACGTCTGTCGCCACTATGTTGCTGGCTGGCATCGCCCTCGGCGCATTGGCCGGCGCGCTGTCCGGCATCCTTGTTTACATGGCCGACGACGCCCAGTTGCGGGATCTGACATTCTGGGGGCTGGGATCGCTGGCCGGGGCCACATGGACCAAAGTATTGGTTGCCTGCCCCGTCATCGTGACTGCGATCGTGGTTGCGGCGTCCTTGGGCAACGGCTTGAACGGTCTGGCATTTGGCGAGGCCACCGCCGCCCACATGGGCATCCCTGTGCAACGGGTAAAGAACGCCGCCATCCTGACCGTCGCCGCAGCCACTGGCGCGGCTGTCGCTGTGTCTGGTGGCATCGGTTTTATCGGGATCGTGGTGCCACATCTGTTGCGGTTGGCCACGGGGCCGGATCATCAACCGCTGTTGATCAACGCCGCATTGCTTGGCGCATGTCTGCTGCTGATCGCCGATGTCATCAGCCGCGTCGTCATCGCACCCGCCGAGTTGCCGATTGGCATCGTCACCGCCATTCTGGGCGCGCCGGTGTTCCTTTGGATCCTGCTGCGCCGCCGTGGATTGGTCGACCTGTGATGCTGGAAGCGACAAACATCCGCGCCCGTATCGGCAAGGTCGAAATCCTGCACGGGATCGACTTTACCGCAAAAGCCGGACAAATCACCGCCATCGTTGGCCCCAACGGGTCAGGCAAATCAACCTTGCTCAAGGCAATCACCGACGAGGTGGATTTCACCGGCGTCGTCCGTTTGAACGGTCAGGACACCGTGACCATGCACCCTTGGGAATTGGCCACCCAGCGCGGCGTTCTCCCACAGGCAACCATGCTGGCGTTCCCGTTCACCGTGATCGAAGTCGTCCGCATGGGCCTGCTGCGCGGGATCTCGGACGAACGTGCAGATATTCCCGCACGTGCGCTCAGCGCTGTCGGGCTGGGGGGTTATGGCAACCGGTTCTATCAGGAACTCTCGGGTGGGGAACAGCAGCGCGCCCAACTGGCCCGGGTTCTGTGTCAGGTCTGGCACCCCATCGTCGACCGCACCCCCCGCTGGCTGCTGCTGGACGAACCGGTCGCAAGCCTTGATATCGGGCACCAGCTTTTGGTGATGCAGCTGATGAAGGATTTCGCATCGCGTGGCGGCGGTGTGGTTGCTGTGATGCACGACCTGAACCTGTCGGCCATGTTCGCCGATCAGATGGCCATCATTAAGGCCGGAAATCTGTTGCTGTCCGGCACTCCTGGCGTGGTCATGCAGGATGATGTGCTTTCAAAAGCATATGGATGCACCCTGAAGGTCAACACACCGGCGGCGGCGGGCCAGAGCTATATTCTACCGCACCTTGCACTGGGGCACTTGCCATAGGTTATGATCGGCAGGGGATTTCGGCACAGTAGCGGAGTCATGCGACTGTTATTGCCAGGTTTTTGCCTGACAGTCGTGAATTGCCGGGCAGCGCCAGATCCGGCCACCATTTCGGCGGTATAATCGCGTCAAAAGTTGAACGCGTCGGTACGGGCATGGCGGTATGCCGGAAGTCTCACGGCTGGCATTCACGCCCCGTTGCGCCAGCCGATCTTCGACGTCGCCCGTGCTGAGGGCGAAGCGATGATACGCCCAAAAGGCTTGGGCCATGATCTTTCGCGAATGACGTAAGCCTTTCAGGCGCGACATGCTGGTCGGGATCTTCATCCGAAGAGGAAAGCTCGGTCAGAGCGAGCAAACACCTTTCCAATATCGATAGCCGTTGCGGGATCGGACCTGCTTCTATCGTCATGTTCGTGGCGTGGCAGCTGGACTGTGCCACGCTCGTTTCCCTGCCGCAGGCCACGACTGATCTCCCTGCCGCAGGCCACGACTGGTCGGCTTCGGCGAACCGCGCTTCTTGCAGGATGCTTCCGATCCAATTCGTGTCGGCAGGGAACCAGCCCGGCAGGTGCATCATTACATATTTACACACGCGCAGCGAAGAGGAGACCGCGCCATGGAGACGGGAGACAAAGACCGAATTTCGCAGCGAGCATACGCCCTGTGGGAATCGGCAGGCAGCCCCGAAGGTCAGGCCGATCAATTCTGGTACAAAGCGGAACAGGAAATGGGCGATGATTTCGGCGATGAGGCAAGCGCCCGGGGCTTCGCTCGTGATCTGGCAACGCCGGTATCAAAGCAGGACCCCTCCTCTGCCCAAACCGCCGAACCCGCTCTGGCAAAGAGCGTGGGCAAGACCGCATCCGGGGAACAGACGTAACCTTTCGCAAAGTTTGCCGCGCGATGTGAACCGCATCGCTCGGCTATGCGCTCGCGACCGGTAACCACTGCGCGCAGTCAAAGTGACAGGCGTATCTTATCACCCGGTTGCCAATTCGAGGATCGCCGCATGCAGACCAAGCTTACAATAAATGCCCAAGCTCACACCTTGGAGGCCGACACCCGGACCACCCTGTTGGACGCGTTGCGTTTTCATCTGGGGCTCACCGGCACTAAAAAGGGATGCGACCACGGTCAATGTGGTGCCTGCACCGTGTTGATCAACGGGCGGCGCATCAATTCCTGCCTGACGCTGGCCTGTATGCATGACGGGGACGAAATCACCACGATCGAGGGATTGGGCACGCCAGAGGCAATGTCGACGTTGCAACGGGCCTTTGTCGAACAGGACGGCTTTCAATGCGGATATTGCACCCCGGGCCAGATCTGTTCTGCCACCGCGATGCTGGACGAGATCAAGGCGGGATGGCCCAGCCATGTCAGTGACGATCTTTTGGCCGATCCCGACCTGAGCGATATCGAGATCGGCGAACGGATGAGCGGCAATCTGTGCCGTTGTTCGGCCTATCCCAACATTGTCGACGCGATCCGCGACGCAGCCGGAACGGACAGCGCATGAGACCCTTCGATTATTTGCGCGCCGCCTCGCCCGATGATGCCAGCGCGGCTGCAGCCCAAGGTGCCACTATAATCGCAGGGGGCACCAACCTGTTGGATCTGATGAAGCATGAGGTCGTCGCGCCGGATACGCTGGTCGATATCACCCGGCTGGATCTGGGCGGGATCGAACAGACCGATCAAGGCCTGCGCATCGGCGCGCTTGTCACCAACAGCGATCTGGCCGCCGACCGAACGGTGCGGCGCGATTACCCGGTCCTTGCCCGCGCCCTGTTGGCCGGGGCCAGTGGCCAGCTGCGCAACAAGGCGACGACGGGTGGTAACCTGTTGCAACGCACCCGGTGCTACTATTTCTACGACACCTCCACGCCTTGCAACAAACGCGATCCAGGCAGCGGCTGTGCAGCGATCGGCGGGTTCAACCGTATCCACGCAATCCTCGGGGCCAGCAATCACTGTATCGCGACCCATCCCAGTGACATGGCTGTCGCGATGCTGGCGTTGAGGGCGCTGATTGAAATCACCGGGGCAGGGGGTGACACACGCACACTGCCGCTTGACGATTTGTACGTTCTGCCGGGCGACCGGCCCGACCGCGAAACGGTGCTGAACCCCGGCGACCTGATCACCGCCGTGATCCTGCCACCCCCTGCCGGTGCGACGCAGATTTATCGCAAGGTGCGCGACCGGGCATCCTATGCCTTCGCCCTTGTTTCGGTGGCTTGTGTCCTCGACCTTCAAGACGGCAAGATTGCTCAGGCATCGCTTGCTTTCGGCGGGTTGGCCCCGCGCCCTTGGTCGGCCAAGGCGCTGAACGATATGATGCTTGGAGAGACACCCTCGGACGCGTTGTTCGAACGTGTCGCCGATCACCTGCTGGCCAAAGCCAAGGGCCAAGGCAGCAACGACTTCAAGATACCGCTCGCCCGCCGCACGCTGATTGCCGTGTTGCACGAGGCCGTCGAAAGGGCACAGCCATGACCGCACACCTGAAGATGGACAAGCCTGACCACCGCCACAGGCTGGACCATATGGCCCAAGGTGTGATCGGCCAACCGCTGGATCGTCCTGAGGGGCCACTTAAGGTGACAGGCACTGCCACCTATGCCCATGAATGGCAGGTCGCCGGAATGTGCCATGGCGTGCTAGCCCGCGCCTCGGGCATCGGCCCCGTGATCAGGAGCGACGCTGAAGTCGTGCTCGCGATGCCGGGCGTGCTGGCTGTGATCACTGACGAACGCCTCTTGCGCAATCCGGCCCAAGGTACCGCCGACGCCGCGCCGGTGCAAGGAACCGACATCGCCGCCTATGTCGGGCAGCCCGTCGCCCTCGTGGTGGCCGAGACGTTCGAGCAGGCCCGCCATGGGGCGCAACGTCTGGGCCTGATCATTGATGTCGACGACATGGCCGTGACCGACCCTGAGACTGCCGTTCTGGAGACCCCGAAAGGTAAGCAGCACAGTCAGGGCAACCTGGCCGCCGCCATGGCCAATGCCGCGCACAGCGTCGACGTGACCTATCGCACGCCTGCCCACAGCAGCGCGGCGATGGAGCCCCACGCCGCGATTGCGATGTGGGATGGCGACATGCTGACCCTCAGAGGCAGTTACCAGATGCTGAAGTACAACCGCAACGAGTTGGCAGATAGCCTGGGCGTTTCGCCCGAAAACGTCCGAATTCTGTCGCCCTATGTCGGGGGCGGTTTCGGCGCGAAGCTGGGCATCGCGCCCGAGGCGGTGGCCGCAGCCATCGCCGCGCAAAAGCTGGGGCGTCCGGTCGCCGTGGCGCTGACGCGCCAGCAAGTGTTCGAGACGACGATGCGCCGGTCTGAGACCCGCCAGCGGGTGCGCCTGTCGCTTGACGAAGGCGGTCAGTTGACCGGCATCGGCCACGATGCCTGGGTCTCGAACCTGCCAGACGAGTCATTTTCCGAACCTGTCACACAGGCCACCCGTTTTCTGTACGCGGGCGACAACCGCGAGATCGGCCATCACATCGCCCGCGTCCACCGCACCTGCGCCGGATCTGTCCGCGCCCCGGGCGAGGCGGTCGGAGTGACGGTACTGGAAAACGCCATGGACGAATTGGCCCATGTAGCGGGCATCGACCCGGTCGAGCTGCGCAAACGCAACATTCCTGACAGAGATCCCGAAACCGGCAAACCGTTTTCGTCGCGCCGCTTTGCCGAGGCATTGGACCGCGGCGCCGAGCGCTTTGGATGGTCGGAGCGCAGGGCGCCCGGTACCCGGCGAGAAGGTGAATGGCTGATCGGGATCGGTATGGCCTCGGCTGCCCGGGTCAACGCGCTGATGGAATCAAAGGCGCGCGTCACGCTGAACCCCGATGGCCGCGCTGTCGTTGAAACCGATATGACCGACATCGGCACCGGCACCTATGCGATCCTGACCCAGATCGCCGCCGAAATGCTGGGGCTGCCGGTAAATCAGGTGTCGACGTCGCTGGGTGATACTGATTTTCCGTCCGCCGCCGGCTCGGGCGGATCCTGGGGCGCGGCGTCCAGCGGGACGTCGGTGTTTCTGGCATGCGAAAACCTGCGCAGCCAGCTTGCGCAAAGGCTGGATTGTGCAGAGGCCGACATGACGTTGAAGGACGGTCAGGCCGTGTTCGACAACCGTGTTCAATCCCTGTCGGATATTCTGGATGGCGACAGCCTGACCGCTGAGGGGCACATCGAACCCGGCGCGACGTCTGAGGCTGTTCGCCAAGCCACCTTTGGCGCCTATTTCGCCGAGGTCGCCGTCAGCGCGGTGACCGGCGAAACCCGGGTTCGCAGGATGCTGGGCGTGTTTTCCGCCGGACGCATCCTGAACGCCAAGACCGCGCGGTCACAATTTCTGGGCGGCATGACCTTCGGCGTCGGCATGGCGCTGACCGAAGAGCTGGTCCACGATCCGCGCGACGGGCACATCGTCAACCATGACCTGGCCGAATACCATCTGGCGGTGAATGCTGACGTGCCGCAGATCGAGGTCGAATTTTTGGAGGAAAGGGATGACTGGGCCAGCCCGTTACAGGCCAAGGGTGTTGGCGAGCTGGGCATCTGCGGCGCCGCGGCGGCAATCACCAACGCCATCTTCAACGCCACCAACGTACGGGTGCGTGATTATCCCGCGACTTTGGATAAGATAATTGCTCATCTCTGACCTTTCGGCGGAGGGTGCAAAGTTTCGATAGACGGTCCATGCACTTTTACCATCCGGAGTGCAGGGCTCGGGACGGATTCATGAACCGCAAGGGCCTTGGCGGAGGATTTGGAAAATCTCGACCTTACACGAGGGCGCGGCACATCTATATGCCGCGCCAGATCCGCGAATGGAGCTTGCGGTTTAATGGCTGTGCTCGGGCAGTTCTTCCAGCTGATCCTTGGTTACTTCTGTGGTGGCGTGGATTTTGCCGCCGTAATCACGCAGGAAGTTCACGCTGGCGAGCGGCAGGGCTATATGCTTGGCGCCCAGACCAAGAAACCCACCGACATCGATAATCACCTGAGCCGTTGATCCCTGACCATGCAGATGTGCTATGGTTCCGATATCAGTGTCATCCGGGCCGCAGACATTTACACCTTCGATCAGGTCCGCGCTCAGTTCTTCCGGGCGCAGCGGTGTAGGTGCATTAGTGTCCATGGTTCTTTCCTCCTATCCGATTGGGACAGTCTGTCCCGTTTGGAAGAAGAACGATCGGGGGGGGACGAAGTTCCGGCACCGGTGTTGAGAGAATCCTACGTCAGGTGGGCAACACTGGCGATTAGAGCTTTGGTGGCAGCCATTTTTTCGCTACGCTGCAGACCATCGTATATGCTGGATTGAAGACATTGCCCACTTCATAGCGGACAGCCTGCCCGAGCAGATGCGCAGTGGCTGCATCTGACAGCCCGTAGTCGGATTTTAGCCACATCACCATTTCGGTCGTCGCATGTTGGAGCGCCTGATCGAGGGGGCGGGCATTTCCGACGGTAAAGATGCGGTCCTGGGTTTCGCCACGTGGCCATCTGATCGTGCGACCCTTTTCTACTGTCAGTCGGACTTCTACATTGCAGCAGGTTTCCACACCAGTTCCGGCAATCTCGCCATCGCCCTGTGCCGCATGACAATCACCAAGGAAAAACAATGCGCCGGGCACAGAGACCGGAAAGCTCACACTACATCCTACGGTGAAGCCTCGGTAATCCATATTGCCGCCGTTGTTGCTGCTGGAAGCCGTCGAGATCGCCTGTCCACCCGAAGGGGCAACGCCGAAGCAGCCGATCATCGGCGCATAGGGCAGTATCAGATTTTCCAGCCCCGGCAGCGGCTTCTCAAGCTTTACGGTGGATGCCTGGCGATCAATGATCCACTCGACGTGGTCACGGGGTGGCAGGTTGCGCGCATATTCCGGGTCCAGAACATTTGCCGAGAGTGCGGCACTGGTCCAGCCGGTGTCACGCGCCGGATCAATTTTCAGGATCTCGACCCGCAGAGCGTCACCGGGTTCTGCGCCTTCAACGAAAATTGGCCCGTTCATCGGGTTTGGACGATCCGCCTTTTTCTCGCCACGCGCATTCACCCCGGCAGCATCCAATGTCTCGGTGATGACAATGTCACCACTCGCGATACGGAGCGCGGCTGGCATCTCGGTGAGAACGTTTGACCAAGCGAGCGGCTCGAAGCGCAGTGCATCTTTCAAGAGAGTTCCTCCTTCGTCGCCACTCTGGGCTGTGCCCCTGACCTGTTCGCCTGTTGGTCCGCGACCATGAGACAAATCCGTTCAGGCGTTAATCTTCCTTCGACTTGCTAGCATATCCCGGTGATTGTGCAATCTGGGTGGCACGACTGCGTTGTTCAATCGGCTCGTACCTGGCCTTCTCGGCCACCCGCAGACAGCCGGATGCTGATAAATATACTTTAGGGGTGTCATGGTGGTCTCGTGCTATCGATTGTCTGCCGCTGTCCTTGCATCCGAAGCCGTCAGGATCCGCACGAGGTTCTGCACCTCGCCGCGCAGATGCTCAAGTTCCCCCGTCGTGATCGCCAAGCCATCCACAAGGGATTGTGGCACGCGTGCCGCTTCTGTCCGGAGCGCACGCCCCTTTTCCGTCAGCGAGACCAGAACGCGCCGATCATCGGACGGATCGCGATTGCGGCTGACAAGGTCGCCCGCCACAAGCCGCTTGATGAGGGGCGTCAGCGTCCCGCTGTCGAGGTGAAGTTTCTCGCCGAGCCCACCGATGCTCTGAGGTGAACTTTCCCAAAGTACCAGCATCACGAGATATTGCGGATAGGTCAGCCCGAGCGGTTTAAGCACTGGTCGGTAAAGCCGGGCAATAAGGTTTGACGCCGCGTAGAGTGGAAAACAAAGCTGCATCTCCAGCGCAAGGTCGTTCGTCGCATCCGCGTTCGTTGTCACCTTGGTCACCTCTTGTGTCGTGCGCTCAATTCCAAATCATTTCCACTGAAACTGGAAAATCCGTGAGTAGCAGACGATTGGCACGAGACAACCATTGCACACAATATACTTTTATATAAGGAACCTGAGTGCTTGCGATAAGTTGTTTCCACAGAACACTGATGAAGACAATGTGGAGACATTCATGACTGCCCAGATCACCACCATCAATCCAGCGACGGAAGAAACGCTGGAAACCTACACCCTCATGACCAACAACGAGGCGCGGGACGCCGTGCGCAGCTGCCACGAGGCATTTCTTGATTGGCGGCAGCAGTCAGCGAATGACCGGGCCAAGATCATTCGGGCAATCGGTGAGGAACTTACGAACAGCAAGGAAGATTTTGCCCAGCTCATGACCCGTGAGGTCGGCAAGCTGATCGGCGACAGCCGCCAGGAAATCGACCTATGCGCACAAATCTGTCAGTTTACCGCCGATAACGGCCCCGAGGCGCTGGCCGATGAAGAACGCGAAATCCCCGGTGGCACGGGCGTCGTTCACTTTGCGCCGTTGGGCGTCATCTATGGCATTCAGCCGTGGAACTTCCCCTGCTATCAGGTTGTGCGCTACGCCATTGCCAACCTGATGACCGGTAACGGTGTCCTTCTTAAACATGCCGAGAATTGCACCGGGTCGGGGCTGTTCCTGCGTGATTTGATGGAGCGTGCGGGCCTGCCCAAGAATCTCTTTACCGTCCTGCTGGTCGACCACGACCAATCCGATCTGATCATCGAGAATGATCTGGTGCGCGGCGTGACCCTGACGGGCAGTGACAAGGCCGGTCGGACGGTGGCGCAGAAGGCCGCCGAGCAACTCAAGAAGACCGTGCTCGAACTGGGGTCGAATGATGCCTACATCGTATTGGACGATGCCGATCTCGATATTGCCGTCGAAGCCTGCGTCACGGCGCGGATTTACAACAACGGCCAGACTTGCGTGAACGGAAAACGGTTTATCGTCACGGCAAAGAACTATGATGCCTTTGTTGAGGGCTACGCCGCCAAGATGAAGACCATCGAGATGGGTGACCCGACGGATGCGAAGACCGGTCTCGGGCCCATGGCGCGCGACGACCTGCGTGATAAGCTAGCCGTGCAAGTGGATGAAAGCGTCGAGAAGGGCGCGCGCGCGATCGTTGGGGGCAAGGTGCCCGACCGCAAAGGGGCCTATTATCCCGCCACCGTGCTGGTCGACGTGAAACCCGGTCAGCCCGCCTATGATGATGAGTTGTTCGGACCTGTCGCTTCGATCATCAAGGCCGAGGATGACGAGGATGCCATGCGCATTGCCAATGACAGCCGCTATGGACTGGGCGGCGGCATCTTTTCCAAGGATGAGAACCGCGCGCGCAAGCTGGCGGCAGAGCAATTCGACACCGGGATGATCTCGCTTAACGGGTACAACATCGCGATCCCGAACATGCCCTTCGGTGGTGTGAAGAATTCCGGTTACGGGCGCGAACATGGCGGCTTCGGGATGAAAGAATTCGTCAACGCCAAGTCCATCTACATGATGGATAATGGTGCGAAGTCTTGACCCATCATGACACGGATGTCGCGATAATCGGGGCCGGCACCGCCGGCCTCGCCGCCGAGCGTCGCGCGCGCGCAGAAGGCGCGCGGACCCTTTTAATCGATGAAGCCTTTCGCGGCACACTGTGCGCGACCACGGGGTGTATGCCATCCAAACTTCTTATTGCTGCGGCGGGTGCTGCACACAACGCTCGTGGCACAGCTGTGTTCGGGATCACGACGCGGGAGGTCACGGTGGACGGACGCGCCGTTATGGCCCGCGTCCAACAGGAACGTGACAAGTTCGTGAAAGGGACTCGTCAAACCTTCGACGATCTGCCGAACGGCGTATGCATCAAGGCTCGTGCGCGCTTTACGGGGCAGACGGAACTTACCCTTGATAATGGCGACACCGTCAGCGCCAGGGCGATTGTGATCGCAACCGGCTCGATTGCGAGCATGCCGGAACCGTTCAAAAGCCTCGGCGATCTGGCCCTTACCAATGAGAGTGTGTTCGAATTGCAGGATCTTCCCGAGTCGCTGGCAGTAATCGGCGGTGGTGCGATCGGGCTTGAGCTGGCGCAGGCCATGTCGCGACTTGACGTTGATACGGTTCTCTTTGACCATTCCAAAACCCTTGGCGGCGCGCAGGATTCCGATGTGCAGGCGGCTCTCATCGATATCATCGGGCAAGAGCTCAAGTGTCATCTTGGAGTCGATGTGGTCACAGAAAAAGTGGACGGTGGCGTGCGGCTGTCTTGGACGGGTGGCTCCGAGGGTGAGCGAACGTTCGACCGTGTTCTTGTCGCGACTGGGCGTCCACCCGCGCTCCACGGTCTCGGGCTTGATGTGACGGGGCTCGAGCTTGATGATCATGGTGTGCCGGTATTTGATCGCAACACTCTCCAATGTGGCGACGCACCCGTCTTTATCGCCGGTGACGCAAACGCCGATGCAGCCGTGCTGCACGATGCGTCAAACGAGGGCAGCGTTGCCGGGCGCAACGCCGCCGCTTATCCGGCGGTCGAGGCGTCCACGCGCACACCGGCTTTTGCGCTGACCTTTACTGATCCGCCGCTGGCGATATTGGGAGAAAGACCGGACGACACCACAATCACCGGTCACGCTTCTTATGCCGATCAGGGCCGCGCCAAGGTCGAAGCGCGCGCAAAGGGTCTGGTCAAGCTTTACGCCTCAGCATCTGATGGACGTCTGGTCGGGGCAGATTTGTTCTGCCCAGGTGCCGATCACCTGGCGCATTTTCTTGTCCAAGCGATCCAGCGCGGTGAAACTGCAAGCGCTCTTTTGGAGATACCGTTTTATCATCCTACACTTGAGGAAGGGCTGAAGCCTGCGCTGCGTGAAATCTGTGCCGCGACATCAGTCGCCTTGCCGACGGGACGCGCATCCAATGATCCGCCGGGTGCCTGATTGCACTCGGTGCGGTCGACTAAAATACGATCACAGCAGTTGAACCACGGCTGAAGACATTATCCAGCTGAGTGACGCATTCTGGAACATTCGGGGCGACACGCGTGTGGGAGGTCTTCTCAACGTCAGACAGAATCCCAAGCTGGTAAAACTGGCTTGGGGAGTGCTTCATCCCCTCTCGGCAGATTGCTCCGCAATCGCCTGCCGGGCAATGGACGAGACAGCCGTCCAAACGAACCTGACCCGTCTTCGGGGTCGTGCGTCGGCTGGTGAGCGGCTTTACGGAACTGCACCCTTCGGCAAATGGAAGACACAGACGTTCATCGCCGGACTGACGCAAAATGCGCTGGTCATCACTCGTGCTATGAACGGCATTCGCCATTGTGCTTGAACCAATGGTGCAACAACGGCTCATCATTTGACACCTATATCGAAACACAGCTCGCACCGGTGCTCGACCTTGGCACCGTCGTTAGTCGCGACGACCTATCCACCCATAAGAGCCCACGCGGGCCCTGAGACAATGTGGCTGCTGGTTCTTGTTCCGGCCTCATGCACGGCGCTTTGAGCCACACATTAGATAGCTAACCGCCCCACATCGTATATCTCTTCTATGTCCTATAATCTTGCCTTATCGGACATAGAGAGCGGATGCTTGCGCGCATGAACTGTCGCTCTAGTTTCAAAGGTAGAAGCTCAAGGTGCGAGTGGTGGTCGAGGCTGTCAAGAATGATCTTTCAGGCCTTACTTTGGAGGAAAAGAATCCGCCCAAGTCTGCATACAAGCGATCCACCGTCCTCCCCTGCCGTTGAGCAACCCATCGCATCTGTGGCATTGGGCGCACAGATGTCCATCCCGCATCCAGAACGAAGCCTTCAGATGGCCGCTGCAAACAGGGCAGCGAAACCGCAGTATCTCGTAGGGAACCGGGATCGCCTTGCGATATTCTTCGGCCAATCCCGGCGCGCGGGCATTGCCAGCAGCGCCGCAGTTGATGATGGAACCCTTCTGAAACAGCTCGGCCATACCAGCGTCAAAATGAACGTCTGATGCCAAATGCGACGGGACCGATTCCTAGTGAGCTTGATAAAGGCAGCGGCATTATAAGTCTCCACCACCACTAAGCGGTCGTTTAGTACCCATTGATTGATTTGCAGATAGCCAGTTTTCATGCCCCTGATCGGCTTTGCCGCGTATCGACAGAGGATCAGACCCCCGTGCCCCAATCGCAGGTCCTGAAATAGGCGGCGCCTTCTTCCGCTTGCTGCTGGACCCGGCCGATATTGCGCCCCTGCAGGGCAAGTTCACGCTCCAGGTTCTGGGTTCGGCGGCCAAGTTCGAACGCGCGCAAATCCGTTATCGTGCCAAAGAGGAGCTCGCCAGCGCGCGCACCTAGGGCCGCGTCGGTTGAAGCTCTGGTCAGCGAGCCAAGGATCCTGCAGCATTGCGCAAGGTCCGTCTGGCGCGTCAGGACGGTTATATGGGAGCGACTGAACAAAACAGCTCTGGATTGAGTGCCACATGTCCGTCGAATGCGCCCGGCGTGGCCTGTAAAGATGCTGCTGGAGCCTGCCAGAAAGCTGGGGTTGCTGTAGTCGATTGATTATCGATGTGCGTAGAGCCACAGACCACGTCACGTTTCCAGAATCATCATCGCCTGAGCCATAAAATCTCAGATTCCTCAACAACGAAGGGAGGTTACGCTGTCACCGGGTCAAATTCCTCGTACCGGTTGCAGCGTGCCCAGAAATCCGTTTATATAATGGTTTCAAGGTCTTATATCTTCGCGGAACGGGCGCAGACAATTGGCCCTGTGGATAACTTCTGAACTACATTTAGATTCTTCTTGCCGGATGCCCGCGTTCATGGCATTTCCATTCTGACGACGGAATGCGTCAGGCGTGCTTTCGATCGTCAGAATGATAAAGAGCCTTCGAAAAGGCCACGAGAGGCGGCAGAACATGGATGATCGAAACGCTGGATTTGCGCAAGGTATTGGCTCAGCTGATATTGGAGCCTTCGCGGACAATTTGGCCGAGTCGCTCGATCGGCAGATGAAAATCGCGTTTGAGCCCGAGGCGCGCAAAGCTTTACGACGCTTCAGTTCGACTGAGGTCGCAAGTGTGCTCCGCGTCAGCACATCGAACCTGCGCAATCGCCATAAAGACGGGAGCTTCCCGGACGTTCACACCGACAATCGTGGCCATAGGTTTTACAGCGCCGAGGAAGTAGATACTCTGCGCGACATCCTCGGTCGCACCGGCAAGAACGCGGACGCCTATCGTCCCGGGCGTCGCGAGGGTGATCGCCTCCAGGTGATTTCGGTGGTCAACTTCAAGGGTGGATCTTCCAAGACGACGGCGACGATTCACCTGGCGCAGCGTTATGCTTTGCGTGGCTATCGCGTGCTCGTACTTGATCTCGACCCGCAGGCCAGCCTGACTACTTTCTTTGGCATCCGTCCTGAATTGGAGTTCGCCGACGGCGGCACCATTTACGACGCCTTGCGGTATGAAGATCAGGTTCCGCTCTCTGAGGTCATTCAGAAAACCTATTTTCACAAGCTCGACATGGTTCCGGCCGGGTTGATGCTTTCCGAGTACGAAACCGAGACCGCGAATGCACTTGCCCGCAGAGCCCAACCGATTTTCGCTGAGCGCCTGGCTCTGGCCTTGGAAGAAGTTGATGCCGACTACGACATCGTTCTGATCGATTGCCCACCTCAATTGGGCTTTTTGACATTGACGGCCCTGTCTGCATCGACCGGTCTGCTTGTCACTGTCGTCCCAGGCATGCTCGACATTGCTTCGATGAGCCAATTCCTCAAACTGGCGTCCGAGACAATAAAAGCTGTCGAAGAAGCCATTGGGAGACGCGTGACATGGGACTTCGTCAAGTTCCTCGTCACACGATATGAGCCGTCCGACGGCCCCCAGACACAGATGGCCGGATACCTTCGGTCGATTCTGGCGGGGCAAGTCATGACGGAACCGATGCTGAAATCCACCGCGATCTCTGACGCCGGCATGACACAACAGACCATCTACGAGGTTGATCCGAACCAGCTTATCCGAAAGACGCTCGATCGTGCGCTGACGAGTATAAACAGCGTCGCAGATGAGCTGGAGCAGACGATTCAGATGGCATGGGGGCGTCGCTGATGGCACGCAATATCTTCAATCAGCCTCCGAAAGAGGAACCCGAAGTCACGGCTTCCATCCCTGCCCCGGTAAAATCTTCCAGACTTCCCGGATCCGTCGGCGGGTTGCGTGACTCTTTGCGCGAGATCACAGCCAATTCGATCCGCGACATTGATCCTGACCGGATTGACATCGAGGGCCTGCGAGACCGTCTCGGGCTTGAAGACGACAGTATAAATGAGCTTGCTGAAAGTATTCGAAAGCATGGTCAGCAGGTGCCGATCATGGTCCGGCCTTCGGACCAGCCAGACCGGTATCGTGTCGTTTATGGTCGCCGCCGACTCGCTGCCATCCGAAAGGTTGGCGGGACAGTCAAAGCGATTGTACGAACGTTGGACGACGACGCGTCCCTGATCGCGCAAGGCCAAGAGAACAACCTCCGCCTCGACCCCTCTTTCATCGAAAAGGCGCTCTTTATCAAAGAGATGCAGGAAGCGGGATACAAGCCAGGTGTTATTCAGGACGCTTTGGGACTTACACGGCAAGGTGTCTCAAATCATCGCGTGGTGATTGAGCAAATGCCAGACGAACTCTTTCGTCTCATTGGGCCGGCACATGGCATCGGGCGGCGCCAATGGGGGGATCTGGCCGCGCTGTCCAAGAAAGCTTCCTTGGTGGACATTGCAAGGGAGACGCTCTCCTTGGTGAAAAACGATACGACAAGCCCTGAAAAGTTTCAGGCCGTCTTCGATGCGGCCTCCAGCATGGCGCGTGGCGTCGCTAAGCGAAAAATCCCGGGTCAGTCCAGTGTGGTCAGAGATGAAAGCGGCACTCCGCTTGCCACGCTTGCCATCGATGGTCGATCCGTCGCCATCAAGATTACGCGGAAGGACAACCCAGAATTCGGTCAATGGGTCGAAGAGAACGCCGAAGCAATGCTTCGCCAGATCTTCAACCAATGGCGGAATGAGAGAGGCCCGGGGTCCTAACCCCGGCTACAACGAGAAACACGAGCAGAGGAGAGAGACGAAGGCCAATAAAAAAAGAGCCCCCCAAAGTTTCCCCTGGAGAGCCCTCATCATCAGTTTTGCACCTATGATGTAGCAATCTCCAACAATGCAGTCAAGAGTCACCGATTCGGTGGACGTCTTTTTATTGCCTTTTCACGCGCAAATTGCGGGAAGAGATGGGGAAGTTGTGGGCAAAACCGCCCTCGTTCATAAAAACATGACATTCACAAAACTGTCCATCAAACGCAGCGAGGCTTACCAAGCCATTGGTAAAGCAACGTCCACGACTGAAACTGACGTCTGGGTGATATTCCGCGCTCTCCGAGACTCCCACACCCAGTTTGGGCTTCGGCCACACCACATGCAAACACTTCAAGCTATGCTCAGCTTTTTAAAGCCAGGCCATGGTGAGACAGTGTTTGCCTCAAACTTTGAGATCTGCCGTCGTGTCGGAGGTATTGATGAGCGATCACTTCGCAGACACATTGATCGCTTTCTCGATCTCGGCTTCATGACACGGCATGACAGCCCAAACCGCAAACGCTATCGTGTTCGGTCCTCAGACGGCCGATGCATCAGCTATGGCCTGTCTCTCTCACCTTTGTTCGAACGTGCGAACGAGCTTATGGCAATGGCCCAAGAGGTAGAGAACCGACGCCGTGATTGTATCTTTATTCGCAAACAAATCCTGACAAAACTTGCCCAACTAGAAGAGTTTCGCCCTGAAAGCTCCTTTCCATCCGAGGTCAGGAAAACTCTTAGAAGAAAACTCTCCTTAGTCGAGTATCGCGCCTTGCTCACTACGACAGAGGCCGAATATGATCTCATGTCCACCACGGTGGACGCGCCTGACGCAACCAATATGTCCGCCAACGACGGGCATATTGACCGGCATCTATCTAAGTCAGAAAAAGAAGATAAAGATCTAGAACGAGAGCCAAAACCAGAAGTTCAGACCATGACCGCCATTTGCGACCAGGCAACTGCACTCGCAACCAACAGTCTCAGGACATGGGAAGACGTAGAACATCATGCAGGGACATTGGCACCAATGATGGGCATACACCCCACGACATTCGAAAAAGCCAAGACAGCCATCGGTGGTCAAAAAGCTTCTTGCGCGATCTTCATTATGCTCCAACTCGGCAACCGCATTCGGAACTTTGGAGCGTATTTTCACAGCATTACGCTCGGCAAACGCGTACATCAGTTCAACCCATCTCTTTTACTCGAAAAGCTGGCACGCTCAGAAGGAGTCCCGGCATGACGTCCACCGCGGTGGACATCTAACAATCGCTTGAGGAAGAGAGTGATTTCGAACGGTTTGACGGTGAGTGAGAACCGGAGAGTGGCGTTTAACACCCATCGTGGAGAACAACCGATGGCGAAAATAGTCCAGAAACTAATCCAGCCCCCTTCGCCGAACCTGAGCGTGCTGCCGGTGCTCGACGATAACGGAATCAAGACTGGCAAGTTTGAGATCCCGGCTGGCGGGCGACGCCTCCGGCTCTGTCGCTGCTGTTGAGCAGGAGTGTTTGACTAAAACAACACCCATCCCCGGCATCGTCCGGGACGCAGGCTGACATCCTGCCCGAGAACGACACTTTCACCGAGAGCATGCGGTGTGTAGCCCTGCACCCGCTCGACCAGTTCGATACCTTCGCTGCGCTGCGCGCGAACGGGCAGGGTGATGAGAAAATCGCAGCTGCCATCTTCGTCACGCCGCAGATCGTCAAACAGCGACTGAAACTCGCCTCCGGGGAGGCCATCGGGAGCTCTGCCGATGTTGCTTTGACGCTGCTCTTGTCAAAGCTGATGACCGATAGGTTCCAATCGACGGGTGCGCCCCGGGGCTGCTTGGGGGGGACACGGTCCGCGCAAGTTGCCGATCTGAATAGTCCGGTGGCACTGGGCGCGGACGAACGGCACGCCGTCTGGGAGGCCGATCTGCCGCTTGGCGACGACGCGGCCTCTGGAACTATTTGACGAAACTCGATCAGGCGCCGCGACTGTCGCTGTTGGCTCATTGCTTCGTGGACACTTATCGGAACCCTGTATCCAAGGCCCGCATCATTGAGGCCGTGCGCGAGGCCAAAAGGGGAGGGGACTGAACAGCTCCTGGATCACCTCAAGAAAGGGGATATAGCGACCAAGGCCGAGCGGCTGCGGAAGAGCAGCGGTTGGTTGCCCGAGGTCCTGCGCCAAGGCGATCTGGTGGTACAGCACGGCGAAAGCAGTGTGGAAGGGTAGGGGGGGGTGGATGCTAAAGTGAATGAGAGCGTCAGCGACTCTGACCTTCCTGCCTTTCTCATGGATGATCGGCCTGCTGAAAGCGCATCGATACAGGCCGCTGAGGGAGATCAACCCGCCGGGGGCGGATGTTCCGGTTGTGTCGCAACTTCGAAAAGCCACGAAGGCGTCCATCTTGGCACATGTCTATGCTGCGACCCCCGCGAAGTGCTGGAAGGCGGCGATCTTCCCCACGGGAAAAGTTATTGCATAATAATATCGCAAATACTTGATATAAAAGAATAAAAAATGACACGTCGGGGCAGGGGGCCGATCTGCTCTGCCCGCTGCCTGACCCTTGCCCGGCTGTTCCGGTCCGCGCGTGGTCAAAAAAGGTGCCCGCACGTTAAAGGTCACGCTTGCCACCTCCCCCGCAACTTATACAGTGTACACATCTGAGCGCCGGAGAACAAACCGGTGCCAAGACTGATCCCGGGGAGGACACCATGAGACTGACGACAAATTATCTGTGTGCGACGGCTGCCGCGGCTGTGACGCTGGGCCTGATGCCTGCATTGGCACAGGCCGAGACCACGCTGAAGTGGGCCCATGTCTATGAATCGAGCGAGCCTTACCACACCTGCGCCGTTGCTGCGAATGACCTGCTGAAAGCCGCCACCGATGACCGTTACGGGATCGAAGTGTTCCCGGCCTCGTCACTGGGCAAGGAAGTGGACATCAACGAGGGGCTGGGTTTCGGCACCGTTGACATCATCTATACCGGACAGTTGTTTGCTGGCCGCGCCTTTGGACCGATCGCCATTGGTGGCGCGCCGTTCATGTTCCGTGACTATGATCACTGGGACAAGTTCCGCAATTCGGATCTGTTCGCCGAAATGTCGCAGGGCTATTCCGAGGCATCGGGCAACCATATTACCGCGATGACCTATTACGGCGCGCGGCATGTGACGTCGAACAAGCCGATCCTCGTGCCCGAGGATATGAAGGGTATGAAGATCCGCGTGCCGAACGCACCGCTTTACATGATGTTCCCCGAGGCCGTCGGTGCCAACCCCGCGCCGATCGCCTTTGCCGAGGTCTATCTGGCGTTGCAGCAGGGCACCGTGGATGCACAGGAAAACCCGCTGCCGACGATTCAGGCCAAGAAGTTCTATGAGGTCCAGTCGGACATCAACCTGACCGGCCATATCACCGATGCGCTGCTGACCATCGTTGGTGGTCCGACCTGGGATACCATGGACGAGGCCGACCGCGAGGCGCTAACCAAGGTGACACAGGAAACTTCGGTTTGTGCCACCGACGCGATCATCAAGGCCGAAAGCGAGCTGGCCGAGTGGTTCCGTGGCGAAGGCGTGACGGTGAATGAAGTTGACCGTGGTCCGTTCATCGAAGCGGTGAAAAAGCTGCACAACGGTCCGGCGGCGACTTGGGATCAGGCAACCTATGACCGGTTGCAAGCCATCGAATAACGGTTTGTCACTATAAGACTGGGGCAGGGCGCGTCATGCGTCCTGCCCGATCTTGTTATGCCCGATTTCGACCAGCCTGATTCCGATCTGCCCGGTTCCGATCTCCAAGACCCGACCCACAGGGATACGCGATGAAAACTCCGCCCGACGATCATCATCTCACCGCGCCTGTCGTGCTTGAGGAAGAAAAGATCGACCTGTCAGATCAGCGATGGGATGACAGCATCGTCCTGATCTTGTTCTGGGTGCTGGCGGGAGTCGTGTTCCTGCAATTCTTCACCCGCTATGTGCTGAACGACTCCGTTGCCTGGACCGAGGAGATCGCCCGGTTCCTGCTGATCGGCGTCACCTTCATCGGCTCGATCATGGCGACACGCAAGCAAAGCCATATCGCGGTTGAATTCATCTATCGCTGGGTGCCGCGCACCGGGCGCAGGATCGGACAGTTCCTGATCGACGTGATCACCACCTCGTTCTTTATCATGCTCGCGGTTCTCAGCGCGCAGATCGCCGGGCGCACCCGGCAGATGATGGTGTCGATCGAGTTCCCGAAATCCTCGGTCTATTGGATCGTTGTCGCGGCCTTTGTCTGTATGGCGCTCTATTCCGCCTGGAACACCTGGGTGCACCTGCGTGACGGAACGTCCAAGCTGATCGATCCCGAAAAATTTGCGGATCATATCCGCGCAATCGACTAGGAGCGCCCCTTTGGACATCATGTGGCTTTTCGTAATGCTGTTCGGGATGCTGGTTTTCGGCGTGCCCGTGGCCGTGGCGCTGGCCGGATCCTCGGCGGTTTTCATCTTTGCCAACGGCACGCCGCCGACCATGGTTGTGGCGCACCGGATGATTAACGGCGTCGACAGTTTCCCGCTGCTTGCTGTGCCGTTCTTCATCCTTGCCGGCAACCTGATGAACACCGCCGGGATCACCGAGCGGATTTTCAACTTTGCGCTGGCGATGGTCGGCTGGATGCGCGGCGGGCTGGGGCATGTGAACGTCGGCGCCTCGGTGATCTTTGCCGGCATGTCGGGCGCGGCCGTGGCCGATGCTGGGGGGCTGGGCGCGATCGAGATCAAGGCGATGCGCGACGCGGGCTATGACACCAAGTTCGCGGTGGGGATCACTGCTGCGTCCTCGACCATTGGGCCGATCATTCCACCGTCCTTGCCGATGGTGATCTACGGAGTCGTCGCAGGCACCAGTATTGGCCAGTTGTTCGTCGCGGGGTTCATCCCCGGCATGCTGATGGCGGTGTCGCTGATGATCATGATCGCGATCATGGCGCGCACCCGTGGATTTGGCCGCGATCAGGAGTTTTACTGGTCGGTTCTGTGGTCAACGTTCCAGCGCGCTTTCCTGTCGCTGCTGACCCCGGTGATCATCGTTGGCGGCATCCTGACCGGCGCCTTCACCCCGACCGAAGCGGCGGTCGCCGCCTGTGCCTGGGCGCTGTTCCTCGGGGTGGTCGTCTATCGCACCCTGACCGTGCCACGGTTTCTGCGGGTCAGTTTCGACACGATCGAAACCACGGCGGTGGTTTTGCTGGTGGTCGGCGCCGCGGCGATCTTTGCCTGGATCCTGACGTCGAACCGGGTGCCTGAACAGTTCGCCGCCGGATTGCTGACCGTGTCGGACAAGCCCTGGGTGATCCTGATCCTGATGAACCTGATCCTGCTCGCCGTGGGCTGTTTCATGGAGACGGTCGCCGCGATCACCATCATGGTGCCGGTGCTTTTGCCGATTGCCATCGTGCTGGGGATCGACCCGGTGCATTTCGGGGTGATCATGGTGCTGAACCTGATGCTGGGGCTGTTGACACCGCCGGTGGGCATGGTTCTTTATGTGCTGGCGCGGGTGGCGAAGATCCCATTCGAAGAATGTGTCGTCGGCACTGCGCCTTTCCTTATTCCGCTGGTGATCGTGCTTTTGCTGGTCACTTTCGTTCCGGGTCTGACCATGTGGTTGCCCAATCTGATTTATCGCTAGAGGTTCCATGACACTGACTGTACCTGCCGAAACGCTGGCCGACTTCTGCCGCGCTGTCCTGTCGGGCGTGGGCGCCGACACCGAAACCGCCCGTGATTGCACGGCCTCGATGATGCACGGCACGCTGCACGGGGTGGACAGCCATGGTGTGCGGCTGCTCGGCCACTATGCTCAGGCGTTGCAGGGCGGGCGGCTGAACAAGGCACCGCAGTTGCAGTTCACCCGCACCCGCGCCGGATCGGGAATGCTGAACGGCGACAATGCGCAAGGCGCGCGCGCGACCTATGCGGCGATGGATCACGCCTGCGATCTGGCGTCCGAGGCCGGGATCGGCGCGGTGGGGATCACCCATTCGTCGCATTTCGGGCCTGCGGGGGCCTATGCGATGCGCGCCGCCGAACGGGGGATGCTGGCGCTGGTCACCTGCAACTCCGACAGTTTCGTGCGCCTGCATGACGGGGCCGAGCGGTTCCACGGCACCAACCCGATTTCGGTGGTCTGCCCGACCGGCGGCGATCCCTGGCTGTTGGATATGGCGACCAGCGCCGTGCCCTATAACCGGGTGCAACTTTACAGTTCGACCGGCACAGCCCTGCCGGACGGGGTCGCCTCTGACGGGGCAGGGCAGGACACAAACAACCCCGATCTGGTGGAAATGCTGGCTCCGCTTGGGGCCGGTTTTGGGTTCAAGGGTGCGGCATTGGGCGGTGTGGCTGAAATCCTGTCGGCGGTCCTGACCGGGATGAAGCTGTCGCCCGAGATTGCGCCAATGGGCGGGCCCGATTTCTCGACGCCGCGCGGGCTTGGGGCCTTTGTCATCGCGCTGGACCCCGAGGCATTCGCCGGGGCCGACATCGTGCGGGCAGGGGTATTGCGATACCTTGAGACCCTGCGCGCGTCGCCCCCCCGTGACGGGGCGCGGGTGATGGCCCCGGGCGACCGCGAATGGGCTGTTGCCGCCCGCCGCCGGGTTGAGGGCATCACGCTCGACCCGGTGACCGAGCGGAGTTACGGCGAATTGGCGACCGAACTGGGCCTGCCCCCGGTCGGCTGAACGGATTGGTCCGCGCTGGTGGGTTTTCGACAACCCGAGGTTGACGATTTCACCGCCAGCGCGTGCAACAGGTTCAGCACGGCGCGGGTCGAGCGGCCCAACCGGTGCATGACCAGCACATCACCGGCGCGGAGAAATTCCAGCACGGTCGCCAGTTCGTGACGAGTTGCGCCCGAGCCGGTTTCCGAGTGGATGACGTCACAGCCCGCCTGTTTCAACCGGTCGATCTGGATCGCAAGATCCTGACGCGGGCATATCCGATAGGGGCCATGGGGCTCTGTCACATTTGGATGGTTCCGCCGGTGAAACCGTCACAACCCTGGCTCTCCCATGCTGTTTACGGTTTTGACTGTCACACCGCGCCGTCACCTTTGGCTGTTACCTCATCAGGCGAACCGGCCGGCCAGATAATCGACATAGGCGGTGGTATCATTCGCCACGAGGCCAAGCCGCTCAAGGATCTGAGCCCGGCTGAGCGTGCGGCCATGTTGCCAGACCGCATCGCCAAGCGCGGCGCGCAGCGGCCCGGTGTCGGCACGGTCCAGCGCGCGGCGGACATCGGGCGCGGACTCGTCGAAATGGCCCATCAGTTGCGCGGCGGTCGCGTTGCCGATGCTATAGGTTGGAAAAGACCCGATATAGCCGACCGACCAATGCACATCCTGAAGGCAGCCCTGCGCGTCGTTTTCAACCGTGACGCCCAGATCCTTTTGCATCGCCTCGCGCCAGACATGGGGGATGTCAGCCACTGCAAGGCTGCCATCCATCAGCGCCATCTCGATTTTCACCCGCAACATGATGTGCAGATCATAGGTGAGTTCGTCGGATTCCACTCGGATCGGGCCCGGTTCGACACGGTTGATCGCGGCGATGAACTCTTCGGCAGTGACATTGCGCAGCTGCTCGGGAAAGGTGTCGCGCAACCGGGAATAATGCACCGCCCAGAAGGCGGCCGTGCGGCCAACGTGGTTTTCCAACAGCCGCGACTGGCTTTCATGCATCCCGAAACTTGTGCCGCCGACGGCATAAAGCCCGATCATATCGGTGGCGAAGGCCCCGCGCGTATGCTGTGGCGCGACCCCCTGTTCATAAAGAGCGTGGCCAACCTCGTGGATCGACCCGAAGATCGACATCGGCAAGTAACCACGCGGCCAACGCGAGGTGATCCGCACATCGTTACGGGTAAAGCTGACCTCGAACGGGTGCACGGCAGTATCCAGCCGCCCCCGGCTGAAATCATAGCCCAAGGCGGTGGCAGTATCGGCGGCAAAGCGTTGCTGTAATTCGGGCGGGAAATCACGATACAGGAAATCGGTCCGCGGGGCAGGGCGGGCGCGGGCGCGATCGAGCACCGGCAGAATACCGGCGCGCAGCCGGTCGAAAAACGCCGACAGGCTCGCCGCCGTTTCGCCCGGTTCATAGATCTGCACCATCGGGTCATAGGGGTGACCGTCATAGCCCAAAGCCTCGGCGCTTTGCCGGGCAAGGGCGACGACCCGTTCCAGATGCGGCTGAAACAGCGCGAAATCCGAAGTCTCCCGCGCCTTTTGCCATGCCGCGCTGGCGACGGTGGCCTGTTCTGCCTTTTGACGCAGCAATTCGGCGGGCAGGCGGGAATGGTGACGGATCGCGCCCTGAACTTCGGCGGCGGCCGGGTCATCGCCTGCCGCGTCCACCGCATCCTGCATCGCCGGATCAAGGATCATCTCGCGCGCGATGCCCATCAGAGTGGCGATCTGTTGGCCGCGGGTTTCGGCGCCGCCGTTTGGCATCTGGGTGCGGGCATCCCAGTTCAGCGTATTCACCGTGCACAGGATATCGTTCAACTGGCCGACACGGGCCTTCAGATCACTGGTCAAGCCGCAGCCTCCGTTTTCATCTCTACTCCGCCGTCATTCAGGTGACAGGCGACGGTGCGCGCGGTGCCCGCCCCGGTCAGGCGCGGCACTTCTGCGCGGCACCGCGGCCCGGCAAAGGGGCAGCGGGGGTGAAACGCACAGCCCGGCGGCGGGTCGATCGGCGAGGGGATTTCACCCTTGATCGCTTCGAACCGCCCCTTGCCGGTCCCGACCGTGGGCACCGAGGCAAACAGCGCCTGTGTATAGGGGTGTTTCGGTTCGGCATAGAGTTCGTCCGCCGGGGCCAGTTCGACCAGCCGCCCGAGATACATGATCGCCACCCGGTCACAGACATGGCGCACGACCGACAGATCATGGCTGATGAACAGCGCGGTCAGACCCAGATCGCGGCGCAGATCCATGAACAGATTCAGCACCTGCGCCTGAATAGAGACGTCGAGCGAAGCGACAGCCTCGTCCAGCACCAGAACCTCGGGCTCCATGGCAAGGGCGCGGGCGATGGCGACGCGCTGGCGCTGACCACCGGAAAACTGGTGCGGCAGTCGGTCGGCATAGGCGCCTTCAAGGCCAACCTTTTCCAGCAGTTCGCGCATCCGTTCACGAACCTGATTGGCCGGGATGATCTTGTGATGGCGTGGACCTTCGGCCAGTGTCTCGCCCACCTTCATCCGTGGATTTAAGGACGCAAACGGGTCCTGATGGATCATCTGCACCTGTGTGGTCAGCTTGTCGACATTGCCGCCATGTTCGCGGGCAATCGGTTTGCCGTGCAGGGTGACGCTGCCGTCGCTCGGGGCATAAATTCCCGCGACAACCCGGCCAAGAGTGGATTTGCCACAGCCGGATTCACCGACGATGCCCAGCACCTCGCGCTTTGTCACCTCAAGCGACACATCCGACAGAGCGTGCACGACGACGGGTTTGCCACCGCCGGTCAATTTGCCCACCCACCGCTCGGCCAGCCCCGGCATCCGGGTAAAGCGTTTGGAAACGTGATCGATTTTCAGGATGGGGTCGGTCATGTACGCTCCAACGGATGATGGCACAGCACGGTCTGCCCGTCGACGGTCACGACGGGCGGTTCGGTGGCGCAGACCTCGGTCGCGCGAGGGCAGCGCGGGCGGAACGGACAGCCCGAGGGCAGGCGCGAAAGCTGTGGCGTCGATCCGGGGATCTGCGGCAGCGGCGTGCCCGGTTCGTGACGCGCCGGAATCGAATCGAGCAGCCCCTTGGTATAGGGATGGCGCGGTTGGCCGATCACCTGTTCGGCGGTGCCGCGTTCGACAATCCGGCCCGCATACATGACGCAGATGTCGTCAGCCAGGCTCGACACCACGGCAAGGTCGTGGGTGATCCAGACGATGGCAGCCCCGGTGCGGTCGGCCAGATCGCGCACTTCGGCCAGAATTTGCCCTTGGATCGACACGTCAAGCGCAGTCGTCGCCTCATCCGCGATGATCACCGCCGGGCTGTGCAACAACGCCATGGCAATCGCCACCCGTTGCCGCATCCCGCCCGACAACTGGTGCGGATAGGCGCGCAACCGTTCCTCGGGCGAGGGGATGCCGACGGTATCCAGCGCTTTGCGGGATTCCTCCCAGGCTTCGGCTTTCGACATTTTGCGATGCACCCGCACGGCCATGGCCATCTGATCGCCGACGCGCAAAACCGGGTTCAGCGTCATCATCGGGTCTTGAAACACCATGGCAACCCGGTTGCCGCGCATCTTGCGCATGTCTTCGTCGGACAGTTTGCGCAGGTCGTTGCCGTCGACCAGAACCTCGCCGGCGCAGACTTCGCCGGGGGGATCAATCAGCCCGAGAATTGAAAACCCGGTGACGCTTTTGCCCGAGCCGGATTCACCGACCAACCCGAGAATCCGACCCTTTTCCACCGAAAAGCTGACGTTGTTCACGGCAGTCACATCGCCGCCACGAGTTTCAAAGCGGGTGGTCAGGCCCCTGACCTCAAGTGCGGCGGTCATCGGCTGTTCCTCGGGTCGATTACGGTGCGGACCTGATCGCCCACAAGGTTGATCGCCACCACCGTGACCATCAGGAAAAGACCGGGATAGATCGACAGCCAAGGCCGCCCGGCGTGAATATATTTGAACCCGTTCGAGATCAGCGTTCCAAGCGAGGGTTCGGTCAGCGGCAGTCCGACGCCAAGGAACGACAGGGTCGCCTCCAGCGAAATTGCGCTGGCGACCTGTACCGTTGCAACCACGATCAGCGGCGGCAACACGTTCGGCAACAGGTGTTTGAACATGATCCGCCGGGTCGGCAGCGGGGTCGAGCGTGCCGCCTCGATATAATCCTTGCGGCGTTCAACCGAGGCCGCGCCATGGGTGGTCCGGGCGAAATAGGCATATTGGGCGACGACCAGCGCCAGAATGATCTGCGCCACACCCTGTCCCAGCATCGCCACCATGACCAGCGCCAGAAGGATCGCCGGCATCGACAGTTGCAGATCGACAATCCGCATCAGAAACGCCTCGATCCTCCCGCCGAAATAGGCGGCGGTGAGGCCAATGGTGATCCCCACGGTCAGGGCCAGAGCCCCGGCGGAAATACCGATCACAAAACTGGTGCGCAGCCCGTAAAGGATCGCCGACAGCATGTCGCGCCCGGCGTTGTCGGTGCCAAGAATATGCACATAGCCGCCAGAGCCTTCGGTGCCGGGGGGCAGGAACGCATCCAGCCAATCCAGATTTGCCAGATCATAGGGGTCTTGCGGCACCAGCCAGGGCGCCCCGAACGATCCCACGATCAGCGCGACAATGACGATCAGCGCGGCAATCGCGACCCAGGAGCGACGATAATCGGACCAGAAATTTCGCATCCGCATGACACGGGTTTCGGCGGGGGGCGCGGCAGGAACCGCGAGAGTGTTGCCGCCCGGAATCAGGGTCTCGGACATTACGAGCCTCCTTTCAGGCGCACGCGCGGATCAAGCCGGGCATAGATCAGATCGACGGTCAGGTTGATGAACACGAACAGCACCACCACCATCACGAGGTAGGACACCATCACCGGGCGATCCAGTTGCAGGATGGAATCGATGATCAGCTTGCCGACTCCGGGCCAGTTGAACACGGTTTCCGTCACCACCGCAAAAGCAAGGGTCGAGCCGAGTTCGAGACCGAAAACCGTGACGACCGGAATCGAGATATTGCGCAGGATGTGGGAAAATACGATCTCGCGGTCGGGCAACCCCTGGGCGCGGGCAAAGCGGACATATTCGGCGCCCATCGCCTCGACCATACCGGCGCGGGTCAGACGGATCAGCAGACCCATCTTGAACAGCGACAGGTTGATTGCGGGCATGATCACATGCGCCCAACCATCCGATGTCGCCAACGAGGTCTTGAACCACAGGAAATCGCCCACCGCGCCGCGCCCGCCCGAGGGCAGCCAGCCAAGCTCGACCGCGAAACCCATGATCAGCAACATGCCGATCCAGAAGGTAGGCACCGAAAACCCAAGCACCGAGAGCGCCATGATCAGTTTCGCGGCGATGCTGTTCGGTTTGTAGCCGGCGTAAAGCCCGGCGGGAATGCCGATGACCGAGGCGATGAAAACCGACACCATCACCAGCTCAAGCGTCGCCGGAAGCCGCGAGAACACCAGCGAGGTGACCGGGATGTTATAGACCATGGAATTGCCCAGATCGCCTTGGAACACATTGGCGATAAAGGTGAAATATTGCCGCCACAGCGGTTGATCCAGCCCATACTGGCGGATCAGGTTTTCGCGGATCTCGGCCGTTGCGCCCGGATCGATCATCACATCAATCGGGTTGCCGATGGCATAGACCCCGACGAAGACGATCACCGACATGACGAAAACGACGACGACCGCCTGTGACAGTCTTCCGACCAGATAACCGAACATCAGGAACCTCGCGTTTCGCCTTTACCGCCGGAAATGGTCGGGTCGGCGTATCGTGGAAAAGCGGC
This sequence comes from Oceaniovalibus sp. ACAM 378, assembly GCF_008085915.1. Taxonomy (GTDB): domain Bacteria; phylum Pseudomonadota; class Alphaproteobacteria; order Rhodobacterales; family Rhodobacteraceae; genus Oceaniglobus. Next base: position 49,920 of record NZ_VSJK01000011.1, on the reverse strand, counting down.
GCGCCGGATCTGGCGCGCCGCCTCAAGTGAGCCGGATTATTCCGGCGTGATTGCGTATGCGCGGGTTTCCTGATCGATCCGCGGGACAAAGTCCAGTTTGCCCGCCTTGGCCGCCCAGACACTTTGCAGGATCACGGTCGGGATCAAGGCGCGGTCTTCCATGGCGATAAAGGAGGCTTTCTCGTACAGTTTCTTGCGTGCGTCGGGGTCCAGAGTCTGCGACCCTTCACCGAACACCTTGTCGAATTCGGGGTTCGAATATCCTGCGCGGTTAAAGTTGCCAAAGCCCTTTTCTTCGTCTTTGGTGTGCACCAGCGCACCATAGGTATAAGCAGCTTCACCGGTCAGCGTGCCCCATGCCGACATCGTCATGGTGTATTCTTCACGCTGGGCGGCGGGGAAGAAAACCGTACCGTTCAGCGCCTGCGCGTTGACCTTCAGACCCAGACGCGACCACATCTGCGCCAGCGCCTCGCAAACCACGGCATCGCCGGGCACGCGGTTGTTGGTGCAGGTGAAATCAATCTCGAACCCATCCGGATAACCGGCTTCGGTCAGCAGAGCCTTCGCTTGTTCGATGTCATAGACTGGCGCCGGGATTTCGCTGGAATAACCAAAGAACCCTTCGGGCATCAGCTGGTTTGCCGGTGTGCCCAGACCCTCAAGCACGACATTGACCAGCACGTCGCGGTTGATCGCCAGATCCATCGCCTTGCGCACGCGCAGGTCTTGCAGCGGATTAACATCCAACGCCTTGCCGTTCACTATGATCGGCTGCGGCAATACATCTTTCACCACTGGCGCGACGTTCAGGATATAGACCGAATCCGACACGAAGGTTTCAAGGCTGTCGTCGTTCTTCATCGAAATGTAATCGGTGGCGGGCACATAGTTGATCAGATCCACCTGACCCGATTTCAACGCGGCGACACGGGCAGCATCGTCGGGGATTTCGCGGCGGGTGACCTTGTCCCAGGCTGGCGCGTCGCCCCAGTAACCGTCAAACTTTTCGACCACCAGATCGCCCTTGGGCTGCCAGCTTACAAAGGTGAACGGGCCGGTGCCGATCGCCATTTCGCCCGAGTTGAACTGCTCGTTGCGGGCTTCCATGCCGGTGTCCGAGGATACCACGAACAGGCGGGTGAAATCGTTGGGCAGCGATGGTGCCATGCCTTTGGTTTTCACGCGCAGGGTCAGATCATCGACCACTTCGACGGAATCGACGTATTTGGTATAAAGCGTCATCGGCATCGGGCCGGTCACTTCTGGGATACGCTCGATCGAGAATTTGACATCCTCGGCGGTGAAATCGCTGCCGTCGTGGAATTTCACGCCTTCGCGCATTTTGAATTCCCAGGTCGTGTCGTCGATCACTTCCCAGCTCACGGCCAGACCGGGCTTGAGCTGCAGTTTTTCGTCAACATCGACCAGGGTGTCGAAAACATGGCGCAGGGCCTCGGCCTGACTGCCCAGGGTCGACCAATGCGGGTCGATTGAATCGGGACCGGCGCGCAACCCGATGATCAGGTCATCCGCCATGGCGGCGGGGGCGGCGGCAAGAAGGGCCAGCGCGGCTATGCCCGACTTGAGTGTGGTTTTCAGCATTCCCATGTCTCCATCTGTTATAGTTATCTATAACACTACAGGGCAGTTCTTTTTTACGTCAAGTGTGATTAGTGCGAATTTTAGCCTAACTCGGAAATATAATTGCGCCGGACGGGCTTGCGCAGCGACGCTATGCCTGTAATCTGGCTCTGATCCGAAAAGCGTTATCCTATATTGATACTCTTATGAACAGCATAGACTCCAACGGGATGGCCCCAACCTTTGCACGTATCGCCGCCGCGATTGATCCGTCGTCGTCGGTTTCCGTGTCGGTGCAACTGCGTGGCGCGCTGGAATACGGCATTGCGACGGGTGAAATCGCGCCCCTTGCGCGGCTGCCCTCGGTGCGGCAACTGGCCGCCAAGCTGGGCCTGTCGCCGGTGACGGTCAGCACGGTTTACGCCGCCTTGCAGGAGCGTGGCCAGATCGAAGGGCGGATCGGCTCGGGCACCTTTGTCACCGACCGGGGCCGCGCAGCCATGGCCGGGGCCGGACAGTTGGCCGCCTTTGAACGCAAGATCGCCGAATTGATCGCCACCGGGCGCGATCTGGGTCTGTCGCCGCAGGATGTGGCGTATCGGGTGTCGCTTGCGCCGCGAACCACTTCGCATCCGCTGCGGATTCTCGTGGTCGGCACGTTCCGCGATGCGACCGCCGCCTATGCCGAAGACCTGTTGCCGCATCTTGGAGATTGCGACATTGCGATCCCCTGGATCGTCGGTGAAACCGCCCCTCTGCCCCGGGCCGATCTGCTGTTTTGCCCCCGCACGCTGACCGCCGAGGCCCAGCGGAATTTCCCAGACACGCCGATGGCGGATATGGTGCTGATCCCGAACGAGACGACGCGCATCGCTCTGGCGGCCCTCCCCCCCGAGGCAGAAGTCACCGCCGTGTCGTATTTTGACGATTTTCTCAGCGTGCTGAAGGCCGGGATCGGCCGTTTCGCGCCCCATGTGGGCCATATCACCGCGCTGCCCCGCGATGCGCCCGATCTGGCCGCAAAGCTCGAGCAATGCAGCATCCTGATCCATTCGACCGGCGCGGGTTATTTGCGCGACCGGCTGCGCCCCGATCAGACCGCCATCGAATACCGCCACACCCCCGATATTCATACCGTCCGCACCGAACTGCTGCCGTTGATCGACAGAATGCGGGTCCGCGCCGGAACAAAGGAGACCACCAATGAAGATAAGTGAAAGCAACTGGTTCGAGGTCGAGGAATACCTGAAAACCGATGACCGCTGCGTCTTGCCTCTGGGCAGCACCGAACAACACGCCCACCTGTCGCTTTCGGTGGATTCGATCCTGTCCGGAAAGATGGCCGCAGACGCCGCCGAGCCTTTGGGCGTGCCGGTTTTCCCCGCCGTTCCCTATGGTCTGACGCCGTATTTCATGGGCTTCCCCGGCACGGTTTCGCTGAAACTCAACACCTATGCGACGCTGATCCGCGACATCCTCGACAGTCTCTATGACACCGGATTTCGCCGGATTCTGATCGTCAACGGCCATGGCGGCAACGCGCCGGTGCAGCCGGTCTGCGCCGAATGGATGCAGGACCGCGACGGCGCCCGTTGCCGGTTCCACGACTGGTGGCGTGCACCCAAAACATGGGACGCGGTGCAGACACTTGATCCGATCGCCTCGCACGCGTCATGGATGGAGAACTTTCCCTGGACAAGGCTTGAGGGCCGCGCCCTGCCAAACCACCAGAAACCTTTCGTCGATTTCGACCGGCTGCGCGACCGCAACGCGGCAGGCGTGCGCGAACTGATCGGCGATGGCAATTACGGCGGCGTTTACCAGAAACCCGACGAGGACATGCACCGGATCTGGGGCATCGCGGTGGAAGAAACCCGCGCCCTGCTGCAAGGTGACTGGGCATGAGTGACGCGCAGAATGATCCAATCCTGATCTGGGGTTCCGGCGCGATCGGCGGGATCCTTGGTGCCTATTTCGCCCGCGCCGGTCATGCGGTGCATATGGTCGATATCGTCGAAGATCACGTTGTCGCCATGCGGTCCGGGCTGCGGATCGAAGGCCCGGTCGAGGAGTTCACCCAAGCCCTGACCGCCGACACGCCTGACACGCTGACCGGCACATTCCGCCGGGTGATCCTGGCGGTCAAGGCGCACCATACGGCGGGCGCAATGGAGATGCTGATGCCGCATCTGGCGGCAGACGGCTTTGTCGTGTCGGCGCAGAACGGGTTGAATGAAAGAGTGATCGCCGATAAAATTGGTGCCGAGCGGACCATGGGCTGTTTCGTCAATTACGGCGCGGATTGGCTGGAACCGGGCCGCATTCTCTATGGCAATCGCGCGGCGGTGGCCTTGGGCGAGCTGGACGGTTCAATGACTGACCGTCTGAGAGACATGCACGCGCTGTTCTCGCTGGTCGAACCCGACGCCGTGGCGACAGACAACATCTGGGGCTATCTCTGGGGCAAGCTTGGCTATGGCGCTTTGCTGTTCGCCACGGCGCTGACGCCTGACTCGATGTCCGATGCGATGGACCCGGCCGCCACCCGCCCGGTCTATGCAAGGCTCGGGCAAGAGGTGATGCAACTGGCCGCCGCCGAGGGTGTCACGCCGCTGGGGTTCAACGGTTTTGATCCGGAAGGCTTCCTGACCGGCGACCCGGCGCGGATCAAAACCGCACTCGACACCATGGTCGGCCACAACCGCAAGACGGCGAAAACCCATTCAGGGATCTACCGCGATCTTGCCGTGCGCAAACGCAAGACCGAGGTGGATGCACAGGTCGGTGTGCTGGTCGATATTGGCCGCACCCACGGCGTCGCCACCCCCGCGCTGGAACTGCTCTGCACCCTGATCCACGACATCGAGGACGGCCGCGAGGTCCAATCCACCGAACTTTTGCTAAGGTTATTGCCCCTATGCAGCTGACATTCGAAGGCCAGACATTCGCCGTCACCGGCGCGGCACAGGGCATCGGTGCCGCCATCGTCAAAACGCTGGTCGACTCGGGCGCATCCGTCGCCGCCATCGACATTGATCGCGCCGGGTTAGAGCCGCTTTGCGCCTTGCCCGGCGTCACCTGCCATGCCGGCGATCTGGGCAACCGCGACGCCGCCCTTGCCGTCTGCGCCGAAGTCACCGAACGCCACGGGCCGGTTGACGGGGTGATCACCGCTGCGGGGGGCGTGCGCGGTCAGATCGGCCGCCCGCTCGAACAGATCGACGCCGCCGGTTGGGCCGCGATCTTTGCCGCCAACGTCGACGCGGCGATGTGGTGCGCGCAAGGCTTTGCACCGGGGATGAAGACACGCGGTTCAGGCCGGATCGTGACGATATCATCGGGCGCGGGCCTGAAGGCCAGCCTGACCGGGATTCAAGCCTATTGCAGCGCAAAACACGCGCTTGTCGGGCTGACCAAACAACTGGCGCTGGAACTGGGGCCATCAGGGATCACGGTCAATTCCGTCGCCCCCGGTTTCATCCTGTCGAACCCTTCGACGGAAAAACAATGGCACGCTTTCGGCCCGGAACGGCAACAGCAGATCATGGGCAATATCCACATGCGCCGCCTTGGCAAGGCCAGCGATATTGCCGATGCAGTGGCGTTCCTGTGCTCGGATCGGGCGGCATGGATCACCGGACAGATCATTCAGGTTGATGGAGGACACGCATGAGCGAGCCACACGAATGGGACGAACCCACATGGCGCGGCAAGGTTAACGCCGTCCGCGCAGGTCGCAGCCTATTGCCCGAAAAATGGCCAAACGGTGCGCGTTGTGCCGTCGCCCTGTCGTTTGACAGCGACCACGAAACCAACGAGCTGCGCGACGGCGGCGCATCGGTCTCTCGGCTCAGCTGGGGCGAATTCGGCACAAGGCGCGGCATCCCGCGGATTCGCAAAGTGCTTGACCGTTTCGGCGCAAAGGCGAGTTTCTTTGTCCCCGCCGTCTCGGCCCTGCTGCACCCCGACGAACAGCGCTCGTTGGCCGAAGATGGTCACGAAATAGGCATTCACGGCTGGATTCACGAGCTGAACACCAAGTTGAACGCCGAGACCGAACGCGACCTGATGCTGCGTTCCGCCGATACGCTGGAAAAGATCTGTGGCAAGCGTCCGGTTGGCATGCGCACACCGTCGTGGGATTACAGCCCCAACACTCTCGCCATCGCGCGGGAAATGGGACTTGTTTACGACAGTTCGTTGTTTGCCGATGATGATCCTTACGAAATCCTTGCCGATGGCGAACCCACCGGCATAGTCGAACTTCCGGTCGAGTGGATTCGCGACGATGCGGTTTACTTCATGATGAATCGGTTCGGCGCGCAACGCCCCTATACGCCGCCGGCGGCTGTGCTCGATATTTTCACCCGGGAGTTCGAGGGCGCCTATGACGAGGGCGGGTTGTTCCTGCTGACCATGCACCCCCATGTCACCGGTTATCGCAGCCGGATCTTCATTCTCGAAGAGCTGCTTGAGCGTATCACCGCCAAGGGCGACTGCTGGGTCGCCACCCACGCGGAAATCGCGCAATACTGCGCCGATCAGGCGGGCATGTCCCCGAACCAGCCGCAGAAAGGCACCAAATGAGCAAATTTTCACTGGCCGTCCATGGCGGCGCCGGCACCATACTGCCGAAAAACCTGACGCCCGCGCTGGAGGCCGGATACCACGCCGGTCTGCGCCGCGCGCTTGAGGTAGGGCAGGAAATCCTGGCCAAAGGCGGCAGCGCGATGGATGCGGTCACCGCCTCGGTCTGCGCGCTTGAGGACGAACCGCTGTTCAACTCGGGGCGCGGCGCCGTGTTCACCACCGAAGGCGTGCAGGAAATGGACGCTTCGGTGATGGACGGCAGGAACCGCATGGCGGGCGCTGTCAGCGGCATCTTTGGTCCGCGCAACCCGATCCGCGCCGCCCGCGCGGTGATGGAGAACACCGATCACGTCATGCTGATCGGGCCAAACGCTCTTAAGGTCGCGCGCGATGCCGGACTGCCGTTCGAAGACGCCGCCTATTTCTTTACTCAGGAACGGTGGGACGCGCTGCAATCGACGATGAAAATGCGCGCCGAAGGTATCGAAGACAACGACCCCGCCCGCCGTCACGGCACTGTCGGCGCGGTGGCCTGCGATGTGAACGGCAACCTTGCCGCCGCCACATCGACCGGCGGAATGACCGCCAAGGCACCGGGCCGGGTGGGTGACACACCGATCATCGGCGCGGGCACCTATGCCGACAACGCCACCTGCGCCGTTTCTTGCACCGGCCACGGCGAGGTGTTCATCCGCTATACCGCCGCCGCCGAAATCGCCGCAAGAATGCGCCACGCCGGCCAATCGCTGGAAGACGCCGCGCGCCATGTGGTGATGGAGGATCTCGGCAAGAATGACGGCTCTGGCGGGCTGATCGCGGTGGACGCAAAGGGCAACATCACCCTGCCGTTCAACTGCGACGGTATGTACCGCGGATCGGTCACCCAGGACGGCGACTTCGAGACGCTGATCTATCGGTGATCCACACGGACCATGCGCATGAGTGACGCGCATGGTCCAGGCATCCTATCTTCTGTGCACCTGCAACAAAGGTGCCCCGATGACAGTACAGCCGCGCAAACCGACCAATCTGTCGCTTGATGCTGATTTTCTGGCGCAGGGGCGCGGGTTCAAAATCAATCTCTCACGCGCGGTGCAAAACGGCCTGCGCGCGGCGGTGGCCCATCTTCGACGTCCGCCCAGGCCGCTTTTTACCGCCGCTTGAGTGCTGTCTGGGTTTGAGGCAGACACAGGCCGCGACGTCGCGGTCTTTTGAGAAAGTCTCTATCGGCGGCGCAAAGGTTGTGATCGCCGCAGCAATGATCGACCAATTCCCGAAACTGTGCTTCGGCGTCCAGCCCAGCCGCTTCTTGGCCGTGGGCAGGTCGAGTTCATAGTGGTCGCTGGAGATATCCACCATCCACGCCGGGAAGAAGGCATCCTCGCCGAAGATGCAGTTCTCGGTTCAGGCATCCAGTTTGCCTGCGGCGGGCGGGGAGGTTCGATGTCGCCCAGTCCTCGCCGTGTAACTCGCGCCCGATCAGACGTTGCAGCTCACCCAAGGGGATCAGCTCTGCCTCGCGGGTGGCCCTCGCCACTCAGGTCGAAGGACGCGGCAAGGTGAACACAGGCCGCGATCTGTCGCCATAGGCAAGCCACAGCCGTGCCAGGGCTTTGTCTACGCTGCCTTTGTCCGTGATTCCGAAACAGTGCATTCGGCATGATGCGGCGGAACTGTCCGTCGTCAGGGTTTTTGGAACCAAGAGCTGCTTAAACTAAAAGAGAGTTCGGCTCATCTGGTTGGTTTCATTATGCGGCGCGCTGGCGGTGATGCAAGCAACGGTCCAACCCAGAGCGAGAGGCATTCGGGTTCAGGAACTCGCGCACCACCGCCAGCAGGTCATCAAGCGACACCAGCAGCGTCGTGCGCAAGGCCACCGCAACGGCCTCCTGGGCTGGGGTCAGCGTCGTTTGCAGGCGGTGCGGCGTGTGGCTGCGGTCGTGAACGCTGTCGCGGTGCTTCCATTTATACACCGTCTGCTCAGTCGTTCCGAAGCGTTCCGCCAGGGCTGATGCAGGTTCGTCGCTGGCCTGAATCGCCGCCCTTATCTTTGGTGTCATCGTCGCCTGTTTGTGAAGATGGATCAACATGGTCGCACCCCCCTCTCGAATGTCCCTCAGAACCGATCTTGCCATGAAAAACGCCAATCGCCGAGGGTCTATGTGATCATCCCGGATGGAACACCTAATCTCGGGACCGTTGAAATTCCAGCCGAGCCCGGCTGTCAAAACAAAGCCGCGCATGCACCGTTTTGCTTTTTTCGCAGGTTCTCAGCGGTCAAAAACTTTGACCGCTGAGTTTGATGAGGATTTTTAGGTGAGGAATGAGAACCCAAACTAACTCATTTGGCGGACATCCGTAATCAGTCGTTTGGACGAAGGGCCGCTTTAAGATGAGACTCCCATGACTCGAGAGCGACCAAAAAACTTGGTTCGAACTTTCTCCCTTTAGGCGTACCTTTTGCGCTGTTCTAAAGGTACTTGGCCGATCGCATCGTCATGAAAGTTTTTCAAGACCGACACAAATGTGAAGCATAACTTGATTAGTGGACCCTTAACAAAGGGGGCCGACATGCTGCGACTTGATAAGGTTACGAAGACGTTTGGCGCGAATATTGCCGTAGATGCGGCGAGTTTTGTTGTCGATCAGCCAATGATGATCGGTATTATTGGCCGGTCTGGCGCGGGTAAGTCCACGCTGTTGCGGATGCTGAACCGGTTGACGGACGCCAGTTCGGGCGAGATCACCTTTGACGGGTTGAACGTGACAGCCTTGCGGGGGGTCGCCAGGCGCAATTGGCAGTCCCAATGCGCGATGATCTTCCAGCAATTCAATCTTGTGCCACGCTTGGATGTTGTGTCGAACGTGCTGCATGGCAGTTTGAACCAGCGCTCTACTCTGTCAACATTGTTCAATCTTTACCCTGACGAGGACATCCACCGCGCCATTGATATTCTGGAGCGTCTTGGCATCGCTGAACATGCGCCCAAGCGGGCAGAGGCGCTTTCAGGGGGGCAACAGCAGCGGGTCGCGATTGCGCGGGCTTTGATGCAGGATCCGCGGATTATTCTGGCGGATGAACCCATCGCATCGCTTGATCCGATGAATGCGCAAGTTGTGATGCAGTCGCTGCGCGATATTCACGAACAAGACGGCCGCATGGTTATTGCCAACCTGCATACCTTGGACACGGCCCGTCGGTATTGTGACCGTGTGATCGGCATGCGCGACGGCAGGATCGTATTTGACGGAACGCCAGAGCAACTGACCACAAGCATGGCCCGTGAGATCTACGGGGCCGATGCGAACTTTTCAGAGGCGACGACATCCACCCAGATCGAAACGATGGAAGCGGCCAGGGAAATGCTGGCCGATATCGCGGCGCAATAACGCCTTTCCTTTCCCCTGCGCCCCATTGCCGGGTGCATTTCAACCAAAGAGAGACGACAGATGAAAAAGATCATCGCACTTGCACTTATGACGACTGCCATGTCCGGCGCTGCCATGGCTGACGGACATGCGATCACCGAATTCCGCATCGGCCTGCTGGGCGGTGAAAACGCGCAGGACCGTTTGAACAACAACGAATGCTTGCGGGATTACACCGAAGAAGCTCTGGGTGTTGAAACCAAGCTGTTCGCCCCCGCTGACTATAACGGTGTGATTCAGGGTCTGCTGGGCGGGACCATCGATATGGCATGGTTGGGTGCATCATCTTACGCGGCTGTCTATCTGGAAGACCCCGAGGTCGTATCGCCGGTTCTGGTCAAGGCAAACCTTGACGGGTCGTTCACCTATCATTCTATCGGTTTTGCCCGTGTCGATAGCGGCATCACATCTTTGGAGGATGTGAAGGGAAAGATGTTTGGCTTTGGTGATCCGAATTCGACATCCGGCTATCTGATCCCTTCTGTGGAAATCCCCCAGCTGACGGGTGCAACGATGGAATCGGGCGATTACTTTGGTGAAGTCAAGTTTACCGGCGGGCATGAGCAGACCATCGTTGCGGTCAACAATGGCGATATCAACGCAGGTGTGACTTGGGCCGATGGTCAGGGCAACTGGGAAGATGGCTATAACTCTGGCGCATTGCGCAGGGCTGTGGATGCGGGTCTGGTCGACATGAACGATCTGGTCGAAATATGGAAATCCAAGCCAATCCCCGAAGGCCCTGTTGTGCTGCGCAACGCGCTGCCAGACGACGTCAAAGCGACAATGATCCAGCTTGTTGAAGAACTTATCACCAAAGACCCCGAGTGCGCCTATGGCGTTGCTGCTGGCGATACTGCCGGCTTCGTTCCGATCGACCATTCCTACTATGAAAGCATTATCGCTGTGCGTCAGGCGCAGTCGAACTAAGGCAATTTAGTAACTTATACGGGTTCCGACACGGTCGGGGCCCGTAATTTTTGGGGCAGGGCGCAGATGGCAACGACGGATATGATGCAGGGCCGGGGTCGCGCGCAAACGATCCACGCACATTACATGGCTATGGTGCAGCGCCGCCGCCTTTATGGCGCCCTGACGCTTTTGATCTTCTTCTTGCTCTTTTTCGGTGGCTTTTACGTGGCCGACGACCGCAATGCAGGCGGGTTCTGGTCAGGCTTAAGCCAGTTGGGTGATTTTCCGGCGGGGGTTCTGTCCGAAGCGTGGGAAAAGCGCGGATTGCTGCCCGCGCATATGGTCACCTATTTTGGCGCGTTGGTTGAGACAGTCAATATCGCCGCCGTATCCACCTTAGTCGGGGCCCTGTTCGGGCTTATCCTGTCGTTGATGTCGACGCGCGGGCTTTCAAAATGGCCAATGATGATTCCTGTATTTCGTCGGATCATGGACATTATGCGGGCAGTGCCAGAGATCGTTATCGCCCTCGTTTTGATCTTTGTGCTGGGCGGCGGGCCGGTGCCCGCGATGGTTGCCATTGCGTTTCATACCACGGGCGCGCTTGGCAAACTGTTTTCTGAAGTATCCGAAAACGCGGACCTCAAGCCGGTCGAAGGCCTGGCCTCGGCGGGTGCGAACTGGTCACAAAGGATGCTGTTGGGGGTCATCCCGCAGGTGGCGCCGAATTTCCTCAGCTATGCCTTGCTGCGATTTGAAGTCAATATTCGCGCCTCGGCCATCCTCGGGTTCGTGGGCGCGGGTGGCATTGGCTATGAGCTGAAGAACGCCATGAGCTGGGGACAAGGCAAGTTTGACGAGGCCGCAGCGATCTTTCTGTTGCTGTTTGGAACGATTGTCTTCTTCGACCAATTATCAAGCTATTTCCGCAACCGTTTGACCAAGGGGGTGCCGCAATGACCGCCACTGATATGGGGCCGATGCATCAGCAGGCCGCAGGCCTGTTCCAACGCAAACGATTGATCGCTTGCGCGGTGCCGGCGGTGATTTTTGGTTATTTCGTCTATATCTTCTTCGCTTTTGACTTCATGGGGCTGTCGGAACGGGCCCGCATGGACAATGCCATCACGCTCGCGTCGGATAGCTGGTCTTACAAGACCCATGTGACCCGCGACAATCGCAGCGGCGCTATCAGCTATGCGATCGAGGGTGAACGCAAAGGCGAATATCCCGAAGGCACGCGCCCCGATTGGGTCAGTGGTGAGGCAGATGCGCCTGTCGTGGCACTTGGCGCGGGACATATTGTTCGGTTCTTGCCCGACAACGCAATCACGTTCGAAATACCTGATTTTGGCACGATCGAAGCGCAGGTGGTTGACGGGCGGGTGATGTCGAACCTTGGTGACGACGTGCCCGACTTCGTCAGCGCCTCGAACACGCGCCTTGCGATCACAACGGATGAAGGCCGCCTCACGGTGACCCGCGCCCGCACAGAGGTGTTTCATTATTCCCCGGGATGGGAGCTGTTCTGGTTCACGCTGGACAGCCCCTATTACGGCCATGGCCTGCTGGCGCTTTTGACCGGCCCGCAGCTTGATTCCGCCCGCAGCAATGTCGCAGGCATGTGGGAGGATTTCTGGGGCAATCGGATGTGGCGGCATACGGATGTGATATTTGCAATCGGCGAGACGATCCTGATGGCCTTCCTCGGCACTTTCGGCGCCGCTATGGTGGCCTTGCCACTGGCCTTTCTGGCAGCGCGGAATTTTGCCCCATTGGGGGCGGCGCGATTTGCGGTGCGGCGGTTCTTTGATTTCGTTCGGGGAGTTGACGGGCTGATCTGGACGATCGTGTTGTCGCGTGCCTTTGGTCCCGGCCCGATGACCGGGGCCCTTGCGATGTTGATCACCGATACCGGCGGCTTTGGCAAAAGCTTTTCAGAGGCGTTGGAAAACGTGGATGAAAAGCAGATTGAAGGCGTTGCATCCACGGGGGCAAAGGCGTTGCAGCGTTACCGTTTCGGTGTGATCCCGCAAATCACGCCCATTCTGCTGAGCCAGGTGCTCTACTACCTTGAATCCAACACCCGCAGCGCGACGATCATTGGTGCGATTACGGGCGGCGGGATCGGTTTGTTGCTGACGCAAGCCATGCAAACGCAGAAGGATTGGGAAGAAGTGTCCTATTATATCGTTCTGATCATCTTGATGGTCATGGTCATGGATACGTTTTCGGGCTGGCTGCGCCGTAAGCTGATCAAGGGTGATGAGGGTGGCCATTGATGGCAGCTTTTCTGGTTACAGGTGCCAACCGGGGCATTGGTGCAGCGCTGGCTGCGCGCGCCGGGGATCTGGGGCATGACGTGCTGTGCGCCACGCGTGCGGGGCAAGGTGGCGATGTCATCTTTGATGTGACCGATCCCGAGCAGGTCCAGGCAGTGATGGCAGCTATCGACCAGCCGATTGATATTGTCATCAATAACGCAGGTATTGTCGGACCGGACAGCGCGACGACCGATATGGATTGGAACGCGATGGCCTATACATTTGCGGTCAATGTTGCCGGTGCATTGGCTGTCAGCATGGCCTGTCTGGATCATTTGCGCCGCAGCAGCAGGCCCCGCATACTGACAATTTCAAGACAGATGTCTTATATGGGATATGCAAAATCGGACCGCATTGCCTATCGCGCGTCCAAAGCGGCGGTAAATAAGATTATGCAGGGGCTTGCGACCGATTTGCGCCCTGATGGTGTGTCCGTCGTTCTTGTCGATCCCGGTTGGGTGCAAACCGATATGGGCGGGGCAGAGGCTGATTTGACCCCGCGCGAGGTCGCGTCAGGGATCGTGGCTCTGGCGGAAACGCTGACGCTCGACCAGAGCGGCAAGTTCTTCATGTGGACTGGCGAGGAGCGGGCATTTTGAGCGATACGAGACTGAAGCCTGATGTTCCTTTTATCCATCCCGATTGCGAGATAACGGATGCGACGTTCGGGCGATATGTGGAGATCGGACGCGGCAGCCGCTTGGCGCATTGCGAAATGGGCGACTATTCCTACTGCGACCGTTTTGCCGATATTGCCAACGCCTCCGTGGGCAAGTTCTCGAATATCGCAGCGTTTGTGCGGATCGGCGCAACGGACCATCCCCTGGAAAAAGCGAGTTTGCATCACTTTCACTATCGCTCGGCCGATTATTTCGACGATGCGGATCATGATGACGCTTGGTTCGATCACAGACAGACCCGGCGCACGGTGATCGGCCATGACACATGGCTTGGCCATGGTGCGCAGGTGCGGCCCGATGTTACAATTGGTCATGGCGCAGTTGTCGCGGGTGGCGCGATTGTGACCAAGGATGTGCCGCCGTTTATGATCGTTGCAGGCATTCCGGCTGTTCCGTTGCGACCCCGTTTCACGTCTGGTGTTGCTGACAGGCTGATGGCGCTTGCATGGTGGGATTGGCCACACGCACGCCTGCGCAGCACACTTGAGGATTTCCGCAGCCTCAGCGCCGAGGAATTTCTGGAGCGCTATGAGGGCACGATCTGACGGCACATATCACATAATGATGCGTTGCGCCGTTACGAAGATACAGGGCGCAACCCTTGCGGATCTATTCCGCGGCATGGGCGATTTGATGGGGCATCGCACTGATACGGGCGGCCAATGCGCCACACAGATGTGACCAGCGACCATTCGCAATCGTCCCTTCAATCTGGCGGGTCCCGTTATGCATGATCACCAGATCGGCGCGTTTCCCGTCGCTGATTGCGCCGCGATCAGACAACCCCATAATGCGGGCTGGGTTGGTCGAAATCATCTGCCACGCTTGTCCAAAAGGCACGATACCCCTGTCAGCCAGCAACAAAGCCGCCCGCGCCAGTGACGGGTAGTGGTAGTCCGATACCAGAGCATCACACATGCCTTGACGGATCATGTCCTCGGCCGACACATTGCCTGATTGCGAGCCTCCGCGCACGACGTTGGGCGCACCCATCAGAACCGGATCGCCGTTTGCCTTGGCAACTTGCGCCGGGGAAATACGTGTCGGAAATTCGCAAACGCGCGCACCAATCATGTTGTAATAGTCGCGGGTGGCGGCATCACGGTCATCGTGGCTGCCGTACTTGATGCCCAGTTTGTCGAATGCAGTTGCGAGCGTGCACAGATAGCGCGGGACTTGGTGAGACAGGCCTTGGGTGTCTTTCACCAGCTTTATATGCGCCTGCAGGCTGCGCCCCGCGCGTTTGCCCCATATGGCCAGCGCTTCGGGATCGGTTGCAATCATATCAAGAGCTTCGCCAATGTGGTCATTGAAAATGACATAGTCGATCCTGTGTTTGACAACCGCCGCCAAAAGCCGCTGTTCGGTGTCGACCGTATGGGTTTCGCAACGCAACTGGATGCGCAGATCGGTCAGGGCTTGCGGACGGTAGGCGGCGAGGTCGTCCATGAAGGTTTCGGCAAAAGCGGGGCCGCGGCTGCCACCTTCCCATGACCAGCTTTGTGCCATCCACGCTGTAGTGACCCCGTTTGAGGCGGCCTCATGGTCAACAGATCGCAGGCCGATATCGCTTGGGAATGGCGCTGTCGGGCGCGGTGCCAGATGCCGTTCGAACGCATCGCCGTGCAGGTCGATAATGCCGGGCAAGACCCAATATCCCGTCAGATTTACATTGTGATGCGGTCTTTCTGCGCCAATGTCGCGCAACTGCCCTTCGACAATGGAAAGCGTATCCGACACCAAACTGTCGCCACGCAGGACTGTTGCACCAGAAAGGCGCATATTCTGAATAATGGTCATTTGGTTGCCTGATCCGCCAGATTTTTTACAACTTTAACGGAGCCATGTATCAGGATTATGAAACCCTATGGGTCGGCAAGTGTCAGTGTGACCTTGTCGCCCGCGAACCAGGTGCGCCCAACCTCGATTGGCGTGTTGTTGGTATCGACGTTCAGCCCGATGGTCCGCAGAACCGGTGAGTTTTCGGCAATCTGCAAATGTAGCGCCTGTGTCGCCGTTGCCAGCTTTGCATTCACGCGTGTCAAGGCACGGGTGTAATCGACGATACCAAACTGACCAAGTGCCGCCGTGACGGAATGGTCCCGGCCAAGATGGGTCAAAAGGTCTGGAAATCGCGCAGCGGGAAAAACACTCCGGAAAAGCGCGATGGGGCGGTCCTCAGAGAGTGAGATGCCTTCATAGACATGCACCGGTTCTTTGCTGCCCAGTTGGAGCGCGTCCTGCTCTGATGCACTTGGCAGGCGGGTGTCAAGCAACAGAACCCTCTTGGCAGGTGTTCGGCCTGCGGCGGTCAGGTTTTGGTGAAAGCGGACACGACGGCCGATGGGATAGTCCGTGGGCGTTGTCTTCACAAAAACGCCGGCGCCCCGTCTGGCATAGACAAGGTCTTCCTCGGCAAGCATGGCCAGCGCGTGCCGCACCGTGTGCCTGTTCACCCCAAATCGCTGCGCCAAGGTGGCTTCTGTCGGCAGTTTGTCTCCGGGGCGATAAAGGCCCTTTGCGATATCACTTCGCAGCGTGTCAGCAATGGCCTTCCAGATCGGGGTTCGGGGGGGCATGTCATCAAAACTTCACACTTCGGGGGATTGGCAGACCCAATGTTACCCGTTAATATTTGTCTAGTTGTATATACAACTTCATGAGGTGTCTAGATGAATATGGTGAGCGATCCAAATGCTGCGCGTAAAGGCTGGCTCAGTTTGTTGGCGAAGTCCCCCGCGGCGGATGTTGCGACGCTCTGGGCGGACATGACCATTAATCCGGCCCACACATTATTGCGCGCGCCGGAAATCGGCGGCGTCATGGTGCGCGGCCGTGCAGGGGCAATTGGCGCGGCCTTCAATCTGGGTGAAATGACCGTCACGCGCGCGTCGGTCAAACTGGCCGACGGGACGATCGGGCATGGCTATGTGCAGGGCAGGGGCAAAGACCATGCGCTTTGCGCCGCATTGGTTGATGCGCTGATGCAGACAAATGCCGCCGAAGCCGTTGACGCGGGCCTACTGGCCCCGCTGCGCAATGCAATGGCCAGCTGCAAGACCACCCGCGCATCCAAAGCCGCTGCAACCAAAGTGGATTTCTTTACAATGGTCCGGGGAGAAGATTGATGCAGGCCCAAGTCCTTGAGGGCGGTTTTGCTGATCCGTCGATCGACGCCGCCTATGCCTTTCGCGCTGTCATGATTGCCATGGCCCGGCCCGGCGAAATCGTCACTGTGGCCGGAGCGCAACCGCCCGCCCCTCTGAGCGCTGCGGCAGGTGTTGTTGTGCTCACGTTATGCGATCCGGAAACGCCGATCCATCTTGCTGCCAGCCATGACACTCCGCAACTGCGTGACTGGATCACCTTTTACACCGGCGCGCCTTTCGCAGAGGCGCGACACGCGATGTTTGCGGTCGGTGCATGGGATGATTTGCCATTGGCGGATTTCCGGCTTGGAACGGCAGAATATCCTGACAGGTCCACCACGGTGATTGTTGAACGCCGAAATCTGTCAAACGATGGTGCGGTATTGGTTGGGCCGGGGATCAAGGAGAAGGCCGCCTTGTCCTTACCCGAAACTCAAGCTTTCAAAACCAACGCAAAGCTTTTCCCCCTCGGGCTGGATTTCATTTTCACGTGCGGCGAACGCCTTGCGGCTTTGCCACGCACAACACGGGTGACCTGATGTATGTCGCAGTAAAAGGTGGCGAGCGCGCCATTGATAACGCCCATGCGTGGCTGGCCGAAGAGCGGCGCGGCGACACATCTGTTCCAGAGTTAAGTGTCGCACAAATTCGCGCGCAGATGACGCTGGCGGTCAATCGCGTGATGGCGGAAGGCTCGCTTTATGATCCTGACCTTGCCGCCCTTGCGATCAAGCAGGCGCGGGGTGATCTGATCGAGGCAATCTTTCTGATCCGCGCCTACCGCACGACACTGCCACGTTTTGGCGGATCAAACCCGATAGATACCGAAGACATGGCCTGCGACAGGCGGGTTTCGGCCACATTCAAAGATGCACCGGGGGGGCAGGTTCTTGGGCCGACGTTTGACTACACTCATCGTTTGCTGGATTTCAAACTGGCCGCCGATGGTGATGCGGGCGACGTGCAGGTTGCAGAACCACAAAAGACCGCGACGCCGCATATCATGTCCTTTCTGGACCGCGAGGATTTGATCCAGACCGAGCCAGCGGGCAAAGACGTGCCTGACGACCTGACCCGCACCCCGTTGGAATTACCTGCCAGTCGTGCCTTGCGGCTGCAATCGCTGACGCGGGGTGATGAAGGGTTCATCCTTGGCTTGGCCTATTCCACGCAGCGCGGCTATGCGCGCAACCATGCCTTTGTCGCCGAATTGCGCATCGGGGCCGTGGCCGTTGAAATGGACATTCCCGAGCTGGGGTTCGCTATCGAGATTGGCGAAATCACGGTGACGGAATGCGAAACGGTCAACCAGTTTCAAGGCTCCAAAACGCAGCCGCCGCAGTTCACACGCGGCTATGGGCTGGTGTTCGGGATGACCGAGCGCAAGGCGATTTCCATGGCTTTGGTGGATCGCGCCTTGCGGTGGAAAGAGCTGGGCGAAGACTGCCTTGGCGCACCCGCGCAGGACGAAGAGTTTGTTTTATATCATAGCGATAACATTCAGGCGACGGGTTTTCTGGAGCATATCAAACTGCCCCATTACGTCGATTTTCAATCGGAGCTTGAACTGATCCGCAAGCTGCGCCGCGAGGCACAAGCCAACATCCATCAGGAGGCCGCAGAGTGAGCGATTACAATTTTGCCTATCTGGACGAACAGACCAAGCGGATGATCAGGCGTGCGATCCTCAAGGGGCTCGCGATCCCTGGCCATCAGGTGCCATTCGCCAGTCGTGAAATGCCGATGCCTTATGGTTGGGGCACGGGCGGCGTGCAGGTATCGGCGGCGGTGCTGACGCCTGATGATACGTTCAAGGTGATCGACCAAGGGGCCGACGACACGACCAACGCGGTGTCGATCCGACGGTTCTTCCAAAAGACCGCTGGAGTGGCTGTTACCGAAGCGACGACCGAGGCCAGCGTCATCCAGACCCGCCACCGCATCCCGGAACAGGATCTGCGCGCAGATCAGATCCTCGTCTATCAGGTTCCGATTCCCGAACCGCTGCGTTTTCTCGAACCCTCCGAAGTCGAGACCCGCAAGATGCATGCCCTGGAAGAATACGGGCTGATGCATGTGAAACTTTACGAAGATATCAGCCAGCACGGCGATATTGCCACCGCCTATGCCTATCCGGTCAAGGTCGAGGGGCGCTATGTCATGGACCCGTCGCCGATTCCGAAGTTCGACAACCCGAAGCTGGAAATGGCAGGCATTCAATTGTTTGGCGCAGGGCGCGAACAGCGCATCTATGCCATTCCGCCTTATACGCAGGTCGTCAGCCTTGATTTTGACGACTATCCTTTCCTGCCCACCAAAGCCGACCACGCCTGTGATCTGTGCGGGGCGCAGGACAGTTATCTGGACGAATTGATCGTGGATGATGCGGGTGGGCGGATGTTCATGTGTTCGGACACGGATTATTGCACCACCCGTCGCAAGGCGGGCCATGTGGGCGCGCAGGGTGTGCCATACGAAAAGGACGCAGCATGACACCGCTCTTGCAAGTTGAAAGCATAGCCAAATTCTATGGGACACGGATCGGCTGCTCGGATGTGTCATTTGATCTCTATCCCGGTGAAGTCATGGGCATCGTGGGCGAAAGCGGGTCGGGGAAGTCAACTTTGCTGAACTGTCTGGCAGGGCATCTGACGCCGGATCGCGGTGCGGTGCGCTTTGACACCCGCGCTGATGGTCTTCGTGACACAATAACGATGTCAGAACCGGAACGCCGGATGCTTGGCCGCACCGACTGGGCCTTTGTGCATCAACACGCCCGCGACGGGCTGCGCATGAATGTCAGCGCAGGCGGAAACGTCGGCGAGCGATTGATGGCCGTCAATGCGCGTCATTACGGGGACATACGCGCCGCGGCGATCGACTGGCTGGGGCGCGTGGAGATCGCCGAGGACCGGATTGATGATCGCCCCACGGCGTTTTCCGGCGGGATGCAGCAACGCCTGCAAATCGCGCGCAATCTGGTGACAGGGCCGCGACTGGTGTTCATGGATGAACCCACGGGTGGGCTTGATGTGTCGGTGCAGGCGCGGCTGTTGGATCTGCTGCGCGGCCTTGTGCGCGAGATGAACCTCAGCGCGATTATTGTCACACATGACTTGGCCGTTGTGCGCCTTTTGGCAGACCGGCTGATGGTGATGAAAGACGGTCATGTGATTGAAACGGGGCTGACGGATCAGGTGCTGGACGATCCGCAGCATACTTATACGCAGCTTCTGGTGTCCTCTGTATTGCAGGTTTAAGGCAATGATTTATATTGAGAATGTCTCAAAATCCTTCACGCTTCACAACCAGGGTGCGGCTGAAATTCCGGTGATGGCGCGTGCCTCGTTGCAAGTGGCTCCGGGTGAATGCGTGGCTTTGGTCGGGGCATCTGGCGCGGGTAAATCCACGCTGATGCGGATGATCTATGGCAACTACCTGACGGCCTCGGGCCGGATCATGGTGGGCGGTGTCGATGTGGCCAGCGCCGCCCCGCGCGAGATCATCCAGCTACGCCGGCGCACGCTGGGTTATGTCAGTCAGTTCCTGCGCGTTGTGCCACGGGTTTCTACGCTGGATGTGGTGGCAGAGCCTTTACTGGCCACCGGCACTTCGCGGGACGCGGCAATGGCGCAGGCAGAGACGCTTCTGACTCGTCTGAACATTCCTGAACGCCTCTGGACACTTAGCCCGACGACATTCTCGGGCGGCGAACAACAGCGCGTCAACATTGCGCGCGGCTTTGCCTTTCCCTATCCGGCGCTTTTACTGGATGAACCCACGGCCAGCCTTGACCCAACCAACCGCGCCACTGTGCTGGCCATGATCACCGAGGCCAAGGCGCGTGGTGCCGCGATTATCGGGATATTCCACGACCATGCCGCCCGCGAGGAAATCTGTGACCGACAGCTGGACGTCACCCAATTCACCCCCGGACTGGCGGCATGAGCGGGCGTTTTATCGCTGTCGTCGGCCCGTCAGGTGTGGGCAAAGACAGCGTCATGCAAGGAATCGCGGCTCGCGATCCGCGCATCGTGCTGGCCCGGCGTGTCATCACCCGGCCCGGCGACGCAGGTGGCGAGGATTTTGACGGGGTCACGGTTGCAGAATTTCAAGCGCTTGAGGATGCGCATGCCTTTGCCCTGAGCTGGGAGGCGCATGGGTTGCACTATGCAATCCCCGCTGCAATCAAGACGCATCTGCAAGACGGGCGCGATGTACTGGCGAACCTGTCCCGCGCGGCCCTTATCCTCGCGAAAGACCGCTTTGCACGATTTGAAGTGATCAATTTGACGGCTGACCATGATGTGCTTGCCGCAAGGCTGGCCGCTCGCGGCCGCGAGACGGACAAGCAGATTGCAGGGCGGCTAGACCGTGCTGCCGCGCGTTTGCCTGATGGCATTGAGGCGCTTCACCTCGACAATAGCGGGCCGCTTGAGCAGACGGTTCAGGCAGCGCTCGACCGGCTTTACCCGGTCAGGGCGTAGCGATGGATTTGATGAAACATACCCGTAGTGTCTTGCCCCATCAGCGTGATGGCGTCGACGACGAAGGGATTTGGAACGATGGGTTCAAGGTGTCTAGACAGTGTTGCGATGACCTGTGCTGCCGCATCGGCGGACAAGCGCCCGCTCACGGTCAGGTGAAAATGGAAGTCATCAAAGATGAAGGGATAGCCCCAGTCCAACATCTGTTGGTCTTGGCGGGCGCTCAGATGCGCGGTGCGTCTGCGGGCGATATCGACCTCCGTCAGAGGGGCACGATATGGATCGAATGTTTTGACGATACGGGCCGCAAAGTCGCGCAACGTCGGCGTCTCGTTTGCAGGACGCAGGGCCACAAATCCGCTGTCATGGCGCAGTTCAACCGCGCCAATTGCAAAGGCAGGTTGACGGGCCGCAAAGGCCGTGGCGGCAATTTGCAATTCGGTCAGGCCGGTGTCTTGGGCCAGATGAAACGGGGCTTTCAATGTGCCGTGAAACCCGTATTTGCGCGGTGTCTGTGTTACCGCGCCGATGTCGATCTGTCCGAAATCCGGTTGCGGCACCGCTTGTCCCTTACCGTTGTCCCAGCCCAGCCAATGTGCCCCGAACGCGGCCAAAGGGCCCGTTGGAGTATAGAAAATCGCATAGCGTTCAAACATCGTAATTCCCCAGTAGATGAACGCATCTGCCAAACCCGCGTGACAGTGACATGACAAACCAGACAATTTTCGCAAATGCCAGACTGATCCTGAACGATGAAATCCTGACGGGGTCATTGGTCGTCACCGATGGAATCATATCTGATATCGGACAAGGCGGGGCTGTTCCGCAAGGGGCCATTGATCTGGGTGGTGACTATCTCGCGCCCGGTCTGGTTGAACTGCACACCGATAACCTTGAACGCCACCTCGCGCCACGCCCCAAGGTGGACTGGCCATATCGTGCCGCCATTCTGGCCCATGACCGCGAACTTGCAGGCACGGGGATCACAACGGTCTTCGATGCGATCCGGGTGGGGTCCATCGTGTCCGAGGGTCATCTGGGATACGAAAAATACGCCCGCCGCATGACCGATGAAATCCTGAATGTGCGCGCAGCCGGGCTGTTGCGGATCAGTCACCATATCCATTTGCGCGCTGAAATCTGCTCTGAAACCCTGTCAGGGGAGCTTGATGAATTCACGGTCGATGACCGGATCGGCATTGTGTCGATGATGGACCACACGCCGGGACAGCGGCAGTTCATGGACCTGTCAAAGTTTGAAACCTATGTGCGCGGCAAGCGCAGTTTCAGTGACGGCGAATGGAATGACTACATTGGCTTTCTTTATGGGCTGCAATCGCGTTTGGGTACCAAGCACGAGGCTGCGACAGTCGCTGCCGCAGCGCGGCTTGGGGCGACCTTGGCCAGCCATGATGATACGACGCTCGAACAGGTTGCCACCAGCCAGTCCTACGGTGTGCGCGTCGCAGAGTTTCCCACCACTGTCGCCGCTGCCGATGCCTGCCATTCCCACGGGATCGCCACAATCATGGGCGCTCCGAACCTGATCCGGGGCGGGTCACATTCGGGCAATGTGGCAGCGGCTGATCTGGCACAGATCGATCGGCTGGATATTTTGTCGTCCGATTATGTGCCCGCAGGGTTGTTGATGGCTGCGGTCCAGCTCGGCGATATCTGGGGAAATCTAGCGCGCGGTATGCGGACTGTCACAGCCTCACCGGCGCGGGCTGTCGGGTTAACCGACCGCGGAACGCTGGGGATTGGACAACGTGCAGACGTCATACGGTTTGCCGCCAACGACGGCACGCCCGTCTTGAACGAAACATGGAGCACGGGCATTCGCGTATTCTGACGCGGCTTTGAGTGGGCGTCACTCTGCTGCTGCGTTGGCGTTTTGCGTCATCCAGTCCTTGATCGCTTGCACATTGGACCCTGCACAATCTGCATTGTGCAGGAGGGGAAGATGCCGGTTCGGATTGCGGATCGGCCGTGGCGCCGCGCGTTTTACCTCGGCATACCAAACGCAATTGATCCGACCTGCCTCATCTGTTTTGGCAGCATACAGCGGTCTCTTCATTGTCATCCCTGTGTCAATCCCGGCGCAAAACGGGTCCGTTTCCCGGTGTAAAATTGGACAGTTTGGTTGGGAGTTAACCGCGCCTTGGCACGCGTGCTGTGGAGATAGCTGACGCGTGCCAAGGCGCGCTGGCTGCAGGCCAGTCCTTCTGATCGCGGACCTATGGAATTCAGGTTTGGGCTTTGCGGCTTTCGCGCAGCCGAAGCTTTCGCCTTTCATTTCATGGATATGCACGTGATGGGTCAGGCGGTCCGGAATTGCGCCCGTGAGGCGCTCTGAGCCGAAGACCTCGGTCCATTCATCGAATGGCAGGTTGGAGGTGATGACGTGGGAGCCGCGCTCGTAGCGGTGGGAGATGACCTCGAACAGCAACTCGGCGCCGGTCTTGCTGAGCGGAACGAAGCCCAGTTCATCGATGATCAGCAGGATGATCAGCACTCCAAACCGCCAAACCGCAGTTGCTCTGATCACGGTGCCGCTGGCGCGCGTAGCCTCCTGCCCTGTTCCGAAGTACAGATCAGCGACCACACCCTGCGACGCTGGACAAAAGACGGCCAGATTCCCCCTGACCAACGTCCTCTCGCGGCGCGCCCGGAACCCGCCAACAATCGGAGCGAGATCGAACGCGCGACCGTGCTGGATGTCCGTAATTCGAAAGAATTTGCCAACGTTCCGCCCAGCCGGCCTTCCGCCTAGCCAGATCGTGTCCAAATTGACCAACGGAGCTAGATGCTGGCGGATACCGCACAGATCTACGAAGCGATCAATGGATCGCAGCAGGTGATCCTGCGGGACATGATCTTCTATCGAGAACTCATAAAACAGCGCACCTTGCGCCTCTTGCCTTGGTCCCAGCATCGCAGATCCCCCGCTTCACTACCGTAAGTGAATCAGCGACCAAGCCTTAATTCAACAAGAGGGTTTCAACGGAATATGCCCTTGGTGGCTTTGACGCTCACGGTCCATTTTTGCTATTCGTGCCGGTTCCGGCGGAAGCCGAACCCCATCTCAAATCATAAGGGTCCAAGCCCTGTACGGGCGTCAGTTTTTGGAAATACGGGTTTCCTTTGCTCACAGAATAACAAGACTGTGTTTCGTAACCTCATAACTTCTATGGTTGAAATAGCTAGATCCGTAACAAAGCTGGATCCGGCGAGATCAAGACGGCATGACGTGAAACGATGTCCATGGAAGAGGAAGTTGACCCAGTAATGTACGACAAGAAAATATCCATTTCACTTCTGATCATGCGGCTCAGCATCGCTGCTTTTTTTGGCGTGTGGAGTTCGCTCAAATTCTATCGCCCCGAATGGTTCGAAAACGTTTTCCAAAACTCCTACGGGCTTGAGTTTGTAACAAGCCACATGGCGACGTTGGTGGGGGTAATCCAAATGGTGATCGTCCTCACATTCGTTCTCGGCTTTCAGCGCGGCATGAGCTATGCTGTGATGGCTTTGATGCAGGCAGCCGGGGTGTTGGCATCAATTCCGAACCTCATGAACTTCACCCAATATCCCAATAACTTGATGTGGGCTGCGGTCCCAGCTTTGGGTGCGGCGATCGCATTGTTCGTGTTGCGCGAGTATGATCATTTCACAGTCGACGGATGGCGCAATGAGCGTGCTAAAACCCCATGATCGAAGAGAAAAGGATGTTACGTTCGGTTGTTGAAGCCTGCACGGTCTTGTTCCATTTGCGACCTTCGCACCGGCTGGTGCATTAGGATCTCTGACCATAAGGAGGCACGACTATGCGCAAGCCAATCGTTAAGACCGTAGCTTTTGTAATCATTCTGGCTACGGGCTACGCGGCATATTCATGGTTGCGCCCACCGTTTTGGGAGACAGACAGCCCACTTGTGGCGAGGTCGGGGCCGATCAAACTATTGGATGATCTCGACACGGATAATCTTGGTGACGGCTGGAAAGAACGGACGTTCTTTCGGATCAGACCCACCCAGTATCAGATGACCGAAGAAGCCGGCGCGCCTGCGTTGCGCTGCACGACACACAACAGCGGCTCTATCCTTGCACGGGACACGGATATCGCACTGAGTGATCTGCCGATCCTCTCGTGGCAGTGGAAAGTGACAATGCCGATCGAAAGTTCGCTCGACGAAGACCTCGAAGATGGCGATGATCATCCGCTCCGCTTCTATCTGCAATTCTCGAACGAAGCGGGGGATATCAAAGGAGCCGAGATCATCTGGAGCAACCGGATGTATGCCCCGGGTGATTATAAGATCATTGGCACTTTCCATCATCTGGTTGCCAATGGCTTGGACGAAAATGTCGGGATTTGGCACGATCAAGTCGTGGATCTGCGCCAGCTTTACAGCGATATCGGCGGTACGGGGACGCCGCGGCTACAGGTGCTGGGATTCTTTTGTGACAGCGACAACACTGGCGCGGACAGCGACGGATTTTTTCGTGAGATCGTCTTGTCCTCTGCAGAATAGCGTATGGTTCACGCTACGAATATAAAGGTGACACCATAGTTTAGCCGATCAGCGGGTTTCCGGTAAATGTGGGCGCCGCCAATGATGACGCATCTTTTGTCAGCGAGCTTCATGGTGATGTCGTCCGTTCGATAGGGACGGATCGGAATTGCGCCGGGAAACGGTAACCCGCCCGGGGGCTTCAGATGTTCATGGCGGGCTAGCTAGTTCTGACAACGCCCGCGCTTAGGGTCCTTGGCCCCATCTTTGCGATAAAACGCTTTGTAGATATTGAACAGCGCCCCGACCAGTATGATTATAGACAAAACCGGGCGTACGACGCCCGACATCTGAGCGAGTGCTGCACAGATGATCAAGAGAAGTGGCAATTGCAGGAGTGCGAGGGCCCGTGCCGATATCCTATGACGCGCCGCAATGGCCATCAGTACTGACAACAGCATCAATCCAACGAAAAGCAGGGACCAGGGTCTGGTCACAAAGAGCATGTAATCTGAGGAGATCGACAAAGCGCGGATCAGATTGACCTCGGCAATGCCGCCCAGAACCACGCCAAGAACGAAGGGGGCGATGGGATATCCAAACCGCGTCATAAAGAACCCCAGAGCACCAAAAGCGATCATGACCCATACGTCATACATGCTATTGTTCACGGTGTAGGCACCAAGGGCGCAGTAAAACAGCACCGCTGCCGCCATGATATATATCGGTAGGCTCACCACTTTGAGAAAAAAGCGCAGAGAAATCACCTGAAACACCACCATCAACAAGTGCGACAGGATAAACGCGACAAAGATTCCATAGGCCAGACCAGGCTCATCGGTGATGAAGCTCGGGCCGGGAATAACATTATGAATGACAAGCGCCGCCAGCAGCACTGCAGCCACGGCATCACCGGGAATGCCAAGGGCCATAAGCATCAACAAGGCACCGCCTTGGGTCGCATTGTTGGCGGTTTCAGGGGCAATGATCCCGTCGTAGGCACCCTTGCCGAATTGTTCGGGTTCCTTCGAGTTTCGTTTGGCCTGATCATAGGCAAGAATATTGCTGATGGAGGCACCGGTGGCCGGAATGACCCCAACGATCAAGCCGATCACGGTTGAACGCACGACGGTTGTCCAGCGTTTGAGCAGCTCTCGTATGGCCCAGAGGTGCTGAATACGAGGCGAATTCTGCGGCAATTCACCTGCCAGGGTGCGGCGTGCGACTTTCGTGTTGGGCATGTCGCTTAGCAATTGGCTGAAGGCGAAGACCCCGATCATGAGGGGCAGGAAGTCGAACCCAGAATCAATTGCCCTGTTGCCGAAGGTCAATCGTGTGACTCCGTTCATCTCCTCTTCGCCGACGCTGGCGGCCAGGAGCCCAGCCGCGGCTGCAATCAGTCCCTTGAGCAACATACCGCTTGATAGGCTTGCCGTTATGGTCAGGGCAAAAAGAACCATGGTGAAATAGCCCCAGGGCCCGATTTCAAGGCCGATCCGCCCCAGATAGGGAGCGAAGACAATCAAGGCGCAGCCGCTCAGCACGCCGCCGATGCAGGATGACCAAACTCCCAGCCCCAAAGCCTTGCCTTGCTCTCCGCGCCGCACGAGGGGAAGGCCGTCAAAGGTGGTGGCTACAGACCCCGGCGTACCGGGAATGCCAAGCAGCATGGCCGAGACCAACCCGCCGGACATGCCACCGACGGCGACACCGATCATCACAGCCAGGCCGGGCATTGCGCCCAGAGAGTAGGTGAGCGGCAGGATAATTACGATCGCCATCGTGGCGGAAAAGCCTGGAATTGCACCGACGACCAAACCGCCGAAGACGCCAAGAGCCATCAATGCAAATGTCGCGGGCTGCATGATATCGGCCAGGGCTGAAAACAACACCGCCATCTGTTACACCATCATTCCTGGAAAATATCTCACAAGGACCAACCCGGCAGCAAGACACCCATCACTTGTGTGAAAAAGGCGGTAACGCTCAACACCGATACGATGGCAATGGCGGCATGCAGCGCAATGGCGCGTGGAGATTTCGGACCGATAACGCTGAGAAGCATGAATACCATTATCAGCCCGGAAAATGTGAACCCGATATAGGGCACAAGCAGCGAAAAAAGAACCACGCCGACAAATACGGTGATCGGCACAAATGCACGAAACAACCAACCCTCAACCGCAATGCCTTCATCAGCTTTTGAGGTTGGGGCTGGCCGAATTAAACCTGTCGCGATTTGAAGAAGCGCCAGAGCGGATATCACGCCAAGAATGATCTTGGGCCAGACATCCGCTCCGACTTGAGCGAACCCATAGTCGGCGATAAGGGTCGTTTCATAATACAGGACAGCACACAGAAGAACTGTCGCGGTTCCGAGCAACGCCTCTCGCTTCAAAGTCGCCTCCTTTTCCAACGCTCAAACCGGTATCAGCCGCGAGGCTGGAAGATGCCCAGTTTGACTGCCAGTACTTCCCAGTTGTCTGCGGTTTCTTTCCACCAGGCAGTATAGGCTTCGGGGTCACGATAATCGACGATTGTTCCTGAGCGCTCAAAGGCTTCTTTGACCGACTCATTCTGCATCGCCTGTTCAATGAGATCTGCGTAATGCTCAACTATTTCGGGCGAAGTGTCTTTGGGCATCAAGAACCCGCGGGTCGTGCCTGCGACGAAATCATAGCCCGCTTCTGTTGTGGTCGGGATGTCTGGCAGGCTCTCGGAGCGTTCGGTGTAGGCGTAGGTTAAAGGCACCAGCTCATTACCCAGGTACTGCGCGGCGGTCTGTTCGGTCACCTGAGCAAACTGGATGACGTTCGACAAGAGAGCCGTGACGCGCTCGGCCTCGCCATTATATCCGACCAAGTTCAACTCAACGCCGAGCAGGTCCTGCAGTTGCAGTGCGAAAAAATGCGAATCCGAGCCGACGCTGACTGCCGCAGTTACTTTGCCGGGGTTGGCCGATGCATAGTCCACCAGTTCAGCAAGCGTGTTGAAATCATCATTCTTGCTGGCGGCGTAGATTGCCGGCTCAAAGCTTACCATCGCGACCGGCGCAAACGCGTCCCAGGATGTTTCTGCACGCCCGGTCAGATAGCTGCTGAGAATTGCCGCGTGATGAAAGAACAGCGTGCAGCCATCTGGTGCGGCGTCGATGACTTCGCGGGCTGCCTTGTTGCCGCTTTGGCCACTGACGTTGACCACCTGAAGGCGGACACCATCTGACACTTCATTGATTGCGTCCACGACCACGCGCGCCTGAAAGTCAGTGCCGCCACCGGGGGGGAAGCCCACCAGTACCTTTGCGGTCGAACATTCGAGATCTACCGCGGCGAACGATGCAATAGGTGCAAGGCAACAAGCGATTGCAAGTGCCGAAGATTTTAACAGATACATACGAATCTCCCTGAGTTTTTTTATAGTGTCTTACGTTTCGAGATCCGGAAATTGTTGTGTTTCCCGGGCCTATGTTCCCACCTGCAACGGACTTTTCATCTTGTGCAGCACTGCCAGAACGGACTGGGCAGTGATCCGACCCGTTTTCGGGTTTTCGGAGGGGATGTTTTCGATCTGCATACTAAAACACGCACTATCCGAAACCACCTGAATCTGATGGTTGTTGCGCGTAAGTGCGGGGTCAGCCCAGATTTCCAACATGGTCTGATCGGGCCCGATACCGGCAAGCGAAAGGGCGACGGCCACATTCAGATTTGCCGGAAATCCGACGGCGGCCTCTCTGGCGGATCCTTCAAAAATCTTCATTGGCTCCGTGATGTCTTTGATCTCGATGCCATGGGTTTCGAGATGCGGCGCGCCAAGGAGGCCACGCACGGGCTTGCGTGTGATCATCCGCACGGATTCGATTTTGCCTTGTGCAGCCGCAGCCACAGCATCGAGTCCCAGCAAAGCGCCTGACGGCACTATGATGCGCCCGCCATGGTCGGCAGCGATCTTGATCAGATGCTCGTTGCGAAGGACCGCACCAGCAGAAAGCGCAATGACTGTTTTACCCGCCCGCAGGAACGGTTCTGCGATGTCTGAGAAGATCTCGGCGGGAGCGCACTCAATCACTATATCAGCGAATTCTTCAAGCGCTGAAACCGGGAGCACCTTTGGCGGCGTCCTGAACGAAGCGACCCGTTCCGCAGCCGCATCAAGATCGCGCGCTGAAACCGCCGTCAGGCGATACCCCTCAAATCCGGCATCAATAACCTGCGCCAACTTGAGTCCGACAGCACCAAGGCTGGCAATTGCCACCCGTGTCGTCGGCGCAGCTGCGATAGGTGTGTCTATCTCGTTCTTCGGCATGCCCTCTCCTTTTGAAATATGTCCCGCGTTTTTGCGGTAGAAACCTGACCGTCGGCGCATCATCCGGAACCAGCGATAGTTGTTCAATAACAGCCACATGGACCGAGCGAAGCGCCATTTAGGCCATTCCAGCGTTCTGTAGATCGTAGCGCATAGGAGCTGGGTTAGACAAATTACAATAGGGGCCGCGATGCATAACTTTTAATTATACCCCAGATTTTGAGAGCTGTTCCGAGCCGCAGTCTTTTCCGCCCGCGCCTGCGATGATCGAGGCTACTGCGCACTCAAAGCGATGCCCTCAAACCGCCCCGATACTCTCCAATATCCAGTCTCGAAAGATCTTGGTTTTCTCTTGCTGCCAGCCGCTTTTGCGGCCGATCAGGTAGTAAGCCCCCGCACTCTGAATCTTGTAGGGCAATGCTTGCGCCAACAGCCCTGCCTGTATGTCTGTTTCGACAAGTATCTGCGGCACCAAGGCGATACCCCGTCCTTCGATGGCGGCCTGAAGCGACAAAAAGAAATGGCCATAGGATGGACCATCCTGCTGTGGCAATTGCTGCCAGCCAATTGCGGCAAAGTAGTCGCTCCACGCGTTCTGGCGTGTGGCCATGTGAACCAGCGTGATCCTCTCCAGATCTTCGGCAGTGGCGATCGGACCGTGCCGTTCGAGATAACCGGGCGATGCAACTGCGATCATCTGGTCAGGCAATAGCTCTTGATAAGCCAGTGGCTCGCTTCCGCGAACCATCAAGAGATCAATTCCGACTTGAGAGGCATTGCTCAACTGCGGTGAGGTCGAGCCGACCCGGATCGCAAGGTCCACCTCCGCACGGTCGAAATCGACCGGAGCGATGGTGTTGATCAGATGAACTTCTATCTCCGGGTGGAGTTCGGCAAAGTTCAGAAGCCGAGGCATCAGCCATTTCACCGAAAAGGTTGGCAGCACCGAAACCGTAAGAATTCCGCTGCCCCTGTTGCCCCAAACCCTGTTGGAGGCGGCTTCGATCTGATTGAATGCTCCCTGCAGCTGCGGATACAGACGACCGCCTGCTTCGGTCAATTCCACAGCCCGGGTACGCCTGTGAAACAGCGCAATGCCAAAGTCGTCTTCCAGTATCTTGATCTGGCGTGACACGGCGGCCTGAGTGACATTCAGCTCTTCGGCGGCCTTCGAAAAACTCAAATGACGCGCAGCCGCTTCAAAAGTGCGCAGGGCATTCAGCGAAGGAAACCGGCGCGTCATATGGATAATCCCTCTCGATGGATAACCTTTTGTCGTGCATAGGGCCCCAATGTCGGGGGCAAGGCAATAGTTGCACGGTGCAGAATCCGGTCGAAATCGAACGCGCCGCAGACTGGGAGATCTTCCCTTGGATGCCGCACCTCTATCCGGTCGATCTCCTCTGAAACGTTGGCTTTTTCCTCCCGGAATATATCAGCTTGCCATCTTTGGGTGGTGTGAACCCCGACGTATAAATCAAGTCGCCGAGGCGCACGGCAGGCAGATAGCGGCCCTACGGGACAGGCCGGTGGGCAATCTGGCTCATGCTTTATACCTTTCGACCATTTCAACGATCCGTCCTGCAGCCGCAACCGCCGCCTTATGATCTTGGGAAAAGTTCAGCCGTATGCTTGCGCTGGTTGACGGAGCGAATTCAGATCCCGGTGTCACGGTGATACCAGCCTGATGCCGAAGTAAACGCACGAACATTTCCGGTGCGACGGTCAATGTCGGGAGCGCCGGGAAGACATAACTTCCTGCCTGCGGCACAGCGATGCCAAGAGTTGCCTCGCGGAAAATATCAATCAGCTCGTCGCGGATTGCTTCATGCTGCGAAATTCGGTTGTTCATCCAGCCTTCAGGCTCATTGAACCATGTATCAAGCGCGGCCTGATTATATCCCGCTGCTCGCAACGAAACGATCGCCTGAAGGCGCTCCATCCGCTCGATCAGTTTTGCGGTGCCAAAGGCCGTGCCCAACCGGAAGCCACTGAGCGACTCGGTTTTGGAGGGGCCCATGATGGTGATCAGGTTTTCGGGCGCCTTTTCATGGGCGCGAAGATGCGTGTAGCTTTCACCGCTATAGAGGAGCCGGGAGTAAAGCTGATCGACGATGACGGTCACGCCATGCTTTGAGGCCAATTCAGCAATCGCATTGATATCGCTTGCTGAATAAACCAGACCCGTCGGATTGTTCGGAGTCGAGAACACAAGGACTTCGGTGCCGTTGCTGAATGCAGTCTCAAGTTGTCCGAGATCGGGACCGTTTTCAGATCGGCTGCCCAAATAGGACAGAGCGATAGGAACCACTTCGCCGCCAAAGAACCTGACCAGCTTGGAGTTGGCGAAATAGTCGGGCTCGACAACAGCAACCTTGGTTCCCGCTGTGACTGTCGCGCCAAGCGCAAGGAAAAGCGCGCCCTGTGTGCCGGGGGTGATAATCAGTTCACGCTCTGCCGAAATGGGGTGTCCGGTGAAGGCGGCCAGACGCTCGGCCAGCCCGGTGCGGATGGCCGCGGCGCCGCGATATTCAGTATAGGCTTGCTGTCCGCCGACCGCGAAGCCCTTATTCCATGCATCGTCCGAGCCCGGTGTTGGCGGAAAAGCGTCAACATCCCCATGGGAGAAATCGACGGGAACGCCATTGAAGAGACCGCCACGCATGTGAGCGTCGAGGTCGGTCAATTTCTGACGGACCTCTTGGCCGGGCGCATTGTCTGCGGCCAGCAGCCGGAATTTTTCATCGAGAGTCGTCATATCTGGCTCCAGTAAGCTTGGTGGCAGGCGGATCAGTATCCAGCCTTGCGGGAAACAGTGGTTGGCATTTTTCCAGTCGTGAAATAGCCATTGATGTTCGTTGCTACGACCTCGGAAGCGGTGCGCTTGGTCGTCGGGGCAGAGATATGGGGCAAGATGGTGATGTGCGGATTGCCCCAAAGCGGATCGGTCTCTGGTAAGGGTTCTACGGCGAAAACGTCGAGAACGGCATGTTCGATCTGACGCGCTTCCAACCCATGGACGAGGTCGTCACGCTCAATGATATCGCCGCGCGCGAAGTTGATCAAAGAGCCACCGCGCTTCATGTTCGAGATGAACCGAGCGTCCAGCAATCCGCGTGTGTCTGGTGTCGACGGAAGTAGGACGACGATGATATCCGACTGTGCCGCAATCTCGGCCAGCCCGTCAGCGCCGTTGAACGTCGTTACCCCCGGCAGATCCTTTGCGGAGCGGCTCCACCCGAGAACGTTGAAACCGTTCTGCGTCAGGCGCTCTGCGGATTTCAGGCCAAGATTGCCCAGACCGAGGATGCCAATCGTGCGTTCGGACGCGGTGCGCAGTTCGTGCTGCAGCCATATCCGTTCGGCTTGCTGAGCCGCATATGTTGGCATGGAGCGATGCAGGTACAGGGTCCAGGCAAGCACGGCCTCGGCCATGGTATCACCAAGTTGTGGATCGATCAGACGAACAATCTGGACCTCATCTCCGGGCATCTCGCGCAGGATACGTTCTACGCCCGCCCAAAGACTTTGCACCCATTTCAGATTGGGAAATGACGTCAGGGCCGCCGGATCAGGGTTCGCCACAATCGCCACTTCGACTTTGCCCAGCTCGGCTTCCGGGATGTCCGTGACGAAACGGATATCGATGTCAGGCGCGGCACCCTGCAGCGCATCCGCCCAGGCAAGCGCAACGCCTTCGGACAAGCTGTGAACAAAAGGGACGATAGGCTTCATGGGCAATATCTCAGCGTTTAAGTCTGATGCGGCTTGATAACCGGCATGCGGGATCGGCGGGCGGGACATAGCAGGGTTCGCCCCACGTGTTCCGACCAATCACTACCAAAGTTCAAAAGTTACCGTTAGTATGTTTTAGTTCTTTCAGAAGATAGGTTTCATATGGACACGCGTTTTATTCAGACACTTCTTGCCGTGGTGGACTCGGGTTCGTTTGCTGGCGCCGCGCGCAAGGAAAACATGACGCCCGCGGCGGTGGCTCAGCGCATCAGGAGTATCGAGGCTGAGTTGAAGCAAGATCTGATCAGGCGGGTGGGGCAGCAGGTCGCCCCAACTCAGCAGTGTTTATCGATCCTGCCTCGCTTGCGTAATATCGCGAAACAGGTCGGCCAGATTGCCACAGATCTGGACGAGGCGGGGCTTGGTGGACCTGTCCGACTAGGATCGATCTCGACGGCGCTGAGCGATCGGATCCCGAATGTTCTTGCCCAATTCGCCAAGTATGCGCCGACGGCAAGCCTCAGCTTTGTTCCGGGAACATCAAAAGACCTGTACGCTAAGCTCCTGGATGACCAAATCGATGCGGCCTTCGTCGTTCATCCGCCGTTCAGAATCCCGAAATCAATCACGTCTGTTCACATAGAGACGCAGCCCTTCATCATGATCGTTTCAGCGGATGACGATCGATCGGTCGAGCAGATCATCGCCAGCGAGCGGGCATTGATCTACGACTCGACCAGTTGGGGCGGGAAACTTAGCATGCCGTGGATCAGGAAATGGATTCCGCACGATCGCGTTCTGTGTGAGTTGGATGCGTTGGAGGCTATTGGAATCGCGGTTGGTCGTGGCATCGGATACAGTATCGTTCCAGACTGGCAGGGCCTGGCAGAATTGACATCGGTGCGGCGCATTCCACTTCCAACTCTGAAGCAAAAAAGAAATCTGGTTCTCCTGCATCGTCACCTTAACGAAGCCCATGTTCGGCTGTTCCGATCATAATAGCCAAGGCGTTTCAGACTCGTTTTGTACAAGGTGTGATTGCTTCGAGAATCAGTCATCACCACCGGCCTTGTCTTCGGAGCCCTGAACAGGCGGCGCTTCTTGCCGATGTGGTGTTAACTCCCGCATCGAAAAGCTGACAACGCGTCCCGAGACCAGATCAAGGTTTGCCTGACTCGCGCAGCGACTGGCCTGACGATGATCTTGACGAGATCGACCGGGGTGTCGGCGGGGCCAACGCCGATGCTGTCGGGCGGCGTTTGTCGGCTCTGGCCGAGGGGCAACAGGTGCTGGTCCTCACCCATTCACCACAGGTCGCCGCATGTCGGTTAGGGTCGGAGGGGCGAGCGTGACACAGGTGGCCCAGCGTCATGAGCGTAGGCGACAACAAATTTATGCGTGGCGCCACGACCTGAAAAAGAAAGGGCTTTGGTCGTCTGACGCTGGCGCTCTCTTTTATTCTGTGGATATTCCGGTCACGTCCGGGGTTGCGGTGCCGCAACTGCCTGTCCCCGAAGCGCTATCACCAACCGCTGTTGAATTGCGTCTGCGCGGTCGCTGTTTGCATTTTGAGAGCACAATAGACCCGGTCGCCCTGACGTCTCTGATCGGCGCGGTGGAGACGGCATGATCGGTCCTGGCACCGGTGTTCGCGTATATTTGGCCTGCGGCGTGACAGATATGCGGAAAGGAATCGCGGGGTTGGCCGCATCGGCGCAGGACGTCCTGCATCAGAAGCCCACCAGTGGTGCCGTGTTTGCATTCCGGGCCTTACGTTGCGCACGCTTGGTCCCGACCCGCTGGATCTGCAATACGCGCTTGCCAGCCAGATGGACGGCGTTCTAGCCGATGATGCAATATTGATCATCTCGCAGGACTGTCCGCCCGCCTTGCCAGTCTGCCCGTTCCCGCTGCGCTTGATCTGGTGTCGGATGGTACAGGGATTTGGACCGAGAGCCTGTCCGAAGCTGCCCAAGCGCGCGCCGATCTTTAAATGCCAGACTCTGTGAAACGGAGGACTCTGCTCCGGCCCTCATAGTTGCAGTGCTGAACCGTTTTACCGCCCACGGCATACGCGTCTCAATAGCCGCAGGATAAGTGTGTCCGGGAAAAGGGGCGTTGCGGCCAATTTCAGTCGTGCAACAGCGCCGGGTGGAATGTTCCAGTGATTAATGTTGACTAGTATGGTTGATTAACTGCAGGGTGAGAAAAGTACTGCAAGATGAAGACAAAAAAGCAGAATAGATGTGATGCAAAGTTCCATAACCTTGGATTTAGGTGCGCCCGTTGGTCCGCAGCTCTACAGGGTATTGCGGAATCGCATTATTCGCGGTCATCTGGCGCCTGGCACCCGACTTCTCGAAGCTGATATAGCTGCGAGCTACGGCACCAGCCGCCAACCTGTGCGTGAAGCCTTCATTAAGCTCGCAGAGGCTTCGCTTATCGAGATCCGTCCACAACGTGGCAGTTTTGTTCTTCGCATTGACATAGCGGCTGTAATGTCTGCGCAATTCATACGGGAAGCTGTCGAAGCAGATATCGTTCGTTGGGTCGCAAAACACACAAGTCCTGAAATTTGCCGTGAACTTGACGCTATCCTGACCACTCAAGAAGCTGCCATAGAAAACGACGACCCTGTCCAGTTTTTGATATTGGATGAGGCGTTTCATCGTCGACTGGCAGAGATCGCGGGGCAGGGTGCAGGATGGGAGTTTCTGCAGCCACTCAAGACGCAGATGGATCGTGTCCGACACCTAAGTGCTCGCCAATTGCCGCGCCGCATTCTGGTGAAACAGCACCGGCAGATTGTCGAGGCGATCCGCGCAGGCGACGCCGCTACTGCGGAGCAGCACATTCGCAACCACCTGCGCCGGATTCTAGAAGATATTCCGGTGGTCGCATGTGCGTTGCCTGACTTTTTTGAACCTTTGGAGAATCTTGGTTCAGGCAGCCCGCCGCCGAATGAGGCTTAGCAAAACGATTAGGGAGCGCCGAACCCAGAGGGTGAGGCAAAATATGGAGGAATATATGAGTTTAACACATAATGTGATAGGGCGCAGGACTCTGCTGCAACTTGGTGGCACTGCGCTGGCGGCGCCAATGCTGATGCGCAGTGCTTGGGCGCAGGAAACCTTTGTCTGCAAAATCGCCCACTCCGAAGCAATCGGCTCGCCGTTTACAAATGCCTTCGACAACTGGGCCAAAGTGCTGAACGAAAAAAGCGAAGGTCGTATCGACGCGCAGCATTTCCCCGCGAGCCAACTTGGCGGCCTTGCGCAGCTTTTGGAGATGAGCCGGATCGGCACCATTCAGGTAACCGCAGCAGGCCCTGACAGTGAAGAGGCCATCGCGCCTGAGATTGCGGCGACGGCCGGCGCGCCCGGATTCATCTACAAGAACGAAGCGCATGTCGATGCTGTATTGCAAGGCGATATAGGGCAAGAAATCAGCCAAATCGCACGCGAAAAAACTGGAGTGGAGTTTATTGCATATGGCGAGGTTGGCTTTCGCCACCTGCTCACCAAGGAGCCGGTGACGGATCTGGCCAGCTTGCAAGGTGTAAAGTTACGCGTGCCGGAAGTGCGTATCTGGGTTGATTTCTGGAAAGCCTTGGGCGCAAATCCAACCCCGCTGCCCTATTCGGAGCAATACTCGGCCCTGTCCACAGGCGTCATCGACGGGTTGGACTCTGACTATTTCTCAATCCTCGGGTTCAAGTGGCACGAACAGGCCAAGAATATCTTGCCAACCTATCACTGGTTCCTTCCCAAGGCGATCCGTATGAACGCGGCTTGGCTGGATAAATTGCCCGCTGATCTGCAAGAGTTATGCCGCACCACGGCCAAAGAAGCGTTTGAAGAACAGCGGACGCTGAACCGCGCCGGTGCCGACCAAGCGTTGGAAGACCTCAAGGCCGTGGGTTGCATCGTGCATCCTTTCCCGGCCGAGGAAAAGGCAAGATGGGAAGAGAAGAGCGCAGGGCTTTATGAAAGCTTTGGCGCAACCAGCCCCGAGACGGCCGCGATGATCGAGAAGATCCGCGGCTTGGCGTAACTGGAAAACCCCCGTCCTGCGTGCTGCGTTGGGCGGGGAAAACCAAGAACGAGGCTGAAAGAATACCCGAATGATCACGACCAAAATGATCCCCGGCGCGACCAAGGCGACGCCGTTATACCTCTTGCTCGACAAGGTTTTGGAGGCGGCGGCCGTCCTTTTGATGCTGGCTGCCACCTGTGTGGTCGTGTTGCAGGTCTTTTGCCGCTATGTCCTGAACGCCTCACTGCCCTGGCCCGAAGAAGCGGCGCAGTTTCTATTTGTTTGGGCGGTCTTTTTGGGAATGGCGATCTTGACCTTCCGCGAACGGCATATCGCGATATCGCTATTTGTGCCAAAATTGACTCCACGATTTCAGTCTGCTCACGCGGTCGTTCTACGGGTCGTCTCGGCAACAGCCTGTATCGTCATGTTGATCCACGGCGTTGATTTCATGAACCGCTCCTTGCAGGTCCTGCCGGCGCTGCGAATACCGCTGCGTTATTTGTTTATGGCAGTGCCTGTGGGTGGCGCGTTGGGCCTGATCTTTCTGTCCGCTCCCTTAAAGGCTCGAGCATGGTGGAGCGGGCTTGCCGTTCTGGCCGGGGGTCTAATTCTCTATTTCGCGCTGCGTCAGGGCGGAAGCGCCTTTTTTGGCGAGGCGAGCAGCACCACAATTCTGATGATTGTATCGCTTGTGTTGATCTTTGCCGAATTGCCGATAGTGTTTGCGCTTGTCGTAGGCTCTTTTGCGGCTCTTACACCGTTACCGCCGCTGATGCTGGTGACCATCACCCAAAACATGTCGGGTGCGTTGAACTCCTTTACGCTGCTTGCGATTCCGTTCTTTATTCTGGCAGCCGCGGTGATGAACGCGGGTGGCATAACCCTACGCATTGTAGATCTGGCCTTTCATCTGGTCGGCCATCTGCGCGGCGGTTTGGGCCAAGCAAATATCGTGACGAACGTCATGCTGGCCGGTGTTTCGGGCTCGTCCACTGCAGATGCTTCAGCAACGGCCAAACTGCTGGTGCCAGAGATGGCAAAACACGGCTATTCCCGCGCGTTTTCGTGTGCGCTGACGGCGGCGGCATCGACCTTAGCCAACCTTATCCCGCCGGGACTAGGGCTGATCATCTATGCTGCTTTGGCTTCCGTTTCGGTCGGGGCATTGTTTGTCGGCACCATTGTTCCGGGGCTAATGATGGCAGCGGCGCTGTCGTTGGTGGTCTGGCTGGTTTCGGTCCGACGCGGCTACGGCGGGCAACAGACAAGCTCAAGCGGTGGCGAAAAATGGCGCTCGTTTTTGCTGGCAACTCCGGCGCTCTGCCTGCCCGTCATCATTGTCGGCGGCGTTCGGTTTGGCATCTTCACCGCCACTGAGGCGGGGGCGATTGCCTTTGTCTTTGCCCTGTTTTGCGGCGCGTTTATCTATCGCGGGCTGACATCGGCGAACCTGTTGGCGGCCTTCAAAGAAGCGGTTGAAGATACTGTCGCCGTTGCGGTCATCATCGCGGCTTCGTCGCCTTTCGCTTGGATTCTGACATTCGAGCAAGCGCCGCAGAAAATCGCTGCGTGGCTTGGAGCGTTAACAAGTGATCCCATCGCACTGCTTTTGCTAATCAATCTGTTCTTGATCTTTGTCGGTCTATTTATCGAGATGATCGCCGCGTTGGTCATTCTTGTTCCAATCCTTGTGCCGGTCGTTGTTGCTGCTGGGGTTGACCCCTTGCAATTCGGAATCATCATGGTGATGAACCTTGTCATTGGCGCGTTGACGCCGCCGTTGGGGGTGCTGGTCTTTACGACCGCGCGTGTGGGCGGCGCGCCCTCAACCGATGTATTCCGAGCCATCGTCCCCTTCATCGCAGCGCAGCTTGTGGTGCTTGGCTTGATTACCTTCTTCCCGCAACTCACAACATTGCCGATCCAATGGTTCGGCCCGTAAGGAGGTCGCAATGACCCAAAAACCCATTGCGCGCTTGGCTGTCATCGGCCTTGGAATGGCGACAAAACCGCATCTGGACGCTCTGGCGGAATTGCGCGGCCGGGTACATGTTTCAGGCGTTTTCAACCGGACCAAGGCCAAGGGCGATGCCGTGGGCGAGAAGTTCGGATTTCCGGTTTTTGCCAGCCTTAAAGAAATCGCAGACGATCCGGAAACCGATGGCGTGATTATCGCCACGCCTCCGAACCAACGCGCCGAGATTGCTGCGGTGATGGCAGGTGCCGGTAAGCATATCTTGATGGAAAAGCCGGTGGAACGCAACCTTGAGGCAGCGCAAGCCATCGTGGCCATGTGTGAAACGCGCGGCGTCACGCTTGGCATCGTGTTCCAGCATCGGTTCCGCAAATCCGCGTTGCGGTTGCGTGCGTTGATTGAGGAAAAGGCGCTTGGTGATTTAGCCCTGGTGCGAGCAGAAATTCCTTGGTGGCGCGATCAGGGTTATTATGACGTTCCGGGGCGCGGCACCTTGGCCCGCGATGGCGGAGGGGTGCTGATCTCGCAGGCGATCCACGTCCTTGACCTGATGTTGAGCCTGACAGGCTCGGCAAAAACCGTGCAGGCCCTGACCGCGACCACGCGCATGCATCACATGGAAGCCGAAGATTTCGCCGCCGCCGGGATCATCTTTGCCAACGGCGCGGTGGGTTCCGTCGTCGCGAC
This sequence comes from Oceaniovalibus sp. ACAM 378, assembly GCF_008085915.1. Classification (GTDB taxonomy): domain Bacteria; phylum Pseudomonadota; class Alphaproteobacteria; order Rhodobacterales; family Rhodobacteraceae; genus Oceaniglobus. Next base: position 9,511 of record NZ_VSJK01000011.1, on the reverse strand, counting down.
GACCGCCACCTATCCAGGCGACACTGAAAGTCTGGTGCTGGATGGCACCAAGGGTACTGCAATCTTAAAGGGCGGCTCGCTGAAGGTCACTTGGCGAGACGGCCGGACCGAAGAATTGGGAGAGGCCTCGGGCACTGGGGGCGGGGCCGATCCGATGGCCTTCCCATGCGATTGGCACCGCGATCTGATCCTGGATTTCGCGCAAAGCATATCAGCAGGCCAGCCTCCCAGAATTCCGGGGCGAGAGGCGCTTCGTGTTCATGCCTTGATTGATGCGATGACAAGATCCAGCGCTGAAGGCCATAGAGTCGAAGTGAGGACTGTCTGATGAGTAAGATACGTTTTGCCGCGCTCGGTCTTGATCATCGCCATATTTTTGGCATGACCCAGGGAATGCTGGATGCAGGCGCGGAATTGGCGTGTTGGTGGACGGATGGTGCGCCGCAGCCAGTTGAGGGGTTCGTGGAGCGCTTCCCCGATTCACCGCAACTTGAACTTTCGGCAATCCTTGATGATCCGAGTATTGCCCTCGTCTTGATCGCTTGCCGCCCAGACCAACGCGCCGATCTGGCAATTGCCGCGATGATGGCTGGGAAGGATGTGATGACGGACAAGCCCGGCTGCATTTCTCCCGAGGAACTGAACCGCCTGCGTGAAACTGTCGAGCAGACCGGGCGCATATGGTCCGTCAATTTCTCTGAAAGATTTGAGGTTCCAGCGACCACAGTCGCGACCCGTCTGGTGCGGGAAGGGGCGATCGGTCGGGTTGTCCAGACCGTCGGCCTTGGCCCACACCGACTTAACGCGCCATCGCGGCCCGATTGGTTCTTTGATGCGGCGACCTATGGCGGCATCCTGACCGATATCGCTTCGCATCAGATCGAACAGTTTTTTCATTTCACTGACAGCGAGGATGCTGAGATCACTCTCGCTTCGGTTGGTAACTTCGCCAACCCCAGCCATCCAGAATTTGAGGATTTTGGCGAAATCGCGCTGCGTTCCGATCGGGCACATGCTTATATAAGGGTGGATTGGTACACGGCGAATGCGCTGCCGAACTGGGGCGATGGACGATTGTTTATTACGGGGACCGAAGGCACAATTGAGCTGAGAAAATATGTAGACGTCGCGGGGCGGCCCGGAACAGACCATTTGTATTTGGTCAATGGCACGCGATGCGAACATATTGACTGCTCCGACGCAGAATTGCCTTATTTTGCAGATTTGCTGGCCGATATCCGCAACCGGACGGAGACAACTTGTCCGCAATCACGGACGTTTCGTGTCTGCGAATTAGCGATGCAAGCGCAAACCATGGCTGTCAGACGCCATAGCCAAAGCTGACTGTAGCTTTTACCGAACTGAACGGTGCCACACCGGCGCATCAGCCCGCGATTTTGGCCAGAGATTGTACGCTTTTTTCCAGCCGCTTGTTGATAGTTGCGCAGGTCAGAACGCGTCTTCTTCGTCCAGCCGAGGGGTAAAATGTCCGACGCAATTTCTTAGAACTGCTCGGCCTGCGCCGTCACTGATGAATCGCTTCTCAGCTCTCGGTACCGCTGAGATCGTTCGCGTAGTCTGAACCAACCGGGAAAGGGTAGGGCGCGTTTCAGGCTGGAGTTCCGCAACAACGCCATTCAACGCAATAATCCTAAAGAATAGATGGAGTATTGTGAATGAAGTATCGTCGCAGGATTGACTATTCGGTTGAGCAGCGAGATCGGAAATCCCTTCGTTTTGGCACACTTAGGCAGTTCTGTTCGCACCGAACCGAATATCCAAGACGATCCTACCCACGCGATTGCATGATCTGAACCAGCTTTCGGTCGCGCTCTTCCATTAAGCTTGCGATGCTTCGGCCGCCAGACTCTTGGGTGACACCCTCAGTCAGTTTTTGGCAAAGGTCTTCTGTCAGGGTAGGCGTGCCTAGATCGTCCCAACGTCGTTGCTGGCTTGCGCCCAGATGCGCAAGATAATGGGCCATACCGCCGTCGCCGCCACCTAGATGATAGACCATGTGGCAGCCGGTAGTTGCCCAACGTGGGCCTGGTCCATTGCGCACGGCGGCGTCGATGTCGGCGACCGTTGCCACGCCTTGGTCAACCAGTGATACGGCTTCGCGCCACATCGCCGCCCCGAGGCGTCCAGCAATATGCCCTTCGATCTGTCGCGACAGGCGGACCGGAGTCTTGCCAAGCCATTCATAAAAGGACATCGCCCAATCCAGCACGTCGTTGTCGGTCTTGGGTCCACCCGAGACCTCGACCAAGGGCAGGATGTGCGGCGGGTTGAAGGGATGCGCTGCAAGACAACGGCCCGGATGGCGGGCTTTGGCCTGAATGTCACCTATTAGAAGGGCTGAGGTGGATGAGGCGATAATCGTTTCAGCGGGAACCCACGCTTCAATCTCTGCCAGAAGCTGTTGCTTAAGGCCGAGATTTTCCGGCGCACTTTCCTGAACAAGCTGCACAGAGGCTAATTCGGCACCGGGGATTGGGGAAAAGCTTAGTGCATCAAGCGGAGGCGTTGGCTGCGATGTGCGGCCCAGCTCTTGTAGGCTCCCCCACATCGAGCGGATCGTGTCGCGCAGACGGACTTCAGCGTCCGGCATGGGATCAATCGCATGAACTTTTAGGCCAGTTGCAAGGAACAATGCCGCCCAGCTGGAGCCGATCAGACCCGTTCCGACTATGGCAACTTCTGTGACTTTATCTGGTGCAGTACGGGGCATTTTCACTCCTGTGACGCATTGGGTTCTACCGCAGTCAAGCGGCTTTTTCGCGCCATCCACCATCCTACAAACAAGATAAGCGCAGCAAAGACGGGTGCGGCCGGGTGCGGGATCAAAGCGATGCCGATGGCCAAAAGATAGGCCGCGATATCAAGCAGACGGTTCCCGGTCATCGGCATCCCGGCTAGCAGGAAGGGAATGGCAACCACCAGCACAAGACCGGACAGCAGCGCCTCGCCAATGGCCAGAGCGCCACCCTGGCCAATCATACCCGGGTAAATCAGGATCATGAACGGTACGACATAAGTCATCGCACCCAGCCGCACTGCCTCGCGTGCAGCGGGTAGCCAGTTGGTCTGCGCGATCCCTGCTGCAACAAATACGGCGACGCAAACGGGCGGAGTGATGACGGAAATAGTGGCGAAGTAGAACACAAACATATGCGCGGCCAACGGCTTAACGCCAACGCTGGTGAGAGCAGGCGCCAAAACAGCAGCGACCAAAACATACGCTGCGGTGGTCGGAAGGCCCATTCCGATCACAATGCAGATCAAACCGACGATGATCGCAACCAGCACCACCGAATTACCTGCCAAAGTGACGATCAAAGACGATAATGTGACGCCAATTCCCGTCAGGTTAATCATGGCGACAAGGATTTGCGCACCAGCTAACAGGATGCCGATGATAACCAGGCCCCGCCCTGCATCGTCAAGCGCTGCAAGCATCTGACGAAACATGTCCTTGGGGCGGTTGCTGCCGATAGAGACCAACACGAACGCCAAGAGTAGCGCAGCTATTCCGATGAACGCAGCCGTCTGAACTGACCGGCCCGTTAGAATTCCGAAAAATAACCCACCAAGAGCGGCGATCACCGGCAACAAACGACGCCAGCGCAGGATCGTTGGCCAGCTCGGAATGCTTTCCTCATCCACGATACGCAGATTGCGTTGAAGCGAGACGACGTGGACGGTCATGAAAACCGATAGATAGAACAACAGGGCAGGCAGGATTGCCCCGACCATGACGGTGACATAACTGACACCCAAAATCTCGGCCATGACGAATGCGGCCGCGCCCATGATCGGCGGCGCCAATTGACCACCCGTGGAGGCAACGGCCTCAACAGCAGCGGCAAAAGGGGCCGGGTATGACAGACGTTTCATCAATGGAATCGTGAAGTTGCCGGTTGTGGCAACATTGGCTACGGCACTGCCACTGACCATTCCAAAGAGCCCGGATGCGATCGTTGCCATTTTTGCGGCCCCGCCGGGGCTTTTGCCGCCGACGCGCATCGCTAGATCCATGAAAGTTTGACCACCGCCAGTGTGTAGCAGAAATGCGCCAAACAGGACGAAAGCCGCAATAACAGTCGCGGCGATGCTGAGGAGGCTGCCCCAGATACCTAAATCGCCCAAGAACAGGGTTTCAGTCACGAAATACGGATCGAACTGGCTGTGTCCCAGCAGGCCAGGAATGTAATGGCCCAAAAGCGCATAGACCAAACCGATGACCACCAGCGTTGGAAAAATCAATCCAACAACCCGGCGTCCCATTTCCAGGATCGCCAACACAAGGCCCACGGTCATGGCGACATCCGCCCCGGTGGCCCAGGGCAGCGAGTTCATAATCTTATCATAGTTCAGGACGATATAGCCGCAGGCAATCCATGTTACGACGACCAGTGCAAGATCAAGTACGATGGCGACCGGGCGCAAACGACTGCCAGGCGCCAGCGGATACATTAGTGCCGCCAGAGTAACCACCAGACCTAGAAACAGCGCTCGCTGCACCAGGCTTTCAAACGGTCCGGCTGCGGATGTGTAAAGAACGAACAGTCCGATGAAGACAGCCAGTATCTTGGCGGCAGTATCACGCATCGCAAATTTCTCCTGAGGTGCAGCTGCGGTTCGCGTGAATCCCGGGACAGGTGGTCAAACCCGTCCCGGGACGCAAAGTTATCACTGGCTTGTGGTTGGCTGCATATGCTCAGGGATGTCGAACCCTTTTTCGGTGAAATATCGCGCTGCACCTGGATGCAGGGGGACAGTTCCGTATTCCATCGTCAACTCGGACAGATCATAATTTGCCAGGGATGACAGGGCATTGCGCTGGACGGTCGTATCTTCCATCGCAGCTTTGGTAATCTCATAGGCGGTTTGTTCGTCCATTTCAGGCGTGGCCGAAACGGCAAGTGCAAAGGCCCATGTCTTGTAGGGAGCGATGTCTTCGCCAGCGTCATCGATAGACACAACCGAAATATCCTTCATCTCGGCCTTGATGGTGTCGACCTGAGCATCCGTCAGTGACACCACCTGCACCGGTGTAAAGGTATTGATGTCCAGCGACGACGCATCCAGACGATTGCCGGCACCCGATTTCACATATCCCAGGACGCGGTTGTCCTTGATCATGTCAACGACATCCGTGGTCGATCCGCGCACATAATCTGGCGTAACGCCCAGTTTAGCCATCACGGCTTCAGCCGTCGCTTCCGTGGCCGAGCCACGAATACCCGGATTGAACCGTTTGCCACTCAGGTCCTCCAATGTCGTGATGCCGGCATCAGCCCGGACGACGACATTTTGCGGCGCGGGGGCATAAACCCAGAGCAGCGGCGCCTCTTGTGGGTTTCCTTCGAATTCTTGAGTGCCGTTATAGGCGTGTTCGATGATATTCGTCGTAACCAGCCCCATATGAACCTGCCCGCGCTGCATCCTGCGCAGGTTGTCCATAGTGGCTCCTGTTTCAGCAACCGACGCCCTGACTCCGGGAACCTTATCGTTAATCAGCTGGCCCAAAGCCACAAAGTATCCATACTGGCTGGACGATGCCGAGGTCGAGCCGATGAGCAGCCGGGTGTCCTGCGCCGCAGCCATACCGCCGCCACAGATTGCCAGTGCCGCAATAGCGGCAAGGGGTGCTTTAATAAGTTTCATATTTTTCCTCCTCCAAAGAAATTCACAGGTACGTTTAGTTCGGGTTTAAATGCATCCCGAGAATGCGGTAAGACAGGCACTTGCCGTGTCCGTCCAGATCCAGGCTGGCGTTAACGCCGCCATCAAGAACCGCGTCGATTACAAAATTCAGCGCCCCAAGGTTGGGCAACTCATAGCGTTCGATCGCGCCGGGGTTGCGATCGGCAAGCATTTCGCGGATGCGAGCCACAGTGACCTGTTCGACCAGCCGCGTATAATCCTCAGCGCGATAGGCGATGACGCTGACATTCAGGCGATCGCCCTTGTCGCCAGCGCGGGAATGGGCAATTTCGTGTAGAACGGTCATCGTGCATCGCTCCATTCTTGGCAGGATGCGTCAACAAGATCGCGCGGGATTAGCGCCGAGCTTGTGTAAAGCCGGCTGCGGATAGTGCTGCGCACCCCGCCTCCGCCGCCTGGCCCGCATGTGTATAGGGCACCAAGTTCATGCATCGCATGCGCAACCTCGGCCCGATCGGTTGATCGTACGGCGATATGCACACGCACATCATTTTGGATCTCGGCAATCTCGGTCAGGTCAAATGAACCTGCTGGACTCGTCGCGATACGACGCTTGGGGCCGTCGTCGAAAAGGGCGGTCATTTGAGCCTGTGTGCTGACCGTCTGCGCACGCATCTGCAAATCCGGTGCAAGACGTCCGCGCAGGATATCAATCGCTAGACGGGCCCGTGCATCGGCACCGGGGCCTGAATAGGAAATTCCACCTTCACCAATAAAACCACCATCATAACACACAGTAGCCTTTAGAGTTTCAGGCCGTCTTGTGCCACGAGCGCCCCGCAAGGCGACCCGGTTCTGGCCCAGATTCTTAACCGACACACTGGTCAGGTCCAAGACCACGTCCGGAGTAAGATAGGCCGCCGGGTCGTGGATCTCATAAAGCAGTTGCTCTTTGACCGTGCGCGCGTTCACGCATCCCCCGGTTCCTTCTGGCTTCGTCACCACCATCGCCCCGTCGGCGGAAATCTCGACAATAGGAAAGCCCAGATTTGCAAGGTCTGGCACATCCTTCATGCCGGGATCGGCAAAGTACCCACCTGTAACCTGACCACCACATTCTAGAAGATGGCCTGCCATCGTCCCAGCGGCTATCAGGTCGAGATTGTCAAATGACCAGTCAAAATGCGCTGCCACGGCCCCCAGTGCCAATGCCGGATCGGCCACGCGGCCCGTCACTACAATATCGGCTCCAGCAATCAACGCGTCGCGAATTTGTGACGCGCCCAGATACACATTCGCACTGAGGGGCAAGGCCCCCGCCGGCAGGCACGCCTGCAAGGTCGGATCGATTTCAGCGCGATGCGGGCTCACCATCAAATCGTCGCCGGAGACGACAAAAATCTTTGGCACCCGCGCGCCGATCTCTCGCGCCAATGCGTCGATGGCCTGGGCCGCACCGACCGGATCGGCCGCGCCGAAATTTCCGACGATGCTTATCCCATGTTGCAGGCAAGTACCAAGAATTGGACGCAGACGATCCATTAAATGCGGATCATAGCCTACGCCCCCACCTCTGCGCGCCAATTGGGAAAGCGCAAGCGTGCGTTCGGCCAGGGTTTCGAACATCAGACAGGCAGGGCCACCCGAGGCGACGAGGGCATCCACAACAGGAACTGCAGCATCAAGCCGGTCGCCGCCGAAACCAGCGCCACAGCCAATCCGAAACAGATTACTTTGCATATGCTCCCCCATCCGCGATCCAGTCTGAGGCTCCCCCGCCAAAAATCGCTGTGACAAGCCTACCGTCTTACGTTAATATTTGTCGAATTAATAAATCAAATCCAACTATTGGTTTTATAAATGCACGCGACGATCAAGCAGGTCGAAAATTTCTTGGCTCTTGCTGAGCTGGGAAGCTTCAGCAAAGCGGCACACCATGTCGGCCTGTCACAACCTGCATTCAGTTTATCGATTCAGCGATTAGAGGATTCGATGGGCATGAAGTTGTTCCAACGAACCTCGCGGACCGTTTTCCTGACCTCGGAAGGGCAGACCTTTCTGCCTTTGGCGCATCGCCTTTTGCATGGCTGGAGGTCAACCTTCAGCCAAATGTCCGATGTCGCCGCCATACAGCATGGCCGAGCGGCAGTCGCCGCGCTTCCTTCACTGGCGGCAGGGATGCTGCCCGACGTGGTGGCGCGCTTTGCTGTCGATCATCCACTTGTTCGGCTCGTGATTTGTGATGTGCTCCACAATAATGTAGTTGCAATGGTCCGTTCAGGTCAGGTCGATTTTGGCATCTCGGTGGAACCGACATCTGAGCCTGACATTGCATTTCAGCCCTTGGTTCATGATAAAATCGTGGCGATTCTGCGCAAAGATCATCCATTGGCAAAACGTCGGACCGTTACTTGGGCCGAACTGAATGCCGAAAAGTTAATATTGATGACGCAAACCACATCAGTTCGTCAGCTAACTGACCGCGCATTAGAAAATGCCCAAATTACTATGCAAATCGCATTAGAGGTGGATCAGCTTGCGACAATCTCGGGGCTCGTTCAGGCAGGGTTCGGCGTCAGTGCGTTGCCGGCCCTGTGTCTGCCTGTGGTCATCCGTCCAGACCTTACGTGGCGCAGTATCACCGGTCCTGAAGCCGAGCGTAGTCTTGGTCTGCTGACGCGCCGACAGCAAGATCTGTCACTGGCCGCAGCCTCATTCCTTGCTGAACTCCACCGTACCATTCCGAACGGTATTTTTGCCGCTTATCGCGGTCTCATCCGATTTGAAAACAGCTCAAACCCTGCATCCAGCCGCTGATTTGAGCGGCGCAGCACGCTTCTACTATCACTATGAAAGGTTACCCCCGTGCCAGACAATCGTCACCCCATACTAGATGAAACCGCCCTCACCGCCGAACAGCAGACCGCCTTTGACGCGATCGCAGGGAGTAAGCGCGGTTTGGTACAGGGTCCGCTGCGGGTCTGGCTGCAATCGCCAAAACTCGCCGACCGGGCGCAAGCATTGGGAGCGTTCTGTCGGTATGATACTCAGTTACCGCCACGCATTTCGGAACTGGCAATTTTAGTGACCGGGGCCTTTTGGGCCTCGGGTTTTGAATGGGCCGTTCATGCGCCGATCGCATTGCAAGAGGGGCTCGCGGCTCCGATCATTGAGGATATTCGTTGCCGAAAAATACCCACTTTTACTGCCGATGATGAAGCGGCAGTCTATGCCTTTGCACAAGAGCTTCATCAAACCCACCAAATTTCAGATTCAACCTATGCGGCAGTGGTAGCACACTTTGGCGTTCAGGGGGCGGTCGAGCTGGTTGGAATACTTGGTTACTACACACTGATTTCAATGACCATAAATACTTTCAACGTGCCCCTTCCAGATGGAGAAGATGATCCATTCTGATCAAGATACTCTGGAAATCTGAACAAGGGGAACAGGTAGATATTTCGCGCATTCGCAGCTCCGCACTAAAAACGCACCAAAGTGTGCACTTGGATGATCCCATGCGAAGGCGGCTCTGATAACAGGATGGCTTAAAGAAAGCCTGATCAAATCCGCCAACCGGCGGCAGGATACACATTGCGAAATGCGATTTACCGAAACGTCCCCGATACCAAAGTGCTGAGTCTAGGTTTGATGGCCTTAGCGTCTATATATTACATAATCCTCATTATCACCCACTCCATGTGTACGCGGGGAACATTCTAAACTGGGTTGCGACAAATCCCCTATCTTGCTGGAAAGCAAGGAGAACGGAAGATGGGCCACACAGAGTTAGGATTACGTGAGAGACGCACTATAGAAGACATGTTGAATGCAAAGATGT
>NZ_VSJK01000101.1 GCF_008085915.1 Oceaniovalibus sp. ACAM 378 | reverse complement strand
AGGGGCATCTATCCTCAGTTTACCGACCAGACCTGCCCACCATCACGCGAAATCACTGCCCACCTTCGCGTGAAATACGTGCCCATCATCACCCGAAATCGCTGCCCATCATCACGCGAAACACGCAGTTGATGAAATGGGCTGAGGAACAAGGGATTAACATCCTACATATCCAACCCGGAAAGCCTCAACAGAACGCCTACATCGAGCGTCACAGCCGGACGGTCCGGCATGAATGGTTGGATCAATACGTCATCGACAGCATCGAGGAGGCTCAAGATCACGCCACACAATTGCTATGGACTTACAACAACGACCGCCCGAATATGGGAATCGGCGGCATCACTCCCGCCTGACCTGCCCCCCGGAAGTTCCCTCAGTCTGATGTAGAGTCTGCCCAACCTGAAGGAGCAGACGAGATGAGGAAAAGCCGTTTCACCGAAGCGCAGATTATCGGGATGATCAAAGAGCAGGAGGCTG
>NZ_VSJK01000010.1 GCF_008085915.1 Oceaniovalibus sp. ACAM 378 | reverse complement strand
CAGCCTCCTGCTCTTTGATCATCCCGATAATCTGCGCTTCGGTGAAACGGCTTTTCCTCATCTCGTCTGCTCCTTCAGGTTGGGCAGACTCTACATCAGACTGAGGGAACTTCCGGGGGGCAGGTCAGCAGCATAGAGTTTTTTAACAGGATGGGCGGAAAGCGGTCGTTCGCTGCAAGTGCTCGGGTCATACTTCTGTAAGGCGAATGCAGCCGATAAATGACCGAAGCAACTGGCTATTTTCGCCGCTACAAGCACTTAACGAAACATCCAAAATTGAAATTATTGCAGTTCCAAGAGCCTACCATGGTCGCGTAATTCTGAAAAAGCGCGTGGTCGGATCGACTTGTGCTCTCATTCTTTCGTCTGGCAATCAGCTGCTATCGCCTATTGCGGGGCAGTCGCGAAAGGGCGACTGCCAATGTCGAGTAGACGACCACGAGAACTATCTGCGTTTGAATCGCACCGGCCACATCCCGCGCCGAAGCGCCCATCTGATCTACCGCGACAAAGGCGGAAATGGCCGTCGATGATGGAACAAGCAGCGATAGAGTCCGCAGATGGTCAGGTATCATTTCGACTGGCCACGAGATGCCCGAAAGAAAGAACAGTGGCATCCCGATCACCACAAGTAAAAACACAACCCCTTCGCGCCAAGGAATTGCCATCGCGATGGCAAATCCCATTGCGATACAGGCACAGATAAATGGCACGGAGATCAACAGCAGCGTCGCCAAGTCGCCAGTGCGCGGAATACTGTAGAGATAGGGGATCAACATCTGCGTGAATGCAACCCAGACCATATACAGGGAAAAGTAGGCAGTAATCGTGGCCCACAAACGCTCGCCCGTTGGGGGCTTGCGCCCCGCATGCAGCAGTCCGATCCCCATCAATAACGTTTGCTGCAAGATCAGGACAAAAGCCGCCGGAATCACATAGCTGGCATAGCCGCCCTGTGGATTGAAAACGGCCACATTGGTTACAGCTACAGGCGACAGCATCGTGCGCGCCACGCCATCATCGACGCCGAGTCCGGTGAGACGCGCATAATTGACCTGCGCGCCCATTGTCCCTGCAACCGTGGCGACGGCCCGCATTACATTGGAGTAGATCAATAGATAGCTACCGTCACTATAGGCGGCCACGGGCGCGGGACGGCTGGCAAGGAGGTCAGCCTCGAAGCCCGCCGGAATAACGAAGATCCCGTAAACATCGCGCCGGTAAAAGGCATCCCGTGCGGTTTCCATATCCGGCGCGGACATGGTCACATCGACCAAGTCTGTCACGTCAATTGCACGCACAAGGGTCCGACTGGCGGTCGAGTTGTCTTGATCAATCACTACCACAGGAACATCGCGCAGCACCTCGCCCACATAAGGTTGCGGGTAAAGAACGCTGTAAATCAGAATGCCAACGATCATCGTAGACTTAGCACTGTCGTCGGCAAAGAGCGCCCGTATGACCCCGAATACCTCGGCAAGGAAATGGCGCAGCTTTCTCATGACTTACTCTCTTGAGTCTCGACGGTAGCGTTTTCAGAAACCGGTATTTGGGCCATTGTCTTGCGCGTCATGACCCACAACAGGACTGAGAAAACCAAAAGTTGGGCGAAAAGCCACCCCATTGTCGGCAGAGAATACTCTAAGGGCGCCCCACGCAGGGTCTGATCTGTCCGCAATTGCAGGTATGGGGTCAGCGGTATGATCGCACCCCAAATCTGCGAAAAGAGCGTCATCCCGAAACGGGGAAAGCTAACACCGGCAAACCCGAAAGACGGTGCCACGATTAGCCCCATCATCCCAAGGGCACCCGTCGTGTCCTTGGCAATCAGGGCGATAAGCGCACCCATGGCCTGACACGTTAGGATAAACATGAAACCATTGAGGAAAAACACAAAGACGTTGCCACGAAAGCTGGCATCAAAGACGTTAAACAACAACACATCCCCAAGCAGCAAAACGAACGTGCCCACAAAGGTATAGGGGAGCAGTTTTCCCAATATGGCGCGGGTTGGCGATAGTGCAATGCGCTGAAGGCGTGGCATGCCGTTTGGGGAATGGTGTTCGCGTGAAAACGAGAGAACCGCAGTGGCACAGATGAAAATCTGCAAGACGGTTGGCATGATCGCCGAAAGCAGAAACTGGATGTAATCGAGTGAGGGGTTGAACAACGGGCTTTGCTGTACGGGAATTGGCGTGATCAAATCCAGCGCCCGATCGGAACCGACCCCCTGGGCCTCAAGCAGACGCAACGACACACCCGCTGAAAACGTCGAAACTGTCGTGCTTAGGCTGCGCCCGACAATGCCGCCTGCCGTCAAAAACTGGCTGTTGGAAAACACCACAACTTCCGGCCTTTGCCCCAACAAGATATCATGTTCCAGACCGGCGGGGATCATTAAAACCGCATAGGCACGCTGTGCCACGAGCGCCTGTCGCGCCTCGCTAAGCGATGCAAGCTGCTCGACAACCTCAACATCAGCTGCCGCGTCGGCCATTCGCACGATCTGGCGCGACATCGTCGACCCATCAAGATCAACAACAGCCACGGGAAGATCGCGCGGCAAACCCGGCGCAAAAATCACAGCCAGCATAAGAAACAGGATCAGTGGTAGCGGCACCAACATAAAGGCAAGCGAAGGCCGCGTCGCAATCTGGCGGAACTCGCGACGCCAGATCCGTCGAAAACCGGGGGGAAGATGCGAGGGGGTCACAGGATCATTGACCGCTACGCACTGTGGCGGGCCAATCCACCAAAACGCTCATCCCGGGGCGTAATCCCTCGACTGCCGCAACAGGGTCAGCTCGCAGAGAAAAAGTCCGCAAATCAAAGTCCCCCGTCGCTTTGGTGGCGCGCCAATTGGCATAGCTGCCTTGGACATTAATCGATGTGATCGTCGCATCAATCAGGGCGGTATCATCGCCCAAAGCAGGAATACGGACTTTCAAGGGCTGGCCAACCTCCAGCCCCTCTAAAAGGTCTTCGCGCAAGTTAAATGTGAACCATGCGTGGTCCACATCCACGATGGAAATCAGGGGTGCACCTGCACTAAACAGCTTGCCCAATTCTGCAGTACGTGTCGTCACCTCACCGTCGATGGGGGATGCCACGATCATTTCATCCACGCTGGCTGTGGTCTGTAAAACGGATGCTTCAGCTTGCCTTACTTGGGCATCAGCCACGGCCTTTTGTTCGGGGCTCGCGCCATTGCGCGCCTGATCAAGGCTGGCCTGCGCTGCAGCTTGGGCTTGTATTGCAGCAGTCAGGTTGTTGGCCGCCTGATCAAGCGATGCCTGCGACACAACCGAGTCGCCTTGCAGTTTGTTTACTCGGTCGAAGTTGCTTTGCGCCAGCGTAACGCTTGAACGCGCCGATTCTAACTGGGCTTCAGCGGCGGCAATCGTTTCCGGGCGGGTGGAGTAAGTAAGGTCGCGGTTGGCCCGCGAAACGTCAAGCGCCGCGCGTGCTGCGGCAAGTTGCGCATCCAGTATCGCGCTTTCCATCCGTACAACAACATCTTCGGCGACGACACGGTCCCCGATATTGACGGGCGTTTCAGAAACACGCGCCGAAATCATCGCCGACAAATCTATGCGTGTCGCTTCTACTTCGCCCTGCACAAGGTAGGTCGCGGGTTGGCTCAGTATCCAAACCAGATAACCTGCCGCCGCAGCAACGGCGATCACTGAGACAGCCACGGTTTTGTTCAGTTTCATCGGGTATCCTTGACGTCGGCTTTATTTGGAAAATCTCAGTTTTCTAAATTTATTATCGACACTATGTCAATATCGAAATCCGTCATTCAAGACTTCGTGATGCGCGTGCGGAGGAGGCATTGCGCTTCGCTCTTGATTTACGAAAATTTCCGTTTTTATAAAGCGAGCGAGGAGCGGCGATGACAGAACAGAAAACGACCGAAGCAAAGCGGCCTCGCGGCCGTCCCTCTCTGCGTACGGAGCAGGAAACGCGTGCGCTCTTGATCAAGGCGGCGGCCGAAGTGTTCCTTAGCGAAGGATATGCAGGAACCAGTATCGAAGCCGTCGCCCGTAGGGCGGGCATGTCGACCAGAACGATCTATAAAACAGTTTCAAACAAGGCGAGCTTGTTTCGATTGGTCGCAGACGACGCTATCGAGACAGGCATTGCGCATCTCGATACGCCTTCAAACGTGACAACAGTTGAAGGCGCTGTTTTGGCGCTGTCGCGTGCCTATTCCCACCTCGTTCTCAGTAATGGGGGCATTTTGAATGCGCGAGCCGTGTTTGCAGGACAATCCCAATTCCCGGAGTTCCGCGATAACTACCTGTCTTCGATCGACACAGTGGCCGAGGCATTTGACCGCCGTTTCATCGCGATTCTTTCTGACTGCACGTTTCCGGAGGATGTTGATCTTTACGAAGCGGCTACCCTGCTGCGCAGCATGATTAACGGCGCGCAAAGGGAAGCCGTGCTTAACCCCAGTTATGATGGCACGGCCTCTGCTATATCTGCTTGGTCCGACAAATGTACGAACTTCGCCATAAAGGCGATGCGATCTTCGAAAGCGGCGAGCGGTTAGGTTTCCAACGGAAAGAATTTGGTGGCAATCGAGATTGACCGTTACGCGTTTTTCGTCGCGATCTGGTCCCTTCTTACACTGCAATTGGGCTTTGTTGCACAAATCAGTTTGAGGTTGGGCTTCCCCTTCCCCCAGACGGATTTAGTCTACGGCCACGGTGCGTGGTATGCCAAGCGCTGTGAAGGCGTTTAAGATCGCGGCGCGGATTTGTGTCTCCGCAACCTGCCGATCAAAGTCACGGGCTGAGAGGCGCTGCCCGAGTAATTTTATGCAGTGCATCTTGGTTTCGACGCGGCTTCGGCGGTGATATCCAGTCAACTGGCGCCACAGTGCCCGACCCAGATACTTTGATGATCGCCCGGCTTCATTTCGTGCTCTGGCCCCGGGTGTATCTGGCTTCCATAGCTTGGCGTTCTGACGCGGCGGTATGACAGCATGGGCATTTCGGGCTGCGATCGCATCGTGGCATTTTCGGGTGTCGTAAGCACCATCCACTGTCCGGCAGTGCATGTTTACATGCATGAGAGCGGGCAGTGACACTGCCGAGGTCTGGATCCGGTGGGATCTGATTGAGCAAGTCAGGCAACATGAGTGCGTCCCCGATCCCGCTGCTGGTGACCTCGACTGCCCGTATCTCCAGCGTTTCCTCGTCGATCCCTATATGTATCTTGCGCCAAAGGCGGCGTTTGGGACCACCATGTTTGCGCGCGTTCCACTCGCCTTCACCTTCAGCCTTGATGCCCGTGCTGTCCACTGCCCGGCAGTCGCTGCTTGCAGCGACGAGAGGGGATCAAGAGGTGCAGCGGCCCTGCTGACCCCTTGTACGGGATGGCAACAGACAACGTTCTTTGCCGCCGACACAAGGTGCTAAAGTCTGGCACTGACCAATCCAATCCGACAAGCTTCAGAAGACTTTCTACAAATCCAGTCGTCTGCCGGAACGGTAGCCCGAACAGCACTTTGAGGGTCAGGCAGGCTTGTATCGCCGCATCGCTATAGGCCTGCTGGCGACCTCGGCGGCCAGAACGCACTGCCTCCCACACCATCTCAGCATCAAACCAGATCGACAGCGATCCTCGTTGCTTCAGTGAAACGGTATACTCTGCCCCGTTCCGGATCTTATACTTCGTAGGGATCCAGTTGCTCATAAAAGCCGGCTATCACGCTGGATTCAGGCAGTGAATCCCGCCACGTGGCGATTTGTGCAACAAAGCTCAGTGGAGGTCCCGATTTCGGTGCCGCGTGACCGGGACGGCAGCTTCGAGCCCGAACTGATCAAGAAGGGTCAGACCCGGATCGAAGGCATGGATGACAAGAGTTCGCTATGGAAGCCGCCATCGCTCCGAAGCCCGTGGCGGACGGGCTCTGCGCCGCTGGTCTGACGGCGCGCGATATCCGCGACCATCGCGAGGATGTCTATGGGCTTCAGGTCTCGCCTGACCTCCCTCTCATCGCCGCAAGCGGCGGACTGCCGGGCAGTGGATCAGCAGCATGATCGAGCGGCTTTGGCGATCGCTGAAGTATGAATGCGTCTATCTGAACGCCTTTGAGATCGGCTCGGAAGGCCCGCAACGGGATCGGGGCCTGGATCCACTCCTACGTTGAGAACCCGCCGCACTCATCCCATGGGCTGCTGACGCCTGCCGAGGCCTATGATACCCACAACGAACATCTGGAAGCCGCCGTCTGACATGAAATCCATGCTGTAGGTTGGCCAGGCGGAAAGCGGGTCGAAAACCCAGGGCCACCTCTATCCACTTGATCTAAATCGGTGACTTTGAAGCACGTCTTCGATGCGGCCATTGAAAGCGCCACAGGTGGTGGCCCCGACATGGCTCATCCTGCAAACGGAATAAATCTCAATCCCGCAGCTTTGGGGGTTCCGCGCAATTCACGCTTTAACCGCAACGCTTTAGCAGCGGGTCATCCGAAGGACAGGCCTGCGATTAACTGACGCAAGCCAAGAGCAGCGCCGGTGAAAATCGACACAAAAACGATCGGTGCATTGATGGTGAGCAGCGAGAATGCCGAGATGCCCTGCCCGATGGTGCATCCCATCGCCAGGATTGCGCCAAACCCCATAAGAACCGCACCTAGAACCTGTCTCTTCAACTCCCGCGGATCCTCGCAGGCTTCCCAGCGGAAATGCCCCTTGAAAAGGCTACCGATAAACGCCCCGACCAGAACGCCGAAGACCGAGCCGACCCCAAAGGTAAGGCCGCCGCCACTGGACGTCATCAGATACAAAAGCGTTTCACCCAAAGGCGACGTAAATGTGTGGCTGTTGATGGGCGAAGCACTGAACCCGGTGTTGGCGACCCATTGGGTTCCGCCCCAACCACTGACAATCACGCAACCCACCAGCGCGCCCCAGAGGATTGCCTTCGGATTGCGAAGAAATTCGTGTGACCAGAGCGCGAAGCCGGTTATCGCTGCGCTGATCAAAAGTCCCAAGGGTACGATTGATATACCGGTCAGCTCACTCAGAATTTGCGGATAACTGCGGGTCTGGGTGGATATCTCGGTCAGGGCCAGTCCGGCCAGCCGCAGATGCGCCAGGGGGCCCGAAAGCATGACATAGCCGCTGATCCCCATGACGACCACGATCACAAAAGAGCGCAGATCGCCGCCGCCAAACCTTGCAAGAGCGCCGAACCCGCAATTGCCGGCCAGCGACATCCCATAACCAAACATAAGCCCACCGATGATCGCGAACGCAGGCGAAAATGGAGAGAGATGGTAGATCGTCTGGGTCGGATCCATCGCGCCAAGCCCCACAAGGGTGAATGCACCGATCCCGGCTATACCAATGGCCAGCCCCCACATCCGCAAACGCGTGTCGCTGCCCTGATAGAGAAAGTCTTCGATTGCCCCCAGGGTACAGAAACGCCCCAGCCGGGCGGCGAGTCCGAAGATAACGCCGCCACCAAGCCCGATCAGCGCAAGGATTGCGCCATCCGACAAATCATACAGCATATGGGTTCTCCCGCGAATCCACGGGGGTGGATTGTTGCACTACCCGTCCTTGCAGAACAGATCGTAGACAAGATCAAGTATCTGAACGGCACGGGGATCTGTCAAACGGTAATAGATTGCTTTGCCATCGCGTCGCGGTGCCACCAGCCCTTCGGTGCGTAGCCGCGAAAGTTGTTGGGACACGGCGGCCTGTCGTGCAGACAGCAAAGTCTCAAGCTCGGTCACTGATTTCTCGCCGGTTGCCAGATGGCACAGGATCATCAGGCGCCCTTCATGGCTGATCGCCTTGAGAAAGTTCGCTGCATTGCAGGCACTTTCCATCATCCGCTCAATTTCAGCGTCGGACATATCGTTGGTTAAGACTGGCAGTGTCATTTCAAATGACGGACCTCATTTAATCCCGAGTTGACTAGCTTTTGCATCGCCGCGTGGCAACACAGAACAAGGCGATGTCGCCTTCCATGCTTGATCAGGGATCGGTGCCTGCTTCAATTTCGTTGTCGTCCAGCAATTTGCCAAGAATAAACCAGAAGAATTCATCGCCCGCATAACCCTCCATGCGCCCCAACTCCTTGCCGTCTTCGACCAGAACGAATGTGGGTGTAAAAACCGGGCGGGAGGCAAAGTCGATGTCTTCGGGCAGATCATGTAAATCGACACGCAGCAGCGGCGCACGTCGCCCCTCGTCGGTCTTTGGGTAGATGTGCGAAATTTCAGCATTCCATTTCGCACAATAGATGCATCCTGGCTGCTCAACCATGAGAAGGTTGGCCGACAGTGCCGGCAGAGAAACAAGCCAAATGGCTGTGGCGAGGAAGAGACGCTTCATCAGAGTTCCAATTGACGGAATACTCACATAGAATATGTTGAATATGTAGGTTTCACAAGAGTCGGGGCGAAGCAGAGTGTTGGATGTTACCTTTCTTGGGGCTTTTATCGGTGGGCTGATCGTCTTCTTCTCACCGTGTGTCCTGCCGATTGTGCCCTTTTACCTTAGCTACATGGCCGGTGCGTCGATGTCCGAGATCAGTGCCGAAGGCGCCCTCGCACCCGGGGTTCGCAAACGTGCGTTTCTGGCCTCGATCATGTTTTCGCTGGGTATCGTCACGGTGTTTGTCCTGCTGGGCGCAGCGGCTTACGGTCTCAGCCAGACATTTCGCGGGATGCAAACCGAGTTCCGGCTGTTCGCGGCGCTGGTGGTTCTGATCATGGGGCTGCATTTTCTGGGGGTCATCCGGATTGGATTTTTGAACCGCGCCTTCCAGATGGATGCCGGTGATACCAAGAACATGTCTGTTCTTGGCGCCTACGTTGTCGGCTTCGCCTTTGCCGCCGGTTGGACGCCCTGCGTGGGTGGCGTGCTGACCGCGGTCGTGTTTGCCGCCAGCACCGAAGCGACCGCCTTGCGCGGACTGGCCCTTTTGCTTGTCTTCGGCATTGCAATGACCGCCCCTTTCGTCGTGGCGTCGCTGTTCATCGGGCCGTTCCTGAAGTTTGCCTCGCGCTTTCGACGTCACCTGCCCAAGGTCGAAAAGGCCATGGGCGTCCTGATGATCCTCTTTGCCGCGCTTATTGCCACCGACAGCGTCAACTACATTGCGCAGTGGATGCTTGAAGCCTTCCCCGCCTTTCAGAACATCTAGGGAGTTTGCCAAATGAAACGTCTGCTTGTCCTGCTGCTGCTGATATCCATGCCGGCCTATGGCGAATTGGGTGACGACGGGTTGCATAAAGAAGACTGGATGCGCGACACCTTCAAGGATCTGAACGAAGATCTTGCCGAGGCCAACGCGGAAGGGAAACGTCTGGTCGTGATGGTTGAACAGCGCGGCTGCATCTATTGCACCAAGATGCACAACGAAGTGTTTTCGCGCGAGGATGTGGCCGACTACATCCGTGAAAATTTCTTTGTGGTGCAGGTCAATCTGCACGGCGATACAGAGGTGACCGACTTTGATGGCGAAGTCCTGACCGAAAAACAGGCGACGCGCAAATGGGGGCTGCTTTTCACGCCGTCGATTCTTTTCCTGCCCGAAGAGGTCGACGAGGGTGCGACCGCGCAGACCGCATCTGTCGCGCTGATGCCAGGGGCGTTTGGTGCTGGCACCACGCTGGACATGTTCACTTGGGTCAAAGAAAAACGCTACGATCTTGATTCAGAAGAAGATTTTCAGCGTTATCATGCGCGCCGCATCCAAGAGCGGAGCAACGGCAAGACCGACTAGCAAGAATTCATATTCAGATTTCTGAACTTGTCCTTGATTGACACCAGCATCGTATTCTATGGTATGCCAAGACTTGAATGTGTTTGGGAGGACGCATGGAACGCAAATTCCTCATGATTTTAACTCTCGCCGCATCTACGGGTGCCGCGTTTGCAACAGAGATACCGCCATCTGACGTTATCTTTACCGACGGCGCTGTCGAAGCTTCGTTGACCGGCGTTGCTGGCGATCCGGAAAACGGGCGTCTGATTGTCGGTGACAAGGGGGTGGGCAACTGTGTCGCCTGCCACGAGATCAGCGACCTGGCGGACGTTCCCTTTCAGGGGACGGTCGGACCGATGCTTGACGGAACCGGAGCCCGTTGGAGCGAAGCGGAACTGCGCGGCATCGTATCGAATGCCAAGATGATGTTCGACGAAAGCATGATGCCGTCGTTCTACCGGGTCGATGGATTCACGCGCCCCGGCAATGAATATACTGGCGAAGCAGCTGACGATTCATTCGCCCCGCTTCTGGACGCCCAGAAAGTCGAAGATGTGGTGGCCTATCTGACCACCCTGAAAGAATAGCGGTCCTGACAGGATCAAAGGAGACTCTCACATGCAACTGACACGACGAAATGCAATCCTGATGGGGGCCGGCGCGGCGTTGGCGGCAGGCCTTCCCTTCAGCGTTGTTGCGGCAACGGGCGAAGAAGCCATCGCAGCCTTCACCGGCGGAGCCGAAGTCGGCGAAGGCGATATCAAGCTGACGGCGCCGGAAATCGCCGAGAACGGCAATACCGTTCCGATCGAAGTGTCTTCCGATACCGCAACCGAGATCATGGTGCTTGCCCTTGGCAATCCGACACCCGCAGTGGCGACCTTCAAGTACGGCCCGCTTTCCGCATCGCGCACGGCGTCAACGCGCATCCGCCTTGCCGGTACGCAGGACGTGATGGCGATCGCCAAACTTGCCGACGGTACGTTTGTGAAGGCATCTTCGACGGTTAAAGTCACAATCGGCGGCTGCGGCGGCTAATAGGAGTTAAGAAAATGGCAGAAGATGTCAAACCCCGCGTGAAAGTCCCGAAATCCGTTTCGGCGGGCGAAGCAATCACGATCAAGACGCTGATCAGCCACAAGATGGAATCCGGTCAGCGCAAGGATGATGACGGCAATCTCATTCCGCGGTCGATCATCAATCGCTTTACCTGCGATTTCAACGGCGAGAACGTCGTGGACGTGACGCTTGAACCGGCGATCTCGACAAATCCATATCTGGAATTCGAAGCGCTGGTCCCTGAAGCCGGTGAGTTCAAGTTCACTTGGTACGATGACGATGGGTCGGTGTACGAAGAAAGTAAAAAGATCGCCATTGAGTGATCAATGTTTCTTGGGAGGGACAGGGATGAAAAGACTGACAGCCGCTTTGACCGCCGGCCTCATGGCCGCGTCGATGGTCTCGGCAGATCCGGTGGACGATACGCTCGTACTGAACGGAGAGACCACGATTGTGACACGCATCAAAGCGCCGGAGGCCGTGGCGGATGTTTTTGACGAAGTAATCTCTGGCTGGCACTTTCGCGAAGAAGAGACCCGAGCCATGCAAGCGGACGATTTCGACAATCCCGGCATGATCTTCGCGGAGCTGGGTGAAGACCTTTGGAACACTGTCGAGGGGTCCGAAGATAAATCCTGCGCCAGTTGTCACGAGTCGCCCGATAACATGGCGGAGGTACGTCCCGGTTATCCCAAGTGGAACGAAGACGCGGGCGAGGTGCGCACACTCGAAATGCAGATCAATGACTGCCGCGAGAACCGCATGGGTGCAGAAAAGTGGAAATATACCGGTGGCGACATGGTCAACATGACCGCGCTTCTGGCCTCTGTATCTCGTGGTAGACCGGTCAATGTCGCAATCGACGGTCCGGCGCAATCGACTTGGGAGGCGGGCAAAGAACTCTATTACACCCGCTTTGGTCAGCTCGAACTGTCCTGTGCCAACTGTCACGAAGAGAACAATGGCAGAATGATCCGCGCAGACCATCTGAGCCAGGGCCAGATCAACGGTTTCCCGGTCTATCGTCTCAAGAATGCCAAGCTGAACGCGGTACATGACCGGTTCAAAGGGTGCATTCGCGATACCCGTGCCGAAACATTTGAAGCCGGCAGCCCCGAGTTTATTGCTCTCGAGCTCTACGTCGCTTCGCGTGGCAACGGGCTTGACGTCGAAGGCCCCGCCGTCCGTAACTGATGCTTGAAGACCCCGCACCTGAACCGTGCGGGGTTTTCTTTTTTGAATACATTCAGGAATAAGAATATGACATCTCGGCGCGACTTTCTTCAAACCAGCATGGCGGCCAGCGCCCTTCTTGGCGCGTCGGGTTTTGGGCAATGGGGACGCATCGCCGCACAGCAGACCCTGACACAGGATCAACTGTTGCAGTTTGAGACGTTCGGGAATGTCTCGCTGATACATATCACTGACATTCACGCGCAGTTGAAGCCGATCTATTTCCGCGAACCCTCCGTCAACCTTGGTGTTGGCAAGAACAAAGGCGAAGTGCCCCATGTCACCGGGGCCGATTTCCGCCGTCTCTATGGGATCGAGGATGGTTCGCGCTCGCATTATGCCCTGTCTTCCGGAGATTTCACCGCGCTGGCCGAAGGTTATGGCCGCGTCGGAGGCCTCGACAGGGTGGCCACCGTGATCAATCATATCCGGTCCGAGCGGCCCGACGCGCTGCTTCTGGATGGTGGCGACACATGGCATGGCAGCTATACCTGCCATCACACGCAGGGCCAGGACATGGTCGACGTGATGAACAAACTGAAGCCGGACGCGATGACCTTCCATTGGGAATTCACGCTGGGATCCGAAAGAGTGCAGGAGATCGTTGAAGGCCTGCCCTTTGCCGCGCTCGGGCAGAACATCTTTGACGCCGAGTGGGATGAGCCCGCCGAGCTGTTTCCGCCCTATAAGTTCTTCGAGCGTGGCGGCGTAAAGATCGCCGTGATCGGGCAGGCTTTCCCCTATATGCCCATCGCCAATCCCGGCTGGATGTTTCCCGAGTACGCCTTCGGCATTCGTGACGAGAACATGCAGAAGATGGTCGATCAGGCCCGCGCCGAGGGGGCCGAACTCGTGGTCTGCCTCAGCCATAACGGGTTCGACGTGGACAAGAAGATGGCGGGCATCGTCAAGGGGCTCGACGTGATCCTGTCGGGCCACACCCATGACGCCCTGCCCGAGCCTGTGCTTGTGGGCGATACGATCATCGTGGCGTCGGGTTCGAACGGAAAGTTCGTGTCGCGCGTCGATCTGGATGTGCGCGATGGACGCCTGATGGGGTTCCGCCACAAGCTGATCCCGATCTTTTCCGACGTGATCACGCCAGACGCCGAGGTCTCTGCCGCCATCGACGAGGTTCGCGCCCCCTATGAGGACGCCCTGTCCGAGGTGATCGGCAAAACCGACAGCCTTTTGTATCGGCGCGGCAATTTCAACGGCACATGGGACGATGTGATTTGCGACGCGCTGATCTCGGAGCGCGAGGCCGAGATCGCCCTCAGCCCCGGCGTGCGCTGGGGGCCGTCAATCCTGCCCGGTGGCGACATTACGCGCGAAGATCTGTGGAACGTCACTTCGATGTCCTATGGCGAGGCCTACCGCACCGAGATGACAGGCGAATACCTGCATGTCGTGCTGGAGGACGTGGCCGACAACCTGTTCAATCCCGACCCTTACTATCAGCAGGGTGGCGACATGGTGCGCACCGGGGGGCTGGGCTACCGGATCGACATTTCCAAGCCGCAGGGCCAACGTATCTCCGAGATGACGCTGTTGAAAACCGGTGAAAAGATCGATCCGGCCAAAACCTATCAGGTGGCCGGATGGGCGTCGGTCAACGAAGGCACCGAAGGCCCGAAAATATGGGATGTCCTCGAGAGCCACATTCGCAAGCAAGGGACTGTCAGCGCCGATCCCAACACCAGCGTCGAAGTCGTCGGGTATTGAAACAGAATGCATCAAAAGGAACCTGAACAGTGAAACATCTCATCTCAGCCGCCCTGATCGCGAGCGCGTTTTCCACTGCTGCCTTCGGCGAGGGCGTGACCCATCGCGTTGCGGTCCATGTCGATCAGAATGACCCCCAATTGATGAACATGGCTCTGAACAATGTTGAAAACCTGACCAGCTATTACGACGAACAGGGCGATACTGTCATTGTGGAAGTCGTTGCCTACGGGCCAGGCCTGAACATGCTGATCGCAGGCAAAAGCCCCGTGGCCGACCGCATCTCAACCATGTCTTTGGGGATGGAGAACCTGACTTTTGCCGCCTGCGCAAACACGCTGGAAGGGATGGAGAAAAAATCCGGAACCAAGATCAGTTTGCTGGACGAGGCGGAGCAGGTGCCGTCCGGTGTTGTACGTCTCATCACGCTTCAGGAAGAAGGTTTTGCCTATATCCGCCCGTGAGATTCCCCCAATCGTAAACTTTCAAAACAAAATAACGGAGACTGTCATGACGAACCGCACGTCGCGCAGGTCCTTCCTGGCCAAAGGATTGGCGACAGGGGCCGCGGCCACGGTAGCCGGCAGTGCCAACTCGGCCACGTCGGATCCATTGATCACAGAAGTTCAGCCTTGGGCGCAGGGCCTTGGCGATGGTGTTGACGCCACGCCCTATGGCCTGCCGATCGAATACGAGGCGGATGTCATTCGGCGCAATGTCGATTGGCTGACCGCTGATACGATCAGTTCGGTCAACTTCACACCGATCCATGCGCTTGACGGAACGATCACGCCGCAGGGCTGCGCGTTTGAGCGGCACCATTCGGGTGCGATCGAGCTGCGCAAGGAAGACTACCGTCTGATGATCAATGGTCTGGTGGATCGCCCCTTGGTATTCACCTATGCCGACCTTGAGCGATTCCCGCGCCAGAACCACGTCTATTTCTGCGAATGCGCTGCGAATTCGGGCATGGAATGGGCAGGCGCACAGTTGAACGGCGCGCAGTTCACCCACGGTATGATCCACAACATGGAATACACCGGCGTGTCCCTGCGCACGATACTGGAAGAAGCCGGGCTTGGGGCGGCGGGCGATCTGGCCGGCAAATGGGTCTATGTCGAAGGTGCGGATGCATCGTCGAACGGGCGGTCGATCCCGATGGAAAAGGCGTTGGACGACGTTCTGGTTGCATTCAAGGCAAACGGCGAGGCCCTGCGCAAAGAGCACGGATACCCCGTTCGTCTGGTCGTGCCCGGTTGGGAAGGCAACATGTGGATCAAATGGATCCGCCGGATCGAGGTCATGGACGGCCCGGTCGAAAGCCGCGAGGAAACGTCGAAGTACACCGACACTTTGGCCGACGGAATATCGCGCAAATGGACATGGGCAATGGACGCCAAATCCGTCGTCACGTCTCCCAGCCCGCAGTCCCCGATCACCCATGGCAAGGGGCCGCTGGTCATCACCGGGCTTGCATGGTCCGGGCGGGGTGCGATCACGCGTGTCGATGTGTCCAGGGACGGCGGCAAGACGTGGGAGACCGCACGTCTGGCCAAGCCGGGCGAAAGGATGGCCGTGTCGCGCTTCTATCTCGATACGGATTGGGACGGCGAAGAGATGTTTCTGCAAAGCCGCGCCATGGACGAAACAGGCTATGTGCAACCGACCAAGACGCAGTTGCGCGACGTGCGCGGTCTGAATTCGATTTATCACAACAACGGTATCCAGACATGGTGGGTGCGCCCGGACGGGAAGGCGGAAAATGTCGAAGTTTCTTGAGCTTACAACAGCACTGTTGCTGATCAGCACGTTCGCCCACGCTGACGGACTCGGCCTCGGGCGCGACGCATTGCCAGAGGAAATCGCCGCTTGGGACAAGGATGTGAGCCCCGACGGCACCGGCCTGCCTGAGGGATCAGGCGATGCCTTGACCGGAGAAGAAGTCTTCGCCGACAAATGTGCGGCCTGCCATGGCGACTTTGCCGAGGGCATCGGCAACTGGCCCAAGTTGGCGGGCGGCTGGGGCACGCTGGACCGCGAGGATCCAGTCAAGACCGTGGGCAGCTATTGGCCCTATCTTTCGACCACATGGGATTACATCAACCGCTCCATGCCGTTCGGCGATGCGCAATCGCTGGAACCAGACGAGGTTTATGCCATCGTCGCCTACATCCTCTATTCCAACGATCTGGTGGACGACGATTTCGAGCTTTCGCACGAAAACTTCGCCGGTTTCGAGATGCCCAACGCCGAGGGTTTTATCGTCGACGACAGGATCGAAACCGAGTTTCCCAAATGGGTCGGCGAACCCTGCATGGAAAATTGCAAGGACGAGGTAGAGGTCACGATGCGCGCCATGGTGCTCGACGTGACACCCCAAGTTGAGAGCGGCGAAGCGGAATCGCCATCGCCTGCGGCGGCCGATACGGCCGATGAAGCCATGGCAGAACCTGCCGAACCGGTCGAAGAACATATCGCCGCCATCGACCCCGCCCTGATTGCTGCGGGCGAGAAGGTATTCCGCAAGTGCAAGGCCTGCCATCTGGTCGGCGATGGCGCAAAGAACCGGGTCGGACCGGTCCTGACTGACATCATGGGCAAACCGGCAGGCCAGGTCGAAGGCTTCAATTATTCCTCGGCGCTGGCAGACATGGCCGACGAAGGACTGGTCTGGAGCGCGGAAAACCTCAAGGCGTTCCTGACCAATCCAAAAAGTTTCATCGCCGGCACCAAAATGAGCTTTGTCGGACTTAGGAAAGACGCAGAACTCGACGCGATCACCGCCTATCTGACAAGTCTCGCCAGATGATCGCCGGTGCCGTGATCGTACCGCCGACTGGGCAATAATCTATGATGAACGCGCGGACACCTATGCGGAGATTGACGATGACATGCTTGACTGAAGGAACGGCGCGAACCTGACGCAGGTCAAGGTTCGCGCCGCCAGACTGTGCTTGAACACTTCTGAAACCTGAAAGGACATCCGATGAAACGCTACTTCCTTGCCGCACTCCTTGCCATTGCCGCCGGCCCCGGCGCTGCGGCGGATCAGGCCGTCACCTATCCTTTCGACGGCAGCTTTGAAGACGCAACCTTTGCAGTGGAAAACGCGATCGTTGGTCAAGGCCTAGTCATCGATTATGTCAGCCACACCGGCGAAATGCTGAACCGTACCGCCGCCGACGTTGGCAGCACGCAAAAGCTGTTCGAAGAGGCTGATATTTTCCTGTTCTGCTCTGCCCAGATTTCACGCCAGGTGATGGAGGCCGACCCGATGAACATCGCTCACTGCCCCTATGGTATCTTCGTGGCAGATCAGGCTGGCGAGGTGATGATTGGATATCGCGCTTATCCCGAAGGCCCAATGCAGGACGTTCAGGCGCTTTTGGAAGGGATCGTCAAGGATGCGCTGAACTGACAGATTCCGACGGTTGCTTCGGCCAAAGCCTGCAAAGGCTACGGGCCGAAGGCAACTGACGCACCGTCGCCCGGTCAAAGCGGCACTTTGGTGCTTTCCGCCGGACATGGCGCCGAAGATATCGACCGTCTGATTGCAGCGTCGACTCAACTCTGGGCGCGACGCGGGCTGGCCGGGCTTCCTCTGGGCGGTCCAATATTTTCAATCGACGTTGCGGTAAGTCAAATGCGGGCGGGCCAAATCCGTTAAAACTCATGGGCATCGAGGAGGCCGATGGATGCTTGAGACATGGATTGACAGAATCGGCGATGGTGCCGTTCTGGCGATTGCGGGCGCTGCGGTCGGCGTGCTGTTCGGCGCGACGGCACAGCATTCGCGTTTTTGCCTGCGCGCGGCCTCGGTTGAGGTGTCCGAAGGAATATTCGGCCCACGCCTCTATATCTGGCTGATTGCCTTTACGGCCGCAGTGGCCTCGGTGCAGGGGCTTGTGGCAATGGGTTGGCTGGACGTCTCCACATCCCGACAACTGGCGACGACCGGCAGCCTGTCGGGCGCCATCATCGGCGGGCTGATGTTTGGATCCGGCATGATCTTGGCGCGCGGCTGCGCAAGCCGCTTGCTGGTGCTGTCAGCCACCGGAAACTTGCGCGCCCTCGTCACGGGGTTGGTCTTGACGCTGGTCGCGCAGGCGTCATTGCGTGGCGTCCTGACCCCCGCCCGCGAAAGCCTTGCGGCGTTGTGGCTTGTTCCGGGGGGAGACGCGCGTGACATTCTTGCACAGATCGGGCTGTCGTCGGCAGCGGCGGCTGCCGTTGCGGGCATCGCACTGTTGGCATCATTGGCGCTGGCGGGGCGAAATCAGGTCGCGCCCAGCCACGCGATCGCGGCCGTTGGCGTGGGGGTCGCGGTTGCTCTGGGTTGGCTGCTGACCTATGCCATCTCGCAGGCCTCGTTCGAGGTGGTGCCAATCGCATCGATCACCTTTACCGGCCCATCGACAGACACGTTGATGGGGCTGGTCGACAACACCAGCCTGCCTTGGGGGTTCGGCATCGGATTGGTTCCGGGCGTCTTTGCGGGCGCGGGGCTGATGGCGCTGGCGACAAAAGAATTCAAGATCGAACGTTTTGGCGCCGACACGCCGATGGAACGCTATCTGATCGGCGCGGTATTTATGGGGTTTGGCAGCATGCTGGCCGGGGGCTGTGCTGTGGGTGCGGGAATGTCCGGCGGGTCGGTTTTCGCGCTCACCGCTTGGGTGGCGCTATTCTGCATGTGGATCGGCGCGATGGCGACGTACCGATTGCTACACCTGAACCCGAGGGTAAAGCCTGCCTGAGCCACCGGCCGCTATTCAAACTCCATCTGTTCAAACACCCGACCGGCGTTTTTGGTCGCCAGTTCCTCAAACGTGTCGAGACGCGCATAGGGCGACTGGTCGACATAATAAGCCTCGGCCAGACCGCCGCCCGCCTCGAGATGGGCCCCGATCTTTGCGCGCAGGTATTCCAGATATCCTTTCGTATAGAGCCGGACCTGATCCATGTTTGTCGGATGACCGTGACCGGGGATGACATATGTCGCCCCGAGCGGTTCAAATTCGTTATCCCATGTGTCCAGCCAATCGGCGGTATAGGTGTTTTCGAAGATCGGTAACATACGTTCGTGAAACGCCATGTCACCCGCAATGACGAGACTCTGCCTTGGGAGCCAGATCACGATGTCACCCGGCGAATGGGCCGGTCCAAGGTAACGCGCCTCGATCCGAAAATCGCCCATCTCGACGATATATTCGTCCTCGAACGTTTCGGTCGGCGCGACAATGACGGTTCCGTCAGCCTGATCGCGATTGTACCGTTTCATCTCCTCAAGCATTGATCCGCCGGAGGTTTCGACCACTGCTGCGGCTTCGATATGGGCGATGATGGGGACGCCCAATTCGGCCCAATAGTTGTTGCCCAGAACGGCATGCCCCTGACCATTCTCGTTGAAGACAAGCTTCACTTCCTGATCGGTGACGGCCCTGATTTCTTCATGCAGCGCGCGTGCAAGCCCATAGGCCGCACCACCGTTGATAACGACGACGCCGTCTCCGGTGACGATGAAGCTCAGATTGTTGTTGTGCCCGGCATTCTCGTAAGTTGGCGGAGCGGTGGCGCCGATGGCCGAGAAAACGCCGGGGATCACCTCGACAGGTTTGTCGTAGAGCAAGGATGACGGGTACTTATCCGCAATATCCTCGCTGGCATGGCCAGCCGTCGCGGCAAACATTAAAGTCAAAATCCAGCGCATCACGCATCCTCCGGGACAAATCGGTAATTTTCTTCGCTGCGTTCGACCCGGCCCAACCCGCCATGCCGCAGGTGAAAGCCAAGCAACGCAATTCCATCCACCGCAAGCTGATCAAGCAGGCGTTTGCGGGTCTTGGCGCCCATATCCGGGTCCTGATCCGCACCGCTTGCCCAATCGGGACGCTCAAAGGCGATGTGGTCATTGCCGATCGCATCACCGCCGACCATGACCGCATTTGATCCATCGCGGATCTCGAACGACATGTGACCGGGGGTGTGGCCGGGCGTGGCATGTGCCATCACCCCGGGCAGGATTTCTTCACCATCTTTGATAAAACTGATCTGGTCCTCGACCACGGCCAGTCTGCGCGCCGCGCCAACCGCAAAGGAGGCGCGGCCTTCACCGATGGTGTTCACTGTCTCAGGGTCAGTCCAATAGTCCCATTCCGCCTGACCGATCATCAATTGCGCAGCCGGAAAGACCGGATCGTCGAAATCGTCCAAGATCCCCCACAAATGGTCGGGATGTGCATGGGTAAATACGACATGGGTAATGTCTTCGGGGGTCAGGCCTTCGTTCTCGAGGCTATTCAGCAACTCGCCAGCGCTCGGCATGAACGAAGCGCCGGAACCTGCATCGAACAGGACGATCCTGCCTTCCTGACGCAGAAGTGTCAGATTGCAGGGTGGCTTGAGCTGATCGCGTGGAATATCGTGTTTGGCCAGGATCGCGGCCAGTTCATCCTGCGGCAGACCTTCGAAGAAAAATGACCCCGGCAGAACCAGATTGCCGTCACTAAGGCTGATCACTTCGCTCGATCCAAGTTGCATCACGGTTCGCGCAAACAAGGCAGAGGGGGCGGTGCAAACCCCGAGGCTGCCCAGACCTGCGAGGATCTGCCTTCTGTTAAGTTCCATGCAAACTCACCTCCGCGAACAAATTCCAATAATTGAATATCGCATCATCAAAACGGAAATAGCAAGTCACGGAGCGTCTGCCCGCAACCCGGTGGCGGGCAGCAACATCTGGCGTTTGTTGTTGTCGCACGGATCTGGATGAGCCGAGCTTTTACTTCTGAGAACTTGCGCTATGGTTTCGCCATGCAAACTGAATTGATGATGATTTTTGCGTTGCTGGGCATGGTGTTCGCACTTCTTGTCTGGGGCCGCATTCGATACGATCTTATCGCTTTTGGCGCTCTGATAATTGCGGCCGCGCTGGGGCTTGTGCCCAAACAGGAGGTCTTTTCCGGCTTCGGGCATTCGGCTGTGGCGATCATTGCTCTGGTTCTGATCGTCAGTCGGGGGCTGTCTTCTTCCGGTGCAGTCGAAATTGTCGCGTCAAGGCTCATCGATCCCGAAAGACCTCTTCCGCTGCATATCGCCGTTGTCGCGGTTCTGGCCGCAGGTCTTTCTGCAATCATCAACAATGTCGCGGCGTTGGCGCTTTTGATGCCGCTTGATATCGAGGCTGCCAGAAAGGCAAAGCGTGCGGCGGGGCGAACCCTGATGCCACTGTCTTTTGCAACAATTCTTGGGGGCATGATCACGTTGATCGGGACCCCCCCGAACATCGTGATCTCGGAATACCGTCAGGACGTTTTGGGCGAACCGTTCGGGATGTTCGACTTTGCGCCGGTCGGACTCGCCGTTGCGATTGCCGGGATTGCTTTTGTCTCTTTGGTCGGTTGGCGCCTGCTGCCAAACCGAAGCTCCCTTGAAGACACAGAAAGGGACGTCAGCAAGGGTCGGTATGTCGCCGAACTTCGCATCGGCGAGCAATCCAAGACGCAGGATCTCGTCGTCCAGGATCTGTACCCACAGGCGAACGAGGTTGATATTCACATTCTGGGCCTGATCCGGCACGGCAAGCGACTGCGCGGCCTTGGCCGACGTGAAGAATTGCGGCCGGGCGACTTTCTGGTGGTGGAAGGCGAGCCCAAATCCATCGAGGCTTTCATGGGGCAGGCTCTGCTCGAGTTTGCAGGCTCTGAGAAACACGACGGTGATGTCATCGCGCCGGGGCTGACTTTGGCAGAGGCCATCGTCCCGGACGGTTCGCGCATCCAGAACCGAACCTCGCGCAGCCTGAGCCTGTTGCAGCGCCATTCGGTAACGCTTTTGGGTGTCGCGCGCGGTGGAAAAAGCTTTCAGAATCGTGTGCGCCTGCTGCCGATCCGGGCGGGCGACGTCCTTTTGTTGCTGGGAACGCCGGACCGTGTAGCCGAGGCGATAAAGTGGCTTGGCGTACTGCCCTTGGAGGGCCGACGCACCGAGGTTGTCCAGCGCAGCAAGGCAGGGCTGTCCGTCGGAGTTTTCGCGCTCGCGGTCGCCTCGGCCGTTCTTGGGCTCGTACCGCTTTCAGTCGCATTGGGCGCTGCCGTCATCGCCTTTGTTGCACTGGGACTCGTCAGCGGCCGCGAGGTTTACGCGTCGGTGGAATGGAAGGTCATCGTCCTTCTTGCCAGCCTCATCCCACTGGCCGAAGCCTTCGAACATTTCGGGGGTGCTGACCTGATTGCAGGCCAGATCGTTCAGCTGACCTTGGGCTATCCTGCGTGGGTGTCGCTGGTCGCACTGATGATCGTCACGATGACACTGTCGGACTTTTTGAACAATGTGGCGACCACTCTCATCGCTGCGCCGATCTCGCTGTCGATCGCGACCGCCACAGGCAACAATCCCGATACCTATTTGATGACTGTGGCCGTCGCCGCGTCATGCGCTTTCCTCACCCCCATCGGTCACAAGAACAACACGATCATTCTGGGCCCCGGCGGCTATAGCTTTGGCGACTATTGGCGGATTGGCTTGCCATTGGAAGCCATCGTCGTCTGCGTTGCGGTCCCGACCATTCTTCTTGTCTGGCCGCTCTGAGAAATTCAGGCGAGTGCGCACCGCCCAGACCTGCCATTCACTGTCTGAAGCGCCCGTGCGGCTCAAAGTAGATAATATGGCGGCCCCGGAAGGACTTGAACCCTCAACCTCGGACTTAGAAGGTCCTTGCTCTATCCAGTTGAGCTACGGAGCCGCACAATGGTCTGCGGAACATGACTACTTCTTTAAGGGCGATGAATCCAAGTGAAAATTGGACGCGGCCCCCGGGTTTTTGGTCATCGGTCGGTGCCACTGATCCGCATGCCGAAATAGGTTTTGTTGTCACGCCGCGCCCAGATGTGCTGATGCGCGCTCTATGTGACCTCGACGGACAAGGCGCCGATACCGTCGATTGCCGCCTCCATCCGGTCACCGCGCTTGACCGCGGCGACGCCTGCGGGGGTTCCCGACAGGATCACGTCGCCCGCCGCCAGGGTATAGAACCGCGACAACCAGGCAATCATCTGCGGAACCTTCCAGATCATCTGATTGAGGTCACCCGACTGGCGCAAATCGCCGTTCACGTGCAGCGTGATTGCGCCGTTTTCCGGATGGCCGACCCGGTCGGCGGTCACCAGCGCGCCCATGGGGGCCGAACGCTCGAACGCCTTGCCGATCTCCCAGGGGCGGCCGGCCTTCTTCATTTGGCCCTGCAAATCGCGCCGCGTCATGTCCAGTGCTACGCCATATCCGAACACATGGGACAGAGCCGTCGACTCGGGGATGTCTGTGCCCCCCGAACCAAGCGCGACGGCCAGTTCGACCTCATGGTGCACATCGCTGGTTTCTGCGGGATAGGGGAACACGCCGGATGTGTCGGCATTGTCCGGGTTCTTCTGAAAGAAAAACGGCGGTTCTTTGTCGGGGTCGTGGCCCATCTCGATCGCATGATCGGCATAGTTGCGACCGATGCAATAAATCCTGCGAACCGGAAACAGCACGTCCCGATCCTGGATCGGCAATGTGGTCGTCTTCGCAGGCGGAAAAGCAAAATCTGGCATGGCGGGTTCCTGTGGTTTTCATGCACCCTAAGGCCTTGCCGGGGCGGGGGAAAGGCAGGACGGTGAAAAGCAATGCGCCAGTCAGACCGGTGAACATTTCCTGACGCGGGATGGATTTCGCCATCCCGGTGATCGACAGCCCACCTGCCCGGATGGTACAGCGGGCAAGGCTGGCAGAGTGTTGTCCGGGCCGAAGGTAACGACGGGGCAGGGCAAGCCAGAGCCTGTCCGGTAAACTGAAATCGCCGACACTCTGAAAGACCGATATGTCCGAACTTCTGCTTTTCTTTGTTGCCGGGGTCATCGGCGGAATCGTCAACGCGGCTGCCGGCGGGGCCAAGCTGTTTGTGTTTCCGATGCTGTTGGCCGCAGGGCTCCCGCCGCTGGCTGCAAATGCGACCGGTGCGGTTGCCATGTGGCCGGCACAGATTGCTGCCGTCTGGGTCAACCGCAAGGGGTTGTTCGATGCGCCCGGCGCGCTGTTCCGGCAGATGGCGCCTGCCCTTGTCGGAGGATTTGCGGGAGCGGTTGCGCTGATCTTCTCGTCCGAATCGGGTTTTCTGGCGGTCATCCCGCTGTTGCTGCTGATTGCGGTCGGGGCCATCGTTCTGGGGCGGCAGTTGGCCACTCTGATGCAGCGTGCCTTTCCGGGCGACCGGTTGGCGCGGGTGTCAGATGTGCTGATGTTTGCGGTCGGGTTCTATGGCGGCTATTTCGGCGCGGGGCTTGGGTTCATGCTGATCGCGGTTCTGTCGGTGGCAGGGGGGATCACCTTGCAACGCGCGAATACGATGAAGAACCTGATCGCATTTTTTATCTATTCCGTTGCGGTGGTGCCACTGGCCCTGTCTGGTCTTGTTGACTGGCGCGCTGCCTCGACGGTTTTGGTCGGCGGGTTGATCGGCGGATTCATCGGTGGTCACATCACTCGCTATCTGCCCGACAGGCCGATGCGGTATACAGTCGCCGGTCTGGGGCTGGTGCTGGTCGGGACCTATCTTTTACGCTGAAGCGTGACGATTTCCGCTAAAACTATCGCATCGAAATGGGTCCGGTCCCGGGGCGAATTTGGATCCTTCGCACAGCCATCTTGGTCTGGGCGCGGATGCCTCCGGCGGTCATATCGTCAAGGTCTCATCGCTCAGTATTTCTTGCTCCGGGTGTTTGATCCCATGGTTTGATGGTGCGATCCTTTTGACGGAATGGAAGGAAGCGACATGGGACAGGTTCGTCACGGGAGCGCCACGATCCCGTAGACCGGCAGGGTATGTTATACATACGCGAGCGGGGCGCACGCCCTCAGAGCGGCAATACGGTGATCGCAAGCTTCACTCTCGCGGCGAGCCGTGCTGGGCAGCGGGTTTCGCATGATCGTCGCGAAAGCCGGCTCGGCTCTGAAAAGAACACGTAGCGTTCGGGCAGGTACGCCTGCCGCCCGAGCCCTTATCAGGAGACATGCCATGCGTACCAAGAAGCACCGTATCCCCGGCGCGAACCGCGCCACCTCGACCGGCGGCCGGATGGCACACTGATGGAAAACGTCGTGAACCAACCCCGCAAATCACCCGCTGCGAAAACCAAGCGCATCAATCTGGCCCTGCAAGGCGGCGGTGCCCACGGTGCCTTTACCTGGGGCGTGCTGGATTACCTGCTGGAGGACGGACGGTTGGAAATCGCCGCCATTTCGGGCACATCGGCGGGGGCCATGAATGCGGTTGCCTTGGCGGATGGCTTTACCGCTGGTGGGCCGGACGGAGCGCGCGAAAAACTTCATGGCTTCTGGCAAGCCATGAGCGCGGCCGCCAAAGGCAGTCCGATCAAACGCGCGCCCATCGACGTGATGATGGGATATTGGAGCCTCGATCGGTCTTGGGGCTATCAGATGATGAACGCGATGAGCAGGGTGTTCTCGCCCTATCAGCTGAACCCGATGAGCATGAACCCGCTGAAAGATGTGCTGGAAGCCTGCGTGGATTTCACCTGCGTTCGACACTGCGACAGCATTCAACTCTACATTTCTGCCACCAATGTGGAAACCGGCAAGGTTCAGGTTTTCGACAGTCACCTGCTGACGGCAGATATGGTCATGGCCTCGGCCTGCCTGCCAAACGTTTTCAAGTCGGTGATGATCGATGGCGTGCCCTATTGGGACGGCGGGTATATCGGCAACCCGGCGCTGTTTCCGTTCCATGCGGGATCGGACACCGGCGATATCGTCGTGGTGCAGATCAACCCGATCGAACGCAAAGGTGTGCCGCGAACCGCACAGGAAATTCAGAACCGCGTCAACGAGATCAGCTTCAACTCCAGCCTTCTCAAGGAGTTGCGGGCTATCGATTTCGTCGCGCGGCTGATCGAAGAGGGCAAGCTCGACGAGGCACACTATCGGCTGGAGCGGATCCACATCATCGAGAATGAAACCGCTCTGATGAAGCTGGGGGCGTCGTCAAAGATGAATGCGGAATGGGAATTCCTGACCCACCTGCGCGATCTCGGGCGTGAAACGGCCGCGTCCTGGCTGGACCGGAACCATGCCGATATCGGCACGCGCAGCACTGTGGATCTGCGCCGGATGTTTCAGGGGATCGGGCCGCAGCATCAGGGATAGCGGGTGGACAAGGAAATTGTCGCCTGAGCAATCCGTCATGGGATTATCTCGATACCGAAAACCCAGACCGCCAGCGGCACCGGCATCACCGCCAACGCAACCGTCAGGGCCACGGCGGCTGGCTTGAAGAGTCGGCTAAGGCCGGTCAGGAACAGGAGGCCACCCCCGCCGCCGATCACGGCATTGCCCGGCAGATTGATGACTGTCGCCACGACGAAATAGCGATAGCGGGAAATGAAGGGGCGCAGCCATTTCGGCGCGCGGTCGCGCAGCAGCATGACCCGCTCCTCGCGGCTGAGCGGGTGAATATGTGCAAGCAAGGCGCAGGCGCGGCGCATGTGCATATCGGCCAGGATCTGGTGCAGCCGCGCATAGGGCATCCATTCGCCCGCCGCATAGGCAACCATCAGGCCGGTCATCATAGTAAGATAGATCCAAGGGGCGATCCATGCCCCCTCCATTGCAAGCAGCATCAAGCCGATTTCGATCCCCGGCGCGAAGGGAATGGCCAGAAGTAGCGCATAGACCAGCAACATCGCGACCAACATGCCAAGCTGCACACCGGGATGGATGTCCGCAGACCGCGCGGAAAACCAGCCGAGCAACAGATGGACGCCATAGGCGAGGATCAGCAAGAAGGTCAGACGCCCGACGACCCGGAGTACGCGGGCTATCGCGGAACCTTTTGGCTCGTCTGGGAACTCATTCATGCGGTCCCCAAATGCCGAGGCAACACGCGGCGACCGCGCTTGACCTGTTGTTTGGGTCACGTTCCATGCAATGCCTTACAGAGTCTCCGGCGGTGAAAGGTGCCTGACCCGAGGCGGCGTTGCAGGTTCAAAATACATGCGGGACCGACCCGAATTGTGAAAACCGGCAGAATCCGGGCACAGGACGAAATACTTCAAAGTGTGTCCCTTTTCGCAATCAGTGTCCGTCGACTTTATCGGAAGTAAAGAGAAAGCCCCCGGTATCCCGGCAATGTGAGCGCGCTTGGCAAGATTTTCTGATGCCTTGCAGTTCCTCTCGGGGCGACCCGACGCGGGCAATCTGTTCATCGCTGATCGTGCGGGCGCCTCCTCCCGTCCGCTTTCCGATCCTGCCCGATACGCTCGCGATCAAGGCGCGGAACGGATCGAAATTCGCACGGCTGGAAATCCTGCACATATGCCACCACTCGCTGTTTGCGCCGCGCGATTTCGACCTGTCACCCTATTTCCAGATCGTGACGCCGCATCTTGCCAAGGGCTTCGGCCGCAATGTGCTGGAATGGTCGGAACCTGCGCCATATCCCGAACGGGTGAGCCTATCAGCGGCGTAACGCGCGGGCCGCCATCAGGCTGGCGGAGCCGGTCAACGCGGCTACGCTTTCAGTGTTCATGGCGCCATGAGTCCTTTCAGGGCAATGACGGGCCCGCCGGCGGCTGCGGCATCGTCGGGATCATGCGTGACCATCAGTGTCGGAACGGCGCGGGATTTTACACGCGCAAAGGTGAACTCCCTCATTTCATCCCGCAACCCGGCGTCGAGTTTCGAGAAGGGTTCGTCCAGAAGCAGCGCTGCAGGGTCCGCCAGCAGGGTGCGCATCAGCGCCGCGCGGGCGCGCTGCCCGCCTGACAGCGTCGCGGGGTCGCGTTCGTAAAGCCCGGCCAACCCGGCCTGTGACAGCGCTTCCTCTACCGCCGCACGTCGTGGCGCGCGCCCACGCAAGTTGGCTGGCAGGCCGAAGGACAGATTGTCACCGACCGATAGATGCGGGAACAGCAGCGCGTCCTGAAACATCAATCCGATCCGCCGCGCCTCGGCGGGCAGGTCCGTCACGTCGCGCCCGTTCAGGTGCACTGTGCCCGACAGGTGAAACCCATGCGTCAGATGCCCGCCGATGGCGTCGAGCAGCGTCGATTTGCCCACCCCAGACGGCCCCATGACCGTGACCACATCGCCCGCAGGGATATGCAGGGTCAGCGGCTGGAACAGCGCGGTGCCATTGACCGACCGGATGGAGAGTGCGTCAAGATCAAGGCTCATGTGGCGGAGGCTCCGGAAAGGGCGCGACGGTTGCGGTGCAGGATCGCAGGAATCAGGAAGGCTGCAAGGTAGGCGGCAAAGGGCAGCCCGGCCTGCAATGTCGCATAGACCCCCGTCACCCGGCGGTCGGACCCCGATGACAGGGTCACTGCCTCGGTGGTCAGTGTCGCGATGCGGCCCGCGCCCATGAACAGGGTCGGCAGATATTGTGCTACCGATACGGCCACGCCGATGGCGGCGGCGGTCAGGATCGGGCGGATCAGCACCGGCAGCTTGACCGCCCAGAGCCTGCGCCCGGGCCCGGCGCCAAGGGCGGCGGCGGCGCGGATCATGCGCGGGTCCAGCGCCCGCCAGGGGTCTGACAGTGCAATCATCACATAGGGAAACACGAACAGCGCCTGTGCCCAGATCACGGCGGTGATCCCGCCGGACAGGCCGATCTGCAAAAACCCCACATTCAGACCATAGAGAAACCCGATCTGCGGAATCAGCAGCGGCAGATAGATCAGTGCCTCGGCCCAGGGCGCGCGGCTGCGACGGGCACGATCCTCACCCTCGAGCCAGGCAATCGCCAGTCCCAGCGACAGACCGACCGTCGCGCCGGCCAGGAGCAACGTATTGGACAGCGCTCGCATCCAGCCGTCCTGTGCGCTGCTCCACGGGTTCAGCGACCAGCTTTCCGGCAAGAGCTGCGGAAACGACCACCGCCACGCCATCGACCAGACGACAAGCGACACCATCGCCAACGCCCCCACCGCCATCAGCGCCATCACGAGTGCACTGGCCGCCCACAGCCCCGGCTCGGCTGACGACCCGCGCCCGCCACGCCTGATCCACCAGCGGCCCAGCCTCTTGACGGCTGCCTCGGCGACCATCAGCATTGCCACCGCAAGACCCACGATCACCGCCTGCAGAATGGCCCCCGCCGAAGCGGGCAGGATCATCAATGGGTCAGGGTCGCTGAACCAACGCGTCACCGCGACCGCCAGCGTCGGCGGGTTCGACGGGCCAAGGATGATCGCCATGTCCACCACCGACAGCCCATAGGCCAGCACGACCCAGACCGGCAGCCGGATCAATGGCCAGACCTGCGGCATGATCATCTTGATCCAGACGATCCCGCGGCCATAGCCAAGTGCGCGCCCCGCCGCCATGTGGCGCGCCACGGGGATCTGGCTGAGCGCTGACAGGATCACCAGCAACAGGAATGGCACCTCCTTGATCATCAACCCAAGCGTCAGGGCAAGGCCCCAGCCGTCACTGACTGTGGCGATGTCCGGCGGGCGGTCCCACCCGGCATGGGGTGCGATCATCCGTGCGATCCAGCCCGAGGGCGCCAGCACAAACGCCAGTCCCACCGCCATTGCCGCATGGGGAATGGCCAGAAACGGCGTCAGCATCCGCGCCCCCGCCGACGTGTTCATCCGGGCGTGAACTGTCGCGCAGAAACCGGTTGCCAGCACCAGCGACAGCAGGGTGGAGCCAATCCCGGTGACAAGCGTCAGACGCAGACTGGTGGCAAAGCCCGGCAGGTCAGCCAGTTCGTGCCATGGGCCAAGCGATACCATGTCCTGCCCCAGAGCGGGCAGGATGCCAAAGGCTGCGCGCCCGGTTTGCCACAGGCCAATGGCAATCGGCGCGATCAGGCCAAGCCCGACCACCACCAGAACGGCGGTACGCAGCAGGCGGCCGTCATGGCTCATTTGACGTAACGCCGCGCCCATTCCTCGGTCAGCCGGGTCATCCAGCTGGCGTGGGGTTCAAGCAGCGTCGGGCCAAGCTCGGCCAGGGTCGGCAGCGCCGGGGCAGTGGGCAGGGCGGCGAATGCCGTGTTTGCGGCATCATCCAAACGCGCCGGGTCAAGCACCGAGAACGACCCCAGTACCTCGATATTTTGCATATGCGCCTGTGTTTCCGGATCGAGCAGGAAATTCGCCACGACTTCAGCGCCTTCGGCATTGGCAGCATTATAGGGAATGGCGACAAAGCTGATATTGCCGATGCTGCCGTCTTCGGGCACGAACACCCGCGCACTGTCGGGCAACAGGCCATCCGCAATGGCGGCGGCGGTCGAGGCCGGATCAAAGGACATCGCGATATCCAGTTCGCCGTCGTTCAGCAACTGCTGCTGGACGGATTCGTTCGCCGGATAGGTTTCACCGCCGCGCCACAGGTTCGGGCGCAGCGCATCGTACCACACCCAGAGCGGCGCGGTCGCCGCGTCAAAGGCGGCATCGGTGACCGGTTGTTGCAGCGCGCTTGCATCGGGTGTCAGCTCGATCAACGCCTGCTTCAAAAAGGTCGCCCCCATGAAATTCGACGGATCGGGGTGGGTGACGCGCCCCGGATTGGCCGCCGCCCAGTCCACAAAACCTGCCATTGTGCGCGGCGGTTCGGCCACGCGGGCGGAATCATAGCTGAAGACGAACCGCGCCAGCCGCCATGGGCTTTCCATACCATCCACCGTCACGGTGAAATCGACCGAGGCGGGCGATGTCGGCCCGAGATCCAGATATCGCGCATTGGGCAAGTCGGCCACGAAGGGCCCGTGCAGCAATCCCTGTTCCTTCATCGCCAGAAAGTTCGGCCCGTTGATCCAGATCAGATCCACGCTGCCGCCCTCATCCTGACCGGCAGCCTTTTCGGAAATCACCCGGGTCACGGCCTCGGCGGTGTCGCTCAGCTTGGCCTGTACGACACTGACCCCATAGTGCGCCTTAGTCTGTTCGCCCACCCAGGCAATAAAGGCGTTGGTGCGCGCATCGCCGCCCCAGGCGTTCCAATAGACGGTCTGGCCACGCGCGGCGTCCAGGGTTTGCTGCCAGTCAGCCAGCGCCGGGGTTGCGAGCAAAGACAGAGCAAAGACGAGGGAAAGTTTCATGGGTTCTCCGGAATGTGGCACAGGGTCTTCTGTCAATGACAGCCCAACCGCCAATCTGTTACAGCATCTTGATCAATTTCGCGGAGAAAATGCGCGCCAGCCCTGATGCCAGCGCAGCGCGGTGGTCAGGGCGCAGGCGGCGGCATAGCCATAGGCCAGTACCGGGAAGACATTCGGAAACAGACACATCGCCACGAAGACGGCAATGGTTTCCAAGCCTTCCGTCAGGCCACCAAGGTAATAGATGCCCTTTGCCGGATAGTCCGCGGCGCTTTCCCCGCGCTTGGCCGCGATGGCGGCGAAGGCTAGGAACGATGACCCGGTGCCCACGAAGGCCGCGATCAGCACCGCTGCAGGCAGTGCATTCGCTGCCGGGTCGGCAAGCGCAAAGCCCAGCGGAAACAGCGCGTAAAAGACAAAATCGAGCGCGATATCCAGAAACGCTCCGCGATCTGTGGGGCTTGTCAGGCGCGCCACTGTTCCGTCCAGACCATCGGCCAGACGATTCAGGCCCAGAAGCGCCAGCGCCAGACCATAGGCACCGAAGGCCAGGGCCGGGACCGCCATCAGGCCCACGACAAAGCCCGCAAGTGTCAGCTGGTCGGCGTGGATGCCGCGGGCCGTCAGCCACCGGGCGGGCGGGGTCAGCACCTGCCGCTGCAAGGGGAGGAGTGCCGCATCGATCATCCGAGTCTCCAATCGTGGAAGAGATTCACCAGCGCTGGAACCCTTGGGTTCACATGCGCGCCCCGCCCTTCGCCTGCCGCGTATGTATTCACTTTAGCCCAGATGCGACACCCAGCATCTGCGCATCCCGGCGGCTGCGGCACGAAGGGCACCGGACCGGTGGCGATTATCATCGAGCCTGTGATCCGGCGTTGTCTCTCGCCATTGGCCAGCGCACCCTCGACCTTCCAGAGGTCGATCAGCTTTGCATGACCTTGCAGCACCTCGACTCCCGCATCGGTATAGCGCTCTGCGCTTTAATCCGGTGCGATGTCGGCGATCACACCATGCATCCGCTCCAATGACATTCGCAAAGGAAAACTTCGGTGCAATGCCGTCCAGCCCATACTGCCCAGCACGTGAAGAATTCTGATTTTGCGATATGCCCCCCTCCGAAATATCTACAGTCTCAACTGGCACCACCCGGAAGCTACCGAGCCGCTGTGAGACGCTGCCTCGCTAAGATCAAAGCCAGATATGGAATCTTAGGCTCCTGTGAGATCGCGCGATACCGAAGCGATACCTCTCCGGCGGGCCTTTTCTTATGGAAAAAGCCGAATTCCGGAGGATGCGGTTGTCGGGGGCTGCCAATCAACGCTCGCCCCGGCGATAGGGTTTCATCAATGCCTGCGGCACCCGTGCCCGTCGGGCCATGACCACAAGCGCGACGATGGACAGGACATAGGGCAACATCAGGAAGAGCTGATAGGGCAGCGCCTTGCCGAATGCAGTTTGCAGCCGGAGTTGCCAGGCGTCGAACAGCGCGAAGAGCACCGCCCCCAGCAGGGCGCGCATCGGACGCCATGTGGAGAAGACCACCAGCGCGATACAGACCCAGCCACGTCCCTGCACCATGGTCGGGAAAAAGCTGTTAAAGGCGGCCAGCGTCAGGAAAGAGCCACCCACCGCCATCAGCGCCGATCCGGCGATTATCGCACAGATGCGGATCGCGAGCGGGTTCAGCCCCTGAGCATCCGCCGCATGCGGGTTTTCGCCGGTGATCCGGATCGCCAGCCCCAGTGGCGTTC
The DNA here is from genome assembly GCF_008085915.1 of Oceaniovalibus sp. ACAM 378. Classification (GTDB taxonomy): domain Bacteria; phylum Pseudomonadota; class Alphaproteobacteria; order Rhodobacterales; family Rhodobacteraceae; genus Oceaniglobus. Next base: position 175,136 of record NZ_VSJK01000010.1, on the reverse strand, counting down.
TGGCCAGCACATAGGCCAGAACCAGCGCACAGGCGATGGCCAGATAGGTCAGCGGTGTCTGGTTGAACAGCGCTGGACCGATGCCCGGCAGGTCTGACAGCACAGGCACGACCCAGTTGGCAAAGGGTTCGACCGTCGGCGGCGTGCCCTGTACCGGCAGGGCAAGTCGGAACACATAATACGACAGTGACGAAGCGAACAGGGTGATCCCCAGCCCCGTCACATGCTGCGACAGTCCCAGCGTCACCGTCATCAGCCCGTGCAGCAACCCGAACATCGCCCCTGATCCGGCTGCTGCTGCGACCCCCAGCCACAGATCGCCGGTGTGGAACACTGTCAGCCAGCCGATCATTGCGCCGAAGGTCATGATGCCTTCGATGCCCAGATTCAGCACCCCCGCCCGTTCGCACAACAACGCGCCCAACGTCCCGAAGATCAACGGCGTGGCGATGCGAAAGGTCGAAGACCACAGCCCGGCCGACATCAGGATATCCAGAAGTTCGTTCATCTTGCGGCTTCCATTCGTCCGCTGTTCGCGAGGTTTCGACGGCTGGCAGCCATCGCGTGGCTCCTTTTCCGCGTTGTACGTGCGGTCATCGCGAACTCTTTTTTGCGCGCGGTCATAGCGAGGTTCCTATTGCGCGCGGTCACCGCGCGACCCTGTAATTGGTGAAGAACAACGCCACCAGCATCGCCAGCAGGGCAAGCGACGTGGTCACATCGGCGATGAAGCTCGGAACCTCCAGCGCGCGCGACATCCCGTCGGCGCCGACAAACATCGCAGCGACGAACAGCGCGGCAAAGATCACGCCGATGGCCGACAGGTTGGCCAGCATCGCGACGACGATCCCGGTGTATCCAAATCCCGGCGACAGCGCGGTCGACACATGGCCCTTGACGCCCAGAACCTCAATCGCGCCGGCCAGTCCTGCCAGCCCGCCCGACAGGCAGGCCACCCCGATCAGGGTGCGCGATATCGGCACCCCGGCGAACCGGGCGGCATCGGCATTGGCACCGGCGGCTTGGGATTGCAGGCCGAACACCGTGAACCGGTTGACCGCAAACACCGCCAGCGCAACGCCTACGGCAATCACCAACCCCCAGTGCAGTCGGGTCTTTTCGATCAGTTTGCCCAATCGCGCCTCGCTTGGGACAGGCACGGATTGCGGCCAGCCAAAGGCAAGGGGATCGCGCAGGAATCCCTCGATTGCCAGCGAAACGAACAGCAGCACGATGAAGTTGAGGAGCAGCGTCGTGACAACCTCGTCCACGCCGAACCGCAGGCGCAACAATACCGGCACGACCAGCAGAACCGCCCCGGCCAGCGCTCCGCCCAGCAGTAACCCCGCAGAGAACGGCAGTACGTTCCCCAAAGCGGCGACGGCCAGCGCGCCGATATAGAATTGCCCCTCGGCGCCGATGTTCCAGACCCGGGCGCGGAACGCCACGGCGGCGGCCAACCCGGTCAGGATCAACGGCGTGGCCCGGGTCAGCGTCTCGGTAATCGCCAGGCGCGACCCGAAGGCGCCGATGGCGATCCGCTTGTAGGCCTCGATCACCGGAGCCCCTGACAGGGCAATCAGCCCCCCTGCCACGGCCAGCGCAAAGGCCAGTGCCAGCAGCGGCGCCCCAAGGGTCAGCAGGGCAGGGCGGTGCACCCGCCGTTCAAGCCGCATCTGTCACGTCCCATTCCCCTGCCATCATCAACCCCAACCGTCGGGCATCCAGCGTATCGGTGGCCACCGGGGGCGACAGACGTCCGCCGACGATGGCTTGCGCCCGGTCGGCCAGCGCCAGCACCTCGTCCAGATCCTCGGAAATCAGCAACACGGCACAGCCCGCCGCCCGCGCCGCAAGGATTTCGCCATGAACGGCAGCAATTGCGCCCTCGTCCAGCCCCCGCGTCGGCTGGGCGGCAATCAGAACTTTGGGCGCGTCGATCAGGTTGCGCCCGAAAATCAGCTTTTGCATGTTACCGCCTGAAAGCAGCCGGGTGGCGGTATCGGGCGTGCCACCGCGCACGTCGAAGCGTTCGATCACCTGCGCGCAGAATTCCCGCGCCGCACCGGCACGCACGATCCCCCATTTTGCGAAACGAGATTCGCCCAGCCGCTCCAGAATGGCACTCTGCCAAAGGGAGAAATCGCCGATGGCGCCTTCGGTGTTGCGATCTTCGGGGATGCGCGCGACGCCCTTTGCGATCAGATCGCGGGGGGACAGGCGACCGGAATTCTGTCCGGCGATGGTCAGCGTGCCCGCGCTGGGGCTGACCAGCCCGCTCAGCAGATGGGCCAGCGTGGTCTGGCCGTTGCCCGACACGCCGATGATGCCCAGAACCTCGCCCCGGTGGATGCTGAAATCGACCGCGTTCAGCCGGGTCACACCCGCCGTCACCACACTCACGCCTTCGGCGCGGACCATGGCCGCGCCGCGCATCGCTTCGGTCCGACGGGGGCGTTCCACCCGCCGTCCGACCATCAGCTCGGCCAACTCATCCTTGGTCGTCTCCGAGGTTGCGCGTTCCGCCGTCACCCGGCCCTGACGCAGGACGACGACGCGGTCCGCACCCTCGATCACTTCGTTCAGCTTGTGGGAAATGAAAATGACCGACAACCCGTCCGCCGCCATGCCACGCAGAACTGTAAACAGCCGCTCGGCCTCGGGGCGGGTCAGAACCGCGGTGGGTTCATCCAGAATCAGTACCGTGGCATCATTGTACAGCGCCTTGAGGATTTCGGCCCGCTGTTGCTGCCCCACCGACAGATCGCCGACCCGCGCGTCGGGGTCCACCGTCAGCCCGAAACGCTCGGCCAGATCGGTCAGCCGCCGCCGCGCCGCCCGGGTGTGCGAGGCAGGCGCGAACAGCGGTTCGGTGCCGGTCATGACGTTCTCAAGTACTGTCAGATTGCCCGCCAGCGTGAAATGTTGATGCACCATGCCCACCCCGGCGCGGATTGCATCGCGGGGACGGCCCAGCACCAGATCACGCCCATTCACGCTGACCCGGCCCGTGTCGGGCATGTAATGGCCGAACAGGATGTTCATCAGCGTCGTCTTGCCCGCGCCGTTCTCCCCGAGCAGCGCCAGAACCTCGCCCCTGGCCAACTGGATCGATATATCCTCGTTCGCGGCGACCGTGCCAAAACGCTTGGTGATCCCGCTCATCTCCAGAACGGGGCCGGGGGCGGGCGCGACATCCGGTTTCTTCTTTGTATAAATACTCATTACCCCGTCACTGCCCGTGCCCCGCGGAAAAAAGGGGGCGCAACGCCCCCCACCGTGTTTATACCGGTTCGCTCTGGTCCACCGGCACTTCAAAGGTGCCGGCCTTGATCGCGGCGCGGACTTCCTCCATCGGGCCGATGGCCTCGGCGGGGACCATGGATTCGGAAAAGACGATGTCGTTGCCGCCTTCTTTCATCAGGCAATAGGGGGTGTAATCCCGCCCCGTCGCATTGCCCGCCAGTTTGTCGGCCACGGCAGCGGCAAGAAGCGGTGAAAAATACCACATTGCGTTGGCGAACACCGTTTCGGGATAGCGGGGGGTATAGTCGATCAGCGATCCGATCGCGCCCACGCCCCGCTCTTTCGCCGCGTCCGCCGTGCCGATCCTTTCGCCAAACAGGATGTCAGCACCTGCGTCGATCTGAGCCAGTCCGGCCTCGCGCGCCTTAGGTGGGTCAAAGAACGTGCCGATGAACCCGATCAGGTGTTCGGCATCGGGGCGAACGGCGCTTACACCAGCGCGGTAGCCGTTGATCAGCATGTTCACCTCGGGGATCGGAATTGCCCCGACCGCGCCAAAGATGCCTGATTTGCTCATCGGTGCGGCAAGCATGCCAGAGAGATAGGCCGCTTCGTGGTTCCAGGTGCCGAAGGTGCCGAAATTTTCGCCCGAGGGGCCGCCGGAACTGCCCATGAGATAGGCCATGTCAGGGTAATCGGCGGCGATCTCGCGGGCTTCCTGTTCGACGGCATAGGATTCACCGACGATCATGTCGACACCCTGTTCGGCATATTCGCGCATGGCGCGGCCATAGTCGGTGGCGCTGACGCCTTCCGAAAAGACATAGTCGATGCTGCCTTCGCTGGCGGCGTCCAGAAGGGCGCTGTGCAACCGGCTGTTCCAGGCGTTTTCAACCGGGCTGGCGTGAATGCCGGCCACCTTGATCTTGGCCTGACCGATCGCGGCCGGGGCGTAAAGTCCGGCCGCAGTCAAGGCCGATGCGGTTTGCAGGAACCTGCGTCTCTTGAGTCTCATCTTGTTTCCTTCCCTGTTTTATTCTTGGTTTGCGGGGCGTAATCGGCTGAATTCACCGCGTCCGGGCGCCCGTTCAGGCTCAGCGTGCTGATTTGCGGCGCGCTTTGGGCGATCACCTTGCCTGCCTTGATCACCGCCAGACGTGTGGGGCGCAGGCGCAAGGCCTCGATCGTGTTTCGGGCCTGCAACAGAACCATATCGGCGGGATTTCCCACAGCGATGCCATAATCGGGCAACCCAAGGGCACGCGCCGGGTTGATCGTGACCGCATCAAAGGCCTGCCGGATCGCCTTGCGCGAGGTCATCTGTGCCACGTGCAGACCCATCCCCGCGACTTCAAGCATGTCGCCCGAACCCATGGAATACCATGGGTCCATCACGCAATCATGGCCGAACGACACGTTCAGCCCCGCCGCCATCAGTTCCGGCACCCGGGTCAGTCCCCGTCGTTTGGGATAGGTGTCGTGGCGCCCCTGTAGCGTGATATTGATCAACGGGTTGGAAATCACCTGAATGTCGGCCTCGGCCATCAGGGCGATCAGTTTGCTGACGTAATAGTTGTCCATCGAATGCATCGAGGTCAGATGCGACCCCGCCACGCGCCCCTGCAACCCAAAGCGCACGGTCTGTTGTGCCAGAGTCTCGATGTGGCGCGACATCGGATCATCGGATTCGTCGCAATGCATGTCGACCGGCAGCCCCCGGTCGGCGGCGATGCGGCACAGAAGTTCAACGCTTTGCGTTCCTTCCGCCATGGTGCGCTCGAAATGCGGGATGCCGCCGACGATGTTCAGCCCCATGTCCAGACTGCGGTTCAGCAGATCGACTGCGCCGGGGCTGCGCAGATATCCATCCTGTGGAAAGGCGACCAGTTGCAGGTCGATATAGGGTTTCACCAGGCGCTGCACCTCCAGCATCGCCTCGGCGGTGCGCAGGGTCGGGTCCGAGACATCCACATGGCTGCGGATCGCCAAAAGTCCGCGCGACACGGCCAGATCGCAATAGCGCAGTGCGCGCTCGACCATCGCCTCGACTGTCAACTGTGGTTTCAGCTCGCCCCACAGAGCGATGCCTTCCAGCAGGGTGCCCGACTGGTTCATCCGCGGCATCCCAAGCGACAGCGTCGCGTCCATATGGAAATGCGCGTCGATGAAGGGCGGTGAAACAAGATAGCCGGAACAATCGATCGCGGTGCCCGCATCGCCGGGGATACCGGGTTCGATGGCGGTGATCTTGCCGCTGGTCACGGCGATATCCAGTCCGGTACGGCCGTCGGGCAGGGTTGCGTTCTTCAACAGCAGGTCGGTCATCGGCAGCCTTTGGGATTCGGTCGGTCAACAGGGGCGACAATACAGGCAAATCCCGGGGGTGCGAGAGGCGGGTTGCCCGGACGTGGAATTTTCCGCAACGAACTCGGTAACCTGTCGGGCAGGCCGCCGATCACCGGGCCGAACAGAAACTGCATCACCGCGAATGAAAACGGCAGGATCGCGCCCCAGACGGCAGCCTGAGCCAGGGTTCCGCCGCCGACTTCACGGATCAGATCCGGCATGACTGGCAAGATCAACCCGATGCCCATGGCATCGATCATCACCGTGATCAGGATGAAAGCCAGCGGCAGCCCGTCGCGCAAGGCTCAGCACCGGGCGCGTCGCGCAAAGCTGCGGGCCTCGGCGGGGGCGGTGCCCCACTGTGCCTGCGGTGTGCAAAGCGCGCGCCAGTCGATGCCGGGATGATCGCGCGCCATCAGGTCGGGCAGGGGGGTGCCGCTGCCTTGGGTTTCGGCGCAGAGCGCTTTCAGCACCGCTTGCGCCTCGGGCCGGGGCAGCTGGTCTGACAGGGCAAAGCTCAGCGCCTCGGCCCAGATCAACCCGCTGCCATCGTCGATGTGGCGGGCCATGTTGGGTATGTCGGGGCTGATGCTGGCGGTCAGGGTGCGGGCCAGCGCGGTGGCACGGCCCATGGCCATGCACAGGGTCGGCAAGGTCAGCCATTCGGTGAACCAGGGCGCGCCATCGCGTTGTTGCGCGTGAACCTGCGCGGCCTGCATGCCGGTGTTCAGCACCGCGCAGTGGGACGCCAGCGCGATCAGCAGTTCGGGGTCCACCGGGTTCTGTTTCTGCGGCATGGTCGAGGATCCGCCGGTGCGGCCCAGCGTGATTTCGCGCCGCTCCGATTGCGTCATCAGCGACAGATCACGCCCCATCTTGCCAAATGTGCCGGTGACCAGCGTGATCCAGCCCGACAGTTCGGCCATTGTGTCGCGCATGGTGTGACGGCTTTCGCCCGGGTCGGCCAGCCCGAGATCCTCGGCCAGCGCGGCGCGCAGAGCAGCCGGATCGTCGCCAAGGGCCGAACTGGTGCCCGCCGCGCCCGACAGCGACACCGCGAGAAGACGCGGGCGCATCTCCTCCAGTCGTTCCAGATGACGCAGCAGCGGCGCACCCCAGGCCGCCACCACCGCGCCAAAAGTGGTCGGGCTGGCGACCTGCCCCCAGGTGCGCCCGGCCATCGGTGTTTCGGCGTGGCTCTCTGCCAGCGCGGCAAGGGCTGCAAGGATGGCGCGCAGCCGCTCTTCCCACAGGGTCAGCATCTGGCGCAGGCGCAGAGCCAGCGCGGTATCGATGATATCCTGACTTGTGGCGCCCCAATGGGCGTATCGGGCATAATCGGGCGCCTGCATCGCCTTGCGGAAGGCGGCGACCAGAGCCGGGACCGGCACGCCACTTCGCCCGGTTTCGGCAGCCAGCGCGGCAGGATCGATCTGCACCTCCATGGCGGAACGGGCGATAAAGGCAGCGGCGGTGTCGGGGATCAGCCCCGCAGCGCCCTGCACCCGTGCAAGGGCCCCTTCGACCAACAGCATCGCGCGCACCTCGGCACTGTCCGAGATCAGCCGGGAGGTGCCGGCATCATGCAACAGATCGCGGTACATTGCGCTGTCAAAGGGACTGGCGGGCATTGGGCATCCTTATATTCCGTTCGGGGGATTTTCGGGGGATTGTTGTGCGGATCAACGTATCAAAGGCGCCGGACGAGCGCGAGAGCGCGGTTGGCAGTCGGCCAGACGCGGTTCCCGGGGCAAGGCTGGATGCCTCCGGCGGGAGTATTTGGGCAAAGAAGAAACCGCGGGTCAGCAATGGCCGATCCGGGTGAGGAAGGTGGTGAGAACGGCGGCGAACTCTTCGGGTTTTTCGACGCAGGGCAGGTGGCCCGCGCCCCGGATCAGGTGGAAGTCGCTGCTGTGAATCAGAGCGGCGGTTTCGCGCACCAGATCGGGCGGCGTCGATCCGTCTTCGCTGCCGGCGATGGCGAGGGTCGGGAGTTGCAGCGTTGATGTGGTGGCGATGAAATCGGTGCCCGAGATCGCCGCGGAACAGCCCACGTATCCGGCGGCGGGGGTGCGGGTCAGCATGTTGCGCCACTGGACCAGATCGGGTGTGTCGCGGAAAGCGCGGGAGAACCACCGCTCCATCACCGCGTTGGCCAGTGATTCGATGCCGCCCTGTTCGACGGCTGTGATGCGGTCGGCCCAGATGGCGGGCGTGCCGATCTTTGCCCCGGTGTTGGAAATTACCATGGCGCGGACGAGATCCAGACGCTTGGCCGTCAGCCCCTGGGCGATCATGCCCCCGATGGACAGGCCGACAAAGACACAATCGCGGACGTCCAGATGGTCAAGCAGGCGTTCGGCGTCGGTGACCAGCTGGCCCATGGAATAGGGGGCGGGCGGGCAGTCGGTCAGTCCGTGACCGCGCATATCGTACCGGATCAGTTTTAGCCCCTCGGGCAGCAGCGGCAGGATCGCATCCCAGAGGCGCATGTCGGTGCCGAGCGAATTGGCAAACACCACGGGCAAACCGTCGGGCGGACCGTCGATGCGATAGTGGACGTTCAGACCGGGCAGGGGGGCAATGGGCATGGCGGGCTCCGAAAATGGCGGTTGGCCCGAGTTTGGACGCGATCCGCCCTGCGGCGCAAGAGTGGTTCAGGTCGACAGCACCAGCGTGCCCAGCAAAACGAAGGCGCCCCCGGCCAGCTGGCGCGGCGACACCCCGTCGCCCAGCAGCCAGGCGACACCCAGCACCGCCAGCGACTCCAGCGCCAGGATCATCACATAGGTCACCCCCAGGGCGAGCCGACGCAGGGCGAGGATCTCGGCCAGGACCGCCGCGCCGAGGAGCAGCGCGACCAGTCCGATCAATGGCACGCTGGCCGCCTGTGATGTGAGTTTCATTGCGATTTTGGCAGCGGCATAGGCGAGGGCAGACAGGATCACCAGAATCAGCGGTCTTTCCAGCAGCAGTGTCACGGCTCGGTCCCCCTGGGATGCACCCTTGATATGGTGCGCCCTGGGGGGCGAACCGCCAAGGCGGGAATTCCTTACCGCTGGTCAGGCAAAACGATCCAGTGCCATGGCGAAGACGGCAGCATCCACATTGCCCCCCGACGCGACGGCGATCACCGCGTCGCCTGTTACATCGGCGGGGCGGAACAGGGCTGCGGCCAATGCCACCGCGCCGCCGGGTTCCAACACCAGTTTCAGCCGGGAAAACGCCAGTGCCATGGCGTGCAGCGCCTGATCGTCGGATACGGTCAGGCCGGGACCGCAGAGGCCGGCCATGATCGGAAAGGTCATGTCGCCCGGTTGCGGCGTGACGATGGCGTCGCACAGTGACCCGGTGGTGCGCTGGTTCCTCTGGATCGTTCCGGTGGCCAGCGACCGGGCGACATCGTCGAAACCTTCGGGCTCGACCGGACGGGGGCGCAGGCCCGGCGCGCGGGCCTCAAGCGCCAGCGCGATCCCCGAGGTCAGGCCGCCTCCGCCGCAGCAAACCAGCACATCGGCGGTGTCGATTCCCACCTCGGCTGCCTGCGCGGCGATTTCCAGACCGCAGGTGCCCTGACCGGCGATCACGTATGGATTGTCGAACGGTTTGATCAGGGTCAGGCCGCGTTCCGATGCCATCCGCGTGCCGATGGCGTCGCGGTCTTCGGTCGCCCGGTCGTATGTCACGACTTCGGCCCCCAATGCCTTTGTGTTTTCGATCTTCATCACCGGTGCGTCGGCGGGCATGATGATGACAGCCGGGATGCCGTGTTCGCGGGCCGCCCGTGCGACGCCCTGTGCATGGTTGCCGCTGGAATATGCGATGACGCCCTTTGCCCGCTGTTCGGGTGACAGTGCGGAAACGGCAGACCAGCCGCCACGCGCCTTGAAGCTGCCGGTATGTTGCAGGCATTCGGCCTTTACGAACACCCGCCGTCCCGCGATGTCGTCCAGAAACGGCGAGGACAGCAGGGGGGTGAGGCGGATGTGGCCCTGTGCCCGTTTCGCGGCGTCGGCAATCATCTCGATGTTCATAGTCGGGTAATCCATCTGTGCAGGGCGTTTACCGCCTGTGGTTCGTCCAAAAACGGTATATGACCGCGATCGGGGACGGTGGCCATGATCATGTCGGGGCGGCGGTCCTGCATCTTTCGCGCCGTTTCGGCGGTCAGCAGGTCGGAATTCTCTCCGCGGATCAGCGCCAGCGGCAGATCGGCCATGGCATCGAACAACGGCCACATATCGACCGGGGGTTGATCCGAAGCCGCTTTGAACGCCTGAGCCAGCGCGGGATCATAGTTGATGGTCAGACCCGAGGCTGTCTCGACATAGTGTTTCGCGGCTTCTTCGGCCCAGCGGCTGGCGGGTACATTCGCAAAGCCGGTCATCCGACTGTGCAGCAGCGCCGCCGCCTGTTCCCGGGTTTTTGCCGTCGGATTACGCCCCAAATACCCCTGAATCACATCCAGTCCCACCTGCGACAATTCTGGCCCGACGTCGTTCAGCGCGATTCCGGTCAGGCGATGTTTCGCGGTTGCGGCCAGAATCAGGGCAATCAGCCCGCCCCGCGAGGTGCCAATGATTGCGGCCTTTTCAAGCTCCAGATGATCGAGCAGGGCCAGCGCATCCTGCGCCTCCGTCGGGATGGTATAGGTCTGCCAATCGGCCCATTGCGACTGGCCACGGCCACGATAATCTAGTGTGATCAGGCGGGTACCCGGCAGATGCGGCGCGAGATAGCCGAAGTCGCTGCCATTGCGGGTCAGCCCGGCCAGACACAGGATGGGTGTGTCGGTGGGGTTATCAGTGGGACCCGTGTCGGTGAAATACAGCGATGTGCCGTCCGGCGCGGAAAAATGCGGCATCAGATCAGATCCGGGATTTCGGAAAGGTCGGTCAGGATGTGCTGCGGCCGCCCAGGGAGCCGGTCGACAGGGTCGCCGGCGCGGTTCACCCATGCGGTGGTGAACCCATACTGCGCCGCCGAACAGGCATCCCAGCCGTTGGAGGACACGAACAGCACTTCGGATTTTGCACAGCCGAACCGCTCTGCGACCAGATCATAGACCCGGGCGTGGGGCTTGAACACGCCGACCGATTGCACGGACAGAGTATCGTCAAGCAGTTCGCCCAGATTGGCCGAATCGACAGCACCCTTCAGCATATCGGGCGATCCGTTGGACAGGATTGCAGTTGCCAGCCCGCGCTGTTTCAGCGCTGCGAGCGTCTCTGGTACCTCGGGGAAGGCCGCCAGTTCCCAGTACAGTGCCAGCAATCGCTCGCGCAGTGCGGGGTCACTCAGGCCCGACGCCTCCATCGCCCAGTCCAGCCCCTCCTGCGTGACCTGCCAGAAATCGCAGTGATCGCCGGTGATCGCGCGCAGCCATGTGTATTGCAGCTGTTTAGCGCGCCAATCGGCGGCCAGACGCGGCCAGTGGTCGCGCAGGGCCTCTTGTCCGGGTTCAGCGGCGGCTTGCCGGGCCGCTGCGGTCACGTCGAACAGGGTGCCATAGGCGTCAAAAATGCAGGTGGTAATCGGCATAGGGCCTCCGTTGATTCAACGCATCGTGACACAGGGGCACGCCGGGGGAAAGATCTGCGGGTTTACATCCGGTGCCATGTTTGAAAGGTTCATACGCGAAATCGACGCGCCGAACCCTCGGCGCGTTTTTGTTTTATGCGAAAGGAACCATCATGGCCGAAGCAAAATCAGGCGACACGATCAAGATGCATTATACCGGTTCGCTGGAGGACGGAACAGTGTTCGACAGTTCCGAAGGTCGCGATCCGCTGGAATTCGAATTGGGCTCGGGACAGATCATTCCGGGGCTGGATTCGGCATTGGCAGGTATGGGCAAGGGCGAAGAAAAAACCGTGACGATCCCCTGCGATCAGGCCTACGGTGCCCATGATCCGGCACGGATTCAGTCGGTTCCGCGCGAACAGTTCCCCGATCACATCCCGGCCGAGGTCGGTACCCAGCTGCAGGTCCAAACCCCCGATGGTCAGGCGATGCCAGTGGTGATCGCCGATGTGAGCGACACCGAGGTGACTTTGGACGCCAATCACCCGCTGGCCGGTCGCGATCTGACCTTTGCGGTGGAAATCGTCGAGATTTCCTGACGGTTCACCGGTTTTCCCGACCGACCCCAGCGTGGCTTGCGAAAGCCTGAACCGGGCAAGACCCGGTACGCACACCGGGGTCGGTCGGTGATAAATTTGCATGGCGCATCCGGCAGGCGGCGCCCTGTGCTGCGTTACCGGGCCATCCACCCGCCATCGACGCTCAGCACCGTTCCGTGGATATATTTGGCGGCGGGTGCGCAGAGAAATACGGCAGTTTCGGCAATATCGTCAGGCTGGCCCCAGTGGCCCGCCGGGATCCGGTCGAGAATCGCCTTGTGACGCACGGGATCGGCGCGCAGGTCGGCGGTGTTGTTGGTTTCGATATATCCGGGCGCGATGGCGTTCACCCCGATCCCCTTGCCCGCCCATTCATTGGCCAGCAGTTTCGTAAGCCCGGCAACCCCGTGTTTCGCGGCGGTATAGGATGGCACCCGGATGCCCCCTTGAAACGATAGAAGGGATGCGATGTTGACGATCCGCCCCTCACCCTTGCGGGCCAGAACCGCGCGGGCAAAGGCCTGAGCGGTAAAGAACACCGCCTTCAGGTTCACATCCATCACATCATCCCAGTCAGCTTCGGTAAAATCGATACTGTCGGCGCGGCGGATGATCCCTGCGTTGTTGATCAGCAGGTCGATTGGACGGTCGGAAAACACCCCGCTTGCCGCCATCGGATCGGCCAGATCCAGTTTCAACACTTCGGCGCTTTCGATCTGCGTTGCGGTATCGCTGCAATCCGAGCGGCCGGCGCAGATCACATGCGCCCCGGCCCGACCCATGGCAAATGCAATCGCCTGACCGATGCCGGTGTTCGCGCCGGTCACCAGAGCCGTCTTGCCCGTCAGAGAAAAAGGATTCATCACGAGGGTCTCCATTGTCGTTGCAACAGGCGGAAACGATCTTTGCATCCACCACCGTCAGGCGAGGGTACAGCGCCCGGCGCGGCGGTCGCAAGAACCTGTTTGTCGGTCTGTATCAGGCGCCGATCGCGGGCAGGATGACAGCCGAAAACAGCGCATGTTACGTTTTGAGATGGCCGTCGACAGGGCCGCGAAACGCCTGAGCATCGACGATCTGCGCATCCACCGCGATCAACAGGCTGTTCGACTGTGCAATTTCGCGCCCAAGCGTAAGGCATCGTCAAAACGACTGCCCCGCGCGGACAATGACCCCGGCAGCGAAACGCCAAGACCGGCGGTCAGCCCGGCCAACACGCAACGGCGCCCCACCCAATTGGGCCGGGCGCCATGGGATCAGAGGTTGTCGGGCTGCGGCATGCCCAGAACGTGATACCCGCCGTCAACGCGGATTATTTCGCCCGTCGTGCAGGCCCCGGCATCCGAGGCGAGGTAAACCGCTGTGCCGCCCACCGCCTCCAGCGTCGCATTGGCACGCAGGGGGGCGTTGGCGTCGGTATGTTTGAAGGTCTTGCGCGCCCCGCCGATGGCCGCGCCAGCCAGCGTTTTCATCGGGCCGGGCGAGATCGCGTTGACCCGGATTCCGTCCGGACCCAGATCGTTGGCCAGATAGCGGACCGAGGATTCCAGCGCCGCCTTCGCCACGCCCATCACGTTGTAAAACGGCGTGACCCGGTTGGAGCCCTGATAGGTCAGCGTCAAAAGTGTGCCGCCTTCGGGCATAAGCTCGGCCGCGCGGCGCGACACGTCGATAAAGCTGAAACAGCTGATCGCCAGAGATTGCGCGAAGTTGGCGCGCGAGGTGTTGATGAACCGGCCCGTCAGCTCGGCCTTGTCGGAGAACGCGATGGCATGGACCAGAAAATCGATCGTGCCCCATTCGGCCTTGACCTGCGCGAAAGCAGCATCAAGCGAGGCATCATCGGTCACATCCACATCGACCAGCAGGCTGCTGCCCACGGATGCGGCCAAAGGCTCGACACGTTTGCCAAAGGCCTCGCCCTGATAGGTGAAGGCCAGTTCGGCCCCCGCACCGGCCATGGCCTTTGCTATTCCCCAGGCGATCGAGCGTTCGTTTGCGACGCCCATGATCACGCCGCGTTTGCCCTGCATCTGCCCGTTCATGTCCATCACCCGCGATATTTCGACAAAAGCATCGATCCGTTGGTTCCGCCAAAGCCGAAACTGTTGGTCATCACCGTATCAAGTCCGGCCTCGGTCACCAGCTCGGTCGCGATTTCGTCAGGCGAGAGGGCCGGGTCGAGCGTTTCGACGTTGATGGACGGCGCGATGAAATCGTCGCGCAGCATCAGCAGGCAAAAGATCGATTCCAGCGCGCCCGCCGCACCCTGAGCATGGCCGGTCATCGATTTGGTGGATGACACCGGCGGCGTGCTGCCCTGACCGAAGACCCGGCGCACGGCCTCGATCTCGCCTATGTCACCGACGGGGGTGCTGGTGCCATGGGCGTTGATATAGCCCACCTTGCGGTCTTCGGGCAGGGTGGACAGGGCGATGCGCATGGCGCGTTCGCCGCCTTCGCCTGACGGTGCCACCATGTCGTGTCCGTCAGATGTGGCGGCATATCCCGTCACCTCGGCATAGATCTTTGCGCCGCGGGCAAGGGCGTGATCCAATTCCTCAAGCACGACGATTCCGCCGCCGCCCGAGATGACGAATCCGTCGCGTGTGGCATCGAAGGCGCGGGAGGCGGTGGCGGGGGTGTCGTTGTACTTGCTGCTCATCGCGCCCATGGCATCGAACAGGCAGGACAGCGTCCAGTCCAGTTCTTCACCGCCCCCGGCGAACATCACGTCCTGCTTGCCCATCATGATCTGTTCGGCTGCATTGCCGATACAGTGCAGCGAGGTCGAACAGGCCGAGGTGATCGAATAGTTAATGCCCTTGATCTTGAAGGCCGTCGAAAGGTTGGCCGAAATCGTCGACGACATGCATTTGGGCACCGCGAACGGGCCGATCCGCTTGGTCGCGCCGGTTTTCAGCACGGTTTGGTGGGCGGCAAACATCGCGCTTGTCGATGGCCCGCCTGACCCGGCAATCAGCCCGGTGCGGGGATTGACGATGTCGCTTTCCTCAAGCCCCGAATCCGCGATGGCCTGTGACATCGCGATATGGGCATAGGCGGCGCCCGGCCCCATGAAACGCAACGCGCGCTTTTCCACGTGATCGGCCACATCAATCTTCAGCGTGCCAGCGATCTGGCTGCGAAAGCCGTGTTCGGCCATTTCGGGGCTGGCGACGATGCCAGACCGGCCCGTCTTGAGTGACTGGAGGACTTTATCCACATCGTTGCCGATGGATGAGACGATTCCGAGTCCGGTAACGACGACGCGGCGCATAGCAGTTCCTTCAGGTCTGGTCAGCGGTGGCAAGCCCCACCTTCATGTCCTTGACGACATAAATCTCTTCGCCATCCGCCACAACCCGCCCGTCGGCGACGCCCAATTTCAACCGCCGGTCGATGACGCGGGTGAAATCGACGAAATAGGTCAGCATTTTACGATCTGGGCGGACCATGCCGGTCAGCTTTACCTCGCCCACGCCCAGCGCCATGCCCTGTCCCTGCCAGCCGCGCCAGCCAAGGTTGAACCCGGTCAGCTGCCATAGCCCGTCAAGGCCAAGGCAGCCGGGCATGATCGGATTGCCCGGGAAATGGCAGTCAAAGAACCAGAGGTCGGGTGTAATGTCGAATTCGGCGACCACGTGACCCTTGCCGTGAGATCCGCCATCGGCAGAGATGTCGGTGATCCGATCCATCATCAGCATCGGCGGCATCGGCAGTTGGGCATTGCCCGGCCCGAACAGTTCGCCCTGTGCGCAGCGGATCAGATCGTCCTTGTCGAATGTTGTCGGATAACCGGCCATGTCGCCCCCTTGGATGTCTTTTTCCGCGCTTACCATCGCGGCTTGCGGCCTGTCCAGTCTGCACCACCTATCCGCATCTTGTCGGTCTGCGAGCGATTTGCAATTGAAACGATGGGGTGCGAGACGTTATATGTTGTATGCCTGCTCGTAAAAAGGTTCAAAATGACGCCCGATGCATTCACCCGTGGTACCGACTGGCTGGCCGCAGCCGACCTGCGCCCGACGCGGCAGCGCCTGTCCCTTGCGGCATTGCTGGTGGGTGACGGCCAGAACCGCCATGTGACCGCCGAAAGCCTGTTCGCGCTGGCCTCGGACGCGGGCGAAGCCGTGTCGCTGGCCACTGTCTATAATACCCTGCGCGCCTTCTGCGAGGCGGGCCTGATGCAGGAAGTGACAGTGGACGGGTCGAAATCCTATTTCGACACCCGCATGGACGACCACCCGCATTTTTACTGGGAAGACACCGGTCGCCTGACCGATGCCCCCGCCGACCAAATGGAAATCATCGGCCTGCCCGCCGCCCCCGAAGGCACCGAGATTGTGAAGATCGACGTGGTCATCCGCGTTCGTCGCGGCTGAGATCAGTTTCTTTTTCAGGTTTCGCTACGCATCACTCGGCATTCGGGGATCACCATTCAGGATAGGCTGGTCGCTTAGTTGCCAAGACGAAGATCATTGCCTTCGATTTGACTGCGGAATCGGCAAGCTGCCGCTGAGCCGTATTCAGCCGCTCAAAACCACTGCCCCGGCTCCATCAACCCGAGATCCAGCAATTGCTGCGATTCCCACCGGAAGGGGACGGAATTGCGCCAGCGGAATGTTTCGATCTCGCTTCGGCTGCCCGGGTTGACGCGCAGGGCCTTGGCGGTACGGAACGAACAGATTGTCGCCGTCAGGTTGTGGTGCCATTTACAGGCAAAAGTGTTGTATTCCGGATCGTTGAACGTGTGATCGGCGCGCAGTTCCAGCCCGGTGCGTGCGCGAAACAGGCCGATCCGGTCGATCCGGCGCTTTTTCCACGGCACGTGTTCCTCGTACCGCCAGCGCAATCCGCCAAAGAAATCGAGCTGCCGCTCGAGTGGGGCGGGGGAGCCGGACGGGCCACCGCGCGACTGGGCGTAATAGCCAGATTTGTCGAGCCAAGCGTCACTCAGAGAAACCGCATCCGGTGCGGCGTCAAGATCGCCGGCGTAAAGATCGATTACATAGGTCAGCATGGCGTCGCGCCGCTCTTCGGTCTGGAAGGTCAGCATTTCGGCCACGTTGCGTGACGCGCCAAAGGGATGGAACAGGTATTCGGCGTTAAAGCAGTAATACATCCACAGGTCAGGCCCCATGGCGATCACCGTGTTGACTGCGCTGACAAAGGCATCAGGCGCCTTTGTGTTATAATCGATCCGGTGAACAACGCCGTCCAGCGCCGGGTTGACCGCGACCTGGGGCAGGGCGAACAGGACGACAGTGGTGAAACCGGCGTCCAGATGGTGGCGCAGGGTGCTGTCGATTTCCACCGCGTCTTCGGCCAGAACGATGGCCACCGGGCCTTTTCCAAGGGCGGCCCGCCCGTGGGCGGTAAAATGGCTGATCGAGGCGTGGCGCATGGCGGTCTTTCTGTCGGATCGGGGTTAACGTCTGACAAACCGCGCCGGGAATGCAAGAGGCTCACGGGCTGCTGCGTGGCAAATATCAGCACCCGCACGGCGCAGCGCGAATATTGGCCAGATAATGCAAGGGGAGGCGCGTTGCAGCGCGCGGGGCGATGGGATAACAGGCCGCAACACAGGAAGGACGCGCACCATGGGCGATGCGAAGAAGCTGTTCATCAAGACATACGGTTGTCAGATGAACGTCTATGACAGCGAGCGGATGGCCGAAAGCCTGATCTCGCAGGGCTATGTCACGACTGACCGGGCCGATGACGCGGATATGATCCTGCTGAACACCTGCCATATCCGCGAAAAAGCGGCGGAGAAAGTGTATCACGAGCTGGGCCGTCTGCGTCCGCTCAAGACTGCAAAACCCGATCTGAAAATCGGCGTCACCGGCTGCGTCGCACAGGCCGAAGGCGCCGAGATCATGACCCGCGCACCGATGGTCGATCTGGTGGTCGGGCCGCAAAGTTATCATCGCCTGCCCGGAATGACCGATGCTCTGGCCCGGGGCGAACGGGTGCTCGACACTGATTTTCCCGAGGAAGACAAGTTCAACCATCTGGGGGCCCGCCCGAAAGCCGCCCGTGCGCCCACCGCATTTCTCACCGTGCAAGAGGGGTGCGACAAGTTCTGCGCCTTCTGCGTCGTCCCCTATACCCGCGGATCCGAGGTCAGCCGTCCGGCTGACCGTGTGCTGGACGAGGCGCGCGATCTGGTCGAACGGGGGGTGCGCGAAATTGCCCTTCTGGGGCAGAACGTCAACGCCTATCACGGGCACTACGGCGGGTTGGCCGGGCTGATCGGCGACCTGGCAAAGATCGACGGGCTGTTGCGAATTCGCTATACCACCAGCCACCCGAATGACATGGACGATGCGCTGATCGCGGCCCATGGCGAGTGTGACAAGCTGATGCCATATCTGCATCTGCCGGTGCAATCGGGCAGCGACCGGGTGCTGAAGGCGATGAACCGCAAACACACGGCGGACCACTATCTGCGGCTGATCGAACGGATTCGCGCGGCGCGTCCCGACATTCTGATTTCGGGCGATTTCATCACCGGTTTTCCGGGTGAGGAAGAACAGGATTTCGAGGATACTCTGGCGCTGGTCCGGGCCGTGGAATACGGCCAGTGCTATAGCTTCCGCTATTCACCGCGTCCGGGCACCCCTGCCGCCGAGCGCGGTCAGGTGGACGAGGCTGTATCGATGGATCGCCTGCACCGGTTGCAATCGCTTCTGACCGAACAGCAGCGCCGTGCGCAGGATGCCATGGTCGGGCAGACGGTCGGCGTGCTGTTCGAGAAACCGGGCCGTGAGCCGGGGCAGATGGGTGGTAAATCCGACCACCTGCATGCTGTGCATGTGATGGGCGAGGTGCCGGTCGGCGAAATGCGCCCGGTCCGGATCACCGAAAGCCTGACAAACTCGCTGGGCGGCGTTCTGGTCTGATTTCGGCAGGATGACGCCCCGGAAAACGAAAACGGCGGCCCATGGGACCGCCGCTTTCCGTCGATTTACCGAAGATCAGCCGCGTGGCGCCTGACGGATCACCTGCTGCACTTCGGCGATCATGTTCTGGAGATTGCCGACAAGGTTCTGATCCCGGCAGATCCGGGTGCCAAGCGCGTTCGCCGTCGCCGGTGAATAGCCCGCGCCGACCAGGCTGTCATAGAACGCCGGGTTCGGACGATCCCAGATCACCTCTTTCCAAGGCCCGCGATAGCAGCTGACAACGATGGTCACATTGCTGATCGTATAGGTGCCATAGGCATGTTTGTGTTTCCGGTCATGTGCCGAAGCTGTTGTTGCCACTGCAGCGATCATCGCCGCGACCAAAAGTATCTTCTTCATCCCCACTCCAAGCTAGTGTTCGCGCCCGCCGCAACGGGCCATCCCCAACCGCCGGGGCAAAATAACCCCGACATCGCATCAGGCACCCGTTTCTCGGGGCGGGCGTTTTGCCCGGCGCTGGCTGACGGAAATGCCGTTCGCCTTAGTTTCGCCGCCAGTTCTTCGCAAGTTATCGGAAAATGCCTTCGTCTTGGCAATGATTCCCGCCCGTTAGCCCTGAACTGTCCCGAGTCCGGAAACGAAAGGGCGAAAGGGTTGCGATTGATGCCGGGGGCGGCATTGGTCGGCGCGCACAATTGTCGGGGGCGCTCTGGCGAAGTGTCCTTGCGGCGTGGTCCGGTGGAGTGCAAAACCCTCCACCCCGTTGAAAATGCTGCACAGAGCGGGCGTATTCGACCTTCACAACGCCGTGATTTTCGGTCAGGTTGAAAAAAAGTTGATGACCGGGGGATGCGCGGGCAATGCCACTTTGCCCGATGCACTGAATTTCGAAGGAGACGGGGAGTGTTAATTGTGAATTACGCCGCGCGGCTTGCGTTGGTCGCGGGACTGGCCGCATCTATGCTGATGCTGGGCGTCAGCGCGCCCGAAGCACAGCAGAGACGCGCCGTCGGCACGATCTGGATCGATCCGGATGGGTGTGAACACTGGGTCCGCGACGATGGCTGGGAAGGATACGCTTCCAACCGGCTTGATCGTATGGGCAAGCCGGTGTGCCATGCCGTCGAAACCTGTGCTGTGATGAACACCGATCAACTGTTCGCCACCGACAGCTATAAGATCCACCCGCAGGGCCGCGACCATCTGGCGGGGTTCTTTCGCAGCGCCGGTGCCCGCGCCTACAAGGTCATCGGCCACACAGACAGCCGCGCGTCCGACGCATATAACCTCCGCCTGTCCTATAACCGCGCAAATGCGGTGGCCCAAGTGGCCGCAGGTGTTGGTGCGCCGGTCCTTGACGTCAGCGGCTATGGCGAACGTCAGCCCAAGGCCAGCAACTCGACCGCTGCCGGCATGCAGGCCAACCGCCGCGTCGAAATCATCTGCATAAGGTAACCGAAATGAACAAGCTGCCACTTATACTTGTCATGGCCACAATCGGTCTTGCCGGATGCGGCCAGAAGACCAATCAGACCGTTGACCGGGGATTTGACACCAAAAGCCTGAAAAACCTGACCCGCACGCCGGGCATCTGGGTCGATGGTGACGGGTGCGAACACTGGGCGATTGATGATGGGGTCGAAGGCTATCAGTCCAACAGGCTTGACCGGAACGGCAAGCCGATCTGCGGATTGCTGCCGCCGTTCACGATCAACGGTCCCGACCGCGTCAGTTCACCGGTCCCGGATGCGATCTGATCCAGGGTGATCTGATCCGCCGAAAGACAAAATTGGGCCGTCGCGATATGCGGCGGCCCTTTGGCGTTGTGGATCATGCGGCGTGAACGCTTGGCGACAGCCCGGGGAAAGATGGCTTTCGGTCCCGGCCAGCGCACTGTCCCGCACCACGATTTCAAGCGGTGTTACTGTAGCGACTTAAGGTCGGGCAAGCGTCGCAATCTCCACGCCAACTGGAAAAGCGGCGCGGTCGCCGCCGGATCGATCTTTCAAGCCCACCGCCCCGACCCAAATCAGGCCGACGCTCTGTGGGTGAGGATTTGCCGCGCGATGGCCATGAGAGTTTGCGCGTGGTCCCGCCGGAAACAGCGATATTTCAGTCATCGGTGCAGCTTTCGCTTGCGGGCGTGCCCGAGCCTTGTCACCATATGTTTAATAGATCAGCCATGGAGCATTGCTTGGGCCTTATACCTCCGTCCCCCCCGCCCGCAGATCGCGCCGTCGAGGCGTTGATCGAATTTCAGGACAACCGGCTTTTGATCGATCTCTGTGGAGAGTTCGATGTGAACCTGGCGCGGATTGAACAGCTTCTGGGTGTTCAGATCGTCCGGCGTGGCAACCTGTTGGTTGTGCTGGGTGAACCCGATGCACAGGCCCGCGCCTCGGAGGTTTTGCGCGCGCTGTATTCCCGACTCGAAGCCGGGCGTGCGGTCGACCCGGGCGATATCGACGCCGAAATCCGCATGGTTCCGAACGGACGCGAAACCGCCCCGCGCAACGGCGCATCGGCAGAGCTGTTACAGGGCGACCGGGTTGAAATCAAAACCCGCAAGCGCCTGGTCGAACCCCGCACCGAAGCACAAAAAGCCTATGTGCGCTCGCTTTTCGCGAATGAGATGTGTTTTGGCATCGGTCCCGCAGGCACCGGCAAGACCTATCTCGCGGTGGCCGTCGGCGTGAATATGTTCATCGAGGGCCATGTTGACCGGATCGTCCTGTCGCGTCCGGCGGTCGAGGCCGGCGAAAAGCTGGGCTATCTGCCCGGCGACATGAAGGACAAGGTCGATCCTTACATGCAGCCACTCTACGACGCGCTGAACGACTTTTTTCCGGGCAAGCAGACCGCAAAACTGATCGAGGAAAAGCGGATCGAAATCGCGCCATTGGCCTTTATGCGCGGGCGGACCCTGTCCAATGCCTTTGTCGTGCTGGATGAAGCGCAGAATGCCACATCGATGCAGATGAAGATGTTCCTGACCCGGCTGGGTCGCAACAGCCGCATGGTGATCACCGGCGACCGCACCCAGGTCGACCTGCCGCGCGGGGCGCAGAGCGGATTGCAGGATGCCGAACGCCTGTTGAGCGGAATCGACAAGATATCGTTCAACTATTTCACCTCCAAGGATGTCGTGCGCCACCCGCTGGTTGCGAAAATCATCGAGGCATACGAGGCCGATGGCTGACATCACTGTCGATGTAGTGACCGAGGATGCCCGTTGGGACGGTCTGGGGATCGAGGCGCTGGCGCTGCGGGCCGTGACGGCGGCGCTCGGCCACCTTCCCGACACGCCGTGGGAGGTCAGCCTGCTGGCCTGCGATGATGTGCGGATCGCCACCCTGAATGCCGATTTTCGCGGTAAGGCGGTGCCGACCAATGTGCTGTCATGGCCGTCGGATGAACGTGGCGCCGAGGTGCCCGGCAGCGACCCGGCAGCGCCCGATCCGCGCGATCCTGAACTGGGTGATCTTGCCATCTCCTTTGACACCTGTCAGTCCGAGGCGCAGGCGGGCGGAATCCCGCTGGCTGACCATGTGACCCATCTTCTGGTTCACGGCACCCTGCATTTGTTGGGTTTCGACCACGAACACGATGAAGACGGTGATCTGATGGAGGCACGGGAGACTGCGATCCTGTCGAAACTCGGCATCGCAGACCCTTATCACGCCGAATGATCGCCAATTGGGGGTGACGTACGGACAACACTGACTATATAGCTGTTTCGCGCTCAGGCAGCGCGGGCAACCGGAAAGGGAAAATGGACGACTCAGAGGAAGGGTCCAGAGGGGCTGCGCAAAGCGCGCTTTCCCAGGACGACGACGAACCCCCGCAACGGGGTTTTTTCGGACGATTGTTCGAGGCGTTCAGCCCCGATGAATCGGATCAGGATGGCGCAGAGACGAAGCAATCTCGTGCGCACATGGCATCCGCTTTGCCCGGCCTGATCAATCTGCGACGGATGCGTGTCTATGACGTGGCGATTCCCACGGTCGAGATCGTTTCGGTCCCGGTGGATATCTCGATGGAGGATCTGGTGCATGTGTTTCGCGACAGCGGCATGAGCCGTTTGCCGGTCTATCGCGATACTCTGGATCATCCGATGGGCATGGTGCATCTCAAGGATTTCGCGCTTCAGCACGGGTTTAACGGCAACGACAGGACATTTGACCTTTCGGCGATGCTGCGCCCGCTGATCTATGCGCCGCCCTCCATGCCGATCGGCGTGTTGCTGCAGAAAATGCAGAGTGACCGCATGCATATGGCGCTGGTGATCGATGAATATGGCGGGGTCGACGGTCTGGTCACCATCGAGGATCTGATCGAACAGGTGATCGGCGAGATCGAGGATGAACACGACATCGACGAAGGCCAATACTGGACCGAGGAAAAGCCCGGAGTCTATCTGGCGCTCGCCAAAACTCCGCTGGACGAATTCGAGGCGACGACGGGCCTGAAACTTGTCGAACCCGAAAACGAAGAGGAAATCGACACTCTCGGCGGTGCTGCCTTTGTGCTGACCGGGCGGGTGCCCGCGCGGGGCGAGGTGATCACCCATCCGTCGGGCGCGCAGCTTGAAATCGTCGACGCTGATCCCCGCCGGATCAAACGGATCCGTGTGCGCATGCCGGGATGCGAACGGCTACCGGGCGAATAGCAGAACATGCTGGCGTCCCGGTTAAAGCGCGCTTCCTTCGCGGGGCTGTCGCGGTGCACGCCGATTCAGTCGGCTGTGCTGGCCTGCGCGGCGGGGGCTTTTGCGGCGCTCGGTCAGGTGCCGTTTTCGCAGATCTATCTGGCGATGGCGGGTTTCGCGCTTTTGGCGGCGCTTCTGGTCGATCCGCCCGGGTGGCGGCGCGGCGCGCTGATCGGCTGGTGTGCGGGAATCGGATATTTCGCGGTGGCGCTGCACTGGATCGTCGAGCCGTTTCTGGTGGATATCGGGCGGCATGGCTGGATGGCGCCCTTTGCGTTGCTGTTTTCGGCCACGGGATTTGCGCTGTTCTGGGCGCTGGCCGGGGCGGTTACCGGGGCGGCGACAAGGCCGGGTTGGGCGCGACTGCTGGCGTTTCCACTGGCGTTGACCCTTTGTGAACTGGCGCGCGGATATATCCTGACCGGGTTTCCCTGGGCCTTGCCCGGTTATGTCTGGACGGAAAGCGGGGTTGCCCGGCTGGCTGCGCTGATCGGGCCATATGGTTTGACGCTGGTGACTCTGGCGGTGGCGGCACTGATCGCGGGCGCGGTGCGGTGGCGGACTTTGGCGGGGCTGATCCTGTTCGTGCTTGCAGTGCTTTTGCCAGGCGCCTTTGATACTTTCGCGACACCGTCCGCGCCGCAGATTGCAAAAGATGCGCCGGTGATCCGGCTGGTGCAGCCCAATGCGCCGCAACGTGAAAAATGGGATCCCTCGCGCGCACGAGTGTTCTTTGACCGGCAGCTTGAATTCACTGCCGCCCCCGGTGCGCCCGACCTGACCATCTGGCCCGAAACCGCCATCCCCTGGCTCGCCGAGCCGGGCCTCCCCGCGCTGACTCTGATCTCCGACGCGGCAAACGGCCGCCCGGTGGTCATCGGAGCGCAGCGCAATGAAGGTCTGGCGGCTTACAACAGTCTGCTGCTGCTGGGGCCCGGCGGCGTCATCGTTGAAACCTATGACAAGCACCATCTGGTGCCGCTGGGCGAATACATTCCCTTTGGCGAACTGGCCAGGCTGATCGGGTTGCAAAGTTTCGCATCCCGCGACGGGTTCGGCTTTTCGCCCGGACCGGGGCCACGGCTGGTCGATCTCGGGCCGCTGGGCCGGGCCTTGCCGCTGATTTGTTACGAGGCGGTGTTTCCCCAGGACATGCGCGGCACCGAACGCCCGCGATTCCTGTTGCAGATCACCAACGATGCCTGGTTCGGCACGTTTGCCGGTCCGCAACAGCATCTGGCTCAGGCACGGATGCGGGCGATCGAACAGGGGTTGCCGATGCTGCGCGCGGCCAACACGGGGATATCGGGGGTGATCGATGCACAGGGGCGTCTGCTTGACCATATCCCGCTGGGGCAGGCCGGGTTTCTTGACGTGCAACTGCCCGACGCCTTGCCGCCGACGCCCTATGCGCGCAGCGGCGATCTGCCTGTGGGGGTGTTGCTGATCGTCCTTCTGGCGGGGGTTATTGCCGGGGCGCGACGCCTTGGCGATTGAACCTTTGTGCAGAGCGTTGTAACCGAAAGTATTGCACCCGTCGCAACGGCTTCCTGGCGCGGCGGTTCACACCGATTGGAGCACCACCCATGTCCCGCAAAAATTATGTCTTTACCTCGGAGTCCGTATCCGAAGGTCACCCCGACAAGGTCTGCGACCGAATTTCCGACGCGATCCTTGATGCCTTCCTTACGGAGGAACCCGAGGCGCGGGTGGCCTGCGAAACCTTTGCCACCACCAACCGCGTCATCATCGGCGGCGAAGTGGGGTTGAGCGATCCCTCCAAGCTGAAAGACCATATCGGACGGGTCGAGGCAATTACCCGCGCCTGTATCAAGGACATCGGATACGAGCAGGAAAAGTTTCACCACGCCACCTGTGAAATCACCAACCTGCTGCATCAACAGTCGGCCCATATCGCCATGGGTGTCGATGCCCGCGCCAACAAGGACGAAGGCGCCGGCGATCAGGGAATCATGTTCGGCTTTGCCACCAATGAAACCACGGCACTGATGCCCGCGCCGATCCAATATGCCCATGCCATCCTCAAACGGCTGGCCGAGGTGCGCAAGGACGGCACCGAACCCACCCTGCGTCCGGATGCGAAATCGCAGTTGGCGGTGCGCTATGAAGATGGCAAACCGGTGGGCGTGACCTCGATCGTGCTGTCCACCCAGCACTCGGACGAATCCCAGACAAGTGACGACATCCGCGCCATTGTCGAACCCTATATCCGGCAGGTTCTGCCCGATGGCTGGATCGATGCGGAAACGGTGTGGCATGTGAACCCCACCGGCACGTTCGTGATCGGCGGGCCGGACGGTGACGCGGGCCTGACGGGTCGCAAGATCATTGTCGACACCTATGGCGGTGCGGCCCCGCACGGGGGCGGCGCGTTCTCGGGCAAGGATCCAACCAAGGTCGACCGTTCGGCGGCCTATGTCGCGCGGTATTTGGCAAAGAATGTGGTGGCGGCAGGAATGGCCGACAAATGCACCATCCAGCTCAGCTATGCCATTGGCGTGGCGAAACCGCTGTCGATCTATGCCGATACCTTCGGCACCGGCGACGTCGGCTCCGAGGCGATCGAACGGGCGATTGCCCAGGCGATCGATCTGACACCGCGCGGGATCCGCAATCATCTGGGGCTGAACCGCCCGATCTATGAGCGCACTGCGGCCTATGGCCATTTCGGCCGCGAACCCGAGGCCGACGGCGGTTTTTCGTGGGAAAAGACCGATCTGGCCGAGGCGCTGAAGCGCGCCGTCTGAGCGGGAAAGTCTGAGCGTTTCCGGCAGGGGGCGGCGCGGTATCGCGCTGCCCTTTGTTGCATTGACCTGTCGCGGGTCAATGACCCGTTTTCAGTGGCCGGAGTGATTTTCGGCGTCGGTGCCCCGGGTTTCCACGTTCAACGTCACATCCAGTTCGCCCGCGTTTTCAAACACCAATGTCGCGGGGATTTCTGTGCCTACGGTCAGCGGAGCCGTCAGCCCCATCAACATGACGTGGATACCGCCGGGGGCCAGTTCGATCGTTTCTCCGGCCGGAATATCCACCCCCTCCAGATGCAGCATCTTTGCCACGCCATCTTCCGTGACGCTGTTGTGCAGCATCACGCGGGGGAAGTCGGCGCGCACCTCGATCAGGCGGTCGGGGGTATCGCCAGTGTTGGTGATGGTCATATAGGCACCGCCAGATTTCACCCCGGGGGCGGTCTCAAAGCTTTTCGGATGGGCAACGGAAATATCGCCGATCTGGTAGTCATGGGCGAAAGAGGTTGTGGCAGCCAGACCGAACAGGGCCGCGAGCACCATTGGTTTCAGTGACATGGTGTTATCCTTGATATGCCCGCAGAAAGGTCGCAGGCGCGTGTGATGAGAAGAGTTCAGGCTTCGCTCACGGCAAGGGGCGGCGCACGGGCGGTGTTGGCGCGCAGTTTCGGGCTGTGCGGGGTCGGGCGGGCGCTGTGGCCGGTCCACAACACATGCGACAGATTGGCCGTGTTTGGTGCCAGATCCGGCGCGATGGGCAGAACGGCCGCGACAAGGCGGCAAGCCTCGCACACCGGGCCGCTGTCAGAGAAGCGATGACCGCCGCACAGATCGTCCAGAGTGCCGCCGACAGCAAGAAAAGCCGCCAGTTCCGCATCGCCGGACGCAGGTGCGCGATGCATCGCTCCGACCGTCGCCAGCGCGAAGGCAAGGATCAGGCGCGCCAGGACGCCGACAAGGAGGCTGGACTTGAACATCACCCGATTCATAGGCCTGCGTGGCCAAAGCCTCAATGGTTCCCCATGCCGGTGCCTGTGACAAGTTGCCACCGATTGCATCGGCTACGTTCACCGGGTATCAGCCGCGCCCATGACCGCATCTGAATATCATCCCTCGGGCGCCCCGTGGCGCAACTTTTATGGCCGGTTCAAGGGCAAGACCCTGCGCCGTACCCAGATCGACCTGCTCGAAAGCGATCTTGACGCGCTTTCGCCCGGTCCTGTGGGATGGGACGAAAACCCCGAGCGCAAGCCGCTGGACCCCGCAGCGATCTTTGGCGCAGGGTCCGGCGTCCGGCCCCTGTGGCTGGAAATCGGATTTGGTGCCGGGGAACATATGGTGCATCAGGCGGGTGCCAACCCCGATGTCGGCATCATCGGCTGCGAACCCTTCATCAACGGTGTCGCGATGGCGCTGGGCAAGATCCGGCGGGCGGGGGTCGACAATATCCGCATTCATCCGGGCGATGCGCGCAATATGATGGACGTATTGCCCGAGGCAAGCGTGGCGCGCGCCTTTCTGCTGTATCCCGATCCCTGGCCCAAGGCGCGGCATCATCGCCGCCGGTTTGTCACTCCCGAACATCTCGCACCCTTGGCTCGGGTTCTGGCGCCGGGCGCCCGGTTTCGCGTCGCCACGGATATTCCCGACTATGTGCGGCAGACGCTGGAAGAGGTTCCGCCCGCCGGTTTCACCCTGAGCGAGGCCGACGACCGGGGCACCCCATGGGACGACTGGATTTCGACACGCTATGAAAGCAAGGCACTGCGCGAAGGCCGCAGCCCGCATTATCTGACTTTCATCAGGCAGTGATCCAGAACATCTGAGCGTAATTCCGGCCAACGGCCACTGCCACAAGGCCACGCCCGACCGGCGGGGTATGGAATTCACCACTTTTCCGATCAGCACCGTCACCGTTAGTCTGACGTCATTCAACGAAAGGTCAGGGTTTTCTCTGGCCACATTCAGAGTGACGGAATTTAATCATGCGCCATTTGCCTTTTTTGCTTTTTGTGTTCCTGCTCCTGCCTCTGGCCGCGCTGATCTGATGCTTTGGCCTGCGGTCGATTTCGCGCCTTGCGCCCCCCCACGCCAACGCTAGTATCGCCGCGACTTTCAATAAGGGGGAACGGCATGTCCGGCCACGGCACAGCGATACCGATGACATCACGGCCCTGCGGCCCTCTGACCGGCACCGCCGAGGTGCCGGGGGACAAGTCGATATCCCACCGGTCACTGATCCTTGGCGCGTTGGCGGTGGGCGAGACGCGAATCACCGGCCTGCTGGAGGGCCAGGATGTGCTGGATACAGGCCGCGCCATGGCCGCTTTCGGCGCCGAAGTGGTGAACCACGGCGGCGGTTCCTGGTCGGTGCACGGTGTCGGCACGGGCGGGTTCGGCGAACCGGAAAATGTGATCGACTGCGGCAATTCGGGCACCGGCGTGCGGCTGATCATGGGGGCGATGGCAACAACGCCAATCACCGCCACCTTTACCGGCGATGCATCGCTGAACGGGCGGCCGATGGGGCGGGTCACCGATCCGCTGGCGCTGTTCGGCACGCAGGCCTTCGGGCGCAAAGGCGGGCGGCTGCCGATGACTGTGGTCGGCGCGGCCGATCCGGTGGCGGTGCGATACGTCACGCCGGTGCCCAGTGCGCAGGTGAAATCCGCCATCCTTTTGGCCGGATTGAATGCGCCCGGCGACACCGTGGTGATCGAGCGTGAGGCCACTCGCGATCACACCGAACGGATGTTGACCGGGTTTGGTGCGACCGTCCGTGTCGAGGACACGGATGAAGGCCGGGTGATTACCCTGACCGGCCAGCCCGATCTGCGTCCGCAGGACATCGCCGTGCCGCGCGACCCCAGTTCGGCGGCCTTTCCGGTCTGTGCCGCGCTGATCGTGCCGGGGTCGGATGTTCTGGTGCCCGGTATCGGGCTGAACCCGACGCGCGCCGGGCTGTTCACGACGCTGCGCGAGATGGGCGCCGATCTGACCTATGAGAACGAGCGTGAGGAAGGCGGCGAACCCGTCGCCGATCTGCGCGCCCGGTTTTCCCCCGATATGAAGGGGATCGAGGTTCCGCCCGAGCGCGCTGCAAGCATGATCGATGAATATCCGATCCTGTCGGTCGTGGCCGCCTTTGCCGATGGGCGCACCGTCATGCGCGGCGTGAAAGAGCTGCGGGTAAAGGAATCCGACCGGATCGATGCGATGGCCAAGGGCCTGCGCGCGAACGGGGTCGAGGTCGAGGAGGGCGAGGACTGGTGGATCGTTTCCGGAGCCGGTCCCGGCAAAGTGCCCGGCGGCAGCACCGCAGCCGCGCGGCTGGATCACCGGATCGCGATGTCGTTCCTGATTCTCGGCATGGCAGCGCGCGAGGGTGTCACGGTCGATGATGCCGGGCCGATTGCCACCTCGTTTCCGGTGTTCGAGCCGCTGATGACCCGGCTCGGGGCTGATCTTTCGCGCGTGTAACAGCGTTGGGAACAAAGGCGGTCGGTTCGAGGGCGTTCCAGCCTTTTCAACCACCGTTTGTCCCGATACTCTGATCGCCCGGTCCGCTGACGGCCCGGCACATCTGCAAGCGGAGCATCATGGCGTTCACAGTTGCAATCGACGGCCCTGCGGCCAGCGGCAAGGGCACAGTCGCGCGGGAAATTGCCGCGCGTTACGGGTTCGCCCATCTCGACACCGGTCTGTTGTACCGTGCGGTCGGGCGGCTGGTACTGGCAGGGGCCGAGCCGGTCGATGCGGCGCGAAGCCTTGCGCGTGCCGATCTGGACCGGGACGACCTGCGCGACGCCGAGGCCGCACAGGCGGCCAGCCGTATCGCCGTGATCCCCGAGGTCCGCTCGGCTCTTCTTGACTTTCAGCGGGCGTTTGCCCGGCGCGATGGCGGCGCGGTGCTGGACGGACGCGATATCGGCACGGTGATCTGCCCTGATGCCGAGGTAAAGCTGTTCATCACCGCCAGTGACGAGGTGCGCGCGACCCGCCGGTTCGAAGAATTGCGCACTGGCGGCGCGGAAACCGCGCTGACTGCGGTTTTGGCCGATCTGCGGCAACGCGATGCCCGCGACCGGGCCCGCGATACCGCGCCGCTGAAACCCGCGCGTGACGCGCTGTTGATCGACACCACCTCGATGACCATCGAGCAGGCCGTGTCGGTTGCCGCCGCTGCAATCGAACGGATTCGCAACGCCTGATCGCCATTGCAAATCGCGCGACGGACGATATGCGAGCGCCTGTTCGGCGGCGCGGTCTTGCCACGGCGGCACCGGTGCCATATACGCGCGGTGTCAAGGGGCGGCACAGTCCCGGACAGAGGATGCGCAGGGTCGGTTGATGCCGGCCCTTCCTTGTTTTCTGCCCCGACCAATTGAAGCCAAAGACCGTCGGAGACAACCGTTCGGCCAGAAAAATGACCACAAAGGAACAATACGCCACATGAGCGCCAACACAACGATGGAGGAATTCGAAGCCCTCCTTAACGAAAGCTTCGAAATCGACACACCCGACGAAGGGTCTGTCGTCAAAGGCAAGGTCATCGCAATTGAAGCGGGACAAGCCATCATCGACGTCGGCTACAAGATGGAAGGCCGCGTTGATCTCAAGGAATTCGCAGAGCCCGGTGAACAGCCCAACGTGCAGGTCGGCGACGAAGTCGAAGTCTTCCTGCGCCAGGTCGAGAACGCCAAGGGCGAAGCCGTCATTTCCCGTGAAATGGCCCGCCGCGAAGAAGCCTGGGATCGTCTGGAAAAGGCCTATGCCGACGAAGACCGTGTCGAAGGCGCGATTTTCAGCCGGGTCAAGGGCGGTTTCACCGTCGATCTGGGCGGCGCCGTGGCGTTCCTGCCCGGTTCGCAGGTCGATGTGCGCCCCGTGCGCGATGCCGGACCGCTGATGGGTCTGAAGCAGCCGTTCCAGATCCTGAAAATGGACCGTCGCCGTGGCAACATCGTTGTGTCGCGCCGCGCCATTCTGGAAGAATCCCGTGCCGAACAGCGCGCCGAAGTCATCGGCAACCTGCACGAAGGCCAAGCGGTTGATGGTGTCGTCAAGAACATCACCGAATATGGTGCTTTTGTGGATCTGGGCGGAGTCGACGGCCTGCTGCACGTCACCGATATGGCATGGCGCCGGGTAAACCACCCCAGCGAGATCCTGTCGATCGGCGAGACCGTCAAGGTTCAGGTCATCAAGATCAACAAAGAAACCCACCGTATTTCGCTGGGCATGAAGCAGCTTCAGGCGGATCCGTGGGATTCGGTCGAAGCCAAGTTCCCGCTGGACTCCTCGCACACTGGCCGCGTGACCAACATCACCGACTATGGCGCATTCGTCGAGCTTGAGCCCGGCGTTGAAGGTCTGGTCCACGTGTCTGAAATGTCCTGGACAAAGAAGAACGTGCATCCCGGCAAGATCGTTTCGACCTCGCAGGAAGTCGAAGTCATGGTTCTGGAAATCGACAGCGCCAAGCGCCGTGTGTCGCTTGGCCTGAAGCAGACCATGCGCAATCCGTGGGAAGTGTTCGCGGAAACCCACCCCGAAGGCACGGTTGTCGAAGGCGATGTCAAGAACATCACCGAATTCGGCCTGTTCGTCGGGTTGGAGCACGACATCGACGGCATGGTCCACCTGTCCGACATCAGCTGGGACCAGCGTGGCGAAGAAGCCATCCAGTCGTTCCAGAAGGGCGACGGGGTCAAGGCAGTTGTCACCGAGGTGGATGTCGAGAAAGAGCGCATCAGCCTGTCGATCAAGGCGCTGGACGATTCGTTCACCGGTGCCACCGAAGGCGTCAAGCGTGGCTCGATCATCACGGTCACCGTGACCTCGATCGAGGATGGCGGCGTCGAAGTGGAGTATGAGGGCGCGAAATCCTTCATCCGTCGTTCCGACCTGTCGCGCGACCGGGCAGAACAGCGCCCCGAACGCTTTGGCGTGGGCGACAAGGTTGACGTTCGTGTCACCAACGTCGACCAAAAGACCCGCCGTTTGGGTCTGTCGATCAAGGCGCGCGAAATCGCCGAAGAGCAGGAAGCAGTTCAGCAGTACGGTTCGTCCGATTCGGGCGCATCGCTGGGCGACATCCTGGGTCGTGCCCTCAAGGGCGAAGACTGATCCGGTAGCCTGCCGATAAGAAAATGCCTCCTGCGCCCAGCGCGCGGGGGGCCACAAAGCCTTACGATATCATTACGCGCACCGCCCCCTCTGCTGCTGGTTGCGCCCGAATGTGCGCATTTGCCGTATCGCGAATCACTTGGCATATCCGGCGCGCAAAACCTGATCAGCCTCGGCGCAACCCGTTGACGCGATGTGATTTCAGCGAATTTGACGCAATCACCCGCCATTTCTCCGCTTAAAGACCGCCGAGATGATCCAGCGCATATTCCCCGCGCGACCATTCCCTTATATAGTTCTGACAAAGAAGTGGGGAATCTCCCGCTCAAACCGCACTCCACGGGGGGATGGCGCATGATCCGGTCGGAACTGATCCAGAAATTATCAGACGAAAACCCGCATCTTTATCAACGCGATGTCGAAAAGATCGTGAATACGGTTTTCGAAGAAATCATCGGTGCCATGGCCCGGGGCGATCGCGTCGAACTGCGCGGATTTGGTGCCTTTTCAGTCAAGAAGCGCGATGCGAGAGTGGGGCGGAACCCACGTACCGGTGAATCGGTTGACGTGGATGAGAAGCATGTGCCGTTTTTCAAGACCGGCAAGCTGCTTCGCGACAGGTTGAACGAGGAATAACCGTAACATGCGCTATATCCGCTATGCTTTCCTGGCCATTTTGGCGATTTGTCTGGTGACCGTGGCGGTGGCCAATCGCGGTGTTGTCACGCTGTTGTTGCTGCCGCCGGAAATGTCGGGGTTCCTTGGCTGGTCCTGGTCCGTCACCATGCCGCTGTTCCTGCTGATCTTCGGCGCGATAGTTGTGGGCGTGATGATCGGATTCGTTTGGGAATGGCTGCGCGAACATAAACATCGTGCAGATGCCACCCGCCAGCGCCGCCAGAAGGAAGAACTGGCGCGTGAGGTTACACGGCTGAAAACCCCGCCCCCCGGCAAGGGCGACGATGTTCTGGCCCTGATCGATGGTCCGGGCGCCACCGCGCGCTGAGGTTATATGACGACTCGGGTCAAGATCTGCGGGCTGACCCGCGAGGGTGACCTGCACGCTGCGCGTGATGCTGCCTATGTCGGCTTTGTCTTCTTCGCAAAATCGCCGCGCCATCTGACGTTTGAGCGTGCTGCCGAACTGGCGGTCGCGGTTCCTGCGGGGCAGTGCAAGGTCGCGCTGACCGTCGACGCCGATAACGCGGCGCTTGATGAATTGCTCGCCCTCGTACCGATAGACATGTTGCAGTTGCACGGGCGCGAGACGCCTGATCGCGTGGCCGAGGTGCGGGCGCGTTTCGGGCTCCCTGTGATGAAAGCGGTGGGCATCGCGAATGAAGGTGATCTGGCTGCCTTGACCGATTACGCATCCGTTGCGGATCAATTGCTGATCGATGCGAAGCCGCCAAGCGCCGGCGGGCTTCCGGGGGGCAACGGCATCGCGTTTGACTGGCGGCTGATTGCCGGGCGGCGCTGGCCGGTTCCATGGATGCTTGCCGGGGGGCTGACCCCCGCCAATGTGGCCGAGGCGGTGCGCCTGACGGGCGCGCAGCAGGTCGACGTATCATCGGGCGTGGAATCAGCCCCCGGGGTCAAGGATGTGGCGCGGATCGCGGCATTTCTGGCGGCGGCATGATCTGGCGTCTGGCCACTTCCGCCGATGTGCCTGCTGTCGTTGCCTTGCTGCGTGACGACGCCTTGGGGGCCGGGCGCGAGGATGAGGATCCGGCACGTTACCTGGCCGCCTTCGATGCGATGCAGCGCGAAGCGGCGAATCATCTGATTGTCGGTGAACAGGGCGGGCGGGTGATCGCCACATATCAGCTCACCTTTATTTCTGGCCTGTCGCTTCGTGCCGCCCGGCGGGCACAGGTTGAATCGGTCCGCGTCGCCTCGGATCAGCGCGGGCTGGGGATCGGCGCTTTGATGCTGGCGGACGCCGAAACCCGCGCCCGCGCCGCCGGTTGTGCCCTTTTACAACTGACGATGAACGCCTCTCGTGACCGTGCCCGGGCGTTTTACGAAAGCGTCGGCTTTACCGCCTCGCATATTGGCTTTAAACGCGACCTGACCTGACAATTGGGGGGCGCATACCATGAACGATCTTTTCAACAGCTTCATGAAGGGCCCGGATGAAAACGGGCGGTTCGGTGACTTCGGCGGACGGTTCGTATCCGAAACCCTGATGCCGCTGATCCTGAGGCTTGAGGCCGAATACGAAAAGGCCAAGACCGACGATTCATTCTGGGCCGAGATGAATGATCTGTGGACCCACTATGTCGGCCGTCCCAGCCCGATGTATTTCGCCCAGCGGATGACCGAGCATCTTGGCGGCGCAAAAATCTATTTCAAGCGTGATGAGTTGAACCACACCGGCGCCCATAAGATCAACAACGTGCTGGGGCAGATCCTTTTGGCGCGGCGTATGGGCAAGACCCGGATCATTGCCGAAACCGGGGCGGGACAACATGGCGTGGCCACGGCAACCGTCTGCGCCAAGTTCGGGCTGAAATGCGTCGTCTATATGGGCGCCCATGACGTTGAACGTCAGTCGCCCAACGTGTTCCGGATGAAGCTGCTGGGGGCCGAGGTGGTGCCGGTAACCTCTGGGCGCGGCACCCTGAAGGATGCGATGAACGACGCGCTGCGCGACTGGGTGACCAACGTGCGCGACACGTTCTATTGCATCGGCACGGTGGCCGGGCCGCACCCATACCCCGCCATGGTGCGCGATTTCCAATCGATCATCGGTAAAGAAGCCAAGGAGCAACTGGCCGAACAGGAGGGACGCCTGCCCGATACGCTCATCGCGGCGATCGGCGGTGGATCGAACGCCATGGGGCTGTTCTTTCCATTCCTCGACGACAAGTCGGTGAACATCATCGGCGTGGAAGCCGGGGGCAAGGGCGTGAATGCCAAGATGGAGCATTGCGCCTCTCTGACCGGTGGTCGCCCCGGCGTGCTGCATGGCAACCGCACCTATCTGTTACAGGACGACGACGGGCAGATCCTTGAGGGGTTCTCGATCTCGGCGGGGCTGGATTATCCCGGGATCGGACCGGAACATGCCTGGTTGCACGATATCGGGCGGGCGCAATATGTGTCGATCACCGATACCGAAGCGCTGGAGGCGTTCCAACTGTCCTGCGCGCTTGAAGGCATCATCCCGGCGCTGGAGCCCTCCCACGCGCTGGCCCATGTGATGAAGATCGCGCCGGATCTTCCGTCCGATCACATCATCTGCATGAATATGTGTGGCCGTGGCGACAAGGACATCTTTACCGTCGCCAAACATCTTGGCTGGGACATGACCGGCGCGGGCTGATACCGCGCCCGAACGGGTGGCGCGGTGTGATCCGCGTCACTCGATGGTTAGAAACACAACCGTAACTTCACGCAGACCGCTGTCTGTCGGACCATAGATATCGTCGAGGATGCGGCGCAATCCGGTGTGGTTGCGCGCGTCTGTGTCGTGCTCCAGCGCCATGATGCCATCGGGAATATCCGCGATCTCGGCACAGTGCAGCAAGCCGGCCACAGGTGCGCTGATCACACCTTCGGGGCCATCGATTTCGATCAGGTCGCCGATCCGCGCCAGCCGCGCCCATTTGTCGCCGTGGCGCACAGTGATGTTCAGCCCGGGATGAAAGGTCGGATTGACGAATGTCATTTTATGGCGGTTTGTCATGGAATTGTCAGGCTCTTTCAGGCGAAATTATCGGGAAAGTACAACTCACGTCGGCGCCGCATTCATCTGCAGCACCTCCAGCGGAATGATGTCGAGCGCGCGCAGATGCGTCGCCGACAGGTTGACGCGGGGTGCGCAGCCCTCGTCGTGGGCCTGCAGGAACCGACTGGCGCACAGACACCATTGATCGCCTGATTTCAGACCGGCAAAGCCAAATTCGGGGCGGGGGGTGGACAGGTCGTTGCCGACGTATTTCGAAAACGCGAGGAATTCGGCCGTCAACACCGCACAGACCGTATGGCTGCCCTGATCGGCGGCGCAGGTGTTGCAGTGGCCGTCACGGAAGAATCCCGTCATCGGAGTGGTCGAGCATAGAGCGAGCGTTTCGCCCAATACGTTGACGGCGGCGTCCTTGTCCATTGTCGGCCTTTCTCAGCGGAAGCGGTCAGCGAGCTTCTGCAATGGGTTGCGGGTGTCTGGGGTCGGTTCGGGGGCGGTCGGTTCCGGGGCGGCGGGTTTGGCCGCGGTCGGTGCGGGCGCAGCGGCTTTGGCCGTGGGCGTTTTCGGCTTTTCTGCGGCCTGCTGAGACTTGGAGGACCGCGCCGGCGACAGACGCAGCGCGACAGCATTCAGGAACCCCGGCCCGTCCCCCGCCGCTAGCTTTGCCGCGCCATCGCAGATGCCACGCAGCATATCGTCAAGCCAGTCCTGATCCGCCTTGGCGAAATCATGCAGCACGTATCCCGCCACCGCATCCTTGTGCCCGGGATGACCGACGCCCATCCGCACACGGTGATACTCGGCGCCGATATGCTGGTGCAGCGAGCGCAGCCCGTTGTGGCCCGCGTGTCCGCCGCCGGTTTTCAGGCGCAGCTTGCCGGGGGCAAGATCGATCTCGTCGTGAAAAACGGTGATCTCGGCGGGGGACAGTTTGAAGAACCGCATCGCTTCGCCCACCGATTGGCCCGACAGGTTCATGAATGTGTCCGGCTTGAGCAGCAGCACCTTCTCGCCGCCAAGAACACCCTCGGCCATATGACCCTGAAACCGCGCGCGCCAGGGGGAAAAGCCGTGATCATCGGCGATCCGGTCCAGCGCCATGAACCCGATGTTATGGCGGTTCTGCGCGTATTTCGCGCCGGGATTTCCGAGACCGGCAAAAAGCTGCATGGGGTCGGTCCTGTTGCTGAGAGTCGCGCCACCCTAAAGCCAGATGACTTAACTTGGAAACTGTCGGATCTGATGTCGCCCGGCTCTTTGGCGCAATTCGATGCCGCTCAAAGTCTTCTTCGCCGGTCCCCGTCGTCGGGCAAGTTCATGGCGGCTTACGAAAACGGGGCCCCGAAGGGCCCCGAATCGATACCACATTGGCGGTGATCAGTCCGCGGCGGGTGCTTCTTCCGCTTCGGGTCCTGCTTCGGCATCGTCGTCTTCGCTGCCCGAAGAGAGCAGACCGGCGGGAGCCGACAGGTTGGCGATGACGAAGTCACGATCGATCGTTGCGCGGGTCCCGTCGGGCAGCGTCACGTTCGAAATCGTCACCGTGTCGCCGATTTCGAGTCCGGCGATCGAAACGGTGATGCTCTCGGGGATGTCGCCGGCGGTGCAGCGCAGCTCCACCTCGGGGCGGACCATGGTCAGCACGCCACCCTTGCGCAGGGCGGGGCATTCCTCGTGGCCGATCACTTCCACCGGGATGAACAGCGAAACGCGGCTGGTGCGCTTGAGGCGCATCAGATCGACGTGGGTCGGCAGATCCTTGACCACATGACGCTGAACGCCGCGGCAGATCACCCGTACATCCTCGTGGCCTTCGACCTTGAGGTTGAACAGCGTTGACAGGAAACGACCTGCCTTCAGTTGCTTCAGCAACGCATTATAGGGCAGATTGATCGGCAGCGGCTCGCCGCCCCCGCCATAGACGATTCCGGGCACAAGCCCTTCGCGACGAGCGGTACGGGCGGCCCCCTTGCCTGTCCCCGCGCGTGCCAGCGCAATGATGTCTGGGATTTGACCAGCCATGTTGAATTCTCCAGAGATTCGGGTTGCGGGCGGCCTCCAAGGGTGTCCGCCCATGAATGCGCGTCCTTAGGGCAATTTTTTGCTCTTGAAAAGCCCCCGACGCATCGGGACGTGTGGTTGGCCGGGCATGAGTATTTGTGCAAAGAAGAAACCGCCAGCTTCTTCTTTGTATAAATACTTAAATTCCGACATCGCCGGTGGCGCGGCAGCTGGCGGTTCGTCGCTTGCCGTCCCTGACGATTGCTGGCATGCGCGCGCCATGAACAACCTGTGGTCTGCCCTTGTCCTGTCGCGTTCGCCGGCTCTGGCCTTTGCCGGGATGGGCGCGTTGTGGGGCGTTTTCGCGGCCTTTGTGCCGGTGATCAAATCGGGGCTGGGGGCGGCAGATGGCGTGTTCGGGTTGGCGTTGCTGTGTTCGGCGTTTGGGCTGGTGTTGTCCATGTGGCTCGCGCCGCTGGCCGATTCCCGGCTGGGGGCGCGGGCGCTGCCCTTTGCCTCGGCCTGTTTGACACTGGCGTTTTTGCTGCCTGGGCTTGCCGGAAATGTGGTTCTGTTCGGTGCGGCAATGGCGGTGGTCGGCATGGCGTCGGGGTTGACCGATGTGGTGATGAACGCGCGGGTCAGCGAACTTGAGGCGCGGCACGGACGATCACTGATGAACCTTAACCACGGGATGTTCTCGGTCGCCTATGCCTGCGGCGCCATTGTTACGGCTGTCGCGCGCGAGGCGGAATTGACGCCAATCGCCATGTTCGCCGGGGTCGGTGCAGTCACTCTGATGGCCACCCGCTGGATGGTCATGCCGGTCGAACAGACCGGCCCCGAGAGCCCGGAAAGCCGCCGCGCCTTTCCCCGCGCCATCGTGTTCTGGGGCGGCCTGATCGTTCTGGTGGCTTTCATGGCCGAGAACGCGGCCGAGGGGTGGTCGGCCCTGCATATCGAGCGCACGCTGGGCGGCGGTGCGGCAGAAGGTGCCTTCGGCCCCGCGATGCTGGGCCTGACCATGGCCATCGGCCGGCTGTCTGGTCAGGTGGTGGCGGACCGGCTGCGCGAGGTGACAGTGATCCGCTGGGCCTGCCTGCTGTCTGCATCGGGGGCGGCGCTGGCGGCCTTCGCGGTCAACCTGCCGCTGGCCTATGCCGGGTTCGCCATGCTGGGGCTGGGCATTTCGGTGCTGGCGCCGATGGCGTTGGCGCTGGTCGGCAAGCGGGTGGCTCCATCGATGCGCACCAAGGCGATTTCGCGCACCGCGGTTCTGGGGTTTCTCGGGTTTTTCATCGGGCCGCCCGTGATGGGCCTGCTGTCCGAACTTCTCAGTCTGCGCGCTTCGTTTGGCTTCGTTGCCCTGATCCTGCTGGCAGTGATGGGCTGTCTTGTGCCACTGCGTCGCAGTGAAGCAGGGCAAACGCCGATCGGCCACACCCGTCCCTGAAACGGTAACGTTCGGTTGGCCGGGGCGCGGCAACCGGCACCGCTTGACCTGCCCGCGATGCGGAGGCCAAGGTGGTCAGGGTTCGCGGCGCAGAAAGCCCGCAAAACGGAAGGGCGCAGGATGGACGATCCGATCCAGACCACAGCCGAGGTGGCCGAAGCGGCAGCGATGCCGCGCGCCCATGCGGTACACACCCAAGACGGCGTTTGCGGGGCCGAGCAGGCCGAACTGCCCGCCGCGGTGGCGGACAAACCGGTTGATCGCAAAAGCCCGGCGGAATGGGCGTATCAGCGGCTGGTCCTCTACATTCAGCATTTCGAAAAGCAGTTGGACAACGAACACGAGATTGCGATGGGCTTTGTCGGTGGTGCCCCGGGCATCATGCGGATCGAAGGAATGGGGTTCTATGACCCCGATATCGTAACCTTCTATGGCTCGGATCCCTCCGGTGCGCGGACCCAATTGATTCAGCATGTCACCCAGCTGAACGTGTTTCTGCGCGCCCTGCCGAAAGTGGCGAACAACAAGGAGCCGGTGCGTATCGGGTTCCGGCTGGCCGCCGATCTGGAAGGTGTTGCGGACGAAACGCTGCCCGATGCCGGAAACCCTGTCGCGGGGTCGTGACAGGGGGGGGTAAATGGATTATCGGTCTTTCGGACATTACAATGGAAAGACCGACATGGCCGACTATAAGCATGGAACGATGAACACCGAGGTGCAGGAAAAAACCTTCTCCGGGTTCGTAACTTTTATCATCCGCAGTGCCATCACAAT
Source organism: Oceaniovalibus sp. ACAM 378 (assembly GCF_008085915.1). GTDB lineage: Bacteria > Pseudomonadota > Alphaproteobacteria > Rhodobacterales > Rhodobacteraceae > Oceaniglobus. The sequence goes on along the minus strand of NZ_VSJK01000010.1, from coordinate 134,987 downwards.
CATTGTTGCGCTGATTCTCCTTGCTGTGATCAACGGCTGAACCGGATGATTTTCCGCGCTTTGGCCTTGCTGGCCATGACCGGGCTTGCGGGCTGCGGTGTCGGAGCTGTGTCAGAGGTTGCGCCGATGGAAGAGGTCCAGCGCCGCGCCTATGTCCACCCCGGGCCGTCGTCGCTGACACTGTATACGGTGATCAACAACCGTTCGGGATCGGGCGCGCATACGGCGCTGATGATCAGTGGCAGCCAGCGGGTTCTGTGGGATCCGGCGGGGTCATTCCGCCATCCATGGGCGCCCGAACGCAATGATGTTCTTTACGGGTTCAATCCGAACATTCAGGCCGTGTACGAGGATTACCATGCGCGCGAAACCTTTCGCATCGTGCGCCAGTCTGTGACGGTATCGCCGGAAGTCGCGGAAAAGGCGCTGCGCCTCGCGCAGGAGCAGGGGGCGGCGGGGCAAGCGACCTGTTCCATCACGACCACCGGGATTCTGGCGCAATTGCAAGGTTTCGAAGGATTTCCGCGCAGTTATTTCCCTGTTGCCACGATGAAGGCCTTTGCCGCGCGCACCGGCGATGCAGGCGTTACGATCACCGATGAAGATGCCGATGACAACCATGGCGTGACTTTTAAGGTCACCCGGCCACCCGCCCCACAGGGCTGAGGGTGGCCCGGACGGGACAACGCAAGGCGTGCGTCAGAAACCGAACCCGGCATAGGGCAGAAACCGCACCGGATCGCCGGGGTTCACCGTCTGTGCGGGTTCGGACAGTTCGATCAGCCCATCCGCCCAGCTGAGTCCTGAAATCCGCCCCGATCCTTCTGAACCAAAAGCCTGGGCTTGCCCGTCGTGCAGACGTGCGCGCAGATATTCCCGACGCCCGGATTTTTTCGACTTCTGAAATGCGGCGGGTACGGTGAACGCGAGCGGCGGCGTCCAGTCTGCGCCACTCAGCAAAGACAGGGCGGGGCGGGCAAAGATCAGGGTGCAGATCAATGCGGCCACCGGGTTGCCGGGCAGACCGAACACCGGCGTGCCCTGCCAGACCCCAAGCGCCAGAGGGCGTCCGGGTTTCAGCGCGATCCGCCATGCGGCCAGCGATCCGGCATCCTGCAACAGGGCCGAAACATGGTCTTCATCCCCTGACGAAGCGCCGCCCGACGTCAGGATCGCGTCGCATCCGGCACCGTCCAGCGCCGCGCGCAGGGCCGCGCGATCATCCCCCACATGGCCCAGATCCACCGGAACACAGCCCCACCGCCCAACCAGCGACAGCAGCATCGGGCGGTTGGCATCGAAGGTGCGCGCAGGGTCGTCCGTGGTGCCCGGTTCGGCCAGTTCATCGCCGGTGGACAGAACACCGACCCGCAGCGGTCGGAATACCTCGACCTCGGCCAGACCCACCGCCGACAGCAGCGCCAGATCGGGCGGGCGCAGCCGGTGACCACGGGGCAGGACCGGAGCGCCCGCCACCACATCCTCGCCCGCGCGGCGGGTGTTTGCACCGGGTTTGGGCAGCGCGGGAAAGCTCAGGGTGTCATCGGTGCGCGTGCAATCCTCTTGCATCACCACGGTATCGATTCCGGATGGCACCAGAGCGCCCGTCAGTATGCGCAGCGCATGACCGGGCGGAACCGAGCCTTTGAATGGGGCACCCGCCGCCGCACGTCCGGCGATCAGTGGCAGGCTCTGCGGCCCCGGGGAAAGCGCGTCATGGGCAAAGCCATAGCCATCAATCGCCGTGTTTGCTGCCGGTGGATTGGCGCGGGCGGCACTGGTGTCGGCGGCCAGAATCCTTGTGTCAGCAGCGGCAACCGGCATGCGCAGGGTATCGACAACCGGGGTCAGCCGTTCGCGCAGCAGGGCAAGCGCGTCGTCAACCGGGGTCCAGTGTATGCCGGGGGGCAGCGCGAAACAGTCGTTCTTAAGGGTCATGCAGTTTCCTCCAGCGCCCGGTCCATCGCATGGCATGCGCCGAGGATCCAGCCTTCAGGATAGCCGAAGGGGAAATCGAACCCCAACAACAACCGCCGCCCGGCAGCGATTTCGTCCTGTGCCAGATTGGTAATCCATGTCTGTGCCATTTCACGGTTGCGCAGATAGACTGTCGCTTTGGAACCTTTGGCGCGGCGGACGGCCGCCCAGATCGCATCCTTTTTCCGGGTCTGCCCTTGGTCGTTGCCGCCCGACCCGTCAATACTGGCGATGGTGTCGAATCCGCTCACAATGCCAGCTCATGGGCGATGAAATCGGCGATGGTGGCGGTGTCGTCCAGATGGAATTGCGCCCGGCCCGGAAGATCGACGGGCACGTCGCTGGCAACGGCGCGGATCGTGGGGTCGTTCGGTGCGATCAACGGGTTGCCGGCACTGGCGCGCCATGCCTCGATCTTGGGATGGCTGTCGCGCTTCCAACCCTCGACCAGCACCAGATCGACCGGCGCAAGCTGCGCCAGCAGTTCGGACATGGTGGGTTCACCGGTGTCACGCAATTCGCTCATCAAAGCCCAGCGGGTCGCCGAGGATAGCAGCACCTGTTGCGCCCCAGCCTGCCGGTGGCGGTGACTGTCGCGTCCGGGCTGGTCGATATCAAAGCTGTGGTGCGCATGTTTCAGGGTGCTGACCGACAGTCCACGAGCGGTGAATTCAGTCACCAGCCGCTCCATCAAACCGGTCTTGCCCGCGTTTTTCCACCCCGTCACACCATAGAGTTTCATTGCCCGCCCCGCAGCATTTCTTCGGCCCGCAGCAGATCATCGGGGGTGTTGACGTTGAAAAACGGCGTGCCGCCATCATCGAACATCGCCTGTGCTGCGCCGTGGCTCTCGGTCCATTGCACGACTTTGCGCAGCCCCCCGGCCAACGCCGCGCGCAGATCTTCGCGCAGGGCGACAGGCCACAGCCCGAAGGTGGGGTGCATCCCGTCCTGCGTTGCGGCCAAAACGATCGGCGCCGCCTCGATTTCCCCGGCAAGGATCAGACGGGGCACCAGATCGCAGGGAAAGAACGGCGTGTCGGCGGCGGCGGTCACGATATGATCGCAGCCCTGCTTTGCCGCAAAGTCCAACCCGGCCAGAATCCCGGCCAGCGGTCCGGCAAACCCGTCAAGACTGTCACCGACGACGGGCAGGCCCAGCCGGGCGAACCGCGCCGGATCACCGTTGGCGTTCAGCACCAGCGCCGCGACCTGCGGCTCCAGCCGGTCGATCACATGGGACAGGATCGTGCCATCGCCCAGCGGCAGAAGCCCCTTGTCGCCGCCGCCCATTCGCCGCGCCTGACCCCCGGCCAGAATAACGCCCATCGGTTGTTTCATGCTTGGTCTCCGGATCTGGCTGGCCATGGCCGTGCCAGCAGATACCCGGCCAGCGCCAGCCCGGCAATTGCAATGGATGCCACGGGTGCAATCAGCGCGCCCACACAGCCGAGCCCGGCCAGCAGGGCGGCCGCCCACAACCGAAAAGCTCGCGCATGGTCCAACGCCGCTGGCGGGCAGAGCACCGCATCGGGCATCCCGCGCAACAGAACCCGGAGCCGCAACCGACGCACCGGAAACCCCGTCGGCGTCCGGCCAAGGGTCAGCGGCGGTTCGGGCGGCCAGTCCAGCCGCGCAAGCGTGTCTGACGGCAGGCGGTGCATGATGTCGGTCAGCGCGAACCAGTGGGTGCGCGCAATGACCAGCGCGCCCAATGCCGCGCCAAGCCCCGCCAGCACCAGAATCAACGATACGCCCGTCATCGTGCCGCCCCGATCCGGTTCAGGGCAAAAGTGAAACCTCGGGTCAAGACCGGCCCGCTCCCTTGCGTCCGGAACCTGCGGGTTCCTCGGCCACCGCCGACCAATCGGCATCGCGGATCAACCGGTCGGCCCCGGAGAGGCAGACAAAGCGCCGTCCGCGCATCCGCCCGATCAGGGTGAGCCCCACCTGTTCGGCAATTTCGACCCCCCATGCAGTAAATCCCGACCGTGACGCCAGAACCGGAATCCCCATCAGCGCGGTCTTGATCACCATTTCCGAGGTCAACCGCCCGGTGGTATACAGGATCTTGTCCGCCGCGCCGACACCTTCGCTCAGCATCCAGCCGGCGATCTTGTCGACTGCGTTGTGCCGTCCGACGTCCTCCATATAGACCAACGGGCGATCCCGGCAGCACAGCACGGTGCCGTGAATCGCGCCGGATTCAAGATACAGCGACGGGGTGCGGTTGATCCTGTCGGCCAAGGCATAAAGCCATGAGCTGCGCAGTTCGGCGGCGGGCAGGGTCATCCCTTGAAGCCCCTCCATCATGTCGCCGAACACGGTGCCGACCGCGCAACCACTGGTGCGGGTCTTTTTCTTCAGCTTTTCCTCGTAGGTGGTGGCCGAGTCGGTGCGCACGACCACAGTCTCCAACTCATCGTCGTATTCGACGGCCTTCACCGTCTCGCCATCCTTCAACATGCCCTGATTGCGCAAAAACCCCAGCGCCAGATATTCGGGATAGTCACCGATGGTCATGGCGGTGACGATTTCTGCACCGTTCAGGAAAATCGTCAGGGGCCGCTCCTCGATCACTGACATGGGAATGGTTGCGCCGGTGTGGTCGACGCCGGTCACCTGTCGCGTCAGGCGCGGCGCGGCAGGATCGGGGGCGATCAGATAGGGCGCATCGGCCACGGATTTTGCCATTTGAACCTCGGATCGGGTCTGGATAAGACAGACCGGTAATCCTAGGACGTTCCCATGCCAGCCTCCACCTCGAAATCCGTTTATCTGCGCGGGATCCGCGACAGCGCGCCCTTTGCCTTTGTCATCGTGCCATTCGCCCTGCTGTTCGGCGTGGTGGCGACCGAGGCGGGGCTGACATTGGCCCAAATGATGGGGTTCAACGTGCTGGTCATTGCCGGTGCGTCGCAATTTGCCGCTGTGGCGCTGATGGATGAGGGCGCACCGCTCTGGATCGTGGTGACCACGGCTTTGGTGGTGAACCTGCGGATGGCGATGTATTCCGCATCACTGGTGCCGCATCTGGGGCGCGCACCGTTCCGGTTGCGCGCCTTCGTGGCCTATCTGAACTTCGATCAGACCTATGCGGCCGCGGCAGCAGAATATGAACGTCTGCCGGACATGAGTTTGGCGGAAAAGCTGGCGTATTTCTTCGGGGTCGCGACACCGATCGTTCCCCTGTGGTATCTGATGGCGCTGGTCGGTGCGCTGCTCGGGACGACGGTCCCGATGGGGTCGGGGCTGGATTTTGCGCTGCCCATCACCTTTATCGGGATTGCCGCGCCGATGCTGCGCACGCCCGCCCATGTGGCGGCGGCGGGCGCCTCGGTTGTTGTGGCGCTGTTGCTGGCCGGGCTGCCGTCTGGGCTGGGCCTGCTGGTGGCGGCGGGCTGTGCGATGGTTGTCGGCGTGGCGGTCGAGACATGGAGCGAAAAGCAATGAATTTCACCACCGGCGAAATCTGGACGGTGATCGTCCTGCTGGGGGCCGGAACCTATCTGATCCGGCTGTCGTTCCTTGGGCTGATCGGTGATCGGCAAATGCCGCCTCTGGTGATGCGGCTGCTGCGCTATACCCCTGTGGCGGTCCTGCCGGGGCTGGTGGCGCCACTGGTGCTGTGGCCCGGCGCAACCGGCGGTGAGCCCGATCTGGCGCGGGGATTGGCGGCGCTGGCGGCTGTGGCTGTGGGGCTGGCCACGCGCAACACGATATGGGCGATTCTGGCCGGAGCGGTGACCCTGTTCGGCATGCTGTTCGTTCTGGGTTAGACACCGCCCTGTGCCGGGCGCTTGCGCTCAGATGACGGTCAAATCACGTCACGTGACTGGCCGGGTGCGCAGGAACAGATACAGCGGCAGGCCACAACTGACACCGATGAGAAAGGTGGCGGGAATTGCCACCAGCGCCAGCCAGTTGCGGCGCACCGCCACCTCGGCCAGAATCCACACCGTCAGGGTGATCGCGGCAATGATCAGATCCCAGGTCAGTCCGATGGTCGATGCGTTGACATACCACGCATCGACCATCGCGCCGAAATCCCACGCATTTGCCGCCAAATAGGTCACGAACCAGTACATCGGATGCACCGCGCCCCAGACCGCCAGCGCAAGATAGATCCTCCGCAGCGCCGACATTACAGAGTTCCCGTGACCCCGATCCGCGCGTCGCCCGAGACGGTGACGGCGGGTGTTGCCCCCTTGGGCCGTTCAGGTGGCGCATCGGCACCGCAGGCGGCCAGCAGGGCCAGAATCGTCAAAGACAAGGCAGTGCGCATCGACATTTCCTTTTTGTCAGTCCCGGTTGCGGGGGTCACAATATCGCTTTCCAGCGGGCGACCTGTGCAAGCACCTGCGCGGGGGCCGTGCCACCATAACAGGCGCGGCTGGCGACCGAATTGTGCACGCCGAGCACGGTAAACACATTCTCGGTGATCGCGCCATGCACCCCCTGCATGTCGTCCAGCGACAGGTCAGGCAGGTCGCAGCCCTTCGATTCGGCCAGCGCGACAAGGGTGCCGGTGACATGGTGTGCGTCGCGGAACGGCATGTTCAGCGTTCGCACCAGCCAGTCTGCCAGATCGGTCGCGGTGGAAAATCCCGACCCTGCGGCAGCTTCCAGCACGTCCCGGTTTGCGCTCATGTCGGTGACCATCCCGGTCATCGCCGCCAGCGACAGCATCAGCGAATCGGCGGCGTCGAACACCTGTTCCTTGTCTTCCTGCATGTCCTTGGAATAGGCCAGCGGCAGCCCCTTCATCACCATGAAAAGCGCCACCTGCGCGCCCAGAATCCGTCCGATCTTGGCACGGATCAGTTCGGCGGCGTCTGGGTTCTTCTTTTGCGGCATGATCGATGATCCGGTGGTGAACCGGTCGGACAGGGCGACAAAGCGAAACTGCGCTGACGACCAGATCACCAGTTCCTCGGCGAAACGCGACAGATGCATGGCACAGATCGCCGAGGCAGAAAGGAAATCCAGCGCGAAGTCCCGGTCGGCCACGGCATCCAGCGAATTGGCGCAGGGTCGGTCAAAACCAAGGGCCTGCGCCGTCATCTCGCGGTCGATGGGAAACGAGGTTCCGGCCAGAGCGGCAGCCCCCAGCGGACATTCATTCATCCGCGCGCGGGCATCGCGGAACCGCGACACATCACGCCCCAGCATTTCCACATAGGCCAACATGTGATGGCCCCATGTGACCGGCTGAGCCGTCTGCAGGTGGGTGAAGCCGGGCATGACCCAGTCCGCACCTTCCTGTGCCTGCGCAAGAAACGCCTTTTGCAACGCGATACAGCCCTCAATGGCGGCATCGATCTGGTCGCGCACCCAAAGCCGGAAATCTGTCGCCACCTGATCGTTGCGCGACCGGCCCGTGTGCAGCCGCCCAGCCGGTTCGCCGATGATCTGTTTCAGCCGCGATTCAACGTTCATGTGGATGTCTTCCAGCGCGGCGGAATATTGGAAGGTTCCGGCCTCGATTTCTGACAACACCGTGAGCAGGCCTTCCCGTATCGCGTTGGAATCGCTATCCGTAATAATACCCTGTGCCGCCAACATCGCGGCATGGGCGCGCGATCCGGCAATATCCTGCGCGGCCATCCGCCGGTCGTACCCGATCGAGGCATTGATTGCCTCCATGATCGCGTCCGGCCCGGCGGCGAACCGCCCGCCCCACATGGCGTTGGAGTTGCCGGGTTCTGATTTGGTTTCGGTCATGAAGGATCCCCGGAATGAAAAGCAGTTTCTGGACGTCGGCTGTTCTCTATCTCTCCCTCGGGTTCGGTGCAAATGCCGCCGACACCGAAATGTTGAATGATCTGCGCGACGGCGACATGGCAAAGCTGGAGTTTCACAAGGCACCGGTCAACGCATCGGATGCGGTGTTCACATCGCCAGATGGCAGCGAACACCGCCTGTCTGACTGGCAGGGCAAATATGTGCTGGTGAATTTCTGGGCAACATGGTGCGCGCCTTGCCGCGCCGAAATGCCGATGCTGGATGCGTTGCAACAAGAGTTTGGCGGCGACGATTTTGAAGTCGTGACCGTTGCTACAGGGCCAAATCCGCTGCCGGCGATCGAGCGATTTTTCGAGGAAAAATCGATCACCGCCCTGCCGGTTCTGTTGGACCCGAAACAGGCGCTGGCGCGCGGCATGGGCGTCGGAGGCCTGCCGATCACCGTGATCCTGAGCCCCGACGGGCAGGAAATCGCCCGGCTTCAGGGCGAAGCCGACTGGAACAGTGATAGCGCCCGGGCGATTCTGGCGGCACTGATCGCGGGTTAGCGGCGCTGCGCCAATGTAGCCACGGCATCGTGGCGCGGACAGGTGACAAGGTGGTCGTTGACCATCCCGACCGCCTGCATAAAGGCGTAGACGATGGTCGGACCGCAAAACCGGAACCCGTCCTTCTTCAGCTGCTTCGACATTTCGGCCGACAGCGGCGTCTGCGGCGGAACCCCGGCCATTGTCGCAAACCGGTTCTGTAACGGCGTGCCGTCGACATAATCCCACAGATACCGGTCGAAACCTTGCCGCGATTCGATCTCGCACCAGGCACGCGCATTGCCGATGGTTGCTTCGATCTTGCCGCGGTGGCGAACAATGCCCGAATCGGTCAAAAGCCGCTGAACTTCAGGTTCGCCCCATCCGGCAATGATGGTTGGGTCGAATCCGGCAAAGGCGTTGCGGAAATTGTCGCGTTTTTTAAGGATTGTGATCCAGCTGAGACCGGCCTGAAATCCGTCGAGGATCAGTTTTTCCCATAGTGCCCGGCTGTCCCATTCGGGCACGCCCCATTCAGTGTCGTGATATTCGACATAGACCGGCTCTGTCCCGCACCAGTCGCAGCGTTGTTCAATCATGTATCCGTCCCTGTTGTGAGGTGTCGAAGCCCGCAAAGTCCGCGCGCCGGAGGAATGTCCGGCCCGTTCCGGTCATCCACCCGAAAATTCGCCCGGTTCGCCGAAATGGCGGTCCGCCGCGATTGCTGTTTCATGCTTTTAGACAAAATAGAACAAAATGTGAATATTCACCTCGCATTATCGTTCTGCTGCAAAGGTGCCTTTGTCCGCGAAGGAGATTTCAGCATGCCGCCCGACTATCCCCGAGTTATTTCCAGCACCGATTCCAGGTCCGAAAGCTCCCCACCCGGCAGCCCGTTGTCCGTCGCAGTCTCTGATCGCGACCGCGACATCCTGACAACCGTCGAACGGGCGGTGGCGGGGGGTGATGTCATGCTGGCCTATCAGCCGGTGGTGCCTGCCGGACGGCAGGACCGTCCCGCGTTCTATGAAGGTCTAATCCGGGTGCTGGATCGCAACGGGCGAATCATCCCGGCACAGGAATTCATCTCGCTGGTCGAAACCCTTGAGATCGGGCGCGAAATCGATTGCCTTGCGCTTGAACGGGGGTTGGATACCTTGCTGGCCCATCCCCGCCTGCGTCTGTCGATCAACATGTCGGCACGTTCCATCGGCTATGCCCGTTGGATGCAGGTGCTGCATCGCGGGTTGGCCCTCGATCCGGCCGTGGGCGAACGTCTGATTCTAGAGATTACCGAAGGTTCGGCGATCGAAATGCCCGATGTGGTGCAGGCCTTCATGTCGGAACTTCAGGCCGTGGGAATCAGTTTCGCGATTGATGATTTCGGCGCCGGGTTCACATCTCTGCGCCATCTCAAGGAACTCTATTTCGACATTCTCAAGATCGACGGCCAGTTCATCCGTGGCATCGCGCGCAATCCCGACAATCAGGCAGTGGTCAAGGCGTTGCTGTCGATCGGCAGGCATTTCGACATGGTGACGATCGCGGAATTTGTCGAATCCAATGAAGATGCGGTTTATCTGACCAAGATTGGTGTCGATTGTCTTCAGGGATACTATTTCGGGGCGCCGACGATCCGCGCCCGATGGGATCCCTGCGAAGAGGAAAAACGCGCCTGATGCAACCACTGTCGCGCGCGAATGTTGTATTTTCCTGCGGCACTCCCTAGTCTTGAGGCGAACCGGCGCAGGCGTCCGGGGGCACGATACCGTCCCCGGGCCTGGCGTCTGCCGCAAGTCCGAAAAGGGGCACCCTTCATGACCAATGTCGTTATCGTTTCCGCAGGCCGCACAGCGGTGGGGAGTTTTCTTGGATCGTTCGCCAATGTACCCGCCCACGATCTGGGTGCTGCCGTTCTGGAAGGTTTGATTGCCCGCTCCGGCATCGACAAGTCCGAGGTGAGCGAAACGATTCTCGGTCAGGTCTTGACCGCCGGACAAGGACAGAACCCCGCCCGTCAGGCCCATATCAAGGCGGGTCTGCCCATCGAAGCGGCGGCATGGGGCATCAATCAGGTGTGCGGCTCCGGTCTGCGCGCCGTCGCGCTGGGCGCGCAACACATTCAGTTGGGCGATGCGGCCATTGTCGCTGCGGGCGGGCAGGAAAACATGTCGATGTCGCCCCACGTGCAAAACATGCGCCCGGGGCAAAAGATGGGCGATCTGAACCTGATCGATTCGATGATCAAGGACGGGTTGTGGGATGCCTTCAACGGCTATCACATGGGTCAAACTGCGGAAAACGTCGCCGAAAAGTGGCAGATTTCCCGCGATCAGCAGGATGAATTCGCCGTCGCATCCCAGAATAAGGCCGAGGCCGCCCAGAAAGCGGGCAAGTTTGCCGATGAAATCATCGCCTATACCGTCAAGGGCCGCAAAGGCGACACGGTGGTCGATGCCGATGAATATATCCGTCACGGCGCCACCATGGAGGCGATGCGGAAACTGCGCCCGGCCTTCACCAAGGACGGCAGTGTCACCGCCGCGAACGCATCGGGCCTGAACGACGGTGCCGCCGCAGTTCTGCTGATGACCGACAAAGAGGCAGAAAAGCGCGGCCTGACCCCGCTGGGCCGCATCGCCAGCTATGCCACTGCTGGGCTGGACCCTTCGATCATGGGTATGGGCCCGGTTCACGCGTCGAAGAAGGCGTTGGAAAAAGCCGGTTGGTCGATCGGTGATCTTGATCTGATCGAGGCGAACGAGGCGTTTGCGGCCCAAGCCTGTGCCGTGAACAAGGACATGGGCTGGGATCCGGAAATCGTCAACGTCAATGGTGGCGCCATTGCAATCGGCCACCCCATCGGCGCCTCGGGTTGCCGGGTGCTGAATACCTTGCTGTTCGAAATGGTGCGACGCGATGCGAAAAAGGGTATTGCGACCCTGTGCATCGGCGGCGGCATGGGCGTGGCGCTCTGCGTCGAGCGGTGATGCGCTTTTGATATGGTGCAACGGGGCCGGTCGATCCGGCCCCGTTGTGTTCCGGCCCCGGGGCGGAGCGGAAAACGGCGGTGGCGCGTGATACTGGCGATCCGCCACCGGCCACGATCCTTGGCAGGCTAAGCCACACCTTGGTTCTCGGGACGGAAGTGTAAGTGCCTGCGGCAATCTCTCGGGGCGGACCTGCCTGATATGTTCCACCGTCAGCCACTTCCGGCAAACAATTACATGCCTCACGCCACCAACGAATCCCTTAACGGTCCAAAGGTATTCAGCGGGCGGACCCTGTTCCACCCAGAAGAAGCGTACCGGTGACCCGGTCCCGCGCCACTGTCATTGGATTTCTTGCTGTCGTGCTTTGGGCACTGCTGGCCTTATTGACCGTTGGGTCGGCGCCGGTGCCGCCGCTGCAGTTGAACGCCATCTGCTTTGCGATCGGCGGGGCACTGGGGCTCGTTTGGGTGGGGGTGACGGGCGCGTTTGGGCAACTGGCCCGTGTGCCGCTGCCGGTCTATGTTTTTGGGACCGCAGGGTTGTTCGGCTATCACGCGCTCTATTTTTCTGCCCTGCGCATGGCCCCTGCGGCCGAGGCGGGTTTGATCGCCTATCTCTGGCCATTGCTGATCGTGCTGTTTTCGGGGCTTTTGCCGGGAGAACGGTTGCGTGCCGGGCATATTCTGGGTGCGCTGACCGGATTTGCGGGTGCTGCTTTGATCGTCGCGAAAGGGGCGGGGTTCAACAGTTCTGCGTTGCCTGGCTATGGGCTTGCCCTTCTGTGTGCCTTGGTCTGGAGCGGCTACTCTGTGATTTCGCGTCGATTGGGCACGGTTCCCACGCAAAGCGTTGCGGTGTTCTGCGTCGCCACCGCCATTCTTTCGGCTGTCGGGCATATGTTATTCGAAACCACCGCCTGGCCGGTCGATACCACTGGCTGGGCATCAACAGTGCTCTTGGGGCTCGGGCCAGTTGGACTGGCGTTCTATGTGTGGGATATCGGGGTCAAAAGAGGCGACATTCAGCTTTTGGGAGTCGTGTCATATGCTGCGCCGTTACTTTCGACGTTGGTGCTGGTCGTTGCAGGGATCGCCCCGGCCGCCTGGCCGCTGATTCTGTCGGCCGGTCTGATCGCGGGCGGGGCGCTGCTGGCCGCGTCGGCCAGCACAAAGTCGGATTAAGCGGTTTCCAGCCGCTCGATCTGTTGTTTGAGATGCAGTTTTTGTTTCTTCAATTCGCGAATTTTGAGATCGTCCGTGGCGGGGCTGCGATGGGCGCTCTCGACCATATCTGAGAGTGCCTGGTGCTTTCTACGAAGCTCCTGAACGTGCGAACTCATTGTCATGGTTGTCCTCCTGCCTGATGATGGTCAGACCAGTCGAGCATATTTTTCTGCATCTGTCATCAGCGAGTATCGAAAATCACCGATTTAAGCTGGACAATTTATGTCAAATCAGGGGTCGGGCGTCTCGCAGTGCCATGCGAACTGATTCGGTGTATGATTCGCGGTCAGAATCATGGCGCTGACCACTGTGCAGTATCAACGGGTTGCGTAAGATGAACGCAGATCTGCCACCTTTTTGGGCAGTCAGCAGGATCATGCGCGCAGGTCGGCTGATCCTTGCCTGAAACGGCCAGAGGATGATGCTGCCGAGCCGATCGTCGATGGCGGACATGAGATCGGGAAGACGATCGGCCCGCAAAATGACGCTCAGCCGTCCCTTGGGCGCCAGCCGCCGTGTCGCCGCGTCAACCCACTCAACCAGAGGTGTATCTCCGGCCTGAGCCGTTTCGCGCCCGATTTCCGGCGAAGGAATGCGATTTTGGGCATGAAAATAAGGTGGATTGACGATCACATGGTCAAAACTGCGTTGTCGCAGAGGCGCGGGCATCATGGCGATATCGCCAGTATGCACGTTTAAGGTGATTCGGTTCTCGATTCCGTTGCGGCGCGCCAGATCGGCACACCGGGCCTGTACTTCGATCCCGGCCAGATGCAGCCCCGGTACCCTTGCCCCAAGGCACAGCGCCGCCGCTCCCACACCGCAGCCCAGATCAAGCACCGACTGCCCGGCCACTGCAGGCACGGCAGCGGCCAGTAACACCGCGTCGATCCCGGCGCGATACCCCTGAGCGGGCTGCCAGAGGTGCAACCGCCCGCCCAGAAACGCGTCGCAAGTCAGGTCATCTGTCGACAATTTCGATGTCGTTGTCGCGCATGACGGTGCGGGCGCGGAACAGATCGCCGTCACGCACCATCAGACGGCGCGGGAGGATCCCGATCGATCCTTCCAACACGCTCATATGGACGTCCATTTCAAAGCACTCTATATCCTCGCCCGACAGAAGCGCGGTGGCAAAAGCTACGATGGTTGGGTCGCTGGTACGGATCAGTTCCTTCATAGGCGTGACATAATGGCAGACTGACCGGTTTGTCGAGACTTGGAAAAGGGGCGGGATGAGCCTGGATCACACGAGCGCCAAGCCCCACGAACGGATCGCAACATTTCTGGCGCCAGAATTGGCGGCGGTGAACACGCTGATTCGTGCGCGGATGGCCAGCGAACACGCGCCACGCATCCCAGAAGTGACGGCGCATCTGATCGAAGCGGGCGGCAAACGCATTCGCCCGATGCTGACGCTGGCTGCCGCACGGCTGTGTGGATATGGCGGCGATCATCACATCCGTCTGGCGGCGACGGTTGAATTCATTCACACCGCCACCCTGCTGCATGACGATGTGGTCGACGAATCCGGTCAGCGGCGCGGACGGCCCACCGCGAATCTTTTGTGGGACAACAAGTCATCGGTGCTGGTGGGCGATTATTTGTTCGCGCGGTCGTTTCAGCTGATGGTCGAAACTGGATCTCTGCGGGTGCTGGACATCCTTGCCAACGCCAGCGCGACGATTGCCGAGGGTGAGGTGCTGCAACTGACCGCGGCTCAGGATCTTGGCACTTCGGAAGAGACATATCTCAAGATCGTGCGCGGCAAGACGGCAGCCCTGTTTGCCGCCGCGACCGAGGTGGGGGGCGTGATTGCGGCGACCCACGAGGATGAAATTGCCGCGCTGCGCACCTATGGCGACGCTCTGGGCATTGCGTTTCAAATGGTGGACGACCTGCTGGACTGGACCGGAGGCGAGGCGATCGGCAAGAACATCGGCGACGATTTCCGCGAGCGCAAGCTGACCTTGCCGGTGATCCGCGCGGTGACCCATGCCGATACGGGCGAATGGGCGTTCTGGGTGCGAACCATCGGCAAGGGCAAACAGGACGAGGGCGATCTTGAACGCGCTCTGGGCCTGCTCCAGACCCACGGCACGCTGGAAAGCACACGGCAGACGGCGCTGGACTGGGTTGTGACCGCGAAAAACGCGCTGGACGTCTTTCCCGACTCTGACCTGCGTGAAATGCTGTCCGATCTTGCCGATTACGTCGTGGCGCGGATCGTCTGACCAGCGCCAAGGCGTGTGGTGACGACCCACCATTCCGGGTGCCGGGTGCGCAGGCTCTCGGCTGCCCGGGTGGCCATGAGCGCGCTGTCGTAAATCCCGAAGCAGGTCGCGCCCGATCCCGACATCCGGGCCAGTAAACAGCCATCTGTGGCCGTCAGCCGCGACAGGACCGTTCCGATCACTGGGGCGATATCTTGGGCTGGCCGCTCCAGATCGTTGCGCTGCGTGGCCAGCCAACGTGCAAAGGCGCGCGTGTCAGGCCAATCGGGAAGAGATTCGGGCATCGGCGGATTGGATTTCTCGGCCAGCCGCGCGAACACATCCGGAGTCGGGACCGCGACGCGTGGATTGGCCAGAACGGCGTGAATTGGCGGCAGGCACGGAACATCATCCAGAGTCTCACCGATCCCGGACATGCGGCAGGGGGTGGCGCGCAGGCAGACGGGCACATCAGCGCCCAGTCGCGTCAGATCGGGCGGCAGCGCCCGCCCATCCAAGGCCACCAGCGCCCGCAGGGTGGCCGCTGCGTCCGCCGAACCGCCGCCGATGCCCGAGGCCAGCGGCAAATGTTTGTCCAGCGTGATGGCACAGGGCGTCCCCTCACTCATAAGCGCCGCGCGAAGGGTCAGATTGCCGTCGTCAACCGGCACACCAGCCGCCATTGGCCCGGTAACCTGCAGCGACCATGCGGCGGCGGGTGTTACCGTCACCCGGTCGCCGACGGTGGCAAAGGCGACCAGCGAATCCAACAGATGGAAACCATCGGTGCGACGACCGGTGACATGCAGCGTCAGATTGATCTTGGCCGGGGCAAAGGCCTCAGAGATCATTCGCCACTTTCAGCGGTGGCGCGCCTTCTGCGTCCAGCACAGCGTCCAGCCCGACGTCCAGCTTGCGGCGGATGCGGTCGGGGTCTGCCTCGACGTCTGTATCGGCAGGATCGATGAACGACAGGGCGCGTTTCCACTGAAACCGCGCCTCAAGAGTGCGGCCCACGGCCCAGTACACATCGCCCAAGTGGTCATTGACCACAGGATCGATTGGCATGAGTTCGACCGCACGCTCCATCGGAGTGACCGCTTCGTCATAGCGACCGAGACGATAGAAGACCCAGCCAAGACTGTCGGTGATATATCCGCTGTCAGGGAGGGCGGCGACGGCGCGCTCGATCATGCCCAGCGCTTCGTCCAGATTGATCTGCTTCTCCACATAGGAGTACCCGAGATAGTTCAACACCTGCGGCTGATCCGGGTTCAGGGTCAGCGCCTGCCGAAAATCACGCTCGGCGCCATCGAAATCGTCGGTCCGTTCGTGTGCAATGCCCCGGGCGAAATACACGATCCACTGTTCTTCGGCGGGTTCGCCGAACAGAGCGATGGCCTTGTCATAGGCGACGAGCGCTTCCTCATAGAGTTCCTGTTCGCGCAGGGTGTCGCCAAGGGTCACATGGATCAGCGGCAGTTCGGGCCGCTGGTCGGCCAGTTGCCGGATCACCTCGGTTGCGGTGTCGATTTTGCCGGATCGGCGCAGCGCCTCGGCCCGGCCCAGTTCGGCGGCGTCAAAGGCGGCTGATTCGCGCGGCACAGTGCCATAGGCTTTGATGGCAAGATCAAAGCGTTCCAGCCGGTCGAGCATGATTGCCGACATCATCTTGGCTTCGATGTGGTCGGGGCGCAGATGTTCGGCCATCCGGGTATAGAGCAGGGTATAGGCGTCATTTGCCTCGCCGCTCAGGGCGTTGCCGATCGAAAAGAACACCTCGGCCACACCCGCCGTTGCATCAGGGGCGATGTCAAACGGCACGACTTCGCCCGCCTCCAGCGCGTCGATCACCTGATCCAGCACGCGGTCTGTGTCGGTGCCGAAAACGTCGCGCAGGACTTTGATCGCGTCTGTCTGGCGGCCCAGTTGCGACAGGATCTGTGCCCGGGCAACCAATCCCCGCCGGGTCAGCCGCAGCCCGCCATCGGCAGGATCGGCCAGCACTTCCTCGGCGCCGGCGAAATCGCCTGTTGCGGCAAGGGCCAGCGCCTTGTGATATTGGCCAAAGGCGCGCACGCCGGGTGCTTTTGACACTTCTTCGAACTGGGTCATCGCCGCTTCGGTCTGATGATCGCCGATCAGCGCCCAGCCTTTCAGCAGGCCATCGAAAAGCGGACCCACGCTTTGCCCGGCATCGAGATCGGCCAGAATATCGCTCCACTCGGCGGCTTTGGCGGCATCGCCCAACAGAACCAGATTGGCGATCTGGCTCGGGGTGTCGCCACCGATCATCTGCCGTGCGACGACTGCGGCGCGTTTCACATCACCAAGCGCGGTATAGGACGTGACGGCGAATTCCATCAGTTCCGCGTTGCCCGGATCACGCAGCAGCGCGCGGGCAAAATACTGCGAAGCGGCGGCGAAATCGTGATCGGCGGCCGCTTGCCTTGCGGCCAGAAACGCGCCCGCGTTGACATCGGCATGGCCGGGCAGAGCGGTGACCAGCGCAACCGCCGAAACAGCGATCAGACGCGCGGTGAAACCAAGGGGCATGTACGGACCTTCCGGAAAAATGAATTGCCGGGAATCTAGTCCGTCACCCGTCCCCTGTCCATGCGGCGCGGCGGATCACCGCCCCAAATGACGCAGGTTTTACATGTTGGGATAATTTGGCCCATCGCCGCCCTGCGGCACCGTCCAGATGATATTCTGCGCCGGATCCTTGATATCGCATGTTTTGCAATGCACGCAGTTTTGAAAGTTGATGACAAAGCGCGCCCGCTTGCCCTCTTCCTGCACGAATTCGTAAACGCCTGCGGGGCAATACCGCGCTGAAAGTCCTGCGTAATCAGGCAGATTGCGATCCACCGGGATATCCGGATCGATCAGTTTCAGATGCGAGGGCTGATTTTCGGCGTGGTTTGTCATTGAAAAGCTGACATTGGTCAGCCGGTCAAAGGACAACACCCCATCGGGTCTGGGATAGTCGATGGGCGAATAGCCGAACTGTTTCTTCGTCGCCTCGGCATCGGTTTTTCCATGTTTCAGCGTGCCGAACAGGGAAAAACCGAAAAGGTCGTTCGTCCACATATCGAACCCGCCAATGGTGAGCGAGGCAAGCAGACCGTACCGGCTCCACAATGGTTTGACGTTTCTGACCTTTTTCAGATCCTGCCCAACCGGCCCGGATTTCAGGTCACTGTCATACCCGTCCAGAATATCGCCCGACCGTCCGGTCCTGATCGCGTTATGCGCATATTCTGCGGCCAGTTTGCCCGACAGCATGGCGTTGTGATTGCCTTTGATGCGCGGCACATTGACCAATCCGGCGGAACATCCGAGCAGCGCGCCACCCGGAAAGGCCGATTTGGGAATCGACTGATACCCGCCCTCGTTGATCGCCCGCGCCCCGTATGCCACCCGTTTGCCACCCTTCAAAAGGTCGGCGACCATGGGGTGATGCTTGAACCGCTGAAACTCCATATACGGATAGACAAAGGGGTTCTCGTAGTTGAGGTGAACGACAAAGCCGACGTAAACCTGATTGTTATCCATATGATAGATGAAGGATCCACCCCCGGCATTGCCGTCCAGTGGCCAACCCATGGTGTGGGTCACGGTGCCCGGACGGTGCTTGGCCGGGTCGATTTCCCAGATTTCCTTCATCCCAAGGCCGTATTTCTGCACGTCGCTGTCGCGCGCCAGATCGTATTTCGCAATCACCTGCTTTGACAGGCTGCCGCGCACACCTTCTGACAGGAAAACGTATTTGCCCAACAGTTCCATCCCCGGCTCGTAGCTGGCGCCCGGCGTGCCGTCAGGGTTGCGTCCGAATTCACCAGCCACGACGCCTGTCACCTGACCCTTGTCGCCATAGATGATTTCCGAACAGGCCATGCCGGGAAAGATTTCGACGCCCAGCCCCTCGGCCACTTCGGCCATCCAGCGGCAGACATTGCCCATGGATACGATGAAATTGCCGTGATTGCTCATCAGCGGAGGCATTGCGAAGTTGGGGACGCGAATTTTCCCGCCAGCGCCCAGCATGTAAAAGGTGTCTTGGCGTACCGGAACCGTGATCGGCGCGCCCATGTCGCGCCAATCCGGCAACAGCGCGTCAAGGCCGACAGGGTCGAGCACTGCGCCCGACAGGATATGTGCGCCGACCTCTGACCCCTTTTCCAAGACCACGACATTCAGATCCGCGTCGAGCTGTTTCAGGCGGATCGCAGCAGACAGGCCGGCAGGTCCGGCGCCGACGATCACCACGTCAAATTCCATCGACTCGCGTTCTGGGGTGGTCATGGGCTGTCCTTCCTGGTGCTTTGCGGTCCCGGCAAAGGGTTCGGCTGGACATGGTTATGCAAAGACAGGCCCCCTGGTCAATCTCGACGGCGCGTTCAAACTCGCCGTTGGCTCAGGAACTGGCCGGAACGGCCGATGTTTGCGCCATCAGAGGTCGCGCCAACCAGTGCCGGAGCGCCACGACAGTCAGGATCGAGAAATATCCGTCGATCGCATAGTGCCAGCCCAAATGCACGGAAAGCACCTGATAGGCCGCAATCACCCCGATCAGCGGAATCAGCGCAATACTGCAAAGGGCAGCGACGATTTCAGCATGGTGAAGGTCAGAAAGAAAAAGCTGCACGCGGCCAGCATCGTCACAGCACGGGGAATCCGGTTGAGCAGAACGGCAGATGGAATCAGCAGGAACAGCGCCGCGAACCCGATCAGCGCCCACCAGGCCTGGGTGAAGAAGAAGGTCATCGCCGAAGGTAATGTCGCCGCCATATCGGATATCACGGCAACAGGCGCCTCGCGGAACAGCGCCACGAAAGCCAGACTGAATAGAAAATAGATCGCCGTGAAGCGCAAGAATATCTGCAACGTTGCCTCCAGCCCTGTGCGAGCGCGTTTGAGTTGGGCTTCAAGTCCCTAAATTTCCAGTCTGGCGCTGGTTTTCGGCGATTGTATGGCGGTCGGCGCCGAGCCGCCTATTGACTTTGGGTGCAGGGCTTGGATTAACGGCAGGGTGTTGCCGTCATTACAAAGTTGAGAACGAGCCACCCATGGACAAAATTCTGCTGACCCGCGCCGGACAAGAATCCCTTAACGCCGAGTTGAAGATCCTGAAAAGCGTCGAGCGCCCGGCGATCATCCGCGCCATTGCCGAAGCGCGCGAGCATGGCGATCTGTCAGAGAACGCCGAATATCATTCCGCCAAGGAAAAACAGAGCTTTATCGAAGGCCGCATCAAGGAGATCGAGGGGGTTCTGTCCTTGGCAGAGGTTGTCGATACGTCCAGAATGTCAGGCACGATCAAGTTCGGCGCCCGGGTTACTCTGGTCGATGAGAACACGGATGAGGAAAAGACCTATCAGATCGTGGGCGAGCCGGAGGCGAACCTTGAGGCTGGAAAGCTGAACATCAAGTCGCCGCTGGCCCGCGCGCTGATCGGCAAAGAGGAAGGCGACAGCATCGAGGTGCGCACGCCCGGCGGCGAGAAAAGTTATGAGGTGCTGAAGGTCGTCTGGCGCTGATCGCGGCGCATTGAACAAACGCCCCACGCGAACGCGCCTCACGAACGACGGACAACCGAAACCCATACCGAAAGGTATCCTGACAGCCATCCGCGCGGAAAGAACGCAAATGGCCGACCCCAAGACAGATCGCACCCGCGACAAGCCTGTCGACCTGGGAATGTATCAGCGTCCTGCGCCGATTCCGGAGTTGAGCGACGGCGAAAAGCTTGCGCTGGCGCTGGCGTTGCTCTGGCTGATCGGTACCGGGCTGTTTTTTCTGATGTTCGGGCGCGGCGACTCTACCGTGGGGTTCGATCCGCTGCGTTTTGTCACGACGTTGCTGGCGGTGTTCCTGCCGGTGGCGCTGATCTGGGTCGCGGCGGCTTCGGCCCGCACCGCCCGTATCATGCGCGAAGAATCGGCGCGGCTGCATATTGCCATCGATGGCATCCGCGCGGCCTATCTGTCGCAACAAAAAGCGGCAAACGCAGGCTCTTCGCCCGAAGTCGCGAAAAAACTGAACGAGATCGTCGAGGCGCAGCGCAAGACAGAAATTGCGCTTTCCACCTTCATCTCGATTCGCCCCAATGCCGAACCTGTGCCCCTTCCCGCGCTGTCTGTGGGAACCGAGGAGCAGACATCGCTGGCGCTGGGCACTCCGGCCGAGGCGATAACGTCGCCGCTGGCGTCAGCTGATTTCATCTCGGCCTTGCAATTCCCCGAAAGCCCCGAGGACAAGGAGGGTTTTCGCGCCCTTCGCCGCGCGCTTCAGGATCGCCGCGCCGCCCAGTTGATCACGGCGGCACAGGATGTTCTGACCCTGCTCAGCCAGGACGGGATTTACATGGACGATCTGAAGCCTGACCGCGCGCACCCCGACATCTGGCGTCGCTTTGCACAGGGCGAGCGTGGCCGGCCGATCGCCGGGCTGGGCGGTATCCGTGACCGGTCTTCTTTGGCCTTGTCGGCGGCGCGGATGCGGTCGGATACGATTTTCCGCGACGCCATGCACCATTTTCTACGCAAGTTCGATCACACTTTCGTGGAATTCGAGAAATCCGCGACCGATGCTGAAATCGTCGCCCTGACCGACACCCGCACCGCGCGCGCTTTCATGTTGCTGGGCCGGGTCACCGGCACCTTCGACTGAATCAGGGGGAGTGTCCGGGCGTCGGTTGGGACGCCCGAATGTGGACCAGTCCTGCGAACCGTCCCGCGGTTTTGCCAATTTTGCCGAGTTGCATTGCCGCGCCGCCACGGCCATATACGGCATCACTCGCCCCACACCGGAGACCTCGATGTCGACCTATCTCGAATTCGAAAAACCCCTGTCCGCCATCGAAGGCAAGGCGGAAGAACTTCGCGCCATGGCCCGCGCGAACGAGGATATGGACGTCGAGAAAGAGGCGGCCGCTCTGGACAAGAAGGCGGCGGACCTGCTGACCGATCTGTACAAGAACCTGACCCCCTGGGCCAAATGTCAGGTGGCACGCCATCCCACCCGGCCCCATTGCCGCGACTATATCGAGGCCTTGTTCACCGAATTTACCCCGCTGGCTGGCGACCGGAATTTTGCCGACGACCATGCGGTCATGGGCGGGATCGCGCGGCTGAACGACAGGCCGGTCATGGTGATCGGCCATGAAAAGGGCAACGACACCAAGACACGGATCGAACGTAATTTCGGCATGGCCCGCCCCGAAGGGTATCGCAAGGCGATCCGCCTGATGGATCTGGCCGACCGGTTCAACCTTCCGGTGATCAGTCTTGTCGACACCCCCGGCGCCTATCCCGGCAAGGGGGCCGAAGAGCGCGGCCAGTCCGAGGCGATTGCCCGCTCCACCCAGAAATGTCTTCAGATCGGTGTGCCGCTTGTGTCGGTGATCGTCGGCGAAGGCGGATCGGGCGGCGCAGTGGCCTTTGCCACGGCTTCGCGTCTGGCGATGCTGGAACATTCGATCTATTCGGTGATTTCACCCGAAGGCTGCGCGTCAATCCTGTGGAAAGACCCGGAAAAGATGCGCGAAGCGGCCGAAGCGCTGCGTCTGACCGCGCAGGATCTGAAAAAGCTGGGCGTGGTCGATCAGATCATTCCCGAACCCCGTGGCGGTGCGCAGCGCGATCCGGCCCGCGCGATCGAAAGCGTTGGCCAGGCGATTGAAGCGATGCTGAAAGAGATGGACGGGATTTCGCGCGAAGACCTGATTGCGCAGCGGCGGGCAAAGTTTCTGGCGATGGGGGCAAAGGGTCTGGCGGCCTGATTCGACACCGCTGCGACACCTATCATTCCCGTCCGCGAGCGCGTGGAATCGTCAAATTTCGATTTGGCGGACGTACTGGCGGGTTTTGCTCAGTCGCGGGGCAGGACCAGCCCGGTTTCGGCCATCAGAGCGTCGGAGCGGGATTCAACCGCCTGTTCCAGCCGGGCCATGAAGACAGGTCGGGGCAGGCCGGGCGGTATCGGTTCCAGAAACTCAACCACCGCCAACCCCGGTTTTCGATATACGCCACGCTTGGGCCAGAAGAGGCCGACGTTGCAGGCGACGGGCACGCAGGTCTGGCCCAATTGTTCGTACAGCACCCCGGTCCCAGCCTTATAGGGGGCCTGCACCCCCGGCGCGATCCGGGTGCCCTGAGGATAGATTGTAAGCTGACCCGGCTCGGTGTTGCCCGCCTTGACGTCGCGCAGCATCTTGGCGACTGCCAGCCCGCGTTTGCCCCTGTCGACAAAGACACAGCCGACCCGCCAAGCGTATTGGCCCAGAATCGGCGCCATGGCCAATTCCTTTTTCATGATGAACCGGCCCCGCGGCAGGGCGCCGAAAATCATCAGGATGTCCAGAAACGACTGGTGTTTCGCGGCGACGAGCGCTGCACCCTCGGGGGGCGTGCCGCGAACTTCGGTTTTCAGACCGATCATCCATGCCGCCGACCAGCGAACATAGCGGCAGTAGGCAAAACAAGCGCCATAAGCGCCCCGGGGCGACACCAGCGCCCAGGGCAGGTACACCACGGCGATCACCGGCATTGCGACATACATCGACACATTGAACAGCAGCGACCGTATCCATTGCACCGCATAGGCCATTAGGTGATCTCCTTCAGGGCGCGCATTGCCGCGACACGGGTGGACCAGAAGGCGATCACTGCCGCAAGGGGCGGAATCGTTAATGGTAACAGCCAGCCCGCACCCGTAAATCCAAGCCCGGTCAGAAACCCGCCGGCGGCATCGGCACTGGGCAACAGAGTGATGGCAAGCATTCCCGCCACAGTCCCTCCCGCCGCCCCCGCCAGCGCCCGCAGGGTAAAGCGGCGCACAAAGGCGCGGGCGATATAGTCGTCGCGCGCGCCCACCTGCCGCAGAACGCGAATCACCTGAGAATTTGCTGCAAGGGCGGAATTGGCCGCCAGCGTGATCATCGCCACGGTGACCAGTGCAATCAGGCCGACACAGAACAGGCCCAGCAGGTTCAGCCGCCCTGCCGCCTCGATCAGCGGGCGACGCCAGCGGGTGTGATCGTCCAGAACCGCGCCGGGCACCTCGGCGCGCAGCCGCAGGCGCAGGCCCTCGGCGTCATAGCCCTGAGGCGTCTCGACCACCTCGATCAATTGCGGAATCGGCAGCGATTCGACCGGCAGGTCCGGCCCGAACCAAGGTGCCAGCAGCGCGCGCTGTTCATCCGCATCCAGCGGCCGGGACGCGGCGACGCCCGAAGTGGTCTGCAAAACCTTCAGCGCGGCTGCGGTCTGGGTGGCCAGCTGATCGACGGGTGCCGAGATGCGGACCGTCGAACTCTGCGCCAGCTGGCTGGACCACCTGTCGGCCAGTCGCGCGGTGGCCAGCGACAGGGCGATGGCGAAAACGCATAGAAACGCCATGGCGGCGGCGGTCAGCACCGTCAATTGTGCGGTAAACCCCGTGGGCGGTACCGCCCGGTCGGCCCGTGGGTCGCCCTTTATTGCGCTCAGCAGGCGGGCTGCCAGATTCACAGATCGGCCCCGGCCAGTTGCAAGCGACGATCCTTGATCCGTAGAACCCGCGCCGCGACCTGGGATTTCGCCTGACGAATCAGGTTCAGGTCGTGGGTGGCGACCAGAATCGCCTTGCCCATCCGGTTCAGCTCGACCAGCAGCGTCAGCAGACGCAGCGACATTTCCCAGTCCAGATTGCCGGTCGGTTCGTCCGCCAAGATCACGTCAGGCGACATGATGACAGCCCGGGCCAGCGCCGCACGCTGACGTTCGCCCCCCGAAAGTTCCGGTGGCAGGGCGCGCACTTTGCCCGCCAGTCCGACCCAGCCCAGCAGTTCGCGCAATTCGGCCATGTTCGCTTCGGTCGACTGGCCGCTGACGGTCAGCGGCAGCGAGACGTTTTCAAGCAGCGTCAGATGATCGAGAAATTTGCAGTCCTGATGCACGATACCGACGCGCCGCCGCACAACTGCTACCCCGTCGCGTCCGATGTCCTGTGCCGCGCGTCCGAACAGTGTGACCTGCCCTTGGGTGGCCATCAGCTCCATGTAACACAGCTTGAGCAGGGTGGATTTTCCCGCCCCGGATGGCCCGGTCAGAAAGTGGAATGATCCCGGCGCAAGTTTTAGTGAGATATCGGAAAGAAGGGCGTCGCCGCCATAGCTGTAACTGACCTGATTCAGTTCGATCACGTTGGCCCCCGGCATTTGCGCGACCGTTTTGCCTCAGATACGAGTGTCTTTCAATGATTGGCGTTTGCGGTGCTTTGATATCCTGCGCTTCCTTGCTAATGGGGAGAGCGAGGAATTTGTTAAATACCTATGAACGGATAGAATAAGGGACGACGCATGCGGCTTATATGCCCGAATTGCGCGGCGCAGTACAAGGTGGATGCGGCCATGATCCCGGCCGAGGGGCGGGACGTCCAGTGTTCCAATTGCGGAAATACGTGGTTTCAGAACCCGGATGACGCCGAAGGAATGCTGGCAGATGAGCGGGGCGTCACCGAGCGCGATACCGCATTTGACATCGCGCCCGAACCGAAAACGCCCGAACCGAAAACGCCGGACCTGCAACCGTCGGAACCGCAGAGGCCCGAGCCAGACTCTGCCGGTGCCCAGACTGCGGCCTCTGACACGCCCGCCGAAACAGCGCCTTCGGCCAATCCAGAGCAGCAGGCCGCGCCCGTGCACCAACCGCGTCCGGTTGACGAAGCGGCACGCGAAATCCTGCGCGAAGAAGCCCGGCGCGAAGCCGCGGCGCGGCGACGCGATCAGGGCGCTCCGCTTGAAACCCAGACAGATCTTGGACTTGACGGTCCGCGCGATGCCGAAACCCGCGCTGCTGCGGCGAAGGCCCGGCTGGCACGGTTGCGTGAACCACCGGCCAGCGAAGAGGCGAGCGAATCTGACGCCGCTGAGGCTGCAGTGGCGGCCACCATCGCCGCGGGTTCCAGGCGCGAATTGCTGCCTGATATCGAAGAAATCAATTCAACCCTGACCGCAACATCCGACCGGCAGAGCTCCGCTTCGGATGACATCACCGACGACGCCGATCAGGTGCGCAAGCGTCGCGGTTTCCGGTTCGGGTTCCTTACGGTTTTCGTGATCGCGTTGGGGTTTGCGCTGCTGTATCTGCTGGCGCCGACTCTGGCCGAGAAGTTTCCGCAAACGGCAACTTTTCTGGCGGGATATCTTGATTGGTCCAACGGAATTCTTGACAGGCTGGATGCGGTTCTGCGCCGTGTACTTGCCGCTTTGACCAGCGCCGATTAGGCGGGCGGAAATCGATCGCTACAATCTTGACCACCCACGCCTCGACCGCCTGCGTTCCGCCTGCACCGAGTTGCGGCAGGTTCAGAACCGGTCGAGCAACCGCTTGAGATACTCCAGCTCTTGATCCGAGCGTTCCCTTTCACCTGAGCGGCGGCGCAGCTCGTCCAGCAATTCACCCGCCCGGCGGTACACGTCGTCACCCTGCAAAAACTGTTCGTCAGAGCCGAGTTGCCCCTGCGACCCTGCCTCGCGGCCCAGCGGATCGCGCTGACGGCCCTGCGGATCGCCCGGAGTGCCGGCCTGACCCTGACCGTTCTGCTGGCGCTGCTGCTCGGCCAGCGCCTCACCCATGTTGCGGATCCCTTCGCGCAGGGCCTCCATCGCGTCGGATTGACGGTCCAGCGCCTCTGCGTGGTCGCCATCGCGCAGCGCCTTTTCGGCACCCTCCATCGCATTGCCTGCACGGCCCAGCGCCTCGCGGGCGGCATCGCCTTCTGGGGTGCCGGCACCGGGCAGCTTTCCCTCCTGACGGTTCAACTCGTCGCGCAGCGCCTGTTGACGATCGGCAAGGCTTTGTCCTGTGCCCTGCTGACCGTCAGGGGCTTCACCCTGTTCTTGTCCCTGTTCCTGGCCCGGCTGGTCCTGATCGCTGCGGCCACGACCCTGATCGTCCTGATCGCCACTGTTGCCCTGACTTTCGCCAGGCCGGGTGCCCTCGTTGTATTTTTCCTGCAGGTCACGAAAGGCCTCGTCGCTCAGTCCCTGCTGGTCGCGCAGCGCCTCCTGCATGTCCTGCATGGATTCGTTGCCCTGACCCTGCTGACCCTGTTGGCCTTGTCCGCCCTGCTGGCCTTGGGCGATCTGCATGTTCT
Source organism: Oceaniovalibus sp. ACAM 378 (assembly GCF_008085915.1). Taxonomy (GTDB): domain Bacteria; phylum Pseudomonadota; class Alphaproteobacteria; order Rhodobacterales; family Rhodobacteraceae; genus Oceaniglobus. Next base: position 108,165 of record NZ_VSJK01000010.1, on the reverse strand, counting down.
CCATCATCTGCTGCAATTGATCGAGAAGTTCCTGCGCCTCGGCCATGCGGCCTTGTTCCATCAGCTCTTGGATGCGGTCCATCATCTCTTGCAACTGATCGCCGGTGATTTCCTGCATCTCACCCTGCGCCTGCTGCTGATCCTCACCGTTGCGTTCGGCATTTTCGGCCAGTTGGCGCATGTAGTCCTGCATCGCTTCGCGCATTTCATCCATCAGGCTGGCGATTTCTTCGTCGCTGGCACCATTCTTGATCGCTTCGCTCAGCCTCTCCTGTGCGCGACGCAGACGTTCAAGGGCATCGGCCATATCGCCATATTCAAGCTGCTCTGCGATGACCCACAGCGCCTCGGCGATTTCATCCTGAGCCTCGGTGGACAGAGGGCCAGCCGCAAACCCGGCCTCAAGCTGCCGGATCGCGACGCGGAGCTTCAGATACACGGTTTCGGACCGAAAGATATCCTTGGGTGAATAGGACACGGCGCGCAGGATCTGTGCGACTCGCTTGGCGTTGCCCTTCGCCCACAGCAGATCGCGCCGCTGTTCGATAATCGCCTTGGCCATCGGATCAAAGAACCGCAGCCCGCCCAGATTTTCGTGGATGACATCGCTTGTTCCGGTCTGGCCCAGCGCGTCGGAGACTTGCAACCGGATCGTTACCGGCAGGTTGGCCCAAGGATGCTTGCTGAAATCGTCAACCAGCACTTCTTCGAAATTGGCGCGATCCCCACGGAACGGCACCGGCAAGTCCAGCATGATCTGGTCGCGGGGATCGGGTGCGATTGTCAGCCCGTGGCGACGGTTCAGCGCGGCCAGATCCAGCGTGATCACCGCCTGTCCTTCGGTGACACCGTGATCGTCGCGCGCCGCATACGGCTGCCGCAGCTCGCCATCCGCCTTGCGCTCGGCGGGTTGCGTGCTGTTGACCGACGGGGCGGCATCGGGCTGCATCACCAGGCTCCAGGCACGTCCACCGGGGCCTTTGATGTCAATCCGGCCGCTGCGTGTCACGTCGAAGGATTGCGCGATCTGGTCCTGCGCCGGGGCGTCTGCGTCAGGCGTGCGGCCCGATACGGTCTCCTCGACCGCGAGGGCACCGGCGGCGCCGTAAAGACGCAGGGTGATCCGGCTGCCCTGTGGAACGCTCAGGCTCTCGCCCGGAATATCAGCCAGATACAGGCTGGGCTTACCGGTATATCGGGGCGGCTCGATCCAGCCCTCCCATGCCGGACCGGCAGCCTGTGCCTGACCGCCGCCGGGCGCCATGTCGGCCACGCTGGCCACCCGCAACAGTGATCCGAACAACAAAGCGACGGCAAACAGCAGAATGGCGGCATAGCGCAGGGCATAGGGATCACGCGCGGAGATCCTCAGGTCGGGGCGCACGGCCCGTGCTGCCTGTATCCGCGCGGCCATACGGGCCAGATGTGCCTGCCAAACCGCTTCGGATGCGGCGTCGCCCGTGCCGATCGCCTGCGTGTCGCCCAAAGTCTCGATCGGGCGGCCCGGCAGCGTTGCATCCAGCCGCGCCAAGGCATCGGCCCGCGTTGGCCAGCGAAACGCCCGCCAGCCCCGCCACCCGAACCAGACCAGAGCGGCAACGCAAAGCACCGCCGCGCCCCAGACCAGCTCAAGCGGCGCAGTGTCCTGCAACCCCAGCATCAGCGCGCCCATAACGCCCAGCAGAACCGTCCAGACCGGCCAAAAGCCACGGGTGATCCGTTCGGCCAGCATACCCGCGCGAGTGATCGCCACGGGGCGGCGCAGGGCGGCAAGGGCAGGGTGGGTGAACGGCGGTTGCGTCATCGGCCTCGGCTTTTCAGTGCCCCGGCGGATCGCACCGCATCAGAGCCATTCGGGAATGGTATCTCGATTCAACATTTCGTCAAAGGTCGGTCGGGCGCGGATTACAGCAAATTGATCCCCGCTGACCAGAACCTCGGGGATCAGCGGTCGGGAATTGTACTCCGACGCCATCACCGCACCATAGGCACCCGCACTGCGGAACGCCACAAGATCACCGGGTGACAGCAGCGACAACATGCGCTGTTTTGCAAAGGTGTCGCCGCTTTCGCAGACCGGTCCGACAACGTCATAGGGCCGGCTCTCGGCCCCGGGCGCGGGTTCGATCAACGGCACGATATCGTGGTATGCGCCATACATGGCAGGGCGGATCAGGTCATTCATCGCGGCGTCAAGGATCAGGAACTGCCGTTCTTCGCCCTCTTTGACATAGATGACCTCGCTGACCAACACCCCGGCATTTCCCGCAATCAGCCGCCCGGGTTCGATCTCGATTTCACACTCCAGATGGCCCAGAACGCGCTGCACCATGGCGCCGTAATCCGACGGCAACGGCGGATCGGCGTTGCTCCGCTCATAGGGGATTCCCAGACCGCCCCCCAGATCGAGACGCCGGATATCGTGCCCCTCGGCGCGCAGTTGTACCGTCAGATCGGCAAGCTTGCGATAGGCCGCCTCGAACGGCGCCAGATCGGTCAGCTGACTGCCGATATGTACATCGATTCCGACAACCTGCAGACCGGGCAGGCGTGCAGCATGGGCATAGACTTCCGAGGCGCGGGAAATCGGGATGCCGAACTTGTCTTCCTTGCGGCCCGTCGCGATTTTTTCATGGGTCTTGGCATCCACATCCGGGTTCACCCGCACCGAGATCGGCGCGACGGTGTTCAGGGACAGCGCCACCTGGTTCAGCGCCTCCATCTCGGGTTCGCTCTCCACGTTGAATTGACGAATCCCGCCGGTCAGTGCCAGCCGCATCTCGTCTTTTGTCTTGCCGATGCCGGAAAACACGATCCTGTCGCCGGGAACACCTGCGGCCCGGGCGCGCCGATATTCCCCACCCGATACAACGTCCATTCCTGCACCAAGATCGCCCAGCAGTTTCAACACCGCCAGATTGGAATTTGCCTTCATCGCATAGCAGACAAGATGCTCCATCCCCGCCAGAGCATCGTTGAACAAGCGAAGATGCCGCGTCAGCGTCGCGGCGGAATAACAATAAAACGGCGTGCCGACCGATGCCGCGATGTCGGACAACGCCACATCCTCGGCCATCAGCCGGCCGTTGCGGTACAAAAAGTGGTCCATTGTCGCCTCCGCTGTTTTGTCGCCTCATATCCATCACCGGGGTGAAAGACAATTCACCCCGCCCGGCTTCTCCTTGTCGAAATACTCCCGCCGGAGGCACAGATTTTCCTTGAAAATCTGTATCCCTTCAAAGTGAACCGGGCACACGCTCCTGAAACCTCTACGAAAGCAGGGTTGATGACTCTGGCGCAACATCATAACCAAGGGGTGATCCGTTTCGAAATATCCTTACCCAGAGGTCTTCATGTCCTTCCGCGTTCAACCCAGTGCCCCCGCCCGCCCCAATCGGTGTCAGCTGTTCGGCCCCGGCTCGCGCCCCGCAATATTTGAAAAGATGGCCGCGAGCGCTGCGGATGTGATCAATCTGGATCTCGAAGACAGCGTCGCCCCCGACGACAAGGCAACGGCCCGCAACAACATCGTGCAAGCGATCAATGACATTGATTGGGGCACCAAACATCTTTCGGTCCGCATCAACGGTTTGGACACACCTTACTGGTATCGCGATGTTGTCGATCTGCTGGAGCAGGCGGGCGACCGGATCGACCAAATCATGATCCCCAAGGTTGGCTGCGGCGCCGATGTCTATGCCGTCGATGCGCTGATCACGGGGGTGGAATCTGCCAAGGGGCGCAAGAAACCCATTGCGCTCGAGGTGATCATCGAGACCGCCGCCGGGATTTCCCATGTGGAAGAAATCGCCGCCTCGTCGCCGCGTCTTCAGGCGATGAGCCTTGGCGCCGCCGATTTTGCCGCCTCAATGGGCATGCAGACCACTGGCATCGGTGGCACGCAGGAAAATTACTATATGCACCGGGACGGGCAGAAATACTGGTCCGATCCATGGCATTGGGCGCAGACCGCGATCGTTGCCGCCTGCCGCACCCATGGCGTGTTGCCGGTCGACGGACCGTTCGGCGATTTCTCGGATGAAGAAGGATTTCGCGCGCAGGCATTGCGCTCGGCCACTCTGGGGATGGTCGGCAAATGGGCGATTCATCCGAAACAGGTGGCACTGGCGAACGAGATATTCACCCCCAGCGCGGCGGCAGTGGCCGAGGCGCGCGAAATCCTCGCGGCGATGGAGCAGGCGCGCAAAGACGGGCAGGGGGCGGCAGTCTATAAGGGGCGGCTGGTCGATCTTGCCTCGATCCGGCAGGCGCAGGTTATCGTGAAACAGTCCGAAATGATCGGCTGATCCGTGCTGTGGCGCGAAAATCGCGCCGATTGCTAGGGTTTGCTGCCTCTGCGAAGAATATACATGCGAACAGTTTATTCAAAGAGCGGCCAAATTCAACGAACGGCCAAAACCTGCGGCGTTTGGTCGGTTGAGGGCAAGAAATTCACCGGGATATCGCGAATACCGCAAGGAATGACCGATATCCCGATCATCAAACAAAGATATCGCCAGACGCGCCCGCCCGGTAGTGTCAATCGCGGTAACCTGACTTTCAATTCGACATAAAGGACCGGCTCAATGATCCAGAAGCCCTATCTCTTGTTCCTTGGCGATGCCCCGGACGCACTTGCCGCCAAGGTGGCGCAAGGCATCTGCGACTGGAATCCCGACGTGGCGCTGGGCCAGATCCGACTGCCCGGCTGTGGCGCCGATATGGGCCTGCCCGACATGACATTGGAACAGGCCAAGGCGGCGGGCGTGAAAACCGTGGTGATCGGTGTCGCCAACCGGGGCGGCATCATTTCCGACGCTTGGAAAGAGGTGCTGATTCAGGCGATCAAGATGGGGTTCGACCTTGCCGCCGGATTGCATACCCTGCTGCGCAACGAGAACGATCTGATCTCGGCGGCGCGGATGTATGGCCCGACCCTGCATGATGTGCGCATCCCGACCGTCGCCTATCCGATTGCAAACGGGGTCAGGCGGACCGGCAAGCGGTGTCTGGCCATCGGCACGGATTGTTCGGTCGGCAAGATGTACACCGGCATGGCGATGAACGCCGAAATGAACGGCCGGGGCATCAAATCCACCTTCCGCCCCACGGGGCAGACCGGCATCCTGATCACGGGCGGCGGCGTGCCGCTGGATGCGGTGATCGCCGATTTCATGGCCGGCTCGGTGGAATATCTGACCCCCGACAACGATCCCGACCATTGGGATCACATCGAGGGACAGGGCAGCCTGTACCACGCCTCGTTCTCGGGGGTGACGCTGGCGCTGATCCATGGCGGCCAGCCCGACGCGATGGTGATGTGCCACGAACCCACACGCAGCCACATGCGCGGCCTGCCGGATTATGCACTGCCGTCGCTGGAACAGCTGCGCGACACCGCGCTGCCACTGGCGCAGATCGTCAATCCCGCTTGCCGGATTACGGGTGTATCGATCAACACCAAGGCGCTGGACGACAAGGCGGCGCGCCGATTGATCGACGATACCGCTGCGGCGCTGAACCTGCCCGCGACCGATCCCTATCGTTTCGGGGCCGGGCCATTGGTCGACGCATTGGAAGGGATCTGAGCGATGATGACCGTCACCCCCGACATCTTTCGCCTTGCCGAGGTTTTCACCATCTCGCGCGGGTCGCGGACCGAGGCCAAAGTGCTCACCGCGCAGATCAGCCGCGACGGTGCGAAAGGGTGGGGCGAATGTGTGCCCTATGCCCGCTACGGCGAAACGCTCGACTCGGTGACGGCGCAGATCATCGGCCTGCCAGACGGGATTTCGCGCGCCGCGCTTCAGGATGCGCTGGAGCCCGGGGCGGCGCGCAATGCGGTTGATTGCGCTCTGTGGGATCTGGCCGCGAAACAGGCAGGCAAGCGGGTCTGGCAACTGGCCGGGCTGACCGCGCCGGGACCCGAAATTACCGCCTTCACCCTGTCGCTGGATACGCCTGAAAACATGCGTGCCGCGGCCGCAAAACACGCCCATCGCCCGCTGCTGAAGATCAAGTTGGGCACGCCCGATGATATGGCCCGGCTTGAAGCGGTGCGCGCCGGGGCGCCTGACGCCGCGATCATCGTCGATGCCAATGAAGGCTGGAGCGCCGAGGTCTATTCCGATCTCGCCCCCCATCTGGTGCGTATGGGCGTCAAATTGGTGGAACAGCCGATGCCTGCCGGACAAGACGGAATGCTGGCCGAAATCGCCCGCCCGCTGCCGGTCTGCGCCGATGAATCCTGCCATGACAGCGCCTCGCTGGCCGATCTGAAGGGCAAATACGATGTGGTCAACATCAAGCTGGACAAGACCGGCGGATTGACCGAAGCGCTGGCCCTGCGCGATGCCGCCCGCGCCGAAGGATATGGCATCATGGTGGGCTGCATGGTCGGGTCGTCGCTGGCCATGGCGCCTGCCGTCCTGCTGGCACAGGGCGCAGGTTTCATCGATCTGGATGGCCCGCTTTTGCTGGCCGAAGACCGGGAAAACCCATTGAAATATGACGAAAAGGGCGTCCATCCTTCCGAACCGGCGCTGTGGGGCTAGCGGCGCGCGTTCCACGGCATCTACGCTGATGTGTGAACCTTTGTCGGACCGCGCAACGCCGTGGTTTCGGGCGGGTCTTGACACAGCCGCGCTGCTGACCCACTCCATTCGCAACTCACTGCGAAAAGGAGCCTTGATGTCCCGCACCGTATATCTGAACGGCGAATACCTTCCTGAATCCGAGGCGAAGGTGTCGATTTTCGACCGCGGCTTCCTGTTCGCCGATGGCGTCTATGAGGTGACCAGCGTTCTTGGCGGCAAACTGCTTGATTTCGACGGCCATGCGACGCGACTCGCCCGGTCGTTGAACGAGCTGGAGATGACCAATCCGATCACCAAGGAAGACCTGCTTGAGGTACACCGCGAACTCGTGCGGCGAAACGGGATCGACGACGGTCTGATCTATCTTCAGATCACGCGCGGCGCGGCTGACCGCGATTTCGCCTATCCCGTTGAAGGCACCCCGGCCACCATCGTGTTGTTCACACAGGCGAAAACCGGGTTGGCCGACAACCCGCTGGCGAAAACCGGCATCAAGGTGATCGGGATCGAGGATCTGCGCTGGGGCCGGCGCGACATCAAGACGGTGCAGTTGTTGTATCCGTCCATGGGCAAGATGATGGCGAAGGCCGCAGGCGTTCATGATGCCTGGATGATCGAGGATGGCCATATCACCGAGGGCACATCGAACAACGCCTATATCGTCACGGACGGCAAGATCGTGACCCGCCATCTGGGGCACGAAATCCTGCATGGCATCACCCGCGCCGCCGTGCTGCGGTTTGCCCGTGAAAGCCAGATGGAGGTCGAAGAGCGCGCCTTTACCGTGGACGAGGTAAAAGCGGCGGATGAGGCATTCATCACCAGCGCGTCGATGTTCGTGATGCCCGTGGTCGAATTCGACGGCATTGCCATCGGCACCGGCGCGGTTGGCCCGGTGGCGACACGTCTGCGCGAAATCTATATCGAGGAAAGCCGCAATTCAGCGGTTTGAACTTTGTGCGGCGCGCCCGGCGCGCCGCATTCACCCCCCTGCCTTATGCGCTCAGCGCGCCGCCTTTTCCGCGATGCCCGATGTGCCTTCGCGCCGGGTCAGTTCGGCCTCGACATCGGCCAGCGTCACGTCGCGGGCGGCCAGCATGACCAACAGGTGATACAGTACATCCGCCGCCTCGCGGGTCAGCGCGTCCCGGTCGCCTGAGACCGCTTCGATCACCGCTTCAATCGCCTCTTCGCCGAACTTTTCGGCACATTTCGCCGGACCTTTTGACAGCAGTTTCGCCGTCCAGCTTTGATCCGGTGCGGCGCCCTTGCGCTCGGCTATGGTGGCGGCCAGCCGGGCCAGCGCGCTCATGACAGTCTCATGGGAATACCGGCGGCTGCCATATGCGCCTTGGCCTCGCCAATGGTATAGGTGCCGAAGTGAAAAATCGACGCGGCCAGAACCGCGCTCGCCCCGCCCAGTGTCACGCCTTCGACCAGATGATCCAGCGTGCCGACCCCGCCCGAGGCAATCACCGGAACCCGGACCGCATCGCTGATCGCGCGGGTCAGTGGAATGTTGAACCCGGCGCCTGTTCCGTCGCGGTCCATGCTGGTCAGCAGGATTTCACCCGCACCCTTTTTGGCAACAGTGCGGGCAAATTCCACCGCATCGATTCCCGTCGCGCGCCGCCCGCCGTGGGTGAAGATCTCCCACCGGCCCGGCGCGACTGTCTTGGCGTCGATGGCGACGACGATGCATTGGCTGCCAAATCGGTCGGCGGCCCGCGCCACAACATCCGGATCGGCCACCGCAGCCGAGTTGAACGACACCTTGTCGGCCCCCGCCAGCAACAGTTTGCGCACATCCTCGGGGCTGCGCACACCGCCGCCCACGGTCAACGGCATAAAGCAGTGTTCGGCAGTGCGGGTGACCAGATCGAACATCGTGTCGCGATTGTCTTCGGTCGCCATGATGTCGAGAAAACACAGCTCGTCCGCGCCAGCGGCATCATAGGCACGCGCCGATTCGACGGGATCGCCCGCATCGATCAGATCGACAAAGTTGACGCCTTTCACTACGCGCCCTTCGGCCACGTCGAGACAGGGAATGATACGGGTTTTAAGCATGGGGCAGCTCCGGCTCTTGCGGGGATTGTCATAATCCGCCGATCACGAAAACGCCAGTGCGGGAACCCATGACCTGTTGGCTGGTTGGGATATAGCACAACAAAAGGACCGCCCAATGTCACGCCTTCTTACCACGCTTGCCGCGCTGACCCTTGCCGCCGCCCCGATCGCTGCCTCTGCGGGTGACGACATCATCAAGATCGAGGCTACAGGCTCGGTGTCGGAAGTCACGGATCGTCTGGAAGCCGCAGTTGGCACTGCGGGCGCCACAATCTTTGCCCGGGTCGATCATACAGCTGGCGCGGAAAGTGTCGGAATGGAGATGCAGGATGCGCAACTGCTGATCTTCGGCAATCCCAAGCTGGGCACGCCCGCGATGCAGGCCGATATCCTTGCCGGATTGCAACTGCCCCTGCGCGTGCTGGTTTACGATGACGGGGAAGGCAAGACCTGGTTGGCCTATCAGGACGTCGACGAGATGTTCGACGATCTCGACATCGACGATGACGCAGGCTTTGTGAAGATGATGGAAGGCGCGTTGAAAAAGCTGACCGAGACGGCAAGCGGTATTTGAGGTCAGCGTCGCTACCACCCCCGCTACGGGCAGCCTCGCCGGTAAGGGCAGCCTAGCCACCACTTCGACCTGCGGCAGATGATGCCGCGGGCGCTTATGCCGATTATTCTGTCGCCAAACCGCGTTCCACCATGGCGCTTGCGCCCGTCATCTGGCCCAGAGGTACGGAGGGATCGCGCCCGGCTCGCCGCGCGGCGACGATCTCTGCGCGTTCCAGAGCGATATCGACCGCGCGCACCGCCTCCAGTGCGTCAAGCGCGAAGACCCCGCTTGCGTCTGCGATCACCGCCGCGCCGGGCATCACGGCAACGCCGCCCACACTGACCGGTCGGTGCACCGTTCCGCCGGAATCCAGCAAACGTGTCGTCACCGGCGCGGTGCCGCGGCACCACACGGGAAACCCAAGTGCGACCATCTCATCGGCATCGGTGCAAGGCCCGTCAATCACCGCGCCGACGATCCCGGCGCGCATTGCCGCCCCGGCCACTCCATCGCCAAGACAGGCATAGGTCCGGTCACCCATCCTGTCGATCATCAGAATATCGCCGGGTGTGGCCAGACCGATGGCATGATGCAGCATCGTGCTATCGGCTGCCGGGATCTGTACGGTCAGCGCGCGGCCTATGGTGCGCGGCCCAAATCCCCCGCTGGCCCTGATCCCGCTGTCCATATGGCCCCACCACAGAATATGACCCAGCATCGGAGTATCCAGTTGCGCCATGCGCTCGGCCAACCCGGCAGGCAGGGCAGGCGGCACCGGGCCGATGATGTATTTCGGTATATTGGGCAGGGGTTGGCGGGCTTGGGTCATGTCTGGGCCTCGGGGGTTGTCGCTTTCGGATGAGTGGGTTCGTGTGCCACTCAGGAGGAGCGCGATTTCAGGGTCGGGTCCAGCCGGTCGCGCAGCCAGTCGCCGATCAGACTGACCGACAGGGCCAGAACAAAGATGATCGCGCCGGGAAACAGGGTCAGCCACCAGGCGGTGAGCAAACGGTCGCGCCCCTCGCTCATGACCTGGCCCAGCGATGTCAGCGGCGCCTGAACGCCCAGACCCAGAAACGACAGCGCGGTTTCCAGCAGGATCGTCAGCGGCAGGTTCACGGTGAACTGCACCAGAGCGATCGAGGCGACATTGGGCAGGATATGGCGCAGGTAAATTCGCGCCGGGCTGGCGCCAAGGGCGCGAACGGCGGTGACATATCCATGTTCCTTGGCCGACAGGACCGCACCGCGCATCAACCGGGCGTAAACCTCCCACCCGGTCAGGCCGATCAGCAGCAGGAACAGGGTGAAGGAATTGTCGAACATCGCCAGCACGAACAGCGCGACGACGATGATCGGCAGCGACGCCTGAACATCCACCGCCGCCACGATCACGTTTTCCACCCAGCCCCGCCGCGCCGCCGCGAGCAACCCGAGAAGCGAGCCGAGAACTGCGCCGATCACGGTGCCGACGACCGCGACGATCAGCGTGATCTGCGCCCCCACGGCAAGCCGCACCAGCAGATCGCGGCCTCTTGCGTCAGTGCCCAGCAGATACCCTTCGGTTCCCGGCGGTTTCAGCCGGGCGGTCAGCGATGTGGCGCGGAACTCATGCGGGCTTAGCCATTGGCCAAACAGCGCGAAAGCGACGAAAAGCGCCACGAAGACCAGCGCGCATTTGACAGCAAAGGGGACTTTCATCGGGCGCGGATCCTCGGGTCGATGACCAGATACAGCAAATCGACGATCAGGTTGGCGCAGATCATCGTCACCGCAATGGCCAGCACGATGAACTGCACTGTCGCAATGTCCCGCGTGGCGACCGACCGCACCAGAAGCTGTCCGACGCCGGGCCATGCGAAAACCTGTTCTGTCACCACCGACCCGGCGATCAACCCGCCCAGCGACAGTCCGACAAGCGTCACCAGCGGAATCGCCGCGTTTGGCCCGGCATGGCGCCACATCCGGCGGCCCCGTGGAATTCCCCGCGCCTCGGCCGCGACCATGAAGGGCGCGTTCAGCGTCTCAAGAAGGGATGATCGCGAGAACCGGGCAAAGGCGCCCATCGACGCCAGCCCCAGGGTCAGCGCGGGCGGCAACACGTCCAGCAGCGTATCCTCCGAGGCCCCGACATAGGTCTGGAACACCAGCGCCCCGGTGAGGATCACCACCAGCCCGAACAGGAAATTCGGCATGGCAAAGGCAAAGACCGAAAATCCCATCACCGCCCGGTCAATGGGCCGCCCCCGGTTCAGAGCCGCAATCGCGCCCATGGGAATCCCCGCCAGCAAGGCAATGGCCAGCGCCGTGCCGCCGAGCATCAGCGTGGCCGGCAGACGGTTCAGGAACAGTTGCGCCGAAGGCAGACCGGTGTGCACCGAATAGCCGAACTCGCCCCGGGCCATCGCGCCGAGATAGGCGGTGTATTGCGCCCAAAGTGGCTTATCCAGCCCCATGGCGCGGCGGTATTGCTCGATCACCTCTTGCGGCGCGTCAGGCGGCGCAAGGGCCGCCGCCGGATCGCCGGAAAACCGGATGAACAGAAACACCAGCGTGACGGTGATCAGCAGTGTGATCACGGCCCGGATCAGGCGACTGGCGACATATCCGATCATGCGGCACCTTCTTTCAGTGTGCGCCCGGGAGCGGCATGAAGCAAGGCGCGGGTATAATCCGCGACCGGCGCATGGAACACTTGGTCGACCGGCCCCTGTTCGACGATCCGCCCGTTCTGCATGACGATCACGTCATCTGCGATCGCCCGTGCGACGCGCAGGTCGTGGGTGATGAACACCATGGCAAAGCCCAGCCGACGTTGCAGATCGGCGAACAGATCCAGCACCTGCGCCTGCACGGAAACATCCAGCGCCGACACCGCCTCGTCCGCGATCAGCACTTCGGGGTCGAGAGCCAGCGCGCGGGCGATGCAGATACGCTGTCGCTGACCGCCGGAAAATTCGTGCGGATGCCGGTCGATGGCCTGAGGCGGCAGGCTGACCAGTGCCAGCAGTTCTGCCGCACGCTCCATCGCTTGGGCCTTGGGCGTTCCGTGAATCACCGGACCCTCGGCAATCGCTGCACCGATGGATTGGCGCGGGTCCAGCGCCGAAAACGGATCCTGCAATACCACCTGAATCCGCTGTCTGAGCGCGCGCAGCTCGGCACCTTTCACATTGGTGATGTCCTGCCCGTCAAAGGTCAGCCGCCCGGCCTGAAAATCCTCAAGCCGCAGCAGGCACCGCGCAAGCGATGATTTCCCCGACCCGCTTTCGCCCACCACGGCCAGTGTTCGCCCCCGCGCAAGGCTCAGCGATACGTCCTGCACGGCCTGCACTTCGCGCCGCGCGAAGGGGCCGCCAAGGCGATAGGTCAGGCTGATGTTCTGCGCCGTCAGGATCGTGTCGGCACCGGTGGCATCGCGCGCATCCCCGGTCTTGGTCGCCGCCGCGAGCAGGGCGCGGGTATAGGGATGTTCGGGCGCGTGCAGAACCCGTTCTGCGGTGCCGGATTCGACCACCTGACCCGCCTGCATCACGACGATCCGGTCGGCGATGTCGCTGACCACGCCGAAATCATGGGTGATGAACAGCACGCCTGTGCCGCGTTCGCGTTGCAAATCGGCAATCAGCGTCAGAATTTCCGCCTGTGTCGTCACATCAAGCGCAGTCGTCGGTTCGTCCGCGATCAGCAGGGCGGGGTTCAGCAGCAGCGCCCCGGCAATCACGATCCGTTGCGCCTGTCCGCCAGACAGTTGATGCGGATAGCTGCGGGCGATCCGCGCCGGGTCGGGCAGACGCACGGCGATCAGCATTTCATCGACACGCTTGCGCGCCTCGCTGCGCGATAAGCCATGCACCCGTGCAATCTCGATCAACTGGTCACCGACCCGGATCAGCGGATCAAGGCTGGCTGAGGCATCCTGAAACACCATCGCCATCCGGGCCGAACGCAGCCGCACATAGGCCTTGTCACGCTGGGCTGGCAGAACCTGACCCTGAAACGTCACGCGCCCGGCAACCAGCGGCAGTTGCACCGGAAGCATCCCCATGACCGCCTGCGCGACCACGGATTTGCCCGACCCGGATTCACCCACCAGACACAGGGTTTCACCGGGCGCGACCTCCAGCGATACGCCCTCGACCGCAAACGGTCGGTCGCCGCCATCAGGCAGGGCAACGCTCAGCCCTTCGATAGTGACGACCGGAACGCTCATTCGGTTTTCAGAAAGTTCTTGTCAAAGATCGTGACCGCCGAATTGCCCGGATCCCAGTCAAGATCGTCGCGCATGCCATAGCTGACGACGTTGCGCCACAGGTACATGCCGGGGGTGATATCCTCCCATTCGGCCACCAGATCGAGATAGGCCTGCTTGCGCTCGTCGAATTCCTGCGCCTGCACGAAAGCCTCGCCAAGTTCCAAAAACTTGTCCGACGGCACCCATGTCTTGTGCGAGGCCGTGACTCGGCTGCTGTCCGGGCCCCAGTCCAGCCACAGGGGCCGCCATGGGTCGCCCGAAAAGTCCGAGCTCATCGACATGTTCAGCATGTGAAACGGCCGTTCATAGGCAAGGCTGAAGTTGTCGACGATGGTCAGTTTGACGTCGATGCCCACATCGCGCCACTGCTCGACCATGAATTCCGCCGCCACCTCATAGTTGGGATAAAATCCCCGGGTGATGTGCCATTCAAGCTGTTCACCGTCGTAGTCCGAAGCGGCCAAAAGCTCTTTCGCACGGTCCGGATCATAGGTGATCGCGGCCTTGCGATCGGCGTCATAAAAGGGCCCGTATTCGGGAAAGTTGAACGGTGCAGGCACATAGGTCGCATCGCCCCAGAGCGCGGTGACGATGCCTTCCCGGTCGACGGCGGCAACCATCGCCTTGCGCAGATTGACATCGGTCAGCGGGTTGTCGGGGATGGTTTCATCATCGTCGAGCATGTTGAAGGCGAACATCGGATAATTCTCGATGCTCTTGGTCAGAACCGTGACCCCCGGCGCGTTTTCAACCTGTTCAATCTGGTCAGCGGGGATCGACGTGATGATGTCGAATTCACCTGCAACCAGCCCGGCGAACTGGGTCGAAAACTCGGGCACGATGCGGAAGGTCAGCGATGCTGCGGGCACCGGTCCATACCAGTAATCGTCGAACGCCTCGGCCACCAGCTCGGTGCTGGGATCGAAACTGACCAGTTTGTAAGGCCCGGTTCCGATGGGTTTCTGACCAAACGCGTCGGTGCCGACTTCCTCATAATAATGCTTCGGCAGGACAAAACCCAATGGCGTGGCCAGCCGGTTGGGAAAGGTCGGGTCGGCGATGTCGAGTTCGACCTCGACGGTCAGCGGGCCTGTCGCCTCGACCCGCACGATGTTGGCGGCATAGCGTGATCCGCGCGGCGCGCTGGGCTCTGGCCCCCAAAGGCGTTCGGCAGACATGGAAAACGCCACATCTTCGGCGTCCATCACATGGCCGTCGTGAAATTTCACCCCCTCGCGCAGCTTGATCTCCCAGATCATGGGCGTCTTGCGGGTCCATTCGGTGGCCAGCCACGGAACCAGCGTCGCACCGTCGGGATCTTCCCACCGGTTGCGCATGATCAGCGTGTCAAACAGGTTGTCATGTACCCGCGCGCCCGAGGTGGAAATCCCGATCACCGGGTCCATCGTTTCCCACAGGTTGTCCACGGCCAGCTTGATATCGGGGCGGTCCTGCGCGGCGGCTGGCAGGGCCAACGCAAACAGTAGCCCCAAAACAAGACGGGGCGTGGTCATGGAGCGGTGTCGGATGGTCATCGGCATATCTCCTGCATTGGGTCTCGGATCTCGGATATTGGGTTCACGACGCCGTTTCGGGCTGATCCGTCCGGGTTTCAGCATGGTAAAGATCGTAATCGCGCCCGTTCTGAAGTGACGGGATCTGACGGCGTGCTGCGGCGATTTCCTCGAGGTTCAGATCGACGGTAATCAATCCCGCGCCATCGCCGCCCAGATCGGCGATCACCTTGCCCCAAGGGTTTACGATCATCGAATGGCCATAGGTGATCCGCCCGTCGTCGTGCCGCCCGACCTGCGCCGGTGCAATCACAAAGGCACCGTTCTCGATGGCCCGGGCGCGCAAAAGCACCTCCCAATGGGCCTGTCCCGTGGGTACGGTGAACGCCGAGGGTACGAACAGAAACACCGCACCGGCGCGGGCATAATCACGGTAAAGTTGTGGAAACCGCAGGTCATAGCAGATGCTCATGCCAGCCGGACCCCATGGGGTATCGGCCAGCACCGCCTGCGCCCCGGGGCGATAACGGCGCGATTCGCCGGTGGGCGGCTTGCCGTCCAGACAGATGTCGAAAAGGTGGATCTTGTCATACCCGGCAACGATTTTGCCATCGGGGCTGATCAGATCGGAATGGTTCAGAAACCGTGCAGCATCACCCTTTTCGGGGCCTGCCACCGGGGTCGATCCGGTATGGATCCACAACCCGTGCCGTGCGGCCGCCGCGCGGCAGGCGGCGATAAACGGATCTTTTTCGTGATCGACCACCTGATGCAAAGCTTCGTCGCGGATGCGGTTGCACAGGCCCGATGCCTCGGGCAGGGCCAGCATCTGCGCACCCTCGGCTCTGGCGCGGGCGGCTGCGTCGTCCATCCAGGCGATGTTGCCCGCATGTCGGTTGGTCGAGGTCATCTGCGCCATGCAGAGGCGAATCGTCTGTGAAGTCATCGGTGATCCTTTCTGCAACATCCTGATGTTGAGATGAAACCTCGCAAATCAAAAGCAGAAACTTAGGGCATCCCCTTAACAAATCGCAAATAAAGCTTGGTTCTGCCTATCGGACCCTGCGTGTCGGGGTACACGCTCTGGTTGTGGGTGGCCTGAGGGTCAGTCACGCCAGCCGCGCCCGACCTTTGCCGGGGCGATAAAAATCGCGCTCGGGCCATTGCAGGATTTTTTGATCAGAAAAGCACCCGGTCGAAGTCCCGACGATCAGGAATCCATCTTCAGCGCACTGATAAACGCCTGTTGTGGAATTTCGACCTTGCCGAACTGGCGCATCTTCTTCTTGCCCGCCTTCTGCTTGTCCAGCAGTTTGCGCTTGCGGGATGCATCGCCGCCATAGCATTTGGCCGTCACATCCTTGCGCATCGCCGACAGGGTTTCGCGGGCGATGACCCGGCCACCAATCGCCGCCTGAATCGGGATCTTGAACATGTGGCGGGGGATCAGCTCTTTCAGCTTTTCGCACATGGCACGGCCACGCATTTCTGCCCGGTCCCGGTGAACCATCATCGACAGCGCATCGACGGGTTCATCGTTGACCAGCACCGACATCTTGACCAGCGCATCCTCGCGATACTCGGACATATGATAATCGAAGCTGGCGTAACCCTTTGTTACAGATTTCAGCCGATCATAGAAATCGAACACCACTTCGTTGAGGGGAAGATCGTAGATAACCATTGCCCGCGACCCGGCATAGGTCAGGTCAAGCTGGATTCCGCGCCGATCCTGGCACAGCTTCAGGACATCGCCCAGATATTCGTCGGGCACCAGAATTGTTGCCTTGATCCGCGGCTCTTCGATGTGATCGACCAGCGTCAGGTCGGGCATGTCGGCAGGGTTGTGCAGCTCGGCGACAGTGCCGTCGCGCATGTGCAGTTTATAAACCACCGAAGGCGCGGTGGTGATCAGATCAATGTTGTATTCCCGTTCGATCCGGTCGCGGATCACTTCGAGATGCAACAGGCCCAGAAATCCGCAACGGAAACCAAAACCAAGCGCGGCCGAGGTTTCCATTTCGAAGGTGAAAGATGCATCGTTCAGGGCCAGCTTTTCGATCGCGTCGCGCATGTCCTCGAAATCATTGGCATCGACCGGGAACAGCCCGCAGAACACCACCGGGATCGACGGTTTGAACCCGGGCAGGGGTGTTTCGCAGCCCTTCTTTTCGGTGGTGATGGTATCGCCGACGCGGGTGTCGCGCACCTGTTTGATCTGGGCGTTCAGATATCCGATCTCGCCCGGGCCCAGTTCGGACACTTCTTCCATCTTCGGGCGAAACACGCCGACGTTGTCGACGCCGTAAAGACCACCGGTCTTCATCATGCGGATCCGGTCGCCTTTTCTCAGCACGCCGTCGATGATCCGGACAATGACGACCACCCCGAGATAGGCGTCGTAATAGCTGTCGACCAGCATCGCCTTGAGCGGGGCGTTGGCGTCGCCCTTTGGTGCGGGCAGCCGGTTCACGATGGCTTCCAGCACTTCGGGAATGCCGATTCCGGTTTTCGCGCTGATCAAAACAGCGTCCGAGGCGTCGATGCCGATCACATCCTCGATCTGTTCGCGCACGCGTTCGGGCTCGGCCGCAGGCAGATCGACCTTGTTCAGCACCGGGACGATTTCGTGATCGGCATCGATGGCCTGATACACATTGGCCAGCGTCTGCGCCTCGACCCCCTGGGACGCATCGACCACCAAAAGTGATCCTTCGACAGCGCGCATGCTGCGTGACACTTCATAGCCGAAATCGACGTGGCCGGGGGTGTCGATCAGGTTCAGCGTATAGGTGTGGCCGTCCTTGGCAGGATATTCGATGCGGACGGTGTTTGCCTTGATCGTGATGCCACGCTCGCGCTCAATATCCATGGCATCGAGCATCTGCTCTTTCATGTCACGCTGGGCCACGGTGCCGGTCAGCTGAATCAGCCGGTCCGCAAGGGTGGATTTGCCGTGATCGATATGGGCAACGATGGAAAAGTTGCGGATGCGGGAGATTGGGGTCATTGCGCGGCCTCAGGCGGGATTTGTCCACGTGAATGGCTGCAAGATGGCTGATTTGCAAGGGGGTTCGGTGGCGGATCACCGGTCTGCGCTGCAGAGCCTCTGTCGAAGGTGCAAAAATTACCCGCGCAAAAGTACCGGTGCGACGGGCCAGACAAAGCGCGCCCTGCCCATGGCTGGCAAGAAACCGATCAGGCGTCGAGGAACGCGCGGCACGCCGCCTCGAACTCGCGCGGCTTTTCGGCATGGAGCCAATGCCCGACCCCGGGGATTTTAGCGAAACGTGCGGCGGGGAAATGGGTGCGGATCGTCTCCCGGTGTTCGGGCAACACATAGTCCGATATGCCCCCGGACAGGAAAAGGGTCGGTTCGGGGAACGTGCCCGGTAACTGAGGCCAGCCGATGATTTCGGCCATTCGCGCACCAAGCACGTCAAGGTTCAATTTCCAGCGGTGCTGTGCGACATCAAGGCTTTGCAACAGAAAAGCGCGCACACCGGCATCGGGCACGGATGCCTCCAAAGCCGCGCTGGCCTGCGTGCGCGACGTGATTTCGGACAGATCCAGCGCCTGCATCGCCGTGACCAGATGCAACTGCGTATGGTCATAGGCGACGGGCGCGATATCGGCCACTACGATCCGGCGCAGGTGTTCGGGGTGCAACAGAGCCAGCGCCATCGCGGCCTTGCCGCCCATGGAATGCCCGATCACATCGGTCGGCCCGTCCAGTAAACCGGCCAGATCACCGGCCAGATCACGATAGGAATGCGACTCATCCCACCCGGATTCGCCATGGTTGCGCATGTCCACGACCCGGACCAACCGGTCCGCAGACAGCCGTTTCGCGATCACACCCCAATTGCGCGCAGATCCGAACAACCCATGGGCGATCAATACTTGCGGACGGTCGGTGGCCGCCCCGTGTTCAATGACGTTCAGCATGAACCATATGTAACCTCTGAGCGGACCGGCGACCAGAGGCCCTGAGCGGACCCGCGACCAGAGGCCCTGAGCGGACCTGCGACCAGAGGCCCTGAGCGGACCTGCGACCAGAGGCCCTGAGCACCGGAGGCATTGAGCGGACCTGCGAACCTCGCTAGTAACCCGTCAGCAGGAGCATTCATGACACCACGAGAACAGGCAGATGAAATCGCCGGTCTGATCGGCACGCGCCTTGGGGTTGGCGGCAATGGGCTTGATGCCAAGGTGAAAAAGGCGGGTCGCCTGTTGCCACGCCGGATTCGCCGTGACGCCGAACTGTTGTCCGATGCGGCCCGGATTTCTGAACATCCCCGTCTGTCGCGCATGGCCAATCCCACAGACACCACCCGGGCGTATCGTGATTGCAAACGGTTTCTTATCCGCATCGACGGCTCAGAACGGATTGTAAGATTCGCATTGGGGCTGGTCACGGCCAATGCGTTCAACTTTCTGGCGGTATCGGCGGTTCTGATTGGGGTTCTGGTCTGGCGTGGGTATCTTTAACGCTTGGGCCTTACGATTCGCGTAACCGCATACCCACCCAAATATCCACGGAAATGATAAGGGGGGCCGCAGCCCCCCATTCATTGCGCTGAAGCTCAGCCTTGGGGATAGATCGGGAAATTGGCGCACATCGCCTCGACCTCGGCTTTGACCTTTGCCTCGACTCCTGCGTTACCGTCTTCGCCGTTTGCGGCCAATCCGTCGACCACCTGAACGATCCAGTCACCGATCTGGGTGAATTCCGCTGTGCCGAAGCCCCGTGTGGTGCCTGCAGGCGAACCCAGACGGATGCCCGACGTGATCGTCGGCTTTTCGTCGTCGAAGGGGATGCCGTTCTTGTTGCAGGTGATGTTCGCACGGCCCAGCGCGTCTTCGGTGGCGTTGCCCTTGACCCCTTTGGGGCGCAGATCGACCAGCACGACATGGGTGTCGGTGCCGCCGGTGACGATATCAAGTCCGCCTTCAATCAGCCGGGCAGCCAGTGCCTTGGCATTGGCGATGACCTGTTGCTGATAGATCTTGAATCCGGGTTCCAGCGCCTCGCCAAAGGCGACCGCTTTGGCGGCGATAACATGCATCAACGGGCCGCCCTGAATGCCGGGGAAGATCGCCGAGTTGAATTTCTTGGCCAACGCCTCGTCATTGGTCAGGATCATCCCGCCACGCGGGCCGCGCAATGTCTTGTGCGTGGTGGTTGTGGCCACATGGGCGTGGGGAAACGGCGAAGGATGCTCGCCTGCCGCCACCAACCCGGCAAAATGCGCCATGTCGACCAGCAGATAGGCGCCCACCATGTCGGCAATCGCCCGCATCCGCGCGAAATCGACCTGCCGGGGGATCGCCGATCCGCCCGCAATGATCAGCTTGGGCTGATGTTCCATGGCCTGCTGTTCAACCTGATCGTAGTCCAGCTCAAGCGTATCGCGCCGCACACCGTAATGCACCGCGTTGAACCATTTGCCCGACTGGTTGGGTTTGGCACCATGGGTCAGATGCCCGCCCGCATCCAGCGACATGCCCAGAATGGTGTCGCCGGGTTTGATCAGCGCGGTGAACACGCCCTGATTGGCCTGCGATCCCGAATGCGGCTGCACATTGACGAAGTCACAGCCGAACAGTTTGCGCGCCCGGGACATCGCCAGTTCTTCAACGATGTCGACATATTCGCAGCCACCATAGTACCGCCGTCCCGGATAACCTTCGGCGTATTTGTTGGTCAACACGGAGCCCTGTGCCTGCATGACGGCGCGCGACACGATATTTTCCGATGCGATCAATTCTATCTCGGTCTGCTGGCGGTGCATTTCCTGACCGATGGCGGCAAAGATATCTGCGTCGCGGGTTGAAAGGTCCTCGGTGAAGAAACCGGTGTCTTTGGGGCTGGCGGTCATGGCGCGTCTCCTGCTGTGGCTTGACACAGGGTGTATCGCACCGGTGGCAAACTCAAAAGACCTCAAAGCGCCACGATCTTCGGGATATGTCGCGCGATGGTGCCATTCTCGCAATCCGCAGACGGGCTTGTGTTTCCCGCTCTCGGCCCTAGGGTCGGCACGGGATCAGAAAAGGGGCAGATATGGCACGTGCCATCGCATTCGAGGCCAGCACGGCCCCCATCGCTCAGGAGGCGTGCGAACGTCTGCGCGGCAAGTTTGGCCATGCCGCCCCGGCCGAAGCATCGGTGATTGTGGCGCTGGGCGGCGACGGATTCATGCTTCAGACCCTGCATGCGACCGAATCGCTGGATGTGCCGGTCTATGGCATGAACCGCGGCACCATCGGGTTTCTGATGAACGAATATTCCGAAGACGACCTGCCAGAACGATTGGCGGCTGCGGTCGAAGAAGTGCTGAACCCGCTGACGATGGAGGCCACACGGACCGACGGCTCGCGCCACCGCGCCCTTGCGATCAACGAAGTCTCGCTGCTGCGCGCCGGACCCCAGGCCGCGAAATTGCGGATCAGCGTCGATGGCCGGGTGCGGATGGAGGAACTGGTCTGCGACGGGGCGCTGGTGGCAACGCCGGCAGGATCGACCGCTTATAATTATTCGGCTCACGGGCCGATCCTGCCGATCGGGGCCGATGTTCTGGCGCTGACGGCGATGTCGGCGTTTCGCCCCCGGCGTTGGCGCGGTGCGCTGCTGCCCAAGGCGGCGCGGGTGCGGATCGAGGTGCTGGAACCGGAAAAGCGCCCGGTGATGGCCGACGCCGACAGTCGCCAGTCGGTGCGCGATGTGGCCATGGTGGATGTTCGCAGCGACCCGGCTGTGCGCCACCGGCTGTTGTTCGATCCCGGGCACGGGCTGGAAGAGCGGCTGACCCGGGAACAGTTCATCTGAGCGAGTTTCAGGGCCTGCGTCGGCGTCAGTTTGCCGATTGGATTCATCATGAAAAATGTCATTTGATGCAGCAAGTTGCATCGGTAAGGGTGGCCTGAGTATCGGATCGATTCAGGATTTCACGCCATGAACTTTGCCGCACGCCTTGCGATCATATTTGCGATTGCCCCGCTTCTTCCCGTCACCTTTGCCCTTGCCATGGGCGCCCGCCAACCGGCCATCACCGCGTTGACCGGAGCCTCCTGTGAAATCATCGCCACACCCGCCGGCGACAAGACGGTTTATCAGGGCCGGATCACGCCCGATTCGGCGATGAAGGGGAAATACACCATGGAGATCGGGCAGGGGGCCGACGGTCGGGTCGCCAGCAGCAAATCCTCGGGCACCTTCGCGGCAGGCGCGGGCGAATCCGTGACTGTTGGACGGTCCAGCCTTGGCGGCATCGCCCTGAACGGCGGGACCGGCGCCAATATCGAGGCGTCGATGACCATTACCGTCGGTGGCGCCGCCATGCACTGCGCGCTGAGTGACCCAAAAGATATCTAAGCGATATCAGTAATTTAACCTCCTGATATCCGATAACAACCGGTCCGACATTCCATGACCGGGCGGTGATATTGCCTGTCCTGACCGATGGGTCCTTTCTGATCTGCATCGGCCCTGCACCGGGGCTGCCAGACACAAGGGATACCTGATCATGACCACGCTGAGCTTCCTTAAATCCGCCACCCTGTCGCTGACCCTGATTCTTGTTGCCGGATCGCCGGCCCTTGCCGGGGGCAACAAGGTGCGCATCGAGCAATGGGGCATCCAGAACGGCATTGGCGGCGGGCAAGCCGGGCATCGCAACCGGATGACCATCACTCAGGACGGCTGGCGCAACACCACCGTCGCCACTCAGGACGGCGCGCGCAACCGCACCGTTATCGGTCAGACCGGCACCAACAACCTGTCAGAATCGAGCCAGTCCGGGCGGTGCAACGTTCTGGGTGTGGCACAGTTCGGCAATGGCAATGCGGCGACAACCGATCAATCGGGGCGCTGCAACGCTTTGGGTGTGATCCAGGCGGGCAACGGCGGCAAAGCCAATGTGGTGCAGCGCGGACGCGGCAACATCGCCGTGATCGTGCAGGACTGACCACCAAAAGGGCGGTCGCAACCCTGTGGCCGCCCCACAACACCCGGAGATTGCCATGACCCACGCAAAAACCCTTGCCGCGTCGTTTTTGACCGGCCTTGCCCTGATCACTGTCGCCGCCATGCCGATCACCGCCGCAGGCACGGGCGGCGATACCTGTCAGCTGACCGTGTCGCCCACCTCGGGCGGCAGCAGGATCGTTGCAGTTTACCAAGGTGCGGCGGTCAACTCGGGCCAATGGCACCTGCGCCTGACCGCGCCGGGTGCCGACATTGATCAAAGCGGCGATTTTACCGCCCAACGTGGCGAGATCCTGACTTTGAGCGAGATCGAGCTTGGCTCCGGCCCTGCGCGCGTCAACGCCCCGGTCAACGCGCGGCTGACCGTGACTGTCGGGCGGCGTAAACTGATCTGTCCGGTGATTGCCGGGCCAATTCACCTGTAAGGAGAATCCCATGATCCGCCCCATCCTTCTTGCCGTGCTCATTGCTATCGCGACTGCCGTACCCCGGGCCGAGGCCGGATCGATCAGCCTTGGCTGGACACCGCACACCGCCGATCAGTCCGCCGGGGTCGAGGCAGCACTTCTGGCGTATTCCATAGCGAGAACCGTCAAGAATCGCGCTGAACTGCGCCAGAACGGCACCGGGTTGCGCGCCGCGATCCGCCAATCCGGGCGGGGCAACCGCGTGCTGATCGATCAGCGCGGCACCGGCCACACCGGAAGCATCGCCCAAAGTGGCAACGGCAATTACTTTGCCCTGTTTCAGCGCGGAGACGATGCAGAAGCAGATATCCACCAATGGGGCGGGCAGTTGGGGCTTATGCTGCAATACGGCTGGTAACCGGGCTCAACCCTTTTCCGGATATCCCAATGCAATCAGAGCCGTGACGATTTCATCAAGGATCGCCGGGTCTTCGATCGTCGCGGGCACCTTAAAAGGTTCATTATCCGCGATCTTTCCCATGACGCCGCGCAGGATTTTACCCGACCGGGTTTTTGGCAGCCGATCCACCACTTTGACCAGTCGGAACGCCGCCACCGGACCGATCCTGTCACGCACCAGCGCGATACACTCGGCTTCTACCTGATCGTGCGGCTTGTCGACGCCCTTGGTCAGGCAGATGAACCCCATGGGCAACTGACCCTTCAACCGATCCGCCACGCCGATGACCGCGCATTCGGCCACATCGGGGTGCGAGGCCAGAACTTCCTCCATCGCGCCGGTCGACAGGCGGTGTCCGGCGACGTTGATCACGTCATCGGTGCGCGCCATGACGAAAAGATATCCGTCACTGTCGAGGTATCCGGCGTCGCCGGTTTCATAGTATCCGGGAAAGCGCGACAGATAGGACTTCACGAACCTGTCCTCGGCCTGCCAAAGGGTTGGCACGGTGCCCGGCGGCAGCGGCAGTTTGATCGCGATGGCGCCCAGAGTGCCGTGGGGCACCTGTTGCCCGTCCTCGTCCAGCACCTGAATATCATAGCCCGGCATCGCCACCGTGGGCGATCCGACCTTTACCGGCAATGGCTGTATCCCTGCCGGGTTGCCCGCGATGGTGAAGCCAGTTTCAGTCTGCCACCAGTGGTCATAGACTGGCACGCCCAACTTTTCCTGCGCCCATTCGATCGTGTCCGGATCGGCCCGTTCGCCCGCCAGATATAGCGCCCTGAGACAGGATATGTCGTATTTCGCCAGTTCTTCCGCCTGCGGATCTTCGCGTTTGATCGCGCGGAACGCGGTGGGCGCGGTGAAAAAGCTGCGAACGTTATGTTCTGAAATCACCCGCCAGAATGTGCCCGCGTCGGGGGTGCCGACGGGCTTGCCCTCGAACAGGACGGTGGTGTTGCCGTGGATCAGCGGCGCATAGCAGATATAGGAATGTCCGACGACCCAGCCGACATCCGAGGCGGCCCAGAACACTTCGCCCGGATCGACGCCATAGATGCTTTTCATCGTCCAGTTCAGCGACACGAGATGCCCCGCGGTGGGCCGCACGACGCCTTTCGGCTGCCCGGTGGTGCCCGAGGTATACAGGATATACGCGGGGTGATCGCCCTCAACAGGCACGCAATCGGCGGGGGCCACACCCTGCTGGACCTCGTGCCAGTCGTAATCACGCCCGGAAATCAGATCGGCAGGCTGTTGATCGCGTTGCAGGATCACGCAGAATTCGGGCTTGTGGCGGGCCTGTTCGATTGCGCCGTCCAACAGCGGCTTATAGGGCACGATCCGCCCCGGTTCGATCCCGCAAGACGCGGCGATGACCGCTTTGGGGGTGGCATCATCAATCCGTGTGGCCAGTTCGCCGGCAGCAAAGCCACCAAAGACCACCGAATGGATCGCCCCGATCCGCGTGCAGGCCAGCATCGCGACCAACGCCTCGGGCACCATGGGCATATAGATGATCACCCGGTCGCCCTTGGTCACACCCTTGGCCGCAAGCGCACCGGCAAACAGCGCGGTCTGCTTTTGCAGCTCGGCATAGGTCGTGACGGATTTCGTGCCGGTCAGCGGACTGTCATAGATAATGGCCGCCTGATCGCCGCGCCCGTTGCGCACATGCCGGTCCACAGCATTGAAACAGGTATTGACCCGCGCATCGGCGAACCAAGTGTAAAGCGGCGCGCGGCTGTCATCCAACGCCCGGGTCGGCGCGACATCCCAGTCGATGGCCCGCGCCTGATCCATCCAGAATGCCTCGGGATCGGCCTGCCAGGCGGCATAGATATCGCGGTAGCTCATTGCAGGTTCCCTCTGTCGGTTGCGCCAAGCTTCGCGCAGCAGGGGCGCACGGGCAAGGGCCACCTGTAAAGGATGCACGCCGGACTTCGGAATATTTCGTCACCAAGGTCGCAAACCGATGATACATTTCCGTCAAACGTACCTATCTTCAAGAAAGGTGCGGCGCTGTGCCCGCCTTTTACAGAAGGTCACGTTGCCATGGGCGACAAGAATCCAAAGAAAAAGTTGAAACAGCCGTCGAAACCCGGTGGCGCGTCTGCAGCGGCGGCAAGCCCTGCTGCGGCCCCGGCAAAGGCCCCGGCCAAACCTCAGGGCGCGAAAAAATAGCATCCCGAGACATCGATAACCGCACCGGGGGGCAGACAGCCCCCCGGTCACAGAAAGATCCTGAAAAACCTCAGCCGTAGTGGGCGACCGGCGTGCCGGCCAGCGCGCTCATGTTCAGTAGTCCACGTGCGGTGATGGATGGCGTCACGATGTGGGCGCGGTTTCCCATACCCATCAGGATCGGTCCGACCTCCAGCCCGCCGGCCTTCATTTTCAGGATATTGCGAACGCCCGATGCGGCATCGGTATTGGCAAAGATCAGCACATTGGCCTGACCCGAAAAACGGCTGTTGGGATAGATCCGTTCGCGCAGCTCGGCGTTCAGGGCCGCATCGGTCTGCATCTCGCCCTCATAGGCAAAGTTGCGCGGTTCGGAATCAAGGATTTCGAGTGCGGCGCGCATCCTAATGCCGGTATCGCAGTCGAGGTTGCCAAACTGCGAATGGGAACACAGGGCGATCTTCGGCTCGACCCCGAACCGGCGCACATGCCGCGCCGCGCCGATCACCGAGTTGGCGATTTGCATCGGGGTCGGCGTCGGGTTCACCTGAGTGTCGGCAACGAACAGCGGGCCGTCTTCGAGAATCATCAGCGACAGCGCGCCGACGGGGTGCAGATCCGGTGTGCCCAGAATCTGTTCGATATAGTTGAGGTGCCACAGGAACTGTCCGAAGGTGCCGCAGATCATTGAATCGGCCTCGTCTCGGCGCACCATGATCGCGCCGATGGCGGTGGTGTTGGTGCGCATCGCCGCCTTGGCCAGATCGGGCGTAACGCCCTTGCGCTGCATTATTTCGTGATAGGTGCCCCAATAGTCGCGATAGCGCGGGTCGTTTTCCGGATTCACGATTTCAAAGTCGCGCCCCGGCCGGATCGCCAGACCGGCCCGTTCTGCCCGGCTTTCGATCACATCCGGGCGACCGATCAGGATCGGCTTGTCGGTGGTTTCCTCCAGCATGGCCGAGGCAGCGCGCAACACCCGCTCGTCCTCGCCTTCGGTGAAAACGATCCTCCGTTCGGCGGTGGCGGCTGCGTCGAACACCGGGCGCATGATCATCGCGGATTTGAAAACCGAACCGTCCAGTTTCGCCTTATAGGCGTCCAGATCGGCGATCGGTCGGCTGGCGACGCCGGTTTCCATCGCGGCCTTGGCGACCGCGCAGGCCACCACACCCATCAGGCGCGGATCAAAGGGTTTCGGGATCAGGTAATTGGGGCCAAAGGTCATCTGTTCGCCCTGATAGGCGGCTGCAGCCTCGGCCGAAGTGGTGGCGCGGGCCAGTGCGGCGATGCCTTCGATACAGGCGATCTTCATCTCGTCATTGATCTCGGTCGCGCCCACGTCCAGTGCGCCGCGAAAGATGAACGGAAAGCAAAGAACGTTGTTCACCTGATTGGGATAGTCGCTGCGCCCGGTGGCGATCAAAGCGCCGGGGGCGACAGCGCGCGCCTCGTCCGGGTCGATCTCGGGGTTGGGGTTGGCCAGCGCAAAAATCACCGGGTCGGTGGCCATCCGCGCGACCATCTCCTGTTTTAACACGCCGGGGCCGGACAGGCCCAGAAACAGGTCGGCGCCATCAATCACATCGGTCAGGCCGCGCGGCCCGCCCGGTTGAGCGAAAGCGGCCTTTTGCTCGGTCATGTCTTCCGTGCGGCCCGCGTGGACAAGGCCAACAATATCGCACAGCCAGACGTTTTCACGTTTCACGCCCAGTTTCACCAGCATGTTCAGGCAGGCGATGCCCGCCGCGCCGCCGCCGGTGGACACAACCTTGATATCCTCGAACCGTTTGCCGGCAACCCGCAGCGCATTGGTGGTGGCCGCGCCGACAACGATGGCGGTGCCATGCTGATCGTCGTGGAATACCGGAATATTCATCCGCTCGCGGCAGATCTTTTCGACGATGAAGCAATCCGGCGACTTGATGTCCTCAAGGTTGATCGCGCCAAAGGTCGGTTCAAGAGCACAGACAATATCAGCCAGCTTTTCGGGATCGTTCTCGTTCAGCTCGATATCGAAACAGTCGATATTGGCGAATTTCTTGAACAGGACGGCCTTGCCCTCCATCACCGGCTTGGACGCCAGTGCGCCGATGTTCCCAAGACCCAGAACCGCTGTTCCGTTGGTAACCACCGCAACCAGGTTGCCGCGCGAGGTATAATCACGGGCGGTTGCCGGATCGTTTTGAATCTCAAGACAGGCTTCGGCCACGCCCGGCGAATAGGCGCGTGCCAGATCCCGCCCGTTGGCAAGCGGCTTTGTGGCGCGAATCTCAAGCTTTCCGGGCTTGGGAAAGCGGTGATAGTCCAGCGCGGCCTGCCGCAAGGCTTGTTTCTTTGCATCGTCCATCGTGGGGCCTTTCGGATGTGGTCGGGCGTTCGACCATATCCAGCGGATCAGCGCCACTTGTCAAACGGTGATCCCAGGCAGGACTCCGTTCGGGGGCATGCGGGGCCATTTGTAAGTTCCGGGTGGCCGGGTGGCCGGGTGGCCGGGTATCTGTGTGCCGTGTTCACGGCCATGTTGGTGTCGAAAAAGACGCTGTTGCGGTGTTGGGCCAGAGACACGTCACCCATTCGCGCAATGTGGCAGTCGGGCAATGTGCCAACACCAGTGGGTCTCGGGTGATGTGTCGGTGGCTGTGTGTCAGTCGCGCAGTGTGTCGATTAGTTCCTGTGCTTCGGCGCGGGTCAGGCCGTCGTCGTATTTCTCGCCGCGTTTATTGCACAATGCGCGCAGCAATGCGGACTGCTTGATGGTCATCGGTTCGCTTCCCTGTGGGTCGGAGACCGGGATCGCTCCGATGGATGCTTTAGCGGCGATTGGAGTGGTTTCGTCGACGGGCATGTCGCGTCTCCTATACATTTCCTGTACATTTCGGGGTGTCAAAAGGATAACGTCTGGTGGTTGGGCGGGTTCCCCTTGCGCGCCACATGGGCAGCGGGCACCATGCCTGAAGGATCATCAAGGGAGGCTGGAATGAGCCTGAAAACCGCCGCGCGGCAGGCGCGAGAGAATGCACATGCGCCCTATTCCGGGTTCAAGGTGGGGGCGGCGATCCGCACGGCCTCGGGTGCCGTCTTTGTCGGCTGCAATGTCGAAAACGTCGCCTATCCCGAAGGCACCTGCGCCGAAGCGGGGGCAATCGCCGCCATGGTCGCTGCCGGAGAACGGGTGATCGCCGGGGCCTATGTGATCGCCGACAGTCCTTTGCCGGTGCCCCCCTGTGGCGGCTGCCGACAGAAACTGGCTGAATTCGCCCGGGGTGACGTGCCGGTC
Source organism: Oceaniovalibus sp. ACAM 378 (assembly GCF_008085915.1). GTDB lineage: Bacteria > Pseudomonadota > Alphaproteobacteria > Rhodobacterales > Rhodobacteraceae > Oceaniglobus. Next base: position 78,853 of record NZ_VSJK01000010.1, on the reverse strand, counting down.
ACCATGGCGACCACGGGCGGGCTGGCCGAAACGGTGACGGTGGCTGAACTGCTGCCGGGTGCCTTTAGTGCCGCGCATATGGACAACACCTGAATGATGGAGGCCCGCACCGTCATCGCCGACCTGCGGGCGGGCAGAATGCCCGACGGCGATGCCCTGCGCGGGTTTGCCGCCGGACTGGCCGATGGGCGGGTCAGCGATGCACAGGCGGGCGCATTCGCCATGGCCGCCTGCCTGTACGGGCTGGGCGAGGCGGGCTGTGTCGCGCTGACCCTCGGAATGCGCGACAGCGGCGATGTCCTGTCGTGGGATCTGCCCGGTCCGGTGGTCGACAAACATTCGACAGGCGGTGTTGGTGACCCTGTGTCGCTGATCCTGGCCCCGGCGCTGGCGGCGCTCGGGTGTTACGTTCCGATGATCTCGGGGCGAGGTCTGGGCCATTCGGGCGGCACGCTGGATAAACTCGAGGCGATTCCGGGTGTCGGCTGTGCGGTAGATGAGACGCGGTTTCGCGCCATCACCGGCGATGTCGGCTGTGCGATCGTGTCGGCCACAGGGCGGATCGCGCCCGCCGACAAGCGGCTTTATGCCGTGCGCGACGTGACGGCGACGGTGGACAGTATCGACCTGATCACCGCCTCGATCCTGTCAAAAAAGCTGGCTGGCGGCATCGGTGCGCTGGTGCTGGACGTGAAGGTCGGATCGGGCGCTTTTATGGCGTCGCCAAAGGCGGCTCGCGAGTTGGCGCGGCGGTTGGTCGATGTGGCGACCGGGGCCGGATGTGCTGCGACGGCGCTGATCACCGACATGAACCAGCCGCTTGCGCCCGCGCTGGGCAACGCATTGGAGATCCGCGAGGTGATGCGCGTACTGGAAGGCGCGCAGGACACGCCGCTGGCCCGGATTACGCTGGCGCTGGGGGCGGCTCTGCTGGTGCTGGCAGGGCAGGCGGATGACGAAGACGCGGCCAAGGCGAGGCTCGCCGCGACACTGGCCGACGGGCGTGCGCTGGAACGGTTCGCGCGGATGGTCGCGGGTCTTGGCGGACCGGTGGATTTCGCGGCGCGCTGGCGCGATCACCTGCCGGCCGCCCCGGTGCAGCGCGCCGTGCCAGCCGCCGATAACGGATATGTCGCCGACATTGACGGAGTCGCGCTGGGCATGGCGGTGGTGCGGTTGGGCGGTGGGCGGCTGGTCGAAACTGACGCCATCAACCCCGCTGTGGGTCTTTCGAATGTGGTGCGATTGGGCGATACCATCCGTAAGGGCGATCCGCTGGCCATTGTCCATGCTGCCGATGATGCCGCCGCCGACCGGGCGGTGGTGTCGGTGCAGGCGGCCATCACCATCGGCGCAATGCCCACCCTGCCGTCGCTGATTCACGAAAGGTTGCCCTGATGCCCCGTGCCATCCTGATTGTTCTGGATTCCGTCGGCTGCGGCGGTGCCCCCGATGCCGCCGACTTTGGCGATGCGGGTGCCAATACGCTGGCCCATATCGCGCAGGAGTGTGCTGCGGGGCGGGCCGATGACGGGCGCAGAGGTCCGCTGCATCTTCCCAATCTCGACGCGCTGGGGCTGGGGGCGGCAGTGCGCCTTGCCTCGGGCGATGAAACCCCGGGGCTGAGTGCCACGCCGGCGGGCCGTTGGGGCGCTGCGACCGAAGTGTCGCGGGGCAAGGACACGCCCTCGGGCCATTGGGAACTGGCAGGCGTTCCGGTGCCATGGGACTGGACCTATTTTCCCGACACCGACCCCGCCTTCGCGCCCGATCTGGTGGCGCAAGTCTGTGCAATGGCGGGCACCGATGGCATTCTGGGCAACTGCCATGCCTCGGGAACTCTGATCATTGACCGGCTGGGCGACGAACATGTGAAAACCGGCTGGCCGATCTGCTATACTTCCGCGGACAGCGTGTTTCAGATTGCCGCCCACGAAGAGGTGTTCGGGCTGGAGCGGCTGCATGGCCTGTGCAAAACGCTGGCGCCGGTGTTGCATGCCATGCGGGTGGGCCGGGTCATCGCGCGGCCTTTCATCGGGGAAACCGGCGAATTTATCCGCACGCCGCACCGCCGCGACTTTGCCATGGCGCTGCCCGAACCGGGATTGTGCGACTGGGTGCAGGCGGCGGGGGGCCGGGTGCATGGAGTGGGCAAGATCGGCGATATATTTTCCATGCAGGGAATCGACACATCCGACAAGGGTGACGATGCGACCCTGCTGGAAGCTCTGGCACGGCGCATCGACACTGCCGATGATAAATCGCTGATTTTTGCCAATTTTGTGGAATTCGACAGTGTCTATGGCCATCGGCGCGATGTGGCCGGTTATGCCCGGCATCTTGAGTGGTTTGACGCAGCCCTTTCCGGGCTGTTGGCGCGCCTTCGCAGCGACGACATATTGCTGATCACCGCCGATCATGGCAACGACCCCACATGGCGCGGTACCGAACATACCCGCGAGCGGGTTCCGGTGCTGGTTGCCGGACCTGAATTCAACGCGGGCGAGATCGGACATTGCGCATTTGTCGATGTCGCTGCCAGCGTCGCGGCCCATCTGGGCATAACCGCCCCGCGCGGAAGGAGCTTTTTGTGACCCTGTCATCCCGGCCCAAGATCGAACTGCACCTGCATCTGGAAGGGGCGGCGCCACCGGCGTTTATCCGTGGTCTCGCGCAGGAAAAGCGAATCGACATCTCAAAGATTTTCGATGATCGCGGCAATTATCGGTTCGCCGATTTTGGCGATTTCCTGCGGGTGTACGAAGCTGCGACAAGCGTTTTGACCACGCCGCGGGATTACGCACGTCTGGTCACTGCGGTTCTGGAGCAAAGCGCGGCGCATGGGGTGGTATATTGCGAAACCTTCCTGTCGCCGGATTTCTGCGGCGGGCGCGATCTGGGCGCATGGCGCGAATACCTGCATGCGATGACCGAGGCGGCAGCCGCCGCCGAAACGGCAGAGGGCATTGTTCTGCGCGGCATTGTCACGCCGATCCGCCATTTCGGCCCTGAAAAAGCCCGCCAAACCGCCTTTTGCGCGGCGGAAACAGCGGGTGCATTCATCGTCGGGTTGGGCATTGGTGGCGACGAGATGTCGGGCCACCCCAAGGATTTTGCCTGGGGCTTTGACATGGCGCGCGAGGCGGGTTTGCACCTGACCGCCCATGCGGGCGAATGGGGCGGGCCGCAATCCGTGCAGGACGTGCTGGACCACCTCAAGGTTACGCGCATCGGCCATGGTGTGCGCGCCATCGAGGATCTGGCCCTGGTCGACCGGCTGGCCGAAAAAGGCATCGTGCTTGAGGTCTGCCCGGGATCGAATATCGCCCTGGGCGTTTACCCAAGCTGGCGCGACCACCCGATCGAAAAACTACGCGAACGGGGGGTGAAGGTGACCGTATCCACCGACGATCCGCCGTTCTTTCACACCACGATGACGCATGAGTATGACCGGCTTGCCGAGACGTTCGGCTGGGAAGAAGAAATATTCACCGAAGTCGAACAAACCGCGCTGGCCGCCGCTTTTTGCGACGAACCCACCCGCAAAGCCATTGCCAAGAAACTGGAACAGCCATGACCGATCACCTGACAATCGTCCGCCACCCGCTGGTGCAGCACAAGCTCACAATCATGCGCGACAAGGACACCTCGACCGCCGTATTTCGTCAGCTTTTGCGCGAGATCAGCCAACTTCTGGCCTATGAGATCACTGCCAATCTGGCGATGACCACGCGGCGGATCGAAACGCCCATGTGCGAGATGGACGCGCCGGTGCTGGACGGGCGCAAGCTGGCGCTGGTGTCGATCTTGCGGGCGGGTAACGGACTGCTGGACGGCATTCTCGAGTTGGTGCCCTCGGCCCGTGTGGGCTTTGTTGGACTTTACCGCGATGAAGAAACGCTTCAGCCGGTGGAGTATTACTGCAAGCTGCCGTCGGAACTGAACGAGCGTTTGGTGATCGCGGTCGATCCGATGCTGGCGACGGGCAATTCGTCGGTGGCCGCCGTTGATCTGCTGAAAAAGGCGGGGGCGCGCGATATCCGGTTTCTGTGTCTGCTGGCCGCACCCGAAGGCGTGGCGCGGATGAAAGAGGCGCATCCCGATGTGCCGATTGTCACGGCGGCGCTGGATGAACGGCTGAACGAAAAAGGCTATATCGTTCCGGGACTGGGCGATGCGGGCGACCGGATGTTCGGGACGAAATAGGCGATCGGGACGCAGAGGGAGAATTGGCTTTACGGCACCGGGTGTCACTGCGATATTCGGTGAAATTCAATGTGTGGGGGCACTTGATGACACCGAAGACGACCATTTTCGCGCTGCTGCTTGGCGTATCCGCGTTTACCTTTTTGCCGGTGCCGCCGGCGATTGCGCAATCGGTGGACAATCTGCAACCTGCTGAATTTCCGCCCGAGTCATTCAATGGGCACCAATATGTCGACAGCAAGGGATGTGTGTTCATCCGTGCCGGGATCGACGGTGCAATCACATGGATTCCCCGGGTCACGCGCAAGCGCAGCGCGCTTTGTGGGTTCAAGCCTTCATTGGCTGGCAGTGCCATTGCCGACCTGCCGGTGATCCCCGATCCGGCACCGCGTATTGCCGCGGCACCTGCCGCCCCGGTTCGTGCCCCGAACGTGGTCAAACCGGTCCGGCCGTCGATGACCCATGCCCCGACGCCTGCACCCGTCGCTGCGCGTCCCACTGCGGGCTTGGTGCATCACCCGATCCCCCTGAACAAAGCGGTTGGTTCCGTTCGCGCAGGCAGCCACGGGCAGAAGCCACAGATCCTTGCCCCCGATGCGACGCCCGCACCTGTTGCGGCCCCCGCCGCGATCCGCGCTGCGGGACTGTACGAGGGGCAGGTGCTGACCGCGCCGCCGGTTGGTCAGGTGCGCGTGCCCAAAGGGTACCGCCCGGCGTGGGATGACGGGCGGTTGAATCCCGACAGGGGCAAACAAACATTGCAGGGCGCGTTGCAGACCGCATTGATCTGGACCCAGACTGTGCCCCGCCGACTGGTCGATGAAACCGGGCGCGACATGACGCGCGAATATAACTATCTGGTCTTCCCCTATACGGATTACGCCAAGCAGCAACGCGATCTTGCAGGCGGACAGCATATTGTGGTGCGCACTGGTGGAGGTGACAGGTTTATCGTCGCCAAAGACCGGCTGAGCGTGTCACCGACCACCGGGAAGACGGTTCTTTCGTCGAAATCCCCCGCGCCGCGCCAACCCGCAGTCGTGGCAGCAAAACAACCGGTCAATGCGGTCGCTCGCCCGGCTCCTCAAGGGGTGGTCGGACGGTTTGTGCAGGTGGGTACATTTGCACAGGGCTCCAACGCCAATGCGACGGCGGCCCGATTGCAGCGCGCCGGATTGCCGGTGCAGATCGGTGCGGTCAACCGGGGCGGACGGGCGTTGCAGATTGTTCTGGCAGGACCGTTCCCCAATCCGTCACAGGCGCAATCGGCCCTGTCATCGGTGCATCGCGCCGGGTTCGCGGATGCATTCCTGCGCAATTAAGGCCCGAGTGATCCCCGCCGCTGGGATCACTCGCCGCAGATCCCCTGAAGCGTGACCCACTGGCCATCGGTCAGAATGATCCGCCCTTCGCGGCCCGCCATTGGATCGCCTTCGATCAGCGGCAGGGTCGCCTCGCCGGTGATATCCCGGGCATAGGCATAGGCGGTCGATCCCACCTCGGCCAACCGGAACCGCTCAAGAAGGTCTTCCGGTTCCAATGGCGCGGGCGGTTGGATCAGCAGCGCTTCGGCATAGGATTCAAGCGTTTCGACGTCCATCCGGCCGCTGATCAGCAGGCGGAACGCGGAAAACGTTCCGGTGGTCAGCAACAGCCGTTCCAGCGGGTCAAGGACGCGGGCGCGTTCATCTTCGGCCAGAATGAAACCGGCGACGGGGGCGGGGCCTTCGAAATCCTCGATCAATGCGCGGTTCAGCAGGATGTAACCGCCGGGCAGATGTTCCGACGATGCGACGCCGCGCGACAGCACGATCAGTCGCACCTTGCGATCCGGCAGCAGCCGGGCCGCCAGGGTGTTGAGCGTATCAGTACCATCCGGTGCGGCGCAGGGACGGCCCGCAACCCGCTGGATTGTCTCGAGCAACTGCGCCCCGATATAGGCGCGCACGGCGGGCGGCACCACCATGATCGTGTGGCGGATCATCGCGCCGGGCAGCCAGAAGATCGCCAGTCCGGCGACCACTGCCAGCGATCCGGCGGTGATATAATAGCGCAGACGCCCGCGCCGGGGGCGGTTTCTTTCCACCACGCGGCGCACTTTTTCGATGGCGTCGATCATCGTATCGTCGTCCAGCTCCAGCCGTTCGTCTGCATCGGCACCGGGGGTAAACACGGCAGGGCGGATGCCGGGGTTCAGCCGTTCGAGCGCCGCCAGCGACCAGTGGGTCAGTGCCCGGTCGTTCATGTCGAAGATTGCCAGCGTCGCATCGCCCACCGACACCACGACGTCACGACGCTGGGCATCGGGCCCCGCGTGCCAGATGCCTGTCGATTCAAGCCGATCAAAGTCCTTTAGCGCTGTCATGTACCTGCCGGGCGGGTCGTGGCGTCCGCCTCACTGTCATTATTGCGGCGGACATTAGGGCATCGTGTCCCGGGTGCCAATCGCTTGCGGCGCTGGCTGCGCGGCCAATTACGGTTCGGCTCCACGCAAGCGGGTATCAAAGCGTTCTGGCCTGCGCACGCAGTTCGAATTTCTGGATCTTTCCGGTGGACGTCTTGGGTAATTCGCCGAAAACCACCCGCTTGGGCACCTTGAACCCCGCCAGACGGGTACGGACGAAGGCGATCAACTCGTCCGCATCAACCACCGCATCTCGTTTCAGTTCGATAAAGGCACAGGGCACTTCGCCCCAGCGGTCGTCTGGCTGCGCCACCACAGCACAGAGAGAAACGGCAGGGTGATGCATCAGCGCGCCTTCAATTTCGACCGAACTGACGTTTTCGCCGCCCGAGATGATGATGTCCTTGGCGCGGTCGACAATCTGCATATGCCCGTCGGGATGGCGCACGGCGAGATCGCCGGAGTGGAAATAGCCGCCCTTGAAGGCCTCGGCGGTGGCGTCGGGGTCGCGATAATACCCTTTCATCACCGAATTGCCGCGCATGACGATTTCCCCTTGGGTGGTGGCATCGGCGGGCACCTCGGACATGTCTTCGGCGACGACGGTAATATGCTCCATCATCGGCATCTCGACGCCTTGCCGCGCCTTGCGGGCGGCGCGGTCTTCGAGGCTCAGGTCGTCCCATGCGCCGTCATTCCACAGACATTCGGTGACATGGCCATAGGTTTCGGTCAGCCCGTACACATGGGTCACGTTGAACCCCAGCTTTTCGATCGCAGCCAGTGTTGCCGCCGCGGGTGGGGCACCTGCGGTGAACACCTCGACCGGTTGCGCAAAGGTACGGCGGTCGGTTTCAACCGCGTTGACGAGCAGATTCAGCACGATTGGCGCACCGCCGAAGAAGCCCACACCTTCGTCCGCCAGCGCGGCATAGATCGCAGTAGCGGTGACATCGCGGCAGCAGACGACGCAGCCGCCAAGCACCGGCAACATCCATGTGTGGTTCCAGCTGTTGCAATGGAACAGTGGCACGATGGTCAGCAGCCTTGGGTACAGGGTCATCCGCCAGGACACGATCGTGCCCATGGTCATCAGATACGCACCCCGGTGATGATACACGACCCCCTTGGGCCGCCCCGTGGTGCCCGAAGTGTAATTCAGCGCAAGGCTTTCCCACTCATCCACGGGCATGATCCAAGGGGTGTCGGCAGCCCCCCGCGCCAGCAGATCGTCAAAGGTCATGTGCCGCCCCGTGGCCGGATATCCGGCGGCATCGTCCTGCACCTCGATCAGGATCGGCGGAGCGGGCAGGGTGGCAATGGCGGTTTCGGCCAGTGCGATGAACTGACTGTCGGCAATCAGGATCTTTGCCCCGCCGTGGCCAAGGATATAGCTGACGGTGTCGGGCTCCAGCCGGATATTGATGGTGTTCAGCACAGCACCGGCGGCGGGCACGCCAAAATGCGCGATCACCTGTCCGGGCAGGTTCGGGATCAGCGTTGCCACCACATCGCCGGGTGCAATGCCCATGGCGGCCAACCCTCCGGCCATGCGCGACACATCGGCGTGATAGGCGGCATAGGTCCAGCGGCGAGATCCGTAAACCAGCGCCTCGCGGTCGGGAAACACGCGGGCGGCGCGGGCAAGGTGAGACAGGGGCGTCAGTGGCACATGATTGGCGGCACAACGCTCCAGCCCGGCTTCATCTTGCATCCAGCCCATTGTTTCTCCCTTGCGAAACGATTTAACTCGGTGTGCCCCGTCAGTATTGCCGGGCGGCAACCGGGATGGAAGCGATTTCATGTCAATCAGAGTCATCACACTGGCGTCACCGGTTCTGGCGGCGCTGTTTGTTGTTACGGGAATGGCGATCCTCGGGTTGATCGACAACCTGATCCCGATGATCACCGAAGATATCGGGCTGTGGCAGTTTCAGGCGCTGCGCAGCGTCGTCGGACTGCCGGTGCTGGTATGCGTCGCAACCATTCTGGGTAGGCGGGTGGTGCCCCGGTCCTTTCGCGCTGTTGCATTGCGCAGTTTGCTGACCGGCAGCGGATTGCTGGTGTATTTCGCCTGTTTGGCGTTTCTGCCCATCGGACAGGTGGCGGCGGGGCTGTTCACCGCGCCGGTGTTTGTGATCCTGATATCGCGTTTCGGTCTGGGTGAACAGATCGGCGCGTGGCGCTTGGGGGCGGTGGGGCTGGGGTTCTTCGGCATCCTTTTGGTGCTGCGGCCAGGACTGGGCACCGGGTCGGGCTGGCTGTCGGTCGCGCCGGTGCTGAGCGGTGCACTTTATGGTGCAGGCGCGGTGGTCACGCGGCGGCTGTGTGGACAGGAAACAATGGAAACGCTGCTGGCGGGGTTCTTTGGCGTACTCGGGTTGTGGGGCGTGCTGGGTCTGATTCTGCTGCCTGCGGGTGGTGAAGGCTGGATTGCCTCGGGCTGGAGCGGGAGTCCCAGCGGGGCGGTCTGGGCGGTGATCGTTGTACAGGCGCTGGGATCACTGATCGCAGTGGGAATGGTTATTCGTGGCTATCTGACCGGCGATCCGGCACATATGGCGGTCTGCGAATATTCGCTGCTGATCTTTGCCGCGCTCTGGGCCTTTGCGCTGCGGGGCGAAACCGTGGATGCTCTGGAGCTGGCCGGAATGGCCTGTATCATCGGCGCGGGCGTGGTGATCACCCTGCGCAAGGAACCGGCGACATGATCGTATCCCCCGGACGGCGATATATCTTCGTTCACGCGCCAAAAACCGGCGGCACCGCCTTGTCGCTGGCGCTGGAATCGCGGGCGATGAAGGACGACATCCTGATCGGCGACACCCCCAAGGCCAAGCGGCGTAGGGCGCGGTTGAAGGGGGCCGTCACCCGGGGCAGGTTGTGGAAACACTCGACCCTGGCAGACATCGAAGGGCTGCTGTCGCAGAGTGAATTGGACGCGATGCAGGTGGTGACTCTGGTGCGCAATCCTTGGGACCGGGTCGTCAGTTACTATCACTGGCTGCGGGAGCAGACATTCGATCACCCGGCGGTGCATCTGGCGTTTGCACAGGATTTCCCGGGGTTTCTGCGCCATCCCGAGACATGCCGCACCCTCAGCGCCGCGCCCTTTGGGGCCTATGTGACCGGGTCGGACGGGGTTGAACGCCCGACATTGTTCCTGCGGCTTGAACATCTCGACACCGATCTGGCCGCATTCGAGGCGCATCTGGGGTTCACCCTGTCGCCATTGCAGCGCGTCAATGCCTCAAACCGCCCGGCAGACTGGCGCGCGGTCCATACCGACGAGACCCTCGAAATCACCGCGCGTATCTGTGCCCGTGACATTGCGCGGTTCGGATACCGGTTCTGATCCGGGCTGCGGCAAAAACCGTCGATATCCAGAAATTGTCACAAACCCGCCGAATTGCCGTCGCAACGAAAGGTATTGATGGCCTCACTCTACCGGGGCGTGTGTCACGGTGAATCAGAAGGTTCCGGGATGTTTGGATTAAAGGCACGCGATCGCGAAGGTGCGCAGGCGTACTCACACCACGACAGGTCTTCCGTCCCCGGTGGCGGTATCGCCTCGGGGATTGTGGCAGGCACGCGGATCGCGACGACGATGGGCTGGCGGCCGGTCGAAGGCATTGTGGCGGGCGACAGTGTGCTGACCTTTGATGGCGGATTGCAGCGGGTCGCGCGGGTCGATCACGCCACGCTTTGGACATCGCAAACCGCCTGCCCCCGTCCGCTGTGGCCCTTGAAGATTCCGCCGGGTGCGCTGGGCAACAAGACCGAAGCGATGCTTTTGCCCGAACAGGTGGTGATGATCGAGGATGACATCGCCGAGGAGATCCTTGGCGACCCCTTTGTACTGATCCCTGCCGCCGCTCTGGATGGCCTGGGCGGGGCCCGTGCCGTGGCGCCCACAGGCACGATCGGGGTCGTCACCCTGTATTTCGATGAAGAACAGGTGGTGTTTGCCGATCTTGGCGTGATGTTTTTCTGCCCCGGCGTGCAACAGGCAGCATGCCTGACGCGGATTTTCGGCGAGGAAACCGACGTGCCCTATCGCCCGCTGCCGCTTCAATCCGCCGAAGCCCTGATTGCCTGTATCGAAGCCGACCGGGGCACCGCGCCCGCATTCTGGAGCGCGATGCCCGGCGAGATTGATCAGGCTGCGCGCGCCGACTTTTCGCTGCCGTAAAAGGTTTCGCCCGAGGCAGCCATGTCGCGCAGCATTTTCGGAGTGGTGAACCTTGGCCCATGGGTCTCGGTCAGCCGGTCACAGATTTCGACCGCCCGCGCCGCGCCCAGTATGTCGAGCCAGCTGAACGGCCCGCCCGACCATGGCGCAAAGCCCCAGCCAAGGATGGCACCAACGTCGCCTTCGCGAATGTCGGTCAGGACACCATCCTCAAGCGCACGCACTGCCTCAAGCACTTGCGCGAACATCAGGCGGTGTTGCACCTCTGACAGATCCGGCTGCGCGTCCGCCTCGGGGTAGCGCGACAGCCCATCCCACAACCCGGTCCGTTTGCCCTTGTCGTCATAGGCATAGAACCCGGCCTGCGCCTTGCGGCCCAGACGGCCCTCATCGGCCATCCAGAACAGAACGTCGTCCACTGCTTCGTCCGGGTACGCATCACCCATGGCTGCCTTGGTGGCTTTGGCAATCTTCACACCCAGATCGATGCTGGTTTCATCGACCAGTTGCAGCGGCCCCAGCGGGAAACCCAGCATCTTGGCGGCATTTTCGATCAATGCGGGGGTGACGCCTTCCTTCACCATGCGGATGCCTTCGTTGATGTAGGGGATGATACAGCGGTTGGCATAGAAGAACCGCGCATCATTCACCACGATCGGCGTCTTGCGGATCTGGCGGACGAAATCCAGCGCCTTGGCCACCGCCACATCGCCGGTTTTCGCGCCCTTGATGATCTCGACCAGCAACATCTTGTCCACCGGGCTGAAGAAGTGGATTCCGATATATTGCTCGGGGCGCTGGCTGGCCTTTGCCAGATCGGTGATCGGCAGGGTCGAGGTGTTGGTGGCAAAGATGCAATCGTCGCCCACCACGGCTTCGACCGCTTTGGTCACCTCGGCCTTGATGCCCATATCCTCGAACACCGCCTCGACGATCAGATCGCAACCTTTCAGCGCGTCATAATCCGTGGTGGCGGTGATCTGGGCGAGAACCTTCTCTTTCTTCTCGGGCGTCGCTTTTTTGCGCGCAATGCCCTTGTCCATATAATCGGCGGCATAGGATTTGCCCTTGTCCGCCGCCTCTTGCTTTTGATCCAGAAGGACAACCTCGATACCCGCCAGCGCGGAGACCAAAGCGATGCCGGCGCCCATCATACCGGCCCCCAGCACACCGACCTTTTTCACCGTCTGATCGGCGACATCGGGGCGGTTCGCGCCCTTTTCCAACGCCTGCTTGTTGATGAACAGACTGCGGATCATCGCCGAGCTGCTTGGGTCCATCAGGACATGGGTGAACCACCGCGCCTCGATCCTCAGGGCGGTGTCAAAAGGCACCATCGCGCCCTCATAGACCGCGCTGAGCAAGGCTTTGGCGGCGGGGAAAACGCCCTGTGTCTTGCCATTCACCATGGCAGATGCACCGACAAAGGTCATGAAACCGGCGGGGTGATAGGGCGCGCCACCCGGCATCTTCCAGCCCTTCACATCCCAGGGCTTGACGATATCGGCATCCTTGGCCGACAAAACCCAGGCTTTGGCATCTGCCAGGGGATCGGCTGAAACTTCATCGACCAAAGACGCGCCCTTGGCCTTTTTCGGGTCCAGCATCCTGCCTTCCAGCAACACGGGGCTGGCCGCCATCGCCCCCACCATCCGCGAATACCGCGTGGTGCCGCCCCCGCCGGGAAAAATACCCAACAGAATTTCCGGCAGGCCGATTTTTGCCTTTTCATTGTCGGTCATGAACCGGCGGTGACAGGCGAGCGCGATTTCGGTGCCGATGCCGGCACAGGTGCCATTGATCGCGCAGGCGATGGGTTTGCCGCCTTTGTTGGTCTTCGGGTCCATCCCCGCGCGTTCCAGTTTGCGCAGGATCCGGTGGCCGTTCATCGTGAAATCAAACAGGCCCTGCGCCGGGTTTTCGCCGGATTCTTCGCGGATCGACGCCAGCACGTTCAGATCCATGCCGCCCGCGAAATCCTTTTTGCCGCTGGTGATCACGACACCCTTGCAGGCGTCGTCAGCAAGGGCACGGTCAATCAGCTCTTCGACCAGCGCAAAGGCTTCGCGGGTCAGCACATTCATCGATTTTCCGGGCGCGTCCCAGATGATCACGGCCACGCCATCGGCGCCCAGTTCGTAGGTGAAATCGGTCATTGAACCTCTCCGTTTTTCTGTGTCGGTCGGGGCGCCGGGCGGGGGTCGCCCGGTGCTGTGTCAGTGGGTGTCGCGGTGGATATTTTAGTGGCCCGCAGTTTCAGCGCAGTCGGTGCAATCATCGCGCGGGCCTGTGGCGTGTCGTCTTCGAGCGCATACCGGCTTTCGGCAATCTTCCAGGTGTCACCGACCCGCACGGCCACGGAATAGGCCGGATAGGGCGTCTTGAGCCAGACGCCCCGGGCCAGCATGTGCGATTCATGCGCCCAGACCATCCGGTCGGGCCCGCTGAATTCGGCTGCCAGACAGAGGCGGATAAGATCCGTCATGCCGGTGGCGCGGAGATGGTTGCGGATGCTCTGAAACGTCTGGTGCAGGTCTTCCTCGGTTTCGATCACGGTGGTGGCCTCGAATGTCGACATCTTATGGGGCAGATGCACGATATCGATGAGACGGGAGAAATCGCCCGAATCTAGTGCCCGACCGGTCATGTCCAACAGATGTTCGGCAAGGGCAATGGCCTCGGGATCTCCCTTCGGCGCCGCGCATGGGGCTGCCCGGTCAGAAGGATTTTCGGCGTTCGGCACAGAAGCGGACATTGTTTCGTCGGCGGATTGGGCCAGTATCCGGGCCAGCGCATCGGTGCTGGCCAATGGGTAATCCGACGCGATCATCTGCCAGCGCCCATCGCGGTGGGCCAGCAGTGACTTTACCGGATAAGGCCCACGCATATGCACGTTGCCCTTCTTTATCCGGGTCACATGGGTGCCCTCGATGGTATCGTCATCGATAAACCGGGCTGCAGCCGATATACGGGTGAACCCGGTCCCGCCCGATTTCTGCAACGGGCTGCAAAACTGATCGAACAATGCGCGCAGGTCTTCAATGCCGGTCAACTCCTCCGTCCGTTCCAGAGTGGTCAGGCGATGCGGCAACCCGATCAGCGTCTGGAAAAGATCAAAGTTCCCGGCGTTATAAGCCGCATTGATCCGGTCAAGCAGATCCTGATAGATCGCGTGCGCCCGGTCCTGACCATCATCCCGGATTTTTCTGTTGAATCGACCAGTCACGGGCGGGTCGCCTTTTCGGTCGGAACACCTCTGCCTGACAGGACCGAAGGCGTTTCGTTCTTGAAGATCCGGTGCGAACAGCCATCCCTGCCGCTGCCCGCATCGGGCAGAAGTGGATCGACATCGCGCATTAGGGAAAGCAGGTTTTGCACTGACATCAGTTACCGCTTTCGGGCAGCGGGGTGCCGTTGCGGCGCGTGAAAACCGCGCGTCCATCGCCGATTTCGACTTTGAGATCATGATCGGAATAATAGGCGGTTTCATGCGGCGCCTTCGATCCGACGACCAGAAACCGTGCCTCGCCAGAGCTGCGATTGATCAGGCGATGACCGTTGGCGACCCCGGCTGGAAAGGCGGCGCAATCGCCCGGGCGCATTTCCGTCTCGCCGTCGTCCATGACCAGCGTACAGGTGCCCGCCATCATCATCACGAATTCATCCTCGTTCATGTGCCAATGGCGCAACGACGATTTCGCGCCCGCTTCTAGGATCACGATGTTCACGCCGAATTGCGTCAACCCCCCGGCATCGCCCAGCCGCAGCGAACTGCGCCCCGTCACCTCGGCGTCATGGGGGGCGGGATAGATCGTGGATGTCCTGCGCGGTATCGCAGTCAGATCGAGCTTCGCCATGGCGCTCTCCTGTTGGCGATCAGTGAGATGTCATACCCGTTCGATGATCGTCGCCGCACCCATACCCGAGGCGATGCACAGGGTCGCCAGACCCACCTCCTTGTCCGAACGCTCAAGTTCATCCAGCAGCGTGCCGATGATCATCGCGCCGGTTGCGCCAAGGGGGTGGCCCATGGCGATCGAGCCGCCATTCACGTTGACGACACCCGGGTCCACATCAAAGGCCTGCATGAACCGCAGGACGACCGCGGCGAAGGCTTCGTTCACCTCGAACAGGTCGATGTCCGAGATTGCCATGCCGTGATCGCGCAGGATCTTTTCCGTGACGGGCACCGGGCCGGTCAGCATGATCGTCGGGTCGGTGCCGATCTTGGCGGTGGCGCGAATCCGGGCACGGGGCTTCAACCCATGCGCCTCGCCCCATTCCTTGCTGCCGATCAAGACTGCGGCGGCCCCGTCAACGATGCCAGAGCTGTTGCCCGCGTGGTGAATATGGTTGATCCGTTCAAGATGCGGATATTTCATCAGCGCGATCTTGTCGAAGCCGGGCATCACCTCGCCCATGTCCTTGAAGCTGGCCTTGAGCGCGCCAAGGCTCTGCATGTCGGTGCCGGGGCGCATGAATTCATCCCGGCTTAGAATTGGCAGGCCGTTGATATCCTTGACCTCGACGATGGACTTGGCAAAACGGTTGTCCTCCCAGGCTGCGGCAGCGCGTTTCTGGGATTCGACGGCCAGCGCATCGACATCGTCACGGGAAAATCCGTATTCGGTGGCGATGATATCGGCGCTGATGCCCTGTGGCACGAAATAGGTCGCCATGGCGACCGACGGGTCGACGGCAATTGCGGCGCCGTCGCTGCCCATGGGAACACGGCTCATCATTTCGACCCCACCGGCGATATATCCACCCCCCGCGCCGCCACGCACCTGATTGGCGGCCAGATTCACCGCCTCCATGCCCGATGCGCAAAAGCGATTGATGGCAAGGCCGGGGATGCGTTCGTCCAGATCGCTGTCAAGAACTGCAGTGCGCGCCAGACAGCCGCCCTGTTCGCCCACCTGCGTGACATTGCCCCAGATCACATCCTCAACCGCGTGCCCTTCCAGCCCGTTGCGTTCCTTGATGGCGTTCAGCATCAGGGCGGAGAGGCGAACAGAGGTCACCTCGTGCAGACTGCCATCGGCCCGCCCCTTGCCCCGAGGACTGCGCAGGGCGTCAAAGATATATGCGTCGGTCATCTTGCTCTCCGGATTTTTGAAGTGGCGATCATTGCCCTGATATATGTTGGATTTCGATTGTTGCATCCCGGTTAGCCGGTTCGCCCGGTCAGATCGCGACGGTGAGGTGTTTTCGGGTGCCAGCGGAACACGGCCCTCAGGCCCGATCTGCCGGCGAACCCGGCATCAGTTCATAGGGCGGCTTCCAGCCTGGAAGGGCGGCAATATTGCCAAGCCAGCGGTCAATCTCCGGCCATTCGGCGCGGTCAAACCCAAAGGCCTCGGGATAAAAAAGATATCCGCAACAACTGAGGTCCGCGATGGTGGGTCCATCGCCGACGATCCAGCCGCGTCCGGCCAGATGGGCATCCAGCACCTTATATGCGGCCTGAAGGCGCCCCTGCATAAACGCAATCACCTCGGCGGGACGTTTGTCCGCCGGCAGGAAGTTCACCAGAAACCGGGTCATACCCGCCTGGCTGGACAGCTTGTGATTGTCCCAGAACATCCAGCGCAAAATCTCGCGCCGGCCCGCAGCAGTGTCGGCGCCCAGTCTGCCTGATTTTTCGACCACATAGTCCATGATTGCGCCCGACTGGGTCAGCCGATAACTCCCGTCGATCATCACCGGAGCCTCGCCCATCGCATTGACCTCGGTGCGAAACGTCGGTGTTCGCGTTTCACCGGCAAAAAAATCGACCTTCACCGGTTCCCACGAAAGCCCCGAGAGTTCGAGCGTCAGAGCAGCCTTGTAAGCATTGCCGCTTTCGCCAAAGCAATAAAGTCTGATCGTCATCCTGCCTCCTGTTTCTGACGTCGAGGCGGGGGTTTGACACCCCCGCACCCCCGTCGAGTATTTTCACAAAGAAGAAACCAGCCGGTAACGGAGCGTTAAGGTTAACGCGTCATGGTCGGAACGCGGTACAGGCTGGAGAGTCGATGGCCGCCAAAGGAGAAGCCGCTTCATCGCCGCCTGACAAGGGCACTGGGTAAGACCGACATGGCGATGAAGCGCACCTTTGGTCTTCTTCTTTGTCCAAATACTCCCGCCGGAGGCTCCTGTGCTTTCCGGTCGCGCGCGGTTACCTCTTTCGCGCTTCCAGTTCCGCATTGAACAGCCGCAAACGGGCCGTCAGGTTTTCTTTATGCGTGACGCTGTCGAAATGCTCGAACAGGAACGACAGCGCCTCGCCCTCGTCCAGTCCTGCCTCGGTCGAGAAGCGTTTCAACCTGCGATAGGCGTCTTCGGTCATGGCAACCGGCAGGCGGCGGGTCAGGCGAAAACGTTTTGGCATTGGCGGGGCTCCTGTTTTGCCCGAGGTTAGAAGTTTGCAGCTTCCAGTTCCATGACAGTTTCCGCTCCCGACGTGATCCGTGCCAGATGCATTCCCGTCGCGGGCAATTGGCGGGCCATATAGTACCGTCCTGTCGCGATCTTGCTTCGATGGAATTCGAGATCGGTCGCACCGCCCTCCAGCACTGTGAGTGAGGCCTTGGCCATCTTGGCCCACATCAACCCAAGGCAGACGTGACCGAAAAGGTGCATGAAGTCGTAAGAGCCGGACAGGGCGGCGTTCGGGTTCTTCATGTTTTGCATGAAGTACATCGCCGCCGCCTGCAAATCCTTGCTTGCCGCCTTGAGTGGATCGAGGAAGCCGGTTTTCAGATTCTCGTCTTCCTCATTCTCTTTGATGAACGTTTTTACCATTTCGAAGAACGCCATCACTGTTTTGCCGCCGTTCAGGCCCAGCTTTCGTCCCACCAGATCCAGCGATTGGATTCCGTTGGTGCCTTCATAGATCATCGTGATCCGGGCATCGCGAACGAATTGCTCCATGCCCGATTCGCGGGTGAAACCTGATCCGCCCAGCGTCTGTTGCGCCAGAACCGTCGTTTCGAACCCCTTGTCGGTGAGGAACCCTTTCAACACGGGAGTTAGTAGGGACACCAGCGCTTCGGCTTCGGCGTCGTCGTTCCTGCGCGCACGATCGATCAGGGACGCGCCCCAGAAGGTAAAGGCGCGCGCACCTTCAATAAAGCTCTTTTGGTGCAACAAGTTGCGCCGCACATCGGGGTGTACGATGATCGGGTCGGCGGGTTTTTCCGGCGCCGCGGCCCCTGTGACCGCGCGACCCTGCAACCGGTCCTGCGCAAACCCGACCGCGTTCTGATAGGCGACGACACCCTGGGCATAGCCCTGAAGCCCGACGCCCAATCGCGCCTCGTTCATCATGGTGAACATGGCGCGCATGCCCTTGTGCATCTCACCGATCAGATAACCGGCCGCGCCGTCATAGTTCATCACGCAGGTGGCATTGCCGTGAATGCCCATCTTTTTCTCTAGCCCGCCACAGGACAGGGCGTTTCGATCGCCAAGGCTGCCGTCTTCGTTCACCAGGAATTTGGGCACGATGAACAGCGAAATACCCTTTACGCCGTCGGGGCCACCCGGAATTTTAGCCAGAACCAGATGGATGATGTTGTCGGTCAGATCGTGTTCACCGGCGGAGATCCAGATCTTCTGGCCTGAGATCCTATAGCTGCCGTCGTCCTGCGGGTCGGCCTTGGTGCGGATCAGACCAAGATCGGTGCCGCAGTGCGGTTCCGTCAGATTCATCGTGCCTGACCACGATCCTTCGACCATCTTCGGCAAATAAGTCGCCTTTTGCGCGTCGGTCCCATGGGTGTGGATCGCGTTATAGGCGCCATGGCTAAGGCCCTGATACATGTTGAACGCCATGTTTGCGCTCACAAAAATCTCGCCCACCGCCGAGTTCATCAGATAGGGCATGCCCTGACCGCCATATTCGGGGTCGCAATCGAGCCCGATCCAGCCGCCGGCGCGCATCTGGTCATAGGCGTCCTTGAACCCGTCGGGCGTTCGCACCGCGCCGTTTTCCAAAGTGCAGCCCTGTTCGTCGCCCACCACGTTCAGCGGAGCCAGAACGTTTTCCGCCAGCTTGCCCGCCTCATCCAGGATCGCCGCCGTAAATTCGCGGTCAAGTTCGTCATAACCCGGGATATCGCTCTCGGTGATGTTCAGAACGTCATGCAGGATGAACTGCATGTCCTTGGTCGGGGCGGAATAGGTGGGCATGGCTTATCTTTCTCAGGCTGCCGCGTCGCGGATGCGCAGGTCGGCAAGCCGCGCCGCGCCCCGGTCGAGTTGGTGTTTCAGATCGGTGATCGCTTCGGTCAGTTCAGTGTGTTGCCGCTCCATATCCGCAAGGCGCTCTTGCGCGATGTCGTGGGCGCGGGTCAGTTGGGTCACATGATCGGGATCGGCGTCGTAGAGGTCGAGGAGCTGGCGGATTTCCTCAAGCGAGAATCCGAACCGCTTGCCGCGCAGGATCAGTTTCAGCCGGGCCCGGTCGGACCGGGTGAACAGGCGTTTCTGGCCTTCGCGGATCGGGAACAAAAGTTCCTTGGCCTCATAGAATCGCAGGGTGCGCGGGGTGACTTCAAAGAGATCGCACATCTCGCGGATAGTCATAACATTCTCGTTCATGGCGGTGCCTTTCGGAGTCGAGGCCGATGTCTGGGGCCACAGTTGTGGCCGATGACTGGGATGACGCCGAAATGCGATTGATGTGCAAACCTTACAAGAACAGTTGACGTTCACGTCAACGAAACGTGGCGTCACTTCGTTTGGCGCGAAACATCATACCGAATGACCCGACGGAATGCGCAATTTTATCCAATGCAAAGCGCTTTGGTTTGCGCTGGACCAGAGGTATGAAAGTTCGGGCGCACCCTGCCTGACGTGGGATTATCCGCCTTCGCCCCCGTCGGCAAGCGAGGTTGCAACTTGATCGCGGACCTCTTGCAGCTCTTCGATGGTGCGGAGCAGTTGCTGTTGTTCTTCCTTCAGCGTGTTCAGTTGCCGGTCGGCCAGACGAACCCATTCCTCCATCTGCGCGGCATTGCCCTGCTGATCATAGATCAGCAGCCATTGGCGGATTTCCTCAAGGCCAAATCCCCAGCGCCGCCCGCGCAGGATCAGTTTCATCCGCGCCACATCGCGCGCCAGATAAAACCGCGAACGGCCTTCCTTCTCCGGCTTCAGCAGTTCGATATATTCATAGTAGCGAAGTGTGCGCGGGGTCACTTCAAAACGGGCACACATCTCTTTGAAGGACAGGCGTTCGTCTGGCATGGCGGTTCCTTACATCCTTTCAAGTATTTCTCAGAGGATAGTGCAGGGACCAGCGGCGTTCAATCACCGGAGGGCTTGCCGATGACGGCGACGCGGCCAATAACAGAGCATCCTGAAAGGAAACTCCATGGCCGACGCCGATCCGACCGAACAATCGCCTGCACGATCTCCCGATTTTGCGAAACAGTACATTTCGGCTTTGCCCCATGCCATGGCGTTGGGAATGGAGCTGGTTCGCATCGACAATGGCGAGGCCGAGATCACCATGCCATGGGATGAGCGTCTGGTGGGCGACCCGAGAACCGGCGTGATCCACGGCGGGGCGGTATCCGCGCTGATGGACACCTGCTGCGGCGCGGCGGTGATGTCCCATCCGGATAACGCCGGAGGGACGGCGACGATGGATCTGCGGATCGACTATATGCGTTCGGCCACGCCCGGTCAGATGATCCGCGCCCGCGCCTGGTGCTATCACGTCACCCGCAACGTCGCCTTTGTGCGGGCTGAGGCGGTGGATGACGACGCCACCCGCCCGGTTGCCGCCGCCACCGGCGCATTCACCTTTGAACACAAGACCCCGAGCGGGGTGCAGGCATGAACCGCCCGCCACCTGCACGAGCCCGTCCGGAGCCTGTGCAGGTGATCAAGCAGCGCCGCGATGGCGCGCTTGCCGCGCTGACCGGCAATGTGCCCTATATCGGTTTTCTGGGGATTCGGTTCGAACGTCACGGTGACGAACTGACTGCGACCCTGCCATTTTCTGATATGCTGATCGGCAATCCGCTGTTGCCCGCGTTGCATGGCGGGGCGACGGCGGCCTTTCTGGAAACCACGGCGATCATCGAACTGGCTTGGGCGCTGCTCTGGCCCGAGTTCGAGGCAGGGCGAATCGATCCGACAACCCTTGGCCCCGACACGTTGCCACGGCTGCCGAAAACGGTTGATTTCACCGTCGATTACCTGCGGTCTGGGCTGCCTCGCGATGCCTATGCCCGGGCACGGATCAACCGGTCGGGCCGCCGATATGCCAGCGTGCATGTCGAGGCATGGCAAGACAACCGTGCGCGGTTGTTCGCGCAGGGGACCGGGCATTTCATCATGCCCCACCGCGCAGGGCAGGCCGACGCCGGAGATGACTGACACCCCGATCACCCATTCCCGGGTGCTGAAAATCGCGTTGCCGATCGTTCTGTCCAACATCACCGTGCCGCTGCTGGGGCTGGTGGATACCGGCGTCATCGGTCAGTTGGGGCAGGCCGCGCCGATCGGTGCTGTTGGGATCGGCGCATTCATCCTGTCGGCTGCGTTCTGGATGTTCGGATTTCTGCGCATGGGCATCACCGGGCTGACCGCTCAGGCCATCGGCGCGGGCGACAGCCCCGAGGTTTCGGCGCTGTTGATGCGTGCGCTGCTGGTCGGAGCGGCAGGGGGCGCGGTGCTGATCGCCGGGCAGGTGTTGGTGTTTGCCGGGGCCTTTGCGCTTTCTCCGGCCAGTGATCAGGTTGAATCTCTGGCACGGGATTATATGGCGGTGCGGATTTGGTCGGCCCCGGCGGCGATTGCGATGTTTGGCATCACCGGCTGGTTGATCGCGGCTGAACGCACACGGTCGGTCCTGCTGATTCAGGTCTGGATGAACGGGCTGAACGTCGTGCTGGATCTGTGGTTTGTGCTGGGCCTCGGATGGGGTGTGCAGGGCGTGGCATTCGCGACCTTCCTCGCAGATTGGAGCGGTCTTGCGCTTGGCCTGTGGGTCTGTCGCGGGGCATTTGCGCGGCCCGGCTGGCGCGATCCGGCGCTTTTGTTCGCCCGCGAACGGCTGCGCCGCATGGCCCGGATCAGCAGTGATATCCTGATCCGGCTGCTTCTGCTTGAGGCGATCATGCTGTCGTTCATCTTTACCGGCGCGGGATACGGCGATGCGACACTGGCCGCCAACCAGATCCTGTTGCAGTTTCTGGCGCTGATCGCCTATGGGCTCGACGGGTTCGCCTTTGCCGCCGAAACACTGGTCGGACAGGCGTTCGGCCGGGGGCGGGTCGATCTGTTGAAACGGGCGGCGCGATTCGCCTTCTTCTGGGGGTTTGCGGTTGCCGCGGTGCAGGCAGTGGCCTTCGCGCTGATGGGCGACGCGATCATCGACATCATGACGACCGCCGTGGATGTACGAGCCGAGGCGCGGCAGTATCTTTTATGGATCGCCCTGACGCCGCTGGCGGCGGTCGCGGCGTTTGTGTTTGATGGGATATTCGTTGGCGCCACGGCCAGCCGCGACATGCGCAACATGATGGCGGTTTCGGCGGCGATCTATGCCGTGGCGGTTCTTGTTCTGGCCCCGGCGTTTCAGAACCATGGGTTGTGGGCCGCGCTGATGATCGCCTTTGTTGCGCGGGGGGTGACGATGGCCCTGCGATATCCGTCAGTCCTGCGGGGAGCCGAGGCTTACAGCCAGTCGTTGCGCCCGGTGCCCACGGCATCGGCGACCGAGGAAAATCCGTCGCGCTTTAACAACAGGTCCAGCCCCCGGACGATGTCACTGACCAGCGACAACCCGCCATAGACCAGCGCGGTGTAAAGCTGCACCGCTGTGGCTCCGGCGCGGATCTTGGCATAGGCCTGATCCGCCGAGCCGACACCGCCGACGCCGATCAGGGGAACCGCGCCGTCGGTGAGCGCCGACAGCCGGGCCAGAACCCTTGTTGAGCGGTCGAACAACGGCGCACCCGAAAGCCCGCCTGCCTGACCCCTGTGCGCAGAGGTCAGACCTTCGCGGGACAATGTGGTGTTGGTGGCGATGATCGCGTCGACCCGGGCGGCCTGTGCAACCTTGGCCAGATCGCTCAGGTCGGTATCGCTCAGGTCCGGGGCGATCTTCAGGAACACAGGGATGGGCCGGTCCAGCGCGGCACGGGCGCGCATTACACCCTCCAGCAGCGCCGCCAAAGCCTCGGGGCCTTGAAGATCGCGCAGGCGTTCGGTGTTCGGCGATGAGACATTGACCGTGGCGAAATCCACATGGGCGCCACAACGCGTCAGCACGGCAGCGAAATCGGCGGCGCGATCGGCGCTGTCCTTGTTCGCGCCAAGGTTCAGCCCCACGGGAATACCGGGAGAGCGTTTTGCAAGGCGCGCGGCAATAGCGTCGGCACCGTCATTGTTGAACCCGAACCGGTTGATCGCCGCCTTGTCTTCGGTCAGGCGGAACAACCGGGGGCGGGGATTGCCGGCTTGCGGGCGCGGGGTGGCTGCGCCCATCTCGACAAAGCCGAAACCGGCGCGCGACAAGGGGGCAATCGCCTGGGCGTTCTTGTCAAACCCGGCGGCCAGACCAACCGGATTGGCAAGGTGCATCCCGGCCAACGTCACCGCCAGACGGGAAGAGGTGATCGGCCCGGGTCTTGGCCCAAGCCCGTATTGAACGGCCTTCAGCGCAATTCCGTGGGCCGTTTCCGGATCGATCTGCCGCAGCGCCGCAAGTGCCGCGCCTTCGGCAAAGCTCACACCACGCCTTCGGGCAGAGTGTGATCGTCACCGATCGGGCGCTGCCATTTGACATCGGCCAGCGACAACCCGCTATACAGGTGCGGAAACAGCGCGCCGTCGCGGGCCGGTTCCCACTTCAGGCTATCGCCCATCGCGTCGGCCTCCAGCGCCAGCAACCGCAGCCCGGTTTCTCCGGTAAAGTGGGCGTCCAGTGTTCCGGGCACCTGTTCGGCGGTGGAAAAGTGGACAAAACCATCGGCGACATCAACCGGCGCACCGGCAGTTGTTCCGATCTCGGACAGGGCCGCCCATTCGTCGGCCCTCAAAATCTTGTAAATTTGCATGGGGTGCATGTGCCTTGTTCGCGGTCCATGGTCAAGCGGTCAGGAACGATCATCCGGCCTGACGGTCTTTGTGGCGTCCATTCTTCTTTGACAGGTGGCCTGCGCCGGGCCAATCTGAATTTCAGAACGTTGTAACCAACTCTGGGGAATATCATGAACCTTCGTCTTTTGTCATCCGCCGCGATCCTGGCGCTGGGCGCCGGTGCGGCCAACGCCGAATATTCGCTGACCGTCCTGCATACGAACGATTTTCATGCCCGTTTCGAACCGATCAGCAAATACGACGCGGGATGTTCCGCCGAAGACAACGCCGGGGGCGCGTGTTTTGGCGGATCGGCCCGTCTGGTCACTGCAATCGCTGATGCGCGGGCGCGGTCGAACAACGCGATTCTGGTCGATGGCGGGGATCAGTTTCAGGGCACGCTGTTTTATACTTACTACAAGGGTAAGCATGCCGCCGAGATGATGAACAAGATGGGATATACCGCGATGACCGTGGGCAACCACGAATTCGACGATGGTCCCGAAGTGCTGCGCGGATTTGTCGATGCGGTCGATTTTCCGATCCTGATGTCGAACGCCGACTATTCGGGCGAACCGCTGTTGAAAGACGCGATCAGCAAATCGGTGGTCATCGAACAGGGTGGCGAAAAGATCGGTCTGATCGGTCTGACACCGCAGAACACCGATGAATTGGCCTCGCCCGGGCCGAATGTGATTTTCACCGATCCCGCCGAAGCTGTGCAGGGCGAGGTCGACAAACTGACCGAGCAGGGCGTCAACAAGATCATCGTGCTGTCCCATTCCGGCCTGAACGTCGACAAGGCAGTGGCCGAAAACACCACCGGCGTCGATGTGATCGTCGGTGGCCACGACAACAGCCTGCTGTCCAACACGATTGAGGGTGCCAAGGGCCCCTATCCGGTGATGGTCGGCGATACGGCCATCGTGCAGGCCTATGCCTATGGCAAGTTTCTGGGCGAATTGAATGTGACTTTCGACGATGCGGGCAAGATCACCGAGGCCATGGGCGAGCCGATCATCATGGACGGCACAGTGGTCGAAGACGAAGCCACCGTGGCGCGAATCAGTGAGGCGGCGATCCCGCTTGACGAAATCCGCAACGAAGTGGTTGCCGAAGCGACAGACGCCATCATCGGCGACCGCGAGGTTTGCCGGGTCGAGGAATGCGCCATGGGCAACCTGATTGCCGACGCAATGCTGGCGCGGACCGCCGATCAGGGCGTCACCGTCTCGCTGCAAAACAGTGGCGGTGTGCGGGCCGGGATCGACGCGGGCGAGGTGACAATGGGCGAGGTTCTGACCGTGTTGCCGTTCCAGAACACCCTGTCGACCTTCGAGACCAGCGGTGCAACGATCGTCGAGGCGCTGGAGAACGGCGTCAGTCAGATCGAGGATGTTGCCGGGCGCTTCCTTCAGGTGGCAGGGATGACCTATGCGTTTGATGCTTCTGCCGAAGTCGGCAGCCGGATCAGTGACGTGATGGTCGGCGGTGCGCCAATCGATCCGGCGGCGACCTATGGCGTGGTATCCAACAACTTTGTGCGCAACGGCGGTGACGGATTCTCGATGTTCCGCGAGGCCGAAAACGCCTATGACTTCGGACCGGATGTGGCCGATGTGCTTGCCGAATATATGGCGGCCAGCGGCCCGGTATCCCCGGTGATCGAGGGACGTATCGTCAAGAAATAATACCGTCACGCGCCCCGGGCCAGCTGAGGTTCGGGGCGCGATCCATCCTGTTTTGACCTTTCACGCCCGACATCGGGCGCGTGCTGACCCAAGGTGTCCCGATGTGCGGACGTTTCGCAGTCACCCTGCCGCCTGATGCGATGGCGCAACTGTTTCAGGCCGTGCCGGGCAACGACCTGCCCGATGTGCCGAATTACAACATCTGCCCGACCAACCGGGTGCATGTGGTGGTGTCGGATGACAGTCGCCGCCTGACCGCCATGCGCTGGGGGTTTTTGCCGCATTGGTACAAGGCAGAAAATGACGGTCCGTTGCTGATCAATGCCCGGGCCGAAACCATCGCCGAGAAACCTGCGTTCCGTGCCGCCGTGCGGGAAAGGCGCTGTTTGATTCCGGTGACAGGGTTCTATGAGTGGACCAAGGACGCCGAGGGTAACCGCCTGCCATGGTATATCCACGCGGCTGAAGGCGCCCCGCTTGCCTTTGCCGGTATCTGGCAAATGTGGGGGCACGATGATCCTGTTGCGACCTGCGCCATCGTCACCACCGCAGCCAATCAGCCGATGTCGGCGATTCATCACCGGATGCCGGTGATCCTGTCACCCGGTGACTGGCCGCTCTGGCTTGGGGAGGCGGGTCATGGTGCGGCGCCGCTGATGCGGGCGGCGCCCGACGAGCTTTTGGCTTGGCACCGGGTGGACCGGGCGGTGAATTCGAACCGCGCCAGTGGGGCTGAGTTGATTGCTCCCAACGGCGAGGGAGCAGGCGGGCATTTGTAACCCGCTTGGATCTGGTCAAAAAAAAGCCGCACCGAAGTGCGGCCTGTCCAGTCAGGGAGGAACTGGGTACCACATTTGCCCACCGGGCAAAGCGACGTGAAACCAATCTTGCACTGTCCGAATCTGCTGCGGTTACCGGATCTGTGCCCGCATTTCCGCTGCGTCGATCTGATGACGCCTTGATTTCAGGATAGCGCGAAAATCGTTTCCAAAACAAACACAGGGTGCAAGAGGCGCGATTTTCGGGCTTCGGTCTGGACCTTCCGCCGGATTTGGTGCGAAACTGCCACACTTTTCCCCTGACCGGAGCCTGACGATGACCGAACGATCCCTTGCTGCCCTCATCGACACCGCGCGAGGGATCACGCCCTGCGATCTGGTTCTGCGCGGTGGGCGGGTGTTCGACGTGGTCACTGGCGCGCTGATTTCCGGAGATGTGGCGATCACGGCCGGGTGCATCGTCGGGATCGGCGCGGATTATGACGGGACCGAAGTTAGGGATGTGGCCGGGTTGATCCTTGTGCCCGGGTTTATCGACACGCATCTGCATATCGAAAGTTCGCTTGTCACCCCCTATGAGTTTGACCGCTGCGTCGCGCCTTTGGGGGTCACCACGGCGATCTGCGATCCGCATGAAATCGCCAATGTATTGGGCGTGCCCGGGATTCAGTATTTTCTGGATGCGGCACTTGAGACTGTGATGGATATCCGGGTGCAACTGTCGTCCTGCGTGCCGTCAACCGACATGGAAACCTCGGGCGCCGAAATTTCCGCAGCCGAGCTTTTGCCGCTGCTTGAACATCCGGCGGCGCTGGGTCTGGCCGAATTCATGAATTACCCCGGGGTGATCCACCGAGATCCGGGATGTATGGAGAAACTCGAAGCCTTCGCAGGGCACCACATCGACGGTCATGCGCCGCTGTTGTCGGGACGCGATCTGAACGCCTATGTCGCCGCAGGCATCCGCACCGAACACGAGGCGACCAATGCCGCCGAGGCGACGGAGAAAATGCAAAAAGGTGTGCGCATCCTGATCCGCGAAGGTTCGGTGAGCAAGGATCTGGCCGCGCTATTGCCAATTTTGAACGATGCGACCAGCGCATATTGCTGTTTTTGCACCGACGACCGTAATCCTTTGGATATCGGCGAACAGGGGCACCTTGACTATATGATCCGCACCGCGATTGCCGGGGGCGTGTCGCCGCTGGCCTGTTACCGGTCCGCGTCGCTGTCGGCGGCCGAGGCGTTCGGGCTGAAGGATCGGGGTCAGATCGCTCCGGGCAAGCGTGCGGATATCGTCGCCATCGGTACCCTGGAAGCCTGCGATGTGCAGGCGGTGTGGTGCGAAGGTGTCGAAGTCGGCGAGGCGGCGTTCGCGGGACGCCGGGTGATCGACCCGATCGGGCGCCACTCGGTCAAGGCGCCGGCAATCACGGCGGCATCGTTTCGGACCTCGTCGAACCGGGAACAAAGTGATGTGATCGGGATACTGCCCGGCAAGATCATCACCGAACATCTGCATTTCGACATTCCTGTGGTGAACGGCGACAAGGCACCCGATATTGCCCGTGATCTGGCCCGCATCACGGTGATCGAGAGGCACGGGCGCAACGGCAATATCGCCAATGGGTTTGTGCAGGGGTTCACTTTAAAGGCCGGAGCGATCGCTTCGACCGTCTGCCACGATCACCACAACATTGCGGTGGTCGGTGTCGATTATGACGATATGGCGATTGCGGCGACCCGGCTGGGAGAGATCGAGGGCGGGTTCGTTGTGGTGCGCGATGGCGTCGTGCTGGCCGAACTGGCGCTGCCCATGGCGGGATTGATGAGCCTTGAGAGCTTTGAGCATGTTCGCGCGCGGCTGGTGAAACTGCGTGAGGCTGCGGTTTCGCTGGGTGTAGAGCTTGAAGAGCCATTCCTGCAACTTGCCTTTGTCGCGCTGCCGGTGATCCCGATGCTGAAGATAACGGACCGCGGCATGGTCGATGTGACCCGGTTCGAGATCATCGCGGGCTGACCCGACCCTGGCCCCCACCGCTGCCGGTGGGGCGGTTTCGGTTTGGCGTGGTTGTAGATTTTGCGCAATTCTGATCGATTTCGGCGCAAATATCGATCCACACCGGCACTAATCCCACATTTCGGGAGATCAGCGTCCAAAAGCTGCGCGGTGTCCTGAGCCGAGATCCGACCCCGGCAATCCAATTGGATGTGGCATGTCTGGCTGTTTTGCCACGCGTTAATCGGACGCATCACGCGAACTGATTTGACAATGCCGCCTCTTGGCCTTTGATGCCCGGGGGAGAATGCGCCATGAAAATTGTGATAAACGGATTTGGCCGGATCGGCCGCACCATTCTGCGGGCGCTGGCCACCACGCGCGCGGGTGAGCCTGTCGAAGTCGTGGCGATCAATGATATCGCCGCGCCTGATTTGTTGGCGTATCTGTTTCAATACGACAGTGTTTTCGGCCCCTTTCCCGGTGATGTGACGCTGGATGGCAATATCCTGACGGTAAACGGACGGGCGATCAGTATGTCGCGCTCGGACAGCCTTTCGGGTCTTGATCTGACCGGGATTGATCTGGTGCTGGAATGCACGGGCAAGGCCGACGACCGCGAAGTGGCGATGCGCGGATTGCGGGCCGGGGCGGCGCGGGTGCTGATTTCAGGCCCGTCCGATGCGGCGGACGTCACCGTGGTGCTGGGTGCGAATGATGCGGCGGTCAACGGTCAGGAAATCGTCAGCAACGCGTCCTGTACCACCAATGCGCTGGCACCGCTTCTGGCGCTTCTGGACGGGGCTTTCGGTATCGAGCAGGGGCATATGACGACGATCCACTGCTATACCGGCAGCCAGCCGATGATTGATGCGCCGCGCGGCGATCCCGCCCGTTCGCGCGCCGGGGCGTTGTCGATGGTGCCGACGACGACCAGTGCGACACGGTTGATCGACCGGGTTCTGCCGCAACTGGCAGGCCGGATCACCGGTGCCGCGGTGCGGGTTCCGGTGGCGAGCGTGTCGGCTGTTGATCTGGTGGTGCGATTGCGCGGCGATCCGGGGCCGGATGAGATCCGCGCGGCGCTGCGTCAGGGCTGCGGGCCGATTTTGGGCTGGACCGATCTGCCGCTGGTGTCGTCGGACCTGCGGGCGCGACCGGAATCTCTGGTCATTGCCGGGCCCGAACTGATCGTTCAGTCGGGCGGAATGGCGCGGGTGTTTGGCTGGTATGACAACGAATGGGGCTTTTCGAACCGGATGATCGACCTTGCGCTGCGAATGGTCTGAGCAAGCGCCAGCACAAGGTTCGGCAATTTGGGGAATTTGCCACGGGGTTGCCGGAATTACAGGTTGCATCAAATCGTGACTGCACAGTCCTTCGCAGGCCTGTTAAACGCGGAATGTCGCAATGATCGGACCCCAGTTGAACGAACCTGTCGCCACCACAGCCGCACCGGAGGACGGTCCGGAAGAATGGATCGCCTGCCCGCAATGTGACGCGCTGTTCACCGCGACGGTTCCGGCGCTGGGCGAACGGGCCTGTTGCACACGCTGTCAGACCGTTCTGATCGCGCCACGGCGTGGCGCGTTTCTGCGGGTCATTGCCTTTGCGATCACCGTGATGATCCTGATGATTGGCGCCACGTTTTTTCCGTTTCTGCAGGTCCGGGTGGCTGGGATGAGAAACGCGGCTTCGGTGTTTGACGCTGTTCTGGCCTTTGTCGATGGGCCGATGGTTGCGCTTTCGGTTGCGGTGGCGGCGCTGATTGTGCTGATTCCGGTGATGCGCGCTGCGCTGGTGGTTTACGTTCTTTTCCCTCTGACGATTGGCCGCGCGCCGTATCGCGGTGCGGCCTGGGCATTCCGGCTGGCCGAAGTGCTGCGCCCTTGGTCCATGGCCGAGATTTTCGTCATCGGTTGCGCGGTGGCGCTGGTCAAGATTTCCGATCTTGCCCATGTCGATTACGGTCCGGCATTCTGGATGTTCGGATCGCTGGTGGTGGTGATCGGATTGCAGGACAGCTCGATGTGCCGCTGGACGATCTGGAAAGCGCTGGACCCGGAGACAAGGGCATGACCGGCACTGATGTCGTCACGGCCCGGGATCGCGGGCTGGTTGCCTGTACCCGCTGCACCCGCGTCTGGCCGATGGATACGGAAACCTGCGCGCGTTGCGGCAGCACTCTGCGGTCGCGGCGGGACAGACACCTGCAACGGGTCTGGGCCTGGCTGTCGGTGGGGATCGTCTGTTATATCCCTGCAAACCTGTATCCAATGCTGAAAACCCGCACATTGTTTGTCGAACAGGACAGCACGATCATTGCTGGCGCTGTCGAAATTGCGCAACACGGCGGGTATGGGATCGCTCTTGTCATTCTGGTTGCGTCCGTTTTGATTCCGATCGGCAAATTCATCTCGATCGCCTATCTGGCGCTGTCGCTGAAACGTCAGGTGAAAATGTCGCGCCACCGCCGTCACCAACTGTACGAAGTGGTGGAATTTATCGGCCGATGGTCGATGATCGATGTATTCGTGGTGGCAATTCTGAGTTCACTTGTGCAATTAAGTGCAATTGCGTCGATCAATCCCGGACCCGCGGCGATCACCTTTGCGCTTTCGGTGATCTTTACCATGCTGGCCGCACTCAGCTTTGACCCCAGAATGATCTGGGATGGCCCGGAGGACAGACAAGAGTGACCGACACGCCGCCTAACCCCGACGTCAAGCCTGCGCGCCGTTCACTGCGCGACAGGTTCTCTCTAGTCTGGTTGGTGCCGATCGGTGCTCTGGCGATATCGCTGGGGGTCGTCTGGCACAGCTATAGCGACCGGGGGCCGCTGGTCCAGATTGCTTTTCCCAACGCTTCCGGGGTCAAAGCGGGCGAGACCGAGCTTCGCTACCGCGATGTCGTGGTCGGGCTGGTTGAAAACGTGACCTTCTCGGAAGAGCTGGCCGATGTGGTGGTCCAAGTGCGGCTGGACAAGGAAATTGCCGCCTATGTAGATGCCGACTCCCAGTTCTGGGTGGTGCGACCCGAGGTTTCGGCGCGTGGCGTGTCGGGGTTGCAAACCGTGTTGTCGGGCGTTTTCATCGAAGGCAGCTGGAACACCACCATCGACGCGCCTGCTACCCGGTTTGATGGATTGGACAAGCCGCCGCTGGTCCGGTCGGGCGAGAAGGGCACAAGCATCATCCTGCAATCCGCAAGCATCAAGGGGCTGAGCGAGGGAACTCCGATCCTGTATCGCGGGATCGAAGTGGGCAACGTCGCCAACCTTCGCCTGTCGGAGGACGGGATATCGGTGATTGCCGACGGTTTCATCCGTGCGCCCGAGGACCGGCTGATCACCACCGCCACCCGTTTCTGGGACACGTCGGGGTTCAAATTCTCGTTCGGGGCGCAGGGCGCGCAGCTGGATGTATCATCGCTGGCGTCACTTGTATCGGGTGGCGTGGCCTTTGACACCATCGTTTCGGGGGGCGAAGCGGTTTCGCAGGACACCGGTTTTGAACTGTTCGTTGATGAAGATTCAGCGCGCAACAGCGTCTTTTCGTCGGGTTCTACCGGGGTGACTGTCAATATGTCGGTGGTTTTTGAAGGATCCGTGTCGGGCCTGACCGCAGGAGCTGCGGTGGAATTTCAGGGGATCAATGTCGGTAAGGTGACTGCAATCACCGGTGTCGTTGACGAGGCGCGGTTCGGTGACCGGGCCGTGCGACTGCTGGCCACTCTTGGTCTGCTTCCAGCCAAAATGGGGCTGGATTCGGAATCGAGCGAGCAAGACGTGCTGGATTTTCTGGACGACGCGGTGCAGCGGGGCCTTCGTGCCCAGCTGCAGAACGCATCGATCCTGACCGGCGGATTGAAAGTGGCGTTTCTTGTGCCCGATTCCATCGGCCCGCAACTGCCCGTGACCATCGACCGGAACGCCGATCCTTATCCGCAAATTCCCAGCGTCACGGCAAATCTTTCGGATTTCAACGACACTGCCGAAGGTGTGTTCAACCGGATCAACGAATTGCCGGTCGAAGAATTGCTTGGATCGGCGATCAGCGTGATGGACAGCGTGAACCGACTGCTGAACGACGATGGCACTACGGGCACCCCGTCGCAGGTTCTGGCGCTGATCGGCGAAATCCGCACCCTTGTCGGATCGCCGGGCGTGCAGGGCATCCCCGATCAGGCGGCGGGTGTCATGGAATCGTTGCAAACCAGCGTTGCCAGCCTTGAAAACCTCATGGGCAAAATCGAAGAGGCGGGCGCGGTCGACAGCCTTGTCGCCGCTCTGGACAGCGCCAGTGCCGCAGCAGATGCGGTCAGTGCGGCTATGGTGGATGTACCTGACCTGATCGTCAGCATCGAACAGGCGGCAATCAGCGCCGAAACCCTGATGAACACGGCCAACGATCTGCCTCTGGCCGATCTGATGGCACGGGCGGAAACCCTGTTGAGCAGCATCGACGCTCTGGTCACTGCACCCGCGACCCAAGCCCTGCCGGGCGAACTGACCGCCACGATCGCCGAGGCACGCGGCGCCATCGCCGATCTGCGCCAAAGCGGCGTGATCGAACAGGTCTCGACGACGCTGGACACCGCCAAGACGGCAATTGGCGATGTGACGGCGGCGCTGACTCCGGTGCTCGAGTCGGCGCGGGGGGCTGTGGATTCAGTCAATGCATCGGTTCAGGGCGTGCCGGAACTGGTTGCCCAGCTTGAAACCATAGCCACCAGTGCACAGGCCCTGCTGACCTCGGCCAATGCGCTGCCACTGGAGGATCTCGTGGCGCAGACCAGCGCGGTGATCGTGAGCGCCAATTCCATCCTGAATGATCCGGCGACAAAGGCACTGCCGGCACAGGTTGGCGCGGCGGTCGATGCGGCCCGGGGCGCGGTCGAGGATCTGCGTGCCAGCGGAGTGATCAACAACGCCGATGCGACGCTCGATTCTGCCCAGGCCGCAGTGACGCGGATCACCGAAGCGCTGATGCCGGTACTGGAATCGGCCCGCACCGCCGCCGACAGTCTGAATGCCGCCACCACTGACCTGCCGCGGATCGTTGAACGGGCCGACTCCATCGCCGCCCAGATCGA
The DNA here is from genome assembly GCF_008085915.1 of Oceaniovalibus sp. ACAM 378. GTDB lineage: Bacteria > Pseudomonadota > Alphaproteobacteria > Rhodobacterales > Rhodobacteraceae > Oceaniglobus. Next base: position 45,405 of record NZ_VSJK01000010.1, on the reverse strand, counting down.
AACGCTGGTGGCCAGTGCCGCCGAAATTCCGCTCGAGGAACTGGCCGCCCGCGCCGGTGCGCTGATTGACAGCGCCAATGTACTGCTCGCTTCGTCGGACACACAGGCGGTTCCCGGCGCGCTGAACTCTGCCCTTGCCCAGATCGAGGGCGTGCTGGCGGACATGCGCGCAGGCGGGTTGATCGACAATGCAAACGCCACGCTGGCCGCGACTGGCAAGGCGGCAGATGCCATCGCCCGCGCCAGCGACGAATTGCCCGCGCTGGTCGCCCGGATGAACCGCCTGCTGGCCGAGGCGGAAGCCGTCGTGGGCGGATATCGCACCGACGGGACCCTTGGCAGCGAGGCGAAATCCACCCTGCGCGATATCAAGGCCGCCGCGAAATCCGTCAGCTCGCTGGCCCGACAGATCGAGCGCAACCCCAATTCCCTTCTGTTTGGACGTTGACATGAAACTTGTGCCCTTTGCCGTTGTCCTGATCGCCCTTGGCGCCTGCTCCACTGATCCGACGCTGCGCTATCCCGTGCCGGCACCGGCAAGCACTGAAAAGATCGGGATTTCGGTTGGTTCGGTCGAAGTGCGCGACGTCAACCTGCCGCTCTACGCCGAGCTTGAGACGATATCGCTTGAAGGGGCGGGCGGCGAACTGACCACCGACAAAAATATGCTGTGGGCAGACGATCCGGTGCGGGCCGTCACCCAAGGGTTGGCCGACGCATTGTCGGGGCTGACCCGGGCGCAGGTCGCTGCCGAGCCATGGCCGCTGAGCGATTCGCCTGCCGCAAGGGTCGAGGTGCGGTTTTCCCGGGCGCTGGCCGGTGCCGACGCACAGTATCGCATGTCGGGCCAGTATTTCGTCGCGTTCCCCGATGGTGCCCGGCGCGACGTGGCGCGAAGATTCGACATAGCGGTGCCGTTTGCAGTGGCGAGCCCGGCAGGCGTGGCCGCAGCGCAGGGGCAGGCGATCGCCGAACTGGCCCGCAAGATCGCCCGCGACGGGCTTTGACGGCTGAGCGCATGTTGCAGGGTTGGGTTTCGGCCTATCAGCGCTAAACGGCGCGATCTGTCCTCGTGGTCAGTGCGGGATTGAGTATTTTTGCAAAGAAGAAGCCGCAAGAGCAGTGACAGGCTGAACGGGTCCGGGCGGCTTTTGAGCAGCTTTGATCCGAAATTGTCCTGCGCCTGCCTGCCATTCGTGCAGGCAGGCGCATGGAATTCGCGCACTTCGGTTTCGGGGTCTTCCCCCCTTCGTGATACGCGACCGGTCCTGATTTCCGACCGGAGACATCCGGATTGTCCGGGTGGGTCAGTCATAGTCCGGTGACAATGAAATCTTAGTTAACCGCTTTGGAATCGAGCCAGATCGTGACCGGTCCGTCATTGATCAGCGCCACCTGCATGTCGGCGCCGAACCGGCCCGTGGCCACGGCGATGCCCTGCGCCTGCATTGCGGCGGCAAAATGGAGATACAATCGCTCGCCTTCGTCGGGTGGGGCGGTGGCCGAGAATCCGGGGCGGTTGCCCCGCGATGTATCGGCGGCCAGCGTGAACTATAATACGACCAAAGCGGCTCCGCCGGTATCGCGCAGGCTCAGGTTCATCTTTCCCGCGTCATCGCGAAATATCCGCAACTTGGCGATCTTGGCGGCCAGTGTATCGGCGGTGGCTGTGGAGTCGCCCTGCATGGCGCAGATAAGGATCATCAGGCCGGGGCCGATTTCACCAAGGACGGCGCCATCGACGCTGACCCGCGCCTCGGCCACACGTTGGACCAGCGCCCTCACAACTCGGCGCGGGTGGGCGGGTTGGCTCCGGCGCGCGACACGGTGATCGCGGCGGCCTGCACGCCCAGTTGCAGCGCCTGTTCGACGACTGCATCCGGCAGGTCGGACAGCGCGGATTTGCTCAGCGCGCCGGCATCGTCCAATGCGGCCAACACGCCTGCGTTGAACGTGTCGCCCGCGCCCACAGTGTCGACCACAGAGACGCGGCGCGCGGCAACGCTGACCTGTCCCCGCGCGGTGTATCCGGTGGCCCCCTTCGCGCCTTCGGTGATGCAGACCAGGCGCGGACCGGTGTCCAGCAGCCCGCGCGCCAGATCGGCCATATCGCCCGGACCGGCCAGCCAGTGCAGATCGTCGTCCGACAGTTTCACGATATCCGCCGCCGCCATCATCCGGGCAATCCGTGCGCGATAGGCGGGTTCGTCGGTGATGAACCCGGGGCGGATGTTCGGGTCGATCATCACCACCCGGTCGCGTGCCGCCCGGAGCGCCAGCGTTTCATAGGCATGGCCGCAGGGATCGGGCACCAGCGAGATCCCCCCGAAGAACAGCGCCTGCACGTCGTCGGTCAGGATCGGCAGATCGTCCACCGAGAGCATCCGCCCGGCGGTATTTTCATCATAGAAAGCATAGGTCGCCTGCCCATCCACCAGTTTGACAAAGGCCAGCGTGGTGGGGCGCGAAGACCGGTGCGCGGGCGCGGCATCGACACCCGATGCGGTCAGGGTTTCGGCCAGAATCTCGCCGAACAGATCGTCGGACAAACCGGTGAAGAATCCCGTATCCGCCCCCAGCCGCCCCAACGCGATGGCGGTGTTGAACACCGCGCCGCCCGCGTGGGGCGCGAATGCCGGTTCGCCCGTCGCAGTTTCGCGCGGCAGCATGTCGATCAGCGCTTCTCCGCAGCACAGGATCATGTCGGTTCCCCCCTATGACGACGCTCCGTTGTTACCGGTAACGCGATCAATTTTCCAGCCTCAACTGTTCTGGGCATAGACAAAGCCAACGGCCGCCGCGACAATCAATCCGGCAATCACCGCCAGTGTGACCTTGATCTTCGACCATGGGCGTTCGCCCTGCACCCGGCCCGATTGACCGTTGACGACAAAGCGGTATGTCTTGCCGTTGTATTTATAGGCGGCCAGCCAGACTGGCAGCAGCACATGTTTGAATGTCACATCCGACAGTTGGGTCTGCACATCATGCACCCGCTGGCGGTCGCCGCCGATGTCGAACCGCACGTCACGCTCGATCACCCGGTCCATGATCGCGCGGGCTTCGACAAAGCCCTCTTCCAGGGGCACCTGATATCCCTCGGCGCGGAATCCGGCAAGAAATTCGGGCGCATAGGGGGTCAGCGCCGACAAATCCCAAGGGGCGAGCCCATCGGTAAAGGTCTTGGGCAATGATCGCGACGCCAGGACCAGCACATCGTCGAAAAACCGTGCCACCCGGCCCGAAACGCCGTTCCAGCGGACCTTTTGCACCTGTACTGTCTGGCGCTTTCCATCGCGCACGACGGTTCTTGATTCGTAATATACCGTGCCCCGTTCGCCGCGGTAACCGCTGCGTGTATCGGCGTCGAACGTCCAGAACGGCACATAGATGCCCTGCATCCTGCGCCCTTTTCGGGCATATTCCTTCAACCCGTTCGGGGCGAACCACAGGTTGCCGAGCCAGTCAGTCATTGCCTTTTTCGCCGCCCCTTCATCCATTGCAAAGGGCATGACGCCGCGCGGTTTGATGTGGCGGTGTTCGCCGGTATCGGTGACCAGCGGCGTCGCGCAGAATGGGCATTCGGTGGCATGGACATCACGGCTGATCTCGATCTGGGCGCCGCAGTTGGTGCATTGGGTGACGCGGGTGATCTCGATCTCGGAGTCGGGCAGTTTTGCGTCGATGGCGGCGCGGAAGTCCAGCTCGCGGATCGGTTGCAGCGTCGGGTGGGGGGTGGTCAGCGTTTCTTCGTTGCCGCAGAAATCGCAGATCAGTTTTCCCTGCGCCGGATCGAACCGCATGTCAGCCCCGCAGGTGTCGCAGGGAAACCGATGTTCTTCGGTGATTGGCGTGTCAGTTTCGGTCATCGCTGCGGTCCGTGCAATTCGCGCGTCGGGGTCATCGAGTCACGCCAGAGGTGGGCGCACAATGTCGCTCCTTTGGGGGAAGAGCAAGCGGGCAGTCCGGCCCGGATAAGGCTAGGGGGACGGCCCCGTGGTGTCGAAGGCAGCGGTGCAGCGACCGGGGTGCAGGAGCAGATATCCGACACTTCTGGCAGTTCCGAACGTCGGCGGGAGCCCGTGCCGCCCTTTGGTTCGTGCAAGACGCCGTGGAACCGGATCAAAATTTACCGCAAGCTCGGCGAGGTTTCGATCTGGCCTTTTCGAGATAAGGTCATCTCGCGTCAGACTCCCGGCGGTGGGGGTGGCGGCATGACGGTGAACAATTGCGCGAGTTCCGCCACATCGCCTGCGGGGATCCAGCCGTCCTGACCTTGGGTCCAGACCATGGTTTCGCGCTGCAATGCGCCATCCATCACCATTCGGCCCATGGAGGCGCGGGAGAACGGCCCCTTGGTCGCGCCATTTTCGGCGATGTGCCAGACATGTTCCACGGGCGGAGGCGGCGGAGGTGCCGCAGCGGCAGGGCGCGGGCCCCACGGGCCGGACTGTGCCATCGCCCCGCCCATGGTCATGCCCAGCCCGGCCCCCATGCCGGTGGCCATGGCGTTTCCGGCGGCGCTGTCGGCGCGGCCAAGCGCCTCGGCTGCTTGAAATTGAGTGTAGCGGTTCAGATCGCCCACCACGCCCATCGATGTGCGCTTGTCCATCACGGCCTCGACCTCGGCCGGGAGAGAAATGTTTTCGACATACAACTCGGGGATCGTCAGGCCATAGCCGGTGATCGTCGCGCTGATCTGTTCGGCCACCAGTTTGCCCAGATCACGGGTGTTGGCGGCCATGTCGAGCACAGGGATCCCGGATGTGGCGAGCGTGCGCGAAAATTCCTGCACGATGATGTTGCGGATCTGAAAGCTGATTTCGTCCATCGTGAACTCACCGTCGGTGCCGACGATTTCCGACATGAACCGGGCCGGATCGCTGACCTTGACGGTATAGGTGCCAAAGGCGCGCACGCGGGTCGGACCGAATTCGGGATCGCGCAGGATGATCGGATTCTTGGTGCCCCATTTCAGATCGCCGAACCTTGTGGTGTTGACGAAATAGATCTCGGATTTGAACGGGCTTTTGAAACCATGATCCCAATGTTGCAGGGAGGTCATGATCGGCATGTTGTTGGTTTCAAGCATATAAAGGCCGGGGGTGAACACATCGGCCAACTGGCCTTCGTGCACGAACACCGCCGCTTGCCCTTCGCGCACAGTCAGTTTGGCGCCGTATTTTATCTCGTGGCCCTGACGTTCGAACCGCCAGACCATGGTGTCGCGGGTGTCATCCGTCCAGTGGATGACATCGATGAATTGACCCGAAAGGAAATCGAAGATTGACATGGCACCCGCCGCTTGTTGATCGCTTTGCGCGAGTGAACCACGAAACACACCGTGGGAAAAGGGCCGCAGCGCAATCCTGCCCCTGACAGCAGCGGCAGAAAATCAGCTTTCGCCGCCCAGCAGTTCGGACGCGATGATCTGGGCCTGCGCGCGGGCCTCGGGTTCGGACATGCCGGGGCGCATGCGGGGGTCATAGAGCATCCGCAGCAGCAGTTCGTCGTGCGAGGTCAGCAGCGCGAATTCCTCGTCGTCATTAAAGATCGAGGGACGGGCGGCGGGGCTGTCGTTGGACAGGCCCAGCCCTTGGGCGACTTCCTCGTGAATGCAGGACAGGCGCAGCAGATCGGGGTGTTCGGCGCGGATCACCGCCACCGCCTGACGATAGGCGCCGTCGCTGCCGCCATCCAGCGCGAAGACCAGACAATAGGACGATTGCGGCATGTCGGTCACCGTGCGCACAGCCAGTTCGCTGATGCCGGGAACCATGCGGCGCAACCGAGGCCCCAATGCGCGACGCTCGTTCTCGTTGACGATGAAAACGTTAAAGTTGCCGCCCGAGGTCACCTGCCGGATCGGCAGGCCAGTGATGCGCGACAATCGCGACGCATAGCCGGTGACGGCGGCGCGATCCGTTGCCTGCTTCTCCGGCGATACCGTGGCGCCGAATTCCAGTTGCATCGTGATCGGGCGTTCCCAGCGATGCAGACGGCTGGCCGTTGCGCGGGCGACAAGACTGCCGCCAACGCTGGAGTATTCCTCATACAATGCGATGCGGATGAAATTCTCGACCAGCTGCCGGGTGCCAAACGGCGCGTCCCGTATCCCACCGTCGCGACGCAACAGGCCCTGCGCCAAAAGTCCGTTTTGCACCCGCTGATAGTATTTTTGCAGCTCGAGGCTTTGTTCCGACCGCACCACAATAGGCTTGATCACCGGTTTCGGCTTTGCCAGAGCGGCAGGGCGCGCCAGTGGGCGTTGAACCGGATCGACGGCGCTCACCGGAGCTTCGCATGCAGAAAACGCGATGCTGGCCGTCAGGGCTGCGATCCAACTGATCGGGCGCCGCATGGTTCAGCCGTCGATCTGCGCGCCGGCCGCGCCCTGCGTCGGGGCCGGACGGCGTGCACTGGCTGACGAGAGCGTTTCCTTCAGCTCGGACTCCATCCGCTTCAGATCTTCTTCGGCGGCGGCGCGTCTGGTCTTGCCCTCATCGGCAATTTGCAGACTTTCCTGAATTGTCGCGATCAGGTCGGCGTTGGCGGCTTTCACGGCTTCGATGTCGAACACGCCACGCTCCATTTCTGTGCGAATCACCTTGTTGCTGTCGCGCAGGTTCTTTGCATTTGCCGTCAGCAATTCGTTGGTCAGATCGTTTGCCTCGCGCACCGCTTCGGCGGCTTCGCGCGACCGCTGGATCGTGACGGCCTGCGCCAACTGGGTTTCCCACAGCGGAACGGTATTCACGAGCGTGCTGTTGATTTTGGTGACCAGTGACTTGTCGTTTTCCTGCACCAGCCGGATCGAGGGCAGCGATTGCATCGTTACCTGGCGGGTCAACTTCAGATCATGGACCCGGCGTTCAAGATCGTCGCGGGCGGCGCGTATGTCGCGAAGTTCCTGTGCGTCCATCACGCCGTCCTGCTCGGTGGCGGCGGCGACTCCGGCCTCTTTCGCGGGAATGTCGGTGGTATCCAGCCGCTTCACTTTTTCCTCGCCTGCCGCGATGTACAGCGCCAGTTCGTCATAGAACGCCAGCGTTTTATCATACAGCATATCGAGCGATCTGATATCCTTCAGCAGTTTATGCTCATGGCCCAGAAGGGTGTCGGTAATACTGTCGATCTGTTCCTGCACATCTTCGAACCGGGCAACAAATTTGGCCATCGGCGCGGCGCGGCCGAGCAGTTTTTCCCACCAGGACCGGTCACGGCGCACGTCTAGTTCCGACACCGAAAACCCGCGGATTGTGGTGACGATCTGGCGCAGGCTGTCACCCGCAGGGCCAACATCCTTGTTCCGGACATCCGCTAACATCGCTTGGCTGATCTCTTGCAATTCGCCTTGGGCGGACGAACCGAAGGACACGATCGAATTCGTGTCGGACATGTTGATTTCGGCGATGCGTCTTTCAATCTCGGCGGCGACGGGGGCTTCGGCCATTTCAAAGGGTACCACTTCGGCGTCAGGCTCGGACAGGACAACGGCTGCGATCTCGTCAATTTCGGTCGCGTTGCGTTCGGCCGTTTTGCGGGTTGTTTCGGACATGGTACGTCAGTCTCCCTTGCGGATCGGCGTTTGCCTGTTTGGTCTTTTGCCACTGTGGCCGTTACTCTGCGACTACTCCTGTTGCGATTTCGACGCCAGCCCCTCGCGTGCCAGACGGTCGCGCAACACGTCGATTTCCACATCCAGATCGGAGCGGTTATCGATCAACAGCTTTTCACGCCGCAGCGTAAATCCCTGTTCCAGATCATCAAGCAGAGCCAGATAGTCGGTCCGCGCTCCGGCGTCGCGGCTGCGGGCATAAAGATCGGCAAATTTCACCGTCGCGTCCCGTGCGCCCAGAAGATAGACACCCAGATACTTGCGCGCGGCGCTTAAATCACGCGGGTCTTCCTCGACCGTGCGGCACATTTCACGCGCGGTGGTTGTAAAGCTTGCAACACGGTCGGTGATTTCGCGATCCTTGGCCCGCAGAATGGCGGCGTTCATTTCGCCCAAGTGTTTCTCGGCCTCGTCAACCACACGCGCAACACGGTCGGCCTGAAACTTGTCTACACCCTCGGCTCCCTTGTCGCTCAGCGGGTCGGGACCGAAAGACATCAGGTGCAGACCGGCGCCCAGAACAGCAAAGATCGCCGGGGCAAGAAATCCGTCACCAACCAGCCCGGCCACGGCCAGACCCAGCCCGGTCAGCGCCGCCGCGAACAGCTTGCGCGGGATGGCAGGGCGGCGGGCAACCTTGCGGGCGTCATAGGCTTCGTGGGCGATCACACCTTCCCGGGTCAGCCAGGCGGCCAGCATGAGAATGCCGAATGCCGTCAGGTTCAGACCAAGCCCGACCGGATCTTTGAAAAACGCCAGCGGCAACAACGGAAATGGCGCGACGAACAATGCGTTGACCCGCCCACCGGCGCGGGCGCGCTTGCGCCCAGACCAGCCGCCCGCCGATGCATTGCCGCTGGTTTTTGTGCTGTTCGCTGACTTGGGTCCGGAATTCTGGCCCGGACTGTGTTCGCCGCCAAAGCGCTGCGCCATATCAGGCGCCTCCCCAGACCGAAACATAGAGGATCAGTGCCACCAGCAGCATAAAGGAAAGCTTTTGCATCGTCCGGTTCCCCAATTCCGCCTGGGCGACCCGCGCCTTTGCACCACGCATTGCCGAACCCGCCATGGACGCTGCGCCGATGGCCAGCCCCGCCAGCACGGCAAGGAACAGCACAACGATCATCAGTCTGGCCATATCACCCGCACCTACCGGTCCAATCCAGTTATCTTATGCTAAACCACAGCATTTTCCCAGAGCCGGGAATGCAGGCTGGCCCGCAGTCGCCATAAAAGGCAGTCGCCGCAAAACACATACGCCTGTGGTCTGGTCGCCTGTAACGATGTGTTTCCAGACATGCCCAACGATCCAGAGGCGATCCGCCGCCTTAGCACAGTAGCAACACCCGACTGGAGAAAAGGTTCACCTGCGAGGGGGTTTTCCCGGCTTGCCGCTGGTCGGCCGCCTGCCGGATTCGCCGCGTGCGGGCGGTTTCGGGCCAGTCGCGCGGGATTGGCGGGGCTTCAGCACAGGCGCGCCGCTTTCGCCCAACTGGTCGCGCAGAACCCGCGCCTTGACCTCTTCGACAGCGCCCTGCGCCAGATCGTTCAGCCGGAATGGGCCATAGGAAATCCGGATCAGCCGGGACACCTTCAGCCCCACCTCCTCCATGACACGGCGGATTTCGCGGTTGCGTCCTTCGCGCAGGCCCAGAGTCAGCCAGGCATTCGCGCCCTGTTGGCGGTCAATCGTGACATCCATGGCCTGAAACCGTTCGCCGTCAATAACCATACCCCGGCGCAGCGGAGCCAGTTCGGCGTCGGTCGGGTTGCCGTTCACCCGCACGCGGTATTTGCGAAGCCAACCGGTCGAGGGCAATTCGAGACGCCGTTTCAGGGCGCCGTCATTGGTCAACAGCAACAGCCCTTCCGAGTTCAGGTCAAGCCGTCCGATCGACATCACCCGGGGTAAATCGTCGGGCAGCGCTGCGAACACCGTGTCGCGGCCCTTTTCGTCCCGCTCGCTTGTCACAAGGCCCGATGGCTTGTGATACAGCCACAGACGCACCGGTTCCGGGTCGCCCAGAGGCTCGCCATTCACGACGATCCGGTCGCGGTCCGTGACATTCAGCGCGGGCGAATCAATCACCACACCGTTGACCGAGACAAGCCCGGCGGCAATCATTCGCTCGGCCTCGCGGCGGGAGGCGACACCGGCACGGGCCAGAACTTTGGCGATCCGGTCGCCGGCGGGAGTTGGGGTATCTGACATACTGTTTCGATATCCTGCCGCAGCGCGGGTGGAAAGGGCAGAAGCTGCTAACGTCATCCTGCCCGCCTTATGATGCAGCCATGCCACCGGGCCGGAAATGCGCCCGCGTCAAACAATCAAGGCGGTCCTCGGATGTTCTCGGCGGCGGTGGATGCGCAAATTTGCGAAAACGATCAAGTCACGGAAAGCGTAAAACGGCGGGCGTGGAGTCACTGCGCAGAATAGGACCTTTGCAACAAATCAAGCGGAGAGAGGCGGGGCCGCGCGAAATAACCTTGGGTGTTTGCGCAAGCTGATCCCTCCAGATCAAAGAACTTGCCAGAAAATCCGTGGTTGCGGGTCGAAGTGCGAGGCAGGGGGCGCAGCGGGCTGTTGAAACTTTGACATCTTCGGCCAGACCGGGCATCGCTTTGGTGGTCAAATTTCCCAATTCTCCGCCCGAAAGGTTTGCGCAATGTCCGATCTCCGAATTGTCCCTGTTCTGCTGTGCGGCGGATCGGGTACGCGCCTTTGGCCCGTGTCGCGCAAAAGCTTTCCCAAGCAATTTACACCGCTTCTGGGAACCGAAAGTCTGTTTCAGGCCTCGGCCCGACGGATGGCAGGTGTGGCAAGCGGGAACCCGGGCGAGCAATCAGAGGGTTTGGCCTTTGCGCCGCCCGTGGTCGTTACGGGGGCTGACTATCGGTTCGTCGTGGCGGAACAACTGCTTGAGGCGGGAATCGAACCGGGGACAGTGTTGATCGAACCGTCCGCGCGCAACACGGCACCAGCAGTTCTGGCCGCGGCGCTGCATGCGCTGGCAGGTGATCCCGATGCGGTTCTGCTCGTTGCGCCCTCCGATCATGTGATTCCTGATGCGGCGGCCTTCCGTGCCGCCGTGGCGCGGGGTTTGCCGGCGGTGGCAGAGGGCCGTCTGGTGACCTTTGGCATTGCGCCGGACCGGGCCGAAACAGGGTATGGCTGGCTGGAATTGGCTGCGCAACCCGATGGCGACGGACCTGTACCGCTGACCAGATTTATAGAGAAACCCGACGCGCCACGGGCCGAAGAGATGCTGGCGGCGGGAAATTTCCTGTGGAACGCAGGCATTTTCCTGTTCGCGGCAAAAGACATCGTTGCGGCATTCGAACGCCACGCCCCGGGATTGATCAAGCCGGTTACGGCGGCGCTGGCGCAGGCGCGGACCGATCTTGGATTTCTCAGGCTCGATGCAGAGGCCTGGAGCGGTGCGACGGCCGAATCACTGGACTATGCCGTGATGGAAAAGGCGGATTCGCTGTCTGTGGTGCCATTTCGCGGAGCTTGGTCGGATCTGGGAAGCTGGGATGCGGTGGCACAGGAAATGCCGGGCGATGGGCGCGGCGCGGTCACTTCCGGTCCGGCTTTGGCGATCGATTGTGACCGGACCCTGCTGCGAGCCGAAAGCGAAGACCAAGAGCTTGTTGGTATCGGGCTGCGAGATCTGATCGTGGTGGCGATGCCCGACGCGGTGCTGGTGGCCGACCGGTCCCGCGCGCAAGATGTAAAGCTGGTGGTCGAGCGGCTGAAGGCCAAAAAGGCCAAACAGGCCGAATCCTTTGCCCGCGATCATCGCCCATGGGGTCACTATGAAACCATTGCCTTGTCCAACCGGTTTCAGGTGAAACGCATCGTCGTGAAACCCGGCGCTGCGCTGTCTCTGCAAAGCCATTTGCACCGTTCAGAGCATTGGATCGTGGTGTCGGGCACGGCGCGGGTGACGGTCGGGGATGAGGTAACGCTGCTGACGGAAAATCAGTCGGTCTATGTCCCGTTGGGGGCGGTGCACCGCATGGAAAACCCCGGCCGCGTGCCCATGGTGCTGATTGAAGTGCAGACCGGCGCCTATCTGGGGGAAGACGATATCGTCCGCTATGAGGATGTCTATGCCCGCGGGCAGGTGTCTGACGGCTGAGCATGCTCGATATTCCGATGTGCGGCGCGGAATGCTGATCGTCAGTTAATTACTGGCGAGGACAGCGCCGCCCGTCTAGGTTTCGCAATTCACATCGCAGATTTAGCCGAGTGGGCTTTCTGATCGCGTTGTCGGCTATCGATCGGCGACAGGTGTTCGCGTCACCCCGCCAGGGCGCGGGCAAGTCGGTTTTGATGTTCGATGGCGCGCGGCAGGTTCAAGGTGGTCAGCACTCCGTCAGCCACCACCTGTCGCCCTTCGACAAACAGGTCGCGCACCCGCGCCGGACCTGCGAGCAACAGCGCGGCCTTGTCCCAACTGCCTGCCGATTTGATGCCCGAAACGTCCCAGATTGCCAGATCGGCGCGCAGGCCGGGGGTGATGGCGCCGATGTCGTCGCGCCCCAGCACCGCCGCGCCACCGCGCGTTGCGATCCAAAGCGCCTCTCGGGCGCTCATCGCGTCGGCGCCACGGGTGACACGTTGCAAAAGCATGGCCTGACGGGCCTCGGCGATCAGATTGCCGGTGTCATTGCTGGCTGAACCATCAACCCCCAGTCCGACCCGCACGCCCGCGTCGCGCATCGCCCGCACCGGAGCGATCCCCGATCCCAGACGACAGTTTGAACAGGGGCAGTGGGCCACGCCAGTACCGCTGCGGGCGAACAAAGCGATTTCGGGCGTGTCCAGCTTGACGCAATGGGCATGCCAGACGTCGTCGCCGGTCCAGCCCAGATCCTCGGCATATTGGCCCGGACGGCATCCGAAAGTGGCAAGGGAATACGCGACGTCTTCATCGTTTTCGGCCAGATGGGTGTGCAGCCGCACGCCCTTGTCCCGGGCCAGCAGCGCCGCGTCGCGCATCAGATCGCGGCTGACTGAAAACGGCGAGCAGGGCGCGACGCCGACACGGCACATCGACCCCGGTGCGGGGTCGTGAAAGGCATCAATCACGCGGATCGTGTCGTTCAGAATTGCCGCCTCACGTTCGACCAGTGAATCGGGGGGCAGGCCGCCGGCGCTTTCTCCGATGGACATTGCACCCCGGGTCGGATGAAACCGCAGTCCGATTTCGCGCGCCGCATCAATCGTGTCCTCCAGACGGGCGCCGTTCGGGAAAACATAAAGGTGGTCAGAAGAGGTCGTGCAGCCGGACAGCGCCAGTTCGGCCAGACCAATGGTTGCCGACCCCCGGATTTCATCGGGGCCGAAACGCGCCCAGATCGGATAGAGCGTCTTTAACCAGCCGAACAACAGCGCATCCTGCCCACCTGGAACAGCGCGGGTCAGGGTCTGAAACAGGTGGTGATGGGTATTTACAAGACCCGGCGTCACGACACAGCCGCGCGCCGACACCTGTTGCGCATCACCGGGCTGCAGATCCTGGCCAATTTCGGCGATCACCCCGTTGCGCAGCCTGATGTCGCAATCCGCCAGTTCGGTGCCTTTGTCGTCCATGGTCAAGACGGTTTCGGCACCACGGATCAGGACATGGCTCATGCGGGGCCGCTTTGCAAAAGGGCTATTGCTTCGGCGTGGATCTCGGCGTTTGCGGCGGCGATCACCCGGCCGCCGCGATGGGCCGGTCCGCCCTGCCAGTCGGTAACAATGCCGCCTGCCGCCTCAATCACCGCGATGGGCGCTTGAATGTCATAGGCGGCCAGACCGGCCTCGATCACCAGATCGACCTGCCCGGTGGCGACCAAAGCATAGGCATAGCAATCCATGCCATAACGCACCAGCCGCGCGCGATCGGCGACGCGGCGAAAGGCGGCCAGATCGTCTTTTGTGCCGACTTCGGGAAAGGTGGAGAACAGGATTGCCTCGGACAAGGGGCGGGGCGGTCGGCAACGCAGGCCCAAAAACCCGCCGGGTCCATCGCGCCATCGCTGGCCCAGCCCGCCGACGAAACGTTCGCCGATATATGGCTGGTCGATGATCCCAAGCAGGGGGCCGCTGTCGTCGCCCACCGCGATCAAAACGCCCCATGTGGGCGTGCCGGCAATATATCCGCGCGTGCCGTCGATCGGATCAAGCACCCAGGTCAGCCCCGTGGTGCCTACAGATTCGCCGAATTCTTCGCCGAAAATGGCATCATTGGGGCGCAGGTGTCCTAGGGTGGCCCGCATGGCAGCTTCGGCGTTGCGATCTGCCACGGTGACCGGGTCGAAACCCTGCGTTCCCTTATCGTCGGTTTCCAGTGTGTCAGACCGGAAATACCTGAGCGTTTCGGGCCGGGCTGCATTGGCAAGCGCCAGCGCACAGGCAAGAAGTTCGGCTTTCAGCGCGTCGTCCATGCAGCATCTCCCGGGTTCGCACAGGCGGGTGACTAGGCCCGCAGCGTCCGCCGGTCAAGCACGTCGTCAGGCAACGTCGCTGAGCACGCGGGCCAGTTCGAACAGGCGCCGCCGCTGGTTCTCGGGGATGGCATAGTAGGAGCGCACGAGTTCCAGAGCTTCTTTGTCGGCGAGGATGTCACCGCGCACCATGGATCTGGGCGTCTGACGATCAGCTTCGGCTTCGGCCATGCCGTCAAAGAAGAATGCCACTGGAACGTCCAGAGTTTCAGCGATGTCCCACAAACGCGAAGCGCTGACCCGGTTCATTCCGGTTTCATACTTCTGGATTTGCTGGAATTTGATGCCGACCTTTTCGGCCAACTGCTGCTGCGTCATGCCCAGCATCCAACGACGATGGCGGACCCGCTTGCCCACGTGCACATCTACTGGATGTTTCATTACCGTCACTCCCTACCTTTTGCTTGTATGCAGTGAAACGATGAAAGAAGGATCAACTCAACCTGCCTTTTAGGACAGGTGTGGTAGTTTAAATAATTAATTACATATTAACAGACGGTTACGGTGGCATCTTTGAAGCTCTGGCCAGTAATATTTTCCCAAAAACTCGCCTTTAACGTGTTTTTCGCCGTATTTTTCCGGCGACGAAGCGCAACCACCGGTTGCACGGTGTCCGTAGTTCGTGCGTGCTTCGGGTGAAAAACACACTAGGATTAAGGTTAGGAATCAGATCAGCCACAAAGGAGCCGTCATGCTGGCCTTTCAGGTCGAATCCTACGACAGGCCGCCAGTTCTGCGCCGGGTGCAGGCCGGGCCAACGGGTGCGGGGCAGGTCGCGCTGGATATTGCCGCCTGTGGATTGAACTTTGCCGATCTGTTGATGGCGGCGGGCAAGTATCAAGAGCGCCCTGCGCTGCCGATGACATTGGGGATGGAACTGGCCGGGACGGTATGCGCCTTGGGCGCCGGGGTCGACCACCTGAGCACGGGGCAACGTGTGGCGGTCTTTGCGGGGCAGGGCGGGCTGGCGCAGAAAGGTGTGTTTGACGCGGCGCGCTGTGTGCCCTTGCCCGATGCCATGCCGTTTAACCACGCAGCAGCATTTCAGGTCGCCTATGGCACGGCCCATGTGGCGTTGGATCACAAGGCGCGACTGCAACCCAAGGAAACTCTGCTGGTGCTAGGCGCTGCCGGTGGTGTCGGGCTGGCAGCGGTCGAACTGGGCAAGCTGATGGGCGCGCGGGTCATCGCCTGCGCCCGGGGTGACGAAAAGCTGGCCGTGGCGAAGGCCGCCGGCGCGGATGAGCTGGTCGACAGCGAAACACGTGACCTGCGCGGTGCGCTCAGGTCACTTGGCGGCATCGATGTGGTGTTTGACCCGGTCGGAGGCGATCTGTTTCGCGCCGCCATGCGCGCCTGCAATCCCGAGGCGCGGATCGTCATCGTCGGATTTGCCAGCGGCGACATTCCGCAGGTTCCGGCCAACCACCTGCTGGTCAAGAACATCACCTTGATGGGGTATTACTGGGGTGGATACATGAGGTTTCGACCAAAGGTGCTGACCGACAGCCTGACACGGCTGTTCGAATGGTACGCAGAGAGACGACTGCACCCACATATCAGCCATAGCCTGCCGTTGGAACGCGCTGCCGAGGGGTTGGAGCTGCTGCGCACGCGCGTATCGACGGGTAAAGTGATCATCACCATGATCTGAAGCGCTGTGCGAGATACCCGCCGGGGATGCCTCCGGCGGGAGTATTTGGGCAAGGAGAAGCCGAACAGGACGTTGTGTCCGCTGGGGGGGCGTGCCGCGTTCAGATCAGGCGGTAATACTGGCGGATCACCTCGGCCATGCCGTGCGGCACCTCGCCCTGATTGATCTCGCTTGAGTAGAGGTTGATGCGCTGGCGCTTGAGCTCGGGCAGGGCGCCGCCGTGGGGAATCAGCTCCATATACACCGGCGCCGTCCCTTCGATCATGGCGGTGACGGCAAGATCGGCGCTGACCGTTGCCTCGACTGCCGGTTCGGAATCCGAATCGACGCCCATTTCCCAAGGGATCCCCGCCTCGTCGAGGGCACGCTGGGCTCCGCCGCGAAAGATGCAGTTGGAACAGAAGGCAAGCCGCAACGGGCGCTGCCGCCAGGCCGAGCCACCGGGCGCGCCGAACCAGACCAGTGGCCTTTCGGCAAGGGTTTCGCCCCCGGTCTCTACACCGTCCTCGGTGGTCAGGATGAAATCGCATTCACCGCGCGCAAACATCTGCTTCAACCGCCGGGTGTGGGCCGATTTCAGATGCACACGCACCCGCGGATAGTCTTGGGCAAACCGCTGGAGCACCTTTGGCATGGCAGGATGTACGATGTCATGGGGCAGGCCCACCACGATCTCACCCTCGAACGCCTTGGCGGTCATCCGCGCCATCACTTCGTCATTCAGATCCAGCATCCGCCGGGCATAGGACAACAGCTGTTCCCCCGCCGAAGTGAGTGCGATTGTGCGCGACGAACGGTCCAACAGGCTGAGGTCCATCGAATCTTCGAGCCGCTTCAGCTGCATCGACACTGCCGATTGCGTGAGGTTCAGAAAGCCGCTGGCCCTGGTCACGCCGCCAGTTTCGGCCACGGCCACGAAAGAACGCAGGGCGGTCAGGTCAAGGTTTCTCGGCACATCACGTTCCTTGATGTCAGAGGTCAAAAACATTCGTTTTTCATATTGAACATGCTCGGCCATATACATCAACATCGATGATGCATTTCGCTTCTCGGATCACTACTTTGAAAGGATCGGGCCATGTCCGCCCTCGTTCGCCGTTCTGTCATATTCACTGCGCCGCGCGGAGTGTTGGCTTTGGTTGCCATGGTTGCGTCGGTGCGCCGGCAGCGCAAAGCGCTTCGCCGTATGGATGACGCGACGCTGTCGGATATCGGGTTGAGCCGGCGAGAGGCCGAACTCGAGTCTCTCCGTCCGCTGTGGGACATTCCGACAGGCCGCCAATATTGATGCAACTTGCCTCCACAGCGATAAAAACCTGTACGATTGCGGCAAATACGATCTTGAAAAATGCCCCGCTGCTGCCAATATGAAGCGATGAGGGCCGTCTGCGATCTGCGGCGCCCTAGACAAGGTTTTATTTGGAGGCGACCTTATGGCTGACTATCAGACGATCCGCGCCGGGGCCGGTGTCCGGACCGCTGCGTTAGACGAAGGGCTTCGTGCCCACATGAACAAGGTGTACAGCACCATGTCCGTGGGGCTTTTGCTGACGGCCGGCGTTGCCTGGGCTGTCGGGACCAACGAACAGATGGTGTCGGCGATATTCGGAACGCCAGTAAAATGGCTGGTGATGTTCGCACCCCTGATCATGGTTTTCGCCCTGGGCGCGGTGATCAACAAGCTGTCGGCAGCTGGCGCACAGCTGTTCTTCTATGTCTTCGCGTCATTGATGGGGCTTTCGATCAGCTATATCTTCGCGGCTTACACCGGGATTTCCATCGCGCAGGTGTTTTTGGTGACCTCTATTTCGTTTGCCGGACTTTCTTTGTGGGGATACACCACCAAGAAAGACATCTCTGGCTGGGGCTCCTTCCTCATCATGGGTGTGATCGGTCTGATCGTGGCGTCCATCGTCAACATCTTTCTCGGATCCCCCGCGATCATGTTCGCGATTTCCGTCATCGGGGTGCTGATCTTTGCCGGGCTGACCGCCTATGACACCCAGCGGATCAAGACCGACTACATCGCCCATGCTCAGGCGATGGACAAGGAATGGCTGGGCAAGGCTGCCATCATGGGTGCGCTGAACCTGTATCTGAACTTTATCAACATGTTCATGATGTTGCTGAGCATTTTCGGCAACCGCGAATAATCGCAATCGCAGTACATGAGAAACAGGCCCGGGTTCGCCCGGGCCTTTTTTTGTGCGTGCGCCTTGGACGTCCAGCGCGGCGCGGAGACGTTCCATGGGAAGCTGACACCGATACTGAGTAAGACGCGGGCATAAGAGACCTGCATCATGCATGACCCGAAAATCAGAACCGCGTTGTCGAATCAGAATGGCGCAGGGAGGCCTCGAAATCATTGCATCGAGGTGTTTTTGGATAAGGCATCTCGTTGGGCATGGGGGGCAATCGACACACACAGGCAATTCAAGCCAGTGTCCGCGTTGCGCAGATCCTGGCCGGCTGGCCGGTACTGACTGGCGAACCTTGAGCGTGGAATAAGCATTTCTCGGGCGGGCAACTTTACGGCCGAGATTCCGAGAGCTCTTGAAAACGCGGTGGAGGGCTGGAGCGCCAGTCGGAAGCCGGGTTGTGAGTTATTCAGTTAACCGTGGGATGGAAGCCCGCAACTTGCCGAGGAATTGCCGACATGGCCAGTATGGGTGTTAATCTTTTCGGTGCGATGGCCAGCGTCGCTGCCGCAGAGGCTTGGAAGCAAATGCCCGGGGGAGCAGCCGAACTGTCGACGAAGTCGCGACGGTGGCGTTTGAGAGCGTCTGCCACGCGCCTCATCCTGTCATGGGATACGCGCAACGGATGCACGGGAAGAAGGCAGCAACCCGCAGCCAAAGAACTGCAAAACAGGGCGTGCAGAGAAGGCTGAAGGGGTCGGAAGTCGGAAATGCCGTGGGGTGTCTTATCCCAATGAATCTGGGGGGCCATACAGCCCAGTGTCTTGCACGACCAGGATCGAACTGTCGGGGTGGAAGTGGAAAACGAAAGGCCGCGCAGGAATTTCCAGACGCGGCCCAAATCGTTAAAAAATTCTGGAAGGCTTACTTGATCTTGCCTTCCTTGTACTCGACATGCTTGCGCGCGACGGGATCGTATTTGTTCACGACCATCTTTTCGGTCATGGTGCGCGCATTTTTCTTGGTCACATAAAAGTGCCCGGTGTCCGCCGTCGAGTTGAGACGGATCTTGATGGTGGTCGGTTTTGCCATTTGGTCTCTCCTCAACGCGGGCCTGCCCCGAAGGCGACCCAACCGTAATTCTGAACCATCGCTTTTAACCGGGGATGGGCCACTGTCAACCGCGATTCGCGCAAGTTTGCTCTAAAACGGGGCTGGTGCTTGGGACTGAACATGTGCACTGTCATGCTATGCCAGTCAAATTCTCCTTGCCCATCGCAGATATCCAGGTTCCCGGTAAACGGAAGAAGACGCTGGAGCCAGATAAGGTTTCTGCACTGGCCGAAGATATGCTTGAAAATGGTCAGACGACGCCGATCTCGGTGCGGTCTGCCAAGGATGGGTATGTTCTGATCGAGGGGTATCACCGGCTGGAAGCGCTGCGTGCCTTGGGCGAAAAGACGGTCGTGGCGTTTGAGGTTCGGGCCCGGCTGCACTGACTGCGCGATATTCGCCGCGAACCGGGCGCCGCGATAATTGTGGTGAACCGTGTGCCGCCCGGCCCCGTGCGTACTGCAATGACGGACCGTCAAAATCTGATCCGCCCCGAATCGCTTGTGCCTTGGGTCATTCTGATTATCGCGGAAATTGTCGTGCTGGATGGCTGACATCACGCCAACGGCGGCGGTGATCGGGGGAGAGTTTGCGCGGACGGCCTGTAAGCCGGATTTTGTCCTCCGCTCCGGTTGCCCGTCACGGATGGATGACCATTCCTCTGGCCCTGCCGTTGCCGACAGGGTCAAGCTGCCTACCCGGATTTCGGGGCAGAAACGGCCCTGGGGAAACCCCTTGAAATCCCTATTCGGCATTGCTCCCGGTGGGGCTTGCCGTGCCACCCCCGTTGCCGGGGGCGCGGTGCGCTCTTACCGCACCGTTTCACCCTCACCATTGCCGATCGCAAGCGACCGGCTAAGGCAGTCTGTTCTCTGTGGCGCTTTCCGTCGGGTTGCCCCGCCCGGGCGTTACCCGGCACCGTTGTTTCTGGGAGTCCGGACTTTCCTCGCACCCTTTTGCAAGGGCACGCGGCCATCCAGCCATCCGCGCGTCGCTGGCCTAGGCCGTAGCTTGCGCGCCGTCAACGGGAAAGCGTGTAGCGATGTCAGCGATAGCCGCGAGATCAGCGCCACAGAGCGGTCCGGCGCCCCATGGACGGAACCGCAGGCGCACTGCGGACAGCAGTGTGAGAGGGTCCACAGGGGCGGTGAACCCGGCGCGGCGGGCGAGGACCGCAAACTGGCCCTCCTCGGTCCCTTGCGGGCCCTCTTCGGGCGAGGAGGGACCGCAAGGGACCGAGGAGCCGCCGCTCGCGTTCGGCCAGACGGCGAGGCCGCGCCGTGCCAACCGCTGCCAGTCAAATCGCGGTCCGGGATCGATCTTGCGCCCCGGCGCCATGCAGGAATGGCCGATCACCCGTTCCGGTCTGATCGACCGGCGGTCGATGATCTCGGCGAGTAGCAGCTCCAGCGAATCCATCAGCGGTGCGGTGAAGGGTTCATTCCCGGGATTGGCCAGTTCAATGCCGATGGAATGTGAGTTCACGTCGCTGACCCGACCCCAGCACCCGGCGCCCGCATGCCAGGCGCGGTGCGCCTCGTCCACCATCTGTACCACAGCGCCGGTTGGATCGATCAGGTAGTGCGCCGACACCTTTGCGACTGGATCACACAGCCAGTCCTGCGCCGCGCGCGCCGAAACCATCGCCGTGTAATGCAGCACCACGATATCGGGCGTCGCGCCAAAGCGGTCAGTTTCGAAGTTCGGCGAGGGTGTCCAGTTCACGCGCGTCGGACTCAGTTGCGTGCCACCTTGCGGAACGGAGTCGGGTCCCAATAGCAGGCAAATCCGTCGCCATCCGGATCGACGCCCTTGCTGTCTTTCTGCGGGCCGCCGTTCTTCAGGAAATCCTCCTGAGCGCGGTCGGATGACGGATAGGATGCACAGGCGCGCAGGAACTTGGATTCGGCATTGAACCCCGAACGGTTATAAATCTTTTGACCCACGGCATTCGTCGTCGACAGGGCAAAGGCGACGATGTTCGGCCCATTGCTGCCTGGGCGGGTGGGCACAGCGGTCGGCTGAACCACCTCATAGGCGGCGCGCTGACGGGCGATACGCTCGGCGTTGGATTCGATGGATTCCCGACCCGAAACCGCGCCGAAATCCTGTTCGTCAGAGATCCCGGTCGAGCCGCTACCCACAGGGACGGGGGCGGTCGTGCTGCCGGTGGCATCAAGCGGTGCGCTGGATACCGGGGATGTCACGGGCAGGGCGGCAGAGTTGCCGCCTGTCGGCAGACCGGCCGAGCGCAGTTCATCACCCGAAATCACCGGTTGTCCCGACGCGGCGGGCGCGACCGTGGCAGTGGTGCCCAATCCGGCGGGAACACCAAGACCCGAGGGCGGCGTGGATCCACCGCGGTTGAGCGCCGCATCCCGATCAATACGGCTGCGCTCGTAGTTGTTATAGTCGGCAAACCCGACACCCGAGCCGCTGTCGGGAACGGCAGGCTGACACGCCGCCAGCCCAACCACTGCGAACAAAAGCACCGCGTGTGTCACGGAATTCTGCATCATACCTCTGCCCATATTCTCTGATCGCGCATCGGGCACGACCTGCTTTTCTTGTTGAAAGGCAGTTTCCGTTACCACCATTTTGCCGGTTTGGCCACAAAACCTGCCGCACGTTCCAGTGAGAACGCAACGTTCAGCAGGTCGCCCTCTTCCCAGGGACGCCCGATCAGCTGCAACCCCAAAGGCATCCCCTGATGGTCGAGCCCGGTCGGAACCGCAACGCCGGGAAGTCCGGCAAGGTTCACGGGAACGGTGAAAACGTCGTTCAGGTACATCTGCACCGGATCGTCGTGTTTGATACCCAATGGAAACGCCGCCGAGGGCGTGGCGGGCGTGAGGATCGCATCGATGCCATCGGCGAACACAGTGTCGAAATCTCGTTTGATCAGTGCGCGCACCTTGCGGGCGCGGTTGTAATAGGCGTCGTAAAACCCGGCTGACAACACATATGTGCCGACCATCACCCGGCGCTGAACCTCGGGGCCAAAACCTTCGGCGCGGGTCTTTTCATACATCTCGGTGATGCCGTCGCCGGGGGCCAGTTTGGCGCGATGGCCGAATCGCACGCCGTCATAGCGGGCAAGGTTCGACGACGCCTCGGCGGGGGCGATGACGTAATAGGCGGGGAGGGCGTATTTCGTGTGCGGCAGGGTGATATCGGCGATCTTTGCGCCGGCATCCTTCAGCATCGCAGTGCCATCTGACCAAAGTTTTTCAATCTCTTCGGGCATGCCATCCATGCGATATTCACGGGGTATGCCGATGGTCTTGCCGCGAATGTCGCCGGTCAGGGCTGCCTCGAAATCGGGAACGGGCAGGTCGACGCTGGTGCTGTCCTTGGGGTCGTGACCGCACATCGCGCCCAGCATGATTGCAGCGTCGCGGACATCGCGCGTCATCGGCCCGGCCTGATCGAGCGAGCTGGCAAAGGCGACAATGCCCCAGCGCGAACACCGCCCATAGGTCGGTTTCAGGCCGGTGATGCCGGTAAAGGCAGCGGGCTGCCGGATCGACCCGCCGGTGTCGGTGCCGGTGGCCGCCAGACACAGATCGGCGGCAACAGCGGCAGCGGACCCGCCCGAGCTTCCGCCCGGTGTCAGATCGGTGCCATCGGCGGCCTTCCAGGGATTAATGACATTGCCATAGACGCTGGTTTCGTTCGAGCTTCCCATGGCGAATTCGTCCATGTTCAGCTTGCCCAGCATCACCGCGCCGGCGTCGAAAAGGTTTTGCGTGACGGTGGATTCATATTCCGGGCGAAACCCGTTCAGAATCGCGCTTCCGGCCTGGGAGGGAACGCCCTTGGTGCAGAACAGATCCTTGATCCCAAGAGGGATGCCGCACACTGCGGGGGCCTCCGCGCTGTCTTGCAGACGCTTGTCGGCAGCACCCGCCTGGACCCGAGCGCTTTCGGCGGTGTGGTGTACGAATGCGTTCAGCGTTCCCGCACCGTCGATGGCAGACAAGCAGGCGTCGGTCAGTTCGGTTGCGGTAAAGTCACCGGCGCGCAATCCCTTGCGGGCGGCGGCGATGGTCAGCGTGTTCAGAGTGCTCATTCGACCACCTTCGGGACAGCAAAGAAACCTTCGCGGGCATCGGGCGCATTGGCCAGAACCGCCTTTTGCCGGTCACCGTCGGTCACCGTGTCGGTGCGCCGTTTCAGACGCATCGGCGTTACGCTGACCATGGGTTCGATTCCGGTCACATCCACCTCGTTCAATTGGTCGATGAACCCGAGGATGGTGTTGAACTCGCCCGCCAGCGCGGGCAGGTCGGCCGGATCGACTTTGATCCTTGCAAGTTTCGCCACCTTTGCGGCGGTCTCGGTATCGATGGACATGGGGCGGCTCCGTTTCGCTTTGCTCGCGTTTAGCCGGGTGCGCGTCCGGTTTCAATGGCGCGTGCCCTTGTCGAGGCGGGGTGAGGTGCCACATAATCGTCAGAAATGAATGGAGTGTATCGGATGGACATCACATGGCTGGGGCACGGCAGTTTCCGCATCGCGGTAGGCGATCAAGTGCTGCTGATCGACCCGTGGTTTACCGGCAACCCGGTGTTTCCCGAAGGACGGCGTGACGAAGCTGTGGCCGGCGCAACCCATGTTCTGCTGACCCACGGGCATGGAGATCACGCGGGCGATGCCGCCACGTTGGGACTGCCGGTGGCGGGCATGGTCGAGCTGATGGCATGGCTTGACGGTCAGGGCTGCACCACGACCGGGTTCAACAAGGGCGGAACGATCCGGCTTGGCAATGTTGCGGTGACGATGGTGAATGCGGTGCATTCGTCGACTGCGCCGGACGGATCGAATGCCGGTTCAGAGTCGGGGTTCATGATCGAACATGGCGGGCGGACACTGTATTTCAGCGGCGACACGGACATCATGGCCGATATGGAGTGGATGGGCGAGCTGCACCGCCCCGAGATCGGCATCCTCTGCGCCGGGGGCCATTATACGATGGATATGGCGCGAGCGGCCTGGGCGGCAAAGCGGTACTTTGATTTCAAGACAGTGATCCCCGGACATTACCGGACGTTCCCGTTGCTGGAGCAATCCGCCGACGCCCTTGCCGCCGGATTGCCCGGGGTGGCTGTGCTGACCCCCGAGGTGATGGAGACGGTGAGCGTGTGATTTCCGCTCTCGTTGGAGAGGCGGACGCCGCCGCCTAACGCCGCGCCGCGAAAAATTCGCGCAGCAGGGCGGCGCAGTCAGCGGCGGCGATACCGTCATAGACCTCGGGCGAATGATGCGCTTGGGGGTGGGAAAAGATTCGCGGCCCTTGGGCGACGCCGCCGGATTTCGGGTCGGCGGCACCGTAGTACAGCCGTGCGATTCGCGCCGCCGAGATCGTCGCCGCGCAGGCCGGGCAGGGTTCGAGCGTGACATAGAGATCGCAGCCAGTCAGCCGTTCGGACCCGACAATGGCACAGGCGGCGCGGATCGCAAGGATCTCTGCGTGCGCGGTGGGGTCGTGCGATTCCCGCGTGCGGTTGCCCGCCCGGGACAGGATACGGCCATCGGGTGCGATGATCACTGCGCCCACCGGCACTTCACCCCGGGCCGCGGCGGCGCGCGCCTCGTCCAAGGCGATTGTCATATGCGAGCGGAAAGTCATCGCGCGACAATGCCGGATCGGTGCGCTGCGGCCAAGCGGGATAACGCTGCCTCTGGCGGAAGCTGTTAAAGATTCATCAAGCGTAGGGGTTTGCGATTGCGCAGGTTCCGAAGGTGTCGCGCCGATGTGTCACGAGTCGATGCGGATAAATCGATGTGATCGCTCGATTCGGAAAGCGTTGCGGGTAAACAACTCCACCTTTTCCGGCGGTCTTGCAAGGTGCACCATCTCTGCCGAATATCTCATCGGGTCGTGCGACCCAAAGGGGCGCGATCATTCAGGTCTGGATCGCTCCAGTGGCGTACAGAACGGCGCGGATATTGCCGCGTGCTCGCCCGAAACTGAAAGACCAGCCAGGCGGCTGGCACCATCCCAATTCCGCCTGAAAACAATCGCGCACCGTCGGCCATGACAATCTCGCGGCGCTGCTGCCCAGAGCGGCGCGCGGCCGCCGCAGGCCTGCCAGTCCCCTGAAAAACAATCGCAGAATACGGAACTATTCGCGGCGAAGAAATCTCGGAACCTCCCGCGACATCGGCAGTTAGAACCATACGAACAGGGCCTCAACCATCTTGAAGGGACGAATTCAATGAACGGCATCATCTATATTATCGGCCTTGTCGTAATCGTAGTCGCCATTCTCAACCTCGTCGCATGACCGAAAGGACCGATGACATGACCTCTCCCAGAACTTCTTCAGGATCGACGGCGAATGAAGCGATCGCCGATACCAAAGATGCCGCAACAGACGTCGCCGAGACCCTCAAGTCGAGCGCGCAAGACGTGATCGGCAAGGTGTCCGGCGAAGCATCTCGCGCCGCGCATCAGGCGCAGGACAGCGCAGCCGACGAGGTTCAGGGCGTCGCCTCTGCCCTGCGGACGGCCGCTGACGAGTTGCGCAGTGGATCGCCACAGGAACGCACCTTCAGCCAATTGGCCGACGGACTGGCAGACGCATCCGACGCCATGCGTGACAAGGATCTCGGCGAAATGATGGGCGATTTGAATTCCTTCGCCCGCCGCAATCCGCTGGTGTTCCTTGGTGGCGCCGCCCTTCTGGGCTTTGCCGCAACCCGTTTCGCCAAGGCCAGCACGCGGACCGACCATTCCTCGGCTCGGCAGGATGATGACTCCTCTCGCTATGCAGGAAGCACGGGATCGCCTGCGACCTCCCCGGCACGTCCGGCACCATCGGGTGTGACGGCAACACCATCGGCCGCGCCGTCCTCGGCCGCGTTTCGTGCGACAGACCCGCAGCGTGACACGGGAATGACCCCCGGCAGCACCGCAAACCGCCCCAGCAACAAGACGGGAGCCTGAAAATGACCACTGAGAAATCCACCGGCAGCCTTCTAAGCGATGCCTTGACCCATGTAAGCAGTCTTGTGCGCAGCGAGGTCGATCTGGCCCGCGCGGAGATCAATGAGAACCTCAACAGTGCCGCAGTGGCACTGGGGCTGATCGTGGGCGCAATCGTCGTGTTTCTGACGGCGCTGAACGTCCTGTCAGCCGCATTGGTTGTGGCCCTGACCAACGCCGGCATTCCCGGCGGCTGGTCGGCGCTGATCGTCGGCGTGATCTTTGCCGTCATCGGTTACGCAATGCTTAAAAAGGGCACCAGCGATCTGAAACTCAGCTCGCTTGCGCCGACCCGCACCGCCAAAAATGTAAAGCGTGACGCCAATGCCGTAAAGGAGGCTTACAATGACTGACAACCGCTCTCCCGAGGAAATCGAACGTGAGATCGAGCGCGAGCGCGCCGGTCTGAGCTCTACGCTGGAAGACCTGCAGGACCGGTTTTCGATCGACGGCGTTGTGCGTCAGATCAGCGATCAGTTTCGCGAACACGGTGGCGATATCGGCGCTTCCGTCTCGCGCTCGGTCAGGGAAAATCCCATGGCACTTGCGCTGACCGGTGTTGGTTTGGCGTGGATGATCTTTGGCAACCGGCCCAGCGACAAACGGGTTCACGACCGTGGATACGTTGCGAACCGTCGCGTTTCCAGCAATGCCGGTTATCGTGACTATGACTACAGGCCTTATGGCTCGTACGGCGACACCTCGTACGACGACACAGAGACGGACCCAAGGCAATACGACTCCCGCCCCGGTCGGGCGCGCGGCATTGCAGGGCCGGGCGTCACACCGGCCTGGGCGCGCGATCACGACGATACCCATGATCGTCATGATCACCGGACCTTTGGTGACAAGGCACGCGCAACCGGTGACACTGCCGGAAACCGCGTTTCCTCGGTTGCCGGATCGGTATCGGATACGGCGTCTGGTGTCGCCAATACGGTGTCGGACAAGGCGTCGGGTGCGGTGCATGCGGTTTCGGACGCCGCCGCGCGTGCCAAGGACGGTGTGCATCACGCCGGTGATGCGGTGGCGTCAGGAGTACGCGGTGCCCGTGACCGGGTGGCCGAGGCGACTGAACATGCCGCGGATCGTGCCGCTGCCCTGCGTGCACGCCTGTCGGAAGGCACCGAAGCCCTGAGCGAAGAGGCGCGCGAACGGGTGATTGCCGCCCGTCACCGCGCAATGGAAGCACGCGACGCTGCCGCACGTTATACGCGTCAGGGTCGTGAGCGGGCGGTGGATCTGTTCGAAGAGCAGCCACTGATCGCCGGGGCATTGGCCATCGCGGTGGGTGCCGCCATCGGTGCGGCGCTGCCCCGCACCCGCACCGAAGACCGGTATTTCGGCGAACAGAGTGACGAGCTGATCGAAGAAGCCGAGCGGATCTTTGCGGAAGAGCGCGCCAAGGTCACCGAAGTTGCCCATGCTGCCATGGACGAAGCGAAACAGGTGATGAGCGAAGCCCGCGACGAGGTGAAGGACAAGGCCGCCAAGGCCAAGGCTGACGCCGACCGCGATGCGCCGGCCGATACTGCTGCAGAGGCGGTGGCAGAGCGGGCCAAGCAGGCGGGACAGCGGATCGCCGATGCGGCGAAAACCGAGGCCGAAAAGCAGGATCTGGGCAAACCCAACGCCTGACCCATGCCGATCCCTGTCGTGCGGCCCGCCCCGGAAACCCGAGGTGGGCCGCATGCAATCGAGTAAACCGCATGCAATAGAGTAAGTCGTACACTCAATCAGACGGAGCCCTTTACATGTCACGTGGACGCGCCGCTGAGACCCCGACCGAGATCCCGGCATCTGGCTGGAAGGATATTCTGCTGCGCGTCAAGGACCAGATCGGCAAGGATCACGTCGGACTGATCGCTGCGGGCGTTGCGTTTTATTGCCTGCTGGCCATGTTTCCCGCGATTACTGCACTTATGGCGCTGGCTGGCCTTGTATTGGAACCTGCCGAGGTGACGCAGCAGATCCAGTCTCTCGCCACGCTGATCCCCGAACAGGCCGCTGACATCATTCTGACCCAGGCTGTGGCAGTCACCGGATCGCAGGATGCAGGGCTTGGGCTGGCCGTTGTCCTCGGGGTCGGACTGGCACTTTATTCCGCGTCCAAGGGCATGGGCAGCCTGATGGAGGGGCTGAACATCGCCTACGACGAAGTGGAAGATCGCGGGTTCATCAAGGTAACCCTGATCAAACTCGGGCTGACGCTTCTGCTGATTGTTGGGCTGGTGGCGGGTCTGGGCGGCGCGCTGGCGGTGCCTGCTGTGCTGTCTTTCATTGATCTGCCGGGCTGGCTGGCGACCACGCTGGGACTTGGTCGCTGGGTCATCCTTGGGGTGTTGACCCTTGGCGGTCTGGCGGCGCTCTATCGCTGGGGGCCGGCCCGCGAGGGTGCAGATTGGCGATGGCTGACCCCCGGGGCGTTGCTGGCCTGCGTGCTCTGGTTGATCGGATCGCTGGCCTTGTCCGTCTATGTGGGAAACTTCGGCAGCTATAACGAAACCTTCGGAAGCATGGCCGGGGTCATCGTCCTGCTGATGTGGCTTTGGCTGTCGGCCTATATCGTTCTGCTCGGGGCCGAGCTGAACGCCGAGATCGAAGCGCAAACCACCCACGACACAACAACCGGCCCCGATGAGAAGATGGGGCAACGCGGAGCCAAGAAGGCGGACCACCTCGGGAAGACCGGCGGTGATGCCTGATCGCCGATCCGTTGCGCGGTGCCTTGCGCCCATCGGGCCGGTATCGCGTTTTATTCGCCCACAGACGGGCCGGGCCTATGCATCGGGCAGATCTGAAGGGGGCCCTCCCAAGGTCCGACAGATCCAACGCCCTATGGAAACCGATCATAGCTTAGGGAGATCACCCGGAGATGTTCATTTCATCCGAACCGCTGGATACGATCATAAGGGCGCTGGCTTTGTCGTCAGTCGCGGTTTTCTGGATTGTCATCGTCGTGCGGATCGTTGGCCTGCGGTCGTTTTCAAAGATGACAGCCTTCGATTTTGTCGTGACGGTCGCCATCGGTTCGCTTTTGGCGGGAGCGAGCCAGTCCACGTCGTGGACCGGTTTCCTTCAGTCAACCATGGGAATGGCAAGCCTGCTGGGGGTTCAATACGCAGTCTCGCGGCTGCGACGGTCGTCCGACCGGTTCGAGGCGGTCATCCAGAACTCCCCGGTCCTGTTGATGCGTGATGGAAAAATCCTTGATGCGGCAATGCAAGCGACCCGGGTGGAAGAGGATGACCTGATAGCCAAGCTGCGCGAGGCGAATGTGCTCGACCTCTCAGAAGTGCGCGCAGTGGTTCTGGAGGCCACGGGCGATATCTCGGTCCTCCACGGTGGCAAGTTGCAAGAGCGACTGCTGGACGGTGTGCGACGCATCCACTGACGACACAGACGCGCCTGAAACATATCCCTGCCATGCTTCCACTCGACGATGCGCGGAAGGTGGCTCCAGACCATTCACCCTCGGTCAGGTTAGCGAAAGCTGCGGAGCAGGCTTCACTCCACTCGGGCCGCTCTGGAAAGATCGTGCATGGCCGGATAACCAAGGAGCATCAGCTTCGGGAAATTCCGGCGCGGTTCGATAGGGTTCATATGCGCATCATCAGACATTCCGGCCTTGTGGAAACGCGGTGGAAGAATGGCAGGGGCATCACCCGAGACATCGCCTTTGAAATGCTCGAGGGATCCCTGCTGTGGCGGCTCAGCATGGCGGATGTGGCTGTCGATGGCCCGTTTTCCAGCTTTCCCGGCTTGACGCGGGTGCTGACGGTTATTCGGGGCGGCGGTTTGATCCTGCACGGACCCGACAGAGATTTGCGCGGCGACTATGCCAAGCCTGTTGTCTTTGACGGTGTCACGGCGATTGATGCCGAACTGACCGAAGGTCCGCTGCGCGACTTCAACCTGATGTATGACACTGTGCGTTGCGAAGCGGATGTCTGCGTCGTCCATGGACCTGCCGAGACCAGCGCTGACGCAGGCGGCCAGACCTTTGTTCATCACTGTATTGCGGGCAAGGCGAAACTGGGTGGCGCAGATCGGCTGGAGGCAGGCGACACCGCAATTGTCACCGGCACGCCGGTCCGGTTGACGCTGGACCCGGGTGATATCGTCCTTTCTGTCGGCCTGCGCATCCGGGCCTAGATTGAGGCGAGCAAATCGGCGATGGCCCTGCGATAATTCGCCACGATTCCGTCGCGCGCGATATGGCGTCCGGCTTTGACGGAATGGCGTCCGGCAGACCACAGATCGGTTATGACACTGTCCTTGGCGGCAAATATCAGCCCGTCAAGGATTTGATCCCGCGACAGGGCGCAGAGCGTAGGATCGGTGCTGTCTATGGCGACCAGATCGGCCAGACGGCCTGCCGCGATCTCGCCCGCATTTCGGCCAAGCGCCTGCGCGCTGCCCTGTGCCGCGCCAGTATAAAGGGTATGGCCCACCGATCCCTCGCCCACGACCATCACGTTGCGCGCCAGATCGCGCAGACGTTGCGAATATTCCAACGTGCGCAGTTCCTCGGTCAGCGAGATGTTGACGTTTGAATCCGAGCCGACGCCAAAGGCACCACCGGCAGCAAGATAGGTCGGACCGTTGAAGGGGCCATCGCCCAGATTGGCCTCGGTGACCGGGCACAATCCGGCAACGGCACCTGACGCGGCCATAGCGCGCGTTTCGTCATCGGTCATATGGGTCGCGTGGATCAGGCACCAGTTCCGGTCGACGTCTGCGTGGCTTAACAACCACTCGACGGGCCGCTGGCCAAGCCAGCCCCTGATATCGTCCACCTCTTTCGGCTGTTCGGCGATATGGATGTGGATCGGGCCGCCGGAATGGCCGCGCAGAACGGTTTGCAGATCACCGGGTGCCGTCGCCCGCAGAGAGTGCGGTGCAATGCCGATCTTTGCGTCAGAGGGCAGGGCGTTCAGACCCGCGCGCGCAGAGTCCACCAATGACAGAAACGCATCCACATCGTTACCGAAACGCAACTGACCCTCCGTCAGAGCGGTCTGATCCGCTCCGCCATAGGTATATAGGACCGGCAGGTGGGTCAGCCCGATGCCGGTATGTGATGCCGCGGCAAAGATGCGGTGGGAAAGCTCGGCCAGATCGTCATATCGCGCACCGCCGGTTTGATGATGGACATAGTGGAATTCGCCGACCGAGGCATATCCGGCTTCCTGCATCTCGACAAAAACCAGCGCGGCGATCGCTTCGACCTGCGCAGGGGTCAGTCGGTCCATAAAGCGATACATCAGGTCGCGCCACGTCCAGAAACTGTCACGCCCGGCTTTGCGAAATTCGGTCATGCCCGCCATGGCGCGCTGGAAGGTGTGGCTGTGCAGATTTCCAAGCGCGGGCAGCAGGGTATCAACGCGCGTATCACCGGCGACAGGCGGCACGCCCGGTTCGATACCGGCAATAATCCCGTCCTGAATGGTCACCCGGACATTTTGCGCCCAACCCGAGGGCAGCAATGCATGACTTGCGTGTATCACAGACTGTAACCCGTGCTTAATGAGTTTATGTGTAGACATATAAAACACGCTTCGATAATAGGAAAGGAAATTCTTGCAAGGTGAGGGACGGATCATGGCCGATAGCAGGCAAGTGTTGACGGATCTTCGCGCCGCGACTCTTCTCGGAACGGATGCACCCTACGGCATGATCGAAGATGCCGCGATCGTGCTGGAAGATCGGCGGATCGCCTGGGTTGGCCCGCGCGATGAACTGCCCGACAGCTATCGCGATATTGCGGCGACCTCGCTGAGTGGCCGGTTGGTGACGCCCGGTTTGATCGACTGCCACACCCATATCGTCCACGGCGGCGACCGCGCCGTCGAATTCGAGATGCGGTTGAACGGAGCCTCCTATGAAGAGGTCGCGCGCGCGGGGGGTGGCATCGTGTCCACAGTCACCGCCACCCGCGCCGCGTCAGAAGATGTGTTGCTGGCGGATGCGTTGCGCCGGGTGGACGTGTTGATCGCGGAGGGCGTGACCTCAATCGAGATCAAGTCGGGCTATGGTCTGGATATCGATACTGAATTGCGGATGCTGCGTGTGGCGCGCGCGGCGATGGCGAACCGGCCGATCCGTGTGGTCACATCCTTTCTGGGCGCCCATGCCACGCCCGCCGAATTCAAGGGCCGCGACGACGCCTATATCGATGAGATCTGCATCCCCGCCCTGCGCGCGGCCCACGCCGAGGGATTGGTCGATACGGTCGACGGGTTCTGCGAAGGCATCGCGTTCTCGACCGTACAGATCGCGCGGGTGTTCGACGTGGCCAAGGCGCTGGGCCTGCCGGTCAAACTCCATGCCGAGCAGCTGTCCAATCTCGGGGGCGCGAAACTTGCGGCTAGCTATGGCGCGCTTTCTGCCGATCATCTGGAATATCTGGACGAGGATGGCGTCAAGGCGATGGCCGATGCAGGAACTGTCGCCGTCATCCTGCCGGGTGCATTCTATACCCTGCGCGAAACTCAGGCGCCGCCGATTGCGCTGTTTCGCAAGCACGGCGTTTCCATGGCGCTGGCGACCGACATCAACCCCGGCTCGTCGCCGCTAAATTCATTGCTGCTGACGTTGAACATGGGCTGCACCCTGTTCCGCATGACCCCGGAAGAGGCGTTGTGCGGCGTCACCATGAACGCTGCCCGCGCGCTTGGCCTGAGCGATGTCGGGACAATCGCCAAAGGCCAGCGCGCCGAACTGGCGGTCTGGGACGTCAAACACCCCGCCGAGCTTGCCTATCGTATCGGTTTCAACCCTCTTCACACGCGGATTTTCGGAGCGTTGCAATGACCACACTGACCCTGACCCCCGGCTCCGTCACCCTTGCCGATCTGGCGCGCGTGTTTCGTGATGGGGCCGCCGTCAGGTTGGACCCGTCCTGCCACCCTGCAATGATCGAGGCGCAGTCACGGATCGAAGCCGCAGCCAATGGCAGTGCGGCGGTCTATGGCGTGAATACCGGTTTTGGCAAACTGGCCAGCGTCAAGATCGCATCCAAGGATACGGCGACGCTGCAGCGCAACCTGATCCTGTCCCATTGCTGTGGTGTGGGCGATCCGATCCCGCGCGGCCATGCGCGGCTGATGATGGCGCTGAAACTGCTGAGTCTGGGTCGCGGTGCCTCGGGCGTTCGGCTGGAACTGGTTGATCTGATCGAAGCCATGCTGGCCCGCGGCGTGACGCCGTTGATCCCCGTGCAAGGCTCGGTCGGCGCATCTGGCGATCTTGCGCCGCTGGCACATATGGCTGCCGTGATGATGGGCCATGCCGAGGCCGAATACAAAGGCGAGACTCTGCCCGGTGCCGAGGCGCTGAAAAGGGCTGGGCTGACACCCATCGTGCTGGGGGCCAAGGAGGGGTTGGCGCTGATCAACGGGACTCAGTTCAGCACCGCCTTCGCACTGGCGGGTCTGTTCGGTGCGTGGCGCGCGATGACCAGCGCCTTGGTGACTTCGGCACTGTCCACCGACGCGATCATGGGCTCGACCGCGCCGCTGCAGCCCGAAATTCACACCCTGCGCGGCCACGCGGGGCAGATCGACGCTGCGGCGTGTATGCGCGCTCTGCTGGAGGGGTCGGTCATTCGTGAAAGCCACCGCGAGGGTGATACCCGCGTGCAGGATCCGTATTGTATCCGCTGCCAGCCACAGGTCACTGGCGCGGCGATGGACGTGTTGCGCATGGCCGCCCGCACGCTTGAGATCGAAGCGAACGCCGCGACAGACAATCCATTGGTGCTGGTCGGCGCTGACCTGATCGTTTCGGGTGGCAACTTTCACGCCGAACCGGTGGGTTTCGCCGCCGACATGATCGCGCTGGCTGTGGCTGAAATCGGCGCGATTGCGCAGCGCCGCATCGCGCTTATCGTCGATCCGGTGCTGAGCCACGATCTGCCGCCGTTCCTGACGCCAAATCCGGGGCTGAACTCGGGCTATATGATCGCCGAAGTCACCACCGCAGCCCTGATGAGCGAAAACAAGCATCTGGCGAACCCCTGCGTCACCGACAGCACCCCGACCAGCGCCAATCAGGAAGACCATGTCAGCATGGCGGCCCACGGCGCGGTGCGTTTGGGCCGGATGGTCGCAAATCTTGAACGCATACTTGGGGTCGAGCTGTTGTGCG
This sequence comes from Oceaniovalibus sp. ACAM 378, assembly GCF_008085915.1. GTDB lineage: Bacteria > Pseudomonadota > Alphaproteobacteria > Rhodobacterales > Rhodobacteraceae > Oceaniglobus. The sequence goes on along the minus strand of NZ_VSJK01000010.1, from coordinate 11,239 downwards.
CCGCTCAGGGTATCGAGTTCCGCGCCCCCCTGACCACCAGCGGGCCATTGGCGCGGGTGCTTGCAGTCCTGCGCAAGTCGGTCGCAACGCTGGGCGAGGACCGCTATCTTGCGCCCGATCTGGAGCAGGCGGCGACGCTGGTGCGCGACGGATCGGTTGTCGCCAGCGCCGGTGTCGCGATGCCGGAACTGTCGGCATGATGCCGGTCGAAGTCATCCGTGGCGATGGTCCGGTTGTGCTGGGCCTGCCGCACACCGGCACCCATGTGCCCGACGAAATCATGGCGCGGTTGAATGCGCGTGGTCGCGGGCTGGACGATACCGACTGGCATATCGACCGGCTGTATGGCGGTCTTTTGCCCGGTGTCACGACCGTGCGCGCCACATTCCACCGCTATGTCATTGACGCCAATCGCGACCCGTCGGGTGACAGCCTCTATCCCGGTCAGAACACCACAGGGCTGGTGCCGCTCACCGATTTTGACGGTCATGACATCTGGGACACTCCCACCACCGAGTCGGAAATCGAAGCGCGGCGCGTGGCGTTCCATAGCCCCTATCATACCGCGCTAAAGGCCGAATTGCAGCGCGTGCGCGACCGGCATGGCGTGGCGATCCTGTATGACTGCCATTCGATCCGCGGGAATATCCCGTTCCTGTTCGAGGGCACGCTGCCTGATTTCAACATCGGCACCAATTCGGGTGCAACTTGTGATCCCCGTATCGAAGCCGCGACACAGCGGATCTGCGCCGATGCGGCGGCGTTTTCCAGCATCACCAACGGACGTTTCAAGGGCGGCTGGACGACGCGGCATTACGGCCAGCGGGAAACCGGCATCCACGCGATCCAGATGGAACTGGCGCAATCGACCTATCTGACCGCCGAAAGCCCGCCGTGGACCTATGACGAGACGAAGGCGGGCAAGCTGCGCCCCCATCTGACCAGAATCCTGACCACACTGGCCGAGCTGGCGGCCAACCTGAAAGGCACACCATGAGCGATCCCCGCAAGAACTCCCGCGATGTCTATCCTGCAACCGGAACCGAGATTACCGCGAAAAGCTGGCTGACCGAAGCGCCGATGCGGATGCTGATGAACAACCTGCACCCGGATGTGGCCGAAAACCCCCATGAACTGGTGGTCTATGGCGGCATCGGTCGCGCGGCGCGGACGTGGAAAGACTTTGACCAGATCGTCGCCAGCCTGAAAGAGCTTGAAGACGACGAAACGTTGTTGGTGCAATCGGGCAAACCTGTGGGTGTTTTCAAGACGCACAAAGACGCGCCGCGCGTGCTGATCGCGAACTCCAACCTCGTGCCCCATTGGGCGAACTGGGATCATTTCAACGAGTTGGATAAAAAGGGTCTGGCGATGTATGGCCAGATGACTGCCGGTTCGTGGATCTATATCGGCTCTCAGGGCATCGTGCAGGGCACCTATGAGACCTTTGTCGAGGCCGGTCGCCAGCATTACGAGGGCAGCCTGAAAGGCAAGTGGATCCTGACCGGCGGCCTTGGCGGAATGGGAGGCGCGCAGCCATTGGCAGCGGTCATGGCCGGGGCCTGCTGTCTGGCGGTCGAGTGCAACCCCGACAGCATCGATTTCCGCCTGCGCACCCGCTATGTCGATGAAAAGGCCGAAACGCTGGACGAGGCGCTTGCGATGATCGACCGCTGGACCCAGGCGGGCGAGGCGAAATCCGTAGCTCTTCTGGGCAATGCCGCCGACGTGTTTCCCGAACTGGTCAAACGGGGCGTGCGCCCTGATATCGTCACCGACCAGACCAGCGCCCATGATCCGATCAACGGATATCTGCCTCAGGGCTGGACCATGGCGCAGTGGCGCGAAAAACGTGAAAGCGCACCCAAAGAGGTGGAAAAGGCCGCTCGTGCCAGCATGAAGGTGCAGGTCAAGGCGATGGTCGATTTCCACAGTCGCGGCATCCCCACCGTCGATTACGGCAACAATATCCGTCAGATGGCGCTGGAGGAAGGGCTGGAAAATGCCTTTGACTTCCCCGGTTTCGTACCGGCCTATATTCGCCCGCTGTTCTGTCGCGGCATCGGTCCGTTCCGCTGGGTGGCCCTGTCCGGCGATCCCGAGGATATCTATAAGACAGACGCCAAGGTGAAGGAAATCCTGTCCGAGGACAGCCACCTGCACAACTGGCTTGACATGGCGCGCGAGCGTATCGCGTTTCAGGGTCTGCCCGCGCGGATCTGCTGGGTCGGTCTGGGCGTGCGTCACAAGCTGGGGCTGGCGTTCAACGAAATGGTCCGCACCGGCGAACTGTCGGCTCCCATCGTGATCGGACGTGACCATCTGGACTCGGGCTCGGTGGCTTCACCCAACCGCGAAACCGAAGCGATGAAGGATGGATCGGACGCCGTGTCAGACTGGCCGCTGCTGAACGCGCTATTGAATACGGCATCGGGTGCAACATGGGTCAGCCTGCATCACGGTGGCGGTGTCGGCATGGGCTTTTCCCAACACTCCGGCATGGTGATCTGCTGTGACGGGACCGAGGATGCCGATCGCCGCATCGCCCGCGTGTTGTGGAACGACCCCGCAACCGGCGTCATGCGCCATGCCGATGCGGGCTATGATCTTGCCAAGGATTGCGCCCGCGAGAACGGCCTGAATCTGCCGGGCATCCTTTAAGGATGAACCGCTCCGCCGCCCTTTCGCCCGGGCGGCGGCGTCAGGACCGGATGATGGGGCAGGGCGCGGTTGAACCCGGTTCAATACCGCGTGGTCATCCGGTGCCCCTTGCGAAAGGTCAGCCGGACAAAAGTGATCGCCTTGCCGTCCCACCAGGTCGAGCGTTCTGCCTGAAACAGCGCGTCGCCCTTGGAACAGCCCAGATGTTCGGCAAGCTCAGCGTCCGCCATAGTGGCCAGAAGACTGATCTCGGCGTTCGAAAATGGAATGGTTGCAACCAGCCATTCGTTCGGGCCAGTATCGGCAAAGTCGATCTCGGCCGCATTGGGCAGCAGGTCCAGATTGATCCAGCGATCTTCATATTGATAAGGGGCTCCGTCAGCATAATGCATGCAGATCAGATGCAACACCGCGCCGCCGTCGTTCAGCCTTAGCCGTGCGCGCAACCAGTCGGGCGCCTGCTGCCGTTCTTTGCGAACCAGCGCATAGCGGTATTCGGTGCCCTTGTCTTCGATCTCTTTGCGCACTATCGGAATTTCAAAACGCGCTTGGCGAACAGGCGCCATACGCACCTTCGTACCGGCCTTGCGTTTGCGTTCAACGATACCGTCTTCGGCAAGTTCGCGCATGGCCCGGTTCACGGTGGCCCGCGCGCAATCATAGATTTCGGCCAGTTCGATCTCTTTCGGGATCGTGCTTCCAGGAGGCCATATGCCCAGCGTGATCTTTTCGAGTATGTCCGCTTTCACGTCGCGATATGTCGCTGTCATCCTGCCACATCCTGTCTTGTTCGCGATCTGTGATGGCCGTGAGGCGTTTCGCAGTTATGCTAAACAGCGACCCAGAAACGCCAAACCAATCGAGCCTGTGCAGATCTGCCGCCTCAATCTATAAATATAGACATAATGGAAAAAATCCATACAATAAAGCGAGTCCGATGCAGCCGATCCTGAAGATCATCCTTTCGCGGCTCATGATGGGCCTTCTTACGCTGCTGATCGTGACGGTCGTCATTTTCTCGGCTGTTGAACTTTTGCCGGGCGATATAGCGACAGAGACTCTGGGGCAATCCGCAACGCCCGAGACGCTTGCCGCGTTTCGCTCCAAGTTCAATCTGGATCAGCCGGTCCATGTCCGCTATGGATTATGGCTGGCAGGGGCGGTGCAGGGCGATTTCGGCGTTTCGCTCTCGAACCAGCGACCGATCGCTGAGCTGATTCAGTCACGTGCGGGAAACACCTTCTTTCTGGCCGGTTACGCCGCCGCGATTGCGGTGCCTCTGGCGATCTTGCTTGGGTTGGTCGCGGCGCTTTACCGCAACTCGGCGTTTGACCGGATGATTTCCGGCACGACGCTTGTGGCAATCTCGTTTCCCGAGTTCTTCGTCGCCTATATCCTGATCCTGATCTTTTCGGTCACCTTGGGTTGGTTCCCCAGTCTCGCTGACGTGGACGGCAGCGCGCCGTTGCCGGAACGGCTGTATCGGACATTTTTGCCCGCGTTGACGATGACGCTGATCGTCATGGCGCATATGATGCGGATGACGCGGGCAGCGATCATCAATCTACTGGCGTCACCCTATATCGAGATGGCCGAGTTGAAGGGCATCAAGCGCTGGCGGGTGATTGCGGTGCATGCGCTTCCGAATGCCATGGCCCCGATCATCACGGTGGTCGCGCTGAATCTGGCCTATCTGATCGTTGGCGTCGTATTGGTCGAGGTGGTGTTCGTCTATCCGGGTCTGGGGCAATTGTTGGTCGATGCCGTGTCGAACCGCGATGTGACCGTGGTGCAGGCCGCCTGCCTGATCTTTGCTGCGACCTATATTCTGCTGAACATGGCTGCCGATATTCTGTCGATCATCGCGAACCCAAAACTCCTGCATCCAAGGTAAAAGCATGTATTATTGGCTCAGCCAGTTGCGCGAGGCGCCTGTATCCGCGTGGATCGGCATCGTGCTGATCGGGTTCTTCTCGATCCTTGCAATTTTTGCGCCGCTGATCGCGCCGTTTCCGGAAATCGCCGTTGTCGGCCCGCAGTATCATGCATGGGCGGCGCCGCATTATCTTGGCACGGACGGGTTGGGGCGGGATGTCATGTCGCGGCTGATCTTTGGCGCACGGAACACTGTCGGCATTGCGCTGGCCACGACGATCCTCGCGTTTTTGCTGGGCGGAATAACCGGCCTTCTGGCGGCGACGCTGGGTGGCTGGTTTGATATGATCTCGTCGCGTATCGTCGATATCCTGATGGCGATCCCTTCGCTGATCTTTGCACTGATGATCCTGACCATCACCGGCACATCGGTTCTGTCGCTGATCCTTGTGATCGCGGTTTTGGACAGTACACGGGTTTACCGCCTGTCGCGGGCCGTCGCGCAAGACATCCTGACGATGGATTATATCGAAGTTGCGCGCATGCGCGGCGAAGGCCTGCCTTGGCTGATCCGCCGCGAGGTTCTGCCCAATGCAGCGGCCCCCCTGATCGCCGAATTCGGCCTGCGGTTCTGCTTTGTCTTCCTGTTCATCTCGGCTTTGTCGTTCCTTGGGCTGGGGCTGCAACCGCCGACGGCGGACTGGGGATCGATGGTGCGCGAGAGCGCCAAACTGATCTCGTTTGCCAATTTCTCAACATGGCAGACGGCGACATTCGGGCTGGCTCCGCTTTTGCCGGCCGGGGCCATCGCGCTTCTCACTGTCGCGGTCAACCTTGTCGTCGATTGGGTCCTGCATATCTCCAGCGGCTTGAAGGAATAGGCGATGACCGACACAGCGCAGCAGGACGATCTGCTTCTGGACATCCGCGACCTCAGAATCGAGGGCCGGTCCGGCGGCCAGTGGCACCAGATCGTCAAGGGCATCGATCTGACGCTGAAACGAGGCGAGATCATCGGTCTGATCGGCGAGAGCGGCGCGGGAAAATCGACGCTTGGACTGGCCGCCATGGGCTACACCAAAGGCGGGTGCCGGATCAGCGGAGGCTCGATCAGGTTTGATGGTCAGGAGCTTGTCGGCGCCAGCCGCGAGCAGTTGCGCAAGCTGCATGGCGCGCGCATCGCCTATGTCGCACAGTCAGCGGCGGCAGCGTTCAATCCAGCCTTTCGTCTGATCAACCAGTATTGCGAGGCGCCGGTACGCCACGGCATCATGTCCCGGGCGCAGGCGAAAAAGGATGCCGTGCAGCTTTACCGTGCGATGCAATTGCCCGACCCCGAACAGATCGGCTTTCGCTATCCGCATCAGGTGTCGGGTGGCCAGTTGCAGCGCGCGATGACGGCGATGGCGATGGCCTGTCGTCCCGATCTGATCATTTTCGACGAACCGACAACCGCGTTGGATGTGACGACCCAGATCGAGGTTCTGTCGGCAATCCGCAGGGTCGTGCGCGAACATCATACGGCGGCAATCTATATCACCCATGATCTTGCGGTGGTCGCGCAGATGGCCGACCGGATCAAGGTTCTGCTGAAGGGTGACGAGGTCGAAGAGGCCGACACTCGCACCATGCTGGCAGATCCGCAGCAGGACTACACCAAATCCCTGTGGGCCGTGCGTGCGTTTCGCCGCGACCCGATGCCCGAAGTGCCGCAGGGCGAGCGGCCGCTGTTACAACTTGAAGGCATCAGCGCCTTCTATGGTCCGCAGAAGGTTCTGGACGATATTGACCTGACTGTTCATCGCGGCCGCACTGTCGCCGTTGTCGGCGAAAGTGGCTCGGGGAAAACCACGACGGCGCGGGTGATCATGGGGCTGCTGGCGCCGACGAAAGGCGTGGTCCGGTTCGAGGGGGTCGATCTGCCAGCCACCAGCCGTCAGCGCGCCCCGACCCTGCAACGCCGTGTGCAAATGATTCACCAGATGGCCGATACCGCGCTTAACCCACGGCATCGCATCCGCGAAGTGATCGGACGTCCGCTGGAGTTTTTCCTTGGCCTCAAGGGGAGGGCGAAAGAGGCGCGGATCCGCGAATTGCTGACCCTGATCGAACTGGACCCGGATGAGTTCATCGACCGGCTGCCGGCCGAATTGTCGGGCGGTCAGAAACAACGGGTCTGCATCGCGCGGGCGCTGGCCGCAGAACCGGAATTCATCATCTGCGATGAGATCACATCGGCACTGGATCAGCTTGTCGCCGAAGGGATCCTGCGGCTGCTCGACCGGTTGCAACGGGAAATGGGGCTGACCTATTTGTTCATCACACATGATCTTGCCACGGTAAGATCCATCGCAGACGAGGTTGTCGTGATGCAGGGCGGCCGGATCGTCGAACAGGGTTCAAAGGACGAAATCTTCAGCCCACCACATCAGGAATACACCGAACTTTTACTGTCATCGGTCCCCGAGATGGACCCTGACTGGCTCGACACTGTCTTGGCCGGGCGTGAGACAGCCACACCTGCCTGAGGATTTGAACACGATGCGTGTGCGATACGGCCCCGTCAGCAGTGATTTTGATTTGCAATCCTCCAGCGAACGCTCGGGCCATTTTCGGTTCGGAAGGGCCGCGCCGCAGCAGACACGCTTTCTGGTTATGGGGGACTGTCAGGCAATTTTGAGCGCCGATCATCACGGGCTGGTCGAACCTCCGGTGAAAATCGGTGAAACGGTCAAATCTGGTCAGACCACTCCTTTGCTGCGCGACGGGTACGACATGACACGGCCCGCGTTCCGCTGGCCGCACCTGTTCAAAGGCCTATGGGCTTGCGGGAATTCGCGTTGGATATGGGATTGCTTCGGACAATCTGTTGATCACTGCGCTGATGAAAACCCGAAATCCATTCGGTGTGAACGCGCCGGCAGTGGAAGCGGCGACGGAGGCGTTGACTGATGATGCGCATCGGGACAAGTTCGTCGAAATTGCAACCGCCGAACGTCATCGCGTGGCGAATGCGTTGAACGCCATTGGGCATACCTGCGCGCCAAGCCAGTTTCTTATTCTTCGCACGGGCACAGAGACATCAGACTTTGCAGAAAACCTGCGCAAAAGGGGCATTTTGATCAAGGCATGGCAGGAAGAGCCATTTTGAAACTCGGCATGCGTTACCATGGGCAGCGCATCGGAGAATGACGCATTTCTAGCCGCGGTTGCGCCGGGGAAATAACCAACGCGGGCAACTGCAAATGAACGCTCGGGCAGGGGGACCATAGCGGGCCTGCCGCCAACCATATACTGACAACAAGGAGACGACACGTGACCATTTCGCCAAACAGACGATCCTTGCTTCTTGGCGCAAGCGCGCTTGGAGCGACCGGGCTTCTCGGCCTCAGCGGACAACCCCTGCGCGCCCAGACTGCACCGGTTAAGGGGGGCGACTTCCGGCTTGCCATCGCCGATTTCGACAGCGGCGAGACACTTGATCCACAGCGCAACGAAAGCAAGTTCATGCTGAACCTGCAGTGGCAGATCAGGAACAACTTGATCGAGGTCGGCCCCGGCGGCGTTCTGATCCCCGAACTTGCAACCAGCTGGGAGGCGAATGACGATCTGACCGCTTGGGTCTTCAAACTGCGCGAAGGCATCGAGTTCCACAACGGCAAGACCATGGATGCCGATGACGTGGTGTTTTCGCTGAACCTGCACCGCGGCGAGCAGTCTGTTTCGGAAGCCAAGTCGCTGATGGATCAGGTCACCGACGTCAAGGCAACCGCGCCGAACGAAGTCACCGTTTCGCTTTCCGGCCCGAACGCCACTTTCCCGGCAATCATGACGATCACCACCATGTTGATCGTTCCGGCTGACGATCCGGATTTCGACAAGGGCATCGGCACTGGCGGCTATATCCTTGAAACCTATGAACCCGGTGTGAAGTCCTTGGTGAAACGTGCGCCGAACTATTGGAAAGAGGGGCGTGCCCACTTCGATTCCATTGAACTGCTGGCCATTCGCGATGTAAACGCCCGCACCACCGCGCTGCAAACCGGCCAAGTCCACGCGATGAACTTTGTCGATCCGACCACGGCAGTTCTGCTCAAAGCGATGCCGGGCGTCGATCTGGTTCAGACTCAGGGCAAGGTCCACCTGTGCTACAGCATGAATACCTCGATGGACCCCTATACCGACAATGATGTTCGGATGGCGATGAAGCTGGCGATCGACCGCGAGGATTTTGTCAACAAGATCCTTGGCGGTTTTGGCTCCGTTGCCAACGATCAACCGATCTCCGAGGCCTATCCCGACCATAACCCCAATCTCGAACAGCACAGCTATGACCCCGACAAAGCGCGGTCACTGATGAAGAAGGCTGGTCAGGAAGGCACGACCTTCAAACTGCATGCATCGGAAACGCCGTTTGCCGGGGCCGTCGATGGCGCGCAACTGTTCAGCCAGCATGCCGCCAAGGCCGGGATCAAAATGGAAGTCGTGCGCGAGCCGGAAGATGGTTACTGGTCCAACGTCTGGGGCAAGACCGAGTTCTTTGCCGAGCGCTGGTCGGGCCGTGCGAACACCGATCTGATACTCACGTTGCCCTATTCGCGCGAAGGCATCGGTGGCTGGAACGCTACCCAATGGGACAACGACGCCTTCAACACAGCGCTTGTCGCAGCGCGTGGCGAAAAAGACGACAACAAGCGCAAGGAGCTTTACTGGGAATGTCAGGCGATCCTGCACGATGAGGGTGGCATGATCGCGCCGGTCTGGGCCGATTATCTGGATGCCAAATCCAGCAAGATCTCGACCGGTGAAAAGGTCGCGGGCGACTGGGATCTGGACGGGGCCCGCGCATCCGAACGTTGGTGGTTCAACGCGTAATCCAAAGCAGCCCGGCGGCCATGACGCGCCGCCGGGATCACGCCGTGGTGTTTCCGTGAATTGGCGTCCGCGCTTGCGCTGTTGTCGCAATCGCTGCCACGCAAATTCGCGCTAGCGCCTCGTCCCGACGTTCGGCGCATCGGAAGGGCATTTGGAATGTCATATGCAAGGCGAGACTCATGCTGCGGTCATGTCGTCCTCGATGTGATTGGGGATGATGTCGCCAAATTCCGCGTCGCGCCTGAGCCCGAGCGCCTCGGCCTTGGTAGTAACATAGTCAAAACGCCAGCCAGCGACCATCTGCTGAATCTCTACCTGCGATTCCCAGCGGATCAGCTTTGCAGGCTCCGGCCCCGCCACTTCGCTCATCGCCGCCACCCCCTAGCGGATCGACAGCGTCAAGCCCGGCATCGTCATGCAGCGGTTCATGCCAAGCGCCTCTGCGCTCAACTCCTGTGCCGGACATTTTTCGAACAAGGCACCGGCAATTACCCGGGAAGAAGGTCTATCAAAAGATCCGGCACCGATTGCCCCGTGACAACCACTGACCGCGTCCCCCCGTGCAACACGCCAAATTGAAAAAGGAATATTGAGATGACCGAAAAAACGATCCTGATCACCGGCGCAGGCAGTGGCATCGGCCGCGTCACCGCGCAGCATTTTCTTGAAAACGGCTGGCGTGTCGCACTGGTTGGACGTCGAAGCGAACCGCTGGAAGAAACTGCGGCGGGTTCCACGAACGCGTTGATCCTGCCCTGTGATGTTGCGGACGAGGCGGCGGTCGATGCGGCATTCGCACGGCTGTCGGACACATGGGGCAGACTTGACGCCCTGTTCAACAACGCAGGCGTCAATACTGTCTCGGCACCCATCGATGAAATCCCGGTCGCCGAATGGAAGCGGGTCTGCGATATCAACATCACCGGCATGTTCCTTATGGCGCGGGGGGCGTTTGCACTGATGCGCCGGCAGAAACCGCAAGGTGGGCGGATCATCAACAACGGCTCGATCTCGGCCCATGCCCCGCGCCCGGGAACGGTGCCCTATACGATGTCAAAACACGCGGTCACCGGCCTGACCCGCTGCCTGTCGCTTGACGGGCGCGCTTTCAACATCGCCTGCGGTCAGATCGATATCGGCAATGCCCTGACCGACATGTCCCGCCGCAAGACAGCGGGCGTGTCTCAAGCGGACGGGTCGACACGGGTCGAAGCGGTGATGGACGTATCTCATTTGGCGTCGTCGGTGTATCACATGGTGACCTTGCCACTGGATGCCAACGTTCAGTTCATGACCGTGATGGCAAGAGACATGCCCTATATCGGACGCGGATGACATTTTTGCAGACTACGGGTGTCCGATCCGCTGCACCAGCGCGGTGTGGTCCGAACGTTCCGAGAGCAGTTTAAGCGCGATGTCGATTCACAAGAAACGACGCAGCGCAGCTCTGAACACCTGCGAGCCGCAAAGTTACTGCATACTATAGTAGGACAGAGGGCGGGGAACGGGGGGGCGGCCTGCAGGGCAAGTCCACCATCCAGGGAATCGCTGTGTCGGCTTTCGGCTGCTGCAAGTTCAAACGCTGGCCAGTTTGAACGCACTTCGAATCGTTAAGGCCTGCTTTGCCGCGACCAACGAGGTCACTCAGACGCCGCAAACCCATGGATGAGGCCATGTTTTCCTTTGTTTTCAACGAATACACATTTTCTTCAAGAATGTGCTTGCGCCTCTGTGCCACTAACCGTAGAACCCCTCTACCGGCGGCGCAGAGATGCGGTGGCGGGCACCAGACGGGGCGGACGGAAGCGGAGACGCGGAGGTTTGCAGA
>NZ_VSJK01000100.1 GCF_008085915.1 Oceaniovalibus sp. ACAM 378 | reverse complement strand
TTGCCAAGTCGACACCGATAATAGTAACTTCGGACATGGATGCTCCTTCCTTTTGTGATGGCTTTAACACTCACCACAATGGCACATTGCGATGCCGTCGGGAGGGGCATCCACGCCATCAACAGAGCCATTCCAGATCGAAACGGATGATAGAAGGCTAGGCATTCGATGCAGCCGTTATGAACACGATGATGATCCGCTCTCAGCTACGTGCGTCCCCTGCCGGGCGAGGGACGCGATCTGCTTGAATACAAACCGGACGGAGAGCGATGCCATCTTGGCTGAAGGCCTCATGCACTGCCTGAACGCTGCTGCTGGTGCTGTCAGACCAATGCGGACCAGTCTCTGCAGAGCCGGTGAAGCTGCCCCTCAAGCCGCGCCGAGATCACGCCACTCGGCAAGAGCGGCGGTACGGTTGAGCTTGAACTTGTTGCGTGAGTAAAGGTGGCGTTCCTGATTGAAGTGATTGTAAACTGCAGAATGAACGGCGACGAATTTCTGCAAACTTCGCATCCGCCGGAAGCGCAGCATGGCCCGTT
>NZ_VSJK01000099.1 GCF_008085915.1 Oceaniovalibus sp. ACAM 378 | reverse complement strand
CTCATTTCGATGGTTTAAACGTTCGGCTGGATTACCAGTTGGCGAGATCGGGATGTTGGTTGTGGAGACAGTGGTTCGTATTCGGCGCGAGTATGCCGGAGGCAAGGCGATCAAGGCGATCGCACGGGATTTGCATGTGTCGCGGAAGGTCATCCGCAAGGCGATCCGGGCGCCGGAAGGCGCGTTCGATTATCATCGTGCGGTGCAGCCGCGGCCGCGGCTTGGACCGTATCAGGAGCGGCTCGACACGCTGTTGTTGGAGAACGAGGCACGGCCCCGGCGCGATAGGCTGAGGGTGACGCGCATCCACGATCTGCTGCAACGAGAAGGGTTTGGGGGGTCTTACGACGCGGTCCGGCGCTATGCTGCGCGCTGGTCAGAGGCTCGGCGCAGGGACCCTGGCGACAGCGTGTCGGCGTTCATCCCGCTCGTGTTCAAGCCGGGCGAGGCCTACCAGTTCGACTGGAGCCATGAGGATGTGGAGATCGCCGGCAAGCCGATGCGGGTGAAGGTCGCGCACATGCGGCTGTGCGCATCGCGGGCGGTATACGTCCGGGCCTA
>NZ_VSJK01000098.1 GCF_008085915.1 Oceaniovalibus sp. ACAM 378 | reverse complement strand
ACAATGGCTCTGGACATATAACAACGACCGCCCGAACATGGGCATCGGCGGCATCACACCCGCCATGAAACTGAAAATGGCCGCGTAAGTTCTACGGATGCACCCCGTTAAAAAGGGGGAGATTACCTCACGACGTCCCGGTAAGTTGGGGGTGTGAGGAGGTCACTGAACAGTAAGGGCAAAGGATCGATCAGATCCGGGTCAGAGAAAGCAGCATTTGCGCAGGAGCCACGAGCTCGGTCTGTTGATATGCCTCTGGTCCGCGCATCGCCATACCGGCCCGCGGTCACATCAGAACCGCACACAGAGGCCTTCTGTAATAGGGCGTCCTCTGTCAAGCGAGAATTTCGAACGCCAAATGAACGCAGTACGAGGGTATTATACCGCGGGGTAAAGCAGATGCTACGACCGTAGGACATGGGTCGACGTAATTTGGGTGTTTGACTTTTCTGGCCGAGTTTGCGGGTGAGACAGTCGAGGGTATTCCCGTACCGGGATGATGCTTCCGTCCGTAGTCAGCGCGGTGGCTGCCACATCATGCCTGGTCCAAATGCGGCTCCCGTGT
>NZ_VSJK01000097.1 GCF_008085915.1 Oceaniovalibus sp. ACAM 378 | reverse complement strand
ATCCGCCTGGCGGTGATGCTCTACGTCCGGTTCCCGCTTTCGCTTCGGAATGTCGAGGATCTATTGCATGAGCGCGGCATCGATATCAGCCATGAAACGGTGCGGTTCTGGTGGAACAGGTTCGGTCCAATGTTTGCCGCTGAGATCCGCAAGAACCGGGTTAGCCGGATGCGTGCGTACTCGAACTGGCGGTGGCATTTGGACGAGGTTTTTGTGAAGATCAACGGCGAGACACATTACCTGTGGCGCGCGGTGGATCATGAGGGCGAGGTACTGGAATCCTATGTCACAAAGCGCCGCGATCGCAGAGCAGCATTGAAATTCCTAAAGAAATCAATGAAGCGATACGGCAATCCAGACATCATTGTGACAGACAGACTTCGGTCTTATTGCGCGGCAATGAAGGTGGTTGGCAATGCCGATCGCCAGGAAACAGGACGCTGGCTCAACAATCGTGCGGAGAATTCACACCTGCCATTTCGAAGGCGAGAACGGGCCATGCTGCGCTTCCGGCGGATGCGAAGTTTGCAGAAATTCGTCGCCGTTCATTCTGCAGTTTACAATCACTTCAATCAGGAACGCCACCTTTACTCACGCAACAAGTTCAAGCTCAACCG
>NZ_VSJK01000096.1 GCF_008085915.1 Oceaniovalibus sp. ACAM 378 | reverse complement strand
TGGAGGTCCGGGCTGTCGAGGTCACCGGGAGCCATATCGGCGATGCACCTATCCTGCCTGACCTGCTCAGCCAGATCCCAGCCCAAGAGGAGATCGCGAGCGTCACCGCAGACGGTGCCTATGACACCCGCAAGTGCCACGACGCCATCGCTGACCGCGGTGCGAATGCCGTCATCCCACCCCGCAAAGATGCGAAGTTGTGGAAAACTGTCACCGCTGCGGTGGCCAGAAACGAGGCCCTGCGAGCTTCGAAATACCTCGGTCGCGCGATCTGGCGAAACTGGAGCGGATACCACCGGCGAAGCCGCGTCGAGACCAAGATGCACTGCATGAAACTGCTGGGCAGCGCCTCATGGCGCGGGACTTCGACCGTCAGGTCGCGGAAGTCCACATCCGCATCGCCGTCATGAACGGCTACACCGCCCTTGGCATACCAGTCACAGAGGCCGTTGGATAAGTCCGTCCGGGGAAAGGGGTAGCCTGGCCATCAGCCGATTTGTGCATGTATGGATGCCCCCATTGATGCAAGTGGTTTTTGAACGGCGCGAGCGTGTGATCGGGTGCGGTCATGTATCAGATGCCATAATAGGGCTGGCCCCAAATCATCAGCGTTTCGGCTTGTCGTGAC
>NZ_VSJK01000095.1 GCF_008085915.1 Oceaniovalibus sp. ACAM 378 | reverse complement strand
AGGGGCATCTATCCTCAGTTTACCGACCAGACCTGCCCACCATCACGCGAAATCACTGCCCACCTTCGCGTGAAATACGTGCCCATCATCACCCGAAATCGCTGCCCATCATCACGCGAAACACGCAAACAACCGCGTCAGGATGACAGAGGACAACAGCTCATCGGCATGAAAGCCACCGGAATGGGTGACGAGGTGGGTAATGGTCATCAGCAACAGGCTCCAGCCGGACTTTCAACGATTTGGGCGACCAGATAGGCCGCCCGTGGGTAAATGCGATCGCAGTTTTGCGTGAGTGTTAGAGGCAATCTAAATCCTGCGTTACAAAAGCACCAGACCCCAACATGTAGGACGTCGATCAGCTTCGCGGGATCTTTACCCCGATTCCGAGACAACTTTGCCCCGATTTACAGCGAGTGCGCATTGCGCGCGGTCAACGCAAAACAGGCTTCCCTCTTTCCAGCTGGCAAGCAAAAGGTCGAAGCGTTTGCCAGATCATGAAATCCCCTTCTGGGCAGCAAACCTATGCCGCAGCCAATTTGGGATTTCCTTTTTGAATCGATCCACATCACCCCGCCACGAGGCCGCATCTTCCAGCAGTTTCCGGGCGTTTTTGTCGTTCTTGCCAAGCTTG